>NZ_VIKW01000010.1:0-65799 GCF_009711975.1 Anabaena sp. UHCC 0204
GATTTTAGTAGTGTGAGAGTGCATACAGATAGCAAATCAGATCAACTAAATCAATCATTGAATGCTAAGGCATTTGCCACAGGACAAGATGTATTTTTTAGACAGGGAGCGTATAATCCTACAAGTAGAGATGGGCAACATTTATTAGCTCATGAATTGACTCATGTAGTGCAGCAAAATGGGAATACAGTTCAACCAAAATCATTAACTAAAATTGCTCGGAAAGAAAATAAAATTGAATCCAAGATTGCCGAAAATCCTCCAGAACAAAAAGAAGAAGATAATGAATCACAGGTAGAAAAATCAACTTCACAAACATCATCCACTTTAGATGAAAATACCGCCAAAACCTCTCAAACAGTAACAGCAAAGTCAAATAAAGCCAGTTCTGAAAATGTAGCAACTGCTAAAGAAAGTAATGAAACTGTTGAAAATGCGGATACCCCAGTAGGTGAACAAGAAAAAGCCAGTACCACAACAGAACCCAGCAAACAACTAGCGGCTGCTGGTGCAACAGACACCACCAACAACTCCAGTAATAACCAAACCACAAGCATCAGTGGATCTGCCAGTACAGCTATAGCAGGAGGTGGAGCAAAAGCTCCCGCTTCAGCAGAACAAGATCCTGATTTTCAAGCAGTAGTAGGTAAATCTCAGACAGTAGCTGGACAACATAAGCAACATGATCCAGCCCAGTCCAAATCTCAACAAGCCCAAGCCGCAGCCCAACCTCCTAGCAATGAAGTAGAAAGTAAAGCCCAAGGTAATCATGTTGGCGACATGGGGCAAACAGAAACCCCACCATTTGATGCAGCCGGTTTCAAAGCCAAATTGATGGAGCGCATTGCGGAAATGGCTCCTAAAACATTGGAAGAAGCTGATGACTTTAAGAAAAACAATAAACTTGATTCCATGAAAGGGGAATTAAGTGGAACAGTCAAAGAAGAACAGAAAAACTCCCAAGGTTCACTAGAAGAAAAAACCAAAGAACCACCAAGCACTAATGGTATAGAAGCCAAACAAGTCACACCACTACCACCACCAGAACCAGGAACAGCACCATCAAATATTGGCGCAGATAAAGCAGCACCTAAACCAAAAACACAAAGTGAAGTAGAAGCACCACTACAACAAGACAGTAAAAAACTTGACCAACAAATGGCGGAAGCCAAAGTAACAGATGAGCAATTAGCAAATTCCAACGAACCAGAATTTCAAGGTGCATTAGCCAGCAAAAAACAAGCCCAAACCAGCGCAGAAAAAGCAGGTCCAGAATATCGTCAACAAGAGCAAAACTTAATAACTACAGCCAAAGCTACGGCTGAATCTACAGCACAACAGCATTTACAACAAATGCAAACTGTGAAAACACAAAATTTAACTCAGGTATCAAGTGAGCAAATAGGAACAAAAGGCAAAGATGAAGAAGCAAGAACGAAAATAGCAGGTGATATTAATAAAATCTATGAAGCTACGAAAACAAAAGTAGAACAAACACTTAGTGGACTAGATAGTAAAGTACAACAAGCCTTTGATACAGGAGCAGCAAACGCCAAGAAAACCTTTGAGGATTACGTTGGTAAGCGCATGGACGATTATAAAAATGATCGCTATGGCGGCATTTTAGGACCAGGGAAATGGTTGTGGGACAAATTGTTTGGTATGCCCAGTGAAGTTAACGCCTTCTATCAAGAAGGAAGACAACTGTACATCAACCAGATGGATGGTGTAATTAATAATGTCGTAAGTATTGTCAGTCAAGGATTAACCCAAGCGAAAGCAGAAATCGCTAATGGAAAACAAGAAATACAGCAATATGTCCAAAAACTCCCCCAAGAATTACAAGCAGTTGGACAAGAAGCCGCAACAGAGATTCAAGGCAAATTTGATGAATTACAACAGAATGTTGACGATAAACAAGGCGAATTAATTGAGAGTCTCGCCCAAAAATATCAAGAAAATTTGCAAGCGATAGATGCCCGCATTGAAGAAATGAAGGAGGCAAATAAAGGTTTTATTCAAAAAGCTTTCGACTTCATCGTGGGAGTCATCAAGACGATTATTGAGCTAACCCAAATGCTCTTGCAAGTGCTAGCGCGAGTTGCTGGCGTAATTGGGCAAATCCTCAAAGACCCGATTGGTTTCTTGACTAATTTGATTCAGGCGGTGAAGCAAGGCTTCCTCAACTTCATGAAGAATATCGGGAAGCACCTCCAGCAAGGATTAATTGGCTGGCTGACAGGCACAATGGCAGAAGCTGGTATTCAAATGCCAGAAAACTTAGACATCAAAGGGATCTTTAGCCTAGCAATGCAGATTTTGGGCTTCACCTATGAAGCAATTCGCGCCCAAGCCGTGAAAAAATTGGGTGAAGAAAAGGTCAGTCGGTTGGAACAAACTGTTGATGTATTTCAAGTCTTAGCCAGTGAGGGAGTGGCGGGGATATGGGACTTTGTCCAAGAGAAAATGCCCTTGCTAAATCTTTACCAGTAGTCATCAGTTTCCTAGCAAGTCTTTTGGGCTTAGATGGAATTGCCGGCAAGATTCAAGCAATCTTCCAGAAGTTACGGAAACCGATGGAAAAAGCAGTTGATTGGGTAATTGATAAAGGCGCGAAGGCGTTTAATAAAGTTGGCAACAAGGTTAAGAATAGCAAGTTGGGTAAGAAGGCCGGAAAACTGAAAGATTCGGCGAAGGAAAAATATAAAGCCGGTAAGCAGTGGGTTGAGGATAAGAAGGAAGCTGCCCACAATTGGGTTGACGGCAAGAAAAAATCAGTTAAGGATAAGTTTGACAAGTTTGGCAATAAAGTCAAAGATAAGTTTGGGTTTGCCAAAGATAAGGATAGTAAGGAGAAGCAAGGCAAAGATCACAAGACCGATGAGCGCACAATGGAGCAAAAGAAAGCTGACGTTCACAAAGCTGTGGTCGATGCTGAGAAGATAATGGAGCAAAAGGGTGCTACGCCAGATAGCATTAAGGCAAAATTACCAGCTATCCAATCACAGTACAAATTAACTGCGATCAATCTAGTAAAAGAGAAAAGCAACAAATACCATATAGAAGCAAAGATTAACCCTAAAGAAAATTCAGATTCCATTTCTCTAGGGGATGGTGAAAGAAAACCTGCAACAATCAAGAAGATATTCTTTGCATCTAAGGAGAATCAAAAACAGACCCCAGAGGGTGAAGCTTGGTATGGTGACTGGTTATTAAAAAAATTGAATAGTTTTGCACCAGGTTTAGACGATAGCAAACTAAAAACGAGAAAAAATACTATTAGAAGCATCAGAGGTGACGATAATACATGGACAGAGCTGCAAGGTGCTATTTATGCTCCGTTCATAGAAGACAATCGCCAAGCTATCCAGACTCTTCAAGGAGAAATGGATGATTGTAAGTATTTACTGAGTCTTGAAAGGGGAGGAGCATTCCTAGCTGATCAGTTAACAAAAGGAAAAAATCTTCCTAGTAAAAAAATTCAAAAAAGAACTCTAAGCGAAGAGGAAGCTCAAGCTCTCAACACGAAAACAGATGCTCACAAAGTTCAACAGCAGTACGATCTAAAAGAAGGTATTAAGCAACTGATGAGCGGTAAGGAAAATGAAAATATCACCATAGCTATCGCAGAGACTCTAGTAGGTGGTGGCTCTAGAGATGCGTTGATCAAAACCGTGAAAGAGATACTAGAGAGTGGCGAATATCCTAATCTTAAATTTAAACTTCTTCTGCTACAACAAACAATACATACAGAAGATGAAGGACAAGGTATAGTACGGCAAGGATTAACTAAAGTTAGTGGGATAACGGAAGCGAATCGAATACAAATTGTTACTGGATCGACAAAATATATTCTTGGAGAAGATGTGGGTTATCAATTGGCTAAGAGTGGCGGTAATTCAAATAAACCAGTAATTGTGTTTCAAGGAACTAAAGAAACGCTAGTTGCTTACCAAATAACTCCAGAAAATAATACAACAGCAAGAGATATAATTACAGACCTGAATGCAGGAGCCTACACTGGCCTTCTGCCAGGGATATTATAAGATCCCATGATGGAAAAGGAAAAACACACCTTTATTCTTTAATAAGCGGTGAGAGTTTGGACAAATTTTTCTTGGTCGTAGTCAGTAATAATCCATGTCCTAGTACTAGGAGATAATTTTGCTCCCCACTGGCCATTATCGCAGTACAGATCAACCTCAGCCCAAGTCCCGATAGATTCATCAATAGCACAGCAAGCAGCTAAAGGATCGTGAAATTTTTTGCCAGCAGGTTTCTTTTTCAAATAGGCATCCATCCCTTTCCAAATGTAGGCAAGAGCCTTGCTTTTGTCTTTTACTGCCTCGAAATGCTTGTGCATCTCTTGGTCATAGTAAACTTTATGGCAGACGTTTTTAGACACAAAACGTCTAATACCAATACCTGAATACTCTAAAGCTGCTAACGCCGATTTTGAATCTCCATTCAGGTTATAGCTAGGACAAGTGACCATCCCCTTGAACTTCTCCAACTGCTGTTCAGGAGGAATCACACCTTGACCAGCAAATCCCCCTTGGGTAACTAAACGACCTAGTTTCAACACTTCTCCCCCTGGTATTGAACTAAGGGTTATGGCAGCACCAAGGTTCTTAAGAGGCGCACCCGTAATCAGGGTTGTGTTCTCGTCACAGCAACGCAGCAGAACCTCACCTCCCGGTTCAGCATCGTAGGAGGGAGGTATGTTTCCATAGACTTTGTAGTGCCATCCAGAGACGCACTGCTTTCCATGCTCAAGATTATAAGCTCCCACGGGGATATTCAAACCAAACCATTGCGTGAGTGCGTGTCGAACTAATCCAATTTGATCGGGTGTACCAGGAGTGACGGTTACTGCCTTAAGGTTAACCTGGGGATGTCCAATTAAAAAGAGTAGAGTTAGGAAGTCATCAGGATCGCTGGTTTCCATGTCCCAAACTACATTAATCACCCTTACCTCTATGTGCTTTAAACATCAACTCTTATGTAATCTAACTCTTCCATTAACCGATCAAAGTCTATTGGGTTGTTTTCAACAGGTTGTACTAAGGCATAAACGAAAGGAAATTTGCTTTTTGTAACTTCTTCAAATTTATATTCTATTAATTTTTCCTCAACATCAATTGTATTTTCTATTAAAAGTAGTTGATAACCCATTATTTTATTAGTATCATAAAGCGGTTTGATATTTTCCTTTGTCTTTTGAATAGTTCCTTTGCAATTTACTAAATTCCCAATAGAATTAAAATGAACATATTCATGGGCTAATTCATTATTCATTTTATTTTGACTCTCTGTTTTTCACGGCTATCTAAATCCTTACTATAGGAGTAGTATTTGATTTGGAAAAAAGATACATACGTAGGGTGTTTTATCGGCGAGAGTACGGCACCGTCCTCAAGGGTTTGGTGCGTTACAAACTGCATTCTAACACACCTACAATACCTAATTTTGTTCAAAAATCAAATATGATTCCTATATCTTTAATATTAACCAAAAATTCTTAAACAGGATGACCAATAACTTTGAACATCTCCAGTTAAACGGAGACTTAACCCTACATGACTCCTCCCAAACACCCCTAATAGTTTGCGCGATCGCTATTGACCAAGTATTAGCCCTGTTCTGTCAGATTGGGAAAATGCAATACCTGAAAGGTTTACGGGGCTTGGGTTTTGACATTTTATGCAGCAATTTTATTTTTTAATACATAAAAAAGCGCCAAACCTTGATGAAATAAGAGTTACAAAAGATGGATTCGATTATTGTTTTCCGAGAGTGACAAAACAGGGTTAGCGGCTGATGCCCTTGGATGTAGTTTAGGGCGATAGTAAGATTTTGGGAAGTGCGATCGCGCTTGACACCAATCCAATTGATAATGGTGCAATCAGCGCAAAACCAAAAGCGTTGCCTACGGCGGCTCCTTTGGAGCATCGCTCGATCCTGGCTTGGCAGTGGGATAATGTGTAGAGCGATCGCACTGAAACCCGATTTATTAGCGAAACATATTCCACTAACTCAGGTGAGCAATACTCACTAACTAAGCCTGCCATAAGAATTCCAGTGCTTCTCAAAAGTGCGATCTCTAGCTCGATTGTTTACCACAGAATATGTTTACAACAGATAGTTTTGTCACCGCTCAAGCTAAATATTTAGCTGAAGACATGATTGAGTCCGATATTGAGGGTATTGTTGAAAAAGGGCAGGATTATGAGGCTTATTTACAAGAAAGAGGAGTTTTTTGACTGAATATGACTACTTATACTGAAAACCATCAACTTAAAAATGAATTGATATTACATGATAGCTTCCTATCCTCTATAAGTATCAATAATGTTTCTCTAAACTTCATCAAACAAGATGATCAAATCATCGAATGTCGTCTCACATTCCCAGTAAACCTAGAACTCTATCAACGCATTGAAAAAGATGCTCTATTCAATCTTAAACCAGAAATACGCAGCCCTTTTATTGGCGGTAAATTCCTCTTAGAAACTGATATTACCATCGAAATTACACTTCAACCTGACTTACTCCCCCAACTACTAGAAAATGCTAATAACATTGAACAAGCAGCTACATATCTTTTAAAACTTAGTCAACATTTCGACTTCGCTCAATGCCAGCAATCAGAAAATCAAGAAAATATCAATCCCCTATTACAAACAGAAAATTGGCTATGTTTATCTGTAAAACAAACTCAAAATAACCAAGAAATTGGTTATAGTACCTTTTGGAATTACGTCAATCCTGCTACTATCAATAATCCTGATAAAATTAGTCAAGGAATAGTTGATTTTTTCCAAGAATGGACACAAACCAATTTATCAACAACAGGAATTATAAATAATAGTATTAGTGATATTTTCAAGAATTTCACTGATGAGATATTTGGAGAAACAAATAACAATAATATTAATCAAACAATGCTAACAACAATAATTAACTTTTTCCTAGAAGATGATTGGACATTTACCAAAATCGAAGGAGAAACTAGTTTAAGACTAGGTTTTCAAGGAGATAATGGTACATGGAATTGCTACGCTAAAGTCAGAGAAGAACAAAAACAATTTGTATTTTATTCTATTTGTCCATTTAAAGTAGAAGAAGATAAAAGATTAACCATTAGCGAATTTATCACCAGGGCAAATTATGGCATGATTAATGGTAACTTTGAAATGGATTTTAATGATGGAGAAATTCGTTATAAAACTAGTATAGATGTAGATGGAGATCAACTGAGTTCTGCACTAATTAAAAATATAGTTTATGCCAATGTCACCATGATGGATGAATATTTACCAGGAATTATAAATGTAATTGAAAGTGATATTTATCCTGAATTAGCTATTAATAAAATAGAACAAAATGAAGAGATTAACCAATCATTAGATCAAGTTGAACAGTTACCATTGATTATAGCTGTTGATGAACAAAAAGAGGATCTTAAAACCCAAGAGAGAACTCCATATATACTAACAATATTAACACCAGAAGAAATTGCCCAATTTCATCACGCATTACAATTAATGCCTCCTTATCAACATAAACAAGCTAATGCTATATTGGAGAACCTGAAAAAAGAACTTATTTCCAGATTAGGAGAATTAGGAGAAAAAATATTTATTCAAGCAAATATATTTTTTAAAGAAATAACAATATCCGCAAAAAATATTAAATTGATTCAAAGATATTCAGGAATAGCGGGAAAAATACAGTCACTAGTAGAAAAATTACAGAGTTTGAGCCAAAAGGATGACGAACTACCTATAAATACTCCTGAATTAAAAGCCATTTCCGATTTACAAACATTATTTAATAGTGTTGAACAACGGTTACAAGAATTACCAAGTGATGCACTAATTGGTAATAAAGAAGTAGAATTATTGGTAGAGATTGAAGACTTGAGAGCAAATTTAGTTCGCCGAGAGAAGTTGTTATAAGTAATGTTAGTAAATCAATGGTGATGGATAGGATTACAGATTTTGTAACTGATAAATGCCATTATAGACTCAGTAACAGCGATCGCTTCGCTGGCTGTAGGTATCGCCACAGGACAAGCAATTCAAGCTATAGACAATGCCCAGGGGAAACGCATCTAAATGATATTTTTAATAAATTGAAAGAAATTAGCTTCCTCCAGACTCCCACAAATACTGATGCAAAGATAAGATTTTTGTTAAGCTTCCTGGAAAATTAAAATTTGAGTAACTTCTAAGACAGAAAAAAGTAGTAAATATTACGAATTGTATTTAATTAAGACCAATATCGCCGACGAATAGGAACGAAAATAAGTGTTCAAGAAAGTGGTCATCATTGGATGTTTAACCCTATTGTTGCTGATAGGGTTATTGACAGGAAATGCTTCTGCACAAACTTCAATTCCTGGACCTGCTCCTGATCCAGGAGATACAGCATTTATGCTCATATCATCAGCCATGGTATTGTTGATGACACCGGGGTTAGCATTTTTCTATGGTGGATTTGTGCGATCGCAGAATATTCTCAACACATTAATGATGAGTTTTGTGTTGATGGCGATTGTCGGAGTAACCTGGATTCTCTGGGGTTACAGTTTTTCCTTCTCACCGGGTAACTCGATCATCGGTAGTTGGCATTGGATGTTTGGGAATGTGGGTTTAGAAACTCAAGGCTATTTACCCCACATGGCTTATGAAGATGCCCTCAAAGCAGCAGATCCTACCTATGCGGATGTCACTTCCTATGCTAAGACAATTCCCCATCAAGCATTCATGATCTATCATGCCATGTTTGCAATTATCGCCCCAGCCTTAATTTCGGGAGCGATCGCCGAACGGATGAGTTTCCGTGCCTATTGTCTATTTGTGCTACTGTGGTCAACCTTCATCTACACACCCCTAGCGCACATGGTTTGGGCAAAAGGAGGATTTTTAAGTTTATATGGCGGACTAGGCGCTCTAGACTTTGCTGGGGGTACAGTCTTGCATATTAGTTCCGGTGTTTCGGCACTAGTCGCAGCCATTGTCCTCGGACCCAGAAAAAATTATCCCAATCGTCTTAGCCCCCCTCACAATGTCCCCTTTATTTTGTTAGGTGCTGGCTTACTTTGGTTTGGCTGGTTTGGCTTTAACTCTGGTAGCGCCTTATCTGCTGGCACAGTAGCCACAGTAGCCTTTGTTGCCACTAATACATCAGCCGCGGCTGGGGCATTAATGTGGTTGATTTTAGAAGCCCAATTAAGGGGAAAACCTACTGCTGTAGGCGCAGCCACGGGTGCTGTAGCTGGTTTAGTTGGTATCAGCCCAGCCGCAGGATTTGTCACACCTCTAGGAGCAATGTTAATAGGTTTCATGACTGCTTGTGTCTGCTTCTTTGCTGTCAGTTTCAAGCATAAGTTACGGATTGATGATGCCTTAGATACCTACCCTATACATGGCGTTGGTGGGACTGTAGGCGCGATTTTCACAGCCATCTTTGCCACAACTCAAGTTAATCCCGGAGGTAAAGATGGTTTACTGCGTGGTAACTTTAGTGAATTATTTGTAGAACTAATAGCGATCGCTCTAGCCTATATTGTTGCCGGGGTGGGAACTTGGATCATTCTCAAAATTATTAGTGCTACAGTCGGTTTACGAGTTCCAGAGCAAACAGAAAATCAAGGTTTGGATATCCACGAACACGGTGAAGAAGGTTATAACTCCGACTTCGCTGATCGCATTTCTCATAAGTAGTCAGTAGGGGAAGTAGGGAGCAGGGAGCAGGGGAGTAGGGGAGTAGGGGAGTAGGGGAGTAGGGGAGCAGGGGAGCAGGGGAGCAGGGGAGCAGGGAAAACTTCTTAACAACTGACAACTGACAACTGACAACTGACAACTGACAACTGACAATTACCCATGACCAGATTTACAATTAATTCAATATCGGTAATGTTTCCTAGTCGTGTCTAATCGTGTAAAAACCTTTCCTTTCTGGGGATTCTTAGCATTGTTAACTAACATCATCCTAATGTTAGCGGTCATTTTATTGATTTGGCGACAGCAAAAACTAATCCCTGGATTAGAAACCACAGCTATCCCAAATCCCCCAGAACCAGTTAACCTCAACTGGAAAAATCAATATGTACCCCCAGAGTTGGGTCCTCGTCATAAACTCAGTTATCCCCAATGGTTAGATATTCTTAAACAAGAAGCGAAAGCCACTGTTGAAAAAAATCCCCAGCGATTAACTATCCTCGCGGGAGATTCTCTGAGTTTATGGTTTCCACCGGAGTTATTACCGGAAGATAGATCCTGGCTAAATCAGGGAATCTCTGGGGAAGTTAGCAATGGGCTATTACAAAGATTAGATTTTTTTGACCGCACCCAACCAGATATGATTTTAATTATGGTAGGGATTAATGATCTAATTCGGGGACTAGATGATCAGGAAATTTTAGGTAATTATCGGCGAATTATCAATTATCTGCAACAAAAACACCCCCAAGCAGAAATTGTTGTCCAGTCAATTTTGCCTCATGGTGCAGAAGGAATCACTTGGGAAGGAAAAGAAAAACTCCTAGCTATTCCCAATCTGCGGATTCGCAAGTTGAATGAGGAATTGAATAATATCGCTACTGCAAAAGGTGTCAGATATCTCAATTTACATCCCCTATTCACTGATAAACAAGGTAATCTCCGTACAGATTTTACTACCGATGGTTTACATCTGAGTCCTCCTGGTTATCTAGTTTGGCGGACTGCTTTACAAATGTATAGTAACCAACAAGTAGCACCCCAGCTTCCTCAACCACAAAAGATCAACTCAGGAAATCGGATATAAATCACAATTTTCTGTCTTAATCGTCTCCAAGCGCGAGAAAATCAAAAATAGTAATTTTAGTGGCTTATTTCAAATGGATACAAAAGCTTTTAAACGCAGCCTTCAACATTCAGCCAATTACAATCGTAAGGGTTTTGGTCATCAAGCGGAAGTTGCTACACAGTTACAATCTGAGTATCAGAGTAACTTAATTCAGGAAATACGCGATCGCAATTACACTCTCAAACGTGGTAATGTCACTATCCAACTAGCTCAAGCATTTGGTTTTTGTTGGGGTGTGGAACGGGCTGTAGCTATGGCTTATGAAACCCGTCAGCATTTCCCCACGGAACGCATTTGGATTACTAACGAAATTATTCACAATCCTTCTGTGAATAAACGAATGCAGGAAATGCAGGTAGAATTTATTCCCCTCATTGATAAGGTAAAAGACTTTTCTGTTGTTGGTAAAGGTGACGTGGTAATTTTACCAGCCTTTGGTGCAAGTGTTCAAGAAATGCAAATCCTCAATGATAAAGGTTGTCAAATTGTTGATACTACTTGTCCTTGGGTATCTAAAGTTTGGAACACTGTAGAAAAACACAAAAAAGGCGATTACACCTCAATTATTCACGGCAAATACAAGCATGAAGAAACTGTTGCAACCAGTTCTTTTGCTGGTAAATATTTGATTGTTTTGAATTTGAAAGAAGCAGAATATGTCATTAACTATATTCTCAATGGTGGCAATCGTGAAGAATTTTTAGCCAAGTTTGCTAAAGCTTGTTCGGCGGGATTTGATCCTGATCAAGATTTACAACGGGTAGGTATTGCTAATCAAACAACTATGCTCAAAGGTGAAACCGAACAAATCGGTAAAATGCTAGAGCGAACTATGATGCAAAAATATGGACCAACAGAGTTAAATCAGCATTTTCAAAATTTCAATACTATCTGTGATGCTACTCAAGAACGTCAAGATGCTATGTTGGAATTAGTGGAAGAAAAGGTGGATTTAATGATAGTTATTGGTGGTTTTAATTCATCAAATACTACTCAGTTACAACAGATTGCTTTTGATAAAAATATTCCTTCCTATCATATTGATTGTGTTGAAAGAATTCAATCAATTAAGACTATTGAACATCGGCAATTAACAGGAGATTTGGTAATTACAGAAAACTGGCTACCGTCAGGAGAAATTAAGGTTGGTGTTACTTCTGGTGCTTCTACACCAGATAAGGTAGTTGAAGATATCATTGAGAAAATTTTCGCCCTCAAAACAACCGCAGCTTTAGTTTAATCGTAGACTCCTGAAAGGGCGCAGACCCTGCGCCCCTACCTCCTAAAATCGTCCATTACCTTGAACAATGTGTTTTACAGTTGTCAAAGTCTCCAAACTAATAAATCCCCTTCTATGTCCTTTTTGATTTGACATTCCTAAAAATACTGCATCTCCCCGTGAGGAGTTACGGGCAAAACGGGGGGAAGCATTAATGTAGGTGGAGGCGCTATTTACTCCTAAGGCAAATTGACGACTTTCTTGGTAGGATTCTGTAACAATGCTATCAGCATGACCACTACTATATTGATTAATCCAAGCGATCGCACTTTCTAAACTATCTACCAATTTAAACGCCACTGTTTTGGTTAAATAGGGTACTCCCCATTCTCCATCTTTTGCTAATTGCAACTGGGGAAAAGCTTCTACTAATTCCGCATCACCTCTGAGTTCAAAACCTTTTTCCTTTAAGCTACTCCACAATACCGATAAGGAAGATGGTAAAGATTGACGATGAATTAAAACTTTTTCAATCGCATTGACTGGATCTGGTTCGCTTTCATGACTATCCATAATCATCAAGCGCACCATTTCTAAACTACTATTTAGTGACCAGTACAGGTAACAATTACCCATTGCTGATTTTAAAACTGGGCAAGTTGCTTGTCTAACTACCTGTTGAATTAAGCTAGAACGTCCGTAGGGAATAACTAAACTTAAATCCTGATCTTGAGTGACTAAATCTCGCACAGAAGCCCCATGTTCAGCGGTGATTAATTGTACACAACCTGCTGGTAAACCAACTTGAGTAATGGCTGATTGTAGTGAATTAGCGATCGCCGTATTAGAATGACTAGCTTCTGTACTCCCTTTGAGAATAATACTATTACCTGTTTTCAGGCAAAAACCAGCCGCGATCGCCCCCAAATCTGGGAAAGCCTCATAAATAAAGGCGATCACCCCTAAAGGCATTAACTGGGTATAACTTTGGGAGTCTTCCTGTTGATAATCAGCAGTTCTCACTCGTCGCAAAGGATCTGATAATTCCCCTAGTCTTTGCAGAATCTTGATTGTATTCTCCAATCTGGAGGGAGTTAGCTTCAACCAGTCCAAAATTAATTCTGGAACTGCCATTTCTCGACTTGCTTCTAGATCTAATGTATTAGCTTCGAGAATTTCATCAAAATCACATTCTATTGCTTGTGCCATTGCTAACACAGCCCGACTCCTGTCTATCCCCTTCGTAATTCCCAACTTCAATGAAGCTTGAAAAGCGCGTTTTGCACTAGTCATGGGTTCGGGGTAATCATCAATCACTTCACCTGTCATGGAGTTAACGTCTGTAAGTAAGCCAGACCATTAGTGCTGGCAGAATTGCCAACAACACTGCTACCATTGCCCACGAGAGGATGCTGGAACTAGTAGCAAACCACAGGGCTAATGGCAACCATATAATCACTAACACAAAAATAATGCTTAGTGCTATGGGTAAATAGCTTTGTCCTAAGCGAGGTTGAACTATGTGCCAGTTATTTCCTTTCCATCGCCAAGCCCGCTTATAGGGATAGGTGGTAGAAAGTTGTTCTAATACATATCCATTTTCCTCTACAACAAAAATCTGCTGGCAGCGATCGCATCCAAAGGCTTCTGTGAGAGTAATAGGAATCAGTTGTCCCTTGCGACGACAAGGACAAGTATATTCCTTATTCAGGTCAATTTTATCTGGTTTTGGAGATTGCACAAGCGAGGTAAATAACTTGAGCGGTTTTTTTACATTATTCCCCAATTATTCTGAAAATCAGTATGGGGAAACCTAAAATTACTTCTAAAAATTGATGTAGCCCGGAAAGTCTATATTACTATCCCAACTGAAAAAGCCATGACCCACTAGATTAGCAGGCACAGAAGAAAATTTAGCCCTGTTCTCATATCATAGCTTTAAATTAAAAGCGGGTGATGGGATTCGAACCCACGACATCAACCTTGGCAAGGTTGCGCTCTACCACTGAGCTACACCCGCAACTGCACAATAATCTTATTATTCCAGATTTATTCTCAGTTGTCAACCCCTAAATTAAATTTTTTTGTCAGTGGTCAGTTGTCGGTGGTCAGTCGTCGGTTTTAACTGGCTAAATTTGGGCGTAGTTGACGCATTAGACTAGCCATTTCGATCGCATTCATGGCATATTCCCAACCATGATTACTTTTAATTCCGGCTCTTTCTAGAGCTTGCTGCATAGTATCTGTTGTCAAAATGCCAAAAATTACAGGTACACCTGTTTGAAAACTAGCCGCAGCAATCCCTTTAGAAACTTCAGCCGATACATAATCAAAATGTGGTGTTTGTCCTTTAATAACCGCACCAAGGCAAATTATGGCATCATACCGACCAGACATAGCCAATTGCCGAGCTACATTTGCCACTTCAAAACTACCAGGGACCCAAACGTAGTCCACTTGTTCACCTTCGGGATCAGGATCGATCCCGTGACGTTTCAAACAATCTTTACACCCTTCTACTAGTTTAAGTGTGACCAAATCATTAAATCGAGCAATGATCAATGCAAACCGCAATGACTCGGTTTGCAGAAAATTCCCTTCAAAAACTGCCATAACTGCCTCTGAATAAATTTACTCTACCTGCTTTATCAATATACTTTTCTATCTTCAAAATAGAAGAGCAGGAAAGCACAATTAGGAAAAAGTCATCGAGAAAAAAAGTTTTTTCCTTTTTGACCCTTTACCTGGGCTTTTCTGCTCCTCTAATCTGTATGTTATGTG
Source organism: Anabaena sp. UHCC 0204 (assembly GCF_009711975.1). Taxonomy (GTDB): domain Bacteria; phylum Cyanobacteriota; class Cyanobacteriia; order Cyanobacteriales; family Nostocaceae; genus Dolichospermum. Next base: position 14,858 of record NZ_VIKW01000010.1, read on the forward strand.
TTAGTGGATAATTAAAGCAGTCAATTAAACCACAAAAAAGTTTAATATACCGACTAACACCACTAAAATTGCCCAAATTCCCGAACCAACCCAGAGCAGTTTTTTAGATTCTACCCAGTTTTGAGGAGTGGCGTAAACAACAGGTACACCAACTACAAGCACAAAAGAGAACAAGACTAATGATATTAAGGCGATTTGAAATACTATGGTCATTTTATTTTTCCCAACATAACGAAATCTTAGTTTTGCCCATAACTGTTACTGTATAAGCAGTCTGGGTTTTTCAGTGAACCTCATGAACTCACAAGGCATCACCTGATCAATTAATATTTTACGTCTGGTTTTTGACACTCTCAGCGTCTAAAGACGCTGAGATTCTTTAATCAATGAGCCAACTTACAATTGCTGGATTACTCCAACAAAAACAGAGGTCGATTCTCCTAAAGCGTTAATTCCGGTATGCCCTACCGTACTTGATTTTTGCATTTCATTTCTCACCAAATTTAGCTTTCCTAAACTGCAATACCGTTAGGTATGACTACGCACTCAACCAAATAAGTTAAGTTTTTACGTTGTTTAGTTATACTTAAATTCTAGAATCGTTGAAATTGTATCACATCTACTATTACCATTCGATGAATTAGGCGCAATATTTTCGCCCGTGTCGCTTATATCTCAGCACGCTTTGTGACTGAGCTTTACGCTTACCGGGTAATTTTGTATGTAACAGTTGCTCATTTCTCATCCTGCAATCTGTTATTTCTTTCGAGGATTGGGTATGGGGATTCGAGAAATGATTAAGATAGAAGTGGCATTAGCCATACTTCTGGGTGCAGTCCTTGCGCCCCTACATATATGGATTTAATTCTTTGTCATACAACTGCTGATTTTGATGCTTTAGGGGCAGCAGTGGGGTTAACTTGTCTTAAAGCAGGAAGTAAAATCGTCTTGACTGGAGGGGCCCATCCTCCTGTAAGAGATTTTTTGGCACTACACCGAGATGAATATCCGTTGATTGAAAGACGTTCGGTAAATCCTGAAAAAATTCGTTCTTTAATAGTTGTTGATACTCAAAAGCGCGATCGCCTGGGTAAAGCCGCTGAATGGTTCGATTTACCCAATGTCCAAGAAATCATCGTTTATGATCATCATCTCGGACAAGAAGGGGATATTCCCACTACCCAATTATACATTGACCAAGTGGGCGCTACAACTACCTTAATGGTAGAAGAATTGCAAAAAAGCCATATTTCCCTCAATTCTGCCCAAGCAACCGTAATGGCTTTGGGTATTCATGTTGATACAGGTTCATTAACATACAAACAATCTACCTCTAGAGATGCTCTCGCATTAGCTTGGTTAATGCAGCAAGGGGCAAATTTATCAGTAATTTCTACTTACCGTGATCCTGGTTTATCGCCACAATTACAACAATTATTAAGTGAAGCTTTAGAAAACTTACACTATCTCTGTTTACGGGGATATACCATTGCTTGGGTGACACTGACAACAGATGGTTTTGTACCGGGTTTATCAAATTTAGCTTCCGAAATAATTGATTTAACCGAATCTCATGCTGTCCTCTTAGCGAATAAATATCCCTTGGGTGAAGATGATTGGCGCTTAACAGTAATTGGGAGAACTCAAATTCCCCATACCAATCTTAATTACTTATTTCAACCTCATGGCGGTGGTGGCCATTCCCAAGCGGCATCTCTCAACCTCCGCACTACAGATGCACAACCAATTTTACAACAATTATTAGATGGTTTAAAAGCCCAAATTCCCCATCCTCCTACAGCTAGAGACTTAATGTCTTCTCCGGTCCGGACAATTCGTCCTGAAACCACAATAGCCGAAGCACAGCGGATTTTATTACGCTATGGACATTCAGGTTTATCTGTAGTTAATACCCAAGGTTTATTAATAGGAATTATTTCTCGACGGGATTTAGATATTGCTTTACATCATGGGTTTAGTCATGCACCAGTTAAAGGTTATATGACAACTAATTTAAAGACAATTAACCCAGATACTTCTTTACCTGAAATTGAATCTTTGATGGTAATTTATGATATTGGCAGATTACCAGTATTAGATCACGGGCAATTAGTTGGTATTGTCACCCGCACCGATGTTTTAAGAGAATTACATCAATTAACAATTCAAAATAGTGGTTCTGCTAGGCTGCCGTCAAAAAAATTCAAAATTCAAAATTCCGAACATAATTTAGGACTTAGTAGTGAATTAGAAAATCGTCTCGCGCCTCAACTTTGGCAATTACTAACTATAGCATCGCAAGAAGCAGAAAAACGAGGCTGGCATCTTTATTTAGTTGGTGGCGCAGTCCGAGATTTGCTACTATCAGATGCGGAAACTCACGCCTTAATGATTAATGATATTGATCTAGTAGTTGATGGTTTTCATAAAACCGCAGATGTCGGTGCAGGTGTAGAATTAGCTAAAGCATTACAACCACTTTATCCAAATGCTAGATTAGAAATTCATGGCGCTTTCCAAACTGCGGCTTTATTATGGCACAAAGATCCAGAATTAGATTCATTATGGGTAGATATTGCCACAGCCAGAACAGAGTTTTATCCTTACCCAGCAGCAAATCCAGAAGTTGAAGCTAGTTCCATTCGTCAAGATTTATATCGGCGAGATTTTACTATTAATGCCATGGCATTGAGATTAACTTCTCCCCGTGCTGGAGAATTATTAGATTTTTTTGGTGGTTTTCTAGACTTACAAAATCAACAAATTCGGATTTTACACGCCAATAGTTTTATTGAAGATCCGACTCGTATTTATCGCGGCGTGCGTTTTGCTGTGCGGTTTGGATTTTACATAGAACCACAAACAGAAGCCTATATTCGTTATGCTATCAATAGTGGAGTTTATGATCGGACTAGTCAAACAAATAATAAAACTCCGGCTTTACAAACTCGTCTAAAAACCGAATTAAAATATATATTAGCAGCATCTTATTGGCAATCAGCTTTAGAATTGCTGAATAGCTTAGGTGCTTTACAATGTATTCATCCTTCTCTCGAATTAGATGCGGAACTGGCTCGACAATTAAATTTGTTAGCACGCTGTTTAGAGAAATTTGACCGCAACCAAACTTTAATAAATTGGCAACTACGTTTAGAAGTATTAATAGCTTATTTAAAACCAGAATATCGCCAAAAAGTAGCGAAGAATCTCCAATTAGCTGATGATAGTATTGCCAGATTACAGAAATTATCTCAAATTCAGTCTGAGGTGATGACATTATTACCGACTTTTGAAAAACCTAGTCAAACTGTCTATTTACTCAAGAAGTATGATTTGCAAACTTTAATCTTAATTGCTTTACAAAGTCCCCGGAAAATTAGAAGACGCATTTGGCAATATTTAACTAACTGGGGAAATATTCAACCGCTGTTAAATGGGAATGATTTAAAAGAATTGGGTTATAAACCTAGTCCTCAATATAAGCAAATGCTTGATGATTTATTAAGTGCTACAGTAGATAGTCTAATTAAGAATAAAGCTGAAGCAAAAGAATTTTTAGCCAAGCATTATCCTCGGTAATTTAGCGACTAGAAGTCGCGGCTACACAGACAAAACCCATCTTCATGGGTTTCAAATTCTGGCGTTGCTGATTAAGATTCTCATTCGTTAGTCACCAGTGCTGTGAATGAAACAATTGTCAATTATCAATTGATAAGATTTTGCCCAAAATGACTGAACACAAGCAACTCCAGTTGGATAATTTGCTAGAATTACGCATTGATTTTGGGAGTTTGATTAATGGCAATAATTTTAGAGATAAATAGTATGAATTTACTATCATGGCAACTACTACAAGTAGGAGTACCTGCTGAGGCAGTTACTAGCCAAGTTGATATGCTGCAAGGACTTATCCAGGCGTTTATTTTAGGGATTGTGCAAGGGATTACAGAGTTTTTACCCATTAGTAGCACTGCACATTTATTAATTGTTACCAAGATATTTGGGTGGAAAGAACTTGGTTCTAAAGATTTTGTTGATGCTATTCAGTTTGGTAGTGTGATTGCTATTTTGTGGTATTTTTGGTCTTTGGTTTCTAGTTTAGTTAAAGGTGCAATTAAAGCCTTTAAAGATAAAGACTGGGAAAGTGAAGATTGGAAAATTGTTGTGGGGATTGCTGTGGGGACAATTCCAGCTTTAAGCATTGGTTTTTTGTTTAAAGATGTCATTCCTGAAAGTGCATTAATTATTGCTATAATGTCAATTGTTATGTCAATTTTGCTAGGTTTAGCCGAGAAAATTGGGACTCGCAAACGAGGTTTCGATACTTTAGAAATTAGAGATGGTATTTTGGTAGGATTAGGACAAACTCTAGCTTTACTTCCTGGAGTTTCTCGTTCTGGTGCAACTTTAACTACTGGGTTATTTCTAGGATTAGAAAGAGAAGCAGCAGCGAAATTTTCATTTCTGCTAGGGTTTCCAACTTTGACGATCGCTACTTTATACAAAAGTCTGAAAATCTTCCAAATGTTTCAATCTCAACAGTTACCAAATAATATTGTCATCTTGCTAATTGTTGGCATCATTTCCACCTTTATTTTTTCCTATTTATCAATTGCCTTTTTAATCAAATATTTACAAACTAAAAACACATTTGTTTTTGTTTGGTATAGATTGGCTTTTGGTATTTCCATTTTATTAGCGATCGCCAGCGGTTGGCAAGGATAACCCTATTATGTAAGAATTCAGGAGTCAGGAGTTAGAATATTACCTATTTCCTGTTCCCTATTTCCGGACAACTGACAACTAACAACTGACAACTGACAACTGACAACTGACTCATGACTACCATTCAACCTGCTAAAATTACTAAGGTGCTTCCTGACTCAATTGCTTCCGAAATTGGCTTTGAAGCCGGGGATGCGATTGTGGCTATTAATGGCACACAACCCCGTGATTTAATTGATTATCAGTTTTTATGCGCTGATGAAATTTTGGAATTAGAAGTTTTAGATACGACTGGAAAAACTCATCATGTAGAAATTGAAAAAGATTATGATGAGGATTTAGGATTAGAATTTTCTACAGCTTTATTTGATGGTTTAATTCAGTGTAATAACCGTTGTCCTTTTTGCTTTATTGATCAACAACCACCGGGAAAACGTTCTAGTTTATATTTAAAAGACGATGATTATCGCCTAAGTTTTTTGTATGGTTCTTACCTAACTCTTACAAATTTGACAGCAAGAGAATGGCAAAGAATTGAACAAATGCGGTTATCTCCTCTGTATGTTTCTGTGCATTCCACAGAACCAGATGTGAGAATTAGACTTTTGAAAAATCCTCGTGGTGGAGAAATTATTTCCCAAATTCGTTGGTTTCAAGAACGAAGATTACAAATTCATGCTCAAGTCGTGGTTTGTCCAGGAATAAATGATGGTGAACATCTAGAAAGGACATTACAAGATTTAACATCTTTTCATACTGGTGAATTACCAACAGTAGCATCAGTAGCAGTTGTTCCCGTGGGTTTAACGCGGTTTCGTCCCCAGGAAGATGAGTTAATTCCCGTGACTAAAGAAAAAGCACAAGAGGTAATTTGTCAAGTTAAATTACTCTCTCAACAATTTCGGAAAAAATATGGTTCTAATGTGGTGTGGTTAGCTGATGAATGGTTTTTAATTGCAGGGGAAGAACTACCAACAGAAGCTGAATATGAAGAGTATCCACAAATTGATAATGGTGTTGGTTCAATTCGTTTATTTATTAAACAATTTACCCAAACTGCAACTGAGTTATTACCACCAAAAATTACACAGCCCCGCAGATTAACTTGGGTTGTTGGTAATGCAGTGGAAACAGCATTTCAACCACTTGTACAACAATTAAATACTGTAGCAGGATTAGAAGTAAAAATACAAGCTTTCTCTAGTGATTATTGGGGACAAAGTATCAGTGTCACGGGTTTATTAACAGGACATGATTTACTTTTAAACTTAAAAGGGCAAGATTTAGGAGAGGGAATTTTATTACCTAGTGTTATGCTTAAACATGGGGAATTGGTATTTCTAGATGATATGACGGTTGAGGAAGTATCTAAAAAATTGAATGTCAGTATTTTCCCAGTAGCGGGAGTAGAGGAATTAATAAATACTTGTATACAATAGGATTGATAATTGACAACTAACAACATTACGGGCGAAGCATTCGGTGTAAGGGCGTTCGAGAAGCGTGCTGGAAGCATCAGCATTCGGAAGATAAATTATCGGTTTTTTCCCAAGTTTACTTTCCGAATGCTTCGCCCTTACGACAACTGACAACTGACAACTGACTAATGAATAACAAAACAGTCGGATTTATTATTTTAAATATTAACCTTTTCCTGTTTAATATCTTGGGAATATTACCTGCAAAAGCTACCAATAATACTCCTGTATTTAGTGTAGTGAATAGCCAAAATAATCCTGAACAGTGGAGGGGAATTAGTAACCGTTTACAGAAACTAGGTGTGAACTATTGTGTCATTTCTTTGAGTAACGTCAAAAATAAGGCTGATTGGGGTAAACCACAGGTATTATTTTTGCCAAACGTAGAGGTATTGACAACAGAACAAGCGATCGCTTTAGATCAATGGGTAAGTCAAGGTGGTTACTTAATAGCTACTGGACCAGTTGGTAATTTATCCACCCCCGGAGTTCGTCAATTATTACGAAAACTGCTGGGAGGTGCTTGGGGATTTAGCTTAAATACTGCGGAAAATTTACAACCTACAAACACGACTATTCCCAATTGGGTAAATCAATCAGAACTTTTTGGGATAGTTCGAGGTGGTGTCATTATTCCTAATAATTCTCCTAGTCAAACTGCTGTAGTTTGGAACTCAAAAGATCGTCCATTAGCAATATTAACAACAGAAAAATCAACCTTATTAGGTTGGCGTTGGGGAACAGATACTGTCGCCCCAGAAGGGTTAGATATTGCTTGGTTAAAGGCTGCTTTGAATCGGCATTTAAAATTACCAGTTAATAGTAAACTGAAAATTGCGAATCCTGCACCAAATTGTCAGCCAGCAACTATAAATACACAAACTCCCACTGTTCCATTTCAACCCAAAATACAAACATCTAGCTTATCAGTTCAACCTAAAACTATACCCCAAAATATCCAAGATCCAATTAATCAACTAGAGCAAAACGTGCGTTTAGATGTTATTCCTAATTCTAACGTGCCGATTGATCAAAAAGAAGCGATCGCTCTGCAAACAGAATTAGAAAATCTCATTAGTCGTGTAGAAAGCGCCCATATATCAGCCTCAGTTACTAATTTTTCTAGCGTCAATAATTCTCAAATCAAAAGAATAGAAACTAGAAAAACAGCACCATCAAACTTAGAAAAAACCTTGATCAAAGCAAGGAATTCCGTCAAGGATCTCCCCTTATTAATTGAACAGAAAAACTATGCAAAGGCGCGGCAATTATGGTTGCAAACAAAATCTGATTTGTGGCAACAATTTCCGATTAATCAACAATTAGCCCAACCAGAAATCCGTTCAGTTTGGTTAGATAGAGGCACAATTGTTAAAGCTGGAAACGAAGCCGAATTAGCCAAAATTTTTGATAAACTAGCACAATCTGGGATTAACACCATCTTTCTAGAAACAATCAATGCTAGTTATCCTATTTATCCCAGTCAAATAGCACCCCAACAAAACCCTCTCATTCGTGATTGGGACCCTCTCGCCAGCGCCGTCAAATTAGCCCATGCAAGGGGAATGGAGTTACACGCTTGGGTGTGGGTATTTGCAGCCGGAAATAGCGCCCATAATCAACTTATTAATGCTAGTCCTGATTATTTGGGTCCCGTACTCGCAGCAAATCCTGATTGGGCTAACTATGATAACAAAGGTAACATTATTCCCATTGGTCAGACCAAACCTTTCTTAGATCCAGCCAATCCTCAAGTCCGGGAATATTTACTGAAACTATATACAGAAATTGCTACTCGCTATCAGGTAGATGGTATCCATCTCGATTACATTCGTTACCCTTTCCAAGACCCGTTTGTTGGTCGTACCTATGGCTATGGTAAAGCTGCAAGAGAGCAATTTCAAGAACAGACGGGGATAGATCCTTTAGATATTTCCCCCAGTCAGCGGGAATTGTGGCAAAAATGGACAGCATTTAGGACCCAACAGGTTGATAGCTTTGTGTCCGAACTATCCAAGACGTTGCGACAAAAGCGGAAAAATCTGATTCTGTCAGTAGCCGTTTTTCCCTTACCAGAATATGAACGAATGCAAAAGATTCAACAGCATTGGGAAGTATGGGCAAGACGGGGAGATATAGATTTAATTGTGCCAATGACTTATGCTTTGGATACGCCGCGGTTTCAACGATTAGCCCAACCCTGGATTAATTCTACAAAATTAGGTGCTACCCTATTAGTCCCCGGAATCCGTTTACTGTCTTTACCAAGTATAGGTGCATTTGATCAACTGCAACTGATTCGAGATTTACCAGTCAGTGGTTATGCGTTGTTTGCAGCCGAAAACTTTAATCATGAACTTGAGCAGATATTTAATAGTACCCAAGGGAGAAAAAATGAACCTATACCCCAGCGTCAACCTTTTCGCACTGCGGCTTCTCGTTATGCAGCGTTGCAAACAGAATGGCAGATAGTCCAAAATAATGGTCAATTATCCATGTCTGCGATCGCTAATACTGAGTTTAATAACCAAGCTAAGGAATTACAAAATGCTTTAAATCAACTGGCAAATGTCCCTACTGCCATTAATTTAATTACAGCTAGAAAGACTTTAACCCGTTTCCAGGCACAATTTCCCACCTGGATACAAGCAGAAAATTCTCCCAATCCTTATCAAGTTAAAGTTTGGCAAAACCGTCTTTTGACTATAGAACGATTAATACGTTACGGTGAAAGAAGATTAAATCTGCGTCGGCAAACTAGTACCAGTGTGAATTAAAAATTAATAATTGTAGCAACTGCCAAGGTGGTTAGGACATTAACTAATGATAAAACAAAAAACAGAAACAGACTTCCCACCCTGTCGCCTGCTATAAAAATGAACACAATTTGGTCCGATCTCAAAACCTGGATAGAGAATTTTTGTCTGCGATTTCCTAAGTCTAAATTTATACATTGGCTAAGAAATAGTTATGTTTCTATAGATAGTGAAAAACGCTTTTGCTTTCTAGCCGAATCTATCCCCCAACAAGTCTGGATTGCTGATATTGAGGGCAGTATTGAATATGTGAATGAAAGAACCCTAAATTACTTTTGCTGTACCAAAGCAGAGATTCTGGGCTGGCAATGGTTAGAAATGGTACATCCTGACGATGTATCAACAACTCTGACTGCTTGGAATTATGCCTTAGTAACAGGCACAAATTATGAAATTGAATTTCGTCTTTACGATAAAGCTTCCCAATCCTACCGTTGGCATTTAGGACGGGCTGTACCTTGGAAAAATCAGCAAGGTCATATTATCAATTGGTTTGGAACAAATACAGATATTCATGACCGATTATCAGCAGAAATTTCCTTGCAAAATAGTGAACGCCGGTATAAAACTATTGCCGCAATCTCACCAGTAGGAATATTTCATACAGATGCTTTAGGCAATTGCCGTTATGTTAATGACCGTTGGTGCGAAATTACTGGTATCAACAGAGAAACAGCCCTGAATATGAGTTGGATTAATACTATTCACCCAGAAGACCGAGAACGAGTTGAAGCTGAGTGGTATCATGCTCTGACACAAAAGCGGCCATTTCGTTCCAAATACCGTTTTCAGCGTTCTCATGGAGAAGTAACTTGGGTTTTAGGTCAGGCTGTAACAGAGATAGATACAGAAGAAAAAGTTATTGCTCATGTCGGTACTATCACTGATATCAGTGATTCTAAACAAGTTGAGGAAGCTTTAGCTGAACGGTTGCGATTAGCTGATTTGCAAGCTGATATAGATGCTATTTTAACCCGGTCAGAAAGTTTAGAAACGATGCTGCGCGGTTGTACGGATATTTTAGTTCAACATCTTGATGTTGCTTTTGCTCGAATTTGGATACTCAATCAAAAAAATAATATCTTAGAGTTACAAGTCAGTTCGGGAATGTATACCCATATTGATGGATTTCATAGTCGCATACCTGTGGGTCAATTAAAAGTTGGTTTAATTGCTCAAGAGGGTAAATCTTATTTTACGAACTCTGTACCAAATGATCCGCAAATTAGTGATCAAGAATGGGTAAAAAGAGAGGGAATCATGGCTTTTGCTGGTTATCCCTTAATTCTTGACGGTGAAACTATAGGAGTAATTGCTATATTTTGTTGTCAAAAAATTAGCGAACTTATTTTTAATGCTTTGGCTATTTTAGCAGATGAAATAGCCTTGGGTATTCAACGGAAAAAAACGGAAATTGCCCTGAAAGAAAGTGAAGAACGTTTTCGCAATTTAGTCGAAACTAGCAATGATTGGATTTGGGAAGTTGATCAAAATGCTGTTTATACCTATGTAAGTCCCAAAGTTTACAATATTTTAGGTTATGAAATCAAAGAAATGCTGGGTAAAATTACTTTTGATTTTATGTCATCAGCACAAGCAGAAAATATCAATAATGATTTTGCAGAAATTTTTATCTCACCACGACCTTTTCAATGTTTGGAAAATTTGCAAATTCATAAAAATGGTTATCAAGTTATACTAGAAACTAGTGGAGTTCCTATTTTTAATGTTGCAGGACAATTCTGTGGTTATCGTGGCACAAGTCGAGATATCACCCTTCAGAAACAGGAAGCAGCCAAGTTAAAAGAAACTCAGCAGTGGCTTCAGGCAATTTTAGATAATTCTCCAACAGTGATCTATGTCCTAGATCCTGAAAATAGATTTATTTTAGTTAATCGGCAATTTAAAATCCTATTTAATCTGACTCAAGAGGATATTGTTGGTAAGCATTTGGATGATATTTTTCCTGTTGATGTTGTCAATCGTTTTGCTGAGTATAATTTTCAGGTATTATCATCTGGTATTCCTCAAGAAAGGGAGGAAATTGTGCCTTTAGCAGATGGAATTCATACATATTTATCTGTTAAGTTTCCTTTGAAAGATGTTAATGGTATTTCCTATGCTTTATGTGGAATTTCTACAGATATTACGGAGCGAAAACGATCAGAAGAATATTTCCGGTTATTAATTGAAAGTGTTAAAGATTATGCAATTTATATGCTAGATCCTCAAGGACGGGTAATGAGTTGGAATTCTGGTGCAGAATGTATTACTGGATATACAGCATCAGAAATTATTGGCAAAGATTTCTCCTGTTTTTTCCCTCCAGAAGATATTTTGAATTCTCTCCCCCGTCAACAATTAAATAGAACAGCTATAGAGGGACGTTGCGAATGTGAAAGTATTTTTGTTCGCAAGGATAATTCTGAGTTTTGGGCAAATTGTATTTTAACGGCTTTGTATGATGATTTTGGCAACTTACGCGGTTTCTCAAAAGTGACCCGTGATATTACAGAACGCAAGTTAGCAGAAAAGTCTTTATTGCGGTTACAAAAGGCGATAGAAAGTACAAGTGATGCTATCAGTATTGCCGATATTAGTGGAAAAGCAATTTATGTTAATCCCGCTTTTACGGAAATATTTGATTATACATTTACTGAGTTAAATGAACAGGGCGGATTATCAGCTAATTTTAAAATTCAGGAAGTATTTCAAACAGTATTTAGCACTGTCCAAAAAGGTGATTCTTGGCGTGGGGAAGTGACAATGGAAACCCGGAATGGTCAGGCTGTACAAATTCATTTATGCACAGATGCGATTAAAGATGCTACCGATACAATAGTTTCTTTTGTCAGTATATATACAGATATTACCCAACGAAAATTAATAGAAGAAGATTTGCGATTAAGTAACCGAGCGATCGCTGCTAATAGTAATGGTATTATCATCGTTGATGTGACTACTGCCCATAAACCCATTATTTATGTCAATCCTGCTTTTGAAAAGATGACAGGATACCTAGCAGCAGATGTCATTGGTCAGAGTTTTCCTCTCTTCACTGATATTCATATTAATCAATCTAGTTTAGCACAACTCACTGCTGCTATAGAAACAGGACAAGATTGTACTGTAATTTTACGTAATTCATCTCAAAATGGTAACTTATTTTGGCATGAATTAAATATTTCTCCTGTTTATGATCATCATCATCTGATTACTCACTATATTGGTATTCAAACTGATATCACTGAACGTAAACAAGCAGAAATAGCATTACTTGTCAGTCAACAACGATTGCAATATTTACTCCATTCCAGTCCCGCTGTCATCTATACTTGCAAAGCTCATGGTGATTATGGTGTTACCTTCATGAGTGAAAATGTTAAATCCATTATGGGTTATGAAGCTAGTGAATTTGTAGCAGGATCTGATTTTTGGTATAGTCATATCCACGCAGAAGATAGAGAATATGTAATTACCGAAATGTCAAACATCGTACAAAGACAAGGAGAGTATATTCTAGAATATCGCTTTTTACATCAAGATGGTGTTTACCGTTGGGTATATGATCAAGGTAAAGTAGTATTAGATCAATCTGCTAATCCCATCGAAATAGTTGGTTATTGGGCTGATATTACAAATCGTAAACAATTGGAACAAGAACTAATAGTAGCACTTGAGAAGGAAAAAGAACTAAATGAACTAAAATCCCGTTTTATCTCCATGACTTCCCATGAATTTCGCACACCTTTAAGTACAATCCTTTCTTCCTCTGAGTTGTTAGAACACTACCGCCACCGCTGGACCGAAGAAAAACAACTAACTCATCTTCGTCGTATTCAAATGGCTGTTCAACGCATGGCAGAAATGTTAAATGATGTTTTAGTCATTGGCAAAGCGGAAGTAGGTAAATTAGAATATAAACCTATTTATATTGATTTGGTTGCTTATTGTCATCAATTGCTAGAAGATGTAAAATCCCATGGAAATAATCACAAAATCATTGATTTTAATTGTCAATATCAATCTATCCCCTGTTACATGGATGAAAAATTACTTAGTCACATTCTAACTAATCTCCTTTCTAACGCTATTAAATATTCACTTCATGCCGATATTGTTAAATTCACCCTTATTTGTCAAGAGGGAAAAGTAATATTTGAAATTGAAGATCAAGGAATTGGCATTCCGGAAGCAGATATCTCTAGATTGTTTGAATCTTTCTATCGTGCTGGTAATGTTGGTAATATCCTGGGGACTGGACTAGGACTAGCAATTGTCAAAAAATGTGTTGATATTTATCAAGGGGAAATTTCCTTCACCAGTCAAGTTAATGTTGGTACTAAGTTTACTGTTACTCTGCCTTTAAATTAAAAAAATCATAATCAAATGAGGTGAATTATGCCGAAAATTTTAGTTATTGAAGATGAAGAATCAGTGCGGGAGAATCTACTAGATTTACTAGAAGCTGAAAATTTTGAAACTGTTGTCGCTGCTAATGGCAAAATAGGTTTAAATATGGCTATGTCGGAACAGCCAGATTTAATTTTATGTGATATGATGATGCCAGAATTGGATGGCTATGGTGTATTAACAGCTTTGCGTCAAGATCCTTTGACAGCAACTGTTCCTTTTATTTTTTTGACCGCTAAATCAGCTAAATCTGATTTTCGTCAAGGGATGAATATGGGCGCTGATGATTATCTCACTAAGCCCTTTACTAGGAATGAATTATTAAGTGCTATTCTCAATAAATTAGAAAAATATGCAAATCTCAGGAAGCATTTATCAGCTATTGCTAATAAGTTAACACCGAGAATGCAGATAGTTATAGAAAATTTACACCAAACAATTAAAGAAAAAAATTTTGCAGGTTTTGAAATTAACTATCAACCAATTGTTGATATTAATACTGGTAGAATTACATCAGCAGAAAGTTTATTACGCTGGCAAAGTACAGAGTTAGGAAGAGTTTCACCACAAGAGTTTATTCCTTTAGCCGAGTCGAATGGGTTAATTATTGATATTGGTAAATGGGTTCTAAATACAGTTTGCAAGCAAATGCGAATCTGGCAAGATGCAGGTATTTATGATTTAACCATAGCCGTGAATCTATCGGCAATTGAATTTAATCAACCAGAGTTGATTACTAAAATTATGTATTTGATATCTAGCAATAATATTCAACCAAATTGTCTAGAACTGGAATTAACAGAAACAATGATTATGGAAGATGTTAATGGGGCAATTAAGGCTATGAATACATTGCGTTCTCTAGGAGTGAAAATCGCCATTGATGATTTTGGTGTTGGTAATAATTCCTTGATTTCTCTCAAGCAATTACCAATAGATACACTCAAGATTGACCGCGATTTTGTCCAAAATATTAATACGGATTACCGAAAATCTGCAATTACAAAAAACTTAATTCGGTTGGGGCATGAACTTAATCTTAAAATTATTGCTGAAGGAGTAGAAACTGAAGAAGAATTAGCATTTTTACGAGAAAACAATTGTGATTCTATTCAGGGCTTTATCTGTAGCCCAGCTTTACCTGCGCTAGAATTTTATAAGTTGTTAATTACGAATAAATCTTTATCTATTTAAGGAGTTAGTTGTCAGTTGTTAGTTGTCAGTTGTCAGTTGTTAGTTGTCAGTTGTCAGTAGAAAGAAAATCACCAATTCCCAATTCCCAATCACCAATCACCAATCACCAATCACCAATCACCAATCACCAATTCCCAATTCCCAATCACCAATTATAAAATGGAAACTAAATCTAATTCGAGTATAAATTCATCCCATACAGGCGATCGCTATTGGGGCTATGTGGAAGTTATAGAAGAGGGCGCAAATTATCGTATCAGTCGGGTAGAAATTAAGCCTAGACACGGCATAAAATCACAAATCCATTATCATCGTCATGAACATTGGGTAGTGGTTTCTGGCGTGGCTAAAGTGACTTGTGGTGATGAGGAAATATTACTCAATCACAATCAATCAACCTATGTACCAGCAGCAACACTGCATAAAGTAGAAAACCCTGGTACGATTCCCTTAGTAATTCTAGAAATCCAAAATGGAGAATATTTAGGTGAAGATGATATAGAACGTCCAGCGGAGGTTAACGAGTAATTTTAAACAAGTTAAAATTTGCCAATGAATAATGCTTCCTTCAACTGGTTTGCCAAAAAATTAGCAAAATTGCAACTAAGAACCTTCTTGATAGTGCCGTTTGTTTTGCAAACGATGGGGATAGTTACATTAGTAGGCTACTTGTCATACCGCAGCGGACAGGAATCTGTAGAGAAGCTGGCTGATCAGTTGATAACAGAAGTAGGCGATCGCATTGATCAACATTTAGATAGTTATTTAGGAAAAGCCCAGGAAATCAATCGTATAAATGTAGATGCTTTCGAGTCCGGAATCTTAGACTTGAATGATTTTAATAAACTAGGTAAATATTTTTATCATCAGGTGCGATCGCTCAATTTTACATACATCAATTTTGGTAGTCAAAAAGGAGAATTTATTGGTGCTGGTTATGGCATAGATAATAAACTAGGAATTGCTGAAATTCCCATATCTGACATCAGCAAAATCCGCTCCTACTCAGTAGATGATCAGGGTAATCGGCTAAAGTTAGAATATGAGGTTAAAAACCCACAAACTAATAATACTGCTTGGTATTTAGATGCCGTCAAAGCTGGTAAACCGATCTGGAGTTCCATTTACACTTGGGGAGATTTACCGAACCACATCAGTATTTCCGCCAGTACACCTGTCTATGACAAGCAGAAAAATTTGTTAGGTGTATTCGGTATTGATTTAGAACTCTCGCAAATTAGTCAATTTCTGAAAACACTGGATCAGAGAAGATCAAATCACATCTTTATTATTGAACAATCAGGGCTAATTGTTGCTAGTTGTGAGGATGAATCCCCTACTCCCATCATCAATGGTAAAGCAACAAGACTCACAGCCTTAAATAGCAGTGAACCGATGATCCGCGATGTGACGCAGGATTTAATACAGCGGTTTGGCAGTTTGCAAGCTATTTCTCAGCCACAAAGTTTCCGCCCTGCTTTAGAACAAAAACCCTTTGTCAGAGTCACACCCTACCGCGACGATTACGGCTTAAATTGGCTCGTAGTGACCGTAATTCCCGAAACGGAATTTATGGCAGAAATTCATCGGAATGCCCATAGAACCATTTTAATTTGTGGTTTGGCGTTGATAATTGCTATTGGCACAGGTAGCTTCACTGCATACTGGATAGCTCAACCGATTTTAAGGCTAATTCAAGCTAGTCAAGCAATGGCCAAAGGAGATTGGCAAGAGTCTTTATCTGAGGATATAGTGGCCGTAGAAATAGCCGAATTGAAGGTTTTAGCAACGTCTTTTAACCAAATGTCGGCTCAAGTGAAAAAAGCCTTTCAGGAATCCGAAACAAAATTTTCAACCATTTTTCACACAACTCCTAGCCCCGTTTGGATTGCTACCTTAGCAGAAGGAAGATGTTTAAATATAAATGAAAGTTTTTGCCAGTTTTGGGGAGATACTCCAGAAAATATCATCGGCAAAACCTGCATTGAATTAGGATTGTGGTTAAATTTAGAAGATTTGCACCACTTCAGACAAACCCTAATTAATCAAAGAAAATTTCTGAATTTTCAAGTAAATATTTGCACCTACTCTCAACAAATTAAAACTGTTCTCATCTCTGCTCAGGTAGAATGGTTGGATGGGCAAGATTGTATTATTGGTGTGATTAGGGATATTACTGATCTCCATAATGAGCTTAGGTTACGCCAACAAGCCGAACAAACTTTATTAGAAAGTGAACACCGATTTAGAAGTTTATTTGAAAATTCCCCCGTTGCTTATCAGTCTCTCGATGAACAGGGATGTTTTATTGATGTCAACTCGCAATTGTGTGACTTATTGGGATACACCCAAACAGAATTAATTGGTCGAAGTTTTGGGGAATTTTGGTCACAGAAGACACAATCTTATTTTCCCGAAGCATTTGGATATCTCAAGTGTAATAGATATGCAAATGCAGAATTGTACCTAACCAAAAAGGATGGTAGTGAAATATTTGTTCTCCTGGAAGGTCGCGTTCAGCAGGATGTAGATGGTAAATTTGTGAGAACACATTGCGTTATCTACAATATCACCGAACGCAAGTACATGGAGGAGGCATTACAGTATAACCAGAATTTATTAGAAACATTAGCATCTAATATTCCGGGAACAATGTATACCCTTGTCCAGCATTCTGATCAATCTTTGACTTTTGAATATGTCAGTGTGGGTTGCCGATATCTTTTAGAATTAGAACCAGAACAAATTTTAGAAAACGCTAATCTTTGTTGTGAACAAATTCATCCTGATGATCTAGTTGGATATAATCTTGCTGCTGCCATTAGTGCCAAAAATCTCCAGCCATTGTTTTACGAGTGGCGAATAATTACACCTTCTGGCAAACTGAAATGGGTGCAAGCAAACTCTCGTCCAGAACTGCGAGAGAATGGTGATATTATTTGGCATGGTGTTTTGCTCAATATCACTAAGCGGAAACAGGCAGAAGCCGCGCTGAAAGAGAGTCAGCATTTCATTGAACAAATTACGGAACTAACACCAAACTTACTTTATATTTACGATCATATTGAACAGCAAAATGTTTATATGAATCGCTCTGTGGGGGAAATATTGGGTTATTCTGCGGCACAAATTCAGGAAATGGGAGCTAATTTGTTTCCTATAATTTGTCATCCTGATGATTTGAATCTGGTCTATAATTCCATACAACAGCTTTATCGTTTGCAAGATGGTGAGTTCGTGGATACAGAGTATCGAGTCAGAAATGCTCAAGGACAATGGCGTTGGCTTTATAGTCGAGATATGGTGTTTTCTAGAACTGGGGATGGTAGGGTAAGGCAAAATTTAGGAACATCCCAAGATATTACTGATCGTAAACAAACAGAGTTAGAACTCAGAAAAAGTCGAGATTTTAAAGAAGCTATTTATAATGAATCTACCGATGGAATTTTTCTGGTTGATGTTCCAGATCCATTTATTCTTGATTGCAATAATCGCGCTGTGGAAATGTTTGAAGTTGCCAGTAAAGAAGATTTAATTGGCACTAAGGGGCAGACTTGGCAAAAACAGCAATTTACTGATGAGGAATTGGTAATGATTGCTGAAGATGTAGCTAAGTTGGGTTTTTGGAGTCGAGAAATAGAATATATTACTAAAAAAGGTCGGAATTTCTGGGGCAATCTGGCAGTAAAACGCATTAATATCGCGGGTAAAGTTATTGATTTGGTGCGAGTTACAGATATCAGCAACCGTAAGAAAATAGAATTAGCGTTGCTGAAAAGTGAGAAGCGGTTAAAAGAGATTTCTGCATCTTCTCCAGGCGTAATTTATATTACAGTTAGAAGATTAGACGGCTCTTGGTATTACGAATATATGAGTCGTGCATTTGAAGATATTCATGAAATTTCTGTGGAACAAATACTAGAAAATCCTCATCTTTGCTTTGAGCAGTTCCATCCTGATGATTTGGCTGGTTATGGAGAAGCGGTGACTTATAGTATGAAAACTATGTCTCCTTTTAATTATGAGTGGCGCATTATTACCCCTTCAGGAAAAATTAAGTGGATAAAAGCTAGTTCTAGACCAGAACTGCGGGAAAATGGAGAGATTGCATATTATGGTATTGTGTTAGATGTGAGCGAACGCAAAGTAGCTGAATTAGCTTTAGAGGCAGCGGAATATAACCTCAGATTAGCAAATCAAGAATTGGAAAAACAGGTACATACTGATGGTTTAACGCAAATAGCCAATCGCCGCTGTTTTGATAGTCGGTTAGAGCAAGAATGGCAACGACTCTACCGAGAACAGCAACCTCTATCTTTACTTTTATTTGATGTTGATTATTTTAAACTTTATAACGATACCTATGGTCATCAAATGGGGGATGAATGCTTGATTAAAATCGCTGAATCCGCACAGCAGGTGATGTACCGAGCCACAGATTTGGTAGCTCGTTATGGGGGGGAAGAATTTGTGGTGATTTTACCTAATACTGATGTTGAAAGTGCGATCGCTGTTGCTGAACGAATTCACGCTGCAATTCAAGATTTAGCAATTCCTCACCGAGCTTCTGAAGCACGGGATACAGTGACTATTAGTTTGGGCATGACTAGTATAATACCTACTTCTGAATCATCACCAGCTACTCTAATTGAACAAGCAGATCAAGCTCTCTACCGCGCTAAACAGCAAGGACGCAATCAATCTGTTATTTTCTGAGTCTCCTGACTGGGCGCAGGCCCTGCGCCCCTACCTCCTGACTCCTTTTTCTAAAACCATCCGTCTTGTTCGAGGGTTTCGATTAATTGCAAACCGCGAGGATCGCCTACTCCCAGAAGTGCGGCTTTAGTATCGGCTCTGACTCCTAAATCTTTATCTTCGGCAAAGGCTTGTATTAATGCGTCAATAGCTGTGGCATAGATGACGTTAGACGGGAGTTCTTTACAAAGCTGGCCGATTGTCCAAGCGGAGTTACTTCGCACGGCAGCGATGGGATCTTGCACTAGGGCTTCGATGAGGGCAGGAATCGCGCCAACGATGGCTTCATAACCTACTTCTGTCATCTGTGCTAGGGCGCTGGCTGCCCAAAGACGGACGGCGGAAATATCGGTTCTGAGGGCATCTGTGAGGGGTGCTAAGGAACGGCGATCGCGGCAATTTCCTAAAGCCCAAACGACTCCTTTGCGAACATAACCATTCCAATCGCGGTTAAGTTGAATAATTAATGGTTCTACAGCTTCTTTTGAGGGGTTGCGTCCAATTCCATAGGCGGCACTGACTCGCACTAGGGGACAGTTATCTGTTAATAGATGAATTAGATGGGGTGTTGCTCGTTCATCTTGAAGATCACAAAAAGCACGCGCTGCTAACATCCGCTGCTGGGGCTGAGGATTTTCTAAAAGTACCAGCATTAAATCTGGATCAGGTTTTTCCACTGCTGACTCGTCAGTCAGTGGTTCTATGTGATCTAGAGGGCTTTCTAGCTCCCCTTCGGCATCGAGTAGGCTTAATTCGTATTCGTCGTACATCATGATTTCACTGTAATCCCTGGTAGGGATCAACATATCAACCCCTGTCAACTGATAATTGTCAATTTTCAATTGTCAATTGTCAATTGTCTAGAGTGATTTTACCATCCAGAGGGATTGTTCTTGATAACCGAGTTGATGATAAAGATTTAATGCGGGTGTGTTGGATAGAAATACTTGGAGGCCGATTTGGCGATTGCCTTTTTGTTTAGCCCAATTTTCTATATAATCCATCAATGCTTTACCAATGCCTCTCCGGCGATGTTCTGGGATCACGTAAAGAAGAAAAATATGCGGATGGCGATCGCCTCTAACCTGATCTATGGCATTTCCCACCCAAAGACAAGCTACGGGGGAAAATGTCTCTCCTTTGCTCCC
Organism: Anabaena sp. UHCC 0204; assembly: GCF_009711975.1. GTDB lineage: Bacteria > Cyanobacteriota > Cyanobacteriia > Cyanobacteriales > Nostocaceae > Dolichospermum. Next base: position 35,387 of record NZ_VIKW01000010.1, read on the forward strand.
TACACCCTGCTCCTTTGCTTCTTCATCTACCCACCATAAGGGAGTATCACGAGAAAAGTATTGTTCTACGGTATGAGCAAGGTGGGAAAAATCTTGCTCAGGAAATTGTTCTTGGTAAGTCCGCTGCATGAACTTTACCAAGAGGGCTTTATTAACAGTAGAACCTTTGCGGATTGTATAGCCGGGGATTAATACATTCAAAATTTCAGATTGGGGAAATAAAATTACTGTTTACCCAATTACTAATTATCATCCCAATAGGTGCAGGTGCAGCCATATCGGCAGGTAGAAAAATCCGGGCGCTGACAGCAACTAAGGCAAAGGCAAATATGAGAATTGCGATAAAAGGGGCAATATATTGACGAAGAATAGCCATGTTGTTGATTGTAAATAAATAGCAACAGTATTGATTCTAGCGAACTACGGAAAATAGGATAGGGACGGTTAAATAATTGACAATTGACAATTGACAATTGACAACGAACAACTGACCAATTTTTCTATGATTGTTGATCTCGATCTAGTTCATCTAAAACTCTTTCACAGTACCAATTTTCTGGCATTCCTGGATAGTTTTGCTTGGCTTGTTCAATTAATCTTTCCGCCGCTGCTACGTCTCCAGATAATCTAGCAATTAGGCGATTTTTGAGGTAATTGCCAGTTACTTCTTCGTCTACTTGGGTGGGTATGCTGGGATTAACTGTTTGTAGGGGTTCTCGTCGCAGTTGCCAAAATAAGACGTAATAGAGTGTGCCGAAAATTAGTACCAGGCTGATTGTTCCTAGAAGGGTAAGGAAGTTAAAAGCCAGGTTTTGCAGAACTAATTGTGAAAGGACATAGCCTAGTAAAAGACCTGTAACTATCAGAACAAATGTACCGACAAGAATAACTACTTGGGTTCCCATATATCTTCTTCTTCTTCAAGTCCTGGTCTAGTTACTGCCATTGGTTTAGAATTCCAAGGGGCAAACAATGGTAACAGGAGAAGTCCCGGTACAGCAGCAAAAATACTAATTATGAAAAATAATGGCCAACCTGTACTTTTTGCTAAAGAACCTGCTGGCGCAACTAGAATATCACGACTTACGGCCATAAAACTAGAAAGTAAAGCATACTGAGTTGCGGAATAACGCTGATTACACATATTCATCAAGAAGGCCACAAAGGCTGCTGTCCCTAAACCAGCACAAAAGTTTTCTATGTTGATTGTCAGTACAAGAACCTGATAATTTTTACCAACTTGGGCAAGGATGAGATAGGCTAGGTTGCTGATTGCTTGTAAACCACCAAATACCCAAAGTGAGCGATTCAGTCCAATTTTACTCAAAAATGCGCCACCTGCCAATGTCCCCACTATTGTGGCTATTAATCCCATTCCGCCTTGTATTGCCCCAATGTCGGTTTGTGTGAAGCCGGTTTGTAGTAAAAACGGCGTGGACATATTATTGACAAAGGAATCACCGAGTTTATAGAGAACAATAAATAACAGAGTGAGTATGGCTTGAACTACTCCTTGACGTTGGAAAAATTCTCCAAAGGGCAGGATGACAGCGGCGGTTAAGGATGCTGGTGGATTGATTTCTTTTGGTTCTGGTGCAAATAGGGTGGCAATAATCCCTAATGCCATACCGACTGACATTAGTAAATATACTGATGACCAAGCTATTCTATCGGCGAGAATCAGGGCTAATGAGCCTGTGAGGAGAAGGGCGATGCGATAGCCAAGGACGAATACTGCTGCACCTGCACCCATTTCTAGGGGTTCGAGAACGTCGGTACGGTAAGCATCAGCAGCGATGTCTTGGGTGGCGCTGAGGAAGGCAATAACTACGGCGTTGATGGCTAGGAATTGCAGGGCTTGTTTGGGTTGCTGTAAGGCCATGCAGGCGATCGCTATTAGTAACCCAATTTGGATGGTAATTAACCAACCCCTTCTTCTGCCTAAAAATGGCAATGTAAACCAGTCTAACAGCGGCGACCACAGAAATTTTAAGGAATATGGGACACCTACCAGGCTAAATAAGCCGATGGCGGTTAAATCTACTTTTTCAACGGTCATCCAAGCTTGTAAGGTCTTGCTGGTCAAAAATAGGGGCAACCCGGATGAAAATCCGAGTAGGATCAAGGCTGCCATTTTCTGACTACCGAAAACTCGCAGTAGGGATTTGACTGGATTCATTTTTTATAGTCATTAAGGATATTTGCAGTCATCTGGCTATACTGGCTAGACATTGCAAAATCAGGATTGTACTTTGTTTGTAGCGATCGCAATTAAATCTTCAATTTTCTTGATATTCTGATCTCCTGCTAGGTAGCCAATACCACGATGTAAGTGTAAGCGAAATTGGGTAATTAGGGTTTCTCTATCGGTATCTAAGCCGTCGTTGTAACAGCGTTGTTTGAGGGCTAAAAGCAATATATCGGCTATTTCTCCCCCAAAAACCCGCCATGTCAGTTCGACGTTGCTATCTTGGGGGATAGGTACGGGGGAGGGTGGGGTGATTTCTGCGAGGGAACGACAAAACGCCCACCGACATAATATGTTCCATTGTTCTATTTTTGTGCTGCGTTTGAGTTTGAGTAGTTGTTCTTTGGCTGTTTGGGAGAGTTTGATTCTTTCTATTGGTGATTCCATGATTTTTTGATTAACGATAGCGAAGCGTGGCGTTAGCCATACCGCAGAGGCGCAGAGGACACAGAGGGAAGAGAGGAAGAGGTAAAAAAATTTGATATTACCTCATATTAAAAGTTATTGAGAGGAAGAAATGGGATCTTCGGGAGGTGGATGACGATTAATAGTTTTATCAGCAGCACGAATATTGATAATTCTTTCTCTATTTAAATCTAGTATTGCTATGGTTGCTTTTCCTGTAGGTGTCAAACCAATAATTATTAATCCATTTTTTGACCAAATAAAATGTTCGTTCCATAAGCTTTTTCTAGGGTTGAATAATGCAACTTGATTACCGGAGTCAGGATCTATTGCTGTGAGATTATTTGATTTTCTGCGATTACAATGAAAACAGGCTAATGCTAAATTATCTATAGTATTTTTGCCATCTTTACTTAATGGAATTACATGATCTACTGTAAATAGTACATATTGCCATTTTTCTGATGCGTGACAATATTCGCATAATTCTAATGCGCGTTGACGTACTTGCTGCTGAATTGAATCTGTTATTTTCCGAGTTGACACTTTTATATAGTTTGGTGGTTTTGATTATGAGCAAAATTACGGACTATGCGATTTAGAAAACTGAGATAATCATCTATTTCTTCATAACTATCTAATTCTTGTTCTTCTTCTGGTGTCAGTTGAGAATTTTGTTGTTGCAAGAGTAATGTTTCAATGCGATTCTGGACATTACTAGAAGCACGAAAGATAGGTGTTCCTTCTTGTAACTCGATTCTGATAGCACCTTCTAAGGGTAAGGTAGCAGGTAAATTATGTAAGGTTGGTAGTAAGGGAATTGTCATATTTAACTCTGTGAAATACTAAATGATATTTTACCAAAAATAACCGGGTTTTATTGTGGTTTCTCTTTTACCGGAGTTGTATTGGAGGAGGTATTCGCGGGCTATGGCTTCGGTTTCTTGCAGGTTTTGATATTCTTTTTTTGCTATTTCGGTGTCGGTGGAAAGGAGGATTACTTGATGACTGGCTGAGGGGAAGTATCTTTCTACTAGGTTGTTACGGTGGGAGGAGTCTAGTCTTCCTAGAGGGGTGTCTATGGCGACGGGTAAGCGTCTTCCTGATACTTTGGCTAATCCCCACAAAAATGCGATCGCTAATAGTTGTTTTTCACCGGCGGAAAGGCGATGTTTGGGAACTGGTTTACCGTTTAAATCATATAATGATAAGCCGAAGGTTTTGCTATCAATAGCTATGCGATGTACTAAATCTGATTTATGTAATAAATACAGAAAACAGTTTTTTACTTCTTCTTCTAATTTATTAAGTTTTCTCAGGGTTAATCTTTCTCGAAACACTTTTAATGTTTGTTGAACTTTTAAGGCTGAATCAATAATGTGTTCGCTATTTTGATATTTGAGATTTTCTACTGTATATTCATTTAGTTCTTGTCTCAATCTTTTAGTTTCTGTTTCTAATTCTATCAGTTTTTGAGTCATTATATCTGACTGAGATTTAAGTTTATTAAATTCAGTTTGTGCTTCTTTTACTGCTTTTTGTAGTTTTGTATATTCTTCCGGTGCAGCCGCTGTTTGTACTTGTCTTTCTAAGGTGAGGATTTCTTCTTCATAATTAGTTAGTTCATCTAATTGTTTTTGGGCTGTACTTTTGGTAGTTTGCAAACGATAAGTTATATTGTCAAGTAAACTTAAACTTTCTTCATCTCCATTTAACCAAGTATTTTCTGTTGATAAATTATTGGTATATAAATTATTGATATCTTCAGCTAGAAAAGATTGAATATTAGTAAGTTTATTTGTTTCTAGATTTAATTGTTGTAGCCAATTTAATAATCTTTCATCTCTAGCAATTAATACATCTTTAGCTAATTGGATTTGTTGAGTTTTTAGTTCTTTTTCTCCTTGTCTTTGGACTTGCGATAATAAAGGACTAATTAAAGCCAATGGTAAAACATCAGCAGCTAGTTCACATAAGGACTCACGGACGTTATTACCAAGTTTGAGTTTTTCTTCTTTTTGTTGTTCTAATTGGCTACGTTCAGCGGCAATTTTACCACCTTCATTCACAAATCTATCTAAAGCTTCTTCATGAATTTTTTCTAATTCATCAACCTCAATATTTAAATTTGCTAGTTTTATTTGATTATTTTCGTATTCTTTCTGTTTTTCCTGGAGTCGGGTTTCAATTTCTTCTAATTTGGCTAAATCTTTATTATCTGCAAATTCTCGTTTTTTGCGATTTACTAATATTTCTAAATCAATTGCCAATTTATCTGCTAATTCTAAACCCAAAAGTCCGTTAATCGCATCAACAACTATGGGCGGTGGTATTTCCTGTTCTGCAAGTTCTTTAACTTGTTCACCGTCGAAGAGAAATAAGTTGGAAATACCTAAAGGTAAGATATTTTCTATATATTCATCCCAAATATTTACTAATGAATCAATTGGCCAAGTTTCATCATCTCCTAATATTCCTAAATGGTCTTTTCCGTCTTTAGGATTTTTTTCCCAAGTCCGCACAACTCGATATTTGATTGGTCTATCTTCTTCGATATGTTCAAAAACTAATTCAATTCTGGTTTTTTCTGTGGGGGTACTTTTACTATTTACACATTGGGTTAAAAAGTCACTATAACTCAAATTTCCTCTGGTTGAACATTGGGCGCGTTGTCCATATAATGCGAGGCGAATGGCATCCATTAGGGTGGTTTTTCCGCCGCCATTCATTCCCCCAAACAAGATAATTGGACGGGCGTTATCTTCGTCAATTTGGGGGTTGAGGTTGATGATTTGTTTTCCAGCATAAGGACCGAAGTTTTGCAGGACTAATTCTAGGAAGATCATGATACAATTTTGGATTTTAGATTTAAGATTTTGGATTGATATTGTTCTCTATCGGATGATTAGAGGAAGGGTAAAGATATTACTTTCTTCTCAGCCGAAGAATATAGATTAAATGAACCACGAAGGAGCGAAGAACACGAAGAAGGAAGAAGGAAGAAAGAAGAAGGAAGAAGATAATTAATTTTTATCTGGGAAGGGAGTATTCTATTCATCTGGGTTCTTTTGTGCATATTTGAAGTTAGCCCACGTTTGTGGTTTACTTTCTTGTTTTTCGGGGGTATCTCCTAAGCTTAATTGCTGGAATTTTTCCCGAATTGTGGCAACATCACCATCTAATGCTGCTTGTCTTAAATCCCTTTTTAAATGGGCATTTGCGATCGCTTTTTCTGGAGAACGGGAACTTGTATCAAAGCATTTTTCTAGGCTTTCGTAGATACCTACACGGCGGATTTTTTTCTTGAATTGTCTTTCTGTATCTAATAATCTGGCCATTAATTCTAGGTGCATTCCGTCACCGTCACATATTTCTTCTAATACTCCCCATTCGTCGCTACCAAGTATGCTATGGTCAGCACCAGGACGGGGATCTTTAAATACTTCTCCTGTTACTTCTTCGTATATGCGGGGAACGCTATCATCAAATTCGTGTTTTTCTTCTAACCATATTCGGCGAATTTCACTTAATTCTGCTTGAGAAATTAGGGTAATATCGCGCATATTTTCGGGCGCATTTTGTCGCATTTCTGTTTGCGCTGTCAATAATTTTCTTAGCCAATATTCTCGCCAATATTTTGTATAAGGACCATGTATAGGTTCAACAGATGTTTCACCATTTACATTACGTTCAAATAATTGAACTTCTCCCCGTAACCGACGAAAATCTCTTTTTTCGCGGTCACGGTCAACATCTAATTCAGCACGAAAATCAACTAATGGTTGTAACCATTCTTTTTCTTCATCATTTTGAATCATTGCTTGCATAGATTTATCACTATTAACCAATGTGCAAACCCAGCAACCAAAGCGAGAACTACCACAGCTAGGAGTAGAAGTATCAACAACTAAAGGACATTCATTATCTGCTGTTGCACCCCTATACATAGAAAATAAATCTTTATTGCTATATCCCCAAGGGTTTTCCCATTGCATTAAATATAGCCAAACTTCATCAGTCCGCCAATCTTCAATAGGTGTGTAAAGTAGAGAATTTATTAAATTAGGATGAGGACAAAGGCGTTCTCTGACTCGACCTAATTCACGTTTTTCCATAATCAAACCGCGAGTTATGCTTTCAGTTTTGCGAGTTCCTAAAATAACTATTGTTTCACCATTAGCTCTCACAACATCACGAATAAAAAGATTAGAAGGTTCTATTTTTAATCGTCCGGTACACCAACGGAATTTATTGCGCGGTGCTGGGTAGCCTTTACCAATTAAACCTGCCCAATATGTTTGTTTAGTTTCTGGTTGTAACAAATGAGGTTGTATTGGCATTTGTTGTTCTTGAGCAGCTACTTCCATTTGTTTTAATGAATTTTTTACCCAAGCAGAAACATAGGGATTTTCTACCCCTGTATCTGTCGTAATTACATGAATTGGTTTAGTTCTTTTTTCTGGTGGAAGTCCAGAAATTGCATTCCACACAAGTTGTAAAGTAGCACTGCTATCTTTTCCACCGGAATAGCCTACTACCCAAGGTATCTGGTCTAAACAATACAATTCTTGAATTTCTGTAGAGAGAACTTGGATATACTCCACTAACTCTGCTACAGTACGATTCGGCTGATTTTTATTTTCTGGCTGTTGGGCTGTAGTCATTTTTCCCCACCTATGTATATATGGACTTAGACTCAATACTTCCCTGCGGGGGAAATTATCTGGTATATAAATAAACCTAGCTACGAGTGCAACATATTTTTAAAAATTGCATCCCTAGTATCCATTTTTTTTGACAATAAAGCAAGAGTTAGTTACTAAGTTTTCAAAAAGCAATATGAATAATAGTACAAACACACTAAATGATCAACTCGCTAACGAGTATTTAGAACGGGAAAATAAGGATAAACAGGTATTAGCTTTGCTGCTAGACAGGTTTTTAGAGAAGAAAGACCAAATTCTTGTCCAAAAGACTGAAATGGGTGGAACTGAGGCTTATGTAGGTTCTGTGACATTGGAATGGTTCGCGGGACGGGTACATTTTGCGTCTGGTTTACCCCTGCTGCAAAAAAAGTACAACCCAGACACAGAGAATATTGAAATTGACGCTGATAGTATTGATGAAATTCAACAACGTCCTGTTGATTGGTCGCGTCAAGCACCGTTAGTGCAGTATTTAGCAGCAAGAAAAAACCATAAATTTCCGGCTGTTTTGGTGGTAATTAATCAACCTTGGGTAGATAACCCCAAAGCAGCGGAGTGGGATAGTCAAGGAAGGGCTAAAAAAGCGACTACTGATTTTATACCTTTAGATAAAGATGGTAAAGTTGGTTTACTGAATATTTCTGAAGAAAATGTGACAATTTATGCTTTAGATGGTCAGCATAGATTAATGGGTGTCCAAGGTTTAATGGAGTTAATTAAATCTGGTAAACTCCAACGTTATAAAAAAGATAAAACTGCTGATGAAAGTTTTATTACTCTATCTGATTTAATCGAGAAATATCAAGTAGAACCTGCTTATTTACAAAATTTGCGTCAAGAAAAGATTGGGATTGAATTTATTTGTGCGGTGAATACTGGGGAAACTCATACAGAAGCAAAACGACGGGTAAGATCAATTTTTGTTCATGTGAATTTGATGGCTGCACCTTTAACTAAAGGTCAGTTAGCACAATTAAATGAAGATGATGGTTTTGCTATTGTAGCGCGAAAAATTGCGGTGACACATCCACTTTTAGAACAAAAACCAAATCGTAATCCCCGTGTTAATTGGAATAGTGCCACAGTCGCTGCTAATTCTACAGTTTTAACGACGCTGCAAGCCTTACAAGATATGTCTGAAAGGTATTTGGGGCAAAAGTTCCCCCATTGGAAACCTTTGGAAAAAGGGTTAATTCCCATGCGTCCAGAAAATGAAGAAATTCAGGAAGGAATTGCCGATTTTAAGCTACTTTTTGATAATTTAGCTAATCTTCCCAGTTATAAAATATTGGAACATGAAGAAACAACTGCTTTGCGTCGCTTCTATTTTGAAAAAGATGGTGGTGAGGGAAATATGTTATTTCGTCCAGTTTCTCAAGTTGCTTTAGCACAAGCTTTGGGAACTTTGGTATTTAAAAAAGGTTTTGCTTTGACGGATATTTTTAAGAAGTTGGAGAAATTTGACCGTCAAGGGGGTTTTAGTAGTATGGAATATCCTCAATCTTTATGGTATGGGGTTTTATATGACCCCAATAAAAAGCGGGTGCAGGTAGTAGGAAAAGATTTAGCTGTGAAGTTATTTATTTATATGTTGGGAGGAATGACTGAAAAAATGGAAGTTACTGCTTTACGTAAAGCTTTAGCTAATGCTAGGACGACAGAAGAACAAACTATAGGTTTTGATGGAAAGTTGGTCAAACCACAGGAGGTAGGGCTACCAGTTATTTTATAATAATGGCTAATTATGGCTGAAATATATGATAACGATGCCATTGTAAGGCTTCAATATCTGGAAAATATTTCTCTACTTTCGGTAATATGAGTATTTCCCCATGAAATTCCGTTATTGTTCTAGCATGGGGAGATACTTCTTCTAATTCTTTACTAACGATAATTTTGTATTTATCATCAACAGCAAACCAACCTCTATCAAAAGCCCAATGATGATTTTTACAAAGTGCTATGCCGTTATGTATTCTACTGTCATAGAAAGCAGAAAATGGCTTTATATGTGCGCCGTCAACAATATTTTGATTACCAGTTTTAGTAACTTTCAACCCACAAAAAGCGCATTGACAATCATATACAGAAACAACCGCTTTTCTAAAAAAAGCATTTCTAATTAGGGTTTTTTTTAAACTCCATTTAGGGTTGTTAGGTAAATTTTCAATATTATCTAGTTTTTCTACTTCTGGATAATCTTGAAAAGTCTGATTAATTTGTAGAAATTCCTCAATTTCATCTTCATTATCCGAGAAAAAAGCAGCTACAAGTGCATCAATTAATTCTTTTCGAGAAGATTCATTTTCTAAATAATTAAATAATTCACGGTCTAAATATGCGTATTCAACAGCTAATTTTAATTTGTTAGTTGTTTTTGGTTGTAAATTATTAAAACCTGCTTTTATTTGTACGTGCCAAAATCCCTCATTTTGCAGATGAAAAAATGGGTAGTGTAAACCCCCTTGATAAGATTGTGAGCCAATTACATCCCAATATTTATTAAAAGTTTGAATTAATTCATCTGAAACAAAAATTTGATTATTGGTAATAACTCCTCTCATAATCAAATCAATTACGGTTAAAAGTAATATTGGTTTATATTGAGCATTACCACGTTTTCGGCTATTACTTACTTTCAAGCTAGAGAATTTTTCACAATAAAAACGAAGATTATTCATGTTTAACTACTTTAGAAAATGGATCATTTTAAAAATCTACTTAAATTAAATTCTTCCTCTATGTTATTTTCTGGATAATCTCTTGCAGTAATTAAAATTACTAGAAGTTGTGCTGCATAATCAACAACTCCGCGCAATTCACTTTGTAATATTTCTAATCCACCATTAGCATACTCTTCAAATATTTGAGTCCGTTTATCCTCATATTCATCTTCCCTAGACGCAAGTATTTGGATATCACTGGTCTCAACAATTCCTAATAATTTTATAATTTTGTCATATCCAAGTGAAGCAAAATTGTCTTGTGGAATTGGAGAAGGATCTCTTTTTGTGGTATCTCCTAGAGGAACGCTTTTTTTATACTTTACGCCTAATGCTGCTGCAAATATCATCACCTCCACATAAGTCTGGAAAGGTCCCGGTGTTTCCTTAGACGCTAGTAACGATTTCACCAACTCAGCCTTATCTTGAGCAATTTTGATTCTATTTGCAGCCATAATTATAAAATCTACACCCTAAATATATTAAACCAAACCTAACTTACTAATACCATACTCTTATGCTCCTCTTTGCGCCTCTGCGCCTCTGCGTGAGAAAAAAATCAAAAAACATCCTCATAAACCAGAGAAAGAGGAAAAGTAAAATCAACACTAACTAAATGTACCTCATCACCCTCAACAAAAGGATGCAACTCCCATAAACCCTTCTCATTTAAGCGAAAACAATCCAAACCGATTTTATCAGCACTAATTAAAACATATTCCTGTAAAGATTCAATCCGTCTATATAGCTGAAACTTTCCCCCCCTATCATAAGCTTCCGTACTCGGAGAAAGCACTTCAACAATTAAACTAGGAAATTGAATAAACTTAATTGCTTTTTTATCCCGTTCATCACAACTTACCATGACATCAGGATAAGTAAACGGACCATTTTCCGATATACCCACTTTAGCATCTGCCATAAAAGGACGACATTTACCCCCACGCAAATGATTTTTTAACGCAGAAGCCAAATTTAAAGCAATAGTAGTATGGGGAATAGTTCCCCCAGTCATAGCAAAAACTTCACCATTGATATATTCATGTTTAATATCTTGCTGTTCCTCCCACTCCAAATACTCCAGAGGACTCATATAACTTCTATCAAAATTAGCAACCATAACTTCTTAACTCCTGATTTTGCGTTAAAAAAATTAATAATGTTGGGTTTCCTTGCGTCAACCCAACCTACTGAACTTATCCTTCAGTTTTCACAGTCAAAACCTGCGGAGGAGTAGAATCAGGAGGATACAAAAAATCAACCTGAACCCTTCTTTTTGTACCCCCCGCTAACCGCAACCTTACCAAAACTTCCCCAGGTTGTCCCCGACGCTGTACCAAATGCAGATAGCGCGTTTTTTCCCCACCATTATCATCCGTATAACGTACCCGCACAGTCCCCCGGAAAAATATTTGTTCCACTGGTGGCTTCAAAAACAACAATCTATCAGTACCACCTTCATCCTTAATAGGGGTTTGAATTGATACAGCCACAGTTCGGGTTTGACTACTAGAATTATATAAAGGTAACGTCAGATTATATTCTACACCGTAGTTACTATGGGCAAAATACGCCGTATCAGGATATCGTTTGAGCATGGACGCACTCTGTATTTGTCCAGTGCTAAGAGTAATTAAATGTACCGTCCCTAAAGGATAAGAAATAGCCTTTCCCGGCTGAGGTAAAGTTAAATTAGTAACATTTGCATCATCTGTAATATTTGCTTCCCATTTTGTCCCCTGAGAAACACCAGCAACACGACTAAATACAGTTGGTTCTCTGGGAGGATCTAAAGGCGTAGGAATAGGGTCACGCTTTCCTGCTAAACTGCCATTATCTAATAGCTGTAGCCATTCTACAATAGTTGGGGGGCGATCGCTCCTCTTTGCTAAATTTGCCATAAAAATCGGTTTATTGCTACTCAACCGCATCATCACCGTGCGACCATGAGAAGAAGGTGCTTGAACCCCAATTGGTAAATTCGCTAAAATTTGACTTTCCCCTGGTTTTATCACCAATTTATCAGGAAATACCTCTTGCTTAACCCCTCGCAAGACATCATTCATAGTCCGACTACCAGGACCAGCATAAACCGTACCTTGGGGATTATCTACCATATCCGGTAGATTAATAAAAGGTGCTTCCCGTGACAGATAACTAGCAGCTTGTAAAACTTCCAAAGTCACCGCTTCATTACCTGGATTATGAACAATAATCCCCTGATAAACCGTCCGGTTTTGAGAAGTAGTTTCGGCTCGAACAATATGATGAGAAAACACATCAAATCTACCTTGAAAAAGATAATTTAAATGTGCTTCCTGGCTTTTTTTACCAACAGGAGAAAAAGTAGAAAGTAAAATTCCATCAGTATCCACAAGTTCAGGACTATTACTATTAAAAGTAGGAATAGAATCTAAATTTCCTGGTAAAGCGCGTACCTCTTGGGGTTGTACTTCCACACCAGCAATATATTGAGGAGGGACAGCATAAATATTTAAAGCTCGACACATTAAAGCAGCAACTTCACCTCTAGTAGCTATTGCTTGAGGTTTTAACTTTTTGACATCAGGATAATTAACAACAATACTATTAATAGTTCCCGCAGCTATAGAACTTTGAGCATAATTAGGAATTAAATTCGCATCTTCAAAATAACGTTGTAATATCTGCGCGGGGTTAGAGACAGAACCATAATTTTTTCCCCCAGCGACAACACCAATAATTTGCGCTCTCGGAATTGCTTGATTAGGTTGAAAAATATTTCCTGGATAACCAGAGAAAAAACCCTTTTGATAAGCAGAATTAATTGCTTTATATCCCCAATAATTAGGAGATACATCCTTAAATATTACCGCATTGCGTTTTATTGGTGCATTAGGAAAAGCATTCAACATTAAAACCGCAGCTTCCGCGCGGGTAACAATTGCATTAGGACGAAAATTACCATCAGGATAACCAGAAAGTAACCTCCTTTTTCCTAACTCTTGAATACAATCTTTACCCCAATAATTTTGAGTATCAGAAAAAGCCAAAACACGAACAGCAAAAAAACTTAAACCAACCACCAACAAACAACTTCTCAATAACATTCTTCCACACTGAAACTCTGGGGTATACATATCAACTAAAAATTCCTAACAACCAACGATTCACCTCACCATCATCTTGAGTTAAACTCTTCTGAATAGCTTCCTTAACAATAGCGATTTGCAAACCTGGTAAAACCTTTGACTCCTCAATTCTTCTACTTCCTCCGTCAATAATTTCAAAAGCAATAATATCATGATTATTAGCATCCATTACCCAATATTCCTTTACACCCAAACGTTCATAGAGTAACCGCTTAAAACCCAAATCATCATTAATAGAAGAAGCAGCAACTTCCACAACTAGAGTCGGTGCTGCTAAATCATTAATATTCACAGGAGAATTATTCAAAGGAGGGAATTTTATTTTCTCACCAATATAAAAAGCTAAATCAGGTTGACATTCTCCTTCATTCATTCTGCGAAAACTGGTATTTACCCAACCTTTAATTTTAATATTTTTCAATGTCGCATAAAAATTCACAACATTGGCCACAACATTATTATTGTTTCCATGAATTGAACCAACAGGTGACATTTCTACCCTCATATAATTTTGATAAAAATAAAATCTTCCGTGCTGATAATCAGAATGTTCAGCAAATTCTAGAAACTCATCCCAACTTACCTTTACCCAACTATCAGTAACCAAACTCAAAGAACTAACAACCATTTCTTTCTTCCTTTGCGCCTTTGCGTCTTTGCGTGAGACATTCTAACCTCGTTCCACTTCCACAATTTCCGTATATTCAAAACCATTCAAACTCTGTCGAACCAAAGAATATCTTTCCTTCCCCAACTCAATAAAATCCTGTTCACAATTAGGCTTAGAAGAATAATAAACCAAAACATATTCCTTCCCAATCTTATCAGCAATTTCCTCCTCAACCTCCACCCGCCATTGCGTCTTAGTCACCAAAACAATCAACTGATTTGCTAACTTAGGAATAGTTCTCGCAATGTGACGACGAGAATTAGCATCTAAACTCCCAAAAGGAGAATCCATAACAATTGGAAAAGTGCTACTATCAGGAACCATCATCATTTTCCGCTTCTCACTCCAGTCTCGCACCTTATCAATAATACTAGCGATAAAAGATAAACTGAGAACTTGATTTTCACCCGTCGAAGCTGCAACCGGTGCTTCAATTCCCGTCGTATTTTCCACCAAACTCAATTCATACTTTTCGCTAATTTTCGGAACATAAGGAGTAAAAGAAATATCCGAGAAAATTTCTTGTACTCGTTGTTCCAATTGCAGACGAAACTGATTTTCTTGACGATTTTTAACTTCTGATAATCGTTCAATAGCATCTTGAGTAGCATTAATCCGCCGCTGTGCTAAAGATTGTTTTTCTTCATTTTGTTTTTGCTTAGATATTTGTTTTATTAAAGCATCAATAGCCGTTTTTAGGTGAGAAACTTCCTGTTGATTTGCACCATGTTCTCGATTTAATTCATCAATTTTAGCTTCAATTTCATCAAGACGTTTTTGTAAACTACTAATTTCTTCATTGGGATCTTTTCGTAATTGTTCTTGAATAGTCGCTAATTCCAGTTCAACCTGATTGATATTTTCCCTTAACTGTTGAATTCGTACTTGTTCCCTATCTGCTTCTTCCCAAAAAGCAATTGCTTGTTTATCAATTTCATCAACTTGCGCGCTCATTCTAATTGCGGTTTCTTCCACAGTCGAAGAACCTGCTTTTTTCATCAAATTCTTAACATGAAAATGAGTATGCGTTCCTTCCCTTAAATCTGCGCCACAAATACAACGTCCACTAGTAAGTAAATCATTCACAAATTCCCGTGAAATTCCCGCAGTCAATTCACCTTTTTGTTTTAAATCTGTGAATATTTCTCGGAACTTAGTCGTAGTTTCTGACAACAGAACAGTATAACCCCGTGCGGAAATAACCTTTTTCAAATTCTCCCGTGTTTTCTTCAACTCTTCCCGTAAACTATCTCTTTGAGATTCTAAACTTTGCTTTCTTTCCTGTAATTCCTTCACCGCACTCAATTCTCGTAACTTATTACTAACTTCCTTTTTAAAAGTTTGTTGATATTCCAACTCTTGATTTATTTCCGTTTGACGTTTATTGATATTGTCAATTTCCAGTTCTTGTTTTTCTTGCTGAGTCAATAACTGCTTAGTTTCCGCATCACCAATATGTTTTAACTCAGTTTCCAACGACTTCTTAGCATCCTTCAAGTGTTTAATAGAAAGTTCAATTACTTCCACACCTAAAAAAGTTCTAATTGCTTCAGAAATTTCCGCTTTATTATCAGAACGAACAATTTCCTCAATCCGTTCACCATCAAAGAAAAAATATTGATGCAAACTTGCTGGTAAAATCTGAGTAATAATTTCCTCCGCTTGCTGAAGAGGAAAATACCATTTTCCATCATCTCCAGCAACTTGAATTTTCAACTGAGTTTTCCCAGCTTCAATCACATCACTTTCATTTTTATAAACCCGACAACCACGAGTAGCACGATAACGATTACCTTCATGTTCCCAACCAACTTCCACCCAACATTCCACAGGTTGACTAGGTTGAGATTCGGAAATTGCACGTTTATTTACTAACTGTTCAGTTGACGCAAAAGCCGCACTAAACTTTTCATATAAAACCCAAGTAAAGGCATTCAAAATACTGGTTTTACCAGCGCCATTACTACCATAAATCATAGTAGTATTGCGAACATCTCCACCAGCTAAAATTATTTCTGGAGTTTTCCCATAAAAAGAACGAAAATTACATAATTTAATAGAAGTTAGCTTCATTGCACCGCTTCCTTCACAATAGTGAGAATATCATCATTAATATGACCCTTACTCTTCCTATCTAATCTGCTTTTCTCCAATCTCCATACCTTCTCAATAATTTGCTTTACCTCCGGTGGTGCGCTGGTAATTGGTTCTTGAACATCATCAATATTTGCTTCTGGAATCATTTCAAAATAGCAATAGATTTATTTTCCATTTTAACCATTTCTGATACTATAAATATAACCTATACAAAAATTCTCTAAAACCTTCTTTTCTTCCTTCGCTTACTTCGCTTCTTCGTGGTTTATTTCTTCTTACATAAATACAAGTATAAATTTATATTTAAGTAGAAAAAAATTTCTTTTTTTAGAGATTGGGGGGTTGACTTGCGCCGCTAGGGATGATATTCTGATAATGGTAATGCGTGCTTTCATAAAAATTTTATCTCCACTCCATTATATTAATATAGCACATCGCCGGCGATGTTGCAAGCCAAACCCCGAAAAAAAATTCGCCCCAGACACAAAACTGAGAAATTGTGTAGAATTGCTGTGTGTAACGTTGAAGCTGGATAATGAATTTTAATTTACAAGCACCTTTTGTACCTACGGGTGATCAACCGCAAGCGATCGCTCAACTTTCTGCTAGTATTCAAAAAGGAAATCATTATCAAACATTACTGGGTGCGACAGGAACAGGAAAGACATTTTCCATAGCCGCAGTCATAGAAAAAGTCGGTAAACCAACCCTAGTATTAGCACATAATAAAACATTAGCAGCCCAGTTATGTAACGAACTGCGGGAGTTTTTTCCTAATAATGCAGTTGAGTATTTTGTCAGTTATTACGATTACTATCAACCCGAAGCATACCTACCCGTTACTGATACTTATATAGAAAAAACATCAGCAATTAATGAAGAAATAGATATGTTACGACATTCCGCCACCCGTTCCTTATTTGAACGTCGGGATGTGATTGTTGTCGCTTCAATTAGTTGTATTTATGGATTAGGAATGCCGGCGGAATACCTCAAAGCTGCAATTCGTTTACAACTGGGAATGGAAATTGATCCACGTCAAGTTCTACGGGATTTAACCGCAGTCCAATATACCCGCAACGACATCGAAATGGGGAGGGGGAAATTCCGAGTTCGGGGTGATGTTTTAGAAATTTCTCCTGCTTACGAAGATAGAATTATTCGTGTAGAATTCTTTGGTGATGAAATTGATGCAATTAGATATGTAGATCCTGTTAGCGGTGAAATTCTCAACAGTTTAGAAGCAGTAAATATCTACCCAGCCCGTCACTTTGTTACCCCCAAAGAAAGAGTAGAACTAGCTTGTGAAGATATAGCCACAGAATTAAAATACCAACAATCAACATTAGAATCAATGGGTAAATTAGTTGAAGCGCAACGCATTGATCAACGCACCCGTTATGATTTGGAAATGTTACGAGAGGTGGGATATTGTAACGGCGTAGAAAATTATTCCCGTCATTTAGCAGGAAGAGAAGCAGGAGAACCACCAGAATGTTTAGTTGATTATTTTCCTAAAGATTGGTTATTAGTTATAGATGAATCTCATGTTAGTGTTCCCCAATTGCGAGGAATGTATAACGGAGATCAAGCTAGGAAAAAAGTATTAATAGATCATGGTTTTCGGCTTCCCAGTGCGGCGGATAATCGTCCTTTAAAAGCCGAAGAATTTTGGCAAAAAGTCAATCAATGTATTTTCGTTTCTGCGACTCCAGGAAATTGGGAATTAGAGATTTCCGAAGAGAATATTATTGAACAAGTAATTCGACCAACGGGAGTAATTGACCCAGAAATATTTGTGCGTCCCACGGAAGGACAAATTGATGATTTATTAGGAGAAATAAAAGATCGAGTTGACCGTCAAGAAAGAACTTTAGTTACCACATTAACTAAACGCATGGCGGAAGATTTGACCGAATATTTAGAAGAAAGGGGAATTCGGATTAGATATCTGCATTCAGAAATTAATTCAATTCAAAGGATTGAAATATTACAAGATTTACGAAATGGTGTTTTTGATGTGTTAGTTGGTGTAAACCTCCTCAGAGAAGGTTTAGATTTACCCGAAGTTTCTTTAGTTGCAATTATGGACGCAGATAAAGAAGGATTTTTGCGAACTGAACGTTCTTTAATTCAAACTATCGGCCGGGCTGCGCGTCATGTTAGAGGAAAAGCAATTTTATATGCTGATAAACTAACAGGGAGTATGATTAAAGCCATTGATGAAACTGATAGAAGAAGGGGAATTCAAACTGCTTATAATAAACTGCATGGAATTACACCGCAACCAATTATTAAAAAGCAGAGTAATTCGATTTTATCATTTTTAGATGCTTCTCGGCGGTTAAATGCCACTGATTTAAAAATGGTTGATGAACATTTAGATGAATTATCTTTAGAAGATATTCCAGAGTTAATTACTTTGTTAGAGAAACAGATGAAAGAAGCAGCGAAGAAGATGGAATTTGAAGATGCTGCAAAATTACGCGATCGCATTAAACATCTTCGAGATAAAATGTTAGGTAGATAAACTAAATTTATAATTAACGCCTTACTAACTTCTTTTGCATAGCAGCATCTTGAATAACATATTTATTGCTAGTAAACACCTGAATACCTGGAACAACACTATAATCCATATCATCAGTAATAATCTTAACTGTTCCTGCTCCTGCTTTGCTAATAGCTTCAAGCATCAGCAAATCATAACCATCAACTGCTTGAGTGGTAAATCGGTTAATAGCAGCATCAGTTGTTGCGTCATCTACTGTTAAATCAATAGGAATTGCAATTTTTTTGATTCGTCGCCAAGTAAACTGAACTTCAGCGACTACATTAGCTCTTTCTGTTGGATAATCATGACGGTATTTCTTAAAGTGTAAATATCCATTAGATTGAACATAAATATCATATTCTGTTTTCTCAATAATATGAGCAAGTTCAGCTAAAGTGAGTCCAGAATAAGTAAGAGTAGCTCCATTTTGGCGTGTTTTGTTGATATAGTTGGGATAATCTGTAATTTGGTAACGTTTAGCCGTAAATGCAGCATTTGTATAAGTTTGCCAAAACCAGATGTTGGTATCTACAAAGAAAATGTCACTTTGCTGTGGTATGTCAGTTGTGATATCTATGATATCAGCTTGAATAATTGCCATACCTCAAAAACTTGCAGCCATATCTGTTATCACCGTATCCACAGCATTACGATATTTTTCATCAGAGTAATAACGTTTAGCTCTAGTCATTACGTGATTAATAACATCCCAACCATCAGCATTGAGAGAGGTAAATTCAAGTAATTGATTCAACTTTTCAGATGGAATATCTTTCAACAATTGACCAAATGCAAAATTCACAAATGGAGATGCAAAAATCTTCACTCCTGCAAAATCTAATTCCACTGTTTCATCACTTAGTAAACATGGATGAATCTGATCATATAACCTTTGTCCACCATCAGGAGTTATGGCATACTCACCAACTATATCGTAAACTTTATACATCATGTCCTTATCTCCCTCTCTCTAGAGCTTCAGCTTCTTGAGTTTAGGAACTTCTGAAGCTAAACAATAGTATTTTTCATCACATCGAAAAGCTATATTGACTAGCGTTCCTGAAAAGTTAGTACAAATGTTTTCGTATTTAACTCTATTATCCCCTATATTGACATAGCTGTCATTACTGAAAATCATCAGACTTCCATGATTTTTTTGGACAAATTCTTGTAGTATGTGTAAGCCTTCACCCTGTCGGACACCTTGCTGCTTGGTGCTATTTCCCGGCTCAAATGCCCACTTTAAAGCCTCAATAGATGTCATTGCTGCATTTTCGGGTAAAGTACGAACACTATTAGAAATACCAATCCCAAAGTCAACCACCGTTAACTGAAGAGTACCTGAAGTAGTGTAATGTTGACCGCAGCTAAATACACCTATAGGAGAATTGCTATGTTCAAAGGCATTAAAGTATATTTCTACAACTTTACCTGCGATCGCATTCTGTAATCCAGAACTGATATTAACCCAACCTTTACCCAGCCATTTATATCCTAAGTAGTCAGCAATGGCTATAGGGTCGTGTTGAGTATCGCTTCGATAAGGTACGGAGTTACCATCCCAAGGTTTCTGATTGTAGCCAAAATCATAGAGGAATCCATTTTGAGCCAAATTCACACGGATTTTCTCTATAAGCGTATCCCATAGGAACTTGACCTTCCCACCCCTGTATTCAAATAGACGAACTATTCCGCCTAAAAAGGCAACGCCAATGTGTCCTAAGAATGTGCAATAGTGGAAATCAATTATCAATTCTAAGCAATCTTCAGGGAGTTGCAATATCTCATACCAGTCTTTCAAAAGCATCTCTACATGGCGCGGATAGTCTCTTATTGTATCCACATACAAAACTGGTGGTTGATTTTCGGTAATTACTAATGACAAAACAACTCCAAATAATTATGATTCTCTAGAATTTTGACAATTAGAGCCAATAATACTAGATTTCACAACCTCATTGGTTATTTTTAGCTAGAGTAGTATATTTTTATCCTTCGCATTAAACATCTGCGAGATAAAATGTTAGGAAGATAGATAATATATATCAAAGGTGATTATTCTGTAACTTTTCCTCTAGTCAACTTAATTTGTCCACGCTTGTTTTTACTATCGAGACGTTTTCTTTGAGAACTGCGACTTGGTTTAGTTCGTTTGCGTTTTCGAGGTAAAACAGACACACTTTTAATCAGTTCCTGAAGTCGTCTGAAAGCCTCCTCCTTATTCTGTTCTTGACTGCGGTATTCCTGCGCTTTAATCACCACAACTCCCTCAATAGTAATGCGGTGATCTTTCAATTTCAAAAGCCTTTCCTTATAGATTTCTGGTAACGACGAAGCCCCAATATCAAAGCGCAAATGAATAGCAGTAGCCACCTTATTAACATTTTGACCACCTGCACCCTGAGAACGAATTGCACTAATTTCAATATCGCTATCAGGAATAATTACAGTATTAGAAATTTCTATCATAGTAATTTAGATCCATAGCTCATAATATTAACATACAGCAGTTTTAACTCTTGAATTCTCTTTGCGCCTCTGCGTGAGACATCAAAATTTCCATCCCCGCAAATGCTTATGAACCACCGCTAAATACCACATATAATCATCAATTTTGTAATCATCAGCAGCCTTAACAATATATTCCCGCGCTAACTCCAAATTACCCTCAACCTCATAATATAAACCCAAATAAAGATGACTGTAGAACTTACCCTTTAAACCTGCCAACTTTCCCACATTCAAAACATCATCTTTTGAACAATTACCAGCAAAGAAATCATATATAGATAGCATAATTTTCCGAGGATCATTTTTCACAAGTAATAGAGAATTACGAGCTTCTGTCACACCTGACAATCTCGCTATACAAAGATATCTCCATACCGTTTCCTCCACATCTTGAGCATTAACAGTCAAATCAATCTCAAACTGTTTTGCACCCTCAGCAAATCGTTCAGCATAATAATAAGATAAACCCCGTTGCCAAAGATAAGGAGTAATTTGAACATCTAACCTTTCAGCAGTATCAAAATCTTGAATTGATTCCTCAATTTTTGCCAACTTAAAATAAACCATGCCTCGACGAATATAAGCACTAGCATTATTTGGCTGCTTACTAATAGAATTGTTCCATTGCTGGAGTTGATTTTCTAGAGAATTGGTAAAAAACATATTGGTAATTGGTGATTGGTAGAAGGCTTAATTAATCTACTTTTTTAATTTTTAATTTTTAACTCCACCCTGCGGTACTAGCTTATAATTACCAATGGGCTGATGCTCTGTACTCGTAAATTAAAGGGGAATAGATGACAATTAAGCGGTTGCTGTTACTGGGGCTAACATTGTTAGCGATCATGTTGTCAGGGTTATCTTTATTGAATAGCTGGCAAAAACCTCAATTCCAAAGTCGTCTAGAATTATATCAGACTAATATTATCTTACAAGCCCAAGCATGGCAGCCAGAAGATAGCAGCGACAAAAATATTCAAACAATTCAAGAATCTATTCTGGGTGCAAATCCTCAGATGAGCGCGACGAAGCAATATAAAGAAGCGAGTGAATCTGTCCAAACCAGTTTAGAGACAACTAAGAAAAAATTAGTAAAACTGCAATCGTCAGCACCTACTCCTGCGTTATCTCTCTCTGTAGAGGAAAAAAGTTTACAAAAATCTATCCAGCAACAACAAAAATTGTTAGCAGAATTAGATTTGCGTCTAGGAATTTTGCAAACACAGCAACAGGAAATAGACAATGCTATTAAAACTTGGAGTCAATTACAACAATACTCAAATATCAACCCCAAATATCAAGAAACCGCTGAAGTATTAAGTGGAATGTGGAGTAAACCCCCGCGTCTATTCCCCAAAGCTGAACAACTAATTCAACAAAACTTAGATAGTTGGTTTCGTTCAACGGTGTTAGAGAAATTATATCAACTCCAACAACGTCAAGAAGCTTTATCATCTCTAAAAATTGCCCAACAAGAAGCAGCAACTCAAGCATTATTAAAATTAGCTATAATTGCTACTATCCCCACCTTAACAGCCTTGCTAGGTACAATTATACTGATTTTCTTATTGCTTCAAAGGTTATTTAAAGGTCGAGAATCACTATTAGCAAGAAATGGCGATTTAGTTTGGTCAACTCCTTGGAATTGGGAAATAATTATCCAGGTTTTCGTCCTTGGCTTTTTCTTAATGGGACAATTATTTATCCCCGAATTATTATCTATTTTGCCGATTCCGCGGGGGACAGGTAATGCCAGAATTGAGGCTTTTGTCGTTTTAGTTAGTTATCTGTTAGTGGCTTTTGGTTCTTTGTCAGTTCTGTACTTTTCCATTAGACGGTTTTTCCCCCTTCCTGAAAACTGGTTTCGCTGCAAATTATTCAGTAATTGGTTTTTTTGGGGACTGGGTGGCTATTGTGCAGCTTTACCTATTGTGGTGATAGTATCCTTAATTAATCAAAAATTATGGCAAGGACAAGGTGGCAGTAATCCACTATTGCAAATGGCACTAGAAAGCCGGGATAATACGGCATTGGGGATATTTTTCTTTACCGCAGCCGTAGCCGCACCATTTTTTGAAGAATTCCTATTTAGGGGCTTTTTATTACCATCCCTGACTCGTTATACATCCGTTTGGGGAGCAATTTTCGCCAGTAGTTTGTTATTTGCGGCTGCTCACCTCAGTTTAGCCGAAATACTCCCTTTGACAGCATTGGGAATGGTATTAGGAGTAGTTTACACGCGATCGCGCAATTTACTCGCCCCCATGCTTCTCCACAGTCTTTGGAATAGTGGCACATTAATCAGTTTGTTTCTTTTAGGTAGTAATAATTAGGGCGTTTATTCCTAGTTGTAGAGACGTTCCATGGAACGTCTCTACGATCTTTTTTGGAAATGTCTATTAAATGCTAGACAAAAATAGGCTTATAACTATCTAGTTATAGGTTAAATTATCTTGAAATAACTTTTAAAAAAATCCTCCGGATATCTCCAAAATAGATATGTAGAAAAATCTATATTGTTATATCTTTGTTTGCCATTTTCAGAATTATTCATACCTTGAAAATTGCAAATATGCTACACAATATTTTCTGCCAATTTGGCTACATTTTATCTAAAAATTTGATATTTTTACGCTCATTCTTGAGGAGCATTTCATCATTATCTAAATCATAGCTAGTCAAAGCCCAGTGATGTTTGATAGCACAGCTTGATGTCAAACATGGTTTGATCTGTATTTTCCTATTCCTTAAATTTTATAATTCATCTATCAAGGAGCATAACTAAATATGAGTAATCTCAACCCCTCTCATACTACCAAACAACTATTAGCCGGCTATGCTGGAATTATCTTTGGTGGATTTGGACTGCATAAGTTTATTTTGGGTTATCCATCCGAAGGTTTTATTATGTTAGTAATTTCTGTAGTTGGTGGCTCTTTCACCTACGGTTTTGCATTAATAGTTATGCAACTCATCGGTTTAATTGAAGCCATGATTTATTTAAATAAACCCCATGAAGAATTCGTTAATACCTATTTTGTTAATAAACAAGGTTGGTTTTAAAAGATTTGATATGCAAATTTTCAAGCAAAAACAGATACACTGGCTCATTTTGGTGATGATGAGTATGGGATATTTTAGTGTTGTATCAAATTGGGAAATAACTTTTTTTTACAAAAGCCTAATTTTGATGTTGCCTATACAATTAACTGCTATAATTTACACTACGAGAATAAAATTATAATTCTTGTGGTAGCGATGATTTGAATGTCAACTATTTTTGGTTTGTTGGGTTATGGCTTCGCCACACTTCGTGAACGTTCCTTAACCCAAGCTACGTGATTTCATTGTTTTGAGCTTAACTGACAAGTATTGAGACGTGAGGGATCTCAAGAAACTTAATATTCTTTCACTTGGTCAAAGTTGCAGATTTCGCCTAACCTCAAAGTAGAGACGCTGATTGTCAAGCCTCTAAATAACAAAAGCAAATCTCAAAACTGACCATGCAACTGATCCCAAAAACTGAAATAGTCCCAGAATCCGCCCTTCCCCAAACAGTATTGAACTTAGAGAAAATTATTTTAGATGTTGGGGGGATGAAGTGTGCAGGGTGTGTAAAAGCAGTAGAAAAACAACTAACTCAGCATCCAGGAGTTAAAAGTGTTTGTGTCAACCTAGCAACAGAAGTTGCTGTAGTAGAGACAGAAATTGGTACTGTAGATGCAAATGCACTAGCACAGGGATTAACAGCCACAGGATTTCCTAGCCAATTGCGGACTGCTAAACGTGTGGGTGAGCAATCTGCAAACTCTAATCTCGAAGCCAGACATCGCCAAGAAATGGAGGCGACAATTAGACAGTTGCTAATTGCTAGTTTACTACTGGTACTATCAGGAATTGGACATTTTGGTAATATTGGTAGCTCCATTTTCCCGATTTTAAATGACATCTGGTTTCATTGTGGACTAGCAACGATCGCTATCATCATTCCCGGTAGACCAATTCTAGTAGAAGGTTGGCAAGGTTGGCGACGAGGTGCGCCAAATATGAATACTCTCATCGGCTTGGGAACACTCACAGCTTATACTGCAAGTTTGGTGGCGCTATTGTTTCCCCAAATGGGTTGGGAGTGCTTTTTTGATGAACCTGTGATGATGTTGGGTTTTATTCTTTTGGGTAGAACTTTAGAAAAACAGGCTAGAGGACGCGCAGCCACAGCATTTCGGCAATTGTTAGCCCTTGCACCCCAAACAGCCAGATTGATTATTAACCCAGAATCGGAAAAATTAATCGCTGGCGCAAATATTATGGAAATTCCCGCGGAACAAGTGCGCGTGGGTGAATGGTTGCAGGTGCTACCAGGGGATAAAGTGCCGGTGGATGGGGAAATTCGCTTTGGCCAAACTACCATAGATGAATCTATGCTGACTGGGGAAGCAGTCCCTGTGTTGAAGCAACTAGGAGATCCTGTCATCGGTGGGACTTTGAACCAATCAGGAGCGATCGCTATTCAAGCTACTCGCACTGGTGATGATACAACTCTAGCTCAAATCGTGGCTTTGGTAGAAGCTGCCCAAACTCGTAAAGCCCCAGTTCAAAAATTAGCTGATACGGTAGCTGGTTATTTTACCTACGGTGTCTTAACAGCCGCTGCTTTAACATTTGCATTTTGGTATTTGTTGGGAACTCACCTCTGGCCAGAAGTTACTATGTC
This sequence comes from Anabaena sp. UHCC 0204, assembly GCF_009711975.1. Taxonomy (GTDB): domain Bacteria; phylum Cyanobacteriota; class Cyanobacteriia; order Cyanobacteriales; family Nostocaceae; genus Dolichospermum. The sequence continues at coordinate 61,146 of NZ_VIKW01000010.1, forward strand.
CGGTGGGATGGAAATGGCTCACAATATGGGACATAATCCCCAACATTTATTACCTCACAGTCAATATTCCTCCTTTTTAATTAGTTTAAAATTAGCGATCGCTGTCATGGTAGTTGCTTGTCCCTGTGCTTTAGGATTAGCTACCCCTACCGCTATCTTGGTGGGGACGGGTATGGGTGCAGAAAAGGGACTATTAATCAAAGGTGGTGATGTTTTAGAAAAAGTCCACAAACTAGATACTGTAGTTTTTGATAAAACCGGCACTCTCACCACAGGTAAACCCACGGTAACTGATTGTGTAGTTGTAGCAGAATCAGCTTTACCATTATCCTTAATCCAACTAGCCGCAGCAGTGGAAAGTGGTACTTATCATCCCCTGGCTACAGCTATTCAACAGGAAGCCAAACGACAAGAGTTAACTATTCCCCATGCTGTAGACTTCCACACAGAACCAGGAATGGGTGTATCTGCTGTCGTCACCGGCAAAAATGTCCTGCTAGGTAATTGGGAATGGTTAAATTATCACCAAATTAAGATTAGTGAAACCGCAGAACAACAGGGACAACAATTAGCCACAGCCGGAAAAACAGTGATTGGTGTGGCTGTAGATGGAACTTTAACCGGATTAATTGCCGTTAGTGATACCCTCAGACCAGATGCTAAAACCGCAGTAGACAAACTCCGACAAATGGGTTTGCGGGTGATGATCCTCAGTGGTGATAGATTAGAAGCAGTCAAAGCGATCGCCCAACAACTCGGTATAGATAACGCCGATATCATGGCTGGTATCCCCCCATCCCAAAAAGCTACTACCATTCAATCTCTTCAGTCTGGGACAGCCAAATCAATCGTAGCTATGGTAGGAGATGGCATTAATGATGCCCCAGCCCTATCCCAAGCAGATGTAGGCATAGCTTTACACTCTGGTACAGATGTAGCAATAGAAACTGCGGAAATTATCTTGATGCGAAATTCTATTACTGATGTTGTAAAATCTATTCAGCTAAGTCGCGCTACTTTCAATACTATCCGCCAAAATTTATTTTGGGCTTTTGCCTATAATACGATAGGTATTCCTCTAGCGGCTGGTGTATTATTACCTAGCTGGGGTTTTGTCCTCAGTCCCTCCAGCGCCGCAGCATTAATGGCTTTTAGCTCTGTTAGTGTTGTGACTAACTCAATTTTATTAAGGAGGTTTTTCCTATAGTGAATTGTTTTTCTTGTCTGTTGTAACTAGTAGTAATTGCCGAAAAATATACTCAACTAATATATGTCAGTAACTCAGGGCTAAAGCCACTGAGCTTGTAAGAGTAATCAAGCAAGCTATACTGACCAGACCACCCTGAGCGTAGTCTTATGGTAGCCGTTATTTGAGTCAAGACACCGGAGAATGCGACGCTAGTTTTCCGCTCTGTCGTTTGTAATTAAACAGTTTTAAAGTCACTGAAACAGTGTTACAAGCGCAACAAGCTCAGATAACAAGGTCGAAGCGAACATTACCTGAGAAATCAGAGAGGCAGAAATGTCAAATTACGCATTAGTGATGGACACAAATAAACAACCTTTAAGCCCTTGTCACCCCTCGGTAGCAAGGAAATTATTGGATTCTGGAAAAGCTGCTTTATTTAGGATATACCCCTTTACTATCATCTTAAACAAGTCATGCTCAGATGTTGTTAACCAAGCGATAGAACTCAAAATAGACCCTGGTTCAAAAACTACGGGCATAGCATTGGTTCAGGGAGAGAAAATCATTTTTGGTGCAGAACTTTCTAATCGAGGAAGTGCAATTAAAGCGTCCCTAGAATCCCGTCGTTCACTTCGCAGGGGGAGACGAAACCGCCATACTCGCTATCGTCAAGCCAGATTTTTGAATAGAACCCGGACAAAAAATTGGTTAGCTCCAAGTTTGCAGCATCGTGTTGAGACTACCTTAACTTGGGTCAACAAACTCATTAAGTTTGCTCCGCTCACCAGGATATCTCAAGAGCTTGTCAGATTTGATCTGCAACAAATAGACAATCCAGAAATATCAGGTATTGAATATCAGCAAGGCACTTTGTCCGGGTACGAAGTCCGTGAGTATCTACTAGAAAAATGGCAGAGAAAATGTGCTTACTGTGGGATTGAGAATGTCCCCTTGCAAGTTGAGCATATTCACCCCAAAGCCAGAGGTGGCACTAATCGGATTTCTAATCTTTGTCTTGCTTGTGAGAAGTGTAATATCAAAAAAGGTACTCAGGATATTGAGAAATTCCTGGCTAAGAAACCGGATATTCTCAAATGTATTCTGGCACAAGCAAAACGACCTTTAAAAGATGCGGCGGCTGTGAACTCTACCCGTTGGGCATTGTTTAGCCGACTCCAAGAAACTGGTTTACCTGTTTCCACTGGTTCTGGTGGTCAAACTAAGTTCAATAGAACTAGATTAAAGTTTCCTAAAACTCATTGGCTAGATGCCGCTTGTGTTGGGCAAATTGGAGAATTGGAAATTTTAATAAACAAGCCTTTGCTAATCAAAGCAACAGGGCATGGAACTCGTCAAATGTGTCGAACTGACAAGTTTGGTTTTCCATCTCGATATGTACCTAGAATTAAATTTGTTAAAGGTTTTCAGACAGGTGATATTGTGGAAGCAATTGTTACTACTGGCAAGAAAATCGGTAAATATATTGGTCGTGTTGCAGTTAGAGGAACAGGTTCTTTCAATATTTCTGCATCAAAATTAGTTCAGGGTATTAGTTATAAATACTGCAAAATCATTCACCGCAAAGATGGCTATGATTACGCATTTTAAGATTGACGGGGATTAAAATCCCTTGAGTCGCTTCCCTCTCAGCCCTAAAGGGACTGAGTTTCCCACTTCCCACGAGGTTTTATGATTGATCAAAGTGCAAGCAATTTTAGTAGTCTATCAATGGCATCTCCAAATAATGAAAACCATCTACTAATCATTGAAGACGACCAAGGAAGGAAAGAGTTTTCTTTAGAAAATCCCGTCTATTCTATTGGTAGAGATCGTGATTGTAATATTCGTTTGTTCTCACAGTTTGTTTCCCGTCACCATGCCACATTAGTGAGATTACCACGCCCAAAAAACAGTCAGCGGTACTATTATCGCATTGTAGATGGTAATGCCAAAGGAAAACCCAGTTCTAACGGTTTGATGATTAATGGGCGGAAAATGCCAGCCCATGACCTCCAAAATGAAGATGAAGTAATTTTTGGACCTCAAGTTCGTGCCATTTATTATCTGCTCAAAAATACTGAGCGGTTTTCGTCAACTGATGCTAGTGAGTACGACATTACATTAATTAATCCTGGCATGACTGAAGATTTTGAAGATTGATAAAATGTTGATTAAATTAGGTCCTAGACAACGAGCAAATGAAAATAGCAATTAGCGGTGCAACCGGATTTGTAGGTAGCCGGTTAGTAGAAAGACTACAGACAGCAGGTCATAGAATCTTAGTTTTAACTCGAAATACTACCTCTGCCCAAAAAGTTTTTCCCTCCCAACGGTTTCCTAATTTAGAAGTTGTTTCCTATACTCCTACTGTATCCGGTGCTTGGCAAGATGCTCTAGCAGGTTGTGATGGAGTAGTTAATTTAGCCGGAGAACCCATTGCTGAGGAACGTTGGACACCAGAACGGAAGCAGGAAATCCTCAACAGTCGCAAACTGGGAACACAAAAAATTGTCGAAGCGATCGCTAAAGCAAATCCTCAACCCGGTGTCTTAGTCAACACTTCGGCTATTGGTTACTATGGAACTAATGAAACTACTACTTTTGATGAAGATAGTCCTTCTGGCAACGATTTTCTAGCTCAAGTCTGCCGGGAATGGGAAGGGGAAGCTAACAAGGTCAAAGATGCCAATGTGCGGTTAGTGATTTTACGCTTTGGTATCGTTCTAGGTAATGAGGGCGCTTTGGGAAAAATGATTACTCCCTTTAAACTCTTTGCCGGTGGTCCAATTGGCAGCGGCCGACAGTGGTTTTCATGGATTCATTTAGACGATATTGTGAGTTTAATTATCCAAGCTTTAACTAATCCCACAATGGAAGGAGTATATAATGCCACTGCTCCTCAGCCAGTCCGCATGAATGAGTTAAGTACAACTATGGGTAGAGTCATGAATCGGCCTTCTTGGTTGCCAGTTCCTGGATTTGCCATAGAAGCTCTATTAGGAGATGGGGCAAAGGTAGTATTAGAAGGACAAAAGGTTATCCCCAAACGCACTTTAGAATCCGGTTTTCAGTATCAATATCCTCAGCTAGAATCAGCACTAACGCAGATTCTCACGTCATCTTAAATCCTATGACATCGGAGTAGATTTAGTAAGTTTCTTAGAAACCCAGCTAATAATTCCACTCACTAAAGCACCACCCATGAGGATACCAATGGCTGGGTTAAATAATGGTATCCAGAGTTTATGCCATAAGTCTAAACCGAGATTAATTCCGGAAGCATCACCAATTACAGCGATAACAAGCCACGCAAAACCTAAAATAACTAGGAAAACATCAGCAACTAAGATGAAGTTGAGCCAGTTTAATAATTTGTCTTTCATTTTTATTGATGATTGGTAATTGGTAATTGGTGATTGGTGATTGGTGATTGATGATTGGTGATTGGTGATTGGTAATTGGTAA
>NZ_VIKW01000010.1:65863-92277 GCF_009711975.1 Anabaena sp. UHCC 0204
GATTGGTGATTGGTGATTGGTGATTGGTGATTGGTAATTGGTAATCACTCTTGCCTGTTCCCTGTTCCCTGTTCCTTGTTCCCTGTTCCCTATTCCCTAATTACTCTTCAAATAACCATTTTTTGACTTTGATTAAGTTTTTCCAATCGGGTTTTCTGGTTAAACCATCTTCAATACTATTCTTAATTTCTTCTTGCCATTCTTCATTGACAAACATCAATTGTTGTGCAAAATCAATATGTTCCCGCAAACCTTTTTGACCTGTTTCCAGCATTGCTAAAGCTAGATTAATTCTCCCTTGTGGATCTTGGGGGTTGAGTTTCACAGCTTTATTAGCAGCTTTAAAAGCCAATTGACCTTTGTTATCAAGGAGATAGAGCCAAGCTAGACAAATCCAGGCTGAACTGGCTTTAGGAGAGCGATCGCATACTTCTTTAAATACAGGAATGAGAGATTCTACAGATTCTCCAGCTTTGTATCGTTCTAAACCTGTATCAAACAAGGAATCAATTGTATTAGTCATGTGTCCTAAATCAGTTATTAATTGTCAATTGTCAATTGTCAATTGTCAATTATTAGTTGTGATGAGCAACCAATAACTGACAAACTTTTCTCAAGTATTATACGCCGAAAGATTTACCGCAACCACAAGTTTGGGCAGCGTTGGGGTTAGTAAATTGGAAACCACCACCAATCATGGCATCACTATAATCCAGCATTAAACCGTAAAGGTAAAGTAGACTTTTGCGATCGCTAATAATTTTGAAGCCATCATAATCAAAAACCTCATCATCAGGGGTGATTTTGCTGATATCCTCAAAATCCATCATGTAAGACATTCCCGAACAACCACCTTGTCTGACTCCTACTCGCAAACATAAATCTTGTCCTTGTTTATCTTGAAGAGACTTAACTTGACGCAATGCACTATGTGATAACTGAATGCCGCGTTGTTGAGTTTGCATAGCTTGTGTCATGAATTTTTAACTCCTGAACTGATTTTATCAATACCCCATGAGGCATTTGATTACCTCTGGGCTGCTATGAATGTTTTTGTCTTCATTTTAGCGACATTAGGACGGCAAAAATGAATGAGTTGATGGGAAGATGGAAAATAAAGGAGCAGAATAGGAATTTTTCTCTAACATCTGCAAGCAGAGCATCGCATAAGCCATACTCCTATTTCTTGCCACCTATGAATTCTTTGTCAGCAAGCAAGGATTTTTATTCTAGAATTGAGAGACTCGGTGTGTTTAAAGATTAGCCATATTGGGAATTTCAGCCCATGAGTAGTCTAAATCAACAACCACTCTTGATCTGAAACCAGGAAAACCTACTTCTCGTTAGCCTTTCTCAAACGTCTAATTCTCAATTTTGTTTTGATTCACTTACTCTATGACAAGTTTTAATCGCTCTACCAGTCGTCGGTTGCAGAAATTAACCCGGATTCCTTCTGTATGGGAGGGCGATCGCCGTCCATTGTCATCACCACACGCCCAATTAACAGATCCGGAAACCAAGGGAGAATGTATTCTCTGGGTGGATGCCTCCGAAGGTATTGTTAGAGCTATGGATATGGTAGATCCCAGCACCGGACCTGAAGCAATTGTTCGCACCTTAATGCAAGCAATAGAACATCCACAAACTCCCGCCAAACCCGGTAAACCCCAAAGAATTGTCGTCAGAGACCGAGAAATTCAGTTTTATCTGCGCGGTGTATTACAAGACTTAGATATCGCCATTGACTACTTCCCCGAATTACCCCTAATTGACGAACTGTTTCGCTCTTTTGCAGAAGTCATAGACAACCAAATTCCCGACTTACCACCAAAGTACGCCAAACTTCTCCATGATAAAGCCTTTGAAGTCTGGCAAGCTGCTCCTTGGGAATTTTTGGAAGAACAGCAAATTTTGTCAATAGAGATCAATAAATGGGATGTAGAAAAACTCTATGCCTCAGTCATGGGAATGTTAGGAATTGAATATGGAATTTTATTTTATCGTTCCGAAGATTCTCTTAAACGCTTTCGTGCTGCTGTTCTCTCCGATGAAGAGAATCTAAATCAAGACTTGGAAGAAGCTTTCCTCAAACAAGATTGTTTATTTCTCACTTTTGATTCCTCGAACGATAGTGAAGATGATGATCTGGGAAATTTGGCAGATATGCCACTTTCAGAAATTCAACCTACTTTCGGTAATATTCACCCTCTAGAAGGGTTACGTTCTGTTTTATACGAAGAAGAAGCACTTCTCACTTTTGCAGCATTAGAAAGTTTACTGCGGTTTCTCCGTGACCATCATCGGCAATTATATGATGAAGATTTCCCCCCCCTGAGCCGACGCTATCGGATTTCTTTACCAGAACTCGATCAAAATCGTCAATATGTATCTGTCACTGTTTCTACCATGACAGAATTGACAGCAGAATTAGAAGAACTGGCTGGTTTGGATGATGATGATGATGATGATGATGATTCCATATTCCAAGCCATCAGAGACGACTTAATCCCAGAGGACGCGTTTATGAGTTTGGGTGTGTTGTCTTGGGAAACATTAAATTACCTCCGTCAAGGCGATAATTATCAAGCCGCAGGTGAATTTGCACAAATAGGTGACGGTTTACCAATAATTATCATTCAAACCTCTCGCCCTAAAGCTAAGGCTATTATTGAAAATATTCAAGAGAACGGAGGATTGAACGCAATTTGTTTTCATAATATAGCTGATCCCTTCGATGACGATGATTATGACTTGGGTTTATTACAAACACACAATCATGAATTATTTTTGTTTGGGCAATTTTTAGATGATGACCCAGTGCATATAGAAGCAAGGAAAAAGTGGCATCAGCGATGTCAAAATACCAATGGCTATTGCGGTTTAATTATTGCTAAAGGACTGACAGGGGCTTCTCGTGGCAATCCCCAATTAAAAGATATGATGGCTTTATTGGAAGCCCATTCACTGTCACCAGAAGAATTGAGCTTAAAATAGTTGACTAAATAAATAGGTATGCCTAAAATTTATAAATTAAATTAGTAGGATATCTATAATCTACACATTGATAGGTCGAATCAATGCCCCTGAGCTTCAAAACACAATTAATCCCCAAGAAAAAGGAATTTACAGCATCTAAGCAAAGTTTTTAAGATTGTCAATGATTGACAAATTGAAGATTTTTAATAAAATTAGTGTTTTTGTTACTTTCTTTAAAGTTTCATTCTCGCCTTGTGTCATCAAAATTTCTGAATAAAGTTAATATACAGCTAAGTGCATGATAATGACAAATAAAAAATGGGCCGTTAAACGGATAACAGTTAATCTAGCAACACAAGAAGCGGAAAAACTAGAAAAATATTGCCAGCAAACAGGTAGACCGGCAACAGATGTAATTCGGGAACTAATTAGAAGTTTACCCCAAGGGGAAGAGGTGACAGGCAATTGATAATTGACAATTGACAATTGACAATTAAGAGCAAATTCCCGCATCAATTCAGTTACAATTTGTAAAGAAACTGAAGAAGGAACGAGGGAATGCGCGTTGCAATTGTGGGTGCGGGACTAGCTGGTTTAGCAACTGCTGTAGATTTAGTAGATGCGGGCTGTGAGGTAGAAATTTTCGAGTCTCGTCCGTTTGTGGGTGGTAAAGTCGGCAGTTGGGTAGATGGTGATGGCAATCATATTGAAATGGGGCTGCACGTCTTTTTTGGCTGCTACTACAATCTCTTTGAATTAATGGAGAAAGTGGGAGCGGGAGAAAATTTACGTTTGAAGGAACATAGCCATACTTTTATTAATAAAGGTGGGCGCACTGGGGCGTTAGATTTTCGCTTTTTCACAGGTGCGCCCTTTAATGGTTTAAAGGCGTTTTTCACCACTTCCCAACTTTCTTTACAAGATAAATTCCAAAATGCGATCGCTCTCGGTACTAGCCCCATAGTTCAAGGTTTAATAGACTTTGACGGGGCTATGAAAACTATCCGCAAATTAGATAAAATCAGCTTTTCCGACTGGTTTTATAGTCACGGAGGCAGCAAAGGTAGTATTAAACGTCTATGGAATCCTATAGCTTACGCCTTGGGATTTATAGATTGCGATCATATTTCTGCCCGTTGTATGTTGACAATTTTCCAGTTTTTTGCAGTCAGAACTGAAGCTTCAATTCTGCGAATGTTGGAAGGTTCACCCCATGAATATTTACACAAACCGATTGTCAAATACTTAGAAGAAAGAGGCACTAAAATATATACCCGTCGCCAAGTCCGGGAAATACAGTTTACTGAATCTGGTGAAGAAACCCAAGTTACAGGTATATTAGTTTCCCAAGGTGATACAGAAGAAGTGATCACTGCTGATGCTTATCTTTGTGCTTGTGATGTTCCCGGAATTCAGCGCGTTTTACCCCCAGATTGGCGCAAATGGCCTGAATTTGATAATATTTATAAACTTGATGCTGTCCCAGTCGCTACAGTACAGCTACGATTTGATGGTTGGGTGACAGAATTGGAAGATGACCAAAAACGTAAACAGTTAAATCATGCAGTGGGAATAGATAATTTGTTATATACCGCTGATGCTGATTTTTCCTGTTTCGCTGATTTAGCTTTGACTAGTCCCGCAGATTATTATCGTCCGGGAGAGGGTTCATTATTACAATTGGTATTGACACCGGGAGATCCTTTTATTAAACAGAGTAATGAAGCGATCGCCCAGCACGTCCTTAAACAAGTCCATGAACTATTTCCTTCATCCAGAGATTTAAACATGACTTGGTACAGTGTCGTCAAACTGGCTCAGTCCTTGTACAGAGAAGCCCCAGGAATGGATGCGTACCGTCCTGACCAAAAAACACCTATACCTAACTTTTTCCTAGCCGGAAGTTATACTCAACAAGATTATATTGACAGTATGGAAGGTGCAACAATCTCTGGACGACGTGCAGCTAAAGTGATTCTGGAAAATGTGAAGAAATAGGTGACAGTTAATAGGTGACAGGTGACAGGTGACAGGTGACAGTTAAGAGTTAATAGGAAATAGGTGATAGGGAATAATGATTTAATTATCCAGTCATCTATTACCAATCTAAAATCTAAAATCTAAAATCTAATGAGTGATTGGTTAGAACATAGTGTACAAGTTGAAGTTGAAGTTCCCATAGATTTAGTCTGGGGACTTTGGTCAGATTTAGAGCAAATGCCTAAGTGGATGAAATGGATTGATTCGGTAAAAATCTTACCAGACGATCCTGAGATATCTCTATGGAAATTAAGTACAGGTGGTTGGGATTTTAGTTGGAAATCGCGCATTCTCAAAATTGTTCCTAACCAAATTATCCAATGGGAATCCGTTGATGGTTTACCAAATCAAGGCGCAATTCGCTTTTATGATCGTAATACTAGCAGCGTTGTCAAAATGACAGTTTCCTATGCTATTCCCGGCTTTATTGGTAAACTCATGGATAATTTGTTTCTAGGAAAGGTAGTAGAGTCCACAATTCAAGCAGACTTAGAACGGTTTAAGGAATACGCTTTGAATGTGAAACCTGATTGATATATGATACAGCAGATTTCAGGTAAATGAGGTACAACTTTGAGGAACAAAGCCTTATGCGAAGAGACTTTTAAGCCTGTACCCTGCTGTAAAACAAGCAGTAAGAAGTTTGAATCTAAAACTTTGGCTGATTACTGCTTTTCAAAATTCATTATTCTGACTCAGTCATTATTTCCATAAATAAAATTGTATGCTCCAATTAAATTTATTTAACTCACCTACAAGTTTAATAGAAACACAAAAATTACCTGCTAATAAAAAATTATCTACTAATATATTTACTAATAATTACCCAATTCATAGATGGTACAATTTCATAGCTGGATTTTCTCCTGAATTTGTGAAGTTTTGCATACAAGAGGCTAAACTGAATAGTGATGATGATATTGTAATTGATCCTTTTTCTGGACTAGGTACTACACTGGTTGAGGCGAATTTTCAGAATTTTCAGTCAATAGGATTTGAAGCCCATCCTTTTTTTTATGATATATCACAAGCAAAACTATTTCCTCTATCAGATATACAACAGGTAAAATATTTAGAAAATCTATTATTATCAATTCAATCTTATACTGGCAGTTTTGCAGAAATATGGACTGAAGACGCTTTAAAGTTTTTAACTAAACTGGTATCAGAAGAGAATTTGGGTTTGTTAGCAAGTTGTCTAGAAATAGAAAACGTAATTCCTCAGGAACATAAATCATTATTTCGTTTAATATTATCTAAAGTGCTGGAAAAGACTTCCTTAGCTCAAACTGATGGTATTTATAAAGCTCCCACAACTTTAAAAAAATCTATATCTTTTAATGACTCCGTTTCTATTGTCTGCCAACAAATATGTGAAGATATTGAAGATTTACAAGATAATTTTACTCCCAAAGCAAAATTAAATTTTGGCAGTTCAGAAAATATGAAATCTGTAGAAAATGAAAGTTGTTCAATTTGTATAACTTCTCCACCTTATTTAAACAACTTTGATTTTGCAGAAATGACACGGATGGAATTATACTTCTGGCGTTATGCTGGTTCATGGAGGGAAATCACAGAAAAAGTTCGTCGGCGTTTAATTGTTAATACTACAACAGCACCTACAGACTTAAAACGAAATCAAGAACTATTCTCTTCGGCATTATCAACAAATTTAAAGTTAAAATATTTAGATTGTATAATAGAAAATTTAATCAATGAGAGAAAAATTAGACCTGGCAAAAAAGATTATTATTTATTAATATATCCCTACTTTGCCCAAATGCAAAACGTTATTAGAGAATTATATAGAATACTTCGATCTGGTAGTAATCTTCATTTAATTGTTTCCGATGCAGCATTATATGGAGTTTACATTCCTACTCATGAAATATTGAGTCAATTAATGATAGAAAACGGATTTAATATTATCAATATAGAGAATATGAGAACACGGGGTGAAAGGTGGATTCTGAAAAAAAGAACAGGTTCAAATAAATTAGGGGAGTATCATATTCATGCAAAACGAATTTAACTCAGATTTAGAGATTGATAATACTAACGATATTGATGAAAGTAGCGGTACGCTATACGCTATTGCTATGGATTTCATGAAAGGTTATATAGATGTTTATTTAAGTTTAGTAAATGAAACAAAGGGATTCGCTTTAGTTGAAGCTAAAGATGCTCAAGATTATGAACAAAAACTAATAATCTTAACCGGAATTAATAGCAATCTTGATCCGAAAAATGCAACCGCAATTGATGTAGTGCAAGAATGGCAAAGACGACAAGCAATAATCTTTGATGTGGAAGCATCAATAACTAAAGGTGTTTATATCAAAATGCGAGAAGTAGGACAAAGTCTTATTAATGAACTTCGTATAGCCTCAAATAATTTTCAAGTATTTGAGGCTGATTATATACATAATAATCCGAGAATGCTACCAATTTTTCAGAGACTAATTAATGTTAGAAGTAAATCTGAATTAAAGAAAAGAATTGGTAGTGTTTCCGATAATGCTATATCAAAGCCAGCCGCAAAAAAATTATCAGATATTCTTAGCAGTAAAACAACTAATCAAAATATAGAAGATCAGGAAATTTTGCAAGGTTTAGAAACAACATTAGAAGGTATTGTGCGTGATTTAGTAGGTAGAGTATTACTCGAAAGTATTGTAGCTACAGCATTGGATGAAGCTAATGTTCCTTACAAACGAGAGAAAGAATACAAGTATTTAGAAGGAGTTATCTATAATTTTAGATCAGATTTTGTTGTACCTGATGAAAATGAACCTAAAGCATTTATAGAAGTGAGAAAGTCATCATCTAGACACGCATCTTTATATGCTAAAGATAAAATGTTCTCAGCTATTAATTGGAAAGGTAAAAATAAAGAGATTTTGGCTATATTGATTGTAGATGGAGAATGGACGGCTGAAACATTGCGAATTATGGCAAATGTTTTTGATTATGTTGTCCCTATCAAAGCCGTTGCTTCGGTGGCTAATTCTATAGCTGAGTATTTGCAAGGAGATCAATCAAAATTGAAATGGGTGATTGATTTTTCCATTAAACCAGCACAGGAAAAAGTTAAGGTTGAGGAAGAATAAATGCTTTTGCTTCCAGCTTTGCTATCACTTCATTTAAATTATCGGCGTTGCTGATTAAGAGTATGATTTTGTTATGCCTACGGCACGCTGCGCGAACACGCAGAGGCGCAGAGTCTACAGAGAGTAAGAGTTTGAAATCATTGATTTTTGAATTTCATACCCTAATTCAGCAACGCCAAATTATCTTCAGTTAGTCTGCGGAGGTAAGTAGGTGAACAGAAAAATTTAAAGGTATGTGAAGAAAAGTAAAATCGTCCAAAACTCTCTTCCTGTTCCCTCTCCCAAATATACAATTTATTTTGTACGACTACTTAAATATGATTTCACCTGAATAAATCAAGTCAAAATTGCACCACCCATTAACCGCTCATACCGATACTTTAACTCATCCTGCATTAATGGCCAACGCGCCAAACTTGCATCCATATCAATCACTTTTTCTGCTGCTTGTCGCGCTAACAACAAGATATCCTCATCTTCCACCAAACTAGCTAAAGTAAAATCCGCTACACCAGATTGGCGAGTTCCCAATACTTCACCAGGACCGCGAAACCGCATATCCATTTCTGAGATAAAAAACCCATCTTGGGACTGTTCCAATACCTTCAACCGTTGTTGAGCATCAGGACTTCTTGTACTACTCATTAATAAACAATACGATTGTGCTGCTCCCCGTCCTACACGTCCCCGTAATTGGTGCAGTTGTGATAAACCGAATCTTTCCGCGTGTTCAATTAACATTACCGTGGCATTAGGCACATCTACTCCCACCTCAATCACAGTCGTCGAAACGATAATTTGGGTTTCATTATCACGGAATTTATTAATTGCTTCCTCTTTTTCTGCTGAAGTCATGCGTCCATGCAATAACCCAACTTGAAAATCTGGAAACACACTTTCTTGTAACTTTTGATGTTCATCTACAGCCGAACGCAAATCTAATTTTTCCGACTCTTCTACCAAAGGTAAAACAACATAAACTTGCCTACCTTGAGCAACTTCTCGACGGATTAAATCATAAGCTTTAGGTCGTTCTTGTCCGCTTAACATTGTGGTTTGAATTTGTTGCCTTCCTGGTGGTAATTCATCAATTTGACTAACATCTAAATCCCCATGTACAGTTAATGCTAAAGTCCGAGGAATAGGTGTAGCTGTCATAGTTAAAACATGAGGTTGTTCGCCTTTTTGCTGTAGCTTTGCTCTTTGTTCTACCCCAAAACGATGCTGTTCATCTATGACAACTAAACCCAAACGTTGAAAGTTGACTTTATCTTGAATTAAAGCATGAGTTCCCACCAACAAAGGTAATTCACCTGTTTCTAATTGAGAATGAATTTCTCTCCTTTTGGCTATTTTTGTTGAACCTGTTAATAATTCAACAGGCAAATGGAGTAAATTAAACCAACTAACTAATTTACGATAATGCTGTTCTGCTAATACTTCAGTAGGTGCCATTAATGCCGCTTGATAACCTGATTGAATTGCCGCCAAAATAGCAACAACAGCAACAACAGTTTTCCCCGAACCAACATCACCCTGAACTAAGCGATTCATAGCTACTGGTTTTTGTAAATCGGTAAGAATTTCATTAATAACTCGTTGCTGTGCGCCAGTGAGTTTGAAAGGAAGAATTTCATGGAAATTTTCTAATAGCTGTCCTTGAGGTGCAAGTATGGCGCTAGTTTGGATTTCTCTGGCTTTTTTCTGGCGTTGCAATAAACCAAGTTGCAGGTAAAAAAATTCATCAAATACTAAACGACGACGGGCAATTTTTAAAGAGTCACTATCTTTGGGAAAATGAATATTCGGAATGGCATCTTTCAATTCCATCAAAGCATATTTTTCCCGCAAACCTTTAGGTAAAGGATCTTTTAAATTCACCGCTGCTGTTAAAGCCGTTATCATTGCCTGTCTGACTGTATTGGCCATTACACCCTCAGTCAGCGGATAAATAGGAACAACTCGCCCAATAGTTAAAGAATCAATGGTATCTCCTGGATCTGCCAAAACTTCTAATTCTGGGTTATCCAAAGTTAAACCATATTTACTTCCTTTTACCAACCCACAAGCCGCTAACATACTACCCACAGGATAGCGGCGTTTTAAACTTTCCTGCCAACCACGACTACTAAACCGCGCACCTGCGTAAAAACGGCTAACTTTAATTTGTCCTGTATTATCTTTAAGGATTAATTCTAATATTGATAACTTCTTATTTTTAGGACTGGTGAAAAAATTAAATCTTTTGACTGCTGCTATGATTGTTACTGTTTCCCCTCCTTCCAACTCACTAATATTCACCTGACGGGCATAATCAATATGATCACGGGGATAGTAAAATAGTAAATCACGCACGGTATATAAAGCCAACCGTGCTAAATTCTCCGCTTTTCTAATGCCAATTTCTGGTAAATCACT
Organism: Anabaena sp. UHCC 0204; assembly: GCF_009711975.1. Lineage (GTDB taxonomy): Bacteria > Cyanobacteriota > Cyanobacteriia > Cyanobacteriales > Nostocaceae > Dolichospermum. Next base: position 76,411 of record NZ_VIKW01000010.1, read on the forward strand.
AAGTTTTTGATCAATTTTAGGAGCTAATCTTTTACTAATTTCGGCAACAATGGGAGTTGTGGGATGTTGATTTTTAGATTCATAATTTATTTTGGGTGTTTCTTCCTCTAATTCTTGTTGAAGTTGATTTAGATATCTTCTAACTTCTGCTACTAAATGTTGCCTTTCTTCTAATATTAAATTTGGATAACTAGCAAATTGCATTGCTATTTCTTGCCAACGATAACGTTCTTTTGGCGGTAAAGCAGTGGGAAATTTACCAAAAATTAAACACAGAAATTCACTAAAGCGATATTGCTTTCCTACTAAATCTACAAAGCCATGTTCAGACTCAAATGCTAAGGCTTTATGTAATCTTATCCAATCAGGTGTTTCATTAGTCATTATCATCTATCTCCAATACAAGTAAATTTACGTAAAAACTTAAAATAAGTATTTTAAAGCACAAAAATAGTTAACATAGTTGCTAGAAAAAGGATAAACAAATATTATCCTGTCATGCGGCTTGACAACAAATAGAAAGTATAGTAATTTCATGATAATTGTCGGTTTTAATGGGGAGCAGCCATTAAACGTAAGGGGGAAAGTCCAGTGTAAATCTGGCGCTGTCCCGCAACTGTAATGAGATGAATGTCTCTAAGTCAGAATGCCCGCCGCAGGTAAAAAGAAAACTCTCATCCATCTGCGTGGTACAGATGAGTAACATCATGAATATTTCCATTAAAATTAATCAGTTTGGCTTTAAAGCAATTCTACACGGCGTTGCTGAATTGAGGTATAAATTCCTAAATTGAACCTTTAAAACTCTTACCTTTGCGTCTTTGCGCCTTTGCGTGAGACTAAAATTCATACCGTTAATCAGCAACGCCTTCTACACATTGTCTATTGTAAAACTTTACTGATTTTATAGGTATATATAGACAAAAATAGTCGAAAGTCCACAAGAGAATCTTTCAAAACTTTAGATTAGGTATAAATTGTCATTCTGATCCTTAATCAAACGAAATGAAGAATGCGGTTGCTCATGCTTCATTGGCATGAATACAGCTATTAGACATCTATTAGTAGCTCTACCGCAGAAAAGTATCATATCTGCGTTTCTGACTAATTCCTAAACATTTATAAATCAATGCTGAATCAAAAACATACTCTATTTGTCTGCACAACTTGTGGTGGAAAATGGCAAGACGGTAAGCAAGTTGGTGAAAGTAGTGGACAAAAACTGCTACAACAGCTTCAAGAACTGGCACAAGATAGCGAACTCCACAATAAATTCTGCATTCAGGGGGTTGAATGTATGAGTGCTTGTAGTCATTCTTGCGTCATTGCTTTGACAGCGGAAGGAAAATCAACCTATCTCTTTGGTGATTTACCAGTAGATGGAAGTACATCTGCAATAATAGAATGTGCAAATAAATACTATGCTAAAACGGATGGTTTGTTACCCTGGTCAGAACGACCAGAACCTTTAAAAAAAGGCATTTTAGCAAAAATTCCGGCACTAAATTAGTGGGCGCAATTGAACATCACTTGTAGTTAATTTCTTGGTTAATATCGGTCTAAAAAGAATATTCAGTTTTGTATAATCTTTGTCACCAGATGTCTGTTGCTATTTTTGATTTTCTGTGTGAGAATGATTATTATTCTTTAAATATGCCGCGGCTTCTTTCTTGATAGATTGTCGCAGTTTTTTTCTGATGTGTAATTTAGTTAATTACCATTTTGTTTATGAAAAAGACTGCAACTTTGTCTTGTTTAAATTTTTAGTTATACAGGGGTTTAGATCAAAAATGTCTACCAATTTAGTTGCGAAACTAGGAATTCAAATTATTGCGTCTAGTGTGACTATAATTTTGGGTATGTTATGTGAAAATCACAAAGTTATAGCAATAGAAATTCCCCAACACGAAGGTTCTGCAAAAGATTTACAACCAGTCGCAGCAGAAATTACTCAAAATACACCAACAATGACGGAAGAAGAAGCTGATATTGAAATAAATGTCATTGAGAAGCTATTAAATGAACCTGTTTTTTCACCCTTTCGTCAGGAAGGAACAGTGAAAGATTCTACCCGGCCAATTTATGTAATTACGGGTGAAGAAATGGAAGCACAAGGTGCGAGAACCGTCAGAGAAGCACTTAAATTTCTGCCTGGTATATTAGGTGATGGTACTGTAGGAACAGAAGTTAATGCTTTAAGTGGTCAATTTATTCGTGGTTCTAATACCGGTCAAGTATTAATATTACTTGATGGTAGACCAATTAATAATGCGGGAAGTGGTGGTTTTGATCTTTCTGAATTTACAACTAATAATATTCAAAGAGTTGAAGTATTACCAGGAGGAGGTTCAACTCTTTATGGTTCTGATGCAATTGGGGGAGTAATTAATATTATTACCCGTCGTCCTACAGAGAAAATTACCACAGAGGCAAAAGTCAATATTGGTGCTTATGGACTTAACCAACAGAGTATTCAAAATAGCGGTAAAAAGGGTGATATTTCTTGGGTTGTAGGTTACAACCGTACCCAAGCTGAAAATAATTATCCTTTTTCTATTCCTGAAGCTAATTTTTCAGGAACTCGAAAAAATAATGATGCGCTTTATAACAATTTTAATGTCAAATTAGAAGCAGATTTAGGAAAACGAAATACTCTCAGTTTCTCGACTTTATACTTAAATAAAGAACAAGGAACACCAGGAGGAGTTCCAATTCCTTTTCCAGTCAATGGACAAGGTTTTTTTAATTCGCTGACAGATAAAAATCGCAAATACACAGATCAAGTTTTAACTGATTTAACCTGGAATTCAAAATTAGGAGGTGGGGATGATTCTTTATTAACAGCTAGAGTTTATGGTGATTTTTTGAACACTCGTTTTGATCCTAGTGGTTCAAGTCGCTTTGAGACTAACCAAACTGCCTACGGAATTCAAACTACACATAGTTGGAACTTTGCTAAAAATCAAAGTGTAGTTTATGGCTTTGATTATCGGACTGTTAATGTCCGGAATACTTCTTTTAGTTATGCTACTAACATAGAAAGATTGAACTATGATAATGATATTAATCAAGGAGCATTGTTTGGCAAATATGAAGTAGCATTAATCCCTAATTTGACTGTTAATTTAGGTTTACGCCAAGACTTTAGTAGCTTGGTAAATGGTTCAGTTACGTCTCCTTCTGTGGGGACAAAATATGCTGTTTCTGATTCAACTACTTTAAGGGCAAATTATATCAAAAATTTCCGAGTTCCTACTATTGCTAATTTATTTAATGTCAACCCTAGCAATATAGGCAACCCTGAACTTAAACCAGAAAGAGGTGATAGTTTTGATATTGGTATTGACCAAAAACTTGGTAATATTGGTTTAGTAAGATTAACCTTTTTCAAAAATAGTGTATCAGATACAATTGCCTTTAAGAGACTGACACCACCAGTAAATGGTAATACAGGAACTTGGGAAAATATCGGACTGGTGGAAACTATGGGAATTGAGGCTACTTTGAATTTGCAACTTGCCAAAAACATTTATACTTTCGTTAATTACACGGCAAATGATCCACGTATTTTGAAAAGTTCTAATGCGGCGGAAATTGACAAAGAATTGCGCTTTGCTGGTGCAGATAAATTAAATTTGGGAGTTTCTTATGAAAATCCTCAAGGTTTGTATTTGGGTTTATTAATGAATTCCTTAAATGGATATCCTACTAATAATACAAATACAGAATTTTTATCTGGTTATACGACTTTTGATTTTAAACTGCGTGTACCTTTAAGTGATAAACTGGTAGTTACAGGTAGTTTAGAAAATCTCTTTAATCAGCGTTATCAGTTGTTTCCTGGTTTTCCTGACGGAGGTAGAGGTTTTCAAGTTGGTTTGAGTTCTACGTTTTAGTATTTTTAGAACTTATTAACCATAAGTAATGAATAAATGAACCACGAAGACACAAAGAACACGAAGAAAAGATAGTTTTGAAGGAGGGTTTTTTATGGCTGATTTTAATTGTTGGGTAACACCAGTAAATGAAAGGACAATTGAAGCGACGGGGAGTAATTGGCAAATTGAATATGAGTTTTTTGATTGTCAAGGTGATGTTCTGGCTTGTTTAGCTTATACTTTATTTCAGGAAAATTGGCATCAAGTTGGTTTGGGACATTTGGAACAAGGTAGTGTTTTAGAGTTGGAGTTTCACGAAGCACCTAAAAAATGCGTTCTCTATGATGGATATTTAACTGTTATTACTAGAGATTGGCATTTTCATTTATGTATTGAGGAAACTTTAGGTGGTCCTAATGCTGAAACTTCTATTGAAGTAAGACAGCAACGGTTGATTAGTAAGGGTGCATTTTATAGAAGAATAAATCCCGAAGGTGAACCGAGAAGTTGGGGTATTCAATTTTGGAATGGTGCTGGTGAAAAAGCCATGACGATATTTTTACCTAATCCTTATGTGGAAGATGAAAATTTGCTTCCTGAAGGGAAGGGAGATTTTAGAAAGTTGGATTTTTATCAGGAACTTAGAGATATTTATGTATTAGGTAAAAAGCCAATTCCTTTTACTAAAAATCCTCTCAAATGTGCCTATATTGCAGTTTGCACTTCTGGACGTTGTTATCCTTCTCGAAAATGGCAACCTACTTTTGATGCTTTAAAGGCTGCTGTTGAAAAAGCGGAATTAGATTTGGAAGTGAGAACAAGTGGTTGTTTACAAGTTTGTAAGTTAGGTCCTGTTGTTTATCATTCTACTGATAGAACTTGGTACAGTCGTGTTAAACCGGAAGTTGCAGAAAGAATTGTACAGGAACATTTGGTTGAGGGGAATAAGGTTGTTGAATATATATATCCTTAGTTTGTATTTGGGTAGGGTTATTTTCTCACGCAGAGGCGCAGAGGCGCAAAGAGAAATATTGAAGATGGTTTTTGGGAAGTCTAAGGTTATTACTTTTTTATGTCAGTTGTTTTTAGTTGCTGTTTTGATTGTTTCTTGTCAAGGTTCTCAGAATAGTCTGGTTGTTAGTTCTGCTAATAATAGTTGTGTTCAAAGTTATGATCCTAATGTTGATTATTTTCCCAATAAGGTGAAGGTTCATCATGCTATCGGTTTTGCAGTTGAATATTATAAAAACTACAAAGTTGTGACAATTAAAAATCCTTGGAAAAATGCTAAAACAGGTTTTAAATATGTTTTGGTTCAATGCGGTACACCGACACCAGCAGGGTTTGAGAAATCCCAAGTATTTACTACACCTGTAAATTCTGTGATTTCTCTTTCTACAACTCATTTACCACATTTTTCTAGGTTAAATGTTGTTGATAAGTTAATCGGTGTTAGTGATATTAAGCAAGTAACTACACCAGAATTTATTGACAGAATCAAGGCTGGTAAGGTTGTATCTGTGGGGAATAATTCTACTGTGAATGTGGAGAAGGTTTTAGAACTTAATCCTGAGTTAGTTACCACTTTTGGGACTGGGAATCAACAAACTGATAGTTTTCCTAAGTTGTTGGAAGCTGGGTTAAAGGTGGCGATAAATGCTGAATATATGGAAGATACTCCACTGGGGAGAAGTGAATGGTTAAAATTTACTGCTTTATTTTTTAATAAGGAGGAAGAGGCGGAAAAGATATTTGCTGAAATTGCTAAGAAATACGAAGATATTGCTAGTAAAGTGAAAGCTGTTAAAAATCGGCCAACTGTGTTTGTAGGATTCAATTTTAAAGGGACTTGGTATACACCAGGTGGTAATAGTTATGTGGCTAAATATCTAGCCGACGCAGGCGCAAATTATCTCTGGAGTGAGGATAAATCTTCTGGTAGTTTACCTATATCTTTTGAAGCTGTGTTTGAACGGGCTGCTAATGCTGATTATTGGTTAAATCTTAGACAATCTTGGAACAGTTTAAAAGATGTTGTAACTGAAGATAATCGTTATGGTGATTTTCATGCTTTCAAAAAAGGAAATCTCTATAATAATAATGCTCGCCTTAGTCCCAATGGTGGTAATGACTACTGGCAAAGTGGCATTAGTAACCCTGATGTGGTTTTATCTGATTTAATTAAAATATTTCATCCAGAAATATTACCTAATTATACCCTATTTTACTATCAAAAAGTGAATAAATAATGTTAATTAAAAAGCATGAGGTTATTAATAGATTTTTACTTAGGAAATTTATTAGTAAGAAATATTTGATTTTTTCAATTTTACTAATATGTTTAATTTTGGCATTCTTGCTAGATTTAGGTTTTGGGGCTGTGAATATTCCCATTCATGAAGTTATGAATATCTTGCTGGGACAAGAAGCAGAAAAAACAACATGGACAAATATTATTCTCAAATTTCGTTTACCTAAAGCCTTAACTGCAACGTTAGCTGGTGCAGCTTTAGGGGTAAGTGGCTTGCAAATGCAAACTCTATTTAAAAATCCTTTAGCAGGTCCTTTTGTATTAGGAATTAGTTCTGGTGCAAGTTTAGGAGTAGCGTTGGTTTTACTGACAGCAAGTGTGACTGTACCGACGTTATTAACTGATTTAGGAATAATTGGTGATTTTAGTTTAGTTATAGCGGCAAGTTTTGGTGGAGCATCAGTATTAGGGTTGATGTTAGTTGTTTCTCGTCGTGTGCAAGACACAATGACGCTGTTAATTTTAGGTTTATTATTTGGATATGCGACAAGCGCAATAGTCAGTATTTTGTTGCAATTTAGTTCAAAAGAACGGATTCAAAGTTATATAATGTGGACTTTTGGCAGTTTCTCTGGGGTAACTTGGCAACAATTAGCTATTTTAGCTCCAGTTATTTGTGTAGGTTTATTAATTGCTGTGCTGCAATCAAAATCTTTAAATGCACTTTTATTAGGTGAATCTTATGCACGCAGTTTAGGGCTAACAGTACAAAAAACCAGATTTTCTGTGATTAGCAGTGCGTCAATATTAGCAGGCGCGATTACTGCTTTTTGTGGTCCGATAGCATTTTTAGGTGTGGCAATTCCTCATCTTTGCCGTAGTTTTTTTAATACTTCAGATCATCGGATATTAATCCCTAGTGTCATAATTATGGGGGCAATTTTAGCTTTAGTTGCTGATTTGTCTTCCCAAATTCTGATAAATCAAATGGTTTTACCTTTAAATGCTATTACGGCTTTAATTGGAACTCCTGTTGTTACTTGGGTAATTCTCAAACGTAATTCAAAAAAATCTTTCCCTTCATGAGTAATTCAATTCTGACAACTCATAATTTGACTATTGGTTATCAGACTTCCCAGAAAACTATTCGGAATGTTGCATCTCATATTTCTACAACTTTGCAAACAGGAGAATTAGTTTGTCTACTTGGTCCTAATGGTGCTGGTAAGTCTACTTTATTGCGAACTCTGGCAGGAATGCAACCACCAATTGCTGGGGAAGTCAAACTTTTAGAAAATGATATTTACAAGTTACCACCACAGGAATTAGCAAAACGTTTAAGTTTGGTATTGACTGAAAAAATTGATGTGGGAATGTTATCAGCTTATGCTTTGGTGAGTATGGGCAGATATCCTTATACTGACTGGTGGGGAAAGTTAACACCTGAAGATGAGGAGATTATTAATTGGGCGATAAAATCTGTGGGAGCGGTAAATTTAGCCCAACGGAATGTGAGCGAATTAAGTGACGGTGAACGACAGAAAATTATGATTGCTAGGGCTTTAGCGCAGTCCCCTATGGTGATGTTATTGGATGAACCAACAGCATTTTTAGATTTACCACGACGGGTGGAAATTATGCAATTGTTACGTCAATTAGCAAGGGATACAAATCAAGCAATTTTGCTTTCTACCCATGATTTAGATTTAGCTTTGCGCCTTGCTGATAAAATTTGGCTGTTAGGAATTAATGGTATTCTCCATGTTGGCGCACCAGAAGATTTGATATTAAGTGGTGCATTTGCTGATACTTTCCGCAGTGAGGGTGTGGAATTTAATATTTTTTCTGGGGCATTTAATCTGCATATACCTGAAAAAGGAACAGTTAATTTGATAGGTGAAGGTGTTGCTAATATTTGGACGATTCGTGCTTTAGAAAGAGTAGGATTTACAGTTTTACAAAGTGGCAAATCTGCACAAATTACAGTAGAAATTATTTCTAATTCTGAAGAGATTTTTTGGAAAGTTAGTAAATATAAAGCTGTGTCTACACATTATTCTTTATATGAACTCATGAAATTTCTAAATTTTTGATTTGGTATTTTTAATTTCCCAAGGGACTTCCAAATAAAAAACACTCAACCACCTAACGTAAAAAATCTCTCAAACCCTCATTTCTCTGCGTTCTCTGCGCCTCTGCGGTTAGTTAATCCGGATAATTTATTTCTTGGAAGTCCCCAAAGGTTACTAATCCTCGAACCAACTGGCACGCCAAGCAGCTTCAGCTTCAGAAATTTTCAGTTCTCGCTGTTTTTTTTGATAGTCCCGTCCTACTTTATTAAGTTGCATTAAAAGATGACGAATTCCTTTCCGCTCTGACAATAGTTTTGCGTCAGCAAATTCTATTTCTCCCAGTCGTAAGTGAATAGCCATGATCTGAGTGAGGCTAGAATCTTCGGAGTCTTCTTCATCACTAATTTCTATAACTAAGTTTAATAGATTGGGAGGGCTGGGTATCATATCGCTAGAAGATTCTGCGGATTCTATGGCGGCGGCGGCTGCGGCTATGATGGGTTCTGGTAGTTTTTTGGGTAAAACTCCTGTTTTTTGGATTAAAATATTAGCCATCTGGGAGACTTTTTTGAGAGTTTCTTGAATCTCTGCTTCTAAATCTTGTTGCCATTCAGCTACTTCTATGGGATTAGAAGGATTGAGGGCTTGAGAGTGTTCGTCGTTTTCTTCTTCTTCCTCTTCGGCAATTTCTATAACTGTTTCTGGCTGGGTAACTTCTAAGGGTTGAATATAACTAATTAATTGTTTAGCGGCTTGTTGACTGATTTTCCGAAGGCCTTGTTGTAATTTTTGCCGCTGATTTAGTGATAAGTTGAGAAATTCATCAGGATATCCTTGGGTACACAGGTAATAACTGGCTAAAATTAATTGTTTTTGTAAGCATGATCCTAAGATGTTTATATATCTAGCATAAGCTAAGTGGAGTTCTTGAGCGATCGCTCTAATCCCCTCTTCTAATGCAGTAATATCTTGTTCTATTCTTTCAATTGCTCTGGCCATAACTTTCAGCTTGTCTGTTGTCTTAATATAAATATAGGGAATTTTGCCAAAATAATCATCATTTCAATAAAATACAGGCCAGCGTGTTACGCATGACCTGTAATAAAAATAGTTATGAGTCAAAAATCCATACTCTGTAGCCAACTATCAAATATATATTCTTAACAACTGACTACCGACTACTGACAATTAACTAATAACAAAATTACTTAGCACCAATTTGTGCCGCCACTTCATCAGCAAAGCTCATTTCTTTCTTTTCAATGCCTTCACCGAGTATATAGCGTACAAAGCGACTAATTTGGATCTCTTCACCCACTTTGGATTTTACTTGTTTTACCAAGTCTTCCACAGAAATACTTTGGTCGCGGATGTAAGGTTGATCAAGTAAAGTCATTTCTTTAAGACGCTTGTCAATTCTGCCTTGAACAATCTTTTCTTTGATGTTTTCAGGTTTATTTCCCAAGTCTTCCTTGCCCATTTCAATGTCTTTTTCTTTTTGGACAGTTTCGGCAGGAATTTGCGATATACTGACATACCCGACATTAGGACAAGCGGCTACTTGCATTGCTGCATTTTTAGCCAAGCTTTGGAATTCTTCATTAGTAGCGGCTGAAGCACTTTGAGCAGTCAATTCTACTAATACGCCCACTCTGCCACCAGTGTGAATGTAGCTGTCTACTACTCCTGATGTGTTAGCAAGAGAGAAATTGACAAAGCGCCGCACTTGAATATTTTCACCAAGGGTAGCAATGGTTTCTTTGATGAATTGATCAACGGTGACGCTGGACTTTTCAATATAGGGTTGAGTCAATAAAGACTCTACACTATCAGCAGTTGCTGCTTGTTGTGCCAGATTTTTAACTAAGGCTTTAAAAGCTTCATTGCGGGCAACAAAGTCTGTTTGGCAGTTGACTTCTATAAGTACACCTACCTGACCATCAGGCTGAATGTAGGTGTCTACTAGACCTTCTGCGGCGATGCGATCGCTCCCCTTATCTGCCTTGGCAATCCCTTTTTGCCGTAGCCAGGTCATGGATGCTTCGATATCGCCATCATTTTCTTTTAGCGCCTTTTTGCAGTCCATCATGCCAGCACCGGTTTTTTGGCGTAGCTCTTGGACGAGTTTTGCAGATATTTCCGCCATGTTGCCTCAATTCCTAACTTGACAGATACAACTATATATTCAAGAGTTTTAGATTAACAAGAATACAGAAGTATGGCTAACGCCATACTCATGTTTAAATCCTGATCATCTTCTCATCTTTCTATCCTGATCGCAGATGCTTATTCTTCGCCTTGTGCGTCAGTGCTATCACTTTCATCGTATTCGTAATCTTCGTCAGCGTAATCTTCGTAATCTTCTTCCGCTTCTAGCTGACCATGACGACCTTCGTAAATCGCATCTGCTAATTTGCCGACAATCAATTTAATGGATCTGATTGCGTCGTCGTTAGCGGGGATGGGGATATCTACAACATCTGGGTCACAGTTTGTATCTAACATAGACACAATGGGAATACCCAATTTCTCGCATTCTTGAACTGCGTTATATTCCCGCTTCTGGTCAACAATAACCACAATGTCGGGGACTTTCCTCATGTTTTTAATACCGCCCAAGTATTTTTGCAGCTTCGCCATTTCCCGACGCAGCATGGAGGCTTCTTTTTTTGGTAATAAATCCAGTGCGCCGGTTTCTTCTCTCCGTTCTAAATCTTTGAGACGATCTGCTCTGGTTTTAATTGTTGCCCAGTTGGTGAGCATTCCACCCAACCAACGTTGGTTAATGTAGTGAGAACCACAACGCAGGGCTTCTTGAGCGATAATTCCGGCTGCTTGGCGCTTAGTCCCCACAAACAAGAATTTTTTACCTTGCTCGGATTGAGTTCGCATATAATTATATGCGTTATCCATCAATTGGGCTGTTTGCACCAAGTCAATAATATGTACACCATTTCGTGAGGTGTAGATATATGGAGACATTTTTGGGTTCCAACGTCGGGTTTGATGACCGAAGTGAACTCCTGACTCCATCATTTGAGCCAATGAAACTACTGGCATATTTTGTTACTCCTATTCGGGTTAAACCTCCACCCAGGTGCATTTCTAAAATTCAAGAAACACCCGAATTCCTGGATGTGCGGAATTTTTGACAACTACACTAGGGTAACACAAATATATTCACTTTCCCGGTGAAAATTGATAATTAATCCTCGGTATAGTTCGCTCATACTGGCCAATCAGCGATCGCAGCATCTGTAAGTTCTTGAAGTTCTTCATCTTGTGTATATAATTCGGCGTATAGTTGTGCGGATTGTTCTAATTGTTGCCGTTCTATTTCTTGGTGCAACTTATCTAGAGCTAAACGTACAATCGAGCTTTTATCTTTGAAGCCCATTGCCTTGAACTGTTCTAAAAAATCAATATGGGACTGTTCTAAGGTAAATTTTGCTGAAATCATAACGATTGAGATTAAGACCCTATATTAAGAACTATTTTACGCCCCTGATATCAGAACTTGCAATTTAGATGTTGATAGCTATTGACGCATCATGATCACAATTCTCCCTCCACCCGGTTCTCTGTTCCCCTTCTTTGGTAATAATGGAAATTGCGAATCTGTGGAGATAGAGAAGAAAATGACTAAGTTAAGGGTGGGTTTGCTGTTTGGTGGGCGTTCTGGAGAACATGAGGTTTCTATAATTTCTGCACGGGCGATCGCTCAAGCCCTAAGTTTAAAAGAAAATGCTGATAAATACGAAATTTTGCCCTTCTACATCCAAAAAGATGGTGTTTGGCAATCAGGACTTGTAGCACAGCAGGTTTTAGAATCTGGTGTTCCCCAACAACAGTCAACTGTAACTCCCAATTTATGGCAATTTCCACCGCAAGCTGCACAAGTTGAGCTTTGGTTTCCCATTCTTCATGGACCAAATGGAGAAGACGGAACAATTCAAGGCTTATTAACTTTAATGCAAGTTCCTTTTGTTGGTTCTGGGGTATTAGGTTCAGCAACAGGAATGGATAAAATTGCCATGAAAACGGCCTTTGCCCAAGTAGGACTACCTCAAGTAAAATATAAAGCTGTCACCAGGGCGCAAGTTTGGTCAAACGCTTGTGTATTTCCGAAACTTTGTGATGAAATCGAAGCAACATTAGACTATCCCTGTTTTGTCAAACCTGCTAATCTAGGTTCATCAGTGGGAATTGCTAAAGTGCGATCGCGTCAAGAATTAGAAACAGCTTTAGATAATGCAGCTACCTATGACAGAAGGATTATTGTGGAAGCCGGAGTTGTCGCTAGAGAAGTTGAATGCGCCGTTTTAGGTAACGACAACCCTCAAGCCTCTGTCATTGGTGAAATTACCTTTGATAGTGATTTTTACGATTACGAAACTAAATACACCCAAGGAAAAGCCGATTTATTCATTCCGGCAAATTTACCAGCAGTCGTAGCACAGCAAATTCAAGACATGGCTTTACAAGCTTTTGCTGCTGTTGATGCTGCTGGTTTAGCCAGAGTAGACTTTTTCTATGTCGAAGCTACCGGAGAAATTTTCATCAATGAAATTAACACCTTACCAGGCTTTACTTCCACAAGTATGTATCCCCAACTTTGGGCTAATACTGGTATAGCTTTTGCCCAACTAGTAGATCAATTGATTCAACTAGCCATTGAAAGACATTCTCCTATAGATTAACGAATTTGGGATTAGAAAAATGGGGAGAATTTTTGTTTCTCCTCTTATCAAAATGATGATTTGTGATTGGTGTGATTGATGTAATGGATAATGAACAAGAGTTACAAAAAAAGATCGATGCTAGAAAAACTTCAGGAAATATTTTCAAAAGATATCCTGGAATTTGGTTTTTGAGTTTATTCCTAATTCCGATAGGAGTTACTATCTTCGCCTACTATCAACTGATTTATATTGGCTACGTACCACAGAAACAACAGGAAGAAACCCCATTTATACCTGTTCAATCAACCATATCCACATTTTCCGATAGTAGTAATCCCATACCTATATGGTTGGTAATTTCAGTCATTTTCTGCTGTGCTACAGGTTCTTTTGTCATTTTCTACCTGCTACAAAATTCTAGAAATGTCCAAAAATCTCATCAACGCATTCGCCACAGTCAAAAATTGAACTTCCAAAACCGCAATAAACCCCCTAATTGCCCCTCTCCACCCACTGACAAAGAAAACTTGCTCATAATTTTGCCACCGGAAAAAATCTATCCTCTCAATACCAACACAGCATCTTTCCGAAACTTACTGAACATATACACCGGTTTCTAGTCTGCTATTGCCTATTCCCTCAAAAATTCTGTACTTCATCAGCATAAGAACTGCCATATAGCAAATCACTACATTGATTGTTGCTATATCAACATAGTTCTACACCACAAGATTCACAATTTTTCTAAAAACTGGGAAAATAAAACTTTCAATAAAATGCCAATATGGCAACCAAGTTTTAATTACCTAAGTTACATTAGTCCAAGATAAACGACTTCAAGGGTGTGGTGATCAGGGACTACTACATATTAATTTTCTTTGGAGATATCTGGATTTATGCTCACACTTATTAAGCATAAGAAAAACAATTTAGCAATAATTAATTGACTCAATTAAGAGTCAATAAAAATAACAAAAATCAGGTTTAACATTTGCTGCAATTGGAATATGATCTGTGTATAGATACTGTCGTTAATTCTACGTCAACCCCCCTAAATAAATGGCAGTATTCAGATATATTCCTAACCGCTACAGCAGCAAATGTAGAGTGGGAGATTTAAGGCGCTTGGTATGCCTCCTCCCACTCTCTTTATTATTTTATAACTCTAATATGTAGATACCCTGTTCTTTGACGAATACTTTAATAAACAAAATGTATTATATTTCGCTTTAATGAAATTAAACAAAAATATTAATTTTTGCTGAGAATTGTTTAAACTAGATATATTTATGCAACTTTGGTCAATTATTGGGGAATAATAAATAACAAAGTTTATTAGATTTACGGATTATAAAATCACCATGAAACTGCAATCATTGACAAAGACGTTAACAACTGGTGTGATGTCTGGAGTGAGTTTCGCTATAGCATTAGGCACTACTGTTTCTTTGCATCAACCCAGCTACGCTCAAGCACGAGGTTTTTATTGCGATCGCTCAACTGGTGTACCTGTGACAGTATACCAAAATTCTCAAGGCACTACTGAGCCTTGGATTAAGTGGACTTCCAATCATTTTCGATACTCTGGTTACGATACTCTAACGCGCTGTCAAGAAGTAAGTGGCAGATTAGAAACCTATCGCCGTAATAAACAACTAAAATTGATCACCGTCGGGAGAATGAATGGACAAAATGTGGTTTGTACTGCTAGTCAAGTTAATGGACGTTGTGAAGGTTTGATATTTACCCTCAAACGCGGTCAAGATGCAGTAAAAACACTGACTAATCTCCTGGCATGGCGTGAAGGACAAGCTGGTACACCATCCCTCAGCGAAAGTGGTGCAGCGCCATATATAGATGTGAGTGGAAGGTTAGGAGAAGATGCAGGTAGCACAACACAACCTATCACACCTACCAACAACGGTCAGCCCACACCATCCCAACCCAGTGAAGGACGTAGTGGAGAATTCAATTAAATGACCCCCTGCGGGTGGCATAAAGTGGCTAATTGGCTAGGACTGATGAGTAGTTTAGCGATCGCTCCATTATCTTTTTTTGATAGGTGCAATGCGATCGCTCAAACAGTCCCTACCTACTTAATAGCCCAAACTGAGACTGGGAATGGGAATATGCAAAGATTGGCACAACAAACCACTGTGCGAATCCTCACTCCTAATGCTTCTGGTTCTGGTGTAATTGTCCAGCGTCAAGGACAAATTTATACAGTTCTGACTAGCTGGCACGTTGTCGCTTTCAGTGATCAGCATACAATTATGACACCAGATGGTCGGAGTTATACTCCCGTATCGCGCCAACTTAAACAAATGGGTAATACTGATTTAGTTATTACTCAGTTTCGTAGCAATTCCTCCTATCAAGTGGCAAACATCAGTTATCAACCTGTATTAATAGGAGAACCCGTATTTGCGGCTGGTTTTCCCATGTATCAGGAACAGAGTTTAGCCACAACTTTTGAACAAGGTATCAGAGTATTTAGATTTACCAGTGGCGAGGTGTCAGTGCTACCACCGAAATCTCTCGCTCAAGGTTATCGCTTAGGCTACACCAATAATATTGCTGTAGGCATGAGTGGCGGTCCGATTTTTAATGCCAGTGGTTTGCTAATTGGCATTAATGGACGGGTGAAAAATCGTGATCCAGATTTTGGTGTTTATGCCTTTGAAGATGGTACAGAACCATCACCGGAATTGTTAGGACAAATAGTTAATTCTAGTTGGGGAATTCCCATTAGTAGCTATTTGGAATTTCAGACCTTCCCCCGATCACAGCAACCTGTTTTATTACCGGAAACAACAGAAAATAATGTGCAGTTAAATCCTCCCATTCCTCTGTTGCGGAAACAGGAAAGTACAGTTTATCCAGTTATATTACCGGAAAAATCATTAGGGGAAGTTAGATCTACTTTATCGGAATAGGGCGAAGCATTCGTACAAAAAATCAATGATTTTAGTGACAGTTTATCG
>NZ_VIKW01000010.1:92536-108928 GCF_009711975.1 Anabaena sp. UHCC 0204
CCCGAATGCTTCGCCCCTACGGTGGTTTGTATAAAATAAAATTTTCACTTGAAAGGAGTTGTTTATGAGTTTTGGTTTTTCTCGATTTAATTCTCTTCCTGGTTTTATTACAGGAACAGCAGTAGTAGCAGCAATCGTAATTAGTCAACCAGCATCTGCTAAAACTGCAAAAGAAGTGGCTCAAATTGCTGTACCAACAACAGTAAGAATTGACAGTTCCGCAGGTGCAAATGCGGGTGGTTCTGGGGTCATAATTGCCAAAAATGGTAATACTTATACGGTGTTAACTGCTAATCATGTAGTTGCATCTCAAGCCCAAGAATACAACATTTATACCAGCAAAAAGAAAACTCATGCTGTTACCTCAGTGCAGAGTTTGCAGAAAACTGAAAATAGTCCAGATTTAGCAATTGTTAAATTTGAAAGTTCAGAGGAATATCCTGTTGCACCAATTAGCAATTCTGATGAAGCAGGAATTGGTACAGGTGTTTATATTTCTGGTTATCCGATGTCAATTGAAGACAGTAATGAACGAGAATATGAGTTTACAAATGGACAAATTACCAGTCGTCCTGATAGCAGACCTCAAGGTTATACCATGCGTTATGGTGCTTTGACTCGGAGAGGGATGAGTGGTGGTCCAGTGTTTGATGTGAGTGGTCGTGTGATAGGAATTCACGGACAAGGCGATCGCGACGGTGTGGTAAAAAATGAGTCTGCTTCCGGTGGACAAACAGAAGTTAAAACTGGTTTTAATGCAGCAGTTCCTATTAATACTTTCAAAGAACTAATTTCTCAAGCTGGAGTTAAGGTTGCTTTCAAGGAAGATAATTCTCAAGCTGAAAATGTGGAAGCCATTAGACCTTCAAAGGCTGAAGTAAAAAGCTGGGAACAGGAATTTGCGGCGGGGATACTTAAGAATTTGATTGAACAGAATATTCCCCGAATTCTTCCTCGTTTTCGATTTTAATTTGTAGGGCAATTACATTTGTTATTTGGGTGTAATTGCCTTTCTTAATTTCTTTATTTGTCCGAATAACTTTTAAAGATTGAGAGGTTTATCATGCGTCAGATTCGTCTTTTTGCTGTGGGAATTGCAAGTTTTGCTGTTGCTTTAATTGCTGCTTTTTTGTCTCCAGGTACATGGTTGAATAGAGCGATCGCATCTGCTATGTGTACGGTTTTCAGTTTCAATTCGGCTATGTGTACAGTAGATTTAGCGCGATCGTCTGAGCGAGTAGTGGCAGCAACTCCCCCAGCTATGGAAAGGACGATATTTGAAGGTTTGGGGGATGTGTTAGCACAGCGAGATCCAAATGAATTTGGTGATGATCAGCCGACAACTTCGCCACCTGTAAGTAATCCACAAGCGCCATCGTTTCCGCAAGATCCTGGTCCTAATCAACCTCTACGTCGTCCTGATTTTGATGATTTTAACTCTAACTACTCAACTCAGAATAATTCAAGCAATTACCCCTTTGTTGGTACATGGCTGTATACTGCGTATGCCTCTACATCTAGAGTTGAACCCTTTTATGTAGATTTTGTACAAATTAAACACTCAGGTGAGGAATATACAACCTTTCTATGTAAGGGTAAATGCAATATTCAAAACTTGATGATTGATAATCAGAACCACATTTTAAAAGAATATGGATTAGCCGCAGATTATCAAAACTTCAGTATTGAAATTGCAGAAACTACAAACCACAAGATAATAGTAGGAGAAATTGTAGAAAAAGCCACAGCAAAAAAAATGTATTTTATTTTAAGAAAATTGTTGCAGAAAGGGATTAAATCTCAACAAAAATCTTATAAAAAAGATTTGTTTTTTAATCCAAGATTATCTAAAATAACACCCATGAAAATATTGCCGCACAATGAATATAAAATGGCTTCTCTAGTAAGATGGGTTCAAAAAAGTATAGGTTCTTCTTTTACGGATATTATGAAAAATAATTTTCGACTTGATTCTACTGATATATATGATGTACAAAATGATGCACAAAAATTATTCGACACAGATAATTTTCGATCATCAAATCAATCAGGAGTTTCTGCTAGTAGTGGAGCAAATAATAATTTTGGAGGACAAGGAAGAAATCGCCAAGGTAATAATCAGAACCCAAAGAAGAACGAAAATTCCGCCTTGGAAAGAATAGGGTCAGACATTAGTAATGCCGAGCAGTCTCCACAACAAGGACGAGAAATAGGGATGCGAAGTATAAATTTTTTAGCTGCTGCTGTATTTGCTCTAGGTACTGCCCTGAGTTTTCTTTTTCAAACACCTGCTAATGCTAGTAATGTTAGCACTGAAACTAGAACAATAAATAACAGAAACCAGAGCAAACCTCAACCTAAACCTTCAACAAGTTCTGGTCCGCCTCCAGGAATCAGAACTGGAGATAAATGCCCTGCGGAATATTTACCACCCCCAGGGGAGTGTGGTGGTTGTTTATATGGTCAGTGGGTTCCTATATGTGGCTACCCTTACTAATTATTTCAAATAAATATTTGGTCAGGAGTTTTCTTCAGTCAATTAAAACTTATAGCGATCGCCATTTGTCCGATTTTCAATCAAGCGATCGCACCACATTATCCTGTAGGGGTGAAGCATTCGCATGAGAAAAATATCGAACAAACAGATAACCAATATTGGCGAATGCTTCACCCTTCCCCATAACCCTGACCCTATGAAAAGGAATTTAATTTATGTCCTATAATCCCAACATTCACCACCGCCGTTCCATCCGATTAAAAGGATACGACTATTCTCAACAGGGAGCATATTTTGTCACCATTTGCACCTATCAACGTAATTGTTTATTTGGTGAAATTGTAGATGATGAAATGAAATTAAATACAAATGGCGAGATAACAAGGGGTTCTTGGTTATCTATTCCTCGGCATTTTCAAAATGTAGGGTTAGATGAATTTGTAATAATGCCCAATCATTTACATGGGATTATTATTATAGCGGAGGAGGGCGAAGCATTGGCAATTTCAAATGATCAAAATCAGCAAAAATTGTCTAGCCAATGCTTCGCCCCTACAACCCCTACAACCCCTACAACCCCTACAGGTGAAAAAATTAAAATTAATGGGACGAAACCGCAATCTTTGGCGGCAATAATTCAAAATTATAAATCTGTTTCTACACGCCAAATTAATCGCATTAATAAAGATAAAGGAAATGTGATTTGGCAACGTAATTATCATGAACATATTATTCGTAGCGAGGAAGCATTAAATAATATCCGTCAGTACATTGTCAATAATCCTATAAATTGGCTAGATGATGAGGAAAATCCTGCGAATTTTCAGATAATGCAAGTATTATCTCATAAAAAATAAATCAGATTTATTTAACAAAAATTGGTATCTTGTAAGAATTCCAAAATTGCTGCATTCACCACATCAGCAGAACCTGTGGAAGCATCATGATAGCAATTCTGTAAAATTTGTAAGCGAGAATTGGGAAGATGATGATGTAATTTTTCTCCATGACTAAGAGGAAACCAACTATCTTGATCACCCCATAATACCAAAGTTGGACATTCAATATTTTTGAGATTTTTTTGAATATTACTGAGCATATTGGGCTGATTTATTCGTAAATTTTCTATTTCTCTAGCCGCGATTTGTAAATCTTCCGCAACTTTTACTAAAGTTCCAGGAATTTCAATAAATGGATAAGTAATCCAATAAATATCTTCTTCTGTTAACAACGAGGGATCATATAACACCTTACGTCTTTCTGTTCCCATAACTTCTTTAACTAAAGGTGAAAACCAATATGCTAGACGTAAGTAATCAATTAGGTGTATTATTTCTATTGGTGTTTGAGCAAGTAAACCCATAGCCCAGTGAGGTAAAGTTTCTGCAAAAATAGGTGCGTTAATTACCACTAAACGGCTGATTAAGTGAGGATTTTTACCTGCCAATCCTAGAGAAATCAATGCACCTATAGATTCTGCCACAATTATGGGTGGTTCATCACATAAAGCTTGAATAATGCGTTTTAATTCAATGATTTGATGTCCATTTTCTTCTCGACGGTGAATAGGTTTTTCGGAAAATCCGAAACCTTTAGCATCACAACAAATCACCCGGAAATGTTGAGACAATGGTTCAATACTATGCCGCCAATTATAACTCCAGCTACCTAAACCATGTAATAAAATTAGGGGTTTACCTTTACCTTTTTCACCATAAGCTATTTTTATGGGATAGCCTTGAGAATCATGAATAAGGATATTTTGCCGCCCTTGAGGAAAATTATCTTGCCACCAATCTTGCATGATTTTATCAATAAATTATTTAACTACTAGTGAAGACTTGCCATAATATTCTTATTAATATCACAGGAATGGCGATCAAGACAATAGCAAGAAGAAATAATCCGGCACTAAAAACCAGGATAAAGGACGTATCAGCTTTGTGATTTTGTTGAGGAGATTTTAAGGAATCTTCTAATAAAATAATATTATAATTATTAGCTTTCCATGCAAAATCAAACAAGTCTCCTAGCATGGGTATTGCCCCAACTAAGGAATCAACAATTACATTCATTACCATGCGTCCTAATGTGGCTCTAGATACGCCTAGTTGTGCAGCTTCAATGATAATATAAAAAGAAAGTATTAGCCCTAAAGCATCACCGCCTATGGGTAGTAATCCAATTATTGGATCTAAACCAATTCCTACTTGTGTTCCGGGAATGGTAATTATATTATCTAATAGTTTACTCAGTTGGCGTAGACGTTTTAATCTGGGTGCATAACCATCATTTGTGATGGAAACTTGTTCAGGGGAATTAGGCATTTTTAATTATTTCCGATTGCTGGGTGATCAACTGCCTTATTGTCTCATTTCTCTAACTCAATTTTTTCATCTTTGTCTAGAAAATTTGTATCTATTACCGCAGTGTGGAATTAAAAATATGCTTTTTTAATTCTTAATTTTTAACTGTTTATGTCTTCACCAACAGTGACATTTAATTGATGTCCGACAAGAAGCACAAAAGCACTCATCCATAACCATAACATTAAGACAATGACAGCCCCAATAGCACCATAGGCTTTATTATAATTGCCAAAATTGGTAACATAGAGGCGAAATAGTCCAGAAACAATAGCCCAAAAAATTGCTGCTAAAATTGCTCCGGGGATGATTGGTGTATTTGCTTTCAATTGGCTTGGTCCATAGTGATAGACAAAGGCAAAAGCGGTGGCAACTATACCTAATGCTAAAGGCCAAAGTAAAAATTGCCAAAGATGCAATAGAAAAATTAAATAATTATTCCCAGCTACAACAATTCCCAAGAGTAAATCACTGATAAATACTAAAAAAGAAGCTACCATTAATAGTAGGATAGTCCCGATAGTTAAGCCCAGTGAGATTAGTTTTGCGTGCCAAAAAGGGCGCATTTTTTTGGGATGAGTTTGCTGAATTTGATCTAAGGCTGTCATGGCTGTACTAACTGCACCAGAAGCAGCCCAAAGAGCGATCGCAAAACTTAGAGAAAATAAACTACTATTTTTAGAGTTGGCAATTTCTTCAGTCGCAAAATCACTGATTAATATCCAAGCGTCTTGGGGGACAATTTGGCTCAGTTGCATAGCTAGTTGAATAAATGTATTTCGCAGAGATTCTGCAAATAGACCAATTGCTGTTAACAAGGCCAAAATAGCTGGAAATAGCGATAACATGGCATTAAAGGCTATTTCGGCCGCCAGTCCTAAAAGTCTTCGTTCCATAGTCCTGGCAAAGGTTTTCTTCACTATGCGCCCATTGAGGTGACGAAAGAACCTAATCAAATGGAAATTGAACATATTGCGACTCTGGCAGAGTTTTTGTATTAGTTGATTTAGTAAGTATATGGTAGGGTAAGTTTGAGTTTCCCATTCGCTTGAGATTCCGCTCCTGTTTGCATATTGATCCGAGCATCACTTATTTGCCATTTTGATTGTAAGTATGTTGTCATAGCTTGCGATCGCTCTTGTATTATATCTTGTGTTTCTGTTATTTCCTGGTTAACTGTCACTTCTAAATTTAAATTAGGATGTTGCTGTAAAATTTGAGCAGCACTGTCTAAAATCTTGGCACTAGCTGGTGTTATTACTGATTTATTTTTTTCAAAAGAGATCATCCCCAAAGAAGTTGGTTTTCTCTCCATTTTTACTTTCGCCGACTGATAATTAAGCTGATTTCTAATATTATCGGCTATCAGCATTTGAGCATCTTTATCAATTTCTCTTTCACTCAAATAAAATAACCGAATCTTTAATGGTTCAACGGAATTAGTAATTAATTCATAATCAATCAATTTTGCTGGCGGGGGAAGTTGAATATCGGCTAAGGAAGATTGGACTTCTTGCAGAAAATTGGCTTGTAAATCAGCAATATTTAGAACTACTTCAACTGGTTTATTACTCTTTTCTTCCGCAAATTGGCGGATAACGTCATTTGATGTTGTTGGCACTTCAATCAATTTTAACCCCAATAATTCTGGTGATTTCTGTAACCGATCAGCTAACATTTGAATATAACTCTTTTGTTCTTCATTCGTGTATTGTTTACTTGTGAATATCTGAAGTTGAATGATTAATTTGTTACTTTGCTGGATAGTAGAAATATTACTGAGATAAGACCTGGTTTCACCATTTGAAAAAGTCGCAAATGTCTTTTGCCATACTTCGGCTGCTTCTCTACGAATTTGATTTTCCTTTTGCTGCAAAACAATTTCTCGCCTCAGTTGGATAAAAGATTGATTGAGTGGAAAAATAATTACAGCAATGGTACTAAAAATTAATACAAATCTTCCTGGCAAACTACCAATTTTTTTCAGCTTATTGTATGCAGTTAATTTCTCTAAAATCCTTTGCATTCGCATACTTTCTTGATCTGTTGTTCGCCATTCTCTAACTTTTGATTTCACATCATGACTATCAATATGTAGACAAAGAAAAACCAGCATGGCTGAAAAAGTAATCGCCACTAAGTTGGTAAAAAATAGCAATCCACCACCACTAGCTACCTGTAAACCTTTAGCATAATCTAGACTAATTGCTACACCAATACCATAGCCAACAACACATAAAGGTGGCATCAAAGCTACTGCAATAGCCACACCAGGAATAGAAGTAGCTATCCCTTTTGGTTCTTGACAAATTGCTACTGAACCTACTGCACCGGAAAATAAAGCCACTACCAAATCTAAGATATTAGGACGAATCCTACCTGCAATCTCCGCAGTTATTTCCTTAAATGGTAGTAATGAGACAAGTAATACTGCAAAAGTAATGGCGACTAAACAGCTGATAACCAGATTTAACAGCGCCCGCATAGCTAAGATTACATCACCCGCAGCTAAGGCTAGTCCATTAGCCAAAATACCCCCCATTAATGGAGAAATCAGCATTGCACCAATAATTACCGCTGGACTGTTCAGCGCTAATCCCAGAGTAGCTATACCGGCTGCAAACAAAACCTGAATCCAATAACTAATATCTCCTAGTGTTACTGATCTGCATATATCCAGGTATACTTGTTCCTTACGGGCTTGACTAACTCCCAAGTTGTTCGCAAACTTATCTCTAAACATATTTTAAGTGGTGATTAGATCCAATGATTAGTGAAAATAAACAGCACTAATTTTTTCTAGTTTACTATTCTATTGGTTGTATTAAACCCATCTCCTAAAAAACCTGATATGACTCAAGATTTAACACAAAAGTGGTTAGCTGAAATTCAGTCTCTGACACAACAGATGACACAATTTCAGCGTGAGCGAGATGAAGCTTGGGAAAGTTCGCAAAAATGGCGACAGCTTTATAATACAGAAGCGGAACAACGACGGATAGATACGAAGAAGCACGAAGAAGCTATAGTAGCAATAAAATCTGAAGTACAAAAATTTTCAGGTATCAATACTGAACCAGGTAGTGACAACACGACAGCGATTCAGCAACAAATTGCTCAATTTAGTTCTATCGAAGAGTTACAAATCCAATTATTAGAAGTTATTCAAGAACGTGATTGTCTATTACAAGCTTTAAAACTTGAGCAAGAAAACCACGCTCAAACCCGGAAAAGTCTAACTACGGCTTTAGGGGATGCTATTGACAGTTTAGCACGTTCAAGAACAGAGAAGAAGGATACAGAGGGTTAATTAACCGTAGTTAATAGGCAAGATGCGATAGAAAAGTTGTCTATAATAAGAACAAAAGAGGTGAAATTATGCAATTTGTTTCAGACACGGAAGCCAACCAAGCTTTTGCAGTTATTATGTCTATTGAAGATTATCAACGAATAACTCGGATTAATATTCAAGAATTTCAACAATTTAGAGAAAGTATTGGACGTAAAGCTCAAGAACGTGGTTTAACTGAAGACAAGTTGAATGAGCTTTTAAGTAACGATCAATAATATCTTAAATTTGGTAGTAATATGTACTAAGCGAATGGAATTATATTTATGGTTCAAACTACTAAAGCACCAGTCAATTATTTTTCCTTTGAAGATTACTATACCTATGATGATGGCACTGGAAATCGCTATGAATTAGTGGATGGAGAATTAGTTTTAATGCCACCAGAATCAATTTTTAACTCTGATATATCAATGCGATTATTGTTGGAATTGGGTAAAATAGTCCCTCTTCATTTATTACGATATAAAGAAATTATGATTGAGGTAAGTGGGCGTAGAGCTAAGGTAAGAATCCCTGATTTATTAATCTTGGGTGAAGAATGTCGCACTGCTTTAGAAACTACGAAAGGAGGAACAATTACCCATGATATGCCACCACCATTAATAGCAATAGAGGTGGTATCACCTGGTACTGAAAATGAAGTCCGAGACTATCGTTTCAAGCGTTCTGAGTATGCAGCTAGGGGAATTGCTGAATATTGGATTGTCGATCCTGTACGGAACAAAATTACGGTTTTATCTTTAGTAGAAGGCTTTTATGAAGAATTTATCTATACAGGTGATGATTTGATTAAAAGTGAAGTATTTCCAGAAATTGAGATGAAGGTAAGTGATATTCTCGTTCAATAGATAGCAATTAAGTAGGTTAAAATATTAGATATCTGGTGAAAATTAAATATGCGTAACCTGAAACCCTTGTTAGGGACAATTCATGAATTGTCCCTACACCTTGTTCACCAGATGTCTATTCAAACCCCATTGCTTCAGCAACAGCTTTGATATCTGCGGGAATACCCTGTTTAAAATGACTGTGACTGTGTTTAATGGCTGTATCTGGGTCTTTCAAACCATTACCAGTGAGGACACAAACTACAGTTGCACCTGTGGGAACTTCGTCTTTTACCTGTAACAAGCCGGCTACAGAAGCAGCACTAGCAGGTTCACAGAAAATTCCTTCTGATGAGGCTAAAAGTCGGTAAGCGTCGAGAATTTCCTCATCAGTGACAGCCCGGAAACTGCCTTGACTGGCTGTTTGGGCAGCGATCGCTTTATCCCAACTAGCAGGATTACCAATCCGAATTGCTGTGGCTAAAGTCTCAGGATGTGCCACCGGTTGACCATATACCAAAGGTGCAGCACCAGCGGCTTGAAAACCCATCATTTTTGGGAGGCGATCGCATTTACCGTCTTGATGGTATTGACAAAAACCCATCCAATATGCTGTGATATTTCCCGCATTTCCCACCGGAATACATAACCAGTCGGGCGCATTCCCTAAAACATCAACGACTTCAAAAGCGCCAGTTTTTTGCCCTTCTAAGCGGTAGGGGTTGACAGAATTCACCAACGTGATGGGATAGTTATCTGCCATTTCCCGGACAATTTCTAGGGCGCGGTCAAAATTTCCTTGAATAGCCAGGACTTCAGCCCCATACAGTAATGCTTGCGCCAACTTACCTAAAGCTACGTAACCGTCGGGAATCAACACAAAGGGGCGCATCCCCCCGCGTTTGGCATAGGCAGCGGCAGCGGCGGAAGTATTACCAGTGCTGGCACATATTACAGCCTTAGCACCTGCTTCTGCTGCTTTAGAAATTGCCATTGTCATCCCCCGGTCTTTGAAGCTACCAGTGGGGTTTAGACCATCATATTTAACATACACCTTGACCTGTCTGCCAATACGTTCGGCGATCGCTGGCACGGGAATCAAAGGTGTGTTACCTTCCAACAAAGTCACCACAGGGGTTTTTTCGCTGACAGGCAAGTATTCACGATAGGCTTCTATCAGCCCTGGCCACGGTTGGCAATGAGATTTAGCAGCAGACAGGCTCAAAGTCACGGGATTCAAAACTTCTTAATTAAGGATTTGGGATTGGGAATGCTTTGGGTATAAGTATCCCACTTTTTCAGTCTCTTGTTAGTTCTGGAACACCGTCATCATGATCGGAGTCCCTTATGACTACATTTGTAACCTATTAGAGTATATGATGAAAACTATACAATATCTTAACAAAGATTAAGATAAGTATATTATACTATCTCTAACGGTGTGAGTTAAGTTTGTAATGCAAACAACTATGTCTACTATGTCATCCAGTGTTTCCGAATGCGAATCCCACGCTAACTTAGTCAAGAAGTTAACGAAGGCTTACTATCGAGACGATCAGCAAGTTAAATTTATGGACTTGCAAGCAGAGGTAGATTCCCTTTTAGAGCAATTGCAAAATCTCAGAAGTGAAAAAGATCAAGAAAAGTTAATAACATTTCAATAGACCTACCTCAAAATCATGTAGAGACGTTGCATGGAACGTCTCTGCCAGGTTATGGAAAATGCACATTTAACTCGATTTGTCAATTACCTACACTATTCGGATAGTGTAGGCTTTTGTGTTTGACACTTTTTGATACTATGACCATATTTTGATGTATTGGTAATATAATCCAACACTTTGAACTTAGCATTACCGCTAATACGCATCACTACTTTGTCAAGCTATGCTGCTTTTATAGTCATAGCCGCTGACATACCAAAACCTATTATTCCTCAATTAAATTTTAGATAATTATGAATAATATTTTACCAATAGGAACTTTGCTAAGAGATCGTTACAAAATTATCGATCTTTTATCTAATCATACAGGTTTTGGCATTACTTATAAAATCAAAGATGCTAATCACCCAAATCAACCAATTCGGATTTTAAAACAACTCAAAAAACCTACAGCATCTAAATTAGATATTGAAAATTTGCCAATTCAGCAACAAGAAGAGATATTAAATCAATATTGGCAAGAATATCTAAGGCTTTTCAGAATCGAAACCCAAGCATTAGGTAAACTGGGAGAAGAACATAAACAAATTCCCACAATTTATGAACGATTTGAGGAAGGAGGAGAAGAATTTTATGTACAAGAATATATTGCAGGACATTCTTTAAGTCAAGAAGTTAGACAAAACAAAAAAATATCAGAACAAAAAACTATAAATTTGTTAATTGAGATTTTGGAAGTTTTTGAATATATTCAAAATAATCCTGATTATTCAATTATTCATCGAGATATAAAACCAGATAATATTATTCGCAGAAGTAGCGACAATAAATTAGTAGTTATTGATTTTGGTTTAGCAAAAGAAGTCACTGTTCCCGGAACAAAAATAGGTTCAATTCTGGGAGGGACAAAAGGATATATTGCACCGGAAATATTATTGAGAATAGTATCTTTTGCCAGTGATATTTATTCTATTGGTATGATTGGAGTGTTTGCAATCACTGGAGAAGATCCTTCTTATACACCTTTATTAGCTGAAAATTGGCAAACAAAAGCAAGTGTAAGTCCAGAGTTTGCTGCTGTATTAAATAAAATGATTTGTGAGGATTATCAAAAACGCTTCCAAAATGCCAAAGCAGCCTTACAAGCATTAACAGGAAATCAACCAAGTCCACCACCTCCTTTTCCCTGGAAATTAATTCTTGGCACAATTTCAGGAATTATCCTCATTATCGGTGTAGTTATGGCTGTAATTTCCATATTACCCAAATCTAATAATCAACTAATAGCTGATGGTAAAGCCAAATCAGGACAACTAACATCATCAGATCAAAAAGAATTATCCAGTGATAAAACTTATGATGTTTATACGTTTAAAAGTGATAAAAGACAATATTTAACAGTGCAAATAATCAGCAATGATTTTCAACCACAACTCACTATTCTCAAACCAGATGATAAATACTTTAATCCTGTACCCAATGTAGGAATAAAAGATAATGATTTCACTGCTTCTATTATATTAGAACCGGGTACTTATCAATTTAAAATTACATCAACAGAAGCAGCAAGTGGTAATTATGTAATTAAAGCTTGGGTGACAGATAAGTAATTGGTGATGAAATCCCCATATTCATCCTATTTTCATCCTGTACATCCTTTAATCCTGGACATTATCTCGACTTCGCGGTAGTTGAGCGGAGTCGAAACTCGATAACCACCTGATTCAGACAATAATCCAGTATCAACACAATCCCAATTATGAAAAGTTATCAGTGGCTATTATTTCCGACTCTGCTCATTTTAAACCTCACATTAACAGCGTGTAAAGAATCTGAAAAGGTTGTTTTCTCCTGTGAAACAAACAGTAATGGAGAATCTGTTACTACGGTTAAATACCAAGACAAAACACGAGATTTAATAGTGTGGAAACGCACGAATTTTGTTAAAGCTGGTTTTCCTCCACAACGAAGATGTCAGGAAGTCACACCAAAATTACAAACTGCTTATAATAATGGAACTTTGAAAAGTTTAACTTGGGGTTATACGGAAGCGGAAAATAATCCTAATAAAAGATTTAAATCTTTATGTACCCCCACAGGAAAAGATTGTCATACTTTGATTTTAACATTATTAGAATCAGATGATCCTGATGTGGAATTAAAAGCTTTTACGGCGGTGTTGAATGGTGACGCTTCCCAAGCATATCAAAATTCTTCTTGTGCGGTGAAAAATGGTAGTAATTTAACTTGTACTGTTGATATTTTCAAGGTGTTTAATAAATAAGGAGAAATAAAACCTATGTTAGCAGCAATGAGTGAAGAAGCCAGAACAATGGCAGAATGGAAAGATGAAGGTTTAAAACAGGGAACTCATCTAGGAATGAGATTAGCAGAGAGAATAGGAATTAAACAAGAAACAGAACTAGGAATTAATCTAGGTGTTAAATTAGGAATGGAAATAGGAATAGAGATAGGAGTGAAATTTTTACTAATACGACAGTTAAATAAACGCTTAGGTACAATTCCCCGACTGTTATCAATTCGACTTCAGGAATTATCAACAGATAATGTACAAGAATTGGGAGAAGAATTTTTAGATTTTTCAACTTTGGAAGATTTGGAAAAATGGGTAGATAAAAAAGACAATAAATCTAGAAATTACCAAGAGATGATAAAATCTCAAGAGAATGAAGCGAGAAAACTTATTATGCGACTATTAAACCGTCGCTTTGGTACAGTTCCTCAAGAGTTAGTACCAAAAATTGAACAGTTATCTAGAGAGCAAATAGAAACATTAGCGGAAGATTTGTTAGATTTTTCTGTGTTGCAAGATTTAGAAAACTGGTTGCAACAACATCAATCTAATCAATAAAAAACCTCTCCCTAACCCTCTCCTCTTAGGAGAGGGAACTGGAAAATTTTAAGCTTCTATTACAGGTAATTTTTTAATATGAAGAATATCTTATTTAGGAAAAGTTATCAATGGTTATTGTTGCTTAGTCTATTCATTTTAAATATCACATTAACAGGATGTATCAAAAGCGAAAAAATTATTTTCTCTTGTGAACAAGATACTAATGATAACTATGTAACTAAAGTTAGATACCAAGACAAAATACGAGATTTAATTGTGTGGAAACGCACCGACTTTGTAAAAGCTAGTTTTCCTCCACAAAGGAGATGTGAAGAAGTCACACCAAAATTGCAAACTGCTTATGATAATGGAACTTTGAAACATTTAACTTGGGGTTATGTACAAGATGAAAATGATTATAATAAAAGATTTAAGTCTTTATGTACCACCACAGGAAAAGATTGTCATACTTTGATTTTAACACTCTTAGAATCAGATGATCCTGATATGGAACTAAAAAAATTTACGGCTGTCTTTTATGATTATTCTAAACCACACCTTAGTATTTCTCCATGTAAAAGACCAAACGACATGGGTATGAATTTAACTTGTGATGTGAATGTGTTACAATTATTTGATGATAATTAACATCGAACAATAAAATTTAAAGCCTCTCTCCTTGTAGGAGAGAGGTTTGGAGAGAGGTCAAACATTTACCAAATACCAGGATTACCATCTATGAAATTATCTAAAAACCTCTATAAATTATCCCATCTCTGCTTATTCTTCCTCCTCCTATTTCCCGCTTCTCCGATTATTATCACAGGTTGCAGTTCTTCCCTATTCGCACGCAAACCAGGGACATTATCAGAATCAGAATTAAAGAATATCTTAAAAGAAATTACCGTAAAAGTTATAGTTGATGACAGAGAAACCGCATCAGGAACAATTATCAAAAAACAAAACGGTTTTTATACTGTTCTCACTAATGCTCACGTGATAGAAAATGCTAAATCTGTGAAAGTTGTGACTCCAGATAATCAAGTTCATGAAGTGGAATTTTCTAAATTAGATAGACAAGATAATAAAAAAGATGATTTATATGATTTAGCTAAGTTGACTTTTAGCAGTGAAACCACTTATTTAGTTGCTGGTTTAGGAGAAGAGGATATTAAACTAGGGGAAAAGGTTTTTGCTGGAGGATATGTTAAAGGGAATTTGCAAACTACCAAAGGTACAGCGAAATTATTTTTAAATCAGCCGTTAATTAAAGGACAGCAAATAGCTTATAATAATGATATTCAACAGGGGATGAGTGGAGGAGCAATTATTAATGAAAAAGGTTATTTGGTGGGGATAAATAGTAAACTTGCCCACCCGGTTTTACAAACAGATTTTCGCTATTTACAAGGTGAACAACCGGATGAGAATACTTTCAATGAATGGGGTAATTATAGTTGGGGTATTGCGGTTAATTTGGTAGATGAAGCTGCACCTGATTTAGCTTTGTTTCCTGAGAGGGTAATTAGGAAAATTGGGGGTATTCCGGCTAAGGTTTTAGATATTGCTAAACAGTCTTCGGTGCAGATTAAAAAAGCTGATGGTGGTATTGGTAGCGGGGTAATTATTGCTAAGGATAATGATATTTATTATGTGTTAACTGCTGCTCATGTGGTGGAAAATAAACAGGAGTATCAAGTTGTTGCACCTGATAAACAAGTATATAAGGTGGATAATCAGACTATTCGTACCAGAAAGGGACTTGATATGGCTGTTTTACAGTTTCGTAGTTCTCAGGTTTATCAAGTTGCTACTTTGGGGGATTATAAGTTGTCTGATAAAGGACAATTTGTATTTCTTTATGGTTGGAAGGGGGAAGAATTAAACCATCCTTCTTTATTTAGTGTGGGATTTAATCAAACAAATACAGATTTGTGGGCAAAATCGAGAGGTTATGAATTAGGATATAGCAATGAAGGTTACTACGGTATGAGTGGAGGTGGTATTTGGGATACAGAAGGTCAGTTAGTTGGTATTCATAATTTTGCAGAAACGAATGTTTTAGGGTGTAGTTTGGGTTTGTCTATTAAGAGTTTTTTATTTTATCAGAAAGATGGTTTATGGAAATTACCTCAACCTCAATTAAATGTAGCTAAACATGAACCTAAGTCAGCAGATATAAATTCTCTTATTTTAGCATCATTACCTACTTCTTCCCCACCTGATGCTGTCATTGGTACTGGAAAACAATGGCTAACTTATGGTATTCAACTATGGCGCAATGGTAATACAGAGGATGCTATTAAAGCGATGGAAAATGCAGTTAAAAAAGATCCCAACTCTTGGGAAGCTTATTACAATGCTGCTTTTATTTGGTTATTACAGAAAAAATACGATTTAGCTTTAAATGCTATAGATACCGCAATTAGAGAACAATCTACTAGAGGACAATCTACCTTTCCTCTTTCTTATTTATTAAAAGGTGTTATTTTTCAGCATTTAAAAGAATATGAAAATGGTGTAGCAGCACTTAACCAAGCAATTTTAGCAGCAGAAAAGGATAAACAAAAAGATTTTCGGCTATATCAAGTGCGAGGAGAACTATTTGGTGACTTGAAAAAATATCAAGAAGCGATTGATGATTATACTCAAGCTATCACCATTAATCCTCAATTTGCCCTAGCCTACAATAACCGGGGAAATGCTAAATCTGATTTAGGAGATAAAATAGGTGCTATCGCTGATTATACTCAAGCTATCACCATTAATCCTCAATATGCCCCTGCCTACTACAACCGGGGAAATGCTAAATCTGATTTAGGAGATAAAACA
>NZ_VIKW01000010.1:109094-163547 GCF_009711975.1 Anabaena sp. UHCC 0204
GGTGCAATTGATGATTTTACTCAAGCTATCACAATTAATCCTCAATATGCCAAAGCCTATAACAACCGGGGACTTGCTAAATCTGATTTAGGAGATAAAATAGGTGCAATTAAAGATTTAGAAACTGCAAAACAACTCTATCAACAACAAGGTAATACACAAAATGCTCAAAAATCACAATAATTATTGAAAAAAATTACAGGAATTACTGAATAAATTGTAACTTAATATTCTCATCCCTGAATTTACCTTCTATTCTCTACCAATGCGTTAAACTAATCAAAAACAACCAAACTAACACCACAACGACTAGCTGCTGCTGCTAACCGAGAATCAAGAATTGCTAATGATGTATAAATCTCTATAGCAGTTAACAAATAACACTTCAACATCAAGTATAATTTTAATGATAAAAACTTGAATGATAGGTTTATATAAGGGTAAAATTTGAATGGGATGAAAATAAAGCGCAAATCAACATCAACAAACATGGAGTGAGTTTTGAGGAAGCAAAAACAGTATTTGATGATCCATTTGCCTTGATATTTGATGACTTAGCTCATTCTTTCGGAGAAAAAAGAGAGATTATTATTGGTTATTCAAATCAAAATCACTTACTTTTAGTTTGTTTTACCGAAAGAGAAAGTAATTTAATCCGTATTTTTAGCTGTCGTTTAGCCACTAAAAAAGAGAGACAAGACTATGAACAAAACACCAATTAATCAGCAAGATGATTTTGATGCTGATGATTTATTACCAGAGTACAATTTTGATTATACTAAAGCTCGTCCTAATCGTTTTGCTACTACCTCAGAAAAGAGAATTACAGTAATTCTTGATCCCGATGTCGCTAAAGTTTTTCAAACATCAGAAGCAGTAAATCGTGCTTTACGTTGTTTATTATCTGCTATCCCTGAAAAATAAAGCGATTAATTAATTGATTGAACATAGATTAGGATTGGTGTGTTTGCATATAATCTCTCAATAAAGCATTAATTTGATTTTGATAAGATTCTCCCTGAGATTTAAACCACTCAATCACGTCTTTATCAATATTTAACATTACTGGTTCTTTTTTTGGTATAGATTTTGTCCGACGATGGACTGTTGCTTTGGCAAATTGAGAGGGGGTAATCTCTGGACAATCAGAAAAATCAATATCTTCATCTTCCATTGTCTCTAATCTTTGCCAATCAGTTAGCGATTTGTTCAAAATAGGTTCGTTGTTCATATTTGGTGGCTTTCCTAGCTGATATAATTCTGATGATATCCTCACGTTCAGTATAAACAATAACTATCACCCATCCCTGAAGAAGTCCTAAAGCAATAAATCTTTGTTCATTATAGTTAAAACGATCATCTTCTATAATAACATTGTCATTTTCAAAAATGATCACGGCATCTACAAAATCAATGCCATGTTTACGAATATTATTTAAACGTTTGTTTTCATCCCATTCAAATTGTAACGCCATAATTTATTGATTAATGCCATTATAAATTAGAGTTATAAATAGCCATCATAAACCCAATTGATTATATTAGGAATAATGAAAACTATGGAAATCAATAATATCATGGATGATACAGAAATTAAAATCAAAGGCATCAAAGCACTATATGAATCTCTTGGTTCAGCAGCAGCTATGCGTTTTTTAACGTTGCTACACAAAACCCCTACTGATTATGTAGAAATCTCAAAAACGATATATCAAGATCAAAGTATTGAGGAAATTTTTGCTAGAGCAAAACAAAATTGGCAAGATTAATTATATCAATAGTTTATAGGGGTTTAGCAATCCTAAATCCCTACCTTTTATGTTATAATAGAGTACAAAAAAAGAGTCCTTTATCAGATTATTCAAAAATATGAAAGGATATATCCAAAATCAAACAATTATTCTCCAAGACAGTTTACCCGATACCTTACACAATGGTGATGAAGTGGAAATTGTCATCATTCCCCACATATAATATTAAACATTTTCTGAATATTGAAGGTTTAAACCCTATGATACCAGATAATATTTTATCAAAAATAAGACTATGAACAAAACACCAATTAATCAGCAAGATGATTTTGAATCAGATGATTTATTACCAGAGTATAATTTTGATTATACTAAAGCTCGTCCTAATCGTTTTGCTACCACCTCAGAAAATAAAATTACTGTAATTCTTGATCCTGATGTTGCTCAAGTTTTTCAAACTTCAGAAGCAGTGAATCGTGCTTTACGTTGTTTGTTATCTGCTATTCCTGAAAAATAAAGCCATTACAGCATTGAATATGATTGATATTCTGTAAGAGTTTAGCAATCCTAAACCCCTATTATTAATGTTAAAATAAACCTAGATGTAAACCTCAATAACAAGACCTATGAAAACTCACAGTTTTACAGTGATTGTTTACAAAGAAGATGATATGTATATCGCTGAATGTCCAGAAGTTGGTACAGTAGATCAAGGAGAAACAATAGAACAAGCAATAATAGGTTTAAAAGAAGCAACACGACTTTATTTAGAAGAATTTCCTTTACCAGAAACCTCTCCTAGATATGTGACTAGCATAGAGGTTACTTGTGCCTAAATTACCACGAATTTCTAGTAAAGAAGCAATTCGGACTTTAGAACGTCTGGGATTTTATCAAATTAGACAAACAGGTAGTCATGTAATCATGAAAAAACAAACAATTAATGGTGAAGTTGGTTGTGTTGTTCCACTACATCCAGAATTAAAAGTAGGTACATTAAGCGGTATTCTTAAACAAGCACAAGTCACACCTGAAGAATTTATAGAAAATCTCTAAAAAGTATATCTCTAATTTAGACAAAGAAAAGATTGATGAACTATTAGCACCTACAAAAATATAAGATTTCTGTTGAAAAATGCCTAAAAAAATTAGAGAATTAAAAAGTTTACTCAAAAAAGCTGGGTTTATTAATCGTTCAGCAAAAGGAAGTCATACCCGGTGGTATCATCCTTTATTACCTAGTGATCCGATTACCATATCTGGTAAAGATGGAGATGATGCTAAACTATATATAGAAAAAGAAGTTACCGAAAAATTAGCTAAATTAAAATCAATTCAAGAAGAGGATTCAGCAGAATGAATTTACCTTACACCATAATTATTCAATGGAGTAGTGAAGATAAATGTTATTTAGTTCATTTACCAGAATTTCCTACTCAAAAATATCATACTCATGGTGATACTTATGAGGAAGCTGTTAAAAATGCTCAGGAAGTTATAGAAATGCTAATTGCCGAATATCAAGAAGATGGTAAAACTTTACCTCTAGTTAAATCTTTAGAACAATTAACCAATGTGGCTTGATTAATTTATCATCAAAAAAACCATGCGTAAACAAACTATTCAATATACATCACCATTAGATGCTTTATTTGCCGTTACTAAACGACTAAGTATATATGAAAATCAACAAAACATGGATTCTGAAGAATTTTTCCATCAATATGTTCAATAATTTGCCAAACTAAATTAAGATTCACCTTTAAATAATCATGAATTAAAACATCTCGTAAACCCGCCATTTGTTGCCAAGGAACATCAGAATATTTACTTCTCAACTCAGGTGATAATCTTTTTGTTGCTTCCCCAATGATTTCAAAATTGCGAATTACAGCATCTTGAATCATTTTGGTTTGCATAAATTCCTCTTTACCCGCTTTCGTATATTCTTCTATTCGTTCAATACATTCTTGAATATTACTTAAATATAAACGCTCATCTTTCATAACGGTACAGCCTCACTTAATACTTTATCTCTAATTAATTCATGTAAATTGCCAGGTTCAGCAATATCTACTTTTCGTCCTAGCAATGCTGCTAAATCCTGCATTAAGGCAATATAATCAAATAAACTACTTTGCGGTTTTAATTCTACTAAAAAATCTACATCACTATCTGGTGTTGCTTCACCTCTAGCAACTGAACCAAAAACCCTCATATTATAAGCACCATATTTAGTGGCAATTTTTAATATTTCTTCTCGAAATGGTAGTAATAATTCTTCAATTCCCATAAACCATAAGTTATTTTAAAAACATTAACCGTCTCTATTTTATTAGATTGGACAGTATTTTGTCAATTTCAGACAACAATAAATTATACTAACAATATTACCTCAACTCCTTGAAAAATATGAAAAGATACATCCAAAATCAAACTATTATTCTCCAAGACAGTTTACCCGACACTTTAAAAAATGGTGATGAAGTGGAAATTGTCATCATTCCCATCAAAAAACGTAAGTATCATTTTCCTACATTTAAACTGGATATCAAAGAAGAATATTTAGACAGAGAAAAGATTTATGGACTACGAACACCCAGTAAAATATAAGATTGCTGTATCGCTATACCTAAAATATGCTAAAATATCTTTTAGTATGACCTTTAATTAATTATTATGAATGAACTATTAACTCGTATTACACAAATACCTGGTCAATGTGGAGGTCGTCCTTGCATTCGGGGAATGAGAATTAGAGTTAGCGACATTTTAGAAATGTTAGCAGAAAATGTCAGTGTAAATGAAATTTTAGAAGACTTTCCCGATTTAGAACTAGAAGATATTCAAGCTTGTCTGATATTTGCTGCAAGACGTACTGATTTTGTTAGATTAACAGCATGAAAATTTGGATTGATGCACAGTTACCTCCAACATTAGCAGATTGGATTATAAATACTTTTACTATCGAAGCATTTTCATTAAAAGAAATTGGTTTACGTGATGCTAAAGATATTGATATTTTTGAAGCTGCAAAAATAGCTAATGTGATAATTATGACAAAAGACAGTGATTTTGTTGACCTGGTTTGTCGGTTGGGTACACCTCCGCAAATTATTTGGTTAACTTGTGGAAATGTGACTAATCGTAATTTGCGTCAACTTCTGAATTTCACTTTAGATGATGCGTTGGAAAAATTACGCCAAGGAGAAATGATTGTAGAAATCAATAAATCTTGATCCTGATGAAGAATAAAGTGAGCTTTACTGTAAGGGTAAAGCATAACGCTAAACCCCTACAAAATCTAACTACAACTTTGTCCCACACTCACCACAAAAATTATGACTGGGGAGGTTTTGTGTCCCACAATTGCTGCAAGAAATTGATTCAACAGCGGTTCTGGGTATAGGCTTAGGCAAACCAACCATTTGCGAATTATTCTTACCCGGAGCTACCATGGGATAGCAGTTTTCATCTCTGGTAACGTGGACATTCACAATCACTGGTCCATTGTGCGCGAGCATTTCGGCAATTTTATCTGCCAATTCTTCCCGCTTGGTAATTACCATCCCCTTGATGCCATAAGCCTGTGCTAGAAGCTCAATATCAGGCATTCCGACTTCCATGTTAGAAGATGAATAACGCTGTCCGTAGAAGGCTTCTTGCCACTGTCGCACCATGCCTTGCCAACCGTTATTTAAGATTAAAGTCTTGACATTAATGCCATATTGTGCTAATGTTCCCAACTCCTGCAAGCACATTTGGAAACTGGCATCACCACTGATACAGATCACCTCATCATCAGGGAATGCTACCTTTACACCCATAGCCGCAGGGACACCAAAACCCATTGTTCCTAAACCGGCACTAGAAATCCAGCGTCTTGGTCCATTTTTGAGGAATTGGGCTGCCCACATTTGATGTTGACCCACATCTGTGGTGTAAAATGCTTGGGGGGCTTGAGTACCGACTTCCACAATTACCTCTTGGGGGGAAATGCTGTCGGCATGATGGGGGACAATTAAAGGATAATCTTGCCGCCAACTGTTAATTAAGTTTAACCATTCTTGGTTTTGGTTAGGTGTGGCTTTGGTATTTGCGTCTTTACATCGCCGTAATAGGTCTTTTAAGACGTTTTTAACATCACCAACAATGGGAACTTCGGGAACACGGTTTTTACCGACTTCTGCGGGGTCAATATCAATATGAATGACTTTAGCTAAAGAGGCAAATTCATCTAATTTACCTGTAACTCGGTCATCGAATCTAGCACCAACGCAAATTAATAAATCGCAATCTGTAACGGCAAAGTTGGCATAAGCTGTACCGTGCATTCCCAACATTCCCAAGGAAAGGGGATGATGTTCGTCAAATGCACCGATACCCATTAAGGTAGTGGTGACAGGGAGATTAAATAATTCTGCTAGTTGTTTAATTTCTTCGTGGGCATTAGCAGCGATCGCTCCTCCCCCAACATACAACAATGGGCGGCGACTTTCCTGAATTAATTGAATGGCTGCATTAATTTGGCGGGGATTTCCCTTCACAGTAGGACGATATCCCGGTAATTTAATTGAACCTGGTTCTACAGGGACATAATCAAATTCTTCCAAAGCCACATCTTTGGGAACATCAATCAAAACGGGTCCGGGTCTACCAGTGCTGGCAATATGAAAAGCTTCAGCAACAATCCGCGCCATATCTTTGGCATCACGGACTACATAAGAATGCTTAACAATGGGTAAGGTAATCCCGTAAATATCTGTTTCTTGGAAAGCATCTGTCCCAATAGAAGCCCTGGGGACTTGTCCCGTGACTACAATCATGGGAATAGAATCCATATAGGCTGTAGCAATACCTGTAACTAAGTTAGTTGCCCCAGGTCCAGAAGTACCAAAGCATACTCCCACTTTACCAGTAGCACGGGCGTAGCCATCAGCGGCGTGAGATGCACCTTGCTCATGTCTAACTAAGATATGCTGAACCGTACCCGTTGCTTCTATTTTATAGAGGTCATCATAAATCGGGAGAATTGCGCCACCGGGATAACCAAAAATATGCTCAACACCATGACGGAGGAGACTATCTATCAAAGCAAAACCGCCAGATGCCCGTTGGGGTGCGGTAACTGACGATTTAGAAACAGGAGACTGCTGATTATTTTCAGATTTTGGGAGACTGATTTGAGAAGAAGATCGCACGGTTAACCTCAAAATATAGCTAAAATTAACGCTTAAATTCTGTCTTTAAGACTTCATTTTAATTTAAAAATTCTCACAATTGTAGAGAAAACTGCATTGATCAGCATTGAGAATAGACTATAGATTGTACAGTTTTTAGATTACATCTTGCAATACTCTGCGAGTATTTTGCCAAGACCAAACACCGACAACCCCAACTACTATACACATTCCCAATAACACTGCCGATAAACCAAAGCCATTAACTAGCTTTGTTGTAATTAATAAAGGTGCAGTGAGAGCGATATTAATAGCATGATTTTGAAAGCCAAAAACCTTACCGTGCATTTCTGGTGGTGTTTGTTGTTGAATTAAAGTTTGCATTGGCACGTTAACAAAAGCTGCACCCACACCTAAAAAGATACAAAGTCCTAATGCTACGGGTTGATTATTCACAAAAATGAACAAACCCAAGGAAAATGCCATCATCAAAAACCCAATTAAAGGTAAGGGTTTGTGATGGAATCTATGGCCAGAATGTCCCAAAATAGCCGCACCTATCACCATACCGACTCCAGCCGCAGCCACGAAAGAGCTAAATTCTTCTGGTGCTAAGTTTAATCTTGCGGCCATACCAATTGCTAATTCTATCAATGCGGCAAACACGCAATATAAAGTCACAATTTGCAACATGGCATTCCACACTAGCCGATTTCTTTTGAGGTAGCGCAGTCCTTGTAAAAATTCAGCCCAGGGATTAATTGCCGGTGTAGTTTTATCAGTATCTCTGTGTTCTTGAAAATGAATCGGCATCATAATCAAGGCGGAAAGTATGTATAAACAGCCAACTACCAATTCTTTACCAAAGCCTTTGTTGAAGCTTTCCACCCAATTTAACATGGGATTAGCCACGGCATTACCGATAATTAATGCTGCCATCATTGTGCTGCTAAATAAGGCATTGGCAGCCATTAAACTCTCTCTTTTTACCAACAGTGGAATTGAAGCTTGTTCTGCTGGGGCAAAAAACTGGGTGATGGTGGATATGCTAAAGGTGAAGAGTAACAGAATGGCAAATTCTCGTGGTAAGAAGGGAATTAACAGCATTAATACCCCACGCACTGCGTCTGAACCTACCATAACCAGTTTTTTTGGTACACGGTCAACGATAACACCACCAGCCGAGCCAAACAACATGGCTGGAACGGTAAATGCCATATACAAATAAAAGCGTCCGTCTCCTGCTACATTATCAGTAGGTAAGTAGAGTTGGAGTAAGGCAATCATTAAGACAAAGAATACCTTATCTGCCAGTTGAGAAATAAGTTGACCAATCCATAGGAGCATAAAACCCCGGTTTTTGAGCAGTGCTGTAAAACCGTTATTAACAGTGGTAGGTTCAGTGGGAAACATCAGATACTTGGGAATGGGGAATAAATAATCACTATTTCTCTTTATAACGTTCTAATAGACGATTGAGAAATTCAGATGCACTCAGGTAGTTTTTGGGTGGAGAGAAGCCAACAGAAGGGTTTACCCATTGGCCTTGGACAGATTGGGGGGAGTGCCACATTGATAAATGGTCAACTGCTGGCTCGGCGTAAAAGTTATTTTCTCCTAAACCAAGATAAGCTGAAGTCCAGTGAGTAAAATAATCATGACTTAAACGATGAATAGGGAAGTTAC
Organism: Anabaena sp. UHCC 0204; assembly: GCF_009711975.1. Taxonomy (GTDB): domain Bacteria; phylum Cyanobacteriota; class Cyanobacteriia; order Cyanobacteriales; family Nostocaceae; genus Dolichospermum. The sequence continues at coordinate 117,712 of NZ_VIKW01000010.1, forward strand.
CCGCAAGAGGGACTCCCCAACCATCAATAGCAATAAAGGCTTGAACATGACCTCCCAAAAGTTGCCACCCTGTAGCCGCACCTATACCTCCAACTACACCAGCACTAAAGCAAATGAATATAACAGGCGATTCTAACTTATTACCGAGGCGATAGCTAGGCGCTCCGAAGGAATCGCACAAAAAATGTAAAATATGAAATGTTGATAAAGTTAAATAACCTTGTCCTGGATAAATCAGTATATCTACTGCCTTTGTATGGTCTTTATTTAAGCATCTTTGAATAAAGCTGACCGTTAATTCTGGTTCATGAATTCCCGGACAAATAATTATGGGCATTTACTTTTGACGAAGTTATGATCTTTTGTCAGTTGTCAGTTGTCAGTTGTCAGTTGTCAGTTGTTAAGAAGTTTTTCCTGCTCCCCCGCTCCCCTACTCCCCTGCTCCCTTGCTCCCTTGCTCCCCTGCTCCCCTGCTCCCCTGCTCCCCCGCTCCCCTGCTCCCTACGTTGCTTCAACGACTATTTTAAACACCTACTTACCACCGTAGAAGAAGGCAATTTCTTTTTCTTTCAAAGGGGCAAAACCAGCATCAACCAGTTTTTGATCAAGTTCAGTTTGGGGAATATGTTTAGCACCAATGCGGACAATACGAGAACGCATAGTATTAGATACACCGCTACGTTGTCTATTGCCTTCTAATCCCATAACTTCTTCATACAAGTCTAACTTAGCTATGGGAATAGGAGAACCATCAAAATCAATACCGCGATCAATTGCTCTATCGATCGCACCAGCACCTGTGGTAGTTTCAGTAGTCATGGCAACTTATTTTCAAAGATATGGAAATATTTTACCAGGGAAGAGGCAGGGAGAGGAATTTTACCAATGGCTAGATTTACGAGTGATTAACCCACCGACAAATGCCCCTAAAATTGTCCCTGTCCATAGTCCCGTTGTGCTACCTTGCCAACTTGCTCCCGGAGTTACTAAAAAACTGCACATTTCTTTTAATCCCCAAGCCTGGTTTTGACATTTTTGGCTATGGAGAATAACGGTAATTTGTCCAGCTATTAAACTACCAAAAAAACCGGAAGAAAGTGCTAAAAAGGTACAAATAAGAATGCGTTTTTTGATCATATTAATTAGGAAACAGGGAACAGGAGGAAACAGGGAACAGGGATCAGGAAACAGAGAGATATTTATTAAACTTCTTGTCTTCTTTTTACTGTCACCTGTCACCTGTAACCTGTCACCTTCCATCAACCTGTATTTCTCATGCCGGCGGCAATTCCGTTAATGGTTAATAATGCTCCTCTGAGTAATTCTCCTTTGCTGTAACGAGAGTGAATTACGCCTGTTGTGGGGGCATTTTTGGATTGACGTAGACGTTTGAGCAGGGAAACTTGGATAAATCCTAAAGGCACAATTGTTCCGTTTCGTAGTTGTACAGAACGCTGTAATACTGGATCACCATCTAAGAGTTTTTCATGTCCAGTAATTTTTAGAACTAAATCTCTAGTTAGAAAGAATTCGCTGGAAATTTGTCCAAACACATTCTCAAATCGAGGTTTGTCTTCTGGGTTAGACAATTCATCAACATAATGACGTGCCATTTCCATGTCTACTTTTGCTAAAGTCATTTCGGCTTTAGAAATTACCATTTTGAAGAATGGCCATTTGAGGTAGAAATAGCGGAGTAATTTCAAATGTTGTTCTGGTTCTTCATCCAGAAATTTTTGTAAAGCTGTACCAATTCCATACCAAGAAGGTAGTAAAAAGCGGGTTTGTGTCCAACTAAATACCCAAGGAATTGCTCGCAGACCACTTAAATCTTTTTTACCAGATGGACGACGGGCTGGACGTGAACTAATTTGCAATTGGCTGATTTCTTCTATGGGGGTGACTTGATGAAAGAAGTCAATAAAATCAGGTTGCTCGTAGATGAGATTACGATAGTGCTGACGCGACGCATGAGCTAACTCTTCCATAATCTCGTTCCAAGGTTCAATATCATCAAACCCTGTTCCTAGTAAACTGGCTTGAATTACTGCTGTAGTGATGGTTTCCAGGTGATACAAAGCCAAGTCTAACAAGGAATATTTAGAAGCTAAGACTTCCCCTTGTTCAGTAATTTTAATCCGGCCACTAATACTGTGACCTGGTTGCGCTAAAATCGCTTCATAAGCAGGACCGCCACCACGTCCGACAGAACCGCCTCGTCCGTGGAAAATCCGCAGATTTACACCGTAACCTTCGGCAATTTTTTGGAGTGATTTTTGGGCTTTATGAATTTCCCAGTTACTACTTAAAAAACCAGAGTCTTTATTACTATCAGAATATCCCAGCATGACTTCTTGTAAGTTGGGATTGAGGATAGAAATGGATGGTGGTGCTTGTTCATTACTGTCCATGGCTGCATAACCACCTGCTAACATTGCCCGATATAAAGGCAGTTCAAACAGTTGGCGCATCACGCCTCTAGAGCGTTGCAAATCTTCTACTGTTTCAAACAAAGGAACGACGCGAATTGTTCCTACTGCAATCACAGGATCAAATAAACTCGATTCTTTGGCTAATAGTAAAACTTCTAGTACGTCGCTGACTTCGCGGCACATACTAATAATGTAAGTTTGACAGATGTTGATGCCAAATTCTTGTTGGAGCGATCGCAAAATTCGGAAAGTTTCAATTACATCATTGGTTTTTTCCGAAAATGGTAATTCAGCGGGAATCAATGGCCTGCGAGTTTGCAATTCTCCTGTTAACCAAGCTATTCTTTGTTCTTCTGATAGTTCGTTGTAGGGTTGGGGTAAAATCTGCAAATATTCGAGAATTTCATTCAACGCATCAGCATGACGGGATGATTCTTGACGAATATCTAATTGGGTAAGATTAAAGTCAAATATTTCGACTTGACAAATCAGATTTTCCAATTCTCGACAACTTAAACCTGTTTCTGTTAAGTTGCGTTGAATTAACAATAATTCTGTTAAGAATTCCGAACCCGAACGGTACATGGGTGCATCTTCATTCTGTGGCGTTTCCCGATTATACAAAGATAAATTGCGATCGCGGGTATTTTCTAGCCGTCTGAGAATATAAGATAACTTGAGACGATAGGGTTCTTGGCGAAAACGCAACGCCAAAGCATCATAAACATCACTTAATTGAGATTGATCTAACTCTAAAGATTCTAGTAAATCTGGGAGAACATCACTCCAGTGCATAGATACACTCAATAATGTCACTAGCTCTTTGATTGACTTAATATACCGCTCTAACACCATTTTCCGCTGATAACAAGCGGTTTTCCAAGTTACTTCCGGTGTCACTGATGGATTACCATCTCGATCTGAACCTACCCAAGAACCAAAGGAGCAAAAATTTGTACTTGGTGGTTGTAACCAGGGAAAGGTTTCCCCCAGAGAATATTTGAAGCGTTTATATAGTTGCGTAATTCCATCAAATAATACTTCTTGGAAGTAGTGAAGAGCATAATCTACTTCATCTAAAACTGTCGGTTTAAATTGATGAAGTTCATCAGTGCGCCACCAGAGGCGAATTTCTTCCAGTAATCTTTCCTTGATTTCTAATGTTTCCCAAGGATAGCTACCAGCGCGGGTTTGTGCTTCATCCATTTTTTGTAAAAGATGTACCACCTGACGCTGTTTATCTCGGATAGTATGACGGACAATTTCTGTAGGGTGAGCCGTGAAAACTAACCGGATATCTAGTTGAGAAATGAGGCGTTGAATTTGTTGAGGCGGAACATTCAACTGAAATAATAGGGGAAATAAAGCTGCAAAAGTCCCTTTCTGTGCAGTTTCTGCTGTCAGTAAGTCGCTACCTATTTCTTTCGTAATCGGTAGATCTTCTTCTCGTTGGTTAGTGGCATAAATGATACTAGGGAAAACCCCCTGATCAGGTTGATCAGCGTAGCGGTTTAATTGCTGCTTTTGTTCATATTCCTGCTCAACAATGTTAATCAACTGAAAATATAGAGCAAAAGCACGTGCAGCGCGAATTGCTTCATTGATATTCAATTGTTCGATTAGTTCAACTGCTGATGCGGCCTGGTCATTTGTAGCTTGTCCTTCTGGCGAACATAGATCCCTAAGTTGGCGTAAAAGCTCCACCATGTTTTGCCCGCATTCTTGCCGGAGGACGGTTTCCCACAAATCTTCTACTACCTGTAGACGATGACGTAAGAATAATTCCGAGTGCAGCACCGGAAAATCAATATTTTCAGCTTTCATACTTTTCATAATACTCATAAAGATACTCAAAACGCCTCATTCACTTTATTTGAGCATCTAATATCAAGCTGTTAGCTTTTTTAGACGATACTCACAAGTTACTCATTTTAACTTTTAACTGCTTTTGATTCATTTTGAGTAGGAAGACCCTATTAAATACAAGATACGAAATAAATTAAAAAATCTTTTTCGTTCTTGCGTTCTACCTGAATCATCATGAATTATTTTGATGCACTTAGGTATTCTTTCCAATAGTATTACTATTTCCGAAATGCCTACTAGCTATTTTAGAATAAAGCTCACCTATTCCCGCAAGGAGGCTCACACTGTATGCGAAGCATACAGTGTAGGTAGTTTACTCAATGCTAGACCGGAGAAAACACAAAAGAAGACAATGTTAATTGTTATGTAGGAGTATGGCTGATACTACACTGCGCGATTAGAAGTTAAGTATGGATGCAGGAATTGTGGAGTAGAGCTTGTGTCACCTAGCACCAATGTAATTAGTAATTACTCCCGATTACCTATTTCCTCATCTAGTGGGACGACTATCTTGTTCCCCGTCCCGGATCAGAGTTAAACTTCCTGATTAGAGTGATATAAGCTTCTAGGGGATCTGAGAAGCTAGATATTGGTGTGATAGGAGTGAAAAGCAATGTTAAGTGGTAAGCAAACCCCCATTTTTGCTGATTCTCAGGAGAGTGATACTTATGCCTGGTTTTCTCAGCGGGCTTGGGTAGAAATTGATTTAGGGGCGTTGTCTAATAATGTCAGGCAGTTGGTAAAATTTTTATCACCAAGTACCGAATTAATGGCTGTTGTCAAAGCAGATGCCTATGGACATGGGGCGCTAACAGTTGCAAAAACTGTTTTAGCAGCGGGTGCTACTTGGTTGGGTGTAGCGACAGTTCCTGAAGGTATACAGTTAAGAGAAGGTGGCATTAAATCCCCGATTTTAATTTTAGGGGCAACTCATACAATAGAACAAATTCAGGCGATCGCCCATTGGCAACTTCAGCCTACATTATGTAGTCCTAAGCAAGCTTTAGAATTTTCTAATACATTAGAAACTATTAACTATAATTCTCCCCTACCTGTACACATTAAATTAGATACAGGAATGTCTAGATTGGGTACAAATTGGCAACAAGCAGCAGAGTTTGTCCAGTTGATACAAGGATTACCCCATTTGGATATTGCTAGTATTTATTCCCACTTTGCCACCGCAGATAGTCCAGATCCAACAATCATGCAAGAACAGCATAGACGATTTGAGGAAGCGATCGCTCAAATCAAAGCTAGAGGCATCAAAATTCCCAGTTTACATTTAGCTAACTCAGCCGCTACCCTCGCAAATCCAAAATTACACTATGACATGGTACGAGCAGGTTTAGCTATTTACGGACTCTATCCTGCACCCCATTTAAAAAATAAAATTCAACTGCAACCTGTTTTACAACTCAAAGCGCGAGTTACCCAAGTTAAAACAGTGGAAGCAGGAACTGGAATTAGCTACGGACATCATTTTATAACTTCTCAAGAAATGCGTGTTGCTGTCGTAGGTATTGGTTATGCAGACGGAGTTCCCCGGAATCTTTCTGACAAAATGCAAGTATTAATCCGTGGTAAGCGTGTTCCACAAATTGGCGCAATTACCATGGATCAAATCATGTTAGATGTCAGTTCTATCCCCGATTTGCAAGAAGGAGAAATAGTCACCTTACTGGGAGAACAAGGAAAAGAACACATATCCGCAGATGATTGGGCAAAGCAGTTAAACACCATTTCTTGGGAAATTCTCTGCGGCTTCAAGCACCGTCTACCGCGTGTAGCTATCATGTAGAAGATGGGGAATATGGGGAAAAATCAACAATACCCCATCCCTATAATTTGAAAATTTGACTTTTTTACCTATTGCCATAACTAATTTATTATGCTAACATAAGTAATTAATGCGGATATGGCGAAATTGGCAGACGCGCTAGATTTAGGTTCTAGTTCCGAAAGGAGTGAAGGTTCAAGTCCTTTTATCCGCACTTTTAATGAATAGTTTAGCTGAAAAAGCACTGAGCAAGATATGTACAGTGACTAATTAGTGTCGTTGTTATTTATCTACAACATGAATTGCGGACAAATAACAACGGCTTGGCTGTCCTGCAAAACGAGGATCAGTTATTAGAGGTTGGCAAAGTTGACTAACAACGGTAGATGGAAATTTGCCAACTGGCGGAATTTGACCAGCAAGCAGCATTAGAGGCACTTAGTCAGGGACAAAGTGTGATTCCTTTTTGGGGCGATCGCGAAGCGATGCTGCAAGCAGTTCGCGTGCATCAACAATTGGGAGATAATCTCAAAAGCTTTAGCAATGTTGTAGAAAATTATTAATTCATATTTTCCTAACTACATAGTATTCAATACTTAATTTTAAGAAATAATTGTTACTTAAAATGAGTTGCTTAACCGCTGAAAATTCTCTAATTTGCATACCATAATTTTACGTAACTCTTGTGGGGTAGTCGTCCTGTCCTTCCTGGATGTGCAAATCAGAAGCGCGACAGCTTGAACCGGCATTAAAGTTAACATTTTTAAACAACTAGTTAAAAAAATCTTGTTTTAGGGTATGTTAAAAACAAGTGTTTAAAATCTAACCTAAAATTTAAACAAAATAGTTCTGTATGTTATATGGAGTACAAGTTTTTTATGGCTAGTGGATTTACTAGACAAGAAACCATCGCTTTGACTAGCATAAACTCTGGCAGACTAAGTTACTTAGACCGCACTGGGTTAGTAGTACCAGAGAAGTTTGGTAATCCTCAGCACCCTAAAGTCGTTTATAAGTGGCAGCAAATTCTAGAAATTAAAACTATTGAAAGATTGAGAGAGAAACTTTCATTACAGGAAATTAGAAAAGTTTTAGATTTTTTAAAGTCAAGAAATTATGAATACTCATTTTTTCAGCATCGGCTAGTTTTTGTTAATTCCCAACTTTATCTAATTGAAAATATGCAAGATTTCGGGTTGATGATTTTAGAAACATCTGGAAAAAATCAGGGACAAGTCGTAATTAACGAAATTGGAGAAATTGGAGATGTAATGACAGAATTAGCAATAGAAGCTGAAAAACATCATGTTTTAGATTTTGACAAACGCACAGGAATAGTTTTAAAGAGGTAAGAGAAACACATACAAGAAGGGTAAGGAGAAACCAGTAATGAATTCTAACATAGCTGCAAATGAAATATATCAGCGAGTAATGGAGCATACTGGCTTCTATCGTCATGGTTTACCAACTACAGGAGTTATAGAAGCGGAAGATATTCGCAAGAATTTAGAAAAACGTATTAAATACAGTGCAGTAATTAATCCTGAGCAAATTAACGCTACAGCAATATATGAATTATCTGGTTCACCTTGTATTTATTTTACTCAATTAAATGAAGCTAACCCTATAGAGTTAGCTAGATTACATAAACTTTGTTGGAATCATGGTTTAGCCCCAATGTTGTGGGTAATTACTCCTGATGAAGTTTTACTTTATAACTCTTATTCTCAACCTAAACAACAAGATAAAATTAATCTAAATCGGAATTTAATTGAGAGATTTGCAACAACAGAAAGCGACTTAAAACGTATGAATAAATACGCTAGTCGTTTGCAAATTGAATCTGGTGAATTTTGGCAGTGGGAAAAAGCCAAGCAAATTGATCGTCAACAAAGAGTAGATTCAGTTCTTGTCAAAGATTTAAATGTCGCTGAGAAAGAATTGACCGAAAATCAAAAATTAGATCGTCAATTTGCTCACGCGCTTTTAATACGTTCTGTTTTTGTTGCTTATTTGCAAGATAGAGGTATTTTAAATCAAGACTTTTTTAGCAATCGCTTTGGAGTAGAATCGTTTAACACATTACTAAATAATAAAATAGCAACTTATAATTTGTTTGAGTGGTTGCAAACAATTTTCAATGGAGATTTATTTCCTGTTTCTCCAGAAGAAAAAAATGCTGTAGACAAAAAACATCTTGAAGTTGCACAAAGTTTAATAGGTGGTGTAGAAGAAATAGCAACAGGACAACAACGTTTATGGCAATTTTATGATTTTAAAGTCATTCCCATAGAGTTGATTAGTTCAATTTATGAAAGTTTTATTTATGCTACAGATGCTAAATCAGCAAAAGCAAATAGTACCCATTATACACCTCTTAATTTAGTTGATTTGGTGCTGTCTGAAGTATTTAGAGAACTAGATGGTAATGCTAAAGTTCTAGACTTGTCCTGTGGTTCAGGTGTATTTTTAGTTGAATCTTTGCGGAGATTAGTTGTTAAGCGTTGCGGTAATGGAGAAATACCGACTCGTCAGCTAATTCGGGAAACTCTCTATAATCAAATTTTTGGTGTAGATATTGAACAAAAAGCGGTTCAAATTGCTGCTTTTAGTCTATACCTCACTGCTTTAGAATTAGATTATGAATTAGAACAAAATCGTCAATTAACACATGATTTGAAATTTGAAAAGCTGATTGGTAAAAATTTATTTACTAGTGACGTATTTAATGAAGAAGCAGAATTTAATAAAGTAGAAGTATTTGCACAAAAACAATTTCATGCAATTGTTGGAAATCCACCTTGGACAAAATCAACATTAAACAAATTAGCAGAAAAATATTGTAAGCGTAAACGTCCTGATTCTGGTTATCCAAATGGCTATCCTACGGCTCAACGTACACCTCCAGATCAAGCATTTTTTTGGCGTATTGGCGACTTTACCAACGATAAAACTTGCATTGGTTTAATTTTGCATGGTAAACCATTTTTTAGTAATGATGAAGCAGCTAAAAAAGCAAAAGAATCCTTGTTAATGAGGTTTAAGCCAAAAGTGATTGTTAATTTATCTAAGTTGCGTTTAGATAAATTATTTCCAAAATCTAAAGCTCCAGCAATGATTTTCATAGCAGAAGGGAAGCGTTCAGAACAGAGAGATTATTTTTATTTTGTCTGTCCAGAACGTTCGATAGATTTCCGCCGACATGGGATTGTAGAAATTGGTGCAGAACATATTAAAAAGCTGCCAGTTTTTAGCACAGCATTGGACTCAGATATGCTGAAACTTGCTACTTGGGGTAATGCTAGAGATATGTACTTAATTCAAAAATTAAGCTCACTTTCCAAAATTGAAGAAATAGCAGAAAATTATCCTAAGAGTGGATTTTTCCCAGGTAATGAAGAAAGTGAAACTCCAAAGGAATTACTTGGTAAAAAATGGCTACCTTCTGGTAATATGCCTAGATACGAAATTGATGCGACAGAATTGGATATCTTACCATATAAAAAAATAGATGCTCCACGTGATCCTAAAATTTACAAAGCACCCTTAATTATTATTTCTGAGAAAGTAAAGTATAATAGTATTTGTGCTGCCTTTAGTGAAGAAGATATTGTTTATACAAAAAGTTATTCAGGAATACCATTTTCCAAAAATTTAGTACATTTAGCTCATTATTTGAATGGAGTGATTAATTCATCAATTGCCAGTTACTTTATCTTCATGACTTCTTCATCATGGGGTATAGAACGTGAAACAATTATGACACAGGATTTAGTACAACTTCTTGTTCCTAAACCTAATGAAGATAATGAAGGATTGATTACTCAAATTATTAAGATAGAAGGTAGATTGCGCGAATCTCCCAGTAAATCTGTTGAAAAAGATTTTAAAAAACAACTTGATAAAGCTGTATTTGATCTCTATGATTTAAATGATGATGAACGTATTTTAGTTGAAGATACAACGCAAATCACGATTGATTTATATATGAATCGTGAAAAATCAGCAGCATTAAAAAAACCTAAAGCTAGTGATTTAGAAGCATACACTTTGAGTTTTATGAGTGTGATTGAACCATTTTTTGACACGCTCAAAGAAAGAAGTATAGCTGCGGATATATTTGATATTGCTAATACACCATTACAGGTGGTTAAATTTAGTATAGTACCATATCCAGGTCGTGAACAAATTGTACAAACTATTCAGGCTGAGGATTTGATAACTGTGCTGCAAAGTATTGCGAAACAACTACCACCAAAATTTGGTGATCGTGTTTTTACACGACGCAATTTAAAAGTTTATGTAGGTGAAAATATATATATCATTAAACCTTGTCAACTTCGTTACTGGAGTCGTTCTGCTGGGTTGAATGATGCTGATTCTGTTTTACTTGAAAATTTAAGGATGAAATAAGTTATGTTCCCATTGGATGATTCAGGTACTGTTGGACAACCATCATTTATTAACCGAAGAGACATTATTGCAACAGTATTTGATATTATCCAAGCAGCTTGGATTCAAGTATGTCAAAAACCAGAGATTAATATTAAAAGTGATGAACCAATCATAGCGGGAGCTTTACATAATCAAATGTGGATAGAAAAGGAAAATCGTGAGATAAAAGGACCCCCAATAATTGTAAATGAAGCTGCAACAAGACGTTCTCAACGCAGTCTTAAACCTGATGGTTTTATTGATTTTAAAATGGTTTATTCCTGGGATATGGAAGATTATTTTGGTATAGAGTGTAAGCGAGTTAGCAGTACAAAACCAAATAGACATTTAGCAAAAGATTATGTTATAGAAGGTGTAAAAAGATTTGTTGAAGGAACATATAGCATAGGTCATGACTATGCAGCAATGTTAGGTTTTGTGATTGACGGGAAAGTTAATGACTGTATTGATTTAATTTGCGATCGCCTGAATAAATATAAAAATGATATATGCTTAAAAGAAGATTGGGTTGATGAGCAAAGTTTTGGAACAACACAAAATATATATCGTACTCGTCACCTGCAAAATGGACAAGATATAATGTCTATCCTCCATTTATTTCTTGTCGTTAGTTAATTCTGATACTTCCAGCCTGATAGTCACAGATAGTTGGTAACATTAGAGTGTTCTGGGGCGATCGTATCCCCCCGTTTCCTTAAACTGCCACTCAATCTGGTGACAAGGCGTTTCCGCATAACAAGCTCCAGGTTCATGCTGCATACCTTAATGGGTGGTAACATCTCCGCTAACCTCTGAGCATCTACTTCGGGCTTGCTGACTAGGACGAGGATTAAAATGAAACCTTTCCCACCGTGTTACTACAGCAGCAATCCCAGCCAAATTACCCAACCCAGCAGCAGATAAATAATTAGCCCTAAATCAACCTAGAAAATGGCTCAGGCTTTCCCCTGGATAAGGTTGGACGATAAAAACCCAAGGCTATTGGATAAGTAATTGATAATTTGTGATAGGTGATTGGTGATACAATTCCAGTCTTAATCCTGTACATCCTTAAATCCAGGATATCCTGATTCTGACAATTTCTCTAACTAGCAACTTACGTTAATAAAATTACATACTATGTATAAATTGAACAGTAAAAATGAGTAAATAAAGAATTTGTAGCAAATCAAAACCTATGATTTGATAATCTTGAATTAACCTGTTAATCTTGAGTTTTACCTGAAAATAGAAGACAAGGGTATGACTTAGATCAGGCTATCAAAATAAATTAGATATGGTTTTATACCATACTGAATGGAAGAACGACTATAGACACAAGAGATTTACCTTGATCAATTGTGACATCTGATGAATACATTCAGATTCATCAATCAGAAACTCATCTTTTGTACTAATTGTTATCCGTCAATCTATGCTTTATCCTAAAACTTGAGTAATTTAAAATACATAAATAATTACTGAGCAGAGTTGGACTAATCAACAGTTGCAATTGATACTCAAAACAGAAAATAAAACTTAGTGATTAATTTATTTTCATAAAAATAACATTTAACCATGCAAAAACTACAAATTGATTTTAGTCATCAAGCCATATATAACAGTAGAGAAGATAGCTATCTTAAATTTCAACTTAATCAACAAACTGGTGCAGTTTTATCTATTACACATACCCAAGAAGCAATAGTTGTCCCGGTTACATCAGTTACAGCTATTCCAAATATGCCAGCTTGTATATTAGGATTAATGAATTGGCGTAGTCATATAATTTGGGTAGTTGATTTACCCAAAATGTTTAATTTAGAATGTCTTGATCATCGGTTGCGTCAGTATAATATCATTGTTATTCAAATAAAATCAATGATTTTAGGGTTAGTTGTTCAAGAGATTAAAGGAACGACAAAGTTTAGTTCTGATGATATTGGTTCTCCTATAGGACAAGTAGCATCAAGTTTAGTACCTTATTTATGTGGATGTGTAGTGCAGCAAGAAGAAATATTATTAGTATTAGATGCAGCGCATATTTTAGAGTCAGGGATTATTCGTATTGACTAAAATTTAATCCCCAGAGAAATGGGTTTAAATAGTTTAATTTTATAGATGTAGTGTGAGGAATGTATGTTGAATAAAACTGATCTCAAACAAAGTAGTGATTCTCAAAATAAAGCATCTTTGATTCCTACAGAAAAAGTTATTGATAGTAAAATAAAAAACTCTCGTCATGATCAAGCTTGGGAACATGGAGTGCAATATTTACGACAATTCAAATTGACAACAAAAGCCGTAATTTTATCCATAGCCATTGGTACATTACCAGTATTGGGGATTGGAGCGATCGCTTATATTTTTGGTAGTAGACTAATTACCAAGCAAATTATTACATCTCAAGAAACTACAGCCATTAGCTTCAGTGATAGTATTAATAGTTTAATTGGACAACACTATGGAGATATTCAGGTATTGTCTAATTTAGCCTTGTTGAATAAAAATAACCTAGAAAAAAAAGCAGAACTAGGAAAATCTAACAACATTGATATCAGTAAGATTAATCTAGGCACACAAGCAGCCTTAAATCGCTTAATGAAAGCTAGTAAATTGTATGATAGTGTGGCTGTTTTTGATCTTCAGGGAGAAGTAATTATTCAATCAGCCGGAGCATCTTTAAAGCCAGAAAAAAAACGTATCTATTTTCAAGAAGTAATTAAACAAAATAGTCCTATTATTAGTCAGCCAGAAATAGTTAAAAATATAGGTGCAGTAATTTATATGGCTGCACCAATCAAGGATACAGTTAACGGTAAAACTATTGGAATAGTCAGAACAAGATTACCTTTGAAAGCTTTAGAAGCAGTAGTTAGAGATTATATAGAGGATACTTATAAATATTATTTTCTAGATGAAAAAGGAAGAATTATAATAAGTTCCCATGAGGATTTATTCAATCAAGAAGCAATAGATGTATATCCTCATCTAGTTAATGTTTTGAGTGCTAAAAATATTGATACATTTACCGAAATTGCCAAAGAGACTGAAAAGCAGCAACTAATTAGTTATATACCATTCCGAACAATATCAGATTTACCAGATATAAATTGGCAGTTAATTTTGGCAAAAGATACGAAAATTGCCTTTAAACCACAAAGAGAATTTTTGACATTAATTGCTAGTACAACACCACTAATTGCATTATTAATGACATTATTTATAGCTTGGTTAAGCCAACGGGTAAATAGCAAAATTGTTAATAAAACCATAGCAGAAAATAATGACAATCAAGAACAACTATATCGGAGTGTAGTCAATAAACAAGAGTATCAACAAAGAGAAATTGAAGGATTACATTTACTGCTAGATATTACCAAAAAAATTCGGCTAAATCTTCAGCCTGAATATATTTATCAAACAGCAATTGCCGAAGTTAGACAGATTTTACAAGCAGATAGAGTAATAATTTATAAACTACATCGTAAAACGCACACTGGAAAAATAATTGCTGAATCAGTAATTGGTGATTGGCAAAAAATGTTGGGAATATATAATAATAATTCCCATTGGCGAGAACTTTACGAAAATGGTAAATTAGAAGTAATATCAAATATTGAACAATCACCGACTTTAACTGCTAGTTACATTGAGTGGCTACAGCAATATTCTGTGCAAAGTAGTTTAACTATACCGATTTTGATTCATGGAGAAATTCAAAGTTTTCTAATTGCTCATTATTGCCATAGTTCCCATATTTGGCAACCTCAAGAAATTGATTTATTGACACAAATTGCTGTACAAATTGGCTATGCTATAGAACAATCTCATCTCATGAGAGAGATAAAAAAATTAAAAGCCAATAATAAACTAAATACTCATCAAGATACTGTAGAAATACAAGAATTCCAAAATATTCTTCAGCAAATTGTCTACCAAATCCAACAAGCTGTGAGTGAAGTAAATTTATCTCTTCATAAATTCACAACAGAAGCAATCATAGAACCGGAGGCAATGAACTATAGTTTAGAAACAATTGACAATATGACTACTGCTATTCAATCTATAGCTGATATAGCACAGCAAGCTGTCACTATTGTTAATAATGCCAATGATACAGCAACTAAAACAGGAGAAGCAATGGATTTAACATTGCAAAATATTTCCTTTGTGCAAGAAACAGTTGGTGAAATCACTAAAAAAATCAGACGCTTAGGAGAATCTTCTCAACAGATTTCTCGTGTGGTTTCTGTAATTAATCAAATTGCTATGCAAACAAATTTATTAGCAATTAATGCCGGAATTGAAGCTGCCAGAGCCGGAGAAGAGGGACAAGGTTTTGCAGTAGTAGCTGAAGAAGTAGGAGAATTAGCGGCTAGAAGTGCAGCCGCAACTCAAGAAATTGAGGAAATAATTGCCAAAATTCAACGAGAAACAGGGGAAGTATTACAAGCAATGACAATGGGAAATAATCAAGTTGTTGCTAGTAGTCATAGTATCGAAAATGCCAAGCTGAGTTTACAGCAAATTGTGGAAATATCACAACAGATGGATCATTTAGTACAGTCAATTTTTATTGCTACGACATCTCAAGTACAAACTTCACAAACGGTAAGTCAAACTATTAAAGATATTTCCCATATTTCCGCCCGTAGCAGTGATAATTCCCGCCAAATTTCCCAATCTTTACAAAAAGCAGTAGATATTTCGCAGGAGTTGAAAGAGACTGTAGATACTTTTCCCGCTA
Organism: Anabaena sp. UHCC 0204; assembly: GCF_009711975.1. Classification (GTDB taxonomy): domain Bacteria; phylum Cyanobacteriota; class Cyanobacteriia; order Cyanobacteriales; family Nostocaceae; genus Dolichospermum. The sequence continues at coordinate 132,974 of NZ_VIKW01000010.1, forward strand.
ATTGATATTTTAATTTGTAAGGACTCATAACTAATGACTAAAGATAAAGAATTAGAAATCCAGATGCAATTTCTGGAAGAAGCAACTGATTATTTGAATACATTAGAAGGGATTTTACTAGAAATTGACACTAGTAAACGGATTGAATTAGAAAATATTAATGCTGCTATGCGAGCCGCCCATTCTATTAAAGGTGGAGCAGCAATGATGGGATTTCGCGTTTTAAGTGATTTGGCTCATCGTTTGGAAGATGCTTTTAAAGTTCTCAAAACTCAAAAAAATCACGTAGAAATAGATACGCATTTGCAAAGTTTATTGCTATCGGGGATTGATTGGCTAAGGCAGATTGTGGAATTACTTGCCAAAGGAAATGATCTGGATCAGAGTTGGTTAAGAACATTGTGCTATCCGATTTTTGATGAACTTTATGATCGTTTAGGTGAGCCTGCTCCAGAAGATATTACAACATTACTATCGTCAGAAGATGGACAAGAATTTATTCCCTTATTATTTGAAACAGAAGTTGAAGACTATTTAAAACGTCTGGAATCTCGATTAAAAAATAGTAATAAATCAGGGTTAAGAGCAGAAGTGCTAGTAATGGCAACAGAGTTAGGTGGTTTAGGAGAAATGCTCAAATTACCAGCATTTACTCAGCTATGTGCATCAATTAGCCATTACTTAGAAACTTGCCCTGAACGTTGTGTAGAAATTTCTAATTTAGCTTTGCAAGCATGGAGGCGATCGCAAGCTTTAGTATTGAGTAATCAACGGGGGAATTTACCAACAAAAATTGATTTTGCTGAAGATTCTCCTCAACCCATTATGGGAGAAAATCAAGAAAATAATATATTGAGAAAAACGAATATTCCGGATTTTCAACTTTTAGAAAATGTCGAATTATCTCCTGATGTCAACAATATTGATTCTCTTGATAGAGAGATAATTCTCAATTCGGAAAATTCATCCGTAGATTATAAATATACAGAACATAAAACTGATATTAATTCAGCTATTAAAGAAAGTCACGAAAATACAGTTAGAGTTCCTAGTAAACATTTAGAAAAAATTGATGATTTATTTGGGGAAGTTATCATTCAAAGAAATGGGCTGAATGTGCAAATGGAAAGATTACGGAAATTGGTTCGTAGTCTGAGTCAACGAGTCCAAATTCTTGATCAAGAAAACCAAGAACTGCGGACAGCTTATGCAAAAATGATGACTTATAATCATCAGCTTGAAGAGTCAGAAATTAATACCTTAGAACAAGATTGCTATCAAAAATTAAATTTGTTATCTCAAGATGTCATGGAAACTATTGTCCAAGTTGCCGAAGTTACCAGTGATATTCAATTGAGTGTTGATGATACAGATCAAATAGCGCGGAAACTAAATAAAACTTCTAAACAGTTGCAAAGACAATTAACTCAGGTGAGGATGCGTCCTTTCTCGGATTTGGTGGAGCGTTTTCCTAGAGCTATTAGAGATTTGAATGTGGAATATGGAAAAAATGTCCAGTTGAAAATTGAAGGTGGTAATACCTTAATTGAAAGAAGTATTTTGGAAGCTTTAAATGAGCCTCTAATGCACTTATTACGTAATGCTTTTGATCATGGTATTGAAGATCCTGCTACTCGTCAAGCTCAAGGAAAACCAGAACAAGGGTTGATTGAAATGAAGGCGGCTTATCATAGTAATCGGACGATTATTACTATTCGTGATGATGGGAGAGGGATTTCTTTAGAAAAAATTCGTCACCGGGCTTTAACAATGGGTTTGGATGATGCTTTATTAGCAAGTGCTAGTGATGATGAATTACTATCATTAATTTTTGAACCAGGGTTTAGTACCTCAGAACAGGTAACAGCTTTATCTGGCCGGGGAGTGGGAATGGATATAGTTCGTAATAACCTCAAACTAGCGCGAGGTGATGTTAATGTTGATACCCAATCCGGGGTGGGAACAATGGTGACTTTATCAGTACCATTTACATTATCAGTAGCGCGAGTTTTATTAGTAGAAAGCGATCGCTTACTGTTAGCATTTTCAACAGATGTAGTAGAGGAAATTTTCTTACTAGATCAAGATCATATCTTCTTTCAGGATGGGAAAGAATTTATTAATTGGCAAGATACTCAATTACCATTACTGCGTCTAAATCGTTATTTTGAGTTTAATTGCTCCCGCTACAATAGCTTGGAATTAGAAACTCTACCCGTAATTAATGCGACGAGTGTATTAATAGTTAAACATGATCATCAACAAGTTGCCGTCCAAGTAGAACGCTGTTGGGGTGAACAGGAAGTTGCTATTCGTCAAGTAGAAGGTAATATTCCTCTACCTAGTGGTTTTAATAATTGTACAATTCTTGGTAATGGCCGGGTAGTTCCCCTCGTTAACACTAACGATTTAGTATCATGGGTGACAACTGGTGAACGTCCTCAAGTTAGTAATAAGTTACCGACAACGAGATTACAAACTGCTTTCCTAAAACCGCCCAAAGTACCAACTCCTCCCCAACCTAGCCGCCAAAAAGGGATGATTTTGATCGTTGATGACTCAATTAATGTGCGGCGTTACTTAGCCCTCACCCTCGAAAAAGGTGGGTATCAAGTAGAACAAGCGAAAGATGGTCAAGATGCTTTGGAAAAACTGGAAAGTGGTTTACAAGTGCAAGCAGTAATCTGTGATATTGAAATGCCACGTATTGATGGTTATACCTTCTTGGAGCGCATCAACACTAATGCAGAGTTCAGAAATATTCCTGTAGCGATGTTGACTTCCCGCAGTAGCAGCAAACACCGTGAATTAGCAATGCAACTAGGAGCAAAAGCTTATTTTTCTAAGCCGTACAATGAGCAAGAATTATTACGGAAATTAGAGGAGATAATTTTCCAAGTCGCAGAAACAGCATAGATTTAGCTCCACCACCGCACCACCTTTGACTGCATTCACCTAACTCCACACTCGATGCTTGCCCAAAAGCTGAGTTACCCAGATTTCTATGCAGATTAAATCAGAGGGAAATATCAAGATTAGTTTTTACCCAATCTACAAAATCTACAAATGTCATTTCTTCAGTTAAAAATAGCTGATTTTTATCATCTTGATGTAAATGAGGAATATATTCATTTGCGTATTGTTTACCAATACGACCATATTTCAAACGAATAGCACGAGGATCGGGACTATTATCAAAACCAGCTTCAACCCAATCACCTCGCAAAACATAGTATCTATATTTTCTTAGTTCATCACTGAATAATTCTGTAATTAAAATCCGATATTCTCCATACTGTCCTTCTAAACGCAGGATGGAACGTTTTGGAGTAGTATCTATTGTATAATTAACTTGCTGAAAATTAACTTCAGCGATTTTTACTATGTCAGTAAAATAGTCTGTAATTTTTGTATCCAATCTTCAACTCCTTGATGACAGAATTCCCAGTCAGCTAAATCAATCTCCCATGTTTTACTTACTAAATTTTCTACTTGTTTGATAAAGTCTTCATCTTCATATATTTGCTGACAAAATGTAGAATAATCTAGCTGATATTTTTCTTGATACTTAATATCTCGTTGACGAAGTTCGGCAATTTTTAAGGCTATCTTATCAAGAGTATATTGTTTAAGAGCCAAATCCATTGATTCTTGTAAATCTCCTAGTGCAGATAAAACTTCAATGTATTCATCTTTAATTGATACTGTTACCATAATCTTTACCTATTTTGTATATAAAATCCTACTGAAATCACCGTAGCGATGCCTACTAGCCAGGCATCGCGGATTTTAGATTTGTGATTTATCCGTAATCTAAAATCTAAAATCCAGCAAGCGATTTAACGGTTTACTGCTGCTGCTTCCCGTGCTGCTGCCGCTTGATCTGGGTGAATACCTAAGCGTGTTAGGTTAATTCGACCCTTATTGTCAATTTCTCGCACTTTGACAATCACCTCATCACCAACAGCTACTTCATCTTCAACCTTGCCAACTCTGTAGTCAGCGAGTTGAGAAATGTGAATCATCCCTTCTTTACCGGGCAAGAATTCCACAAAAGCACCAATAGGTATAATCCGAGTCACACGACCGATGTAAACATCTCCTTCATGGAGCTTACGAGTCATGCCCTGAACGATGTTCCGCGCTCTCTTGGCCTTATTTTCATCAACTGCGGAAATGGTAACAGTACCATCGTCTTGGATGTCAATTTTTGCACCAGTCTCTTCAGTAATACCCTTAATGGTTTTACCACCAGGTCCAATAACCAGACCAATCATGTCAGGATCAATCTTGATCGTTAACAAGCGTGGGGCATAGGGTGAAGTTTCTTCTCTGGGTGTGTCAATAGTCTGGAGCATTTTTTCCAGAATATGTAACCGCGCAGGTTTGGCTTGGTTGACAGCTTGGGCAATTACTTCTAAAGGCAAACCAGATATTTTCATATCCATTTGCAAAGCGGTAATTCCAGTATCTGTACCGGCAACTTTGAAATCCATGTCACCTAAGAAGTCTTCAATGCCTTGAATGTCGGTAAGGATTCGCACTTCGTCCCCTTCCTTAATCAAGCCCATTGCTGCACCACTCACAGGTTTGAGAATGGGGACTCCGGCATCCATCAGGGACAGGCTAGAACCACAAACTGAACCCATTGAAGTCGAGCCGTTAGAAGAAAGCACTTCCGAGACTACGCGAATTACGTAGGGGAATTTGTCTTTGGGTGGTAATACAGGTAACAATGCCCGTTCTGCTAATGCACCATGTCCGATTTCTCGTCTACCAGGGGCGCGTAATGGTTTGGTTTCGCCTACGGAGAAGGGAGGGAAATTATAGTGATGCAGGTAACGTTTGGTTTGTTCTAGTTGCAAGTCATCGTTGAGGTTTTGGGCATCTCCAGGAGTCCCAAGGGTACAAATTGAAAGTACCTGGGTGAGTCCTCGGTTGAATAAGCCGCTTCCATGTACTCGTTTGGGTATAATCCCAACCCGACACGATATAGGACGAACTTCATCAAGTTTACGACCGTCAACACGCACATCATCTTCAACAATTTGGAGGCGCATGAAGTATTTGGTAATGCTTTTGAAGGTATTACCCAGGGCTTTAGAGTTTGCTGTAGCAGCCATGCGAATCGGATCTTCTTCCGATAAAGCAGCGATTTCAGCAGAGATACTATCTTTAACTGCATCTAAAGCAATATCACGATCAGTTTTAGTTAACTCAAATTGCGCCAAGATTTTCTTAATCTCATCACTAGCGCGATCGCGGATATAGTTTTCTAAAGTTTGATCTACTGCCGGTGGTGCTTCTTGCACAAGTTTTAGACCTAGTTCATCCAGCAAATCTAGCTGGGCTTGAATTAAATCCCGGACTGCTTCATAGCCAAAATCAATCGCCTCGATAATATCTCTTTCTGGCAACTGATTTGCACCAGCTTCCACCATGATCACTCCATCTGGTGAACCGGCGACAATTAAATCCAAATCCCCCGCTTCAATTTCTGCGTAGGTAGGATTAATAATAAAATCATCACCCACTAAACCAACCCGAACTGCGGCCATTGGTCCATTAAAAGGGATTTGGGCAATCAAGGTAGCAATTGAAGCACCCGTTACTGCTAATACATCGGGGGGAACTTGCTCATCCATTGACATAGTTAATGCCACAACTTGCAAATCATCCCGCAACCATGAAGGGAATAAAGGACGGAGTGGACGGTCAATCAGACGACTGGTAAGAATTGCCTTTTCCGGTGGACGACCTTCCCGGCGCATAATTCCTCCCGGAATTCTTCCCGCTGCATACAATCTTTCTTCGTAATCTACGGTCAGTGGCAAAAAATCAATGCCTTCCCGCGCTGCTGACCTGGTAGCTGTCACTAAAACAGTTGTATCGCCTGATTGTATCAAAACCGACCCACCTGCTTGGGGGGCTAGTAGGCCAACCGTTAGTCGAATATCCCGTCCATCAAAGGATATTGACTTTTCAAATTCTGCCATTCAGTTTTTTTCCCTTCTCTTACGCTATTCTCACTCTGTGGCAATCCTAACATTTATGGACTCTAGACGGCTTCTGTAACGAATAAACATAAAACAAAATTCCTGAAGTTACCCTGACAACAGGCTTCATATCTGGGTTTTTCATCTAAGTTCTATTTTTGCTGAACCATGTTAATAATATTAAATCAATCAATTAAGATGCAATTAACTGTATAATGATTCCCAAAAATTGTCCGATGCTTTACTCTGTCATTAAAAAGGAATGATAAAAAAACTTATGTCATTTTCTTGACAACTCTTTTCTAAGTCCTGGATCATAAATTCTTGTTTTGTTGACAAAAAAGAAAAGTATTCATCTGTTATATTAAAATATTTCAGAGCAGTATTTCTTCCCTATTGCCTTCAGAAACAACCGGATGGGAGATATGTAGTTCTTAATAGGCGATACAAGCCACTGGGTTTTAATACCAGAGAACATATAGAGTATGAAGACTATCCTATTTGTGTTAAATTGAAAGGTATAGGTTCAGCAACGGCAGCAAAACTATCTTGGAATTGTGATTCAAATACAGACATAATTTATCTGTACAACGATGATTGTTTTCCAACAAAAAGTTCGGAAGATATGCAAAATTATCTTAAACGCTTAGAGATATTAGCAAAACTTAAAGTTGATTCGTGAGGTAATAGTAATTAGTGTCTGCAAAAGATATATTTCACGACGCAGTAAAGAAAGCTTTACAAAAAGAGCAGTGGGTGATTACAGATGATCCACTAAAATTTAAATTTGGCAACGTCAAATTCAATATAGATTTAGGTGCTGAGAAATTAATTGCGGCTGAAAGAGAAAGTGAGAAAATAGCAGTAGAAATCAAAAGTTTTATTAATCCTTCCGCTATTACAGACTTTTATGCTGCTTTAGGTCAGTTTCTCAGCTATCGTCTGGCTTTAGAAGCTCTTGAACCAGATCGTATACTATATATGGCAATTCCATTGGAAGTTTATCGAACCTTTTTTCAGCTTGAGTTTACACAAGTCGCACTAAAAAGATATCAAGTGTTACTAGTAGTATATGAACCAGATAATGAGGTGATTGTAGAATGGATAACATAGCCAAATATCGAGAATATATTCAAAGATTACTCACAGATTACGCCAAGGATGATATTTGCACCAACGAAGTAGATGTTGAACTCATCTTTGATACAGAACGCGACCATTACCAGTGGATGAATGTTGGTTGGGAACATTTAAATCGCGTTTATATGACGGTGATTCACTTCGATATTAAAAACGGCAAAATTTGGTTACAACAGAATTTAACAGAAGAAAATCCCGCCGAAGATTTAGTAAAAATGGGTGTTCCTAGAGAAGATATCGTGTTGGGTTTACATCCTCCTTATAAACGTCCATATACAGATTATGGAAGGGCTTAGAGAATGCGGTTGTACCATCTTTTCCAACCAACCGATAAACCGCAAACTCAACCGGGGTAAAAGATGACGAAAATTAATTAAATAGGGGTCATCTTCATCTTGTAATTGATCTATTTCTGTTGATTTAATCCCTATAAGTTAATATTTGTTGCTAACCAAGTAATTCTACCACCTTCGCGGTTGCGTCCTAGTTCTCTAATAAGCTGATAGCCTTGTTCTTGGAAGCTGCTCATATTTCTAAGAAAGAATAAGTATAATAGTGTATTTTGATTTTACTATAAGTAGGGGTAGTTAAAAATCAGGCTGTAAAAGTTTTGGTTCAGGCTAAGGTTTGTTACTATTTAAGTTGGAGGGACAGATTCAGGATCTTCCGCTCTAGTTTAAGATGCGACATAAGAATCCAAGAAATAATTAGTATATTTAAACATGGCAACTTTACACGGAACTTGGGTAATAAATCATCAAACTAGCTATTTCTTTATTTGGGGAGAAACTTGGCGTTCTTCACAGGTACATACTGAAGTGTCTGCTGAGATTCCTTTACATCCATTGGCTATGACATCAGGGGAATTAAATGAATGGTTAGAAGCATCTAATTTATCAATTGCTAATTTAATTCAGCCTGCTACTAATAGTAAACAAAGAGTTAAAACTAAATCAGCAACCGAAACAAAATTACCTCTTCATTCACAAATAGTTTCTTTACCAACTAATTTTTTAGAAAATAATAAATCAAAACAAATAGCTATTTCTCCAGCACATTCTGTCAGCGTTGGTATAGACTCCCCCTCTTCACAATACTTACATCCTTGGAAAATTAATGGTTTTTGTCTTCCTCCAGCATTAGCAATTAAATTTCTTTCATCTTTACCCCTAAGTGAAACTGATAGTAAAACAGCTTTATTAGGAGCAGATATTCGTTTTTGGGTACATATCTACCGCTGGCATTTAGATTTAATTTCTCGTTGTAAATTTTTACCAACAATTGAAAAACAAGATAGTAATTTAATAGCGAAGTGGCAGGTAATTTTAGATAGTGCTGTAGATGTCACCAGGTTAGAAAAATTCGCCTCACAAATACCATTAGCTTGTCGCACATATCAACAAAATACCGAAAATATAGCAACTGATTTACCATTAGCACCTCAAGAAATAATATTATCATTTCTCAACATAATTACAGATCATCAATTGCGGTTAATAATTGGTTCTCAATCTCCCCTTGAACCAAGAATGATGATGTCTTTACCAATTGCATTACAGCAATGGTTACAAGGATTAATTAATGCAAATAATACAATTGATGTAACAGGAGGAGAACGTCTAGAAGCCACATTAAAAGCTTGGACTTTACCACTACAATATCAACTTACAGGCAAAGCATTATTTAGAACTTGTTTTCAATTACTTCCTCCAGAAAATGAAGAACCAAATTGGATTTTAAAATATTTTCTTCAAGCCGCAGATAATCCAGAATTTTTAATAGACGCAGCCACAATTTGGCATCAACCTGTAGAAAAATTAGTCTATCAAAATCGTACAATTGAACAACCCCAAGAAACATTTTTGCGAGGTTTGGGTTTAGCTTCTCGATTGTATCCCATAATTACACCCAGTTTAGAAAGTGAATCTCCCGAATTTTGTCACCTGACACCCATGCAAGCTTATGAATTTATCAAAGCTGTAACTTGGAGATTTGAAGATAGCGGTTTAGGGGTAATTTTACCTCCTAGTTTAGCTAATAGAGAAGGTTGGGCAAACCGCTTAGGTTTAAAAATTAGTGCCGAAACTCCGAAACAAAAATCTGGACGTTTGGGTTTACAAAGTTTATTAAACTTCCAATGGAAATTAGCAATTGGTGGACAAACAATTTCTAAAACTGAATTTGATAAACTGGTAAAATTAAATAGTCCTTTGGTAGAAATTAACGGTGAATGGGTAGAATTGCGTCCTCAAGATATTAAAACTGCTCAAACCTTTTTTACTTCCCGCAAAGAAGAAATGTCACTTTCCTTAGAAGATGCTTTACGCATTAGTAAAGGAGACACCCAAGTAATTGAAAAATTACCTGTTGTCAGTTTTGAAGCTTCTGGTGCATTAGAAGAATTAATAGGGGCATTAACTAATAATCAAGAAATTCAACCTTTAACTACACCTCAAAGTTTTAGAGGAGAATTACGTCCTTATCAAGAAAGAGGTGCGGGTTGGTTAGCTTTTCTAGAACGTTGGGGTTTAGGTGCTTGTCTTGCAGACGATATGGGATTAGGTAAAACGATCCAATTCATCGCTTTTTTGCTTCATCTCAAAGAAGAAAATGTATTAGAAAAACCAACTTTATTAGTTTGTCCAACTTCGGTTATGGGCAATTGGCAAAAAGAAGTAAAGAAATTTGCCCCGACGCTCAAAGTTTTAGAATATCACGGTGATAAACGCCCCAAAGGTAAAGCATTTACAGAAGCTGTTAATAAACACGATTTAGTTATTACTAGCTATTCACTTATTCACCGGGATATTAAATTATTAAAAACAGTTGAATGGCAAATAATTGTTTTAGATGAAGCCCAAAATGTCAAAAATTCAGAAGCGAAACAATCACAAGCAGTCAGACAATTAGAAACAACGTTTCGGATTGCTTTAACAGGAACACCTGTAGAAAATAGATTACAAGAATTATGGTCTATTTTAGATTTCCTCAATCCTGGTTATTTAGGTAATAAACAATTTTTCCAAAGACGGTTTGCCATGCCGATTGAAAAGTATGGTGATGCTGCTTCTTTAAATCAATTACGTTCTTTAGTTCAACCTTTTATTTTGCGTCGGTTAAAAAGTGATAAAGATATTATTCAAGACTTACCAGATAAGCAAGAAATGACGGTTTTTTGTGGATTAACTTCCGAACAAGCTACACTATATCAACAATTAGTAGATGAATCTTTAGTAGAAATTGAATCTGCGGAAGGATTACAACGTCGGGGGATGATTTTAGGATTATTAGTGAAGCTAAAACAAATCTGTAATCATCCGTCTCAATATTTGAAATTAGCAACTTTAGAAAAACATAATTCAGCTAAATTACAACGACTAGAGGAAATGTTAGATGAGGTGATATCAGAAGGCGATCGCGCTTTAATTTTCACACAATTTGCTGAATGGGGTAAGTTACTCAAACCGCATTTAGAAAAACAACTAGGACGGGAAATATTCTTTTTATATGGAAGTACCACCAAAAAACAAAGAGAAGAAATGATTGATAGATTCCAACATGATCCCCAAGGACCACCAATTATGATTTTATCTTTAAAAGCTGGTGGCGTCGGCTTAAATTTAACTAGGGCAAATCATGTTTTTCACTTTGATAGATGGTGGAATCCCGCAGTCGAAAATCAAGCTACAGACCGAGTATTTAGAATTGGTCAAACCCGCAATGTTCAAGTTCATAAATTTGTCTGTACTGGAACTTTGGAAGAAAAAATTAATGACATGATTGAAAGTAAAAAACAACTAGCAGAACAAGTTGTAGGTGCGGGTGAAGATTGGTTGACAGAAATGGATACAGACCAACTTCGTAATTTATTAATATTAGATCGGAATGCAGTTATCGAAGAAGATGAAGTTTAAAAGATCACAAAGTAGTGACAATTACATTGCTGATGATGTATATTCCCTAGTAAATCCTAACTTAGATAACAAGATGAGAGAAAATATAGACCATGACCGCTTATTCAAAGAACTAATATCAACCTTTTTTATAGAATTTATAGAATTGTTCTTTCCTCAAGTTTTGGAATATATAGACCACGAATCAATTACATTCTTAGACAAAGAAATATTTACTGATGTCACCGTAGGAGACAAATATGAAACCGACTTGATAGCCAAAGTTAAATTTTTAGGTCAACCTTCTTATTTTGTGATTCATATTGAAGCAGAATCAGGTGCTAGACCAAAATTTAATCAAAGAATGTTTCGTTATTTTGCGAGATTAGATGAAAAATTGGACTTGCCAATATATCCGATAGTTATATTTTCCTACGACTCACCCAAAACCGTAGCCGTGAATAACTATCAAATCAACTTTCCTGATTTTGAAGTGCTAAAATTTAATTATCAAGTAGTGCAACTCAATCAACTCAACTGGCGAGACTTTTTAACCCGTCCAAATCCAGTTGCATCGGCTTTGATGTCAAAAATGAGCATAGCGCCAGAAGATAGGCCAAAAGTCAAAGCGGAATGTTTAAGGTTATTAGTCACCTTAAAATTAAATCCAGCCAAAATGCAATTAATATCAGGTTTTATTGACACATATCTGAGATTGAATAAGATAGAAAAAGAGAAATTTCAAACAGAAATAGGCACATTAATCAAAGAAGAAAAGGAGGAAGTTATGCAAATTGTCACCAGTTGGATGGAAGAAGGAATTGAAAGAGGAATTGAAAGAGAAAAAAATTTAATTCTTCGTCAAATTAATAGAAAATTTGGACAAATTAATCTAGAGTTGGAAACCAAAATTAGAAATTTAAATATAGAAATCATTGAAGCTTTAGCAGAGGCAATATTTGATTTAGATACTGTGGAAGATTTGCAAAATTGGTTAGATAATCTTTGATATATGAGTAATGAAACCTTACAAGCGAGTCGGGAATGGTGGTCACAAAGGTGGCTAGATTTACTGGATTCTTACCGATTTAAAAAGCGATTAGAACGGGCAAGAAATTATTCTCGACAGGGAAATGTTCTGAGTATTAAATTTAAAGGTGCAAAGGTATTAGCGAAGGTGCAGGGTAGTGAAATAGAACCTTATAAGGTTTCTCTCTCGCTTGATGCTTTTAGTGATGAAGAATGGGGTTATGTTGTGGAAACAATGTCCCAAAAGGCACTTTTTGCTGCTAAATTACTGGCAGGGGAAATGCCACAAAATATTGAAGACGTTTTTATCAGTAACGGTTTATCATTATTTCCATTTACTCTAGGTGATGTTCACAGTAAATGTTCTTGTCCTGATAAAGCAGTCCCTTGTAAACATATAGGTGCAGTATATTATCAATTAGGCGATCGCTTTAGTGAAGATCCTTTTGTATTATTTCAATTACGTGGACGTACCAAAGAGCAAATTATCAGCGATTTACGCCAATTACGCAGCACTAAAAATGTAGAAAATATCCAGGAAACAGCGGAAATTCAAGCAGAAATTTCTGAACATCAATATCCTGTTAAAATAGATGATTTTTGGCAATATAATGAGCCATTAGAATCGTCTTTAGTGGTAATTTCACCTGCTGTAAGTGAAACAGTATTAGACACATTAGGAACAATCCCTTTAGCAAAAGATGAGGAAAATACAACTAAATCACCAGCAAGTGAATTAGTGATGAAATATTTGCAAACAGTTTATCAAGATGTCAGTCAAAAAGCTTTCTTAGCAGCGATGAATGTGGGAGGAAGTTAGTCAAGTATTTGCTATTTTATTTTCATACAAATAGCAACAATTACATTTTAATTTAATACTTACTTATTGGTTCAGGGAGAAAGGCAAAGAAAAAACCTTTAACCTTTATCCAAATCAACTTAACTAATTATCAAATTTCAGGTCTTGCTCTAATTGCAATGCTTCATTTAATAATGAATTAGTAAAGTTAATACTTTTTAAGTAAGTTTCACAAGCTGCAACTGGTACTGTCAATATATCGCTCCAGTCTTGTTCTGCTTTGTGAAAACCTTGAATTTTTAAGCTATTTGCAGAAGATAAATCCCCACATATTATCCCTAATTCTTGGATTGGTGATATTATTAATAATTCATCAACTAACCCATAATAATAATCTCTAACTGTTAGCAAATAGTCATAAATATGACGTGATAATCTGTTACCAACTCGTCGAACTAAATTACAAGTTAGTGCGGGAATAATATGCCACGTTTCAGCTAAAAAATCTTGTTTTAATCCAGATATTTGCGAAGGAATTAGCAAATCAACATCACTAAGAAAATCTATTTCTTCTGATAGCAACATCACAGAAACAATCAGCCATTGATCATTTGTATCCATGAGTAATTCAGGTTCTTTAACAATCATTACATAACGTGGTGGTGAGTTGCCAGCTAAAAAATTTTGTGCTAAGAACGAGTAAAAAGTCTGTTGTTCTTCATCTGAGAACTTGAGGGGACTTTGTACTAAGCGACTCACTTCCCAAATTTCTCCGGGTTGTGGGGTTAACATATTACACCATTACCTACTTAAAATTTAGATTCACTCAAGTTTACACCCATATCTTTAGTTTCCCAACAGAAATGAGTGATCAACTGGCTTATATTATTTAACGTATGAACGCTTGCAAATATCAGGATTTTCTTTAATTTTGATGAGAAGGTGACATTGTATTAACTTACCATTGCTTTTTCGAGCGATCGTATTCTCTCTTTTGCTGACGAGTTTCTGGCAATTGATGCTTGACATCTTCAACTTTAAACAATTCTAATGACTCGGCAATCCGTGCTAAAAGTTCCTGCCATCGCTTGGATATTTCACTCTGACTAACTCTTAATTCACCAGCTAGTTGAGTCTGTGTTTTTCCATCAATTTTACCTTGCCATAATTTGAGATAATTTTGGCGCGGATAGCGTTGTTCTAGTTGATAAATTGCCTCGATCGCTTTAAAAATTAAATCTGCCCGTTCTGCTGCTTCTAAGATGTTAAATTCATCAGAAATAGTATCTAAGAGAGTGATATCTGTGCCAGGAATGTTGCAATCTAAACTTTGGCAGTTTCGCAGATTTTCTTGACGAATAAAATCAATGATCGCATATCGAGCTACAGTCGCAGCCCAGCGATAAAATTTTTCTAATCCTCCTTCTCTGAACTTTCCAGATTGAAGGCACTGGAAGACTTTTAAATGGGCAGTTTGAATAGCATCTTCCCAAGAGATACTTGTACCCCTAGTATATTTGCGAGCAATTTTTTCTAATCTCTGAAGATAGTTTGAGTCAAGGAAAATCTCTGAAGGATAAGACCATGATTTTTGAAATGGTAACATACAATACATCCTGGTTTAATAAGCTAATATTTAAAATTCGCAAATTACTGAATAAAAGGATTATTTTTGTGACAATTGGAGCGTAAATCAAACTTAATTAAATAACGCCATCACCAACAAATTTGTAAATTCAGTATTTATAGTTTTTTAAACTAAGGGGATATAAAGACTGTTAATTAACACCATATAAATTTATGGGTTTTAAACCAAATCTTTCTTCCCTAAATTTTTACCCTACACTGCATATCTCACAACAACCTCGTAGATGGGTTGCGGTTTCTTTCACGTTAGGGCTTGGTCATCATCAAATATTCAATCATTGCATTTAGCAAGATAATGCTTCACTGAATATTTTTCTTTCGATTCTTCCTATTTAAGTCCCAAGGCCAAGATAGCTAACATCGTCTAAACAGTAGAGATGATATTTATACTTTTTTTATTACTTCAGATAGAGGAAAAATATAAATTATATGATTATTCGGAAATGCGCTCCAAGAAATTTTCTAATTTCAGAATATTTTGCGTCGAGTATTCGTTATAGAAAGTAGGAACAGTTGATCATCTAGTTCATATTTACTCTTCTGTTAAGTAAGGAAAAACATCATGCAAGTTATCAAACACGCTAAATTGTTTAGCACAATCTCTGATGAAGACGCGGCTGATATTAATGGTGGAAATCTCTCATCTGCTGCGAATTATACTACTGTAGCTAAGGAATTTGGTATTGGAGGTTCTGATCTTCTGAACACTACATTACTGTTTACAATTGGCGCAATAAAAGTTGAAAAGTCAGGAGGTTCAGGCTCAGGTTCAGGCTCAGGTTCAGGTTCATGATCAGGAGAGTCTGGTGAGGAATAAGTAGGTAGATGCTAATCAACCCAACTATGTAACGAACTGTAAATTACCCAAAACTCTTGGGATTGCTGCGTTCCACTCCGTTCCACTCGCAATGACATAGTTATAAGTTTTCCCACCTACCTACTTAATCGTTTCGTTGCCTCTAGTTAGCTTGTTCATGAAATATGGAGAGATATGTGATCAAGTCTCTCCAACTAAGAATAAAGCGGATCTATGGTTACGCTAGGCAAGCTATCATCAAGAAACAGTATTAGTTGTTCAGTCCCTCTTTATCTCTAAAATAAATTAAGTTCTGTGGCAATATTGTAGAGTGGAGGAGACTGAATAATTACTTACTTTTCTAGCTATAAATTAGCGATCAATACCTATTATTCACTTTTTTTCATATTTTTGTTACTAGTACCGCAGGACGGAATTAACAATTAAAAAAGCTTTGCGTAGATTTTTAATTGTTGGGTTATTTATGCCGTTATGTACTAGTTGGAGAATATTGTGTATTGAGTGTTTTTTCTCCTTCTCAATTCTGTGAATTCAACAGAACATATTATGCAAATCATCACTCCCACAAATAAAGAACTGTTCAGCGACATCTCTAATCAAGAATCTGCTAACATTAATGGCGGTGGTCTGCTGACTGCGGCTGCATATATTATCGTTTCAGATCTCATTCCTCAATTAGCAGGTAGTCCTGAACAGGCAAATACAGCTTTGTTATTCACAATAAATGCCATACCAGGACCAGGAGGCAACTACAATAGTCCATAATATTGTCTATATAGGAATCTTTAACTCCAGAAAAAGTAAATATTTTGATTCACTTAAATATTAGCATTCACTTACGTATACTCCCCTGGCTGAACAAATCTTGCTTATTTGTTTCTCAGGGGATTTTTATGACTATTTTGATCTCTTTCTAATTCTGTCTCGGTTACTCCTAACCCTAAAGAAAAGACTTTTATGGCTGACGCTACGCTATCAGCAAGCCTTACATATTTGCTTACTTTAAACTATCAGGATCTATACCAAGCGATCGCAAATGTGCTGCCAAAATTTGTACTTTCTCTCTTTCATCTGCTAACTGCTGTTCCGCTGCAAGAGCTTGATTTTGGATCTTTGTAGCAGCTTCTTCTGGTGTTGGTACTAACTCACCTTCAGATGTAAAATAGCGGAGCTTACCATTAGCCACGCCTAAATATAAATTCAGGACTTTACTCCAAAGCAATCCCTGTTCATTGGCGATAATTTCTTGATATTGATTTCCTACGAGTTTAAACCCCACAAATTCTAAATTTTCGGGACTAAACCAAAAATATTCTGGGGTATGAAAGCGACTTTCATAGAGAACTTTTTTGAGATTGCGGTCAACTTTTGCTGTACTATCTGACAGTAATTCAATAATCAAATCGGGATAACGTCCGTCTTCTTCCCACACAACCCAAGAAGTGCGGGGACGTTTTTCTGTATCTTTGACTAAGAAGAAATCTGGACCCCTAAATTCTCGATTTTTTAACTGTTGACGACTAAAATAAATAGTTAGATTTGCACCAATAAAGAAATCATTTTGATCACGCCATAACCACTCCAAGCTAGTTACTAGCATTAGTAACTGCATATAATGTAAAGAACTTTCCATTTCCGGCTCATCACTTAACAACTGAGTCGCGTCGGGCATTTGTTGTTCTAGCTGTTGGGCTGTAACAAACATAAGAGTATACCTACTTGCTTACTGATTTAATTTTAAGCGATGAGCAATGAAAACTGAGTACCAGATTCCGCTACACTGAGATTTGGATTATTGCATTGTAACTAGATCATGGAAATTGGACAGAAGGTTAAAGTAATTCGTTTGCGCGATCGCGTATCCTCTACTATCGCTCAAAAACTTGGAAAAGTTGGTATTATCGAAGGCTACAAAGTCACTGACGGGGCTGGAATCGGTGTGGTGGTCAAGTTTGACGACAAATCCTCCACCTGGTTTTTTGAAGATGAAATCAAACCAGCTTAGTCAAAACAACTTATAGCAGAGGCTAAGAAGATTGGTTGAGTGCTAAGTTGTAATTGAAAAGATAGGTGATAATTGGAAATTGAGTAATGGCCTTGATACTGACATTTTTGGGCAAAAACGGCATAGCTCGCAGTAAAATAGCGATCGCCGCAGCCATTAGTTTGGCAACACAAGGCAAGCGGGTACTCCTAGCAGGACTAGCAGATCCAACATTGCCAATTCTACTCAATACTGCTCTGACTCCTGACCCCCAGGAAATCTCTCCCAATCTGCAAGCAGTACAGTTTCAAGCATCTGTACTGCTCGAACGTAACTGGGACGAAGTGAAAAAATTGGAGGCTCAATACCTCCGTACACCTATTTTTAAAGAGGTTTATGGGCAAGAACTGGTAGTATTACCAGGAATGGACAACGCCCTGGCTCTCAATGCTATTCGTGAATATGATGCCAGTGGCAAATATGACGCGATTATCTATGATGGTACAGGTGACGCTTCTAGCTTGCGAATGTTGGGAATGCCAGAATCTTTAAGTTGGTATGTTCGACGATTCCGGCAATTGTTTGTTAACTCCGATTTAGGGAAAACAATTACAGAATCTCCCTTTCTTCAACCTTTAATTGGTAGTCTTTTCAATGTGAATTGGACTGCTGATAATTTTGCCCAACCTACTAACCAAGTTAATAATTTTCTTGAAGAAGGTAAAGCTGCTTTAGCTAATCCCCAGCGTGTTGCCGCTTTTTTGGTGACAACTTCAGATCCCATTGATGTTGCAAATTCCCGCTATTTGTGGGGAAGCGCCCAACAAATTGGTTTAACTATTGGTGGAGCAATCTTAGTTGCTGGTGGAGAAAATACCAGTTTATCTGAGGAATTTGCACCTCTACCTGTGAGCATAGTTCCTGATGTCTCCAATGGTGAATGGCAACCTCTCATAGATGCTTTACCCAACTTTGTTGAGCAAGCATTACAAGCTAACCAACCAATTGAAATTGACGTACATAATCGCCAAGTACGCTTATTTTTACCTGGTTTTGATAAAAAGCAAGTCAAACTCACCCAGTACGGTCCAGAAGTCACAGTAGAAGCCGGAGATCAAAGACGTAATATCTTCCTCCCCCCGGCTCTCAGTGGTAAACCTGTTACTGGTGCAAAGTTTCAAAATAGTTATTTGATAATTTCGTTTTAGGTGATTGGTAATTGGCAATTATCAATTGTCAATTATCAATTGTCAATTATCCATTACACCTTATGCCTGAATCAACTCCCATTAATCCAAATCCGCAGCCTAATGAGGCTATAGAATCTACAAATCCAGAAGTTACAATCACAGAAGACCGCAATGCGAAAACTCGGCAATTGCTGGGAATGAAAGGTGCAAGTGCGGGAGAAACTTCTATTTGGAAAATTCGCTTGCAATTGATGAAACCGATTACCTGGATTCCCCTGATTTGGGGTGTAGTCTGCGGTGCGGCTTCTTCTGGAAACTATACCTGGACTTTAGAAAATGTTTTGAAGTCTGCTCTTTGTATGTTGCTTTCTGGTCCCTTGTTGACAGGTTATACCCAAACCATCAATGATTATTATGACCGGGAAATTGACGCGATTAATGAACCTTATCGTCCCATACCTTCTGGGAGAATTTCGGAAAAGCAAGTAATTAGTCAATTTGTGCTTTTACTATTACTAGGATATGGTGTAGCTTATACCTTAGATTTATGGGCAGGTCATCCAGTTCCTACTGTTTTGCTGTTGTCTGTTTTTGGTAGTTTCATTGCTTATATCTATTCTGCACCACCATTGAAATTAAAACAAAATGGTTGGTTAGGAAACTATGCTTTAGGTGCAAGTTATATTGCTTTACCTTGGTGGGCTGGCCATGCTTTATTTGGAGAATTGAATTGGAAAATTGTGATTCTGACACTATTTTACAGTTTAGCAGGTTTAGGGATTGCCATTGTCAATGATTTTAAGAGTGTGGAAGGCGATCGCCAATTAGGTTTACAATCATTACCAGTTATGTTTGGGATAAAAACTGCGGCTTTGATTTGTGTAGTCATGATTGACTTATTTCAAGGTTTGGTTGCAGGTTATTTGGTGAGTATTCATGAGAATTTATACGCAGCAATTCTCGTTTTATTAATCATTCCCCAAATCACTTTCCAGGATATGTATTTTCTCCGTGACCCCATAGCGAATGATGTCAAATATCAAGCTAGCGCCCAACCTTTTTTGGTATTGGGAATGTTGGTAACAGGTATTGCATTAGGTCATGCTGGGGTTTAAGTAAGAGGAAGGTTTCGCGCAAAGGCGCTAAGGAGCAAAGACGCAAAGGAAGAAATTCATTATTTTCTGGTTGTTGTCTAAATAGGTTAGGACTTATGCACAAGTCACGGAATAATGAACCACGAAGACACGAAGGAAAGAGAGTTTGAGAGATATTTTGCGTAAGTCCTATAGGTGAGACTTTTGTAATATATCTTTAGCTAGTGGTAATCAATGAGGGGTTAGGATTTATATTAATTTCTAACTCCTCTGTTGTATTAGTAATTGCCATGTTGAATTTTATATCTTTCCTAATTCAGGGAATACAACCATTTTTAGTGCCAATTTGCTTTGTTATAGCTTGGACTGTGATTATTCTGGTATTTTTGAATTTATGGGCAGCAACAAAAGCAACTGTGAAGACTGCTCAAAAAATGCACAAAGTCCCTTGTCATAATTGCCAATTTTTTACTAATAATTACCGTCTTAAATGTACGGTAAATCCTTATGTTGCGAATACAGAAGAAGCAATTGGTTGTAAAGATTATCAATCAAATTAATTATTATCTTCCTGTCAAAATCATCCTGAAAATCCTTAAATCCTGGATATCCTGATTCTGACAATTCTTACAAATTCATCTCTAACAAAATTTTTAAAACTCCTTTGGTTTTTGCCTTTTCAAAAGCTTCTAACCCTTGAGAAAGGGGATAATGAGCATGAATTAAAGATTGGATATCTACCTTTTCTGTTGCTAATAACTCCAACGCTGGAAGAAAGGGACCACAACGAGAACCAATTAGGGTAATTTCATCTACCACTAAAGAAGAAGCATCTAAACTGAGATTTCCCGCATAAGTGCTTTTTAAGATTAATGTCCCACGAGGACGTAAAGCCCGACGTGCAGTAGAGAATCCTTCGGGATTTCCTGTACAATCAACAGAGATATCAAAATATTTATCAATGACGCTATCAGCTAAACCAGTTTTAATTCCTCTGGCTGCTAAATGTTCTAATTTATCTTGATGTCTTCCTACTACTAATAATTCACAACCAGTTAAAGCTAAAGTTTGAGCTATTAATTGTCCTAATTTACCATCTCCTACTACTAATACTCGATCATTTTTACATATTTGCATTTGTTCTTGAATTTCTAATGCTGCGGCTATGGGTTCAGTAAAAGTTGCAGCTTCTGTAGAAACATTTTCGGGAACAATATGCAAATTTTCAATAGGTAAAGATAGATATTCTGCAAAAGCACCATTACGGTTAACAATACCTAAAACTGTGCGATTTTCGCAATGAGTTGGTTGTCCCCGAAGACAAAAGCGACAATAACCACAAGCAGCGTTAATTTCACCAACTACTCTTTGATTAATTAACTGTTCTGGACCTTTTTCCACCACACCAACAAACTCATGGCCGATAATGCCAGTATAGGGATAATAACCTTTAATTAATTCTAAATCAGTATTACAAATCCCCGCAGACAAAACCCGCACTAAAGCCTCTCCCGGTGGTGGTTCAGGAATAGGAATATCGGTGCGTAGTTGTAATTGATTATTTTCTAACCAAAGTCCTTTCATAATGTTGTCAATTGTTAGTTATGAAAATTTCATACTTTCTAGAAACGGTGTAAATACCGGAATCAAATCTGAATTACTTACAACCATTGTCGGAAAAGAGCGATCGCTGTAATCCATTCCCGGTGATAATGGAAAAGACTCAGAATTCAGAGATACCCATGTACCTCCAGCAGCTTGAACTATTACCCAAGCACCTGCAATATCCCATACCTTTGGTGTCGCTTCAATTCCTCCCAAAACTGCACCAGTTGCGACTGTAAGAAAGTTATAACTAGCAACTCCTAACATTCGCAATTTACAGGGAAAACCCGGTTGAATAATGCCGGTACTGCGAGAACAAAGATTAAAAAAGTGGTTTTTGCTGGGAGCATCACTACTTGTATGAATGGGGTGATGATTTAAAAATGCTCCCGTTGGTGTTGTTAAGCCTGATGAACCCGCCCAAAATCCATGAAATGCTTGATTTAATGGTGGCGCGTAAACGTAGCCAAAAATGGGTGTTCCTCGATAAAGTAAACCCAGAGAAATAGACCAAATCGGAATTCCTCTTGTAAAGTTGGTTGTACCATCTAAAGGATCAATAACCCAACACCATTCTTTATCAGGAAAAGTCTGGTCACTTTCTTCACTCAAAATACCGTAACCTGAGAAAGTAGAAACAATGGCATCTCGAATTTCTTGATCTGCCCATTTATCTGATTTTGTAACTAAACTACCATCAGCTTTTTGCGAAGCTTGGACTTGTCCAAAATCCTGCATTAATTGTTTTCCCACTCTGGTAGTGGTAGTTTCAGCAAAGTCTAAAATCGTATCCCAAAAATCGTTCATTTTTATTAGTCAGTTGTTAGTTGTCAGTTGTCAGTTGTCAGTTGTCAGTTGTTAGTTGTCAATTGTCAATTGTCAATTGTCAATTGTCAATTATTAATTAATCTAAATCACTTTCTAAAACAGAAGCTAAAGCTTGTTTAGTATTAGTTTGAAATTCTGTCACATTGACACGATTTAAAAACCAAATTGATATCAACATTCCTGTAGCTTCTAAAGCAAATACTAACCCATAGGCTAATACTAAATTATCTGGTAACAATCTGCGCCCTACATCTAAAAGAGTACCACCAATTACTGTGGCAATTCCTCTAGAAATAGACTGAGCAAGTCCCCAAGCACCAATAAATGTACCTGCGGCTTCAGCAATGGTTAAATCTAGCATTAAACTAACTGCTGCGGTGGTAACAAAACCAGTCGCTAAACCAAATAAAACTAAAGTTGATTTGAGGACAGATGGATTTGCAGAAAATCCTGAAAACCCCAGTAATAAAGCCGCAAATGCCACTAAAATACAACCTAGCTTGATAGTTCTGCGTTTACCTAACCGGGGAACAATGAAAAAACCTGTAACACCATAGGAAATTAATATACCTGTACCATAAAAAACGTTGAGTTTGGTACTTTCCGCTAAAGGCATATTAAAGACTTGTCCCGCATAAGGTTCTAAAATAGGATCTTGCATAAACAAGCTAATAGTCATCACTAATAAAAAAGTGAAAAATAAACCTGTTTGCGGACTAGCTGTTAAGATTTTCCAAGCACCTCTTAAAGTAATACTATCTTCTCTATTTCCCACATTGGAACGATTAAAGAACCGAGAATATTTTTTTTCAACTCCCACAGTTGCGACAATTGCTAAACAAAAAACTATTCCGGGAACAATTTGAAATAATTTATTAATTGCTGCTTGTAAAGTTTCTAGGGGTGCGTCTGTGGTTAATTGCTGCAATAAGCTAGAACTAATAATTGCTCCAACTATAATCCCTACCATCAACATTGACCAAACAATACCAACAACTTGAGAACGGTTGTCTTCTTCGGAGATATCAACTAATAAAGCTGCAAATGTAGTACCACTAGCACAAATTGCTAATCCATAAACTGCGAAAACTAAACCTAAAACTGCTGTCCAACCAATTGTTTGGGTAGTCCATACCCAAGTATCTCCAATATTAGCGGCATTTAACTGCCACATTACTTGTACCGCTAAAAAGGCAGCGATCGCAAATATTCCTGCTCCTACCCATACATAAGCTGTACGATGATAACCTAACAAGGGTTTAGAATCGGACATTTGTCCAAACAAAATCCGCGTTGGGGCTACAAATGAAGGTAATGCTAACACCAAAGCCACCAATGTCGCGGGAATTGCGATTTCCTGAATCATGACTCGGTTCAGTACCCCCAAAGTCAAGATAGACATCATACTCAACCCCATTTGAAACAATCCTAGCCGGAACATGGTGAAAATGTTGACTTTTGGTAGAGTTAGAGATTGATTTGGGGTATCAAATGTATCGTCAATTGCCATAGTTACTTGTTCGTATGGGTTACAGAATTCAATTTCTAATTTACTTTAAATTTAATCAACGAAATTGACATTATTGGATTATAATCAATATATTAGATATAATTAGTAAAATATGGAATTATCTCAGATTTGATTATTTTAGAATCGGCTTTGCTAGGTTGAAAGTATGAATTTCTTTCACGCCCAGACGCAGAGTCTCAGAGTTTAGAGAATAGAGTTTGTCAGAATATAAATTTTAATTCATATTTTGCATTGATTAAATCAAGTGGAAAAATATATTAATTTAAAATATTAATTTTAATTATAAATATTGTATTGCTCTAGAGAAAGCTATAAATCAAAAAAGGTGGGAATTACCCACCCTGTATTTACTCAGCAAACACACTAGCAAAAAAGTCCAGCGTTTCCTTTAATGCTTTGATAAAAACATCAATTTCTTCATGGGTATTGTAAAAGGATAAACTTACCCGTGCAGTTCCCGCTAAACTTAAATAACGGTGTAGTGGTTGTGTACAATGATGTCCAGAACGTATGGCCACACCTTCTTGATCTAACAAAGTTGCTAAATCATTAGCGTGAACATCTTCTGCTGTAAAAGCTGCTAATGCGGCTCTACCTTCCCCTTCAGCATTAGGTTTTGGTCCGTAGATTCTGATTTGGGGTATTTGCGCTAATTGCTCGAATAAATAAGCAGTTAATTCAGCTTCATAAGCATGGATTTTATCCATACCAATATTAGTAAGATAATCTATTGCTGTACCAAGTGCGATCGCTTCCCCAATAGCCGGAGTACCAGCTTCAAATTTATGGGGTAATTCAGCATAGGTAGAATGGTCTAAAAATACCTCTGCAATCATCTCACCACCACCGAAAAATGGCGGCATTGCTTCTAGTAATTCCAGCTTACCATACAAAAAACCAATACCAGTGGGAGCGCACATTTTATGTCCAGAAGCCACTAACCAATCACAGTCAATTTCTTGGACATCAATAGGCATATGGGGGACACTTTGGCAAGCATCAAGTAAGAATTTCGCACCGTATCTGTGAGCAATTTCAGCTATTTCTTTGGCTGGATTTATACAACCCAAAGTATTAGAAACATGAGCCACTGACACCAGTTTTGTTTTTTCAGAAATCAGTTTTTTAAACTGTTCCAAATCAAAAGTTTCTTCGGTCGTCAATTCCACAAATTTCAGAACTGCGCCTGTTTTTTGAGCAACAAATTGCCAAGGAACAATATTACTATGGTGTTCCATTACCGAGAGAATAATTTCATCTCCTGGCTGTAAATTGCCCATTCCCCAACTGTAAGCAACTAAGTTAATTGCTTCACTAGCATTGCGGGTGTAAACAATTTCTTGACGTGATTTTGCATTAATGAATTTAGCAACTTTATCCCGTGCGGCTTCATAAGCATCTGTCGCTTTTGCACTTAAAGAATGTGCGCCACGGTGAACATTAGAATTATATTGTTCGTAATAATCACGCCAAGCATTTAATACAACTAAAGGCTTTTGAGAAGTAGCCGCATTATCGAGATAAACCAGGGGTTTACCGTGAACTTCCTGATGTAAAATTGGGAAGTCAGCGCGAACTTTATCACCGAGAGATTTGGTAGAAGTGATGACCATTTTGTAGAAGAAGTTCAGAATAATATCTATAATTTAGAAAGTTCGTAGTTAGGACTTTAGTCCTAAAAATTATGCATTTGAGCGATAAATCCCTCACTACGAACTAGCAGAAAAACCACAATTACTTATTCGTGAGACTTGTGACAGTTCTCAACAAACTTTCTCGCAAAGAAGCAACAGGGATAAAGTTAATAATTTCCGTTGCGAAAGCATTAACTAATAACTTGCGGGCATCATTTTCATCAATACCGCGACTTTGCAGGTAGAATATTTCATTATCCTCCAACTGACTGACAGTAGCACCGTGAGCGCATTTAACATTATCAGCAGTGATTTCTAATTGAGGTTTGGTATCAATTCTCGACTTAGATGATAACAGCAAATTGCGGTTTAATTGAGATGCGTCAGTTAACTGCGCCAGTTTAGGAACAAAAACCTTACCATTAAATACACCATGAGCGCGATCGCCTATAATGCACTTATGTAACTGTTTACTCACACCATGAGGATGATTCAAAGATAAAGCACTGTGAGTATCAGCCAACTGACTATCAGCAATAACAGTCAAACCATTCAGCGTCGTTTCCGTTTGCTCACCAGTTTGCAAAATCTCCAAATTGTGACGTGATATTTTTCCACCAACCGTCACCGCATTACAATGATAACGACTATATCGCGCCTGAGTAACAGCAGTTTTTCCCACATGAAAAGCCGCCGCACCTTCCCGCACAATTCTATTATGACTCACCTGAGCATTTTCATTTACCCAGATTTCCGTCACACCATTAGTAAAGTAAACACCCTCATTTTGTGAAGATGAAATATACTCTTCAATTAAAGTTACTTGAGAGTTACTTTCAGCTACCACTAAAACGCGAGGTTGGGAAATAGTCGCAGACTCACCAACAACAGAAACAAATAGTAAATGAATGGGATTTTCAACCACCACATTTTTACCAACCCATACCACAGCAACATCATTTAAAGCCGCAGTATTCAGAGCAGTAAAAACTTCCTTCTCACCTTCAGCTTGCGCTAAATATTCCCGTATAACCTCACCGGGTAAAACATCTAAATTACCAACAATTAACCCAGCAGGTAAATTTTCAGTATTAGATAAATGAGGTGCATAAACACCATTTACAAATACTAAACGTTGAGAAACTTCAGGTAAAATAAAATCTTCAACAGACGTTTCATTAAACGTCCCTAAATTAAATTCTACCTTTTTTAGTGCTGATAAATCAGTAAAACGCCATTCTTCCTCGCGGGTATTGGGGATAACAGAATGACGAACCCAATTAACAGCACCGTCGCGCAAATCTTGTAACCAACCATCTGATTTTGTTGTAGTTACCCGACTTAACAAATCACTTAAAAAAGCATCTCTATCTAATAGAGACTCAGGAATAGAAGTAAGAGAAACTGGAATAGACATTACACACCCACTCCCAAAGCTTCCTCTAGAACCCAATCATAACCGCGAGATTCTAACTCCAACGCCAACTCCTTACCACCACTTCTAATAATTTGTCCCTGCGCCATAACGTGAACAAAATCAGGAACAATATAATCGAGAAGACGCTGATAGTGAGTAATCATAATTGTGGCATTTTCGGGACTTGTTAATTGATTAACCCCATTAGCGACAATTTTGAGAGCGTCAATATCTAAACCCGAATCAGTTTCATCTAAAATAGCTAACTTTGGTTCTAAAATCGCCATTTGCAGAATTTCATTCCGCTTCTTTTCTCCACCAGAAAAACCCTCATTCACACTGCGGTTAAGAAAAGAAGAATTCATCTTCACAATATCCAACTTTTCCTCAACCAAATCATCAAAATCGAAAGCGTCAACTTCCTCCAAACCCTGAGCCTTCCGACGAGAATTATAAGCAACTCGTAAAAAATCCAAATTACTCACACCGGGAATTTCCAGAGGATATTGAAAAGCTAAAAACACACCACCTCTAGCTCTGTCTGCTGCTTCCATTTCCAAAAGATTTTGTCCTTGGAAAATCACTTCCCCTCCAGTAACAGTATAAGCTGGATGTCCCGCTAACACCTTAGAAAACGTACTCTTACCAGAACCATTTGGTCCCATAATCGCGTGAACTTCCCCAGCCCGAACCTCCAAATTTAACCCCTTCAAAATCGGAGTTCCATCAACATCAGCCGTCAAACCCTTAACCGACAAAATCAAACCACTATTCTCAATAATCATCTTCTCTTCCTTCTTATCTTCTTTCTTCGCTTCCTTCGTGTCTTCGTGGTTCATTAAAAAAAGAACCTCAACGAAAACAGATCAACCCACACTACCTTCCAACTTCAGACTCAACAACTTATCAGCCTCAACAGCAAACTCCATAGGAAGCTGATTAAAAACATCCTTACAGAAACCGCTAATCATCATAGAAATAGCATCTTCCGAAGAAATACCGCGTTGAGCAAAAAAGAACAATTGATCTTCACCAATTTTAGAAGTAGAAGCCTCATGCTCAACCTTACCCGTATTATTCTGAACTTGAATATAGGGAAAAGTATTAGCTTGAGCATTATCACCAATTAACATCGAATCACATTGAGAATAATTTCTCGCACCCTTAGCAGTAGGATTAATCTTCACCAAACCCCGGTAACTATTACTAGACTTCCCAGCAGAAATTCCCTTAGAAATAATAGTGCTGCGGGTATTTTTACCAACATGAATCATCTTACTACCAGTGTCGGCTTGCTGCATATTATTTGTTAATGCAACCGAGTAAAATTCACCCACAGAATTATCACCAACCAAAACGCAACTAGGATACTTCCAAGTAATAGCAGAACCCGTTTCTACTTGAGTCCAAGAAATCTTAGAATTGACACCTTGACACAAACCACGTTTAGTCACAAAGTTGTAAATTCCGCCTTTACCATTGACATCACCAGCGTACCAGTTCTGCACAGTAGAATATTTAATTTCCGCATTATCTAAAGCCACCAATTCCACAACCGCAGCGTGTAATTGGTTGCTGTCATACATGGGTGCTGTACAACCTTCTAAATAAGAAACATAACTCCCTTCTTCGGCGACAATTAAAGTTCGTTCAAACTGTCCTGTATCACCAGAGTTAATACGGAAATATGTAGACAATTCCATTGGACATTTTAGTCCTTTAGGAATATAAACGAAAGAACCATCACTGAACACAGCCGCATTTAAAGCTGCAAAATAATTATCAGCAATGGGAACAACGCTACCCAAATATTTTTTAATTAGTTCTGGGTGTTCTTGTAGAGCTTCCGAAAAAGAACAGAAGATTACGCCTTCTTTAGCCAGTTTTTCTTTATATGTAGTGGCGACAGAAACACTATCAAAAATCGCATCAACAGCAACATTAGTTAATCGCTTTTGTTCATTTAAAGGAATACCTAATTTAGCAAAGGTTTCCAATAAAGTGGGATCAACTTCATCTAAACTGTTGAGTTTGGCTTTCTTTTGTTTCGGTGCAGAATAATAAATAATATCCTGATAATTAATAGGTGGATAATTTACATGAGACCAAGTTGGCTCTGTCATTTTCAGCCATTGGTGGTAGGCGCGGAGGCGATATTCCAACATGAATTCCGGTTCATTCTTTTTAGCGGAAATCAGGCGAACAACATCTTCGCTTAACCCACGAGGGATAGTATCGGCTTCAATATCGGTAACAAAGCCGTACTTGTAAGGTTGGTTGACTAAGGTGGTGACGGATGCGCTCATCGTTTCTTTTGTTTTCTCTTTAAAGGACGGCCGACGGGTTGCATAACGCTGACTCCCGTTTTGTGTTACCGATCGCTAACAGGACTGCTAGAATAGGTTTAACGACTAAAACAACTCGGCTGTTGTTTAATCTATTTTCATTGTACGATAGATTAACAACAACAATGTTGTTTAAGTCAAATTTTCAGAAAAAATTTTTTGGGACGTTTGCGAAGCGTCTAATAAAGAAGATGACGACTACACAGCAGACTTCAACAAAGCACGATATTTTAGAGTATTTATTGAAACACTCACAAGCAACGGCTGTTGAGTTGGCTAACTCTTTTGATGTCAGTCCCCAAGCGATTCGCCGCCATTTAAAGGATTTGGAGACGGATGAATTAGTTATATACTCAGTATCAGAACAGCCGAGTATGGGTAGACCACAGCACGTTTATCACTTGAGTAGGCGAGGAAGACAACATTTACAAAAAAGCGTTAATTACTTAAATGATAGTTATGGCGATTTTGCTGTTTCTCTTCTGGACACCTTAGCGGAAACGGTGGGGCGTGATCAAGTAAAATCTATTTTACGGAAACAGTGGGAACGCAAAGCCCAGGAATATCGGGAACGGGTGGGTAATGGTTCTTTGCAGGAACGAGTAGCAAATTTGGTAGAATTGCGAAAGGCTGAAGGTTTTATGGCGGAGTTTCACGCTATGGAATCAGATCCTAATGGTGCGGAGAGATTCATTTTTATGGAACATACCTGCGCTATTTCTAATGTTGCGGAATCTTTTCCTAGTGTCTGTGGTCATGAATTAGAAATGTTTGCGGCTATTTTACCAGATTGTACTGTAGAAAGAACCCATTCGCTGATTCATGGTGAACATCGTTGTGGTTATTTGGTGGAAAAAAGGTAGAAATAGTTGAACGCAGATGAACGCGGATAGACGCAGATAAGGAAGTCGGTTATTTTTGTTGTGGGTATTGGATGAAAATAGATGATTTGACAATGAATTGATTGGGTTTTTGCGGTGCTAAACTCCTACAGTTTAAGAATTGAAAGGGTGTGAATTTTTAGATTTTATGGATATTTCAGCGAAAAATTACCAACACAATTTATCTAAAGTCTAATATTATCCCAATTAATAACTGCAACCCAAATATTCTCTTCTGGAGAATGTTTAACCATTCCCTCTACTTCTAAATCTTCGCTATAAAAGGTCAGTGTTTGACCATCTTGTAATTCAACTTTTTGACGTGCTAAATCTTCAATTGTGCCAATACAATTTAAACGCAACCAACTTTCTTCATCAGCATTATTAAAGTCTGCAAAAATTCTCAATTTATTATTCAAATTTCGTTGATTGATCTCATTTTGAGTGTTGAAAAAATTCATTGGTGTATTCTATAGATCATCTATATAAATATTATAACTTTATAAGTTTGGTTTAGGAATTGTAGGTGTAAGCATATTACTAATTTGTTCTGGATTTAAACCAGTTAATGTTGCATGATAACCCCTCCCAGAAATTCTGATTACATTAACTACTGTATCTATATCTACGTCTCTAAATACATATTGACACCCTTTGTAGCAGAATTTCTCTTTGCAGATACCCGCTATTAGTCTGCTTTTATTGCCCAAGGATTACAATAATATGATTTAATAGTACAATACC
>NZ_VIKW01000011.1:0-51304 GCF_009711975.1 Anabaena sp. UHCC 0204
GGTATTGTAGATAACTATACAATAGTTCAACTGTATCTATGTCTCTAGATAGATAGACAAAATATACGAAAGCGTTGATTATACTGAAATACTTAATATCTGTAGTTTTTGCTATACAAGCAAAACTACTTGCACTACTTTTCAAGGAAGATGATCAAAAAATTTACTAAAATGTTGACAACAACGGTCTCCGTTGTTATGGCTGGAACAATAATAGGTTTTGCTAATTTACAAACGGCATCAGCCGTAACATTAGGACTTAGTTTCCAAAATACTACTTGTAAGTTAACTGTTTTTAATTCTGAGATAGATTGTTCCTCTGCACCACCTTTAGTTTTTAACGGAACAATTGATATTAATGACTCTCCCAGCCCGGATTTTAGTGATTTGATTACAGATTTTAATTTGAATGTTTTAGCTCCCGCTCTTTCCTCCCAAACTTATAATTTATCTAAGTCTGCATTAGATAACTTATTTACTTCTGGAGTTTCTGCGGATACGATTACTATACTTGGAAACATAGTGCCTGCTGATGGTGATATTGGCTCAATTGGTGTGGATTCCTCTGGGTTATTTTTTGAAATTAATGCTTTTGCAAATAGTATAGATACGATCAGAATTTATGGTAATGCCTTATTACCACAGGTGCTACCACCAGAGTTATTAACTCTTGTTCCATCTGACGCAAATCCATCTGACGTTGAACAGTTTATAGGACTATTACCAAAAACACCGGAGTCTTTACCTTTTTCTCTGCTTCTGTCTGGAGACTTGGAAATTTCACCAATTAATCAAACTGCTGTTCCTGAAAGAGTTCCTGAATCTAGTACCATCTTAGGTACTGCTCTTTTAGGAGTTGGAGGCTTACTGATTAAGCGCGGAAAGGGCAAAAAATTGGCAGGTGTTCAAGCTTCCTAATTAATACCTGTATTGACGCTTCACTGACTGATACTACCTTTTCCGCAGCGTCGCACTAGCGATAATAATCTTACTCTGTCTGGTGCGTCCGTTTAGAGTCGTGGCAATGCCCTGTCCCGGCTTCTTTATACCCCGTCCTTGAGGACGGGGTTTTTTTTCATCTCGGTTGTATTTAGTGCCACAGTTAAAGACTTGAATCTTCTGAACTTTCAATAACCTAGCCAGTTGTAAGTAGGGCTTGCTGATAGCGTGGCGGTAGCCATATAAAGCTAGAATCTATTCCAAATCAAAAACCCATCTGAGACTTGTTCAGCAAATCCTACTTAAAGTTTTATGACAACCAAAACCACCTTTAATTCCTGGGTAACTTGTCCTCAACCCAACCCCCAAGCCAAAATACGTCTATTCTGTTTACCCTATGCAGGGGGTAGCGCCACGGTTTTTCGGACATGGCCGGATTATTTACCCTCAAGTATTGAAGTGTGTCCTCTAGAACTTCCTGGAAGGGGAAGACAAATGCGATTACCTCTCTACACAAAAATGCAACCGTTGGTAAAGGAAATAGCCCAAAATATCAGCCCTTATCTAGATAAACCCTTTGCTATTTTCGGTCATAGTATGGGTGGATTAGTCAGTTTTGAATTAACTCGCTTACTACGGTCAGATTATGGCTTAACTCCATTACATCTATTTATTGCTGCTCGCAATGCACCACAAGTTACTCCGACAAAAAAACCTATTTACAATTTACCAGATCCAGAGTTTTGGCAGGAAATTCGGAATTTTAATGGCACTCCTGATGATGTCATGAAAAATACAGAGATTATGAAACTTTTTCTCCCTATTCTCCGGGCAGATTTTACGGTTTTAGATACCTATATTTACACACATCAACCAGCTTTTGATTTTCCTATTAGTGTTTTTGGTGGGTTAAAAGATCAAGAATTTACTGATTATGAACTAGAAGCATGGTGTGAACAAACTATTGCTCCTTTTTCTTTGCAAATGATAGATGGTGATCACTTTTTCATCAATAAAGCTAGAAATATTTTACTTAAAAGTGTTATTCAATCTTTACAAGATATAGGATAATTATTTGATTTTGGAAATATCGCCACAAGAATACGGTAATTACGATAATCATATCTATAAAACCGAACTGTAATCAATTTATTTTCTAGTGTTATTATTTAGGTAGGAAGCCAAAGATAAAGCTTCAAAAATTTGAAAGTTAAAAGTTAGACCAGTCGTATTATTGTTTACCAAGTGACAAGCTGAAGCTTTAGGCTTAACAAATCAAGAAATCCAATAGTGAATTTTTGAGGAGATAGTTATGGCACTTATACGTTGGGAACCTTTCCGGGAAATAGAACGCTGGGACCCCTTCTCTGAAATGGGCGTTCTCCGGCGACAAATGGATCGCTTGTTTGAACAATTATTACCAACTAATGGAGATCAAAGAGAAGGAATAACTTTTATTCCTGCTGCTGAAATTTCTGAAGCTGATGGTAATTTGAATTTGAAAGTGGAAATACCAGGTTTAGACGCAAAAGATATTAATCTCGAAGTCACTCCTGAATCCGTTTTTATTAGTGGTGAAAGGAAATCGGAAACTAAAACGGAAGAAGAAGGTACAACTCGTTCGGAATTTCGTTATGGCAGGTTTGAACGGGTAATCGCTTTGCCTACAGTCGTAGAAAATGACAAAGTAGAGGCAGATTATAAGGATGGAATTCTCCGTCTTACTATTCCCAAAGCGGAAGAAGGAAGACACAAAGCTGTGAAAATTCCTCTGGGTTAATTGTAGGTTAAACCCTGAAGGGTGGAATGACTTTTCATTTCATCCTTCATTTTTATCCAAGTAGGGACGATAATTTATCGGTTTTTCCCAAGTAGGGGCGAAGCATTCGGGCGATTAATTCTCGGTTTTTTCCCCAGTAGGGGCGAAGCATTCGGACGATAAATTATCGGTTTTTCCCAAGTTTATTTTCCGAATGCTTCGCCCTTACACCGAATGCTGATGCTTCCAGCCCCTGTTAGGGATACGCCCTTACACCGAATGCTGATGCTTCCAGCCCCCGTTAGGGATACGCCCTTACACCGAATGCTGATGCTTCCAGTCCCGTCAGGGATACGCCCTTACACCGAATGCTGATGCTTCCAGTCCCGTCAGGGATACGCCCTTGCACCAAATGCTGACGCTTCCATCTCCCGTCAGAGATACGCTCCTACGACTTTTTCCGCAAGCCCTAATTAGTGATTACCTATGTTTGAAAATATGCCTAAAACTATATTTGCAATTATATAATTAATTCTCAGGATAGATGTTAAAAAGCACTGTTGTATTTAGTAATTACGCGGGTAATAATTTTTTATATATTCCTGTTAAGCCTATGACTTAATGGATGAGTAAATATATCTCTGTCACTGTTAATATATCGGAAATAGCTATTCTTTTTTCTGGCTTGGATAGGATTTTTCGATTTTTTGGAAAACTTCCATAAAAACACACACTGATACAGTTTCATTTGCTTGAATAGCTATATAAAGAGGATTGAGATTGGCAATTATTAATTATGGCAACCAAAGTAATTGATGTTAGAGAATATACTGTCAGAGCGCACAAAAGGCTGATTCACACGAGAGTTTTTAACTTTGTTTGTAAAGAATGTAATCAGGCTACAAAGCGGGAAACTTTCGGAACACGCCCTCTATATTGTGAAAGTTGTCGTCCTCCCCAACCTCCTAAAAAATCATTACAGGTATCTCAACCGAGTAAACCTCGACCG
The DNA here is from genome assembly GCF_009711975.1 of Anabaena sp. UHCC 0204. Lineage (GTDB taxonomy): Bacteria > Cyanobacteriota > Cyanobacteriia > Cyanobacteriales > Nostocaceae > Dolichospermum. The sequence goes on from NZ_VIKW01000011.1 coordinate 3,708, forward strand.
ATGTCTTATACCAGCGATACAACTTTAGATTGATTGAATTGCTATGAATTCTCCAGGACAATTAAAATCACCACCCGATGTATTTATTACGCCATTGTTGGAATTACGAGATTACTATGGGAGTCTCGCCCAAAAATACCAACGTCTATTCATAGAGGCGCGATCGCAATTAGATCATGTAGAATCTTTGTTGTCTACTTGGTCTTACACTGATGACAATGAACAACTATCACAAATTGAGGATGTTGAAGATGATTCATTGTTATTGTTGTCTTCTAACCACAGCCATAATCGGGAAACTTGGCAGTCTTTAGAGTCGCAACGTTCAACATCAGACTCTTTAGAAATCACTCATTCCCTTTCCGAAATTAGAGATGCGGATAATTCGCCCCCTAAGCGTCGTCACTATGTCACTAAAGGGGAAGAGATTCCTATGCTTCCCCACTATGGAAATATGACTCGCATGGAGGCTTTAAAGAAGCTCTTGCGAGAATTTGTGGGGACTGTCTGTCACATAGATTTTATTGTGCGATCGCTTTATGGTGATTTAGAGTCTACTATCTTTAAAGTCGTTAAAGGTAGAGTCCAATCATCTCTGACTCAAGGACGAGAAAGTGGCTATTGGTCTGGCATTCCTAATGAACCTGGCTGTTACACTCTAGATTTAGGTTCACTTGCTCCTATTCATACTAAGGGAATATCTAGAGGCATTAAAGCCACTAAAACCAATAAACATTTCATCAGACCTCAGATGAAAGTAGTACCGATGTTGCCACAATTTGAGGGTCAATTTTTAATTGATGCTCTAACTGTATTCCTAGAAGACAATGCTGGACGAATTTTTAATGTTAATGAAATCGTCAATGGCATTTATGGACATCTAAATGCAGAAGAAGTTAGAGAGGTCAAAAATAAGGTTCTCAATGAACTATCTAGGGGTCATCGCACAGGCCGATTTGTCAGAGTTCCTCACCAAATTGGTTTGTATACTTGGGATATGAATATGGTCTCCCAAAAGTAAAATAAAGAAGGTGCGTTAACTACTTTTAACGCACCTGATCTATAAATACATTTTGACGAATAAAGAAGAAATGAACCACGTTCGCGGAGCGTGCCGTAGGCATTAGGACGCGAAGAGCGCGAAGGAAGAAGGAAGAAGGAAGATTATTTACCTGTCAATTACTTTTTGACAAACTACTAGCAATTTATGTTATCTATTTGAATTCCCACCTAACTACAACCTATAGCTGAAGCAGAATTAACTTTGATTAAATCGCCTGTAAATACGGCTGTGTATTTAATAGGTGATGGAGTACCTGCAACACAAGTCATGCGAGTTTTATTCGCACGCAGTGGACTCCATGTAGAATCTGCTTTTACAGTCAGAGTTGTACCATTCCATGATAATTCTTTAACAGTTAGAGAGTTAGTTTTCCCATCGCTTTTTTTAGCGGGTAAAAATGTAGCGTAGTTGACATCCCCATTAATGGGATTAATTCGGGCTATAACTCCTATTTTTGCCCCACCACCGCTACCATAACTGGTTAGCCAACGTCCACTAGCAAAACGTCGGAAATCATTGCCAGTCTGTGTACCTGTAGATGAAAAAACGCCATATAAAACTCCGCTTCCATCCCAAATTAGTCCATAACCTGTACCATCATCACCAGTTGTTTCATAATCACTACGACACCATTTCTTCACACCATTATCAAAACGAACAATCCGGGGATCTTTATTGACAGATGATACTTGTTGATAACCAATATAGATACTTGTTGTCCCAACAGTTACCTTGGGTCCATTTTTGGCTTTGATGGTTGCTTCTGTATCATTACAGGTAAATGTAACACCTTTACTCACCGATGATACTGCTGTTGTTTGGGCTAAAGCGGTAGACGCTATACCTGTGATTACTAAATTAGCCCCTAACATTACTGATAAGACTGGATACTTCAGATACTTTGCTAATTGCTGTTGATAATTCATGGTATTGCCCAATGATGTAACTCGCAATTCCTATTCTGTATACAAAACTTTGTTTCAACTAGGGTGAAATTACTGAGGTTGCCATTTTTATTAAGGAATTGTAAAGACCAGCTTTTAATCCGATCCTATATTGCACCCCTCCTTGTCTCCAAGTTAATGTGGCATCTGAACAATTAGCACCACAACGAAAATCAACAAAATAGCCTGTAACACCCTTAGCTAGAAATACAGGTTTACCAGTTAGGCGAGGTGTTGCCCGTGTGATAGCTTCTCCTGTAATTATACTGAAACGACAGGCCGAACCACCATTACAATCTGGACTAAATCCTAGTAATATCTCGTATTTATTTTTTGTAGCAGTTTCGATAATCGTGTAAAGTGGATTTTCTCCGTCTGATTCAGGAATATACTTAGGTAATAAAATCTTAATCTGGGTTTTTTGCTTTAAAGCCGGGAGAATTGCTTGAAAAGCTGGATGGGGTTGAGAATTTTTTCTCTGCGGTTGCTGTTTAACTATGATCTGGGGCTGATTTTTTACAGATGCTATGACTGTATTCTGAAAGCTGATGATCGAAGTTATCAAAATTAAGCCACATATAGTCTTGATATTTTTGCAACTACCCATTATTTTTTCCTTAAAAGTTTAAAATGTCTAAAGATGCTTCTATTTCTAATTCTATAATTCTAGCTTGTGTATCTTTATATTCTGCTAATTTTCCTTGTTGCCAATACAAATCTGCGGCTTTATGAAAATCCTCAACTGCACCCTGTTTATCGGCTACTTCTAAACGGGCATTTCCTCGATTGTAATAAGCATCAATATATTGAGAATTAATTTTGATTGCCTGAGTATAGTCAGTAATTGCGGCTGAATAATTTCCTAAATCAGAGTAAGCATTACCTCGATGATAATAAGCATCAACATCATGATTATTAATTTGAATTGCTTGGGTATAGTCGGCAATTGCCCCTTCATAATCTCCTAATTCAGCCCGATTATTACCGCGATTTTTATAACCAATAGCATCATCAGGATCAATATTAATTACTGGCTGTAATTGCTGTTGATAATCTAATAAATAACGAGATATTTGTTTGTTTTTCTGGGTGGTGGCATAATGAGGGTTAATATTAATTGCCTGATTATAATCTTCTATTGCCCCTTGATTATCACCAATATGAGAACGAACATCAGCCCGATTTTTATAATTAATAGCAATATGGGGATTAATTCTAATGGCTTGGGTATAATCTTCTATGGCTATTTGATAAGCACCTATTTGATAATATGCCAAACCTCTTTGATGATAGGATTTACCATGATTAATATTAATATTTATTGCCTGGCTGTAATTAGCGATCGCTGTATGATAATCTCCTAATTGATAATTAACTAAACCTAGTTTATAATAAATATCAGCGTCATGATCATTAAGTTTTAATGCTTGATTATAACTATTAATTGCGGCTGCATATTCCCCTTTTTGGAAATATTCATCGCCACTAGTTAAATAAACATTAGTTAAATCAACAGGAATAGATTGGTTGGGACTCAATGAATGCTGAGATAAATGAGAATTACTAGAAACTTGAAATTGTTCTAAATAAGAAAATAAACCACCACCATATAATAATTGATTAATGCCAAAAGAAATTTTCCCAGTTTTCAATTTAATCATTTGAGTGGGGAGAAATCCAGCCAAAAAAAGGTGATATGCAGATTGGGCTTCATTAACTTCTTCTTGAATTAATATACAGACAATTACTGCATTCTTCTCCACTTCTTCAGCACTAACTGACCACCTAACTCTATCAATACTACCGTGACGGGATTTTACTTCCACACCAACTACAGAATTAGCAGTCAGAGTAAAATCACTTTTACCATCACCACCAAAACGTTTTTCATAATCAATTTCAGTAATAAAATCCGCTAACCTTTCTTTAACAACTTCTTCACCTAATTTACCTTTGAGATTATTAATAAAAACGTCACGGACTGGGGAAGTACGTTTATATTTTTCTGCCATTAACCAGCAAAATTCCCGCAATGTTTTTAATCTGTTACCAGAAATAATAGTTAATTCACTATGTTGACCTTCTATTTCACAATGGAGTAAACAACCAGATGTTAACCTTTTGAGAAAGTCAGATTGTAGCGATCGCAGGAGGGTAATCCAATCCATTTATAATATATTTCTGCGGTATCCATAACTCATTGTTAATCGTCAATTGTACATTGTCCATTGTGGAAATAGGATGTTTGAAAAGTTTTGGGCGAATATAATTCACTACTACACAAGCAAAGTCCACCTACGTGGACTAACAGAAATTTGGAATTTAACCCACGGAGGTGGTGAGACCAGTCCTGTAGGCGGGTCTCCCACCGTAGGGAACTGGCGAACCCGAAGGGGTTTTGTCTGTGTAGCCAAGCCACTGCGTTGGGCGGGTTCCCCGACTTGTAGCAAGTGGCGCGTGACTTCTAGTCGCCAGGATTAGTTAAGGGTTTTTTCTCTCTTCCTTGATTTGACGTAATTTTTGGATGAGTTGTTGATTTGATTCTGTAGATACGGTAGGCTTATCGTTGTTTTCTGTAGGTGAAGGTGTAGGATTAAGGGTATTTACTCTAGGGGTATCTAGACGATTCTGGGAATTTTCAGGAGTAGATACTTTTTCAGAATTTAGAGTTTGTGCAGGTTGTTTTTCAGAAGTAGATACTTTTTCAGGATTTAGAGTTTGTGCAGGTTGGATATTAGCACTTACTCCAGAAGCAGGAGGATTATTTTGGAATCGCAATTGGAAAGCATAAGAAGTAGTTAGTTGTTTATCAGCTTGGGGTGGGTTAGCATTAAAAAACTCTCTAGCTTTAGATTGTAACTTCTGTGATCCCGTTCCTTCTTGGAATTTAATATCTAAGACTTTACCATCTGGATCTACAACTAATCTACCCAAAACTGTACCTTCCATCTCTGATTTACCTGTCGAGATGACTTCCCTAATTACCCCTTTTTCTTTGACATTCGGATATTCTTGGCGAATGTTTTGTCTCAGGGTGTTGTAAGCATCCAGTTTAGCCAACAGTTGTTTATTTGCTTCGCTTTTTGGTTCAGATTGGTTTGTGAGAATTTCTGGTGATTTCCTCACAGAAGTATCTGCTAAAGCTATTTTTTCGCCATTTTGAACAACTCTAACTTTATTTTCTTCTGACTCTATTGTTTGTGGTGGTGCAACTCCTGCGGCTATTGTACTACCAATATCAATAGGTTCAGATGATGGGTTATTTAGTGGTTCTCCAGGTATTTCGTTATTCTGCCTAACTTGTGGCAATCTATTGATATCTAGAGGTTCAGTTTCGGGGATTCTTCTGGTATTGAAATTATTATTATTTACGAACGGAGAAGTAGATGGAGAAAATGTACTTCTCGCTTGCAACCGAGATATTTCTGCTTGTAAATTATTGGGAGTCAATCTTTGGATAGATTGCCTACGAGGTAGGTATGAGAGGTTATAGTTGGTTGGTGAGCTAGGAATAACGGGTAATATTGGTTGAGTAGATAATGATGATGGTTGGATGGGGGGATAAATAGTTGATGAGTTGCCGAAGTTATTAGCTGGTAGCTGTTGTTGTAGGGGTAGTTGGGGTTGCTGTAAAGCTACTGGGGATGTACTGGGGGCTTGTGGTAGTCGGCTTTGATCTGCGGGACTCAATTCCATTAGTCCGACTGCTTTTGTGGAGTCAGTGTTTGAAGATTGACTAGAGTTAACTGGCATGAATGGCACAATTAAGGCAATAGCACCGTGAATACCAAGCGAGGCTATAGCGGCTACCCCCGTTGGTTGACTTAATATTTCTGGTATGTTTTTCAAAAGGGATACGTAAGACATAGCTGTTATCGTTCACTCGGATCAGTTGAAGTTGAATAGAAATTTTATCAAGAAAGAATTCACAGAATCATCCGCAGGATGAGGTATGTAGTATAAAAGCAAGAATCAGAGAGGAATTGAACTTTTTGTTGAGGTTCGATGATATAATAGAAGATTGCACCTAAACTTTGTTTTTGTGAATTCTTATTTTTTAGACTATCTTGCCATTTCTGAGATGCAAATTATCTTTACAATAATAACTTCTAACAGAGGATAATTCCAGCAGGAATATTAAAGTTTTTTGGGAGTCAACAGAAGAACGAAGTATATTTCTCCTTGGCTGGTTGTTTGTTCACAGATGACGGATCACTTCGGCTACAGACCAAGCTTGGGCGATCGCTCCTCTGGGTAAATGGGGAGCATCACCATCGAAAATTTCCGAAATTGATCCCAGGCAAGCACTATGATGAAAGTGATCTAATAATGGTTGCCAGTCAAAAGGTAATGGTTGTTCTGGGTAAAAACGTTGCCAGGCGCGGATATAAGCGCCAATTAGCCAACTCCAGACTGTACCTTGATGATAGGAGCGATCGCGTTTTTGAGGATTACCCTCATATTTACCTATATATTGGGGATCTCTAGGATCAAGGCTACGTAGTCCATAGGGTGTAAGTAGTCTATCGGTGGCTAAGTTTAATATTTGTTGCCCTTGAGATGGAGCAAAACCGCAATGATGTAGTGATAAAGCTAAAACTGCATTGGGACGAATTTGGAAATTACGACGATCATCTGGTTCAATGGTGTCATACAAATAGCCTAACTGGGGATTCCAAAATTTTTGCAATGAGGCTTTTACCTGTTCTGCTTGTTGGGCGTAGCGTTTTCCCTGTTTAGACAGCCGCACAGCGTCACCAACATCAAGCTGACTCAGTTTTTCTGCCCACGCACTAAACCAACATAACGCTGAATACCACAGAGCATTAATTTCCACTGCTTTACCTCGACGGGGTGTAACAGGTATGCCGTCAACTACCGCATCCATCCAAGTTAGGGAAACACCACAAGTATCCCAACTCACCAACCCATCAGTGGCATCAACTTGAATATTGTAGCGAGTCCCACCCACAAAAGCCTTATGAATTTGTTGGGCAATCGGAAATTGTGCTGCTAAAAACTGCCAATCTTGGGTAGCTTCTAAGTAAAGTCCTAAAGTTTCAATCCACCAGAGGGTAGCATCAATACTATTATAAAAAGGTTCACCATCAACATCAGGAAAAGCATTAGGAATTAGTCCATGACGACAATATTTCCCAAAAGTATTTAATAGTCCTTTGGCTAGATCAAATCGCTGGGGAACTAGCGCCAATCCTGGTAAAGCAATTAAGGTATCTCTGCCCCAATCATTAAACCAGTGATAGCCAGCAATGATGGTGGGTCCGGCAATAGAAGCGCGGTGAACAATAAATTGATCCCCTGCTTTGAGAAGTTGTTGTTTAGTCGTTGATAGGGAATGAAAAGATTTTTCTTTCTGTTCACTGGGGCTAAAAATATTTGTGAGTCTTTCTTGTTCTGCGTCTACTGCTTCTGCAAAACTATGGGGTGAAAGAAGTGGTTCGTGGGCATCGGGTAAACCTACTTTTGCTTCTAAAGTGATGATATCTCCAGGTTGGAAATGAACTGTTAAATATCCAGGACTATAAAGGTCTTCGCGATCGCCTAATCCCCGTTTTGTTTCTTCTGGTAATCCATAATGCCAATACCAAACTGCATCTCCGCTGTATTCTCCTTTTGTCCAACGTAAATGCCAAGGTGTTCCAAATTGGTCAGCATTAATGGCTTGGAGGCAGACTTGTTGTTGACCCAATAATTGTGAAAAATGTAATTCTTGACTATGAGTTTGTTGGTGATGAAAATTGCGATCGCCAATAATTAACCGTAATTTTAAAATTGCTGTTTCTTTGCCTTCATAGCGATACTGAATTAACAGCCTTTGGTTAAAACATATCGCAGAACTAAGGGCTTCTTTCTCCAATCCATAAGGCATCATCAACTGTCTAGTTAACTGCCAATTTTCTGCACCCCAAGTCCATTTAGGTACGGGGTTAAGTTCAAAAGAATGTAATAATTTATAGCCTTGGGGATCAATTTGACCATTACTCCAGAAATTTGTCCCCAGTGCGATAGCTTCCCCTTTTATTTCTAAACTTGCTTCTAAGTGAGAAAGTAATAATTTCCGGTCTGAAGGGGGATTTCCAACAGCAAATAGCCAACCGTGATAAGTGCGGGTGCGGACATCAGAAACTGTGCCACTGGCAAAACTACCCAAGCCATTAGTCAGTAACCATTCTGATGTATTCACAAGTTTACATTCCCGAATATTATTTACTAATGCTAATGCCAAATTATATCAAATTTTTACAGAATTATTTGGTCAGGTTTTTTACTCCTGCTTTGCGGTTCTTTTTGGACAATGGCGATTTTATGAGTCTTTGGCACACACTCCCATTCACCGTGACCTGATACAATTAAACTCTGACAGTGTTCAGGGAATCATGAATATGGATATAACGTGAAGGAGAATTAGGTTTATGAATCTCACTTATGGAAATGAAGGATGCCTGCGTGTTGGTCAACAAGCTCCTGACTTTACCGCAACAGCCGTATTTGATCAAGAGTTTAAGTCCATTAAACTGTCTGATTATCGTGGTAAATATGTAGTGTTGTTTTTCTATCCTTTAGATTTTACCTTTGTTTGTCCCACTGAAGTTGCCGCTTTTAGCGATCGCTATCCAGAATTCAGCAAATTGAATACAGAAGTTTTTGGTATTTCTGTTGATAGTGAATTTTCTCACCTCGCTTGGATTCAAACAGATCGGAAATCTGGTGGTGTTGGTGATTTAAATTATCCCCTAATTTCTGATATTAGAAAAGAAATTAGCGCCGCTTATAATGTTCTTGATCCTGTAGCCGGTATTGCTTTACGTGGTTTGTTCATTATTGATAAAGACGGCATTTTACAACATATTACAATTAATAATTTAGCTTTTGGTCGCAGTGTGGATGAAACTCTGCGAACTTTACAAGCAGTGCAGTATGTTCAATCTCACTCTGATGAAGTTTGTCCCGTTGATTGGCAACCAGGAGATAAAACAATGATTCCTGATCCAGTTAAGTCTAAAGTTTACTTTTCTGCTATTTAGGTGATTGGGGAAATTTAACTTTTTAAATGCGATCGCCTGACAATTAAAATAGTCGTTATCAGAGGAGCGAGCGCACTACTCAGCGAAGAGTGTTAAGTGTCAAACCAAGAGGATACGGTTTTTATGGAAATTTGCAGCGCAGACCGAGAGATCCTCGAACGCTTAGAGGAGGAGCTATGGCGCAAAGAAACTCGTTTTAATATGCAGCGTATGAACGAACTAATTGCCAATGACTTCTTTGAGTTTGGACGATCTGGAAAAGTTTCCCAAAGACAGGATACCTTGGCGGTAGCACCTCAAACAATAGATGCCGTCTTTCCTCTACCTGAATTTCATGTTCGTCTGCTCAACGAAAACATTGCCCAGGTTACATATAATAGTGAAATTGCGTATGATGGCATTGTTGAATATGCACGAAGAAGCTCTATCTGGTCACGAACCACAACTGGTTGGATACTTCGCTTTCATCAGGGTACACCATTTCAACCTTGATTTAGTTACAAAATATTACAGTAGGTAAGCAAAATTGATTATATAAAAGGATTTGATGTAGGGGTAGCGCCCCCGTGCCTACCCCATGTTTGATGTAGGGGTAGCGCCCCCGTGCCTACCCCATGTTTAGGGCAACCACAGGGGGTTTGCCCCTACGTAATTCATTGGTTTAGGTATTTTCAAAATGTTTAATTAATTTTGCTCAGGTACTTACGTCAGGCGATCGCCAAAATGCGGACAGAAAAACCCTTTGACAATATTCGGAAATTATCTGCATTTGCCCACCCTACAAGATCGGCGATCGCACTTCCCTGGCAAGGGAGTCGTCACAACGACAAGTCTCTGCATCAGATGCTTCTCTTGCCGACGGAGGTATTAAATCTTCACCATTCAGAAGTGAGTAAAGAACATCTCCTTGTGACACTAATTCTAATTGCTGAGGATCAGATGGAACAGCAAGTCCTCTGCGTTGTCTTTCCCAAGTCAATGCTCGGCGTAAAGTTTGAATAAAACTGCCATACCAGTCTCCATGAACCACTTGACAACCTGTAGAATCTGCTGTGACTTGATCACTATCCCAACCTCCTCCACTGTGGATGGCAATACCAAATTCTTGTTCATCATATCCACGATATTCTGGATGTCTTGGTAAATGATTGCGTCCATATTCTGTGCGTAGTCGATCATAGAGAATCTTTTCCTCAACTCCTGTTGGTATCATTTCTGAAGTTGGACTTCGATCTTGACGATTTTCCTCTCGAATTCTGGAACTACGACGATCCTCTTCAGAAATTCCTCGTTCCTTTAAAATACTACGGCGACGAGGATCTATAACGCCTGGATGATCGGGTGTACCAGAAATTTGCCCCAGCATAGGTCTATTAAATTTTTCACTGGTAGTGTAACTGAAATGATAATTTAATTGTTGATCTACTCCCATTTGATGTGTATTTGGATCTGAGCTTTGCTCATAACCTGTACGTCCACCTGGATCTGTTGTTCCTCTAAATTCTCTAAGCAGAGTTTCTCCTTGTTCATTTAAAGCCAAGATAAAAAACGTATCATCATAACGATTTGTTCTTTGTCTAACTCTGGGATTATCGTGAACCCCTCCACCCTGAAAGCCTCTCACGCCAACAATATTAACTCGTTGTCGATCAAAAGGTAGACTTCTTTGGAGAACTTGATTAGCAATGTATTCATAAGCTTGGGCTTGATTTTCGAGTAAAACGCCGAAAAACCGACGTGGCCAAGCATTAGCTAGAGCTTGATGTGTAACATCATTTGTTTGTATTTCGCTTTCTTGTAGTCTCATTGCTGCTCTAGCACTGCTGGAAGCATCTCCTGTACCTAGTGCTTCGATCGCTTCCATATCTTCTTGAATTTGAGTAATCTCTGAAGCGTGGCAGGTTTGAAAGCGGGCGATCGCTTGTGTAGTTGCATCATTCATCTGACCCCATGCAAACCCTTCATTTGTTTCTTGAAGACAACCAATATCTATTAAACGTTGTTGAATACGTCTGACACTACGCTCGTCATACTCTGTAGTTCTTCGTCTGTAAGTCAGATCCATCACATTACTATCAATATCTTGTGCTGTCTGGTGGTGATGTTGCAATTGGATCGCTGTTGCCAGATATTCTGGATTATCTGCAAAAATCCGCCGCAGAGTATCTGAAAGATCGGCATTGGTAGCCTCTGTACCATGAGCTTCCCGTAAAATTGCAAAAACAGCTTCAGACCCCCCGCTATCTGTCCAGCCTTGCATTTCTCGTTCTACACGCAATGCAATTGGCCAATTGACTTCAGCACCATACAGGAGAATATTATCTGCCAACCATCTATCATTTCCTCTCAGATGTTGATCTACCCATTGCCGTAAATCTTCATCTCTTCTTTGGCTGTCATCAAGTCGGCGTAACCTGTGAAAGAAGGCGGCTTTCTGCTCTGGATTCCAAAGTTGTGTTACTTCTTCTGATAAAGGACTTAGCTGAACAATAGATTGTCTTTGAACTCCGCCTGTCTGCTGCACCACATGGGTTAACTCATGCGCTGTTAACTCATTATTTCCTGGTGTTTTCCCTGCTCCATAGTAAATATCATTACCATTAGCAAATGCCTGTGCGCCTAATTCCCGATTCATCTGCACGGCTTCAGAACCCGTATGTACTCGCACCTGACTAAAATCAGCCCCAAAACGGGGTTCCATGAAGTTTCGCACCCCATCAGCCAAAGGACTTCCTCCACCTTTAGTGGCATTTAACCGACTTTCCAGACTTGGTTGTGCTTGAGTAGTACCATCGGATGATGCTTGGAGTAGGTTGGGAGATCGCTGAATTTGCTCTTCTTGTTCACAAGTGTCACACTTGGGTTGAATAGCCTCTTCTTCTTCTGATTCTGGCTTGCGACTGACTAGCGGTGTAATACTGCTGGCTATTGGTTTTTGATTAATGTTTGTTGTCCATGCTTCCTGGCCTTGACGCTGAATATTGGGAGTTGAGGGAGGAGACATACTCATGACCCTCTCAGCAACTTGATCTGCTTCTTGTTCATATTGATCATTTGGTTGACCAACAGTTAATTTGGCCTGAAGAGATACTGTTGGTGAAGGTGTAGAAGTTACCCTATTTGGTTGATGAGTATTTAGTTGAGGTTGAAGAGGTGCTGATGATCTGTGTGTGAAATTTGCCCTAATTGGTTTATTAGCAAGTAGACTAGGTTGAATCTGTTGTACAGATTGATTTTTCTGTGCAGCTTGATAATTATTTATGGCAATATCCAAAAGATTCGGTCTTCCTTTGACTGCATCCCACTGTCTTTGCAAAAAGCTATCCATTTTCGCTTGTAGGACAATTAGTTGTTCTGACTCTTCAGATGTAATTGTGCCGCGTGTTTCCTTGACTTCTAATCCCATAGCTTCAAACTTGTCCTGTTCAAAAGCCTGTTTTTCCAGTTCTTCTGGTGTTTGTGGTCTTTGAGGCTGTTGGACAGAGAAAGGACGAGATGCGAATGGGTTGTGATTTGAAGATGTTTGACTATTTTTCGGACTAGAGTCATGAACGCGCTGGAATGACATACTCTGACCTCGTGGTTTTTTAGTCTTTAATAATATAAATATGGTATCATGTCCGTATTAATACTGACAATAAGCTTAAGGTAAAAATTTTAAAATCTCATAAATTGGCAGAAGTTAATTTTGCGATATTTGCAATAAAGCTAAAAATGTACATTCCCAAACTAAGCGAGGTTGGGCATAACAAAGTAAATATTTCCGAGTTTTTTCTAATTGTTGAATAATTTTCGGTTCATGTATTTGTTGCCAATAATATTGTTGTAAATAATCAACTAACCATAATTGCGCTTCGGTATCTAATTCTTTATCAATTTTTTTTCCTAATTCTAAAGCATGACGGTAAGATGTCGGCGTTTTTTTTACCTGTGCTATAAACTCGCTAGGAATACTTTGTAATTGTTGGTAAGATGACATTGCATTTCCCGGACTACCTGCGGCTATATTCAAAACTTCTGGATGTTGTAAAATCTCTCCATTTCCTGTTTGTGTTAAAACCTGATTCATAGCCGCAGTATCCAAACGATAAAAAGGAATTTTTTGACAACGAGATACTAAAGTTGGTAATACAGATTCCGGTGAAGGGGCAATTAATATTAATGTCGCTTTTCCTGGTTCTTCTAAAGTTTTTAATAATGCATTTGCAGCGGATTCCGCCATTGTTTCTGCTTGTTCTAGAACTATGACATTTCTCAATGCTTCCAATGGTGGACGAGAAAGAAATTGGGTAATTTCTCGAATTTGTTCTAAACGAATCACTGGCGGTGCTTTGCGTTTAACTCCCTTTTCTGCTGCTTCTGCTGGGGTGAGTCTTTGTCCTTGATATTGATAAGTTGGTTCTACCCACAATAAAGCCGGATGATTTCTTTGACGAATCCGATTTTGTAAAATGGGAATTTGATCAGGTTTTAGAGAACTAGAAAAAAGTAATTCAATAAAACACCGGGCTGCTAAACTTTTGCCTATACCATCTGCACCGACAAACATATAAGCTGGTGCAATTCTGTCTTGTTTAACAGCTTGAGTTAATAATTCTACCGCTTGCTGTTGTCCGACTAATGGCGAAAACATAATTATAAAAACAGGCGTTTCTGTAAAATTTCCTGTATACTTTGTTGCACTACCTCTTGACTCCCACTCCCATCTACCTGCACAATTCGGGATGGATAAGATACAGCTAACTCAGTATATCCCTGCTGTACTCGACGATGAAAAGCAATAGTTTCTTGTTCAATTCTATCTAGTGTAGCTTGTCCACGTTTGCGAGATAGCCCCACCTCCACATCTACATCTAACCAAATAGTTAAATCACTGACTAAACCACCTGTAGCAATCTGATTAAGTTGATTAATTATACTCATACTTAAACCCCTGCCATAACCTTGATAGGCAATAGTAGAATCAGTATAGCGATCGCATAGGATATACTTATCCATAGCTAAACTCGGTTTTAGTTCCTCTTCAATATGTTGCGCCCTGTCCGCAGCATACAATAGCAGTTCCGTGATTTCCCCCACTGGTTTACTAGGTGACTTTTCCAATAATAACCTCCGCAAATCCGTTCCTAACTCTGTTCCCCCCGGTTCACGAGTCAGCACGACAGATATATTTAAACTTTCTAACCACTGAGAACACAGTTGCATCTGAGTAGTTTTCCCACAACCTTCCACCCCTTCAAATACAATTAATTTACCACTCATGTTGTTAAATTTTGCTACCACCGCTTTATATAGTAAACTAAATCAACGCTGTTTTAAAAGTCACACTTGCTCATAGTAAAGCATTTATGTCTATAACTGATGCTCAAAAACAACTCCAGGATATGCGTGCAGGCGATCGCGTCAGGTATCATGGTGTAGATTGGGATATAGAAGATTACAGTACCTATCGAGATACCGAAGGTTATCAAACTGATGAATGGTTACTAAAATCATCAGGAGGAACTGAACATTACTTATTGCGAGAATATGATTCTGAAGAACCATCCTGGCTTGTTACTTGGTATATCTCTAATCTAGTCCAAAATGCTCGCTTATTAGTACCAGAATCTAAACAAAATATATTACCTGAACTCTGGGAAAGAATGCAAGCAGACAGTATTCCCTATCCAGAATTGCAGCTTTTTTATAAATCTTATTACTTTGAGTCTGACACAGAAGGTAAATATGAATCAACCAACAAAACCCAATCTCGAATTACTTGGGATTACTGGGATAAAGATCATATCACCAACTTAGCTATTGAAGCCTTTCCCCAGGGAAAAATAGAAATTTACTCCACTAAAATTGTCAAAATTGAAGAATTTTCTCACATTCAAAAAGGAGTAGTTAAAAAATCATCTAACTTGAAATTAGATGCAAGTCTATTTGGTGAACTTGTCATAGCATTAATGGTGCTGATTGTCGGTGTTTGCATGATGATATTTGGATAAAATTTTATGTCTAATTCTCTATTCATTGAACAACAAAACGATTATATCGCCTTTTATATTAATGGTGAATTACAGTTTCATAGTCAAGATGAAGCCATTTATCATGAATATTTAGTAATTCCGGCGATAAAATTGGCAATTTCCAGATTTCCTGACACAGATTTGCGCGTCTTAATTTGTGGTGGAGGTGATGGATTAGCCGCTAGAGATATATTACGTTTTTCCGAAGTTAAACAGATTGATTTAGTAGATTATGATCCAGAAGTTTTAGAACTAGCAAAAACAGTATTTAAACCTTACAATCATGGTAGCCTAGAACAGGAAAAAGTCACCATCTACACAGAAGAAGCATTTGGATTTATTTCCCAACTTCCAGAAAATTATTATCACATAGTTATTTCTGATTTTACCTATCCCAACACAGCCGAAGAAACTGCAATATATAGCCGAGAATGGTTTCAAGAAATTAATCGCGTACTTATTCCCGCTGGATTAACTTGTATTAATGCTGTCTCCCCTAATTATAACACAGAAGCATTTTGGTGTTTATATCAAACATTAATATCAGCGGGTTTATTTACCAAACCTTTACAACTAAATATTCCCTCATTTAGTGATCATGATTATGGAAAATGGGGATTTTTATTAGCATCATCCGAAGTAATTCAGCCAGAGGAAATAGAAAAAATTTCTCTTCCCGATAATCTCCAATATTTAACCCACGACAAAATTCTCCAAGCATTTATCTTTGACGAAGAAATTGCTAAAAACCGCCAGCAATTTATGGTTAACACCATAGAAAATAAACAGTTATTTTATTACTTACTCAATGGTATAGATAATGCTGAATTAGAATCAAATTTAGAAGCAAAAGAAACTATTAATTTCCTAGACATTAATGAACAAACAAGCACAGAAATAGGTAATAGTAATGCCTTAGATTTAGACACAGTAGCTAAATTTTGGTTAGAAAATATTTACACCCAAGCAGATACAGAAAAACCCCCAATAGACATTAATCAATATATCCCAGTTCGTCATCGCTATCATAGCCAAAAAATGACAACATCATGGTTAGAACATATCCAAGACTTATTACTAGAAATAGACTGTCAAAGCCTATTAAATAGCTTATTAGCAAGAGCGCAAGAACTACCACCGCAAATTGCGACTGAACTCAAAAATTTAGCCGAAAAAATCAAATCTAATCAACCATTAACCAACTTATCACCAAAAACCATTGAATTTATCACCCTCTTATCAGTCACATTATTAATGGCCAATTTAGTCGCACCAGACTCTGTATTTGCAAAAGGTTACTATTCTAGAAGTTCAAGTTCTGGTAATGCTTACTCTTCTAGTGGTGAAAATAAAGTCTTTGGATTTATATTAACTATGGTAGGAGTAGGTTGGTTAGCCAGTATATTTCATCGCTTCAAAAATGAATAAATACCGTATTTCTGACTTTGCGTATTTGCTCCTCTGCGTCTCTGCGTGAAACAAAAACAAACCATGACTCATCAAAACCAATTAACAATTAGAAAACTAACCCAAAAAGATCAAGAAAATTGGCAAATTCTCATCAATAATTCCCAGTTTAGCTCCTTTATGCAAACTTGGACTTGGGCGGATTTTAAAGAATTAGAAGGATACAAAACATTTCGCTATGGCTTATTTTTAAATAATTATTTAGTAGGTGGCTGCATTTATTATTTATATCCCCATACTAACAAAGCAAATTTATTAATTTCCCCTGGTGGACCAATTTTACCAGAAAATTACCCAGAAGAAGGCATAAATTTATTATTAAAAACAGCCGAAAAAATAGCTCAAACAATGGGAGGAATAGCTTTCCGAATAGAACCAAATTGGCACGAAAAACCCGATTATCTCCAAGGATTTGTACGCTCTCCTGCTGACTTATTACCCAATGAAACCTTATTAATTGACTTGCGCCCAGATAACGAGCAAATACTAGCCGCCATGAAGCCAAAAGGGCGTTATAATATCCGGTTGAGTCAGCGGTATCATGTCAATATAGAATTTAGTAATGATTCCCAATCAATTCCCTTATTTTATGATTTATTTTGGGAAACTGCACAGCGTCAAAATTTCTTTGCTGAACCCTATGGATTTTTTATCAATCTTTGTCAAACATTATTTACAACTAACATGATAGAAATTGGTTTAGCTACCTGGAAAGGGGAAATAATAGCAGCCATTTTAGTGATATATTGCGGTAATGTCGCAACTTATTTATATGGTGGAACGAGCTTATTGCATAGAGAAGTTATGGCCAGTTATGGCTTACATTGGGAAGCAATGCAAAAAGCTAAAATCCGGGGTTGTCAATTTTATGATTTCTATGGATTTACCAAAGAACCTAATCATGCTTATACTAAGTTCTCCCAATTTAAAAGTAGATTTGGTGGCACATATAGAAAAACTATCGGCGCTCATGATTACTTCTTTTATGATCAATTAGCTGATACTTTAATTAGTTTATTTCAAACATTGATAGGGAATAAAAATGAATGAATTAATCATGTCAGCTTTGACTCAAGCAGGAGTTATTACTGTAGAATTGTTAGTAGGGTTTGGCTTATTTTGGATAGGACAATTCGCCTATCAAAAATTATTTAGACGGCGCATGGAATTGAATGTAGAATTATTTGTAAAAGATAATCCTGCGGTTGCTATTGCTTTAGTTAGCTATTATTTTGGAATGTTTATGTGTCCTGGTTTTAGTCACTTATGTTTATCCCTTAATTACTAAATATAATGTTTTTGCGGAAATAGAAAGACGCAATAATCCAGCCGCAGGTGTAGCTTTAGCTGGTTTACTAATTGCGACTGGGAATATTATTATAGTCGCATTTTCCACAGAATTTCAAAATTGGATTTTTAGTTTTACTCAATACAGTTTAACACTCTTATTTTGTTTAATTTCTCTAATAGGAATTCGCTGGTTAGCCGATTTAATTTTAGTTCCCGGTGTCAGGTTTTATGATGAAATTGTTAATCAAGAAATTCCTAATGTTGGTGCAGGTTTAATTGAAACTTTTGCTTATATTTCTGCTTCCTTTCTAATTGCTTGGTGCTTTTAGGCGCTTACTTAAAAGACTTCCCAAAAAAACACTATCAAACCCTTATTCCTCTGTGTCCTCTGCGGTATGCGCTACACGCACGCTACGCTAACGTTTATTTATTTCTTGGAAGTCCTTAATCAGAAATAGATAAATAATGCCAATTTTCTAAACTATCATCATTACTAATTTCCCTAGTCAGAATGTTAGCTAAAAATCTACCTTTTTCTAAATTATCCGTTTGGTAATCACAAATATGAATATCAATTGTCACCTTTGCTGCTTCCGGCCAAAAGTGCAACGCTATATGAGATTCTGCTAACAAAACTACTGTAGAAATTCCCTGGGGGACAAATTCAACCGCTATTTCTCCAACAACATTTAATTCAGCAGTATCAGCCGCATTTTTTAAAACAGCAATAAAGTCCTTTTTATCCCAATTGAAAACCGCTGGAGAAGCTGACAAAATAGCAGAAAAATGATGAGACTTAATCACTTTAGACAGAAAATAATCGCTCACAACTATTAGATATTAACTGATTTTTGTTTCATTCTTGAAAAGATGTATAGTAAACAGTTGATTTGCGAGTATTCTTAATTATGACTGTAAGAGAACTATGAGGAAATAAGTGAAAGTTTTAGTTATCGGTAATGGGGGACGTGAACACGCTCTAGCGTGGAAATTGCTGCAATCTGATAAAATTGAGCAAGTTGTCTGCGTACCAGGTAATGGGGGTACAGCAAGTATGCAAGGTTGTCAAAACTTGTCTTTAGCAGTAGATGACTTTGCAGGTATTAGTCAATATGCGATCGCTCATGGTATTTCTTTAGTAGTAGTTGGTCCAGAAGTGCCTTTAGCTCAGGGAATTACTGATTATCTGCAAAATCAAGGTTTAATGGTATTTGGTCCCAACAAAGCAGGGGCGCAAATAGAAGCAAGTAAGGCTTGGGCTAAAGCATTAATGGCAGAAGCTGGAGTTCCCACTGCCAAAGCTGCGGTATTTACGGAAGCAGCCCCAGCAAAAGCTTACATCCAAACTCAAGGAGCGCCCATAGTTATAAAAGCCGATGGTTTAGCTGCTGGTAAAGGTGTCACAGTTGCCCAAACCATTGCTCAGGCTGAAGAAGCGATTGCAGCGATTTTTCAAGGACAATTTGGTGCGGCTGGTAGTTCCGTTGTCATTGAAGAATGTTTACTGGGACAAGAAGTATCAGTTTTAGCTCTAACCGATGGTTTAACCATTCGCCCATTATTACCTGCTCAAGATCATAAACGCGTTGGCGAAGGTGATACAGGAGAAAATACAGGCGGCATGGGTGCTTATGCTCCTGCACCGATAGCAACACCAGAATTAATGGCACGGGTGCAAACTGAGGTGTTAGAAAGAACCATCACAACCTTAAAAGCTAGGGGGATTGACTACCGAGGCGTTTTGTATGCTGGGTTAATGATTACACCAGATGGTGATTTTCGCGTTTTAGAATTTAACTGTCGCTTTGGTGATCCCGAAACCCAAGTAATTTTACCGATGTTAGAAACACCTCTGGAAGATTTAATCTTGGCTTGTATCGAACAGCGGTTAGGAGATATGCCCCCTATTGCTTGGAAACAAGGGGCTGCGGCTACGGTGGTGGCTGCTGCTGGTGGTTATCCAGGAGAGTATGCCAAGGGTAAGGTAATTACTGGCTTTGTAGCAGCCGAGACAGCAGGGGCGACTGTGTTTCATGCCGGGACGAAATTAAATGCAGCCCAGGAAGTGGTGACGAATGGTGGACGAGTGTTAAATGTGACAGGATTGGGTGCGGATTTCCAGGAAGCGATCGCTCAAGCTTATGCAGGTATCGAACATATTCAATTTGAGCAGATGTATTATCGCAGAGATATTGGTTATCGGGTTTTAGGGTGATTTGCAGTTAGATATTTTGTTTCGCGCAAAGAGGCAAAGGAGCAAAGGCGCAAAGGAATCCCCCTTGCTCCCTGCTCCCGGTCGGTGAGCGAAGCCGAACCGCTGCCCCCCTGCCTCTTCGGGTTGGTTCAAATTTTGTTTTTCTTGTATCCCAACTCTCACCGGAAACAGGTAAAACTTTGTATCCTGAATATATATAGTTCTTTATAGTTCTTATTAAAACAGGTGCAAGAAGATTTTCGGTTAATTGTTGATTTGGTTTCGGTGTTCGCTGTCGCTGCTTGTGGTGGATTATTGGCGGCGCTGTTAAAACAACCTGTTTTGCTGGGCTATCTCATCGGCGGTATGGTTGTTGGTCCAACTGGGCTGGGATTAATTAAGGAACTGATTCAGGTAGAAACGTTGGCTCAGTTTGGAGTAGCGTTTTTATTGTTTGCTTTGGGTGTTGAGTTCTCTTTGGCAGAACTAAAAAAGGTGAAAGCGATCGCTCTGGGCGGAGGCGCTTTACAAATTACTCTCACGATTCTGATCACTGTCTTGGTGTGCGGTGTTACAGGTGCTTGGGGTGCTTTACCTGCTAAAGGTGTCTTTTTGGGTTCGATTTTGTCTTTGTCTTCCACCGCGGTGGTTCTCAAATGCCTCATGGAACGCAATGAGACGGAAACACCCCACGGACAAGTAATGCTGGGGATTCTGGTCGTTCAGGATTTGGCTCTGGGATTAATGTTAGCGGTATTACCAGCCCTCCATGAACCAGCGGAAGCTATTGGTGTCGCTGTGGTCATGGCTTTGCTCAAAATTGGTTTATTTGCGGCTGGTGCAATTGTGGCGGGAATTTGGTTAATTCCCCCTTTATTGAGATTATTAGCTGGGACGGAAAGTAAGGAATTATTTTTATTAGGTGTAGTTACTATCTGTTTAGGAATTGCTCTCCTCACGGAATATTTAGGGCTATCTATTGAAATGGGGGCATTTGTCGCCGGGTTAATGATTTCTGAGGTGGAATATGCTGATGAAACTTTGACTATTGTTGAACCTTTGCGGGATATATTTGCTAGTTTATTTTTTGCAGCTATTGGGATGTTAATTGATCCCGGTTTTTTGTGGCAAAATCTGGAATTAATTCTCGGATTAGTAGCTTTGGTTTTTGTTGGGAAGTTTTTAATTATCACTCCTTTAGTTAAGTTATTTCGCTACCCTTTGAAAACTGCTTTAATTGCTGGACTGGGATTATCCCAAATTGGGGAATTTTCTTTTGTGCTTGCTAGTAAAGGACAAGCTTTGGGTTTGGTTTCCCGGCAAATATATTTACTAATTTTAGGAACTACCGCAGTTACTTTGATGCTGACTCCTTTTATCTTGCGGTTAGTTCCATTTTTATTCGATTTGGCTGAATCTATGCCTTGGTTAAAACCCTACTTTGTGGATGATCAAGCTCATGATTTTTCTGAAGATTTGCCTCGGAAAAATCATATTGTTGTTTGTGGTTATGGCCGCATTGGTAAGAATTTAGTGAAGTTGTTACAGCAATATCAGTTACCTGTGGTGGTTATTGATCAATCAGAAAGTCGCATTCAACAATTACGAGATGCGGGAATTCCCTATGTTTATGGCAATGGTGTCAGTCTTCATGTATTAGAAACTGCTGGGGTAAGTCATGCTCAAGGTATGGCGATCGCTCTCCCAGATCCTGCTAGTATTAGGCTATGTTTAAAACGAGCTTTGGAAGTATGTCCCGAATTAGATTTAGTTGTCCGTGCTACCCAAGATAAAAATATTGAAGTCCTTTATCAATTGGGAGCAAAGGAAGTAGTTCAACCAGAATTTGAAGCGAGTTTAGAAATGGTCACTCATCTCTTAATTGCTGTGGGTTTGTTACCGGAAGTTATCCAACAAAAAATGCAGCAAATTCGCCAAGATCATTATTTATATTTACGTCCTCAAAGTTCACCTGCTGAAGTTTCTCAATATTTGCAAAAAGTTACTCGTGATCTGAATCGTCGTTGGTATGATTTACCAGCAAATTCACCTTTAATTGGCATGAGTCTAGAAGAAGTGAATATGCGTTATTTAACTGGAGTGAGTTTAATGGCTATTCGTCGTGCTACTGGGGAAGAAATTGATTATCCTAATAATCAAACTACATTACTTTCCGGCGATCGCTTATTAGTGGTAGGATCAGCAGCAGAACTCACAGCTTTAGTAGAATTTGCCGAAGGAAAAATTACACAGTAATAACCCACCTGTGTGGTTTGTAAATCATTGATTTTCCGTTAGTCCGTGCAGTTTGACTTTGTTTGTGTAGTATTCCTCTATACAGGAAATAGAGCAAAGTTTATGTATTTCACTAATAAAGGTAGACTTTGTTTATGTAGCGTCGGTATTCTATTTATGAGAGTTAATCAACGTAAATTGGCCACTTTTTTGTATAAAATACAGTTATGCTCTCTCTACTTTTAATCTCATAACCAATCATTACCTTGGCTATTTTACTGTTAGTTATTTTAGTTGTCCCGATTCTATTTGACCGGCTCAAATTACCAGCATTAGTGGGTTTAGTTGGTGCTGGAGTCGTCCTTGGTCCATCAGGATGGAATTTGTTGCCGTCATCATTACCGATGATTAACCTAGTTTCAGACATCGGTTTGGCTTACTTAATGTTTATAGCTGGCCTAGAAGTTGATTTCCAACTTTTCCGAAACCAGAAAATTCCGGCTTTAATCTTTGGTGGTATAACTGTTAGTTTATCCCTGCTTTTAGGAATATTACTAGGAGAAATTTTTAATTGGACTGAGAATACTTCTATATTAATTGGGGCATTACTTGCCGCTTATAGTCCTTTAGCTTATCCAATTATTAGCCGCTTGGGAATAGTTAATAACCCATCTGTCAATGTGACAATGGCAGCAACTTTAATTACTAATATATCTGCACTGTTAATTTTATCCATATCTATAGTAATTCCCAATGCTCAATTTATTGACTTGACTCAACTTATGATTATTCTACCTAGAATCATCATTTATATGACGGTGATTGTAGTTGGTATTGATTGGGTTGGTAAAGAATTTTTTCGGCGATTTGGAGATAACGAAAGCTACAAGTTTTTATTCGTACTATGTTCTGTTTTTTTTGCTGCTGTCGTCGCTCAATGGATGGGAATAGAAAAGATTGTCGGCGTATTTTTAGCAGGTTTGGCAGTAAATGATGCAGTAGAAGATGGACCAGTTAAAGAAAAATTGCTGTTTATTGGCAGTGTGCTATTTATTCCCGTTTTCTTTGTGCATCTGGGTTTAGTGCTAAATTTATCTGAATTTATTGATAGCAATAGCACTATTAAGCTATTAATATTCATGCTCTTGGGTTTAATAATTTGCAAATTTATAACCGCCTTTTTCATCAAAATTTTATATCAATATAATTGGCAAGAAACTCTCACAATGTGGTCACTATCTATGCCTGTGGTAGGGACAACATTAGCAGTTACCTTGGTGGGATATCGTTCTGGGTTATTGTCATCCGCCGTATTTAACAACATCATTATTTTAACCCTGATCACATCATTATTTAGCCCTTGGTTAACCAGTCGCTTTGCTGGGAAACTGACTTGTGCAGTAGTTAATCAAAGTGAGAAAATTAATTTATCTAGAAATGAACAACACCCAGAACAGCAGGATTTTAATATTCTCGTACCTGTTTATAATCCCCAAACGCAACAGAATTTAATTGAAATGGCGGCATTATTAGCACGTCAAGCCGAGGGGAAAATTGTCCCTTTAGCGATCGCTCATGCTACTGCCCAAATGCACAATTACCGTCTAGAAAAAGCTTGCGATCGCAGTGAAAGGTTATTAGCAAAAGCTACCACCCAATGTCAATCATTAGGCGCAACCGTCGCACCCCTATTGCGAATTGATGATGCTTTTGCCCCAGCTATCAGTAGAGCCGCCCGTGAACAAAAGGCTAGTCTGATTATTATGGGTTGGGGTAAACGTCATGGCTTGAGAGCGCGTTTATTTGGCAATGTGATTGATAATGTCCTTTGGTCTTCTCACTGTTCAGTTGTTGTAGCACGCTTAGTAGAATCCCCAAGCAGAATTCAACGCATTCTTGTACCCATCGAAAACCTGACTACACCTAGTTTTGAGGCTGTCAAGTTTGCCCAAATCCTGGCAAATGCCAATCAAGCTCAAGTGACTCTATTAAATGTGTGTATAAGTGAAATTGGCAGGTTAAAGACAGATAAACAGACTACTGAAAACCAGTTACCCACACGAAATTCCAGCAGCAATTCTAGTCAAATTGAAGCTAGGCATGAGCATCTACATCAATGGTTATCACAATTAAATTTGCCTAACCCCCCAGAAATTCAAATAATTATTCATGAAAATGTTGGACAAGCAATTTTGCAAGCCGCAAGACTGTATGATCTAGTAGTTTTTCCTTATATACGCAATCATACCAGTCCCGGAGGATTAGCCAACCATGATGTCACCACCCAATTAGCTAGACAACTCACCTGCTCTATCATTATTCTCAAGGAGTCAGGAGGTAGGGGCGCAGGGCCTGCGCCCAATCAGGATTCACTGGGTAGGTGAACGCCCTAATTATCAGTTCCGTATTGCTACTTGGACAGTTAGGAACTTCAGTGAAAAAACTGTATTGTTTTTTTAAAGCTTTGATGAAAAAGCCCCACAATAAACCTATCTATTAGAGAATAACTTGTAGACAATTAGTATCAAACTAAAAAACATACAGAAAAAATCTTGAATAGATATCCGCTTTTTTGTTACCTATGTGGTTAATATAAAAAAGCATGATAGCAACCTCGAAATATATGTTAGTAAAAGGGAAAATATGAGAATTTTAGTGACTGGCGGTGCAGGGTTTATTGGTTCTCATCTCATTGACCGATTAATGGCAGATAGTCATGAAGTCATCTGCCTGGATAACTTTTATACAGGAAAAAAACATAATCTCCTAAAATGGTTAGGTAATCCTTATTTTGAAATGATCCGTCATGATATCACCGAACCAATTCGGTTAGAAGTGGATCAAATTTATCATCTGGCTTGTCCAGCTTCTCCAGTCCATTACCAATACAACCCAATCAAAACCGTTAAAACTAACGTTATTGGTACACTGAATATGCTCGGTTTAGCCAAACGGGTTAAAGCGAGATTTTTATTAGCTTCTACAAGTGAAGTTTACGGTGATCCAGAAGTTCATCCCCAAGTAGAAGAATATCGCGGCAGCGTTAATCCTATTGGTATCCGGTCATGTTATGACGAAGGCAAAAGAATTGCCGAAACCCTAGCATTTGACTATTACAGAGAGAATAAAGTTGAGATTCGAGTAGCGAGAATATTCAACACTTACGGACCAAGAATGCTAGAAAACGATGGGCGAGTAGTCAGTAATTTTGTCGCCCAAGCATTACAAGGTATTCCCTTAACTGTTTACGGAGAAGGTCAACAGACCCGTAGTTTTTGCTACGTTTCTGATCTAGTAGATGGACTGATGCGATTAATGAATGGTGAACACACAGGACCAATAAATCTGGGTAATCCTGATGAATACACTATTTTAGAACTGGCTCAGGCAGTGCAGAACTTAATTAACCCAGATGCACAAATTAAATTTGAACCCCTACCTGCTGATGATCCTCGCCGTCGTCGTCCCGATATTAGCAAAGCAAAAACTTTGTTAAATTGGCAACCGACCATTCCTCTCCAAGAAGGGTTAAAACTGATGATAGAAGATTTCCGTCAACGTGTTAAAAGTAACAATTAGTTAGTTAATCATTTATTCACAACTGATAACTGTAAAAACGAGGGGTTAAAAAATGCGTGTTTGTGTAATTGGTACTGGTTATGTAGGTTTGGTTACAGGTGCTTGTCTAGCTCACATCGGCCATGATGTAATTTGCATAGATAACAACGAAGAAAAAGTAAAATTAATGAAGTCTGGACAGTCGCCAATTTTCGAGCCTGGACTCTCGGAAATTATGCAGTCTGCCATCAATAGCGGCAATATTCTATTTTCTAGTGATCTTGCGGCTGGTGTTGCACATGGGGAAATCCTGTTTATTGCTGTCGGTACTCCTCCTCTACCCAATGGTGAAAGCGACACCCGTTATGTAGAAGCTGTAGCCCGTGGGATTGGCGAAAATCTCAATGGTGGTTATAAGGTAATTGTTAACAAATCTACTGTCCCGATTGGTTCTGGTGACTGGGTAAGAATGATTGTTCTAGACGGTATTGCCGAACGTCAAAAAACATTGGTCGCCGCTGGTGATACAGCCAGTGAGGATAAATTATCGGAAATTGCTACTCAGTTTGATGTAGTCAGTAATCCGGAGTTTCTCAGGGAAGGTTCAGCAGTTTTTGATACCTTTAATCCTGATCGGATTGTCTTAGGTGGCAATAGTCAACAAGCCACCGGTATGATGAAAGAACTATATGCCCCCATTGTCGAACGCAAATTTGCGGCTGATAAATCTTTACCGCCTGTACCCGTTCTGGTGACAGACTTAAGTTCGGCAGAAATGATCAAATACGCCGCTAATGCCTTTCTAGCCACCAAAATTAGTTTTATTAATGAAGTTGCTAATATATGCGATCGCGTTGGTGCGGATGTTACCCAAGTAGCCAAAGGCATCGGTTTAGATTCCCGGATTGGTAACAAATTCTTACAAGCTGGCATTGGTTGGGGTGGTTCATGCTTTCCCAAAGATGTTTCCGCTCTCATTCACACCGCTGATGATTATGGCTATGAAGCCCAACTGATGAAAGCTGCTGTCAGTGTCAATGAACGCCAACGCCTAATAGCTCTGGAAAAACTCCAACAGGCTCTCAAGATCCTCAAAGGGAAAACGGTGGGATTACTCGGTTTAACCTTCAAACCAGATACCGACGATTTACGGGATGCACCCGCACTGAATTTAATTGAACAACTCAACCGTCTGGGCGCTAAAGTTAAGGCTTATGACCCCATTATTTCCCAAACAGGTATGCGTCATGGTCTTTCTGGTGTATTAGTAGAAACTGATGCTGAAAGACTAGCAGATGGCTGTGATGCCTTGGTACTCGTCACAGAATGGGAACAGTTCAGCACTTTGGATTATGGAAAAATGGCAAAATTAATGCTCCACCCTGTCATGATTGATGGTCGTAATTTCCTTGATCCCCAAACTATGGTAAAAGCTGGATTCCAATATGTTGGTGTGGGAAGGTAGGTCATTGGTGATTGGTGATTGGTCATTGGTCATTGGTCATTGGTCATTGGTAATAGGGGAGAAATTTCTTTCTTATCCTGACTCCTGACTGGGCGCAGGCCCTGCGCCCCTACCTCCTTCTATAAAAATGCAAACGCCGCCTAGAGTCAACTAGGCGGCGTTAATTTAATATTTTATCAATTTTACGAACTATGAGGAATTCTTTCTATTTCTGCATAACCACTAAAAATTAATTTTTGACCTTCTGTTTCTAAACGATTAAGTCGCATTTTTACACCATCTAAGTCAAAACGGTCTAAATCAACCATATTATCCAAGATTTCTACCAATGCCACACTTAAAGTCTGAGAAACTTCTCTTTGCGATTCTGGAACTCCCTCAAGTTCAATTTTTGGTTCTTTGAAAGAAACCCGCCTTCTTCTTTCAATACCGATGCCAATAGTCATACTTAGGGGTATGAGTTCGCCGTTGTTTAAATCGGCTTTAGCTACCAAATGCACACGATTTTCAGGTAATAGCTTAACTTCAACATCTGTAAAAGAAACTGGTTCACCACCTGATATATCTATCAAAGTTGATTCCGAAAGGTTCAGTAGGCGTTTTTTAACCAATTCCGACTGAAAAGCTTGATTAATACCAACTTCTGATAAAATCACCTGAGCTACAGCTTGGGTGGGTTGTTTGAGAGTAAGTTTGCCACTTAAAACCGAGCCGAAGTCAATGGCTACTGCATCGGTTTCAAAAGACATTTCCTCCACTGCGAAGTCTCTACGAATTACTAAGCCGCGACCGTTCATCTTAAAGCTATCAATGCTGCCTTGCAACAGTTTGCTGGAGGGGTAGCAGCGCACAAAGACTTCTACTGACTCGCTTTGGGTGAACAAGTGGCGAATCGTTTGGCTGGCGACTGTGTTGAGCATTCGCTCACCCCAATCGGTGCTTTTGGGTTCTGTTAAACCAGTAAGTCCGCCGAACATTAGGTTTTAGTCTCTAGAAGTTCTTTATATTTTTGTAACAAATTGTGAACAATTGTGCAAGCGATCCCACAATTTAATCTGATTTAATCTGCTGATGGATCACAGTAGGATAACTGATGGTTTGTAGCTGATTGTATTGGATAATACCATTTTTCGGAAAAATAATGTCAAAACTCACACTAAAGTGTCAGTCCTAGTGTTATGTGAATAAATCAAAATATCCTGAATTCATGACTCACGGGCAGAAAAGTTTTGGTAAGTTCCTGTCTGGAGAAATATTTACCCCAATTCAAGATAGTCACTCAATTTTTTTGGTTTTTCAGTACCTAATATGCGAAATTAGTTAATATATATAGATATTAGCTATAGCAGATAACAGAGTGGGAAGCCTATTTGGGTCTTTTGTTTGATTGTGAGTTAATTTCCTCACCAGCTTGGCAGTTGCGGTAACTTGACACTCCCCGACCTAAAGGTGCGGAGATTCTTGGTTCAACGAGTCCACTTAGACTAGACCCCTTGCGGTATCTAGCCCAGAGGTGGTTCTCTCCCCAAGCGTTACTTTCCCCCAGCCCGGAGGTAGTTGCATTGCTGCAAATTTTGTTTGAGTTAAATTCTGTGTCGTCTAGTACCTGTAAATCTTTTATCTACTTCCAGGTGATCCTAGAACTACGAAGTAGAACCCCATAGATTTAGTTGTCAAGGTACAGATTGCTGTTAGGCAGTTAGGTTTTTATGCAGGTTAATTACCGTTCCTGTAAGGATAATTATATCACAAATCACCAAGGCGTTTACGCCTCAACTGGCTTTCATCCCTTGCCTGAAGGACGGTTAAGTTTTGAAGCCAAGCTCCAAAACTTAACCTCAAGGGTTTTCAGCCTTTTTTCTTATAATTACTTTGTATGGGAGCAAAGATTTATGAATTATCAACCAGAAGAAGATTTGCAGCGTCGTCTCCAAAATCTAGAAGCAGAAATAAAATCCTCTGGGATTAATGATACTCAAGCAGAAGCACCGACACCGACAACAAGTTCTAACAAATGGAATTTATATCTAGAAAGATCCAGAAATTGGTTTAATGGTTTATCAACAATTAAAAAGCTGGGAGTGACAGGAATAGTTATGTTGTTAACTGTTTGGATGTTACAAACAGTATTTGCTTTAGTTACTTCTGTCATCACTCTGGCAGTTTTGGCGGGGTTAGTGTATCTTGGATACAAATTTTTTATTGCTAATAGCTGGAAAAATAAGCAATAGCCTATTTTAATCACGCCGATACTGGTGTAAAAATAAATTCACAGGTAATTATCTAATGGCGAATCCAATTATCGGGAGAAGTAGTAATCAGTCTAGCCGCCCAAAAGAACCAAAAAAAACTAATGTTACATCACTAGTAACTAGGCGTTTTGTTGCTTGGACAGTGGAAATAACAATTTTTGTAGCCAGTGGGTTAGTTCCGTATTCTTTGGGTGTGTATGTTAACTCTCGTAGCGATATCAATCGAGTCCCCCTGAATCCTGTTTTAGTAGTTACAGAAAAAGCGATCGCCCGTCCATTAGCACTACCTGTAAGTTATGGTATTCGCAACGTTGCCTGGCCGACTAATATCTTGTGGATATTAGCTCTATTATTACCGACTACCCTCTCCAGTGGACAATTGTATTTACTAGCCAAAACTGGTAGTACCATTCCCAAACGCTGGTTTGGTGTCAAGGTAGTTAACGAAGAAGGAACAGCCCCTGGTTTAGGTGCAGTGGTGGTACGAGAAGGATTAGGGCGTTGGACTATACCTGTTTCTGCGGCCTATCTGCTTTGGCGCTACAGCTTTGTTTTTCCTAACTTAGCTCTGTTCACATCATTAACTATGTTCATGATCCTGGCAGAAGGAATAGGCTGGCCTGCCCGAAAACCTCGCCGCGCCTTACATGATCAACTAGCAGGGACATATACAATAGACGCTAAAAGCACTTTAAATAAAGAAAAATTAAAAGTAGCAGCAAATGTTGTAGATAAAGCCCCTACTCAACCATCTATTCCCACTCGTTCCCAAAGCAGCAACCCTAATCTCAGCCTCCTTATAGTGGGTTTGACTAGTATGATTGCTGTCTTATCAACTTTAATCGGTACACAAATCTATATCCAAACTCAAGAAAGCCAACGCAGAAGCGAACAAAATAATAGCCAAAAGTTTATCGAACTCATCAAAGCACTTAATCCCAATAACGGCGTTGCCAATGAAGATCGTCAAAGAGCCGTTTTAGCCTTGGGTAGTCTTAATGATCAACAAGCGGTGAAATTGCTCGTTGATTTACTGGTAAAAGAGACAGATCCGACAACTTTAGATACTATTCAACAAGCTTTAATTAATGCTGGTCTGAAAGCCATTCCCGAATTAAAGCGGATGAATCAGTTCCTAGCTGGAGAACTGGAATCTATGGGCAAAAGTCCAAATTGGGAATTTAGACAAAATCAGTTAGTGATCACCCAGCAGGTAATTAATAAAATCCTGACAATCTACAGTGGCAAAATTAAGAATATTGACTTGAGCAACGCTAAATTAGGTTTTCAAGGATCTGGAGAAAAATCGTTATTTAATCTCACACTGGACAATATTGATTTATCAGGAATTATCTTGAAATCGGCAAATATCAACCAAGGTAATTTCCAAGGTAGTCGTTTTCGCAGTGTGGGTGAAGATGGGCGTTGGGATACCTATGATGATGTCATCGCAGATTTGAGCAACGCTGATTTAAAACAAGCTAATTTTAGTGGTGCTAATCTGAGTCGTGTTTTAATGAGTCGTAGTGATTTAAGTCGCGCTACTCTGAATAAAGCCAATTTATCCTATACCCGCTTATTTGGTGCTAATCTCAGCAGTACCCAGCTAGTAGGCGCAGATTTACGAAATGCCATTTTAGAAAATGCCAGTTTGACAGGTGCGGATTTAAGCGATACAAATTTAACAGAAGCAAATTTATATGCTGCTCAATTAGGTCGCGTTTCTGCTATTGGTACACAATTGGCTTATGCAAATTTAACTAAAACCGATTGGCAAGGTGCTGATTTATCGGAAGCATTTTTAGATCATGCAAATCTTAGTGATGCTAATTTAAGTATTGCTCGACTGACTGGGGTTAGTTTACGTTCTGCTAATTTAGAAAACGCTAATTTACGCAATGCTGATTTAAGTCGTGCTGATTTACGAGGAGCAAATGTTGCTGGAGCAGATTTTCAAGGCACAATTCTGTTTGTAGGTAGACAAAATCCAGCAGATCAATTTGTGCAAACTCCTGATCTTGGTTCAAAAAATGCTTCAGTTCAAGGAGTAGATTTTAGTAAAGCTAAAAATTTAGATCCTCAACAACTGGCTTTTATTTGTACTCAAGGTGGACAGCATTCTCGTTGTCCGTAAAGAAAACTGGCGTTGCTGAATTAGGGTATGAAATTCAAAAATTAATGAGTTTAAACTCTTACTCTCTGTGACTCTGCGCCTCTGCGTGAAACAAAATCATACTCTTAATCAGCAACGCCAAAAAACTAAATACTACTTTTTATCTCAAGTATAGGTGCGTCTTCCTGAGTCGATCGCACCTCACCATTATACTGATAATATTAAGTATGTAAGATTGTGTCAGGAGTGGGGTCATGAAGCATCTTCAGTATTGGATTCTAGGGATTGGGTCAATTTTGAGTGTAGCTATTAACTCTCAACCAGCACAAGCTCAAGTGGCTTATGGTAGCTATGTTGGTATTGGTCCAGCTATTGGATTGAGTGATGGTACTCAAGTTGGTGGGGTGCTGGCTTTCCGCTACAAGTTACTAGAAGCACCTCTTTCTTTCCGCGCTCAAGCTTTAATTGGTAAAGGGACAGCAGTAGTACCTACTGTTTCCTATGATCTCCCTCTCAACTGGCAAACTGATGCTTATTTAGGGGCTGGTTTAGTTTTGACTAGTGGTGATACACCTTCCCCTGTGGGTAATAAAATGAGTTTTGCTTTACAACCGGGAATTGATTACGTTGTTCCTAATAGTAATACTGTGATTTTTGGTAATGCTATCATTGCCTTTGATGCTTACCGGAATGGGGGTGGTACGGCGCTATCTTTACAAGGTGGCGTTGGGTTAAGATTTTAAGGATTGGTCATGGGTAATTGGTAATATTATTTTATTGCCTATTCCCTTTCCTTTTTGTGTAAAAGATGGTAATAAATAGAGAAAAAATAGAGTTTTATTTAAAAGACCTGGAAACTCCTATTGGTAAAGTCATTAATTTAAGTATTGCTTTATTGGTTTTAGTTTCTTCAGGAATTTTTGTAGCTGAAACTTATCATCTTCCTCCAGATGCTCGTTTGGAGTTAAGAGCATTAGATACTTGTATATTAATCATTTTTGCTGTGGAATATCTACTCCGTTTATGGAGTGCAGAAGATCCAGTTAAATATATTTTTAGTTTCTATGCAGTGATTGATTTAATAGCAATTTTGCCATCTTTTATAGGATGGGTAGATATTAGCTATATCCGGTTATTGCGTTGGTTTCGGATTTTGCGGTTACTCAGATTTATTGACCGAAAATTTTTAATTGGTAGTATTAGTAATGAAGATAGTTTAATTTTTGCTAGAATATTATTTACCTTATTTGCAATTGTTTTTATTTTTTCTGGGTTAATTTATCAAGTTGAGCATCCCGCTAATCCCCAAAATTTTAATACTTTTTTAGATGCTTTTTATTTCTCGGTTGTGACGATGACAACGGTGGGATTTGGTGATGTGATTCCGGTTTCGGAATTAGGACGTTTACTGACTGTATTAATGATTTTAACAGGGGTGGCGTTGATTCCTTGGCAAGTAGGAGATTTAATTAGGCGATTGGTAAAAACAGCTAATCAAATAGAAAATGTTTGTTTAAATTGCGGTTTAGCTTTTCATGATACAGATGCAGTATTTTGTAAAAGGTGTGGTACGCAATTGAAAGTTAATAATTAGGAGTGTTTCTTATCTGTTCCCTCTTCCCTTTTTCTGTAAAAATTATATATGGCATACACCAGGCTGTACGATCAAACGTTAAGCGGCTTTTACTTCTGAATCCCACTGTAATTTATGATGATTTATGTCACTTATTTCCTTGATAGAAACTAATAATTTAGAACAGGCGATCGCTTCACTGGCCGCAGGGATCACTCATAATCCGCTGATTGTGACTCCTGATACACCAGTAACTGAGGCGATCGCTCTGATGAGTCATGCTAGAGCTACTTGTAAATTAGAAAATATTAATCCTGATCAGAATTATTTATTAATTGATGCTCGTGCTAGTTGTGTCTTGGTGATGGAAAAAGACCAATTAGTGGGAATTTTTACCAAACGCGATGTTGTCCATTTAAGTGCCGCCGGTCAACAGATTGGGGAAATGGTAATTGCAGATGTGATGACTTCCTCGGTTGTCACCATTCGAGAGTCGGAGTTTAAAGATTTATTTACAGTATTAAATATATTTAGGCGTAATCGCATTCGTCATTTGCCAATTTTAGATGATAATAACCAGCTATTAGGATTAATTACCCATGAAAACTTGCGTCAATTACTGCGTCCGATTGACTTGTTAAAGTTGCGTTTGGTTTCGGAAGTTATGAATATTCGTCTAGTTCATACTACTCCAGAAACCTCCGTCCTAGATGTCACTAAATTAATGACAAGGAATAATGTCAGTTCAGTAGTAATCATAGAAGAGCGAAATGATTTACCCATCCCCATCGGAATTATTACTGAACAAGATATTGTCCAGTTCCAAGCATTGGATCTAGATTTAGATAATATTTCCGTGGAAAAGGTGATGAGTAGTCCAGTCTTTTCCGTCTCACCGGATCAATCTCTGTGGTCAATTTTCATGCTGATGAAAGAAAGAAGAATACATAGAGTTGTAGTGACAGGGGAACAAGGAGAGATGCTCGGCTTTGTCACTTACACCACAATATTGCAAGCTTTGAACCCGTTAGATATTTATAAAATAGTCCAAATTTTAGAGCAGAAAGTATCTCAGCTAGAAACAGAAAAGCTGGATTTACTACAAAATCGGAATGCAGAACTAGAAGAAGAAGTTAAAAAACGCACAGCAGAATTACAAGAACAGACCGAACGAGAACGGCTCTTAAGTGCGATCGCTAACCGGATTCGAGTTTCCCTAAACTTAGAAGAAATCCTCAATTCTCTAGCCATCGAAGTCAGAAAATTATTAAACTGCGATCGCGTTCTTGTCTACCAACTGTATCCTAGTGGTAACGGTATGGTAATTGCAGAGGATATCAAAAGCGGATGGTTATCTTTTCAAGGAGAAGAGATTTTTGACCCTTGTTTTGCTCAAGACTCGATTGAGCCATATATTCAAGGGCGAATTCGGGTTGTAGAAGATATTTATACGGCTGGGATGACTCCCTGTCATTGGCAACTACTAGAACGTCTACAAATCAGAGCTAAAATTATCGTTCCTATTGTTGTTGGTAAAAGACTTTGGGGATTAATGCTCACCTGTCAAAACGATGCCCCTAGAATTTGGCAACCAGAAGAGACAGAATTGCTACAACAGTTAGCTACTCATGTATCTATCGCCATCCAACAAGCCGAACTCTATCATCGTCTCCAGTCAGAACTTCAAGAACGACGACGGACGGAAATAGCTCTAAGTAAATCGGAAGAAATATACCGTACTACCCTCAGTAATATTTCTGACGCGGTTTTTATAACAGATGATCAAGGTCAATTTACCTTTATCTGTCCTAATATTGATGTTCTTTTGGGATATTCACCAGCAGAGATGATTCAGATGGGAAGTATTCACAACTTATTGGGAGAAACATTATTTGATCCTGAAGATTTGGCAATATCTGGAGAAGTTACGAATATTGAACGCCAAATTTATGATCACAAAGGAATAGAACATATTGTTTTAGTCAATATCAAAAAGGTACAAATTGGTGAAGGAACTCTGCTTTATTCTTGCCGAAATATTAGCGATCGCAAGCGAATGGAACAGAAACTCAAAGATAGTGAAGAACGCTTGCGAACTATTGTCGAAACAAGTGCCAGTGGTTTTGTAACTGTCAATATGCACGGCAAAATCCTCTTTGTCAACCCAACAGCAGCCAGGATGTTTGGCAGAAATATTCCCGAACTGCAAGGTTGGCCTTTTGCACTTCCTTATGATTGTGATAGTCATCAAGTCCAAGAAATTGAAATATTGCAACCAGAAGGGCAACGACGGAAAGTAAATATGCAGCCGGCATCAATTCCTTGGAATGGTGAAAAGGCTTTTCTCATGTCACTGTCAGATATTACAGAACTTAAACAGACTGAAGAATTATTACGTCAAAGTGAAGGAAATTATCGGTTATTAAATGAAGAGCTAGAAGCTAGAGTCCAACAACGGACAATTGATCTGCAACTGGCTCAGGAACAATTAAAAGCATCCGAAGCAATGCTGCAATTGGTATTAGATACAATTCCTCAGCGGGTATTTTGGAAAGATCGTCAATCGGTGATTTTAGGATGTAATCGTAACTTTGCTGAAGATGTCGGTTGTACACCTGAAGAAATAGTCGGTAAAGCTTCTCATGAGATATCGGCCACTTCCGAAGAAATTGAATATTACATAGAATGCGATCGCTTGGTAATCAATACTGGTGAACCACAATTACACATCCAGGAAACTTTCCATAAACCTGATGGTTCATGTATATGGTTAGAAACTAATAAAGTCCCTTTACGAGATTTTGACGGTAATATTATTGGCATTTTGGGAACTTATGAAGATATTACTACTCGTCGGACTGCCGAAGAAGCCCTGCGCTATAGTGAAGAACGTTTTCGTATTGCTTTAAATAATTCGCCAATTATCGTATTTAACCAAGATATTGATTTACGTTACACCTGGATTTACAACCCAGCCTTTGGCTTAGAAGTTGCAGACGTAATTGGTAAGTTGGATGATGATCTTTTATTACCTAAAGATGCTCAAAAATTAACATCTTGGAAACGCCATGTTTTGTCTACCGGTCAAAGCATGAGAGAAGAAATTGTCATCGGTGAAGAAGATGATTTCATTTGTTATGTATTAACAATTCATCCCTTACGCGATCGCAATGGTAATATAGAGGGGATCACCTGTGCTGCTTTAGACATTACGGACCGCAAAAAAGTTGAACTAGCTTTGAAAGATAGTCAATACTTAATTCAGCGGATTACCGAAGCCAGTCCAGATATTCTTTATATCTACGATTTACATGAAAAACGTAATGTTTATATAAATCGTGAGATTGCCAGATTAATTGGCTACTCTACTCAAGAAATACAAGATATGGGTAATGAATTATTTGTAAACATTATGCACCCTGACGACTTAATCAGAATTTCTGAGTACCATGCTGCTTTAATTACAGCTAGTGATGAAGAAATCCGAGAAATAGAATACCGAATGTGCGATCGTCAAGGTAACTGGTATTGGTTTCTCAGTCATGATACTGTATTTAGTCGGGATAATAATCACCTCCCTAAACAAATTATTGGCGCAGCTTCAGAAATAACTGAACGCAAACAAATGGAAGCACAACTCCGTCAAACTAATGCAGAACTAGCCCGTGCTACTCGCTTAAAAAGTGAGTTTCTCGCCAACATGAGTCATGAATTGCGTACTCCGCTAAATGCCATTTTGGGAATGTCTGAAGGTTTACAAGAAGGTGTTTTCGGCACAATTAATCATTTACAAAAACGAGCCGTCGAAACCATTGAACGCAGTGGCAAACACCTCCTAGAATTAATTAATGATATTCTCGATTTGTCAAAAATTGAAGCTGGTAAATTAGAATTACAACTTGCTACCGTTTCTTGTAGTTCCCTTTGTGAATCCAGTGTGATATTTGTTAAACAACAAGCACTCAAGAAAAATATCGAGATTAGTGTAGAAGTTCCAATCTATTTACCAAACATCATTGTTGATGAACGCCGTTTCCTTCAAGTATTAATTAATCTATTGAATAACGCCGTTAAATTTACCCATGATGGTGGCAAAATTCAACTATTAGTAGAACAGGTAGAAGCAGGTGACAGTAAAGAAGGGAAGAGAGAAGAAATTATTGAAGATTCTTCAGCACTGCCACCTTTTTCTCAATGGATATGTTTCTCCATTATTGATAATGGTATTGGTATTGATGGCGCTAATTTAGATAAACTTTTTCAACCATTTGTGCAAATTGACAGTAGTCTCAATCGTCAATACAATGGCACTGGATTGGGTTTATCTTTAGTTCGTCAACTCGTAAAACTACATGGAGGTAAAATCACAGTAGCAAGTAAAATTGATACGGGTAGTTGTTTTCAAGTCTATATTCCATACACAGGAGAATTAATCAATCAGAATTTTTTGTTGGCAGATGGAACACAGAAGCAAGCAACTACTTCATTCACAGTACCTATTCATACTATCGTTAACCCTATTCCTAAAAAATCTTTTTCCATAATTCTCCTGAGCGAAGATCATGAATCCAATATCGCTACAATTTCTAACTATCTAGAAGCTAGAGGATATCACGTGATTTTGGTAAATGAAAAAGCAGAATTTATAAATATCATTACAGCAGAAAACCCTGATCTTATTCTTATAGATATGCCAATACAAAGCATAGATAAACTAGAAATAATTCCCTACATTCGTGCCAATCAGCAGTTTCAGCATATACCTATTATTGTTTTGGCGGCTGCAACTCCATCAGATATCAATAATATGGATAGCAGTCATCGAGAAAAATGTATCGCCGTCGGAGTAAATGAATATTTTACAAAACCCGTCAAATTGAAAATTATCCTTGATAAAATTCAAACCCTATTAACTCAATCCTAACCTTTAGATATGGCTATTCCACCTAAAATTTTAATTATTGATGATGAACCTGATAATTTTGATGTAATTGATACATTATTAGATAATCAAGGTTATGAATTGAGCTATGTTAGTAATGGCAAACAAGCTCTGGATCTTTTAGGCTATTTTAAACCTGATGTAATTTTATTAGATGTGATGATGCCAGAAATGAATGGTATCGAATTCTGTCAAAAATTCAAATCCAATTCTCTTTGGAAACATATCCCTGTGATTATGGTGACAGCCCTTTCTAGTAAAGAGGATTTATCCCAATGTTTATTAGCAGGTGCAGATGACTTTATTAGTAAACCCATTAATGGTTTAGAATTACGTTCTCGAATGCGTTCTATGTTGCGTATTAAACAACAATATGATGCTTTACAAGAAACTTTATATTTGCGGGAAGACCTTTCTAATATGATAGTTCATGATTTGCGAAATCCCCTGACTGCTATTATTATGTCTGCGGAAATTTTGCGAATTACAGACTATTCACCAGAACGTCAAGAGAAAAAAACTAGTCAAATTATCACTAATGCCCAAAAATTACAGGCTATGATTGATAGTTTATTAATTATGGCAAAATTAGATTCGGGAAAAATGATAATTCACCGGACAGATACTGATATATTTGATATTTGTTTATCTGCTATTTCTGATATAGAATTAACTATAAATAAGAAGAATATAGAATTAATTACTAAACTCCCTGAACCAGGAACTCTAGTTAGTGTAGATGCAAGTCTTTTCCGGCGCGTTATTGATAATTTACTTTCTAACGCGATTAAATTTACACCTGAAGAAAGTCAAATTTCCTTTTTTGCTGAATATACATCATCAGGAAAATTTCGCATTCAAATAGGTGATGCTGGTCCAGGAGTACAAGAGGAATTAAGGGAAGTTATTTTTGCAAAATATGAAATAGGAAATATGATTACAGGTGCATATCAGATTGGTTTGGGTTTAGCTTTCTGTAAAATGATTGTTGAAGCTCATGAGGGATATATCAAAGTTGAGGAAAATCATCCCATGGGAGCAATTTTTATTATTGAAATTTAAGATTTTTCATCCCTAACTCTTTAATTTCTGCGTTTTTCCTGCTTCGACATGACAAGTAAAGTTTCAATGCACTTCAAATTTATTTATGGTTTACTGATAGCGTGGCGTAAGCCATACTCCTGACTGGGCGCAGGCCATACTCCTGACTGGGCGCAGGCCCTGCGCCCCTACCTCCTAGCCATACTTAATTAAATTCTCAGTCTCGTCACCTATTCCCCAATTACCTTTACAATGTGAATTTCGAGCAATTACTAGGAGTGAAAAGTCGTTATGTTGTCTAAAAGAATCTTACCTTGCTTAGATGTTAAGGCGGGCAGAGTTGTTAAAGGAATTAACTTTGTTGATTTGAAGGATGCGGGTGATCCCGTAGAACTAGCTAAGGTTTACAATGAAGCCGGTGCAGATGAGTTAGTGTTTCTAGATATTACGGCTACTCATGAAGACAGGGACACAATTATTGATGTAGTTTACCGGACTGCTGAACAGGTCTTTATTCCATTAACTGTGGGTGGTGGGATTCAAACCTTAGAAAATGTTAAAGGTTTGTTACGAGCCGGGGCTGATAAGGTTAGTATTAATTCTGCGGCGGTCAGAAATCCTGATTTCATCAATCAAGCAAGCGATCGCTTTGGTAATCAATGTATTGTTGTCGCTATTGATGCCAGACGTAGGGTTAATCCTGAAAATCCTGGCTGGGATGTCTATGTCCGTGGTGGGCGGGAAAATACGGGGATTGATGTCCTCTGGTGGGCTGAAGAAGTCACAAAACGGGGGGCTGGAGAATTGTTGGTGACAAGTATGGATGCTGATGGAACTCAAGCTGGTTATGATTTGGAGTTGACAAAAGCGATCGCTAATGCAGTAGAAATTCCTGTCATCGCTTCTGGTGGTGCTGGCAATTGTGAACACATTCACACTGCTTTAACAGAAGGTAAAGCCGAAGCTGCACTTCTCGCATCATTGTTACATTACGGTCAACTCAGTGTTTCCCAAATTAAAACCTATTTGCATGAACGCCATATTCCTGTTCGCCTTTCTACTTGACATCCGATACGACTAACTACATCTCTGGAATCAAGCACAGTTACCCGAAATAGTGTTAAGATTAGATGACTACTATTAAGAAATATTAAGAAATATGTTGATTCCTATTTTAATCTTTGATGTAGCACTTGTAGCATGGTCTCTACACCTGATGGAAAAAGCCTATGAGCATAAAGAATTCTCTCTCATGTTGGCTGGTACACTTGTGGCTTTAGCTGCCGCAGCCATGCTAGTGGTTTATTTTTTAATGGGACACTGTATGAGCTATTTATTAGAAGTATCCTAGTACCGCAGGGCGGAATTAAAAATTAAAAATTAAAAATTAAAAAAGCATATTACACAAGCTTCTTGAGAATTCTTAATGGTTGGTTGACTTACGCCCTACTGTACTAGTTATCCTAGAGCTAGAAATGATTGAGGATTGTTATACAGCAGATTACATATCTAATGAGGTACAGAATCTAAATTGAAACCTATACACAAAGCCAGTACGGGGGTATCCCTGACTCCTGGTGTATATTGGTATTGTTAGCAGTGAGCAGCAACAGAATATTGAATTTACTATAATTAATAAAATCTGCTTGTTATATTAGACTAAATCAATAGTATGTTAAGGATTTAGCAACTGTGCGAAATGATTTACAGGGATTGAATATTAGTCATGATGATTTGCGAGAATTGACTAACTTACCTGTTAATAATAAATTAATAATTATTACTGATAAAATTCAGCAATTCAGTCAAAACTTACTCAGAAAAGCCCAAGGGACGGAAAGTGCAACTGTAGTTTTTGTCGGACTTTCTATTTCGGTTT
Organism: Anabaena sp. UHCC 0204; assembly: GCF_009711975.1. Taxonomy (GTDB): domain Bacteria; phylum Cyanobacteriota; class Cyanobacteriia; order Cyanobacteriales; family Nostocaceae; genus Dolichospermum. The sequence continues at coordinate 44,784 of NZ_VIKW01000011.1, forward strand.
TTACTTATCTATTAGTAGATATTGTTGTTAAATTATTTTTTAACAATTTAACAATTCCATCTTGGTTATTGTTGATTATTTTCAGTTTGTGGATAGGTGGAACTATACAAACTTTATGGTATTTAATCTGGCAGCATAAAAGCAAGATTCTCAAAAAGAACATCACAAATTCTTTGAGAATTTTACTCAATGATGTGGAAAGATATAATTCTGTGATTAAAGCGATTGATATTAATGACCAAATTGAGGAAGCTGGAAATCTCCAAGTAGGAATAGAAGGAAGAGAAAAAGTAATTGAAGCACTTAAACTTACAAAAGAAGATTTAATACGCGCTTTAAAGACTGAAAAAATTTTGCGAGAGAATAAAAATTTTATTATTACCAATTCTAATTTATTTGCCAATAATTTAGCAGCTTTAGCATCAATGCAAGTGACTGAAGAAGCTACAGAACATAGCAGATTATTAAATGAAGCGTTGCAAATTTCCTTAGATGTACAGCAGGAAATGAAAAGTTTAAAAAACAAGAGTTAAAAATAATACAATAGATGTGTTTAGATTAAGATGTAGACATGGGAAATATATTCTCTCAAGTTTCCCTGACTTCATCTATATTTGAGAAATTCGATTGTCACACACTCCAAAACTGTGGAAATGAACTGGAAAGAAATTAGGGGTAATTGGGTTCTTGTTCCTCGCAACCCAATCGGTATTATTCATTTTTTAGGTGGTGCTTTTGTCGCCACTTTACCACATTTAACGTATCGTTGGTTACTCGAACATCTGGCTAATCAAGGATATGTGGTTATTGCTACACCTTTTGTGAATACATTAGATCATATTGCGATCGCCGAATCCGTATTACTCAACTTTGAACGCACTAGAGAACGTTTACAGGACTCAGGAGAATTACGCAAACTCTACCTCCCTACCTATGGAGTAGGACATAGTATGGGTTGCAAACTGCATTTGTTAATTGGTAGTCTTTTTCCTGTACAACGTGCAGGTAACATTTTAATATCTTTTAATAACTTTGCAGCAAATGAGGCCATCCCCTTAGTAGAACAATTAAATTCTACATTAGCTATTGAATTTACACCCACACCAGCACAAACTAACCAGATAGTCCGAGAAAGCTATCGAATCCGGCGCAATTTACTCATAAAATTTAATAAAGACACATTAGATCAATCATTAACCTTAACCCCAATTTTACAACAACTCTTTCCTGATATGGTAACTATACAAACTTTATCCGGAACTCATACTACACCACTAGGACAAGATATTACATGGAAACAAGGAACTGCGTTTAGTCCTTTTGATGCTTTAGGACAATGGTTCAAGCAAGAAGTTTACCGTGATTTAAACACATTAAAACAGATTTTAGTGTTGTGGTTAAATCCCCTTTCTTAACTAAAATTTATACCTGAGAAAATACAAAAATCAGCTAAGAAAAACTGTTTTAGTTTAGCCGTCTAATCTTGAACATCTGGGTTGAAAGATACCCACTAAAACTATAGATGTATTGTTCCTATGTTTGAAATACTCGTTATTGATGATGACCGTTCCATACAAATGTTCCTCAAAAGGATGTTAGAAAAACAAGGTTATGAAGTAATTACTGCTAGTACGGGAGAAGAAGGAATTTTAAGAACTCTCAATTCACCTCCAGCCCTAATTATATGTGATTGGATGATGCCTGGATTGAGTGGTTTAGAAGTATGCGATCGCATTAAAAAAGACCCCAAATTATCTACTACATTTTTTATTTTATTAACATCTCTAGATTCGGTTGCTGACAGGGTGAAAGGATTAGATACAGGTGCTGATGATTTTATCACCAAACCTATAGAACAAAATGAATTACAAGCAAGAGTCAGAGCCGGCTTACGTCTACATCAATTGAGTCAGGATCTCCAAACCCAAAAAATGCTTTTGGAAACAGAATTAGCTGAAGCTACAGAATATGTAAAATCTCTTTTACCTCTCCCGATTGATAAACCTCTGAATATCAAATTTAAGTTTCTACCATCACGACAACTTGGTGGAGATTGTTTCGACTACAATTGGCTTGATGCTGATTCTTTAGCTATCTATTTGTTAGATACTGCTGGCCATGGACTCAAAGCAACTCTCCCTTCTATTTCTGTATTGAATTTATTACGTTCTCGCGCTCTTAAAGATTTAAATTATTATCAACCAAGTGAAGTATTAGCAGCTTTAAATAATACCTTTCAGATGAATTATCAAAATGATAAATATTTTACGATTTGGTATGGAGTTTATAATCGAGTTACTCGTCAGTTAATTTATGCTAGTGCTGGACATCCACCAGCAATTTTAATTTCTGGCAACTCTCCTATGAATACAGATATCAAACAACTGAAAACTCCTGGAATGCCTGTAGGTATGTTTCCTGAAGCCAAGTATGTTGATGCTAGTTGTTATATTCAAGAGTCTAGTACCCTTTATATTTTTAGTGATGGAGCTTACGAAATTGCCCAATCAAATGGTACTCTCTGGAGTTTAGAAGAATTTATTCAGATTCTCATTAGTTTGCAGTATTCTGTTGATAACCAACTTGACTATATACTAAATTATCTGATTAACTTAAACTCCAAAGAGACATTTGAAGATGACTTATCTATTCTTCAAGTTAAATTTATTTAATTAGCTAAGTAGGTGAACAGAAAAATTTAAAGGTATGTGAAGAAAAGTAAAATCGCCAAAAACTCTCTTCCTGTTCCCTGTTCCCTTGCCTCAATGACAATTTTTAACGCCAACCTAACTTAAAGTGGCAGAAAGTGAAAGATTGTTAAACGCATCTTTACTAGGAATAATCGTAAATATGCTATCCATGCCAGTTAATTCAAATAACATCCTCACTTGCTCATTAATCGAACAAAGAACCATCTTTATATCAGCTTCCTGTAGAGTTTTAAATGTTAAAACCAGAGTTCCTAATCCAGAACTATCCATAAAAGTGATGCCTTGACAATCAACTAACACAGTTTTGATACCACTGCTAATCACTGTTTGAATAGTTTGCTGAAATTCTTGTAAGTCATTGGTATTGAAGCTGCTGCTGAGTGTAATTACTTTCACTTGGTCATTCATAAGATCCTAATCTTGATTTAATTTAAGAATGTTCTGATGTTGCTAGTATATCTTAATATCTCAACATATAAAGACATTTATTACACAAAAATATTGAGTAGTTCATCATAAAAAAATTATCAAATTTACTTAAATAATAATAGCAAATATGGGCGTATGACTTACGCCACACTGCCGATGTATTTCTCTGAATCTAATTCTTAATTCAACAACCGTAAATTTTATAGGGGACTAACCCTAGCTCGATACACTAGTTGGTCATCTTGAGTATAGCCTACATAACGGACTTTAACTATTTCTCCTGTTTGTACTGTTCCCTCTAATAACTGATGTAACTGTGGATTATAGGGTATTTCTGCTCCTACGTAAGCGATCGCACTCACACCCCAAGTCTGTAATAATTTCTCCAGCGGCTTATCCACCAAAGGTACTATTTTTACCGCTGCTAATTGGTGATCTTCCTTAGCTCTATATGCTACAGTAGGCCATTGCAAGATTAAAGACTCTAATATTTGCAAACTCGAACGCTGAAATTCTTGTTGCAATTCTTCTCTTTGCTGTGATAGCTTTAGCAATAAACGCTGATACTCATTTTGTAAATCTATAACTTGTTTAGATATTTCTGTATTTGTATTATTTTGATGTGTTGTTTTTAAACTTGAAGATGAAATCTCAACTGCAAACGTTGCTATCAACTCATCCAAAGATATCTGTAAAACCTGAGATAGTTTTAGTAATATTTCCAGCCGCATTGTCCCAATTTTTCCCCTCCTTAACTGTAAAATTTGCCTCAGTGAAACACCAGCAGCATGACTTAAAGATTTAAAACTAGCAAAACCCACCTTGTGCATCAAATTTTGCAAATTCTGGGTAAAGTCAGTTTGGGGCATAGGTTAAAGGAGGAGTGGGGAATAGGAATCAGGAAAAAAATTCTTTTATTCTTCTAATAAACTTCTTAACATCCAAGCTGTTTTTTCATGTACCTGCATTCTTTGAGTCAATAAATCGGCACTGGGTTCGTCATTGACTTCATCTACTAATGGAAAAATAGAGCGTGCAGTTCTAGTGACTGCTTCTTGGCCTTCTACAAGGAGACGAATCATTTCCTTTGCTTTGGGAACTCCAGCAGTTTCGGGAATTGAACTGAGTTTAGCATATTCACTATAAGTTCCTGGTGCAGGATAACCAAGCGCCCTAATCCTTTCAGCAATTAAATCTACAGCTAAAGCTAATTCTGTATATTGTGTCTCAAACATCAAATGTAAGGTTTGAAACATCGGTCCAGTAACGTTCCAATGGAAATTGTGAGTTTTTAGATAGAGTGAATAGGTGTCAGCCAATAACCGAGATAAACCATCAGCAATTTTGGCTCTATGCTGATCATCAATACCGATGTTGATATTTGTACTATTTGCAACAGATGACATGATTGTGATCTCCAAAACATTAATTTGATCTTAAATAAATCATATTCATAATGACTTTTATTGGCAATTTTGCCGAAAAACAAAGTGTAATGATATTATAGAAGCGCATAAGCGTCAATATCAAGAAAAAAAGGAGTAATTACGAATTACATTAGTGCAGCCATAAGCCATTTCGGTAAACTAGTACACTGCGGACTAAATCAACCATTTCTAACCTCATAAAAAGCTGACGCTGTATTAATTTTAATTCTGAATTCCGCCTTGCGCTACTAGCAACTTGGGTAATCACTCTTTACGTACCTGAGCAAAATTAATTGCATATTTTTGGAACAAATACAAATCCCTGTAGTGTTTATCTGTTCCCTGTTTCCTGTTGCCTCTCCTAAATGTACAATTTATTTTGCACGACTACTTATGAAAATATTTTTTTGGCGTTCTTCCTACAAATTAATCACCACCTTATGCTTATTAGGATTGGCTGCTGCATCAGAGCCTGTAAGCAAAAATCAGGATGTAAAATTGCAAATTGGGATTGTGCAGCGATTTGGGGCTAAACCCACAGCCAAATTAGAATTAGCACCGACAAAAGGCGATCGCCTCACATTAAAATTTGCAGTTGGTAGTCAGCCCCAAATGCTAGTTACCGACAAACCCATCCAGTTAACAACAGTAATGCAACCCTTAACCCAACCAGCGGTTCAAGAAGTATTAGTGCTGGGGGACTTCCGCACCTTTGAAACAGCAGAAGATAGTGCTAACCGCTGGCGTTCTCAGGGAATAGAAGTAGAAATAACCCAGCCAGAACGCTGGCAAGTATGGGCAAAACGAGAAGTATACAGCACCCCCTTAATTCGTCGCTTACTATTACAAAGTATAGAAACATCTGGTGATAAAACTGCTTACTTAGCAACAAACATTCTGCAACAAGTACCAAAAATCACCTGGTCTGTAAATGGTAAAAACTATAGTCCTAATAATTTAGAAGTGAAGGCGGGTAAAGACTTAATTAGGGTGAGTACAGATGAAAACCTCAAAACGAAGCGTGTTTATGCCGGACAAATGACTTTACAGCCTAATGCCTATGGACACTATACCCTAGTAAATACAGTCCCATTAGAAACTTATGTGCGTGGAGTTCTACCCCATGAAATTGGGACAAATGCACCAATGGCAGCCCTAGAAGCACAAGCAATTATAGCTCGCACTTATGCTTTAAGAAATGTTCGCAGATTTGCGGCAGACAATTATCAACTATGTGCTGACACGCATTGCCAAGTATATCAAGGAATCAGCGGAGTTGCCAAAAAAACGGATCAGGCAATTGTTTCTACTAGAGGTCAAGTTCTGACTTATAATAATGAAATAGTTGATGCCTTGTATTCTTCCACTACTGGTGGTGTAACAGCCAATTTTAGCGATATTTGGAATGGTGAAGATCGTCCCTATCTAAAACCAGTTATAGATGCGCCTAATAATAATATTTGGGACTTGTCGAGTCAGGATTTAGCCAACGAGCAGAACTTCCAAAAATTTATCAATCTCAAAACAGGATTTAATGAAAGTAAATGGGATGTCTTCCGATGGAATAGAGAAACAGACATCAATAGAATTACCACAGACTTACAGAAATTTTTACAGGCAAAAAAAAGCCCATATAGCAAATTCCAAAAAATTCAGGCCATGTCTGTAGTTGAACGTAGTTCTAGCGGACGGATTTTAAAGCTGGCCATTAAAACAGATATTGGCGTTTTTACTTTACAAAAAGATGAAATTCGTAGCGCCTTTGCCGCACCCATCAGCACCCTTTTTTACATTCAACCTTTAAATAAAGGGAAAACAGATATTTGGGGATATGCTTTTATTGGTGGTGGTTTAGGTCATGGAGTCGGTTTAAGTCAAACAGGCGCTCAAAACCTAGCTAAATTAGGTTGGTCTAGTGCCAAAATTCTAGACTTTTATTATCCTGGTACTGAAA
>NZ_VIKW01000011.1:51416-136193 GCF_009711975.1 Anabaena sp. UHCC 0204
AAGGAAGAAGGAAGAAGGAAGAAGGAAGAAGAATTAAAAGGAGTTAATTGTCAATTATCTACAAGGCACAATTAGGGATTGGTAGAACTTTTACTTATTCTCCAATCCCTTATTTGTAATGGATTCTTGTTGCTAATAGCGGATTTTAATGGCTAAAGCTTAGTAGAGGTCTTCTTCTTTGTGAGTCTCAATGGTTACATCAGAAGTAGGATAGGCAACACAAGTCAATACATATTGAGCTTCGATTTGATCATCATCTAAGAAAGACTGATCAGATTGGTCAACACTACCAGAGACGATTTTACCAGCACAGGTTGAACAAGCACCAGCACGACAGGAGTAAGGTAAGTCAAGTTCAGCTTCTTCAGCTGCATCTAGAATATAAGTGTCTTCGGCGCAGTCAATAGTTTTAGTACCGTCTGGGGTGATTAGAGTGACTTTGAAAGTAGCAGCCATTTAATTATCCTCTCTTGTCAAATCGGCAGTTTAATTTATTTTCAAGCAATTATTACAGCTATTCTTAGGGGATTAGCTGCTGATTTAAATTTGCTTCAATTCTGATACTAAGGGAAAAGTTAAAACTTATGACAGAAAATTGACCCTTATTAGTAATGAAATTTAGTTACTTATGACTAATAAGTTTTCGTTATATAAAATACTCGCCTGGATAGATGTTAAAGTACATCGTGATGAGTACCGCTAATGAAAAAGGATTTCATGTTTTTCTTGCCGCTGCTCTTAACCGACAAGTATTGGAATGTATGGTACTTATGGGATCAATGTGTTTAAGATTTCCTGATGCTGGCTTTTTGATAAAATAGGAACGGCATTAAACCCAACAAAAAAAACTGGTGATAATTCATGTCCAATTACAAGCCACCTTTATCCACAACAATTCTCAGAGTGGGTTTAGTAGGTACTGGGTATGCGGCTAAACTCCGGGCTGAGGCCTTACGACAAGATCCACGCACTGATTTAATAGCAATAGCTGGCAATCCAGAAAGGATAGCAGCTTTAGCTCAAGAATATACAATTGAAGCCATGAATTCTTGGCAACAGCTAGTAGCCAGAGACGATTTAGATATCGTGGTCATCTCCACAATTAATCAGGATCATGGTAAAATCGCCCGTGCTGCTTTAGAAGGGGGCAAGCACGTAATTGTTGAATATCCCTTATCGGTGGATGTCCAAGAAGCTGAAGAACTAATTGCTTTAGCAAAAACAGTCAACAAACTACTGCACGTTGAACACATTGAACTTTTGGGTGGTTGGCATCAAACTTTAAAACAACACTTAGACCAAATTGGTGATTTGTTTTATGTTCGCTATAGCACCCTTAACCCTCAACATCCCTCACCACGCAGGTGGACTTATCATCATGAGAAGTTTGGCTTTCCATTAATTGGTGCATTATCTCGATTGCATCGTCTGATTGATTTGTTTGGTGAAGTCTTCACTGTCAACTGTCACCAGCGATATTGGGAAACAGAGTCTGATTATTACCAAACCTGTTTTTGTTCAGCCCAACTATGCTTTGACAGTGGATTACTAGCACAAGTAATTTATGGTAAAGGGGAAACTTTGTGGCAGTCAGAACGGAAATTAGAAGTTCACGGTGAACAAGGGGGGATAATTCTCGATGGTGATACAGGAATGTTGGTGTTAGCTGAGGAAACAAAGTTGATTGAAATAGGTACGCGGCGGGGTTTATTTGCCAAAGATACAACTATGGTCTTAGATTATCTTTTTGATGATATTCCCTTATATATCACCCCAGAAAAAAGCTTGTATACTCTGAAAGTAGCAGACGCTGCACGCAGGGCGGCGACAACAGGATTAACTATATTTTTAAAAGAGTAAGTAAGTGAATAGAAAAATTTAAAGGTATGTGAAGAAAAGTAAAATCGCCCAAAACTCTCTTTCTGTTCCCTGTTCCCTATTCCCTGCTCATAACAACAATTTTTAACGCCAACCTACTTAGATACATTGATGAAAACCGAAACCATAGTGATTTTATCCCAGCGAGAAATAGAAAAAATGCGTCGGGCTGGACGTTTAGCCGCCCAGTTGCTACAACATCTAGAACCTTTAGTCAAGCCGGGAGTAAGTACCTTACAATTGAACGATGAAGCAGAAAGATGGACTCAACAGCATGGAGCAAAAAGCGCCCCTTTAGGCTATAAAGGTTATCCTAAATCAATTTGTACCAGCGTTAATGAAGTCATCTGTCATGGGATTCCCAATGCTAAACAAATCCTCAAAGATGGGGACATCATTAATATAGATGTCACCCCCATTATTGATGGTTATCATGGTGATACATCCAAAACATTTCTAGTTGGTAATCCATCCCCCAAAGCCCAAAAATTAGTAGAAGTGACAGCAGAGTGTCTGCGTTTGGGAATTGCAGAGGTAAAACCAGGGGCAAAAATTGGGGATATTGGCGCAGCTATTCAAGAGTATGCAGAATCTTTTGGCTTTTCAGTAGTCCGGGATTTCGTTGGCCATGGTATTAGTCATATTTTCCATACAGCACCAGATGTTCCCCATTATGGAATAAGAGGTAGAGGTAAGAAACTCAGAGCGGGTATGGTATTTACCATTGAACCGATGATTAATGAAGGCACTCATGAAGCTCAAATGTTAAATGATGGTTGGACTGCGGTAACAAGCGATCGCCAACTTTCCGCCCAATTTGAGCATACTATTGCTGTTACAGAATATGGGGTGGAAATTCTGACTTTACCTTGACACTTCCCGACCTAAAGGTGCGAGGATTCTTGGTTCAACGAGTCCACTTAGATTAGATCCCTTGCGGTGTCTAACCAAGAGGTGGTTCTCTCCCCAAGCGTTACTTTCCCCCTGCCCGGAGGTAGTTGTATTACTACAAGTTTTGTTTGAGTTAATTCTGTGTTGTATTTCGACTTCGCTCAATACAAGTCTAGTACCTGTAAATCTTTTACCTACTTCCAGGTGATACTAGAACTACGAAGTAGAACCCCATAGATTTAGTTGTCAAGGTACAGATTGCCATTAGGCAGTTAGGTTTTTATACAGGTTAATTACCGTTCCTGTTAGAGTGATTATAGCACAGGTGACTGAGGCGTAAACGCCTCCATAGGCTTTCATCCCTTGCCTAAAGGACGGCTAAGTTTTTCCGCAGTTCGACAAGCTCACTGACCACCTAGCTCCAAAACTTAACCTCAAGGGTTTTCAGCCTATTTTCTTATAAGGCTGGTGATTGGTGATTGGTGATTGGTAATAAAATCTCACTCTTAATCCTGTAAATCCTTAAATCCTGTAAATCCTGATAGCAAAGCGTGGCGTTAGCCATTTCTGACAATTTACCTGGGTACTCAAATGCGAAATTAACACTGTCCCAGCTTTTCTTGTTCACGAGCATCAACTACTAAAACCAAACAAAGTGCTGCCACAGCCTTTTGCCATTCCTCTCGGACTGTAACATCTTCAACCCCATCAAATAAACCTACCAAACGGGGAACTGCTGTTTCTAAAGCTGCGTGTGGAACAGGACGATGTAACTCCACCAAATGATTAATACTTTCTTGATTATTGAGAAAACCAATAACCCATTTGGTGGTATGGTCTGGACTATCAGGAACACGCTGAACACCTAATTCGTTTTTGAGCCAGTCATAAAAAAGTGGTAAATGTTCCGCTAATACTGCACCGGCTGTAGGTAAAGTTTTTTTGAGTAAGTCAATATTTAAAGTGTCTAATTCTTGTTTTAACGCCGGGGAATTGATAACTTCATTTAAGGGCTGAGAAAGTATTTCTTCTATTTCCGGTTGAGAAAAATCCAAATTTTGGATAAAAGTAGTAATTAATGGGTTCATCTTTTATTTTTAACTCGTTATGTATACTATTACATTTCTGGAAACCATTTCCTCTATCTCAGGTTAAGCAAAATCTAAATTTTGGGTTAAATTTATAATTAATAATTTCATTTCTTATTTTCAACTCGTGATGTATTCTATTTTAAAGGATGTTTAAAAAATATTGGGCGAAGAAAATTGACCTATGACTACTGCTGTCAACACTGCACCTGATTTAGCTTCCCGTTTCGTCAATGGCATCTTGGCCATTAAACCCTTAGCCAACCTGGCCAAACACCAAGCCAGACAAATGATGATTAAACGCGCCCAGCGAATAGGCGTACCTTGGATGCAAGAAGTTGATCAACTCCAACAGCGTGATTGGGCAAATGATTTAGCTGGGGTAGAAAATTCCCAGATTAATTACCCAGAATACTACTTGCGGCCATTCCATGCTTACGAAGGAGGAGACTTGAGTTGGCAAGCTGCTTTTGAATTAGAAGTAGCAGCCCGCACCGTCCATGCCAGCATTTGGAGTGAAGCCGGAGCGCAAGGAGATGCTAAACTCCGCCAAAGTTATCACAATATTTTGACAGCCCAAATTTCTCCCCAACCACAAGATGTATTAGATTTAGGGTGTGCCGTAGGATTAAGTACCTTTGCCCTACAAGCAGTTTATCCCCAAGCCAAGATCACCGGCTTAGATTTATCTCCTTACTTTTTAGCTGTAGCTAACTATCGTAGCCAACAACGTCAAGCCCAAATTAACTGGGTTCATGCTCAAGCTGAATCTACAGGCATAGCAGATGCTTCCTTCGATTTAGTTTCGATTTTTCTGATGTGTCATGAATTACCCCAATCAGTAACTCACAAAATTTTTGCTGAAGCTAGGCGTGTTTTGCGTCCAGGTGGCCATTTAGCGATTATGGACATGAATCCCAAATCAGAAAATTACAAAAAAATGCCCACATATATATTAACTTTACTCAAAAGCACCGAACCTTATTTAGATGAATATTTCAGTTTGGACATTGAACAAGCCTTAATTAATGCAGGTTTCCAAACTCCCACCATTACCAGTAATAGCCCCCGTCACCGCACTGTAATTGCTCAGGTGAGTGGCTAATTTATCTTTAGTGCTGTGGGCAGTCATTCCCCCATTGATGTTGTTGTGGTTCTACTACCGCCGGACTCCTGCTGCCCCACCGCTGTTAACTCTGCTAGGTCTATTCATTCTGGGGGCGATCGCTGGTTTTGTTGCTCTTGGCCTAGAATGGGGGGTGGAAACTGTCGCTAACTGGGTTGTAAACTGGCAACAAATGCAGCGTAACTTCTTCGTGGTCATTTTGCGGCAGATATTAGTCATAGCTCCTATTGAAGAAGGTTGTAAGTTAGCAGCAGTTGTTCTGGCTATTTGCTATTTACAACGCCAGTATTATTTGCGTGCTACTACTATTTTTCTATTTACTATCGCCGCAGCCTTGGGATTTACAGCCGAGGAAACGTGGATTTATCTATTTCACGGCACAGCATCAATTTTAGAACGAACCATTGGGACACCAGTCCATGCAATTTTCTCTGCTCCTTGGGGATACGCACTAGGTATATATATTTCTTCGAGTATCAGATTCAATCGAGATAGAAATTTGTTTTTTACGGCTTGGCTAAATTCTGTCTTTGCTCATGCTTTAGTGAATGTTTTATCTCATGCTGGCAGGTTTCCACCACCAATATATTTTTTAATCTATGGTTTATTTCCTTTCCTGTTATGGATGTTTTGGCGATTGGAACAATTACTCAGAGAATTACAAGGTAAACGTCCTATTTGTTTAATTTCGGGATATACATCTCAGACTCGTTACTACCAAAGAGTTTTAGTTTTGTTAATTCCGTTATTAAGTGGAAATGCTATTTTGGGCTTGTTTCTTCTCAGTAGAAAACTTATGCCTTTGCGATGGGAGATTTTGTTAGAACAGGCAACTTCTTGGTTTATAATTAAACAAATATTGTTTTATCTTTTTCTAGGACTTTTGGCTTGGTTAATTTATCGCTACTTACGTACTTTAGCTCGGCGGCGATATCTTTTTCAGGAGAATTTCTAAAAAGTTTATTTGGATTGGCAAGGAACTTGGGATATTAGATTAATGTCTTTATTTAGATATTTAGGAATCTTCTATAATTACAATGTCAAAAACAGCGTTTATTACAGGAATTATAGTTACATTTAGCATTACAGCCGGAATTCCAGCAGTGGCTAATGCTCAACCAGCCTCACCGATTTTTGGAGATGTGACTATTAAACATCCATTTTCCCCAGATCCTTTGACAGTGCGGGGGATGAGTGGTGGTTCAATACCAGCCACCCAAATAGCTGGAAAAAAAGAAACACAACCAACCGGTCCATGTAAAGGATTTGTGGATCTTGCTCCAGATCACACTCTGAATCTGATCAGTAAATTTGATTACTTGAAATTAGTAGTCCAAAGTCCTGCTGACACGACAATGATCATCAAAGGACCCGGTGGAACTTGGTGTAATGATGATTTTGATGGCAAAAACCCCGGTATTGTGGGGGAATGGCTACCAGGAAAATACCAAATTTGGATTGGTTCTTACGAGAAAAATGATTATCTACCTTACACCTTACAAATTACGGAAGTTAAATAAATCAACATATTGATATGAGGCTAGGGGTATTTTTTACTACCAGCACCTACTACGCCGATTTTATGACGATAAGAAAGTTCTGCTCCAAACCAACCGGTAATACTCGTTAATGTCCCCACTACCAGAGAAAGAAGCAAGCCCCAAGGGAGGATGTGTGACTCAGCATCTCCGAACCGCAAAATAAAGTTTAAGGTTGTGAAAATGAGAATAGAAAGGTTGAGAATCAGGTGAGTCCAACCTGCAACGCGTTTACGGACTCGTTCAATCTGTAAAAAATCACTCATGCCAATTAGTGAGGCGATGATACCAGTTACTAAACCTAGTCCGATTAACCACAGAGAAGCCCTAGCCCAGAAGAAATCACGAGTTAACCAGTAACCAAAATCACTACCCAATGCTGCTGCTAGGAAGGCGATAGGAAAAATGATACTTAAAGGATGTAAGGGATGTCCAGCGATCGCTACTGTACTAGGTACTCCAGTATCTTGGTATTCTCTATCATTACTTTCAATAATTGGAGGAATATTCGGGAATGGTGTAGAAGTTGGTTCTGTACTATCCATGATTTATCTCCTTTGATTCAGCCGTCGAAATTAGCCAGCATATTATTTTCTATTTGAGAAAACTCAACTTTAGATTTTATCTATCTAGCGGTGGAATAAGCATTAATATTTTCTCTATCTTTAAATAGAAGGAAGTTAGATTTAACAGCACAAAGATAAATTTTTAATCAGATTTTATATCTTCGGTTTATATAGTTATCGCTCAAAAGAAAGATGGAATCTACCTAGCATCTATGTCAATCTTAGTTTAGTAAAAAAATTCCTTTTGAGGAGAACACTAGAATGGTAGTCACTTTAGACGATACCAAACGTAATGCTATTGCCGTGAAATTGGCTGATATGAAATTACTCCAAGAGTTGCTCATTAATAATGAGGAACAATTTGCGAGAGATTGTACTGATGATGAGATTAGAGATAATTTTCGGAAAATGCTAGAAGATGACCGGAAAAATCAAGGAATTCTTGATACTGTAGTCATTCAGTATGGCATTCAAAAAAAACCTGATCAAACAGTCCAGAAAGTAGCAGAAACTGTCCGCCAATTCATGCAAAGTGATGACTTAAGTTTTTGGGAAAAAGTATTTCAGCATGAATTGTTAAAACATCAACAAGTAATGAATGGTTTGACAATTCATAAAGCCGCTCAGAGAGTTGGCGCTGATGTCATAACAGCAATTGGGCCTTTAAATACGATTAATTTTGAGAACCGCGCCCATCAAGAACAACTGAAAGGAATTTTAGAAATTTTAGGTGTCCGGGAATTGACTGGACAAGATGCAGATCAAGGAATTTGGTCAAGGGTTCAAGATGCTATCTCTGCAATTAGTGGTGTAGTTGGTAGTGCTGTTACCCAAACCTCTGATAAACAGGATATGAATATCCAAGATATTATCCGCATGGATCATACAAAGGTGAATACCTTGTTTACAGAACTTTTGCAAAGCAATGATGCTCAAAAAATTCAAGAATACTTTGGGCAAATTTATAAGGATCTCCGTGTCCATGCAGCCGCGGAAGAAGAAGTTGTTTATCCCAGCGTCCGTTCTTTTTATGGTGATGCCAATACCCAAGAATTGTATGATGAACACGCTAACTGGCGGAATATCTTAGATCAAATACAAAATATTAATCCATCTTCATCTGAATTCAAAGAGCGAATTAGAGTTCTCATGAATGATGTCATGGATCATGTCCGCCAAGAAGAAAACACAATGTTTGCGGCTATTCGTAATAATATGAATACGCAACAAAGTGAAGAACTAGCTACAAATTTTAAAGCTGTCAAGAGCAGAATTCAACAGGAAATGGAATCTTCTCGAACTGAAAGACAAAGAGCTTAATTTGATTTAGATAAGCTTGATTTTGGTAATTTCATACTTTCTGGGAACTGATGTTTTTGCGTAGGTTGGGTTGACGAAAGAAAACCCAACATTTACCCAAAAAAATTCCTTCTTCCTTCTTCCCTGTCACCTGTCACCTGTCACCTGTCACCTTCTCCCTCTCCTTCTTAATATTTCCGTCCACGCCATTCTTTGGGAGTGCGGAGTGCAGATAAAAAGATGCGTAGCACAGCTAAAGGATCTGCTAAGGGAGAAAGCCAGAATAACCAGCTACCTGTGGCATCTTTGCGATCATAGGATGGAGCGATCGCTAGTAATAAAGCAAAGCGAATCACCACCAAAAATGTATTCAATCCCAACAATAGCAGCGTCGGCAGTGAGAGAACCACAGCAGGAAACAACAAATAACTAAGTAAAATCAAGAGGGGTAAACCCTGAACGGAAGACAATAACCATAAATCCCCCCATACCTGAGCGCGGGAAGTTGCATCTTTTAAATCTAAACTACGTCCCCATTCCTTCCAAGTTTCCAGCGCCCCTTCATACATCCTCACCTTTAGCACATTAGCCCCATCCAAAAAGCCCACCTTAAAGCCAGCAGAGGCAATATTTCGCGCCAAAGTCACATCATCACAAAAAGAACCCTTGGCGCTGCTATAACCATTCACAGCCTGTAATACAGACCGACGACATAAAAAGCACTGGCCATTGGCCATCACCCGTTCTGGTTGTTCAGTATAAATACCCGTAGGATCAAATCTATACAGTAATGTCATTAACAAAGCCGGTTGTAACCAGCATTCTCCCGGATACTTGAGAATAAACTGTGGTGATAAAGATACTAAATCATAACCTTGGGCTACAGCAGTTTTCACCAAACTCGCCACTAAACCAGGATGGGGTTGAATATCCGCATCCATTCCCAAAAACCACTCACTCCCCTCCGCAGTGAACAGAAAGCCATTATGCAAAGCCCAAGGACGACCAACCCAGCCAGAAGGTAAGGGGTCATCTGTCATTACCCGAAAGCGAGGGTCTGTTACTGCTGCGGTTTTTACTAAGTCGGGAGTACCATCTTGTGACCGACTATCCACAACAATAATTTCCCGAACTTCGTAACTTTGGCGACTCAAACCAGCTAACAGCGGACTAATCCGCAATGCCTCATTTAATGTCGGTACAACTACACTCACAGTTCCCAAAAGTTCCGGTGTGGGTTGTTGTGGTTGCAGGGCTGGATAACGTCTTGGACCTTTGAGCAACCGGGAAAGCAAAATTGCTGTTGCGGGTACTTGGATCAGTAGCAATAGAAGCGGAATAATATTTAACAATTTTAACCCTGACTTTTTGTATAGAAATGGTACACAACGGCTTAAAAACTATCAACTAACATTTTTACCGAAAAATATCGAGTCGCCTTTGGCGACAAAAAGGGTAAAGAAAAAAACGCAAAGGGCAAAAGGGCAAAAGTATAAAGGGCTACTAAGCCCTCCCCACCCCACACACAACACGAAAACCAATAACGTAGTCGATGCGGTCGCGCTCCGCCCTAACATCATTGCCGCGAGACGCAGAACGGCAGCCGACAGGATCGTTGTACCAAGAACCACCACGCAGCAAAGCGGGCATGGACTTGTCAAATAGCTTAGTGTTTTCATCAAACCATGCACTGCCATCTGTTGGCGCTCCTTTATAATTATCATGCCAATCATCTAAACACCATTCCCAGACGTTGCCGTGCATATCGTATAAGCCAAAGTTGTTAGCTACTCCAAAACTCCCTACTTCTGTTGTTTGTTTTCTATAAGTTCCTTTAACTCCATCTCCATAGGTATAGTCACCATCATAGTTAGCCAAATCTGTTGTTATCGTTTCTCCAAAGTGAAATGGTGTGGTTGTTCCGGCTCGACAAGCATATTCCCATTGTGCTTCACTGGGGAGGCTGTAGGGTCTTTTCGTGTGATTTGATAGTCGTGTACAAAACTCCACCGCATCATACCAAGAAACTTGCTCTACAGGGCGATTATCACCTTTAAATTTAGATGGGTTGGGGTCAAGTTCTCGGTTTACCTGGGGTAACTCAGCTACAAATCGCCACTGTGCTTGGGTGACTGGATATTTACCCATAAAGAAGGGTTGCACTGTTACTGTATGTTGGGGACTTTCACTGTTTCGGCGTTCCAATTCCTGTGGAGGAGAACCCATCATAAAAGTGTCACCGGGAATAGATACCATTTCTAAGGTGAGATGATCACCTAATTTTTCCGGGAAATACTCTGCTTGTTGTGGTTGACGTTTAACGTTTAATTGTGGTTTTCCTATGTTAAAGCGTGGTTTTTTCAGTTCTATAGTAGCAACTTCAAAATCAAATTTATCTGTAATTAAAATAGTAGCAGTGGTAAATATAAATTCTTCTAAGGTATTTTCTGGTGGCGGTGTTTTTGTCCAAGCCTTTTCGACTTCATTAGCAAAGGCTGTATAATCTCCTCCCAATCTCCTTAAAACTTTGGTAGTGATAGTAGCAAAATATTCAAAATTTAAGTCTGGAAGATTTTTTTCTTTGGTGAGTTTTTCTAATTCCTCTGGATTTTGAAGTAAAGCATCAAATTCTTTGAGATTTTTTCCCAGTTTTTCAGCAATATATTCAGAAATTTTTTTAATTATTTGCTGGGAATTCATTCGAGAACTATCTTGCAGAAAAATATCTCTTATTTCTTCATGAATAAAGCGATATTCAACATAATCTGGATTGGTATCTGGTGTAATTTCTTTGGTAGGTTTTAAAATTCCCCCTAAAAATACTTCAGCTATGACATGAACTATTTTTTCCGATTGAGGTAGGAAATTTTTTTGAATTAATCGCACTACAGGTAAATTAATTACAGGTGCAGATGCTAATAAACTGGCTAAATTTCTGGCTAGGGGTGAAGAACTCATGCGAAATTGATATACTCGTTCTTCATGGGATAATGATATTTGAGGTATATCTTGTGTTTGTGGTTCTTGTAATTCTGGTTGTTTAACTATATCTGAAAAGGCAAAACCACCTGCACCAATAGTTCCTTTTCCTATGACCATTTTACTCCAAGTTTTTATGGAATCTGGTGTGAGGCTAAAAACAGGAACTTTGATAGATTGGTGAAAATTAATATCATCCCAAATTAAAATTTCTTTAATAGATAAATTACGATTTGCGACTGTATAATCTGAACGATTTAACTGTACCATTGCCCCTGAACTTAAGGCAGTTCTTAACCACATTCTTTCCGGTAACATTTGAAAAATGGCAACAATATTATGTTTTCCCCAAATCTTTAATAGATTAAAAGCTTTACCATTACGCCAAATTTCACTAACACAATCACTGACTATGAAGATAATTCTACGACCTGTAGGATCAATTAATTTTCGAGGAGAATATCTTTTTTTACCTGTTTCTTTTTTACCTATGCTTTGTTTTAAATAAATATCTCCTTGATCATCTGTGAAAATACCAAAGGTTTGAATATTGCGAAATATACCATAATTTTTTAAAATTTGTTGTAATTCTTTGATAATGCGTTGCCAAAAAATCATCGAATCACTTTTATCTATAACTAATACTAAATCAAATTTTAATTCTCTGCGTGGTTCAAGAATAGGAATACAAATACCGTTTAATTCAGCAATACGTTCAACGGTGGCTTTTTCATTTAATAACACTGCTTTACCATAGGCAATATATTGAATTAAAGAACTTAATGCTTTAGCGATTTTCCGGGGATAGGGAAGGGAAGCAACATCAGGAATATTTATTGATAAACCACTATCGGGATATGAATCTGATTTTCTTGGAATAATAGGAACTTTAGGTGGTTCTGGTTCAATGATGGTAGGACTTGTTGGTGGAGTTATTGGGATATAATTTGGGGTTTGTGGTGGTATATCTTTATGTTCATTACTTGGTGGTGGTTTTTTCTGTGGAGTTGGTTCTTTGTCAACAGAAACATGAGTACAAGTTTGTTGTGCTAACCAGAGAATTTCGGCAATTTCTGTACCAGTTAGATTTAATTTTTTTTCTAATGTGGTAATGAACTGATCAAATTGCTTACTCATGGTTTTAAAATCCTTTATAGCGGTTCTCGCCTAAGTGAGATAAAAGAACCCCACCCCCAACCCCGCAAGCGAGGAGGGGGCTAAAATGTATCTCATTCAAGTGCATAAGGCTATATTATTTATATTTTACAGGCAAGATGCCCGTACCACAATAGATATTTTTACTGTTCATCAGTATCAGATAAAGATTTAAACAATAAATCTTGTAAATCTTTAGTGAAAGATTCAGGATTCAGGTTATTTCTCATATAAATAGCATTTAATAATTGATCTGTTGCTCGTTCTGTTGCTTCTTTTTCTTTAAAGGCTGTTATGAGATCATCTGTTGTGTTTTTAGTTCCTTGATAACTGTCATCATCAAAATGAGATGCAATGATATTTTTTAAATATTCTGGATCAGGATCAGGCATTCTTACCCGTAAACAGCGACGGACAAATGCGGGAGGAAAGTCTCTTTCTCCATTACTGGTCATAATAATAATGGGAAATTCTGAACAATGTACTCGACCTGCCTTAATTGTAGCTTTAATGTTTGGGTCTTCTGTACGAACTTCTACAGTTTTAGCTGCTTTTTCTTCTATTTTAGATGTTTCTGTATGAGAAGTATCAGCCCAACGGACTAATTCAGGGATTGCATATTTACCTTCTTCAAAGAGATGTAATAAATCATTAGGTAAATTGATGTCACTTTTATCAATTTCATCAATTAATAAAACCCTGGGATAAAGAGATGGTAAAAATGCTGTACCCAATGATCCTAATGTGATATAATTGCCAATATCAAATGATTTATTTTGGGTTTGATTGTCTTTATATAGTTGATAATCTTGAAGTCGGGCGATCGCATCATAGGCATATAATCCATCTTGGAGGGTAGAACGGGAAGTAATTGGCCAACTTAATACAGTTCCTAATTTTAATTCATGAGCGATCGCATAAGCTAAAGAAGTTTTACCAGATCCAGGATTTCCTGTTACTAAAAGCGGTCTTCGTAACAAGATAGCAGCATTTACAGCATCTAATACTGTGATTTTATTATTAGAACTGTTTTTATTACTATCATCATTTGCTGCTGTTAGTTGACTAGAAACGCGAAATCTTTTACCCTTTTCTTGGCCTCTTTCATTTTCGGGAGAGTTAGCTAATTTTTGAATTTCTTCCCATTGATCATAAATTTTCTTTAGTTCTTCTGAATTTTTAGTAATTTCATCAATTTTTTTCTTTTTATTTTCACTACCATCTAAATTTATTGCTTTTTTTAATTTATCTATATCTTTAATTTCTAAAAATTTCCGCCAAGGTGGTGGAGATTTCATTTTTTCCTGGATATTTATATCATGATCTTGTCCATCACCATAGAATAGATACCAGTCTTTGTTATTTTCTGTTTGATGTTCAGTCATTGTTTTTGTCCTTGTAAATAGGTTTAATTAATCAATAAAATTTTTATTTCTAAACCTTCCTAGCCATATTAGGAGATATGAGTTGATTTGCTCCTGTTGGTATTTTATCATGATCAAATAATACTCCTAAATTGTAACCAAAATCTCCTTTATGACTCATATATTTTTTTCTAATATCATGAATATTTCTGAGTATTTTATAAACTTTACAATAACCAAGAGAATTATCGGAATCTATTTTTAACATTTCTCCTAAATGCTTATTAATTTGATTACTTTGATCAATGTCTCTATATCTAGTCCATAAGCACAAAGGAAAACCTTCTCTCAAAATATTTGAAAAGATTTTATACCTTGTTTTTGAAGTTGAAAAAGGGTCATTAATTAGATGATAAACATCAGTATTTTGAATAAATTCTTGAGTATTATTAGACTTATTAATCAACTCTTGTAACAAGCTGAATTTTTCTCTATATGAAATAATTGATTCATCATTGATATCATGGTTAAAGAATCTCTCATAAGAACGTACAATTAATGGATATAAATTACAAATCGGTATTTTTTGATTCCCAAATTGATGATCAGGAATTTGTTTAATATCAAAATCTGCACCTAAAAGACTAATAGGTACAAACAATTCTATAATTGGCAAGCTAGATAATATAATATTTTGCTTGTTAAGCACTTTTTTCATTTCTTGAATACTTTTATATACGTAATCAATGATTTCTTTTTCTAAATAACTTCTACATTCTTCTTCCTCACTTAATTTAATAGGAAATCTTTTTAGTTCTTTCTCACACTCATTATTCGCAAATTGTACAAATTCAGCTTTTATGAAAAATTCTTTATTAGTTTTGGGTTCTATAATGAAAAAAAGATAACTAACAATATTATTTGTATTTTGTGCATCAGATATATTGTTTTGATCGATAAAATTTTGCATTTGAGAAGCAAAATTTTTGTTTTCTTTGCAAAGTATTGTTAAGAATGTATTTATAAAATTATTTTTATCTAAATATCTAACTAAATTAATCAATTTAGATTGATATGTAGTTCCTTCAACTAGATCATAAATATTTCCTTTTAGTGTCTGCTCATTTTCTGTACATATATCTTTTAGTTGTTGTTCTGTAAATGTATTTTGGATAAGTTCTCTTAACTTTTTTCTTTTTTCATCCGTTAATGGCATTTTCTAACCTCAATCGTCGTTTTGTCAGTTGTATTGTAATCAATGATTACTTAATTATGAAACAAAGAGTTTATTTGAGAAGCAAAATTTTTGTTTTCGCTACCAAGTATTGTTAAAAATGTATTTATCAAATCATTCTGATGTAAATATCTAACTAAATTAATCAATTTAGATTTATATGTAGTTCCTTCAACTAAATCATAAATATTTCCTTCTAGTGTCTGCTGATTTTCTGTACATATATCTTTTAATTGTTGTTCTATAAATGTATTTTGGATAAGTTCTCTTAAATTTTTTCTTTTTTCATCTGTCCATATAATAGGTTGTGGTGAAATACCCGCGTTAGAATTTACAAGCACCGAACAACCATAAGCCTGTTTTAACTCACCTTGTTTATTCTTGAAAGTTTGATTAGAAAACTTATTTTGTATATCTTGAGCAAGTTCATTATATGTCATATTATCAATAAATAACCAACCAGGTAATGCACCAGCTTCTAACTCTTTAACTATTAGAAAACCATTACCAGTAAGTCGATTCAGAATGCCTGAATCATAAATAACATTAGGATCTGTAGCTGCACCAAATCGAAATATCCACTGGTCTATACCAGGTTTTTGGTTACGTTTATTAACTAATTCACAAAATATTTGAACAAACTCATAGGCATTTTCAGAATATTGAAATATCAGTCTATATCCATCTGCCATAGGCATTTCTATTTTGGTAAAATTAGGATCAATATTATAATTTTTGGTTGATTCATCAAAAGCTGGTTTAACAATTTCTTCGATTTTTTTAATAAAAATTTGTAAAATTTCATTTCCTAAATCATATTTTTCAAAAAGTTCCTGAAAAGATTGGGAAGACTTGACTAAATCAAGTTGAACTATTGTTAATCTATAACCCATAAATTACCTCTATTTTTCTCAATGAATTTCTGACAAAAATAATTACACTAATTATAAATGACGATAAATAACTAAACTTATCAAAATAGAAAATGGAATTACCACAATAGAAGCAATCAAAATATATATGGCATAAATAAAAACCCGAAATTTGAGAGAAGCAATTTCAGAATTAATAGTAATTTGTGCAGCAATATCTTGATACTCTTTTTTATAAGGTGTCTTTAATTGAGAATCAAAATAATGGTGATTCAGTGCATCTAACAATTCAATTGGCTTATATTTTTGCAAATGTCCAAAAAACCATAAATTATCTTTATCTAGATTAGTAGGATTTAAGTTACGTCGCGACCCTAAAACTCTCTCTAAATTGGTTTTAGGTAAAAAAGACAACGAACAAACTAAAGCACAAATAGAAAGTAAAATAGTTGTTAACAATAACCCAATTTTTAATGAATTAGGCAGATTTTGGGCTGTAGACAAAATAGTTATAGTAGCAGTAATAGCAGCACCAGAAAAAGCCAAAAGAATACCATTTTTAGCCTCTGCAAACTTCAGCCACTCATTGACATTTGAGAAAATGGCTATGAGCTTAATAACAACATCATCCATAGAAATATCACGTCTCAGGTTTAGTTATGAAATAAAAAGGCCGATGTAGTATGATACACCCTACTAATGTGCCAGTTGAGTAGGTCTTGTATATATAAAATCACTACAAATAGATATTATCACTACTACGGTAGTTTTTCCGCTAAATATACACAAATATTTCCCTGATTTTATTTTTTATTCTGCGTAAAAATACATATTTTATTATTTATTTCAAGTGCTAATACTTAATCATTTAACCCACATTACGCACTTGTAATTTTAACTGCCATATCAGCTTTAACTTTTTTTATATGATTGGGAAAGAGGTAATTGAAATAATTTCTTCCCCTCTTTCCTGTTCCCCATTCCCTATTCCCTGTTCCCTCTTCCCTATTTGAAAGCCACTTTCACATTAGCAACAGCAACTTCTTTTGTAGCTGCTTCAATAGGCACAGTTGCAAATGCACTAGAACCTCTAGACCACATTAGTACAGCAGGAGCTACACCCAGCGCCACACCTAGCAATATAGGAATAGGAAAACCAGCCGCCAAACTCATGACTGTAGCAAAACCAAAGTTACCTAAATAAACTAGTAAAGGTATATTCAGTTGATAATGGTCTAATTTAACCGGGTTTCTGCTCCATAACAAAGCTGCTACGGTCATAAATAAAGCACCAGTACCCATCCAACCGGCAAAGTTTTGGTAAGGCATTCCAAAGAAAGCCCCTGGTTGTTGCCAATACCAGAAGGGAAGGGAAGTTTGACTCATTGCAGGGTCAAGAACGAAATCCCAAGAAGTGAGCAGCAAAGAACCTAAAACAATTGCTCCCAAGTGACGGAACAAGCTGGGTTTTTTATCTACTTCTAAACCCGCACGCGCCAACACATAAGAAACTAATCCTACATAAAACCATGACAGGGGAATTGTAAAAGGTACTAAACCAGAAATTTTATACCCCAGTCCACTCAAATAGCTGTAGTGACCAAAGGGAAAACCTGTGCTAGTTCCTAATAATTCACTAGTAAGAGAAATTGATAAAGATGGTATTAAAAATCCTAAAGCGCGCGCCAAACCTAAAGTTCGGTAAGCATAAAGGAACACTCCCAGCGCCCCTAAAATCATGTATACCACACCGCCACCCGCCATGCTCCACTGCATGACACTCTGACCAACCTCTGATAAGCTGACAATTAATTCAGCATTGGGAATAACAATTAATATTCCTACCAGTCCAAATACCATAGAAACGATATGGCCAATTAGGCATACGCGCTCGACGATAACAAGTTGTCTCATGATCAATCCTTAATGATATGCCACGTGGCTACTCAACTGCTAATAGTTTACAAAGATTTATGAACATATTTAACTAAATGTTGATCTTTATTCGCTAAAAATTAGGAATTAAAGATGAAATTAAACATTTAGAAACTTTATGGGTTCTGTAAAACTGTGAAATAATGAATGCACCTGATACTGGAAACACCAGTATATAGCGGTTTGTGAGGCACAGAACTTTTACATTTATCAAACCCCTAAAGCCTGTATTACTTCTAAATCCTGCTATATGTCAATTTTAAAAAAGATCCCTTGGTTTTCCCTCACACTTGTATTATTGAGTTACAGTACATTGGGCTGGGTAATATTTGAAGAAAAAGCCCATTGGTATATCTGGCTGATAACTGTGGTAACTATTCTGCTGTCGTTAATATGTGTTACCAACCCCTGGTTAAAACTCAATCAGTGTTTTAGTATCTTGTTTAAGTCAAACGCTAGGACTTTTGGCGTGACTGTCTTAGCCGCTTTACTATTTTTTCTGATGATTGCCTGGTTTCGAGTATTTCTTGATACTTTACTTATTTTGTGTGCGACTATCTTAGCGAAAATAGACTTTCAATCAGTTGGTTTAAAACCAGCATTAGCTTTTGGATGTACGTTTCTTTGCTCACTGCTAGGTTTAGCATTGGGGGCATTCCTTAATCAGCAGATTTAAAATTAGTCACTGGTCATTAATTTGTTAATGCAGCAGATTGCAGATCACTGAGTAGGGGCGAAGCATTCGGGCGATAAATTATCGGTTTTTTCCCAAGTTTATTTTCCGAATGCTTCGCCCTTACACCGAATGCTGATGCTTCCAGTCCCTTCAGGGATAAGCCCTTACATCGAATCCTGCTGTAACTTAATGACTAGCTTGCTACTGCTTCTACTGCTGCTACTGCTACTGGATAAACGCTAATTTTCTTCCGGCTTTTACCCTTTCTTTCAAAGGTAACTACACCGTCAACTAGCGCAAACAAGGTATCATCACTACCAATGCCAACATTGTTACCAGGGTGAACTTTAGTGCCACGCTGACGGATAAGAATGTTACCCGCACGTACAGTTTGTCCACCATAACGCTTTACGCCCAGTCTTTGAGCATTAGAGTCGCGTCCGTTACGCGTACTACCAGTTCCTTTCTTATGAGCCATAATTTCCTCTTTTCTATTTACTCTATTTATTCCAGGTTGCTAGTTATCTAGTTTAAGCTGGTGATTGGTAATTGGTGATTAGGAAGATAAATTTTCATTACTCTTCTTATCTCTTGCTGATTGCCTAACTAGCAACTTAAACCTTATTTATGATTCCTCAGAGGATTCGTCCGCAGTTTCTTCTACGAAGTCAGCATCAATAACTGGACCTTCAGCACTAGTAGGTGCTTCTTCGTA
Organism: Anabaena sp. UHCC 0204; assembly: GCF_009711975.1. Taxonomy (GTDB): domain Bacteria; phylum Cyanobacteriota; class Cyanobacteriia; order Cyanobacteriales; family Nostocaceae; genus Dolichospermum. The sequence goes on from NZ_VIKW01000011.1 coordinate 70,733, forward strand.
AGCTAAAACTTCGCCGTTGAGATTGATAGAATTAATCAAAAATCTGGTGATTTCCTGGCGGTGTCCCCGTTTTTTGCGGGTTTTCTTTTTAGGTTTCATCTTATACACCAGGACTTTGCGACCTCTAAAATGTCGCATGATTGTCCCTTCGACGGTTGCACCTTCTACTAAAGGTTGTCCAATAGAAACTGTACCTTCGTGGTTTACAAGTAATACTGCGTTGATAGTAACTTTTTCATCTGGTTCGGCATTTAGTAGTTCAATGTCGTAAAAGCGACCTGCTTCTACTTTCATTTGTTTACCGCCAGTTTCAATAATTGCGTAGGTCATTCAATCGTCCTTGAGGTTGCCGTACAGGTAGCTGGTTATAATCTCTTGTAGAGACGCTATTTATAGCTTTTGCCAGCTTTTGCAGTATGTCTACCTGATCCGAGCAGGAATTAGACAGACAATCTAATATATTACCTGACGGGTTGCTAATCAGTCAACCTTTGAGGAAATATAATTTTATTTTCCAGTGATCTCCGAAAAGGTAATTCTTGAGTTTGTAGTTAATGCTGACACAGACAGAATGAAAATTTAACCAATCTGAGTAGCCTGATAAGTTGCTCAGATTTTTTTATATCCCACTATAAGATTTTTCATAAATAACTTAAGATGTTTATAGTCCTATAAATCAATAGAGTTCAGAAGATTGTATTGTCCTCTAACTAAATTTTTATTACATGAACATGAAAAGAATTGAAGTTGAACAAAGAACTATTTTTGTGGGTTTAGCTGGTAGTTATGGTTATGGCTTAAATCGTCCTGATTCTGACTATGATTATCGTGGTGTATTTATTGCTCCCAAACGCTATTATTTGGGATTTGATAGTATTGAACAAAAAGATTCTGGTTGGGATGAACCAGGGATATTTCCGTTTATAGATGGTAATGAAGATACGGTTATTTATGAATTAAGGAAAGTTCTCCATTTATTGGCGGGTGCAAATCCCAATGTTTTAGAATTGCTGTGGTTGAATAATTATCCGTTTATAACTAATGTCGGACAACATTTAATTAATCATCGCCGTTTATTTTTGAGCAAAAAGGTAAAACATACTTATTCTGGTTATGCTTTTGCTCAAATTAAGAAGATGGAAACTCACCGTAAATGGTTGTTAAATCCACCGACTAAAAAACCCATTCCCTCGGATTTTGATATTACTGAGGAAATCCCTTTAAGCAAAGATGAGTTAAATGCTTTTTTGGAATATCTGTATCTTTTAATTAGGGGAAAAATTGAGTTTTTGGAAGAAGCAGAACAGTTATATAAATTGCTGACGGCGGATATTGATTTTAAAGGGGTTTTGAAACAATATACTTTAGCAGATGAAACTTTAGAATATACCCAAAATTTAACTCATGGGCGTAAAGATTTTATTCGTCTTTTACAAAAAAGTCAAAGTTATCAAATTGCATTGAGAGAATGGAAGGCTTATATATCTTGGCAGGAAAATAGAAATCCTGCTAGAGCCGAGATGGAAAAAAAATCAGGTTATGATTTAAAACATGGAATGCACTGTATTAGATTGTTACGCAGTGGGTTAGAAATTTTGCAGCGGGGAGAAGTGATTGTAGATAGAAACTTAGCTGGTGATCTTGATAATTTAAAATCTATTTTGCGGGGTGATTATAGTTATGAAGAGTTGATGAAAATAGCCAATGATTTGGTTGCTCAAATGGATGTTTTTTATGAGCAATCTAGTTTACCACATCGTCCAGATTTGGAACAAATTAATGATTTGTGTATGGAGTTGGTAGAAATGCAAGGTTGGCGTTAAAAATAGTCGAAGTATAGGATTTAAGGATGAACAGGATTAACAGCCCTAACTAGATGACTATAGCGGTTATCGCCCTTGATGCAATACAATCGAGGGCGCAGGCCCTGCGCCCCTACAGGGTTTGCGGTTGGGTGAATGTATCTCACAAAGAGTGCGTTATGCTGTAGATAACGCACCTATGCTATTTCCTATACATTAAACCGGAATAACATTACATCACCTTCTTGGACAATATATTCCTTTCCTTCACTTCTGACTAAGCCTTTTTCTTTTGTTGCATTCATTGAACCATGAGTTACTAAATCGTTATAAGCAACAGTTTCTGCACGAATAAATCCCCGTTCAAAGTCAGAGTGAATGACTCCTGCGGCTTGGGGTGCAGACATTCCGGCGTTAATTGTCCAAGCACGGGTTTCTTTTGGTCCACAGGTGAAATATGTGCGTAAACCTAAAAGTGTATAAGTTGCCCGAATTAAAGATTTTAAACCGCCTTCTTTGACACCCAAAGATTCTAGAAAATCGGCTTTATCTGCTTCTGGTAATTCTACTAATTCCGCTTCTACTTGTGCGGAAACAATGACAACTTGGGCATTTTCTTGTGCAGCAACTTCTCGGACTTTCTCAACAAAATTATTACCTGTTGCTAAGTCATCTTCAGAAACATTAGCAGCGTAAATGATTGGTTTATTAGTAAGTAATCCTAAACCTTTAATAATTTCGGCTTCTTCGGTACTCAATTCTATTTGACGAACTGATTTACCTTCATTTAAAGCGGCGGCTAATTTTTCCAAAACTGTAATTTCAAACTGGGCATCTTTGCTAGTGCGTGCTAGTTTGCGAGTTCTATCAATGCGTTTTTCAATTTGGAATAAGTCGGATAAACCAAGCTCTAAATTAATGATTTCAATATCCCGCGCTGGGTCAACAGAACCCGCAACGTGAATGATATCATCATTTTCAAAACAACGAACTACATGAACGATCGCATCAACTTCTCGAATGTGAGATAAAAATTGATTACCTAGTCCTTCACCTTGACTTGCACCTTTGACTAAGCCGGCAATATCTACAAATTCTACACGGGCGGGGACAATTTGTACTGATGTAGCAATTTTCGCCAGAACGTTTAACCGGTCGTCTGGTACGGAAACAATGCCAACATTCGGTTCGATGGTGCAAAATGGGAAATTAGCCGCTTCAGCTTTGGCATTAGCGACTACAGCGTTAAATAAGGTTGATTTTCCGACGTTGGGAAGTCCGACAATTCCGGCTCTTAGCATTTTCGATTTTGAATGTGGTTTCAATTATAAGGATAATTCAAACGGGTTGAGGAATGGTTTGAGGAATTGGACCTGGTACGGTTTGAGGAATGGGACTGGGTACAGTTTGGGGAATGGGTCCTGGTACGGTTTGGGGAATTGGTTCTGGGACTGGTTCTGGTGCGGGTGAGGGAATGGTGGGTTCTGGTGTAGGGTGAGGACGGGGGTTTGGTTCAGGAGTGGGAATTTGGGGTTCGGGGATGGAGATAGCAGCGGGATTAATCATGGTAAGTCCAACTTGATGAGTAAAAAATGTGATAGAGACGCTCCATGGAACGTCTCTACATTGAAAAACTATGGTTGAATCTGTTTCTAAATAAAGAGAGTGGGAGTAATGACGGCTAAAACTCCACCTATGGCTGACGCGATGAGGGAGACAAAAGCGGCGTTAAATAGCCACCAAGCAGCGTCCGCAAGGGCTTTTTTACTATCAATTGCTTGCTGTTTGGCTTGTTCTCTCATTGCTTGGAGTCTTCTTTGGGTTTCTTGCTGAATGCGATCTGCTTGACGTAAGACACTATCTCGCGCTCTTTCAATCCGATTAATAATGTGATTAGCTTGCTCTGGGGAGATATCTCGACGAGAACTGAGAAGCGCAACTAGGGTATCACGGTCGAATTGACTTAAGCGATCGCGCAATGCTTCAAATCCTGCTTGCGGGTCGTCAAATATTTTAGCAAAATCGTGTTGGATGCCTTCATAATTGAGTTCAGGACGGTTTAAGGAGTTGAGATAGTCACGAATTCTCCCAAAAATACTATCAACGAGCGATCGCATTCTTTGCTGAATTTGTTCAAATTGTTGAACTATGGAGTCACGCACGGATTCAATTTGGTCAACAATTCTGTTTGCTTCTGCTTCCGAAATATCTTCACGTTGGGAAAGTAAGGCTACCAATGTAGAACGGTCGAATTTAGAAAGACGATCATTTAAAGTCCCTAAACCTGCGCGAGGTGAAGATAGTAATAGTTGCAAATCGCGTTTAATTCCATCAGGATTCAATTCTTCTTTGTTGGTGTTGCGGAGATAATTTTCCAAATTTGCTTCAAAATCTACCACTTGTTTAGTCGTGCGTTTGGCTAAACGTTGGGGTGCTTTAATAATATTAGCGATCGCTTGTTGAACAGAATCAATTATTTGATTAACTTGTTCTTCACTTAAATCTTCCCGTGTAGCCAGCAGTTTCACTAATGTTTCCCGATCAAAATGGGACAAGCGATCGCGTAATGCAACAGCACCTTTTTTGGGGTCATCTAACAACTTCTGCAAATCTCGCTGAATACCTTCTGGGTTCAGTTCTTCCAAGTTAGTATTTCGCAAATATTCAGCTATAGCTGTTGTTGTTTGTTCATATTGCTCTTGTGCTTTTTCAGTAACTTTTCGCGGTGCTTGAAGAACATTATTGCGGACTTTCTCTAAAGAATCTAGAGTTTGGTTAATTTCTTCTTCACTTAAATCTTGACGTTGATTTAATAATTGAACTAAAGTATCTCTATCGAATTGCGATAAGCGAAAACGCAAAATATTTATTCCGGCTTGTGGATCTTCTAAAAGCACTTGGAAATCACGCTTAATGGCATCAGGATTGAGTTCTTCTTTATGAGTATTTCGCAAATAATCCTCTACCCTTTGACGCAACTCATTAGCTTGGTTTCTAGATTGTTCTTGCAATTCTCTAGCTTGATCAATAATATTATCGCGAGTGCTTTCGAGTTGACCAATAATATTATTAACTTCCTCTTCGCTGAGATTATGACGTTCTTGGAGTAATGGAAAGAAGGTATCCCGATTAAATTTACTCAACCGCTCTTGTAACTCTTCAAAACTAGCGTCTGAGTCTTCCAGGATAGCTCTAAAATTGCGTTCAATCGCTTCTGGAGTCAATTCTTCTGTTTTAGCATTCCGTAAATAATCCTCTATTTGACTGCGAAGCCGTTGTGATTTTTCTTGTTTTTCTGCCTGTTGAACAATTGGTAAAACTTCTTGACGAATATTTTCTAATTGTTCAGAAATTTCTCTTCTCCTATCTTCGCTAAAATCTCCTCGTTGTTGGAGTAAATTACGAAAATAATTTTGATTTATTTCTTCTAAATTATGACGGACTTGACTGGGGTTAGCATTAGGGTCATAAATTACTTCTCGAAATTCCTCTTGAATTGTGAGGCGATTAAAATGCCAAGGGAAAGAATTGAGAATATAATCTTCTACATCTGCCTTGATTGTATTCTCAGGTTGTGTAGAGAATATTCCTCCTAATTGATTACCTATTTTACTCGCTTGTTCAGTTGTTTGGTTAGCAACCTGTTTGACTTGCTCAATAATTTTATTAACATCAACATCTTGAACTTGACTACCGATTTTTTTCAATTCAGTGGTGATTTCTTGAACATTAATATCAGAAATATTAGCTCTTTCTAATATTGCTGTTCCTGCTGCACCTAAACCATATTGAACAGCTTGATTGAGGAAACCATTTCTTTGTTTGCCATTTCCATTACCAACAGTTATTAGTTGTTGCAGCCTTTCACCTAGTTTTTCTGATTTTAATTCTTCTGGACTAGCAGACTTCAATAAATCAATTACTTTTTCTGTTGTACTTTGTCGGTTTAATACTTGCTTCCAAGCATCCTCTAGTTGGTCAGCAATTTTATTAACATCCTCCGCAGAAAAGTCTGTTCGAGTTCTGATTAAATCCACAAAAGTCTGACGATTGATATTTTCTAACAATTTACTATCTCTGATATCTCGCAAATCTACATCTTTTAACAACTGATCAAATTGATTTCTAATTTCCTTGATATCTAGTTGTGGTAACTGTAAAGAACTCAAAGAAGTTTGCAAAGTATTTCTAAGACTATCAGGATCAAAACCAGAAGTTAATTCTCGACGCACTGCGGCAGTAATTTCTTCAGCCGTAGAAACCATTTGTTTTTGAGCAACATTAGCACCAATAGCTGAAGTTGCTGTCCCCAACAAACCTTGAATACCGGAAGTTACAGTGCTAATAAAAGAACCAATTAATGAACCTACTGCATTAGAACCTAGCCACATGATGACAGTGAAATAAGTAGACCAAATAACGACACTGATTATTGCTCCTAAAAATGTACTTTGAATTAAACTCAATTTAACTGCCAAAAAACAAGCAATAAATAAGGCAATACTAGAAGAAAAAATTGCCCAAGTCCCAACTTTAGCTTCAACTTTGCGAATACTTCCGCCTAATGTTTGTGGATCATCAACATCAGAATATGCACCAGTTCCTATGGCAGAAATTCCCGCAGCTACAGAGAGATTTGTGAATAATAATTGAAAAGCAAATGCCATGAGGACACCTGATAACAATGCCACAAAAAATTTAGGACTAGAGAAAATAAGTGGTATTTGTGCTGGAATTAAGGCATTTATTGGTGCTAATCCTAAATGTAGATAGCACCATGAAAAATCCATGAATGAATTTAAATCAATCATTGTTTTCTCCTGTAATTTGAAGTAATAAATGTATAAAATTGGTGAATAAAAATACCCCCTAAATACTCAAATTTCAGTAATCATCTTCTAGGAATAATACTTGTTACTACCAGGATCAAAAGACTATCTATTACTCATGTATATATAGGAAGTAAATCTAGTAGTAGATGTTTGCCTCTTGCTCCTGACAGATGAAATGAGCAAACAATTTTTCATTACGAGTGATACTTACTCTATGCTTCGCTTTTTAGGTAAGTAAAATCTGGTTTTAGTTGAAATCTGCAAATGTGATTGTATACATATATTAATATTAGCTCTATCTATTCTCTCAAGTCTTCTACCATTCGACACATTAATCCAAGATAACTCTCTCGCAATAGCCCCCTCTTTTGAAACATCCTCTGTAAGTAATTATTAACTATAATTGCTTAATTTATGAGTGAGAAATTTATCGCTATCTCCAAGAGGTATTTAATAATTCTGAAGAGAGAATTGCCAATCTCGATAGAGAACAAAAATAAGGAGAAAAGCATAGTTTTTGAGGAAATATGCTTTAATTAAGGTAGACAACCAAAACTATGCACTATGTCTATCCGAGTTCATCTAGTTGTTATTATTAATAATATTACCTTGTTGGTATTTTACACAGAATCGGACTGTTGGGAGTTTCGGTTAATTAGTGCGGGTGGTGAAATTTTTGGAGAACAGAGAATTTACTTCAGCCCAGAAGCAGCCGAAAAAGCAGCCCGTGAGTGGATTTATCAGGGATACTAATGATTTAATATTATCGTTTTTTACACCTAGTTGAAATCAATAATTTCCTAAAATAAGAGGTATAAAATGACAATTACTCTTAATCACACCATAGTACCTGCACACGATAAAGACGCATCTGCACAGTTTTTTGCCCAGATTTTTGGGTTAAAAATAGAGCCTCCTATGGCTCACTTTGCTGTTGTCCGTGTGAACGATACATTAACTTTTGATTTTGACAACAGAGAGAATTTTGAGTCACACCATTATGCTTTTCATGTCAGTGAGGAAGAATTTGATGTAATTTTTGCACGGATTAAAGAGATGGGTTTGGCATACAGTAGCGACCCTATGCACCAACATCAAGGTGAAATAAATCATAGAGGAGGTGGTCGAGGTTTTTATTTTTATGACCCCAATGGTCATAATTTGGAACTGCTGACTTGTGAATAATACTAGGATTTATATAGTAGGGATGAAACCAGAGACATCACGGGATTCATTAATTAATTTACTATTACCTCTAGCACTAATTTTAGGGCTAGTTTTACTGTTGAGTGTGAACGTGGGAGGTACGGGAGAGAGCAGAGAAACTACTCCTTTAGAAACATGGCTCAAAGTCATTATTGATTATTTAGCAGTAGGGACAGAAATTGCTGCAGCAGTTGTGATTGGTGGAGCAGTGATTAAAGGCATTGTTGCCTATTTGCGATTATTGTTATCTCGCTCCAAACAACAATTTGATGCCACAGAAAGAATTCGTCTGCAATTGGGACGAGTTCTGGCATTAGGACTAGAATTCACCGTTGCTAGTGATATTTTGCGGACAGCAGTAGCACCTACTCGTCAGGATATCTTAAATTTAGGAGCGATCGTACTGCTGCGAACCTTGCTAAATTATTTCTTAGAGCGTGAGATTCAGCAGGGAGAACAACGCCGTTTACAAGAACAGCAAACTATTGATTAAAGTTCTCTCAACAGGATGATGGAATAGTTGAAAACCTTCATCAATAGAAAAGAATGATTTCGGGAATAGAAGGATGGAAGGTAAGGGGAAAAGAAAAATTTTTAACCTTTTTCCTTTAAGCCTTTTTCTTCATCATTGTCAAACAATTCTAATAAACCAAATATACCCACAAAAAAAGTATAAGTTGCATATTTAATTGATGTCTGATTTCGAGATGGTGCATAATAAGCGGCAATTATTCCTTCGATAAAATGAGCCGACAGTGCAACATGAGCAATGATCAATGCTGGAGTTAAGATATTCGGTAGTTGACTGTTAGTTATTGATGTTTGGATATTCCATAATTCTAAACCTATGGAACTGGTTATGAGTGCGATGGATATAATTTTGAAGATGGGGAATAATTTGTGTTTGATATCTTTTAAGTTCATGTTGTTTATAATTATCTCCGTTTGATTTGGGATACAGATCCAGAATTGGAAAGATTATCTGATTTAGCTAATGCAATTATTAAAGAATAGGAAATGGATAACTACAATTTGACCGTACTATATGTTTTTTGATTATGTTTTTTTCGATATCTATTATTAGTCTTTCCACTGTAATCAATAAATTCTACTTCAGTTTCAGGAAATTGCTGATCAATTTTTTCTGCAATTTCATTTACCGCTTGGGATAGATTCTGATTAAACTTTTCTATCTCATGGTTTGTCATATATTTATTACCAATACGATCAGCCTCTAAAAATAATTCCTCAATTGTCAACTGCTCACAACTGTATTTTTCTAAAAACTCCTCTATCTTGCGATAAAGATTAATAATATTATTCCATCCAATATTTCGGTAATCTTTTTCTATTAGCCAATCTTGGTCTTTTTTATGAAGCTTATTCCGATTTTTGGAATTAGCAATTTGAACTTCACGATAACTCTTTCCTTGAAAATGCTGTTTTTTGCTTTTTTGATGATTCATAGAAATAGTTACTTAACCAAGTGTCAAATTAAACATATGAACTAAGGCTTTCCGAATTTCACTATCTTCATATTGAAGAAGTTTTTTAGTATTTATAGCCAGCTTAATTCGTATTTCATCCACTAAATTTTTTAAGGCTTTATTTTCTTTGATTATTTGCTCATTAGTTTCAATCAGATCATTATTGTCAGCAATGAGTTGCTTGATTTTAAGTTCTAAAATCTTGTTTTGGTAGTACAAACTTTGATTTTCATTATCTTTTTGTGCAATCTCTTTATTTTTCTTTGTTACCAAACCTTTCTGAGCAGCTTGAAGACGCTGACGATTTATTAGTTCGGAACCAGCAAAATGCGAAATAGCTCTGCGAATGGTAATTTCGTCAGGATTGCTTTTAAAGTTAACAATCTCCAATGCACGCATAGCATCTTTTTCTGTCCAGTCCTCACTTCGTAGTAACTTAATAGCCTCTGATTTATTCATGATAATACTTTGATACAATATGATTAATTGAAAATCGTGCAAAATATCAGTTATTTTACATCTTAATTCCATATTATACACATACATATAGTTAAACTAGCAATTGCAGCAGATATTTTAGAGTAATACACCGACGCTAACGACACAAACAAGAGTGTGAGGTTGCGACTATGACTCAAAGCCCAGAATACCAACCCAGTGGCTTATATATTCAAACCCCATAGCTGGAAGCAATTAAATGCCAAATCAAAACCAAACACCCCTCATAGATGCCTTGAAAGCCTGTAAAACCCGTCCTCACGCCCCATTTTACACCCCAGGACATAAACGCGGTGTGGGTATTTCTCCAGTTTTAACCGATTTACTAGGTAAAGATGTCTTTCGTGCTGACTTAACAGAATTAGTAGAATTAGATAATTTATTCACACCCCAAAACGTGATTTTAGCAGCACAAGAATTAGCCGCGGAGGCTTTTGGATCTGAGAAAACATGGTTTTTAGTTAATGGTTCTACCTGCGGAATTGAAGCGGCAATTCTGGCAACTTGCAGAATGGGAGATAAAATTATTCTGCCGCGAAATGTGCATTCTTCGGTTATTTCTGGGTTAATTCTTTCTGGGGCAATTCCTATTTTTATTCAACCTGAATATGATGAAGATTTAGATATTGCTCACAGCATTACACCAGAAGCAGTAAAAGCAGCATTAGAAAAACATCCAGATGTCAAAGCCGTGTTGATAGTTTATCCTACATATTACGGTGTTTGTGGAGATTTGCAACGAATAGCTCAACTCACTCACCAATACAACATTCCCCTGATTGTAGACGAAGCACATGGCGCACATTTTGCTTTTCACCCAGAATTACCTACTTCAGCTTTAACCGCAGGTGCAGATTTAACTGTACAGTCAATTCATAAAACATTGGGGGCAATGACACAGGCATCAATGTTACATATTCAAGGTAAGAGAATTGATATTGATAGAGTCAATAAGGCATTGCAATTGGTTCAATCTACAAGTCCTAGTTTTATACTTTTAGCTTCTCTAGATGCTGCACGTCAGCAAATGGCAATATATGGAGAAAAGCTGATGTCTCAAACTTTGCAATTAGCTGAAGCAGCAATAACTGAAATTAATCAAATTCCGGGTTTATCTATTCCCCTGACTAACAAAGAAAAATCACCTGGATTTATAGATTTAGACAAAACTCGATTAACAGTAAATGTCCACAAATTAGGATTTACTGGTTTTGAAGCTGAAGAAATTTTAGATAAAAAATTTAATGTCACTCCAGAATTTTCATCTTTGCAAAATCTTACTTTTATTATTAGTTTAGGAAACACACAAACGGATATTCAACAATTAATTCAAGCACTGAATAATCTTACTCATATCACCCCCTTGACAACTCAGTATTTGGTATGTAATTATAAAAACGATGATATATTTACCAGTATTATATCCATTTCTCCCCGTGAGGCTTTTTTTGCTAATAGTGAAATTCTCCCTTTAGAGAAAACCCAAGAACGGATTTGTGCAGAAATTATTTGTCCTTATCCTCCAGGAATTCCTGTATTAATGCCAGGAGAATTAATTACAAAATCAGCTTTGGAATATCTTCAACAAGTTAAAATGACAGGGGGATTTATTACTGGTTGTGGAGATGAAACTTTGCAGACTTTAAAAGTTGTGAAGTTATGAAAAGTAAGATCCACGATTTCTAACTTTAAATTTATGGCGTTACTGATAGCCTGCGTGGCGATAGCCATATTGAGGTATGAAATTCCTAAATTGAACCTTTAAAACTCTTACCTTTGCGTCTTTGCGCCTTTGCGTGAGACTAAAATTCATACCGTTAATCAGCAACGCCAATTTATAATATAGTTACAACATAAAAAAATCGAATATTTGCTTGTATAATGTTATAAATCAAGTAAGAGTGCTATAAAATAAGAATACAGAATTAGGTTTTAAATCAATGCAGATAAAAACTTTCGTTTTTGCAGCTTCACTTTCCTTGCTTACTAATTTTAGTCTACCTGCTTTCGCACAAACTCCAGCTAGTTCCATTCAAGAAGCAGAAAAAATCAATAACGTTAAAAAATTATTAGATATAACTGGTTCACGAAATCTTTCTCGCAAAATAATTACGCAACTAATAGATAGCTTAAAAGCTGAATATCCCCAAGCACCTGCAAAATTTTGGGATACGTTTATGGCTGAACTAAAACAAGATGAAATGATAGATGAATATATCCCCATTTATAGCAAATATTTTACTAATGAAGAAATCAAAGGAATTATCGCATTTTACGAAACACCATTAGGAAAGAAAACATTAGCTGTGATTCCTCAAATTTCTAAGGAATCTACAGCAATTGGCATTAGATATGGTAAACAAGCAGCCGAAAGGGCATTAGAAAAATTGAAAAAAGAAGGATATATTAGTCCTGATAAATAAAACTCCATATCAACTAATGATCTTTTTTCTCCTAACTCCTTCTATAGTGCAGTAGTAGCTGCTGTTTCTTCCTCAAGTTCATAACCATGGGCTAATCTTTCCATAGCACTGTCAATCAAATCTAAACCTTGTTGGACAGTTTCTACTAAACTTAATTTCCCCCGCAAATCAGCAGCACCAACAAAGCCTTTTGCATACCAAGTCATGTGTTTACGAGCTTGACGTATCCCCCTATCTCCCTTGTATTCCCATAGGGCAAAAAGATGTTCTCTGGCGCATTCTAAGCGTTGAATTGGGTTAGGAGATGGTAGTAATTCTCCAGTTTTCAAGAAATGATCAACTTCACCAACTAAAAACGGATAACCTAAAGTTCCACGAGAACACATTACTCCATCTGCACCCGTTTGTTCTAAACATTTTACCGCAGCTTCTACAGAAAAAATATCCCCATTACCAATTACAGGAATTGATAAAACTTCTTTGACTTTAGCTATCCATTCCCAGCGTGCATTACCATTGTAACCTTGAGAGCGAGTGCGTCCATGGACAGTAATCATTTTTGCACCCGCATTTTCCATGCGTTTAGCAAAATCAAGAATGGTAATTTCATGATCATTCCAACCAATGCGGGTTTTTACTGTCACAGGAACATCTACTGCTTTGACAACTTCTCGCACAATTGCTTCGGCAATTTCTGGTTGACGCAATAAGGAAGAACCACCCCCATTTTTAGTAATTTTATTAACAGGACATCCCATATTAATATCAACAGTATCTGCACCTTCAGCAACGGCTTTTATTGCTGCTTCTGCTAAAAAATCGGGACGACAATCAAATAATTGAATACTGATAGGTCGTTCTTGAGGATCTACTTCCATTATTTTTGGTAATTGGTTAACATAGTGTAAACCTGTAGCATTTACCATTTCTGTATACATCATAGATTCTGGTGCATAACGACGCACTAAGCGACGAAATACCATATCTGTCACCCCCGATAATGGAGACTGTAAAACACGGCTTTTAACTTCAAATGAACCAATTTTTAGAGGGGTGGATAGTCTAGCTTGGAGTTCAGGAGAAAGGGAAATCATGGTAGGAAATGAAAATACAAATTATGTGAAAATTCTAGAGGAATCCTGTTTGATTTTTGTAGGTTGAGTTAAGCGACAGCGCAACCCAAAAAATGCTTATAAATGTTGTTTTACATAAAGGAAAAGGTAAAACCAGATTTTTCAGGAATCATTGAGGATTCTTTGATGTAAGTAGGTAGATGCTAATCACCCAACTATGTAACGAACTGTAAATTACCCAAAACTCTTGGGATTGCTGCGTTCCACTCCGTTCCACTCGCAATGACATAGTTATAAGTTTTCCCACCTACCTACTTACTTAAGTTATTAGTTAGGGAACGAGGAAAGGAGGATATACTGAAACTATTCTAACTGATTTGTGGAAATTTATCAAAATAGAATTTATGATTCAGAATTAAGTACCTAATTAGGAAATTTTAGCTATTTATGAACACTAGGAGTCAGGGTAGTTAGATCATCAATGTTTAACTTGATATTGGTACAAATGGCATCTAAAGGTAAATCATTTTCATCATAACCAAAGGGATTTTCTATTTCTAAACCAATTGCTTCAATACCTAATAATGTAAAACTGACTAAAGCAGAAATAAACCCTGTCCACCAACCAAGACTTTGTACTATTTGAAATGGTAAAAGAAAACAATATAATAACAATAATTGTTTTAAGTGAATAGCATAAGCTAAGGGCATTGGTGTTTTCAAAATCCGTTCGCAAGCACCTAAATTATCCACCAATAGATTTAGTAATGATTGTAAAGATGCTAGTTGATAACTATTGATGCAATTGCGGTTATACTGCTGTTCTAAATAATCACTAATCCAAAAAGCAACCTCTAAAGGCGGATTATTCATATTTTTTAATTTGATATATTTAGACTGGGATATTAATTCTTCTAAATCACTACTGATAGGTTCACCTCGTAAATGTAGTTTTGTTGATACTCCAAAAGCAACAAGTAAGTTTAAGGCATCAATTTTACGACTTTTATCTTCTGGTTCTTTTTCATCAATAGATACCCAAATTTGTCGGGCTAAATTACGGATAGCATTAACCATTGAACCCCAGCTTTTTCTCCCTTCCCAAAAACGTTCATAAGCTGTATTGGTGCGGAATACTAATAATAAACCTAAGACAATACTAGGAATAACACTACCTAAAATAGGTTGAGAAACAGGGACTTTAAAATGATAAAGGATAGAAATTAATACCCCAAAAATTCCAAATAAAATCACCTGTTGGTAAATTGCAGAAATTACTGAACCTTTGATTCGTAAAGCGGTTTGCAGCCACTGTGCTTCTTTCCGTACCATAAAATTTTCCTGTATATCCAATATGATAAAATATACAGGCGATCGCTACACCTGCCAATACCTAATTAAGGTTTTAATTATTGGTGTTGCTGAATGAAAGTATGAATTTGTTTCACGCAGAGGCGCTCCAGGCGCAAAGCAATACTGTTCGAGTTCTGTCATGGAGATTGTTGCGGTGATTCTTGCTACGAAGCGGTCTTTTCTGACCCAGGTTGGGACGGTATACCACTCCCTCTAACATACCTTTAAGATACAAGGTTGAGTTAAGCGACAGCGAAAACTAACAAATACTTATAAATATTGGGTAACAAGAGCGTCAAAGCAACCTACGTAATTCTATTTTTTGAGGTATTGAGGCGCAAAGAGTATGAGTTTGAGAAATGGAATTTTTGATTTTCATAAATTCAGCAAGGCCAATTTTTAAAATATCATTTAGATATAGGAATGAAAATTAAATGTGCATGGTTTAAAACTCTTGTAGAGACGTTCCTCATTCTATTCAAGACCTAAACTTTCCATGAGTTTAGTTAAAGAAATGCCATGTATTTTTGCCAACTCTGCCATATATTCTATGCGCTGTGCTTGTAATCTATCTATCTGTTCACCTAGATATAATAATGCTTGATATTCTTCTTTTGTTAATGTTTCTACTTCTCTTTTATCTATCAAATTTTCATAATTATTATGATCTATGACCATATCTTGATGTGTTTTCAAGAATAATTGCACTTCATTTTTTAGCAACCTGGTTGCTTTTTTGTGAGTAGACAAAATCACAAGTTGAGAGATAAATTCTTCTAAATTATTGTGGGTTAATTGTTCAGCAGCTTTAAGCAGTTGTTCTGAAGATAATTGAACTTCAATGTTTATGCTTGGCATATTTCTCAACTCATTAGCTAGATTGTCAATATTTTATCAAGTTTTGAGTATCTCTACAAAATAAAATACAGCAGATTTCAGGTAAATGAGGTACAAAGTTTAAGAACAAAGCCTTGTCAAGGCCAGACTTTCAACCAGTTCTCTGTTCCCTGTTCTCTGCTGTCAGTGCGATTGAGTAGCTTCCTTGTAACTCTGAAAACTCGGAAAGTTGTAGAAATTTAAGCACATCGCACTTAAAAACTAAATGTTACGTAAAGTCGTTTTTTGTAAAGTAATATTAACTTGATCACACAGATTTTATCCAAACCAATGAGAGGTTTGACAATTGGGTTCAACAGTTTCACAAAGGTAATTACTAATCCAGTCTGATTTATCCCTGATAATTGAGGAAATACCTTCATGAATTAACTTTTGTAAGTGCAGTTGTTGTTCTAAAGGATAAAGAGGTAACTTACTCCGAAAAGAGTGAACTTGAACATCATCATTGAGTAGTAAGTTATGGGAAATTTGGTTATGAAAGCAAGGAAGACGATGAATAACAAAGGAAATTAACTCTTGACGTAAATCAGGAATTGCAAAAGCTTGTTGATAAGGTTGGTATGGATATGTATCTAATACACTGTTAATTTCACCGATAACGGCTTGCTGTGTTAGTTTAATTACTGTTTTCATGATTTTTATCTCCTGTTTGTTAAAGTTAGTAAATTTGTTCAACAGAGTTTTTACTGTTATTTTACGAAATTTATCCCTACAAACTTTTTTACGGCAAGGCTTCTTGACTTTAATTTGTTGTATATTAGCCGTTAAGATATATGACTTTAGCTCCATAATAATAATTATGCCAAATTTCTGTGGCCCTCATAAAAAAATACACAAAACGCAGTATTAACCATTAGGGATCACTTTTTGGCACTTATTATAAATATTAATTATGGTTAAAATTACTGGAAACTTAAACTTACTATGTACGTTACATAACGGGCAAAAAGTTGATAAATTTCTGGTTATTTTTGTAAAAAATGAATAGAGAGGAATACAAAAGGCTGAAATCTGCTACTGATCTTGGTGGGGGAATGAAGGAAAGAAGAAAAACAGTTAAGAGTTCTCCATTTCTTGTTCCCTTCTTAGGTAGAATAGGGTACAGACAAGCTGCACGGAAGAGAGGAAGGGAAATTGGAAGAACTCAGGGCGGTATTGGAACTAGCCACAGAAGAAGAATTACAGGACTTGACAGCAATTCTGTTTAGTCGCAAGTTTAACCCCTTAGATTATGTTCACACACCCGAACCCATGACAGTGCAAAGCCAAGATCGGCAAGCTTGGTTAGATGCAATAGAAGATCGGTTTCGTTTTTTAGCGGCTGATGGGATCACGGTATTACGGCGACGTACTGATCAAGTAACTTACCGAGAAGCCTTAATTCAAGTATGTAAATATCTCAAAATTCACTATTATCAAAATTTAACAACAATTGATTTAGAAGCCGAGGTATTTTTGCATTTGTTAGGAAAGGTGTGGAAAAAAATACCAGAACAAGAAAAACAAGAATTAACTATCAAGGTGCAACGTCAGTTAGTAGAATCAAAACTTAAACAACCATTACCTTTATCATTGCAACATGATCCTTTAGGACTAATTTTTAAAGGTGGTAGCGCCTTGGCTGTCACTTCTGTGATTCAACCTTATGTTCTCCAACAAATTGCGCGTCAATTTGCTATTCACTTTGCTACTTATCAAGTAGCTAAAGAAGCAGCAATTACAGGGACAGGATTAGCAACCAAACAGTTTCAAAACTATGTGGCTTTACAAATTTCCCGACGAGGAATGACAGTGAGTGCAGCCCGTTATAGTGCTGTTCGCAGTATGTTTGCTTTTGTGGGTCCAGTGATGTGGGCTTGGTTTTTTGCTGATTTGGGTTGGAGAGCGATCGCCACAAACTATGGCAGAATTATTCCTACTGTCTTCACCCTCGCGCAAATTCGTCTTACCCGTACAGAATGCTGGGAAATCGCTTAAATAAAACTTTTTATCATCCAAACCCCCGCTTACAAACCCCTTGGAATTGGCTGCAATTTGGACTAATATCTTTCCCCCTGAGTCCATTTTTAGGCGGTCTTTCTATAGTTGTGGCATCATCATTAACGTGGCGCAAACAACACCGGATTATTAGCCAGAATCCAATTCACAAGGGATTTGCTCTTTTGAGTATCTTACTACTCATTACTACCGGATTTGCCTCTCATAAACTAGAGGCTTTTTTAGGTTTATTCAACTTAGTCCCCTTCTTTTTCTTTTTCACTGGACTCACACCCCTAATTCAAACACCAGCCCAATTAAGACAAATCTCTTGGATAATGGTGTTTGGTTCTGTACCTGTTTTAATAATAGGTTTTGGGCAATTATTTCTTGGTTGGAATTTCCAATTTCAGTTTCTCTGGATTGTCTTTGATTGGATAGTTGCACCAGAACAATCATTATCAGGACGCATGACTTCTAACTTCATGCACCCTAATACTTTAGCCGCTTATTTAGTAACTATTTTTATTTTGGGTTTAGGTTTATGGCTAGAAAATTATCGCCAACTCAAACAAAAAAATCGCCTGATTATCTTTTTAACAATTGCGGTATTTGCGAATTTTATCGCTTTGATTTTAACTAATTCTCGGAATGGCTGGGGAATCACTATCTTTGCCTGTTTAGCTTATGCCTTATATCAAGGTTGGCGGTTAATTGTTGCTGCTATTATTAGTATTTGCAGTAGTTTTCTATTAGCAGCTTTTGCCCCTTCACCCATTTCCCAATTTTTCCGTAACTTCGTTCCCTACGGAATTTGGGCGCGGTTAAATGATGATATGTTTCCTGATAGACCAGTGGCATTAATGAGGAAAACCCAATGGGAATTTGCTCTTAATTTAACTCAACAACATCCTTTAACTGGTTCAGGTTTACGCAGTTTTGGTGGACTGTATAAAACCCAGATGCAAATTGATGTTAACCATCCCCATAACCTATTTTTAATGCTGTCTGCGGAAACTGGTTTAATTACTACTTTACTATTTTATGGGTTACTAATTTGGATATTAATTGCAGCTAGTCAACTTCTCTGGAAATCCCCATCTATAGAACCAAAAAATCGCCTAATATTCTTTAGTTATATTATCACTTTTATAAGCTGGATATTATTTAATACTGTTGATATTACTATTTTTGATATTCGGTTGAATACTCTTTCTTGGATTTTTGTCGCTGCATTGTGTGGAGTTATGTATCAATATAGCAGGAAATAGGGAAAAGATGCAATCTTAATAATAAGATATCTACAGGTATTGGATCAAATCTTTGAATTTACTAATGATGGAAATAGTCAACCGTATAGTATATCCATTTAAAGTGCCATTTATGGCAGCATCCCAAATTTATTGGTTGTATCTGCTTTCAACTATAATACTGGCGACAATACTATATATATTTGGTTTACCCAATCGTGACAAGGAGAAAAATTTACTAGAATACCTTTTACCCAAAGAAATTTATTTACATCCTTCATCTATTACTCAATACAAATATTTTTTTTTGATTTCTTTATTCGAGATATTTTTCGTAGTCCCAGCAACAATATATGTAGCAAAAATTGCCGACATAACTTGCGAAAGTATCACACAAATTACAGGAATCACCACACCTTTTTTATTAACGCATCCCCAATTGTGGCATCATATCATATTCAGCATTTTTGTAGCATTATTAGGTGATTTTGCTAATTTTTTCTACCATAATCTTGCTCACAGAATCTCAATTTTGTGGGAATTTCATAAAGTACATCATTCAGCCGAAGCCCTCACACCATTGACGGTATATCGTATTCATCCATTTGAGATGTTTTTAGGTACAACGACGATTGTAACAATGTCCAGTTTAGGAACAGGTATTTGGTTCTACTTATTTGGTAATGGGATGAAAGAGCTATTAATTTATGGAGTCAGCTTTGAGATTTTTATCTTTTATTTAGCAGGTTATAACTTGCGTCATTCTCATATCTGGTTAGCTTATCCTCAGTGGATTAGCCATATTTTCATCAGTCCAGCGCAACACCAAATTCATCATAGTGTAGATCCCAAACATTATGATAAAAACTTTGGTTATATTTTCGCATTTTGGGACTGGATTTTTGGTTCTTTATATGTACCAAAAAATTATGAAAAATTGGACTTTGGTTTATCAGATGGTGAATCAACCTTATTTAATAGTGTCACCAATATGGTTTTACAGCCTTTGCGAGCAATTAGACAGAGAATCAGCAAAAACTCAGTATAGATATAACAACATGAGATATTCTCAAAATAAGTGCATTCATCACCTTTTTGCAGAGCAGGTAGAAAAAACACCTGACGCGGTAGCAGTAATATTTGAAAACCAACAATTGACCTACAGAGAATTGAATGCAAAAGCTAATCAACTGGCACATCATTTGCAAGCAATGGGGGTAGGTCAAGAGGTATTGGTGGGTCTATGTATAGAGCGTTCTCTAGAAGTAATAATAGGAATTCTTGGTATTCTCAAAGCGGGTGGAGTTTATGTTCCCTTAGATCCTGCTTATCCCCAAGAACGCCTAGCATTTATGTTAGAAGATACCAAATTACCAATTCTTTTAACTAACGTGCAATGGCTAGAAATTCTTCCTGTTATGAGTGCCTCAGTCATTTGTCTAGATGCAGATTGGCACGAGATTGAAAAACAAAGTCAAGTAAATCCAATTAGTGAAGTACAAGCAGAAAACCTGGCTTACTTAATATATACTTCTGGTTCTACTGGCAAGCCAAAAGGAGTACAAATGCCTCATGCTAGTGTTTGTAATTATCTTGAGGCGATCGCTAAAATATTACCAGTTAATAGCCACGATATTTATCTGCACACAGCATCTTTCTCTTTTACTGCTTCAGTCAGACAATTATTCTTACCTTTATCCCAAGGTGCAACCAGTATTCTGGCTACTCGTGAACAAACAAGAACTCCTTTAAGCCTATTTGAATTAATTCAAAAACGTGGTGTTACCATTTCTGACGGTGTACCTTCTGTATGGAGATATGGACTAATTGCTTTAGAAAGTTTAGAGCCAAAATATACACAAGCCCTGAGCGAATCAAAATTAAGATTAATAGTATTTGGTGGCGAATTATTACCCTATCAACTAATTAAAAAGTTACACAACCTGTTTAAAACACCACCCCTGTTTTTTAATATTCTCGGTCAAACAGAAAGTATTGGACATGGTTTTTATCCCATTCCAGACGACTGCAACCTTGAAGATGGATATGTACCAGTTGGTTATCCTCTCCCAGATATTCAGCAGATTTATCTACTCAACTCCCAACTTGAACCAGTAAAAATTGGTGAGTCTGGAGAAGTACATATTGCGGGTTCTACCTTAGCACGAGGCTATCTGAATCGCACCGAAGCAAATGGGGAAAAATTCATTATTGATCCTTTTAATTCTCAACAACGACTTTTTAAAACCGGGGATGTTGCCCGTTATTCAATTAATCAAAATTTAGAAATTCTTGGTCGGATTGATTTTCAAGTAAATATCCGAGGAATGCGGGTTGAACTGGAAGAAATTGAAGCAGTAATTAAACTCCATCCTAGTATTCGAGAAGCTGTCGTTTCTGCCAGAAAAGATGTATCTGGTGGTCAGCGGTTAGTTGCTTATATCGTAGTCAATAATCAAGATTTTAATTTGGGAGAATTACGCAATTTTCTTGCTAGTAAACTGCCAGATTATATGATTCCCCATACCTTAATGGTCATGGAGCAATTACCAATTTTACCTAATGGTAAATTAGACCGTAACAGTTTACCTGAGCCTGATTTATCGGCGATTCAAAGTCAATTTGTTCCTCCGCAAACACCTATACAAATAATTATTGCTAACATCTGGGCAGAAGTTTTAGGAATCGAAAAAATTGGCATCCATGATAATTTTTTAGAATTGGGTGGACATTCCCTATTAGCAAGTTTAGTTATATCGAGATTGCGTGAAGCACTATCCCTAGAATTATCAATTGCCAGTTTATTTGCCGCACCAACAATTGCCACATTTAGTGAACAAATTGGCACTTCTGTTCAGAATTTACTGCCAACCTTAGAACCAGTTTCTCGAAATAGCGAATTACCACTTTCATTAACCCAGCAGCGTTTTTGGTTTCTTGATCAAATGGAAGGACCAAATCCTGCGTACAATATTGTCAGAGTCTTGAATCTACAAGGATTACTTAACTTTACGGCACTTGAAGGGGCGATCGCCACAATTATTAATCGTCATGAAACCCTGCGTACCAGTTTTGGAATTACCGATGGTCAACCCATCCAAATTATTGCTGATAAATTAGCATTTACCTTACCTGTAATAGATTTACAGGAATTAGCAGAAGATGACAAAATGGCTGAAGCACAAAGATTAATTACTAATGAATATCTTCGCCCTTTTGATTTAGCTGAATCATCTCTCTTAAGAGTGACATTAATCCAATTGGGAGAAAAATCCCATCAGTTATTAGTAATAATGCACCACATCATTTCTGATGCCTGGTCAGCAGGAAATTTTCTCCAAGAATTATCGGTTATTTATTCAGCCTTGACAGCGGGTTTACCTTCTCCCTTAGCTGAATTATCAATTCAGTATGCCGACTATGCTTATTGGCAGCGACAATGGCTGGAAAATCAAACCGCACAACTTGATTACTGGAAACAACAATTAGCAGATATTCCCGCAGTAATTGAATTACCTACTGATCAATCACGGACAGCAATTCAAACCTTTCGCGGTGATCTCCAGAAATTTCAATTTGATTTCCAACTCACTCACAAACTTAAAAGCCTCAGTCAAAAATCGGGTTCTTCCCTGTTTATGACACTTCTCACTGCTTTTGTGATCTTACTTTCCCGCTACAGTGGTCAGGAAGATATTGTCATTGGTTCTCCCATTAGTAATCGCAATCGTGTCGCGTTAGAGCCATTAATTGGCTTCTTTGTGAATACCTTGGTTTTACGAACTCGTCTGGAAGGAAATCCCACATTTATAGAATTACTCCAACAGGTGCGACAGATGGCACTTGATGCTTATGCTCACCAAGATATCCCCTTTGATCAACTTGTAGAAACCCTCCAACCTCAGCGCCACCTCAGTCATAGTCCCTTATTTCAAGTCATGTTTGTATTGCAGAATTCTCCGGTGTCAAAACTGGTATTAGGAGATTTACAAGTTACACAAATAGAATTAGCAAAAGCGACAGCGGGGGCAACTTTTGATTTAACCTTATCAATGCAGGAAAAAGATTCAGCATCAGGAACTGAATTGATAGGTGCATTTGAATATAATGCTAATTTATTTAATGCTGATACTATTGCCAGGATGATTGAGAGTTTTCATACCTTAGTTGAGGCAATTGTGGCAGATCCTCAAGAGCAGATTAGAACATTACCTTTACTAACAGCATCCCAAAAGCATCAGTTATTAGTTGAATGGAATAATACGGGAACTGATTATCCCCAAAAATCCATTCATCAATTATTTGAGGAACAGGTTTCCAGAACACCTGATGCAGTGGCATTAGTGTTTGAAGATCAGCAATTAACCTACCAACAATTAAACTTACAAGCTAATAAACTAGCTCATTATTTGCAGTTTTTGGGTGTAGAACCAGAAATATTAGTGGGTGTCTATTTAGAACGTTCATTAGAAATGATAGTAGGATTTTTGGGCATTTTAAAAGCTGGTGGTGCTTATGTGCCACTTGATCCTAACTATCCTCCAGAACGCCTCAATTACATGGTGGCAGATTCACAAATGCCCATTATCTTAACTCATTCTTTATTACTCCCACATTTATCATTAACCCTAGAGCAACCGCAAACTAAAATTATTTGTTGGGATAAAGATTTAGAAATTGAAAGTATTGCCAGTCAGAGTTCCCATAATCCTATTAATAATTTTACACCTGAAAATTTAGTTTACATAATCTATACTTCTGGCTCTACAGGCAAGCCCAAGGGAGTCTGTGTTCTGCATCAGAGCGTAGTCCGATTGGTAATCAATACCGATTATGTGCATCTACAACCAGAAGATACCATAGCTCAAGCGGCAAATACTGCTTTTGATGCCGCGACCTTTGAAATATGGGGAGCATTGCTTAACGGGGCAAAATTGGTGATTCTTGACCAAGATACTGTTACATCAGCCCAGAATTTAGCCAATAGTATCCGCACTACAGGAATTAATACTCTATTTGTGACTACGGCTCTATTTAATCAAATTATTCAAGAAGTACCAACAGCCTTTCAACCCTTGCGCTATTTATTATTTGGTGGTGAAGCTGTAGATCCGCATTGGGTACGACAAGCGATAAATAAAGGTGCGCCTGAGAATTTATTACACCTATATGGACCTACAGAAAATACCACCTTTTCAACTTGGTATCCTGTGGAAAAAGTAGAGCCAAATGCGGAAACAATTCCCATCGGTCATCCAATTGCCAACACGGAAGTTTACGTACTTGATTCCTATCACCAACTTGTTCCCATAGGCGTACCAGGAGAATTGTACCTTGGTGGTGATGGGTTGGCGCGAGAATATTTTCATCGTCAAGAATTAACTCACGAGAAATTTGTCCCTCATCCTTTTAAACCTGGAAAACGCCTTTATAAAACTGGAGACAAAGTTAAATTATTACCCGATGGAAATATTCAGTTTCTCGGACGGATTGATTTTCAAGTCAAAATTAGGGGTTTTCGGATTGAACTAGGAGAAATTGAGACGGTATTAACCCAACATCCTCAAGTTCAGCAGGTAGTAGTTATTGTCCGCGAAGATCATCCAGGCAACAAGTATTTAACGGCTTATATTGTTAGCGAAACAGAAACATTGACCAGTAGCAAATTACGTCAATTTCTCAAAGAACATCTGCCTGAATATATGATACCTGCGGCTTTTGTGATGCTCAAAACCTTACCTCTAACTCCTAATGGTAAAGTTGACCGGCTGGTTTTACCAAAGCCAGAAACAACAAATTCAGAACTAGAAGCCGCTTTTGTTGCCCCAGGGACTGCCCTAGAAGCAAAATTAGCGGAAATATGGTGTACGGTATTACATCGGGAGCAGGTGGGCATCTATGATAACTTCTTTGAATTGGGGGGACACTCTCTCCTGATCACATCTGTAATATCTCGCATTCAAGAACATTTTTCCATAGTTCTGCCCCTGCGTTCTCTATTTACAGCCCCGACTATCGCCGAACTTAGTCAAGTAATAATTGCACATCAACTGGATGCCATAACAGTTGATACCTTACCACCCCTTGTCCCTCAAGCACGAGACACTTATATCCCCCTGTCTTTTGCACAAGAGTCTATATGGTATTTACAACAATTAGCTCCTGAAAGTTGCGCCTACAACAGCTTCTTTATTTTACGTTTCACTGGCTCTCTTTCTGCAACTGTGTTGGAGTCCAGTTTCAATGAAATAATTCGTCGTCATGAAATATTACGCACGGGTTTTACGATGGTAGAAGGTCAACCTGTACAAGTAATTACCCCATTTCTGACTATCCCATTAGAGATTATAGACTTACAAAACCTACCCTTGATAGAGCGAATATCTGAAGCAGAAAGACTAGCTGCGCTGCAATATAATCACCATTTTGATCTGGCTTTAGTCCCTCTCATCAAAACCAGTTTATTGCGACTAACTCCAGAAGAACATTGGTTGACAATCAATATGCACCATATCATCACAGATGGCTGGTCATTTGGTCTGTTGTTGGAGGAGTTAGGAATCCTCTATGCAGCTTTTATGAATGGTTTACCTTCACCCCTACCCGAATTACCTGTTCAGTACGCAGATTTTACCCTCTGGCAACGGCAATACTTTAATGAAAAGGTCATAGAAAAGCAACTTGCTTACTGGCTACAAAAACTAACTAATACTTCACTAGAATCTGATCAGGTATCTAGCAATCAGCTACAGTTGAGTAACAAAAGCACCAGCGCAGCTATTTATTCTGTGATTCTGCCAGCAAGTCTTGTGGTATCAATCGAAGTTGTCTGCCGTTCTCAAAGGGTCAGCATCTTTGCGATCATTCTCACTGCTTTAAATATACTTTTGTTCAAATACAGTGGACAAAACGACATTTTAGTAATGGCAACTATTGGTAATCGGAGTGCGGTGGAAACTGAAAAAATGCTCGGTTGCTTCATCAATGATGTAATTTTGAGATCCTATCTTCACTCTGAACAAACCGGAATTAATCTTTTAGAACAAGCCCAAGAAACCCTCACAGAAGCAATCAACAATAAAGAGATTGCTATTCAAACAGTCATTGACGCTATCACCAGTAAACAACCATTGAATATCTCAGCATCCCTAACTATGTTACCTCCACAAAATTGGCATAACTGGATGTTAGATGTTGACTTTGTATCAATTAAGCGCGATCGCAGCTTATGGGTTCAGGAAATTCCTCTAGAACTTTATGTTTCTTCACCTTCTGTAAATAATCCCACCATGGAAATTAAAGTCTTGTACAGCCAGGAGTTATTTACAAATGAAACCATCGAGTTTCTGTTTAGTTATTACCAGGAAATTCTTCAGCAGCTCGTCCAACACCCAAACAGCCAGGTTTCTGAATTTGCATAAATAAAACGGACTAAATAATTCTAGGTTTGTAGTGAGGACTTTAGTCCTCATTTAAGGGCTGAAGCCCTTACTACCAAATCATCGCAATATTTTGGTCTTACCGCCGTATAGCAGGAAAATGAGAAATAAATGCTACATTTTAAAATACGTCTGGCCACAAATTAACCAATAGTCAATGTTGCTATGTTAAAAAACAACCCACCAGAATTGAAAGAACAGCCCAGATTTGGATTGTCTCTATTTAGGTGGACCAAGTATTTCTCCAATCAGGAAGGAGAGATAACTCAAAGCATGAGTGCTTTTATTTTGATCTGGGTTGGCCAGGTGTTATCTCTGGTTGGCTCTCGCATGACCACTTTTGCTCTAAGTATTTGGGTTTACCAGCATACTAACTCAATTACCCAGTTCACTCTCCTAATTCTCTCAACGAGCTTACCTGGGATTATTATCTCCCCCATTGCTGGAGTATTTGTTGACCGCTGGAGTCGTCGCTGGATTATGATTATTAGTGACTTCTGCGCTGGTCTGTGTACCCTAACTATTGCCTGGTTATTTGTTAGTGGTAATTTAGAAGTCTGGAGTTTGTGCCTAATTAGTGCTATTAGTTCTGGTTGCAGTGCCTTTCAAGGGCTTGCCTATTCTTCCGCTACTACATTACTCGTACCTAAAGAACAACTTGGTCGTGCTAGTTCGATGACGCAGATTAGGTTGGCTATTGCGGAAATTCTCTCACCAGCAATTGCGACTGCGCTGTTAGCAACTGTGCAAATTCCGGGAATTGTTGTTATTGATTTAGCAACATTGTGCTTTGCCCTAATCTGTTTGTTATTAGTTAATTTCCCTGAAGTTCAGATCGCAGAAACTAATACAGAAGAAATTGGTTTCCTCTCTTCATTTTGGCAAGAAGTCACCTTTGGATGGAATTATTTGATTGAGCGGCCTGGACTGATTGGGTTAGTAATATTTATTGCTATCAGTAACTTCCTCATCGGTTTCGATGAAGCTCTAACTACACCTTTGGTACTTTCTTTCACTTCCGTTCAAGGTTTAGGGACAATCTCTTCTATTGCTTGTTCGGGGATGTTAGTCGGCAGTTTAATTATGATCTTTTGGGGGGGACTAAAACGCCAGATCAATATAATATTTTTCTCGATGTTTTTTTTGGGTTTATTCTATGTTTTAGCTGGCTTGCGTCCTTTACCTATTCTATTTACTATCTCTGATTTCTTCATATTTTTGATGGTTCCAATCATTAATGGTGCAATTCAAGTAATTTTCCAAAAGCAAGTTGCTCCAGAAGTGCAAGGAAGAGTCTTTGCGTTTCGCAGTGCAGTAAGTCAGGGATTTCTGCCACTTTCTTATTTGATAGCAGGACCACTAGCTGACCGAGTTTTTGAACCTTTAATGGCTGCTGATGGTTTAGGCGCAGCTAGTATTGGAAAATTTATTGGTGTTGGGACTGGTCGTGGTATTGGTTTGATGTTTGTGATTATGGGGATATTTAGCATCTTAGTCACCTTTATTGCTTATTTGTATCCCCACCTGCGCCAGATGGAAGATGAACTACCTAATCCCATTCCGGAAAAGGATGTTTTAAAAGTCTAAAACCGAAATTGTAGAGACTTTCCAAATTTCATAGATATAGTCCCTAAGTGTAAAATGGGAATGTCCGTAATTAAAACCTTATGCCTAGTACAGCTAATTTTCTGCAATACACCCAATGGTGTGGGATTGCGACGATAGTATTTGCAGTCTTGACAATCCTGGCTTTCATTTTCAAATGGGGCTTCCGCTTTCGATTGGTGGGAACAACAGGCTTTATGCTGGTACTGACAGGGGGATTATTTTCACTTTCTCTCGTTCCCCTGAGTCGCACAGTTATTCCCGGTGCGGTCAAGTACACCTTAGTTTATGACAACGGTTCTAATCAAACTGTAATTGTCACCCCACCAAACATTACTCCTACGGAATTAGAAGCTACTTTACGTCAAGCAGCTAGTAATCTCTATTCTTATGGTCGCTTAGGTAGTGGCGGAAACAAGCTACTGACAGTCCGCGCTCGCACTATTATTCACCCTGAAATAGGGTTGTCTGTACCCGTGTACTTAGGTCAAGTAAAACGCACTTTAGCAAGTCGTGAAGATTCAGAAATGGCAGTAGAAGTTTATTTAGACAAGTTTGCTGAATTACCAAAACCTACGGCTTCATAGGTGACAGGTGACAGGTGACAGGTGAACCAGCGCGGTCTTGGGGGTTTCCCCCATGAGCGACTGGTGAACCCGAAGGGTGACAGTGAATTAATTGGTAATTGGTAAATTTTTTCCCCCTGTTCCCTGCTCCTGACTCCTTAATTCTGCTGTATATTTTTCCTATTACCTATTTGTATATTTTTTTGTCTTCTATAATACAATAAAGGTTATTTTAAAATTTGATTAAGTAATATCAATAGTTTTGGCAAAATAGTGATCATGTCTAATCAACATTCTACTGAAACTTTATCTACTCAAACCACTAGCTCATTTTTTAGCCTCAGCGTTTCCCCTGGAAAAGTAATTCGCGGTGCGGGTGTGTTGTCAATAGTCGCGGCTGAAGTTGCTAATTTAGGAACTCGTCCGTTAATTATCACAGGAAACCGGACTCTCAATCTTAGCCAAGAGAGTTTACAATCTCTTTTCCAATCCCCAAAATTACATAGTATTTCTGTCTCTTATGGTGCTGATTGTTGTGAAGCTAGTTTGACAGCTTTACGTAAAGCAGCCAAGGAACATCAGGCTGATCTAATTATCGGTATTGGCGGTGGTAAAGCCTTGGATACGGCTAAATTAGTCGCCCACCAATTGACATTACCAGTTGTGACAATTCCCACATCTGCTGCTACCTGTGCGGCTTGGACTGCCCTTTCTAATGTATATTCCGAAACAGGGGCGTTTTTGTATGATGTAGCTTTATCTCGCTGTCCTGATTTGCTGATTTTGGATTATAATTTAATTCAGACTGCACCTCAACGGACTTTAGTAGCAGGAATTGGGGATGCGATCGCTAAATGGTATGAAGCATCAGTGAGTAGTGGACATTTACAACAAACTCTCATCATTGCCGCAGTCCAACAAGCGCGAGTTTTACGAGATATTTTATTACAAAAGTCCGCTGCTGCTTTACAATCCCCAGGTAGCGAAGTGTGGCAAGAAGTTGTAGATGCAACTGTACTCCTAGCTGGGGTAATTGGGGGACTAGGAGGGGCGCAATGTCGTACAGTCGCTGCCCATGCAGTTCATAATGGTTTAACCCACATTTCCGGGCATGGTAGCATTCACGGTGAGAAGGTTGCTTATGGTATCCTAGTACAACTGCGGTTAGAAGAAATGATCCAGGGAAATCAATTAGCAGCGTCAGCAAGACAGCAATTGTTGAAGTTTTATGCAGAGATTGGACTACCCCAAAGATTAACAGATTTGGGATTAGGTAATATCACTCTGGCTGAGTTACAAACAGCAGCGGAAATTAGTCTAGAACCTAATTCTGATATCCACCGTTTACCGTTTAGTGTAGCGTTGGAACACTTAATGGCCGCAATGGTTTCTACTACTGCACCAAATCAATTAAAAATTAAAAATTAAAAATTAAAAATGGGTAATTGGTGATTGGTAATGGGTAATTGGTGATTGGGAAAATTTTTTCTCCCTTTGCTCCCCTGCCCCCTGCTCCCCTGCTCCCCTGCTCCCTGCTCCCTGCCCCCTGCTCCCCTGCTCCCCTGCTCCCCTGCTCCCCTGCTCCCCTGCACCCCTGCCTGTTCCCTATTTATTTCGAGGTTATAGAATGAGTCTGAGTTGGATTAGTCCCGCAGAACGGATACAAAAATTGCCTCCTTATGTATTTGCCCGTTTGGACGAATTAAAGGCTAAGGCTAGAGAACAAGGCTTAGATTTAATTGATTTGGGTATGGGAAATCCTGATGGTCCCACTCCCCAACCAGTAATAGAAGCCGCAATAGCAGCTTTGCAAAATCCCGCTAATCACGGTTATCCACCATTTGAAGGAACTGCTAATTTTCGCAAAGCTATTACTCAATGGTATCATCGCCGTTATGGTGTAACACTTAATCCTGATAGTGAGGCTTTACCCTTACTTGGTTCTAAGGAAGGTTTGGGACATTTAGCGATCGCCTATATTAATCCTGGTGATATTGTTTTAGTACCTTCACCATCCTACCCTGTCCATTTCCGTGGACCGATTATTGCTGGGGGAGTTATTCACAATTTAATTCTTAAAGAAGAAAATAACTGGTTAATTGATTTAGCTGCAATTCCTGACGAAGTGGCCAGAAAAGCCAAAATTCTCTATTTTAATTATCCTAGTAATCCTACCGCAGCCACCGCCCCCCGCGAATTCTTTGAAGAAATTGTAGCTTTTGCGCGGAAGTATGAAATCCTCCTAGTTCATGATTTATGTTATGCAGAATTAGCTTTTGATGGTTATCAACCCACAAGCTTATTAGAAATTCCTGGTGCAAAGGAGATTGGTGTAGAATTTCACACTCTTTCTAAAACTTATAATATGGCAGGTTGGCGCGTTGGGTTTGTTGTCGGAAATCGTCATGTTATCCAAGGTTTGCGGACACTCAAAACCAATTTAGATTATGGCATTTTTTCCGCTTTGCAAACAGCAGCAGAAACCGCTTTACAACTTCCTGATTCTTATTTACATGAAGTGCAACAACGTTACCGCACTCGTCGAGATTTTTTAATTGATGGTTTGGGTAAATTAGGGTGGAATATTCCCAAAACCGAAGCAACTATGTATTTGTGGATAAAATGTCCTCTGGGGATGAATTCCACCGATTTTGCATTGCACGTTTTACAGCAAACTGGTGTAGTGCTGACTCCTGGGAATGCCTTTGGTATTGGTGGTGAAGGCTATGTAAGAATTAGTTTAATTGCAGATTGCGATCGCTTGGCTGAAGCTTTACAAAGATTCAAAGAAGCAGGGATTTACTATCAACCTGAAGTTGCTATTTCTGCGTGATAATTAAGGTGAATATACAATCTCAAAAGAATTAAGGTTATGACAATTCTGGAAAAAGTAGTAACTACGATGCAGCAGTTACCTATGGATCAACAGCAGCAAGTTCTACGTTTTATTGAGTTTCTGGTATTTGAATTAAGAGATAAAGAAGTTCAGGAAAACTATGACGTAGTTAATCAATCTCCTGAAAAAGCAACTGCAAACAATCCTAAAACTTCTCCTCATGATCTCCTGAAAAAATGGGAAGGTGTTATTGAAGGTGGGGTAGATGATCTTTCCTTTAATACAAAATATATGGAAGAATATGGGCAGAAATGAATCAGCAAATAATTCTCGATACTGGTGTTTTAGTTGCTTATTTCAGGAAATCTGATCGCTTTCATCAATGGGCTGTAACTCAATGGAGACAGGTTGATTTACCTGTATTCACCTGTGATGCTGTGATTTCAGAAGCTTGTTTTCTTTTTCGTGATTTACCTCATATTCAACAGGGAATTGTTGAATTGATTGAGGGTAATGTAATTACGATCTCTTTCGATTTGCAAGGAGAAGCAAGTAATATCAGACATTTAATGAATCGTTATGAATCTGTACCAATGTCCTTTGCTGATGCTTGTTTGGTAAGAATGTCTGAACAAATACCTAATAGTGCAATTATGACTTTAGATAGCGATTTTAAAATTTATCGTAAAAACCGTAATGAGGAGATTTTTGTAATTCAACCATAATCGCTTGGGTGAAGCTTTACAAAGATTCAAAGAAGCAGGGATTTACTATCAACCCGAAGTTGCTATTTCTGCGTGATAATTAACAATTGATTCCTTCTAATTCTTCCTGAACGCCTTCTTTTTATCTGTCACCTTCTTTTTGCATTAGTAAAGAGGCGATCGCTTCATCGCACCATTCAATCCACATAGTTTCGTAGCGAATCCCGCACCGCAGGGTGAGATAAATGTGTCTTTGCGGACGAGACAGATGATCTGGATCACCAAATTCTAGTTCGCGGGAGCGATAGGACTCCAATTTCTGCTGATGGAATTGCTTGCGTCGTTCAACTTCACGGATGAGGATATCTTCAGAAACGATAAACCCACTGCGTACTTTCACTAGTAATTCTTCACGGATTGCAGTTGCTTCCGAGGGTTCTGTAATCCAAGAAATTAGTTCTTGTCTACCTGCATCGGTGAGAGAATAGATTTTCTTGTCGGGACGAACCGATTGTGGTAATACTTCCACTTCTACCCAGTCCTTTTCCTGCATTCGTGCCAGTTCTCGGTAAATCTGCTGAGAGGTGGCTTGCCAGTAACAACTTACTTTTTCATTAAATTCCTTGCTCAAATCATAACCAGTCCGAGGAGACTGAAGCAAGATGCTGGCGATCGCATGGGCTAAACTCATAATTCTTTCTTGACATAGACAACTAGTTGTATATAAACTTTGTGATATACAACTATTTTTATAACAATTAGTTGAATATTGCAACGCTTCTTTCTTGTCAACGTAGCACAAAAATGAGTGGCCAGCTTATGGAAACCCAAGCTTGGGAAATAGTACAGGTGGGAGAGGAGGAGACTGCCTCAGCTTTGAAGCATCCCAAAAAGATCGGAGTTAGGAATCTGCTCATTGCGAGTGGAATGATAGTAGCGATCGCCTTCGGGGTATATGAACGCTTATCTGCTCAACAAGAAGTTGCTGTTTCTGCCCCCTTAACAGTGCAAGTCGTCAAACTCAAACCTGTACAGTCATACCAAGTGACGCGCTTTTATACGGGTGAAGTAGTGGCCACTCGCCGCAGCGAATTGGGCTTTGAACGAGGGGGAAAAGTCATTGAAATCATCTTTAATCGTGGACAAACCGTAGAAAAAGGCGCAGTGATTGCCCAGTTAGATACGCAAAACCTCAAAGCACAATTAGCACAATTAGCAGCACAAAAATTGCGTGCAGTCGCAGAATTAAGAGAATTGCAGAATGGACCACGGAGAGAAACCATTGCTGCTGCACGTTCTCAAGTGGCGGATTTAGAAAATCGGTTGCGGCTGGAAAATATTCGCCGCGATCGCCGCCGTTCCCTGTATCAAGAAGGAGCAATTTCCCGTGAACAGTTGGATGAAGTAGCATTTAATCGGGATGCCCTCGCCGACCGCCTAGCCGCTGCTCAGAGTGAATTAGAAGCATTGCAAAACGGCACACGCAAAGAACAAATCGCCGCCCAAGCCGCTACGGTAGCTCAACTTCAAGCCAGTATGAGCGACGTGGAAATCAATATTGAAAAAAGCACCCTCCGCGCTCCCTTTCGTGGTGTGATCGGGGAACGGAATTTGGATGAAGGCACTGTGGTGCAAGCAGGACAGCCGATTGTCCGCCTAGTGGAAAAGCTCACCCCTGAAGTAGAAATTGGCGTACCGCCCCAAGTTGTACAAACCCTGAAAGTGGGGAGTCGTCAACAGGTGCAAGTGGGGAATCAAATTGATACTGCCCAAGTTCTGGCTCATAAACCAGAGATCAACCCCCAAACCCGGACTCGGACAGTGGTTTTGCAATTGATGACTACCAATCAAACCATGCCAGCATCAGGAGAAATCGCCCGTTTGCAAGTCGAACAAATGGTATCTACCGAAGGATTTTGGTTGCCAGTAACCGCCTTAATTAAGGGAGAGAGGGGATTATGGTCTTGTTTTGCGATCGCCTCAGAAGGAGACACCTATCGTATTGAACGGCGGGATGTGGAAGTTTTGTATACCGAAGGCGATCGCGTTTTAGTGCGTGGCACAATTGTTGCTGGGGAAGAAGTTGTCAACAGTGGTACTCACCGCTTGGTTTCTGGGCAAGTTGTGAAATTAGTGGACAGTAAGCAGTGAACAGTTATCACGCCAATTATTTAAAGAAATGAACCACGAAGAAACGAAGAACACGAAGGAAAGAAAGTTTGAGAGATATTTTGCGTTAGGTGGTTGAGTGTTTTTTTATTTGGAAGTCCCTTATCTCTATTGACTGATAACTGATATGGCACAGCTATTTTTTCGCAATTTGCGCTTACTATTGTTGGCAATTTTCCTGATTGTGGCTTGGGGAACTGTCACTTTTCAATCTCTACCTCGATTGGAAGATCCTGAACTGACTTCTCGTTTTGCTCTAGTTACTACTTTTTTGCCAGGAGGAACGGCTGAACGTACGGAATCTCTGGTTACTGATCCCGTTGAAGCCAAGATTGCTGAAATTCCAGAAGTGAAAAGCTATGAGTCCACGTCACGCGCTGGGGTTTCCACCATTTCCGTAGATTTACTCGATAGTGTGAGTAGAAACCGTGTACCCTTGGTGTGGTCAAGAGTGCGGGATAAATTGCGGGAGGTGCAAGGGGAATTGCCCAGGGAAGCCAGTGAACCCAAATTAGATGAGGGAGAAGTGCGTGCCTATGCTCTCCTAGCAGCCCTGACTTGGGAACAGTCTGATGCACCAAATTACGCCATTTTGCAGCGACGGGCAGAGGTGTTAAAAAATGCTTTGCGATCGCTCTCTGGTACAGATGAAGTGGAGATTTTTGGCGCACCCCAAGAAGAAATTACGGTGAATGTGAATACAGAAACTCTGGCTAGTTTGGGAATTACTGCCTCAGAATTAGCAGGGCAAATTCAACAAAGCGATGCGAAAACTTCCGCCGGACAGTTTCGCGGTGACAATACTCTACTTTATGAAGTACAGGGAGAATTGGATACCCTGAACCGTTTGCAACAAATACCTGTGAGATGTTCTAATTGTGAATCTAACCGGGAATTTCGCCTTTTAGCAGACATCGCCACTATTGAAAAAGGAATTGCTACACCGCCTACAGAATTAGCATTTACATCAGGTAAAGCTGCGATCGCTGTTGGTGTTTATGTCCAATCCCAATATCGTCTGGATCGTTGGGCTGTAGACGCACAGAAGGTTCTCGATAGCTTTCGGGCTGATTTACCCAAGGGGATACAGTTAGAAATTGTCTTTGATCAGAGTCGTTATGTGACTGCGCGATTAAATAATCTCATCGGTAATTTGCTGTCTGGGGCTTTGATGCTGTTCGTGATTTGCATTATTATGATGGGCTGGCAACAGGCATTAGCTGTACAAATGGCACTGCCGCTTTCAGTCGCGATCGCCCTCATTGTTATGGGGTTGTTGGGTATTCCCTTACATCAAATGTCGGTAACGGGGCTAATTGTGGCTTTGGGCATTCTGGTGGATAATGCGATTATTCTCGTGGATGAGATGAATATTCGCCTGAAAACGGGAATGTCTTTAGAAACTGCCATCACAGAAACGGTGCAGTATCTCCGCGCTCCTTTGCTGGGGGGGACATTAACCACTGTCTTCTCCTTTGCACCTATTGCTTTACTTCCCGGTGCAACTGGTGAATTTGTCGGGACGATTGGTTTAAATGTGATTGTGGCAGTTTTGGCTTCGCTGTTGGTAGCATTAACGATTTCCCCAGCCCTCACCGCGAAAATTTATCAGTGGAATCATCGTCGCTCGTTCACTTCTAAAGGCACGATTGGTAAACAAGGATGGTGGCAAACCGGATTTTCTCATCCTGGACTCACAGCCTGGTATCGCCGTTCTTTGCAGTGGTCGTTGCGGTATCCCAAACGCGCGATCGCCCTAACGTTGATTTTACCAGTTATGGGGTTTACCCTCATGACTACTTTAAGTTTACAATTCTTTCCGGCTGCTGACCGCGAACAATTCATAGTGGAGTTAGAATTGCCTCCTGCTAGTTCTCTAACGCAAATTCAGCAGTTGACACAAGAGGTAGAAACTACCTTACGCAGTCATTCTGAGGTTCAAAAAGTGTATTGGTTTTTGGGCAAGAGTGCGCCGAAAGTCTATTATAACCAACTGACTAATCGGGAGAACGAAAGCAGTTTTGCTGGGGCAATTGTGCAGATTAATGGCATTGCGGCTGATGGCTTTATTCGCAAATTGCAAACGGAGTTCAACAGCGCCT
Organism: Anabaena sp. UHCC 0204; assembly: GCF_009711975.1. Classification (GTDB taxonomy): domain Bacteria; phylum Cyanobacteriota; class Cyanobacteriia; order Cyanobacteriales; family Nostocaceae; genus Dolichospermum. Next base: position 106,952 of record NZ_VIKW01000011.1, read on the forward strand.
TTCCTAATGCTCGTGCGTTGGTGCGTCTATTTGAACAGGGACCACCTTTTGAAGCCCCAATTGAGTTACGAATTTACGGCTCTGATGTTGATCGTCTCCAACAATTAAGTGAGCAACTCCGGGCTATTTTGGCAGAAGTTCCCACTATTACCCACATTCGTACTCGCATCAATGATGTGCTGCCCCAACTGTCCCTAGATATTGACGAACCAGAAGCGCGATCGCGGGATTTAAGCCGTCGAGAAATTGCTCAACAATTGCAAATCATCACTGAAGGGGTAAACGGTGGCACGATTTTAGAAGATAGCGAAGAAGTGCCTGTGCGAGTCCGTTTGAGTAATAGCGATCGCTCTAACTTGAGCCAATTGCAATCGGTGAATCTCCTACCAAGCAATCGTAACGGCTACATTCCCTTAGAAACCGTTGCTAAACTCAGTTTAATCCCCAAAAATGCCGCCATCACTCGTAAAAACGGTCTTAGAGTCAGCACGGTGCAGGGCTATCTCACAGCCGGAACGTTACCTGCTAACGCTCTCGTTGATTTTCGCCAACGTTTGCAAAAGTCTTTCTCGTTGCCTCAAGGCTATAACCTGGAATTTGGTGGTGAAGAAGCAGAACGTAACAGCGCCACTGGTGGACTACTCGGTTACGGTATTGTGCTAGGAATTGCCCTGGTGGTAACTCTTGTACTTTCTATGAATTCTTTCGCTCTTGCGGGTTTGATTGGCATGGTGGCGATTTTATCCATCGGTTTGGGCGGATTATCGGTATGGCTGTTCGGCTATCCCTTTGGCTTTAATCCCATCATCGGTACGGTAGGATTGATTGGGGTAGCCGTGAATGATTCAATTACTGTTCTCACTGCTCTCAAAAGTGATACTCTGGCACAGACAGGCGATAGATCAGCGATGGTGGAAACGGTTATTCATACTACGCGCCATGTTCTCACAACTACATTTACCACTATGGCAGGTTTTATTCCCCTGATTCTCGGTGGCGGTGGATTTTGGCCTCCTTTGGCTGTGGTGATTGCCGGTGGTGTGGGTGGTGCAACTATTCTTGCACTTTACTTTATTCCCTCTGCCTATTTATTATGGCGATCGCCTCAAAACTCCCGACATTCTATAAAGTTTTCTTAATTTGTACCTATTCTCAATGTCAAATATTTCTGGACAATTTCACGAGCAGATACATAATTTTGTTGTTCGTCTCAAAGCCAAAGTCGGTTAAAACCGACTAGAATCTAGTACACAACGGCGTAAATCAACCAAGCATTAAGAATTCTCAAAAAGCTTGTATCATCTGCTTTTTTAATTTTTAATTTTTAATTCCGCCCTGCGGTACTAGTCTAATTTACTGAAAAAACATTTAACAACCACATCCTGTAAATCCTTAAATCCTGTACTTCGACTATGGCTTCGCCACGCAGGCTATCGCTCAGTAACCACCTGATTCTGACAATTTTATCCTGTCAATCATTACCAGAAATCCAGTTTAATTTATTAAGTGATATCTAGAGCGATCGCACCATACCACACAAGATAAAAATTAGTCTTCAATTTAAAATAATGCCAATTACCACTCACAATTTAATAATAGCGGGTTTTCATGCCCTATCAGATCCTATTAGAATCAGCGTTATAGAACTTCTGCGTCAGCGTGAACTTTGTGTATGTGATTTATGTGATGCTTTAGAAGTAAGTCAGTCTAAACTTTCTTTCCATCTCAAGACTCTCAAAGAAGCCAATTTAGTTAATAGCCGTCAGGAAGGACGATGGATTTATTATAGCTTGAATCTTTGCCAATTTCAGATTTTAGAAACATATTTAGCCGAATTTCACCTCAATTCTGTATTTTTATCTCCCCGTTCTCAGTGTGAATAGTAAGCTGATCATTCTAGAGGACTAATATTTTATTTGTGAACAAGGCTAAGAAATAATACGCACAAACATATGGTTTGAGTGTCAAAATATAGACAAGTACCAGCTAAGTCAAGCTGATTTTCACCTATTTTTAATTAATCCTTAACGATCCCTTATTTATATCTTAACTTAATTTAGATATTTTCTAGATGATAGAAGGCATTTTTATCCATATCACACCATGGTGTTTATATCAAATAAACACCATTTTTTAGCAACAACATCAACCTAAAAATATAACAATGACAACTACACTACAACTTCATCTTAGTGGCACTATCCAACTCGATGGTGCAGAAATTTCTGATTTTGATCCCAAATCAAAACGTTTATTTGTCACAGGAGAAGCCGCAGGTAAACCAGTTATTCAAGTTATAGATGTTGCTGATCCTTCTAACCCTACAAAATTCACAAATATTGATCTTTCTAGCATTGGTGCAGGAGTACAAAGCGTTGCTGTTAGAAAAGGAATAGGAACTGCAAATAGTATTATTGCGATCGCTATTTCCGCTGAAACTAACACCAACAATGGTAAAGTTGCGTTCTATGATGCAGCCACACTTACTAAACTTTCAGAAGTAGAAGTAGGTGCTTTACCTGATATGCTCACTTTCACTCCTGATGGTAGCAAACTACTCGTTGCCAACGAAGGAGAACCTAACGCAGATTATAGCATTGATCCAGAAGGTTCTGTTAGCATTATTGATGTTTCTGGAAATATTGCTGCTTTAGATCAGAGTAAAGTTAGCACTGCTAATTTCCATGCTTTTAACGGTCAAGAAGCAGACTTAAAAGCAGAAGGAATTAGAATTTATGGACCCAATGCTTCTGCTGCACAGGATTTTGAACCAGAATATATAGCAGTTTCTCCAGATGGGAAAACTGCATTTATTGTCCTCCAAGAAAATAACGCTTTTGCCGTTTTAGATATTGCCACTGCTACCATTACTAAAATCGTTCCCCTTGGTTTTAAAGATCATAGCTTACCAGGAAATGGTTTTGATGCTAGTGATAGAGATGATAAAATCAATATTCAAAATTGGCCAGTCTTCGGAATGTATCAACCGGATGGGATTAGCTCTTTTGAAATTGATGGCAAAACCTATTATATCACTGCAAATGAAGGAGATGCACGTGATTATACTGCTTTTCAGGAAGAAGTTCGGATTAACAGTGATTCGGTAATACTTGACCCAGACGTATTTTCCAGTAACACCATTGCAGAACTAAAAGACAACGAAAATCTTGGTCGTTTAACTATCACTAATACTCTTGGTAAAAACGCAGATGGTAAATTTGAAAAATTATACACTCTTGGCGCACGTTCGTTTTCTATTTGGGATGATCAAGGTGAATTAGTATTTGATAGCGGTGATCAACTTGAACAAATCACCAAACAAAGAACTCCTGGATTATTCAATGCTAACAACGGCAGTCCGAATGACTTTGATACTCGTTCTGATAATAAAGGACCAGAACCAGAAAGCGTCATTATTGGCATAGTTGATGGTAAAACCTATGGATTTATCGGCTTAGAAAGAGCCGGTGGTGGTGTAATGGTTTATGACCTTAGTAACCCCACTAACCCTAAGTTTGTCCAATATATTCGCACAGAAGGTGATATTAGTCCTGAAGGTTTAAAATTCATTTCGGCGCAAGATAGCCCCAATGGTAAACCTTTATTAGCAGTAGCTAATGAAGTTAGTAATACTGTGAGTTTCTATGAAATAGGACAAGTCAAACTTACTAATTACGACTTTACAGATTTACCCAAATTAGGAACAACCAGCAACAATGAAGATATTTTCTTAGGTGGTTTTTCTGGCTTATATTTTCAAGGAATTGCTGCTAATGGAAACCTGAAATTTGTTACCCATACAGATAGAGGTCCAAATGGCGAACCCACGGGACAAAATAGACCATTTTTATTACCCAATTTTCAGCCAGAAATAGTTAGCTTTGAATTGAATCGCAGCACTAATCAAATTACAATTACTCAAAGAACCGGTTTATTTCGCCCAGATGGTACTACTCCTTTAACAGGGCTTCCTAATTTACAAGCTGGTGCTGGTGGTACGGCTTATACTGATGAATTAGGTGTTGATTTAGCTGGTAACATATTACATAATGATCCTTTTGGTGCAGATTTAGAAGGGATTGTAGTTGCACCTAATGGTGATTATTGGATGGTAGATGAATACCGTCCAGCAATTTATCAATTCGATGTCAATGGTAAATTACTCAACCGATTTATTCCCCTTGGAACTGCAACAGCCGCAAATCAAACAGTAGGAACTTTTGGTACAGAAATATTTCCAGAAGTTTATGCTCAACGTCGCAACAATCGTGGTTTTGAAGCTGTAGCTTTAGAAGGTAATAAACTCTATGCTTTCATTCAAAGTCCCATTGATAATCCTGATAATGCTGGAGATACAACATCAAGAGGTTCTCGAAATTTACGCATTTTAGAATTTGATATTGTCACTAACCAAGTTACAGCCGAATATCTATATCTTCTCGATGATATTACTGGTAGTGGTAGTGCAAGAACTGATAAAATTGGTGATGCTGTATCTTTAGGTAATGGAAAATTTGCAGTTGTTGAACGAGATGATCGTAGTGATCAAACTGCTAATAAACTCATCTATGAGATTGATTTAGCTCAAGCAACTAATATCAATAATTCCGCTAATTTAACCAGCATACCCGCAGGTAAAACTATTGAACAGCTATCTGTGGCTGAATTAGCATCCGCTAATATTACTCCTGTTAAAAAGAGGATTCTTGCTAATGCGGCTGATTTGGGTTATACCGGAGTTGAAAAGTTAGAAGGTTTAGCTTTAGTAGCTCCAAATACTTTTGCTATCATTAATGACAATGATTTTAATGTTGGTGGCACAAATATTCCTTCGAGATTGGGTATCATTGAATTACCCTATGATCTGAAACGTGAAGATTCTCTTATCGCTAATACGAACAATATCTTTACTATTAGAGGTAAAGAAAATAAGATTAGGTTAAAGGTTACGTTAACAGAATCTAATGCTAATTTTGTCAATGAATTTGGTGTATTTATTGTTGATAATGCGGAAGGAAAAATAGACGGGATTTATCCAGGGCAAGCTGGTTATGATGAGGCAGCTTTTGCCAGAATTAAAGTTCAAGGACAAGTTATCCTTTCTGCTATTAGCAATCGTCCTAATGGTTTCAACATTAGCAATATTTCTAGGTTACTAGAATTTAATTCTAGTCAGCACGTAAAGTTCTATTTGGTGCAGAATAATACTACTGATGTTTTCAGAACTAGCACTAGCACAAATATCAATATCCTATTTGCAGATGTTTCTACTCAGACAATTACCAATTTAGGAGATGATGGTTTTACTCTTGCTTGGAAAGATGGTTCTGGGAGAAATGCAGATTTTAAAGATTTAGTTGTCGAAATTAAATCAACAACTGAACAGTTAACCTTGGGAACTGCATTACAAAGTCAATTTGAGGGAGAAGTTATTGATTTAAGAACTCAAGTAGGATTAGTAAAGGCTGATTTTTCTGTTTATCGAGAAGCAGCATTTAATAATGAAGTCTATTTCTATAGAGTAGATAATGCTCAAGGGCAAATTGGTGATTTACAAACTAATGCAAGTAGTTCAGCAGCTTATTTACAAGCAGCACTTAATAGTTTGATAAAAGATGCTCAAACTGGAGAGATAGTTAAATTAGCTGTTGGGAATCAAGGGATTTCCCAAGTTAGTGCGATGATTGCGGCTGGATCAATTTTAGCCCCTATGATTATCGTTAATGGTACGTTATCTCAACTAACTGATAGCAACACTAATAATGATCCTAAGGTCTATTTTCCCTATCTAGGAATTAATTCAGATAAGGCTGATCATATTCGGATGTTAGGAGATAATATATTTGGCTTTGAAGATTTACCCAATGGTGGAGATAAAGATTACAACGATATTATTATCTCGGCTAAATTGAGTATTGCTTAAGTAACTATACCTGTTACCTGTCAATTATCAATTACCAACAACCCGACGTTGCTAAATTGGCAGATGATTTTTGGAGGTAGTAGAGACGTTCCATGGAACGTCTCTACTAAGGTCTTGAACGTATGCAAAATTATTTTCATCGCTAAAATCAGCAACGTCCAACCCTTCATTCCAGACCTAAAAAACAAATCCCCGCAACCTTTTTAGATTACAGGGATTCATTATTTTTATTTGGTGGCGGGAAGTGGATTTGAACCACTGACCTTCGGGTTATGAGCCCGACGAGCTACCAGGCTGCTCTATCCCGCGTCGCTTTTGTCGTTTGTCTCTCGACTTCTTTAATATAGCGCGAAGTCAAAAGTTTGTCAACTACAAAAGCGATAATTCTCCAATTACTTCCAAACGCTTGTATTTCCCCAGGTTCATAAATTTCTCGGATAGGCTTTGGGCAATGCTAGGGCTAATCCAGCCCATTTGTTGGAGGATGTGAATAGCTACGGCATATTTAGCGCGTTTTGAGCCATCCATGACTTTAATTGCTAATCCCATACCTTCACCAAGTCGGCTAATACACTGTACTCCTTCCGCTCCGGATTTACTCACTAATTCGCTAGGAGTTAGGCGCATCAATTCTGTGTCGAATTCTCCGTTTCCGGCGACCATTGTCGGATGATGGTTCATGGCGCGGACAATGCGTTCCATATCCACGCTATTGCTAGAAGCCAGGACAGCATATAAAGAGGCCATTTGACTGAGTTGCATTAAATATGTAGGTGCGCCACAGTCATCATGGGCGGTGAGAAACTCTTCTGCTGGCATTCGTAGTAATTCTGCTATTTTGGTGATAATTAACTGTTGGACTGGGTGTTTACGATCCAAATAGTTAGTTAATGGCCAATGGCGTTGCTGACAAACCGCTAACATTCCCGCGTGTTTACCAGAGCAGTTATATTCGAGAGGACTACGTTTACCTTCAGGAATTGGGCAATGGAGGGCATTTATGTCAATATCTGCTCGCCACAGGATGTTAAATACCTGTCTTACCTGTTCTATACTGGCTTTGTGGGAACTGGTAATAATGGCTAAGTCTCGATCGCTCAATCCATAGCGTTCTAATGTGCCTGTGCTAGTGACAGCCAGTGCTTGAAAGGGTTTGAGGGCTGAACGGACAAATGCAGCAGTTTCGGCGTTACCGGCCACAGAAAGCACCCGTCCCCGGTCATCGCTAACAACAGCCTGGACTATATGCCGAGATTCGATAATACCTTCACGCAGTAACCGGACTTCCAGTGCTGCGGCTTGAGTTCTTTTTCCCATTGTCATGGGTTTATATCTATTTTGTTTGTGAATGTCAGTTGTCAGTTGTTAGTTGTTGGTTATTAGTTGACAATTGTCAATTATTTTACCAATGACTATTTATAAGAAATGCCAGAGTATCGTACCAATAAGATACATAAGAGCCAAAGCAGCAAAGGTAGTTTGCAGGCGTTGGATAATGGGTTTAATTTCGTAGGTAACAATTAGGCGATCGCGGGTCAGGACTTCTTGGGGTTTTGTCCAAGTTTGTCCATCGTACCATCCTGATTCTTCATAGAATACAGTGGGACTATTAAGGCGATCGCGCACATAGAACCAACCTAAATATAACCGCACCAATACCAGCAGTACACTTACACTAGCGGCAGCAGATCCGCAAATGAGAAAATTAAAAATCTGCTTTTGGGGAGAAAAGCTGGCTGCGGCCACAGGTCCTGCTACCAGCCAAGACCAAGCCCAAATCCAAAAAATTTTCTTGGTGTAGTTGCCCCAGCTTAAGGTACTATCCCAAAATAGCCAAGAGTTTTTTAATTCTTCATACTCATTGAGCGGTTGTTGTTCTGTTGGAACTGGGCAATTCTCAAGGGAGGATCGCATCATCTTGGTTAACCCCCAACATTATCGGAGTTTGGTATTACAATACGTTCGGCGTGTCCCCAGAACGCTTCTAAATTATAAAACTCCCGTTCTCTTGGCATCATGATATGGACGATAACATCACCATAATCTTGTAGAACCCAAGTTCCATCAACTTTCCCTTCTGTGCGTAGGGGTCGTCGTTGCCATTCAATTTCCACTTGTCCTTCGATTGCGTCAGCGATCGCTCTGACTTGTACCTTAGAATAACCAGTCATCATCACAAAGTAATCTGACAGGTAAGAAATATTTGCCACGTTTAGCAAAATAATTTCTCCAGCTTTGCGTCCTAAAGCCGCTTCAGCAATGGTTAGAGCTAAATTTTCACTTGTAGCCTCTATGTCAGTTTTAGGTCTGTTTACAGGGGTCTTTGTCAATGGAAAATTTCTTTGAAAAGATTCAGTCATAAGACCTTGCGGTAAGTGGGAAACTCAGTCACTTTAGAGCTGAGAGGAATAGTATGGCTAACGCCACGCTACGCTATCGACATGGCTCACTAGCCACGACACGAGCGGTTTTAACCGCCTTAAATATTTCTTCATTACCGCCTTGGAGTTGGGCAATTCGGGGTACTTTTGTGATGTACTTTCAACGGGACAATTACCGATTCAAATTTTCCAACTCTGTACGCATAATGTATTGCACCGATGTGCCTCCCATTTCTGGGGTAATGTTAGCTTCGACCAGTTATAAGAGCTTGTTTAGACTTGCAACACTGTTTCAGTGACCTTAAAACTGTTTAATTGCAAATGACAGAGCAGGGAACTAGCTATGCCTGACGGCACGCTGGCGCGAACGCATTCCGGGGTGTCGTGACTCAAATAACGGCTACCATGAGATTCCCTTCGACTTCGCTCGGCACAAGTCAGGGCAAGTGGCTCAGGGTGGTCTGGTCAGTACGGCTTGCTTGATTACTCTTGCAAGCTCAGTCCCTTTAGGGCTGGGTTACTGACTCAACCTCAGGTGCTTTTTCCTTTTGCAACTACTTGTTCAACTTACTTACCAATAAATAACAAATAAATGAATTGCAATTGTGTGAATAGGTTTTTTTGAATCGTAACATATCCTACACTGCAATCTGCACAGAGTCGGCTCTCTGAATAATATTGGTAGATAAATCCTAGTTTTTGGCGAATTTTGCTAAACTTCCTGTTTGGTGATGGTTGAAGAACTCACGGCTTTCCCATTGGCGGTCATGGAGCTAAATAATGTTTCATATTGATTTAAGGTTTGCTCAAAGGCATAATTATCTACTGCATACTGACGACTTTTATCACCTAACTCTTGCACTTTTTCTGGTTTTTGGTATAACTCCAAAATTGCTGTAGCTAAAGCTTGGGGATCTTCTGGTGCAACTAAAATACCGCCACCACTTTTCTTAATGGCTTTAAATGCAGTTCCCTCTTCAGGTACAGAAGCTACCAATGCCCTGCCGCTGGCCAATAGCACTTGGATTTTTGATGGCATATTAAAAGAAATCACATTTTTCTTCTGTACAACCAATCCCACATCCGCAGCAGCTAACATTTGTGGTAATTCCTGCCGGGGTTGAAAGGGGAGTAATAAAACGTTATCTGCACCAAAATCTAAACATTCCTGCTGTAATCGTTGTAAACCTTTGGCTTCACCAACAATCACAAAAGCAATATCTGGAATATCTCGAAGTTTGGCCGCAGCTTTAATAACTGTCTCTAAACCTTGGGTGAGAGCAATATTACCAGAATATAAAACTACAAATTTCCCCTTGAGGTTATGTACGGCACGGAAAGGGTTATCTTCCTTGGATAAAGGGCGGATAAAGTTGACATCAACCCAATTGGGAATTTGAACAATTTTTTGGGCGGGTACACCTTTGGCGACTAGATTATCAACAAATCCTTCAGTAATAACACTAATTTTCCCAGCAGATGCGTAAGCGAATTTTTCTAAAGCTGTAAATACTTTGATCAGTAATTTATTTTTTAGTAAGCCAACATGGATTGCTGCTTCTGGGAGGATGTCTTGTAAATTGAGGACGACGGGGCAAGAACGCAAGAACCCTAACAAAGTGGCAGGAATACAGACTGGTAAAGATGGAGAGGTCAAAAGAATTACCTCTGGTCGCCAGCCTAAGAATGCTGGGAAGAAGCTGGTAACAACAAAACTAGCATCTAATAATACCCGATCTAAAAGATTCGGTTGGGGACGAATCCAAACATAACTACGTTGAATTTGGACACCATTGGTTTCTTCATTTATATAAAATTTACCTCGATATTCCTGATAAATTTGTCGTTCGGGATAGTTAGGCATAGCTGTAACAACACGGACTTGGTGTCCACGTTTTACCAGTCCCTCGGCTAACTCAGTCATGAGTGGGGCTATACCAATGGGTTCGGGGTGATAGTTGTAGGAGTAAATTAAAATTCGCATAACAAAATCTGTCAGAATACCCTGGTTGTCCGGTTAAAGAAAGTTAACCCCTGTGGGAAATGGAAAATTTAAAAAGGGTCAATACCTGTCTTTGATCTCACTTGTCAAGTGAGTGAGGCATACATATTATATTGTCTTTTTAGATTCTTTTACTTTCAGTAACTTTTCGTTGAAGTTTTGGTAAATTTGGGTTTTTATTCGATGAACTCGGACAGGTTGGCATAAATAAACCCAAGCCATAGGGAAGCTTGGGTAAATTATATAGGTAAATTTTCGTGCCGCTTATTGAGTAGCAAATGATCAGCCAAAAAGTTAACTAAACAGCCCCACTGTTTTTATTAAATAAAATAGTGATGGTTTTGAAAATTAACTGTAAATCGTAAACTAAGCTCCAATTTTGTTGATATTGTAAATCTAAGCGAATCACATCCTCAAAACTGCGGACTTTAGAACGGCCTTTAACTTGCCATTCACCAGTCATGCCGGGTTTAACGTCTAAACGTTGCCACTCTGGGACTTCATAGCGTTCTACTTCGTCAGGTGTAGGTGGTCGAGTTCCGACTAAACTCATTTCTCCTTTGAGGACGTTCCAAAATTGAGGTAATTCATCGAGACTTGTGCGGCGGAGAAAGTTGCCTACTTTGGTAATTCTGGGGTCATTATCATTTTTAAAGAAAGCGCCTTGTACTTGGTTTTTAATTTGGGATTTTCTAGCTTCGGCATCTACACACATAGAGCGAAATTTCCAAATCGCAAAACGCTTACCCATCCAACCACAGCGGGTTTGTTTAAAGAAAATCGGACCGGGATCGTCAATTTGGATAGCGATCGCAATGGGAATTAATAAAATAGATGTAATTACTAAACCGACTAATGAGCCGACAATATCAATTAACCGTTTCATCCAAGATGCTACGGAAGGATGAGTTTGGGGGAGTGGGTCTGCTTTGCGAGAATGTTGTTTTCCGGTATCTGTGGGCTTATCTGTGGCTATTGGCGCTAGGGTCCAAAGGGATTCAATGGGAAATACCTGATCTAATCCCGTCAGGGTCAAAACTGCCATGACTTGGGGAGTAACATGACGTAATATCACTTGGATTCCCTTTTCCTGAGAATTTTTAAAATTACTCACTAAAGAACCTAAACCACTACTATCCATAAAAGTAGTATTTTGGAAATCAATGAAAATTTTTTCAGGGGGTGAATCTGCTTGAATTAAGTTTTGGCAAGTTTGCTTAAAACTGACAGCCTCAAGCACAGTCAACCTAATGGGCATCTGCAAGATTGCCGATCCTTCTAGGTAAATCACTGGAAAGTCTGTTGGTAAAGGTTGGCTACTCATGAAGCTCTGCACTTTAGTTGCCATTTACAATCTAATCTGTCGAATGTTGTTTTGTCTTCAAAAAACTACTAACCTTATTTTTAATCTGTATGATCAAGCACAAGTTACCGGATCTTTAAAAATCAGACAGTATTTAGTCCGTCTAGGTTCACAATAGAAGAAGTTGATCAAATTAAATTCTCGCTATTTTGCCAAGGTGACTCGACTTGTTTCTTCTGATGATCATATGATTACTAACAATAAAGTTAACTCTACTGCACGCCTGATTGAAGTCTTTTCTGCCATTCAAGGCGAAGGTATGAACGTAGGGACACGCCAAATTTTTATTCGTTTTGCTTTTTGCGATTTGCGCTGCTGCTTTTGCGATAGCGCCCATACTTGGAATGCACCCCCTACCTGTCGAGTTGAGTCTTTTCCGGGACTAAGGGATTTTGAAGTTCATACAAATCCTGTCCAATTACCTGTATTACTAGAATGGATTGCTAGACAAAACTTACCTTCTATCCACGATAGCATTAGCTTAACTGGAGGAGAACCTCTGCTTCATGCACAATTTTTGGCCGAATTTTTGCCAGCAGTGCGATCGCTGACTAATTTGCCAATTTATCTAGAAACAGGCGGACATCGGCCAGAACAGTTGGAAATAATTCTCCCTTATTTAGACTCTGTGGGTATGGATTTAAAACTACCCAGTGTGAGTGGCGAAACTTATTGGGCAGAACATTCAAGGTTTCTCCAACTCTGCTCTAACACTAAGTTAGAAGTATTTGTCAAAATAATTGTGTCCCAAGGTACAGTTCCCGAAGAGTTGGAACGATCAGCTTTATTAGTTGCGGAAGTTAATGAGGATATACCGGTATTTTTACAACCGGTGACTCCTTTAACTCCCGCTCAAGAATTTAGTTCGGTGGTGATGGTAGCCCCAACTCCAGAACAGGTTTTAGAATGGCAAGTCTTAATGAAGCGATTTGTTAAGCACGTGCGTGTTATTCCTCAGACCCATAAAATGTTAAACCAGATGTAGCCTTTTAAAAAGTTTTCGTCAAGAAAATAACAAGTTTTAGTAGTTGACAATTGACAATTACCTCGCTCTGGAAGTGCGAGAATTGAGAAAGAAGATTTTTTTGGCTTTTCTCCTTTAAAACAAAGGTTTTCAACCATTGTCAATTGTCAATTGTCCATTATCAATTGTCCATTATCAATTTTTGAACAGTGGGATGGGCAGCACCCAACCCACAATTTGGTCAATTCTACAATTCACCAGAGTCGCCATTTCGAGATTTAGCTTTGGCTTTGTTGGCGCTGCGTTTGAGAGCAGAAAGTCTAGCTTCATATCGAGAACGCTGACGCTTACTAGGAGTATTTTCAACTAAGGTTTTTAAGGCGCTACCAAGACTTTTATAAGCATTGGGTAGACTATAACCAAAGCGTGTTGCTAGGGCGATCGCTTTTTCATCAGCGTCTAGCAACTCTTTGATTTGTTTTTCCCCATTATTTTTTTGATATAGTCGCCAACCAGAGACACCACATAGCGCCAAGGCTAAAACTAGTAATAATCCATCTTGTACCCATAATTCACCGACTGCACCGCCTAAACCAATGGCTAATGCTGCCATTTCCCAACCATCTTTGGGAATGGTGTCATTTTGAACGCGTGCAACTTCGTGCCAGAACAGCAAATTACGCTGATCCATTGCTAAAGCATCCCATTTCACCAAGTCAATTTGAATTTCTACTTGGTCTTTGCCAATTTCTTCACAACGGATCAGGGATGGATTAACTTCTGTTGTGCCTTCAACTATTACCCAACTTTGTAATTCTGGCGGTAGTAAGCTTTTCAACCGCCGGAGTTCACTCATTTCTGCTTTAGCAGAGGAGGTTGCATAGGATGTCATAAAAATCCAGCCCTACAAAATTTCAGTATATGATCAGGTTATCATTTCGCAGTGTAGCGATTTTAGTAGTGATCCGCTTTATTTGGGATTATGCCTTATTCGCAAAACTTAACATAGTTGCTAGTGTAGCGTGACAAAAATAATTAGCCATCAAAAATTTCTCAAAAGCTTGTGCAACCTGCTTTTTGAATTTTAAATTTTAAATTTTAAATTCTGTCTTGCGGTACTCGTCAAGTCTTTTTTCCATCTGTATCCGCACTTTGGTAGACTTGAAAACTGAAATAGCTGTTAAAACGACGCTAAGACAAGCAACTTAGAGGACAGACTTCGTGGAAAATACACTTGGGCTAGAGATTATTGAAGTAGTAGAGCAAGCGGCGATCGCTTCCTCGAAATGGATGGGTAAGGGCGAAAAGAACATTGCTGACCAAGTAGCAGTGGAAGCCATGCGGGAACGGATGAACAAAATCCATATGCGTGGACGCATCGTAATTGGTGAAGGCGAACGCGACGAAGCTCCCATGCTTTACATTGGTGAAGAAGTTGGTATCTGTACCCAAGCAGATGCTAAAAATTTCTGTAACCCTGATGAATTAGTTGAAATTGACATCGCTGTTGACCCTTGCGAAGGTACTAACCTGGTTGCTTATGGTCAAAATGGCTCTATGGCGGTTTTGGCTATTTCCGAAAAAGGCGGTTTATTTGCTGCTCCTGACTTCTACATGAAGAAACTCGCAGCACCAGCAGCCGCTAGAGGTCATGTTGACATCAACAAGTCCGCTACAGAAAACCTTAAAATCCTCTCTGAATGCTTAAATCGTGCTATTGAGGAATTAGTGGTAGTAGTGATGGATCGTCCCCGTCACAAAGAACTAATTCAAGAAATTCGCACCGCTGGAGCAAGAGTTAGACTCATTAGTGATGGTGACGTTTCTGCTGCTATTTGTTGCGCTTTCTCTGGTACTAATATTCATGCCTTGATGGGTATCGGTGCAGCACCTGAAGGTGTAATTTCTGCTGCGGCTTTACGCTGCTTAGGTGGACACTTCCAAGGACAACTAATCTACGATCCAGAAGTAGTACAAACCGGTTTAATTGGCGAAAGCAGAGAAGGTAATCTGGCTCGTTTAAACGAAATGGGTATTACTGATGGAGACAGAGTTTATAACGCTGATGAATTAGCTTCTGGTGAAACAGTGCTATTCGCAGGTTGCGGTATCACTCCTGGAACTCTGATGGATGGCGTGCGCTTCTTCCACGGTGGTGCTAGAACCCAAAGCTTGGTTATTTCTAGCCAATCCAAAACTGCTCGGTTTGTTGATACAGTTCACCTATGGGATGAACCCAAGACTATCCAACTGCGGTAGGAACTAGTCAGTAGTCAGTGGTCATTAGTCCGTTGTTACTAGCCACTGACAACTGACAATTGACAACTGACAACTGACCAATTACCAATTAATTTAAGAAATGAATATTGCAGTGGTGGGGTTAAGCCATAAAACAGCCCCCGTAGAAGTTAGAGAAAAACTAAGTATTCCTGAACCACAAACTGAAGCAGCGATCGCTCATCTTCTCAGTTATCCTCATATTGATGAAGTTGCTATCCTCAGCACTTGTAACCGCTTAGAAATTTACATCGTTAGTAACGAAACTACCCAAGGGATTCACGAAGTTACTCAATTCCTTTCTGAACATAGCAAACTGCCAATCATGTCTTTGCGGCATCATTTATTTATGTTGCTTCATGCTGATGCTATTACACATATTTTGCGAGTAGCTGCTGGTTTAGATAGTTTAGTTTTAGGCGAAGGTCAAATTTTAGCTCAAGTTAAGAATACTCATAAACTTGGACAGCAATTTAAGGGTATCAAAACCATTTTAAATCGTCTATTTAAACAAGCTCTGACAGCGGGTAAAAGAGTTCGCACAGAAACCAGTATTGGGACTGGTGCAGTTTCTATTAGTTCTGCGGCTGTGGAATTAGCCCAAATGAAAGTAGAAAATTTATCTACTTATCGTGTCTCAATTCTCGGTGCTGGGAAAATGTCCCGGTTACTTGTACAACACCTGATTTCTAAAGGTGCAACTCAAATTAGTATTGTTAATCGTTCCCGTGGTAGGGCTGAGGAATTAGCTAAACAGTTCTCGGAACAACCTATACAAATCCATCTACTGCCGGAAATGATGTCAGTGATTGCTGCTAGTGATATTGTATTTACTAGCACTTCTTCAACTGAACCAATTCTAGACCGGGCTAAGTTGGAAACGGTGTTAGAACCAAATCAACAATTGATGTTATTTGATATTTCTGTTCCTCGCAATGTGGATGCAGATGTTAATAATTTGCCCAATGTCAAGGCTTTTAATGTTGATGATTTGAAGGCTGTTGTCGCGCAAAATTATGAAAGTCGCCGACAAATGGCGCTAGAAGCTGAGAAAATCCTCGATGAGGAAGTTGAAGCTTTTGATATCTGGTGGCGGAGTTTGGAAACTGTTTCCACTATCAGTTCTCTACGGAATAAGATTGAAAGCATCCGCGAACAAGAGTTAGAAAAGGCTTTATCTCGCTTGGGTTCGGAGTTTGGGGAAAAGCATCAAGAAGTTATTGAAGCTTTGACAAGAGGGATAGTTAATAAGATTCTACATGATCCAATGGTGCAATTACGCGCACAGCAAGATGTGGAAGCTAGAAGACGATGTATGCAAACTCTGCAAATGTTATTTAATTTAGACGCAGAGGAACAATTTAGCTGAAATCAGCAGAGAGTGACGCATGGATTCTTGTACGGGCGAAGCATTCGGGCTATTATTAATTTTTGTCAAAGGCTATTTTCCGAATGCTTTGCCCCTACGTCCATGTTCCTTACAGCTTGAATTTTTCCAGTTGCTTGGTTTGTTCTTCTAGTCTCACGGCTAGGCGATCGCACACTAAATCACATAATTGGAATAAAATGGGGTCAGCTATCTCATAGATTACACTTACTCCCTCTGGTGTTCTTTTGACAATACCCGCCTGTGCTAGAACTTTAAGATGCTTGGAAACATTAGCTTGTCCTAATCCAGTCTCAGTAATAATTTCGGTTACATTCTTCGCACCAGTTTTTAAACAACATAATACCTGTAAGCGACTGACTTCTGACAGCACTTTGAAATAATCTGCAACTTGGCTAAGAGCGCCTGGAAATAAGTTTGACATAGAACAATTCAAATATGGAGGAATTTCTGGTTGATTATTCTACTATATAGCTATATAATAGAAAAAGATAAAAACAAACCCTGTTAAAAAATGTTATTTCGCCAACTTTTTGATCATGAGTCTAGTACATATACTTACTTAATTGCTGATGAAAAGACAAAAGCAGCAATCTTAATAGATCCTGTACTAGAACAAGTAGAACGAGATTTACAACTTATCAAGGAATTAGGACTGGTACTACGATACTGTTTTGAAACTCACATTCATGCAGATCATATAACTGGTACAGGAAAATTACGTCAATTAACTGGATGTTTAGGAATTGTTCCCGACAATGCACCTGTCACTTGTGCTGACAAACAAATCAAAGATAAGGAAATTATACAACTAGATGGCATCATCATTCAAGCGATCGCTACCCCAGGACATACAAACAGTCATGCAGCCTATTTAATCAACAATGAAAGATTATTTACAGGAGATTCTTTATTAATTCGTGGTTGTGGAAGAACTGATTTTCAAAGTGGCAATGCAGGAACATTATTTGATGTCATCACCCAAAAACTGTTTACACTTCCCGATGAAACCTTAGTTTATCCAGGACATGATTATAAAGGTTTTACTGTTTCCACAATCCAGGAAGAAAAACAACATAATCCCCGATTTACACAACATAATCGAGACAGTTTTATTCATTTTATGTCCAATTTAAACTTACCCAATCCCCAAAAAATCATGGCAGCATTACCAGCTAATGAACGCTGTGGTAATGCAGTTTTAGTTAATAATTAATCACTGAGAGGTAAAAAAATGACAAAATATAATTCTCAATTGCAATTAATTGATACTGCGACTGTTCAACAATTAATTGAACAAGAAAAAATTCAACTTATAGATGTACGTGAACCTTCAGAATATACAGCAGAACATATTCCCCAAGCGCAACTTTTACCCCTTTCTAAATTTCAGCCAGAACAGATTTCTTTAACTCAAGGTAAAGAAATTGTCATTTACTGTCAATCAGGAAATCGCTCCAACCAAGCAGCGCAAAAACTTGTTAATTCTGGATTTATAGAATTTAGGCAACTAGAGGGAGGAATTACAGCTTGGAAACAGTCAGGATATCCAACTAAGATTAACAAAAATGCTCCAATTAGTTTAATGCGTCAAGTGCAAATTGTCGCTGGTTCATTAGTATTTACTGGAACTATATTAGGTGCTTTTGTTTCTCCTTGGTTTTTAATTTTAAGTGGTTTTGTCGGAGCAGGTTTAGTATTTGCAGGAGTAAGTAATACCTGTGCAATGGCAATGCTCTTAGCTAAATTACCCTATAATCAACGGACATAAACTATCAATTCAATAAAATTCAGATCCCTGAATTCTCAAATAAATTGGGGATCTAAAAGTCAAATAATCAAGAATTACAAATTATGTTCATATGGATATTAGGGCATATTTTAGCAACTGGTATTGGTATTAGCTTAGGATTAATAGGAGGTGGTGGTTCTGTCTTAGCATTACCTATTTTAGTTTATGTGATGGGAGTACCGACTAAACCAGCGATCGCTATGACTTTAGTAATTGTCGGTACAGTAAGTTTCATTGGTGTCATTCCTCATTGGAGAAAAGGAAATATCAATTTTAAAAAAGCATTAATTTTTGGTTCTGCTACCATGTTGGGTGCTTTTTTAGGAGCAAAAATTGCTGGATTACCTTTTATTACT
This sequence comes from Anabaena sp. UHCC 0204, assembly GCF_009711975.1. Lineage (GTDB taxonomy): Bacteria > Cyanobacteriota > Cyanobacteriia > Cyanobacteriales > Nostocaceae > Dolichospermum. The sequence goes on from NZ_VIKW01000011.1 coordinate 125,397, forward strand.
GATAGTTTACAAATGCTGCTATTTGCAATAATGATGTTGTTAGCAGCAAGTTTAATGATTTTGCGTAGTAGTAAAAAATCTCCTCAAAATCTTGCAGAAAATCCCCATTTAGTTTATACAGCACCAGTTTGTAAATATTGTTGGTTGTGGTTATTAAGTGAAGGATTAGGAGTAGGAATATTAACAGGATTAGTAGGAGTGGGAGGAGGATTTGCGATAGTTCCAGCTTTAGTAATTTTGGGCAGAACACCTATGAAAGAAGCAATTGGGACTTCTTTATTAATTCTAGTTGCTAATGCTGTGGCTGGATTTTTAGGGTATTTAGGGCAAGTTCAATTAGATTGGCAATTAATAGGAACATTTATTCTTGCTGCTAGTTCAGGCAGCTTTTTTGGTGCTTATTTATCTCAATTTATTGATGGTAAAAAATTACAAAAATATTTTGGATATTTTTTGTTAGTTGTAGCGACTTTTGTTTTATTTCAAAATCAAAATGGATTCCAGAAAAAGAAAACAGTATTTAATTGGCAAAATGGCAGTTACAGTATGATTCAAGAACCAAAAAACATTAAATTAGGTAGGTTGGGTTGACGCTCTTGTTACCCAACATTTACGGACTTTTGTTGGGTTGCGCTGTCGCTTAACCCAACCTACAAAAACTCAAATTTATCTATGGGAAATAGTAGCTATAAATGGGGATACTGCTTCAACAAAAGCCTTTGTAGATTCATAAGGCATGACATTTTTACCAATTACTTTTACTCCCTGACTTTGAGGTAAGCAGTTAAGGTAATATGCTAATCTTTCATCTGGAGTTTCTGGTTTACTTTCCTTACTAATACCGCGAGCTTGTTTTCCTACAACCATGGTGAATATTAGGAAATTGGGGTAGGAGAGAAACTAGAGTTTTAGCTGTGTCTATATAAGTTTCTTCATAGGAATCAGCATTTTTTGCCCCTACAGTTAGTAGGACGACTTCTTGATTTTTTAATACAGATTTTAGAGTTTGTATATCATTACCAAGAGTGACGATAACTCTTTGTGCTACTGTTTCTATGGTGGGGACACGATCTGGGTTTGTGGTAGTTGCTGTTAGCAGCAAATTATTATTTGAATGCCAATAGTTGCTAACTGCATAACCAACATAACCACAGCCAATAATTGCAATGTTCATAATCATTAATAGAAGTAAAATAAATTAAAGTATTCTTAACAATTACCGATTAATAACCGAAATTAGAGACTATCTTGATCTCTTTCTAATTCTTCCTCCTGACTCCTGTAAGGGTGAAGCATTCGGGTGATAAATTATCGGTTTTTTCCATGTAGGGGCGAAGCATTCGGACGATTAATTATCGGTTTTTTCCCAAATTTATTTTCCGAATGCTTCGCCCTTACACCGAATGCTGATGCTTCCAGTCCCGTTAGGGATACGCCCCTACTACTCCTAACACTATTTAGATATCTAAGGGTGTCTGGTATTAGGAAGCCACCAGGATGATTAAATTTTGTTAACATAGCATTCCTCTTTCATGGGCGATCGCTGGTATGGAGTAAAGTCACAGGAAACAGATTCTCTCACATATCATGGAGCATGGCTATATTATTAATTTGGTAGCTATCAACTACTATAGTAATCACTGGTGATCTACTTTGCAAGCAATATTACTAAGTTTTTTATATTATAAGTAATGTTAACTTACTTCAAGAAATCTACTACTGTGCTTTCTGTTGGGCAGGAAGCCAACACTTTACCGTCAGGTCAGTGTGGGTAGTTCACGTATGAATTATACCATCAGGCATGATAGCTCCAGCTAAGTTAGCACCAATTAATTTTACCAGTAGGCGATCGCCTGAACGAATCCTCGCTCCCGTCAAGTCAGCACCCCGCAAGTCAGCACCGCTGAGATCCGCACCAATCAAATTTGCCGAGCGCAAATTGGCATCTCTTAAATCTGCTAAAAGTAAGTTAGCTCTAAATAAATTTGCTTCTGATAAATTCGCACCTCTGAGAATTACTTTGTGCATAAAAGTGTCACTGAGGTTAGAGCCGCTAAGATTTGCATAGCTCAAATTTCGCCCTGATAAATCCCTATTACTCAAATTGGCGCGGCTATAATCTTTACCACTTAAATCGGAATTTGCCTGTGGTTGTTGATATGTTGTTTGTGATGTATAAACGTAAGTAGATGAGCGTTTTTCTTCTGGAGATGATTGAGAATAAGAAGGAAGGGGCTGCTTGTCTCTAGAAGAACGCAATCTGTCACGAGCTTCATTAAATGATTTCAGCTTTTCCTGTGCCTTGTGTTGTAAACGTAGGTTGTCTTTTGGGAGGCGATCCGGATGCCAAACAAACACTAAATCTTTATAAGCCTGGTTTATTTCTTCAAGTGTGGCCCCTGGCTCTAATTCTAAGATTCTGTAGTACCGCTCCAGTTCGCTGCTCGTCATGATGTATGGGTGAATATGAATATGATCAGTAAACAACTAGAGTCTCAAGCAGTCATTTGTTCAGTATAACGATTAATTGTGATTGCTTTTGGCATTAAAGCAGGGATTATCAAGAAAGAATTCAGAATTTAATTTTCTGTAATTCCGCAACTTTTTCACCTAATTAATCCATCTCGCCAGCGAGTGATGGCTCGCAAATATGCTACTATAGGAATCTGATAAACTTCAATCAAGATCCACACAATAATTGCTAAATGTGACAGAAAAGTTAATACTGTCCAAATAAATGGAATCCAGCTTACAGGATCATGAGGAGTAGGCGGAAAATAATATGTTGTTATACCGATGATAGTAGTAGGTAAAACAATAAAAGCAATTGCCGCTAAACCATAACCCCAACTTAATTCCACATCTCCTAATTGGGTTTGTGTCCATTTAACTCCATTCCAAGACCAGATTAATGGGGGTTCTCTCGCAGGCATTTTTATTTGCTGTTGTTCCAAATTGATGGTAAAAATCTCATGACAAAAATCACAAGACATAGCTTCCATCATTGGCATTTGGGAAATTTTACCAATGTGACAAACTGGACAGGGATAGTCTTCTTGCCAGTTTAAAGGTGTGGAGAGAATTGGGGAATTTGGCATAATTAAATTCTAGTTTTAAAATTGATAATTAATTGGTTTTGACAATAATTGGATATGAAGAGAAATTTAATTTTTCTAATAAAACAACCTAGTTTATTGGTAAAACCAGGTTGGAAAAAACTGACTAATGCCATTTTTCGATGAGAATGGACTTTATTTTTGGGTGTAGAGACAGTCTCTAGAAAGTCTCTACGGTATTGATCTTTGTAACTAATCTAGAAAACCCATCAAAATTTCGGAATCATCAAAAGTATTTGGGGCTATGGGACGGTTTCCGAAGATAGAATAGTTGTCAGCGATCGCTAACGCACTAGAACCAATGGGACGAATACCAGACAAGTTAATGCTATCAACCACTTGGAATGTGTTTGCACCTATGGGACGAATTCCCATAGAGTTGTAGGTATCAACTACTTGTAAAGTCCCTGTAGTAATGGGACGGACTCCAGCAACTACGATTATTCCCTGAGTACCTTCTTCGGGATTGACACTAGTATCTTGATTATTTTCTTCCACTGTTATTTCTCCTTTGTATCTGATGACACTTTCTCAAACTAAATCTTTGTTTGTTAAGTGAATTTTACAATAATTAAGGAAAGAATTATTTCTTCCCGCATATCAAAGTTTAACCTTAAACAACCAGATCCCACAGGCAAAATCTGAGATTGATATATTTTTTGATGAGGTTAGAATCCTGATTGTATCAAGATTTCAGTCAAAAAACTTGGTCTGTCTATCATCTATCTCCAGTGAGGCGGTGTATTACTTATATTATAGCAGCTAATATCCACTTAATTTAGTACAAATAAGTTAAATCAAGTTATAAAATTATTTTATATTCTCCATTAACAATTGATAATTTTTAAAACCTTTCCTTACTTTCAATCTTCTATTTTTTAGGTAATTGTCAATTATCAATTTTAAATTATTAAATAACTATGCCATTTGGGTTGAGAATTTTGACGGTTTTTTTCTGGTATTAGTAATCGCCAACTTTTACCTTCCTTCTGAATTTGTAGATAAACTTCAAAGGGTTTTTGAACTTGGTTAAAACTGCGTTTTTGTGATTTGATAGTAAAGTCATAATTTCCCTGCACCCGATAAGCTGGTAAGTTTTCAATGGTGAGGGGTTGTTCTTGGGTAATAGATATGCGCTGTATATTAAATTTTTGGAAATTTAAATCTAGCTGTTGATTAAGCTGCTGCTGGGTTTGTTCTAGCTGTAGTGCGATCGCTTTCTGCACTAACTCCGGTGTCGGTAATAGGGCAATACTACTACAAGCTGTGACTAATATCAGCAAAATTGCGGTGAAAACAAACCTGATCATGTTTTTATAATCCTCTCTAGTGTTAATATAGCCTTATTTTAACCACCATTCACTGGCGGAATTAAAACCACTTCATCACCATTTTGGAGGATAGTATCTGGTTCAACAAATTGGAAATTAATCCCAAAGCGAGTTAATTCACGCCATTTGCTCAATTCTGGGTGTTCAGCAATTAAGCGATCGCACACCGCTTTAACTGGTGTACCATCAGATAAATCCAATACTAATTCAGACACACCACAGACTTCTTGATAAGCAGCAAATAACTTAACGGTTACAGCGATCGCAGATTGAGACATACAATTTTTTATATCCTAGTTTATTAAATATAGAAGCGAAATGCAGCCTGAATTTAACTTTTTTCAACACTGGTATCCTCTTTCACCCATTGAAGACATTAATCCACAGCGGCCTACACCTGTAACCCTGTTGGGAATGCGTTTAGTAATTTGGAAACCTCAATCATCGGCAAATTATCGAGTATTTTTAGATCAATGTCCTCATCGTCTTGCACCCTTGAGTGAAGGCAGAATAGACGATAAAACGGGTAATTTAATGTGTAGTTATCACGGTTGGCAATTTGATGATCAAGGTACTTGTACACATATTCCCCAAGCCGAAAATCCCGAACTTGTTGCTAAAAATCAAGATAATTTTTGTGTAATTTCCTTTCCAGTCCGACAAGAAAATGAATTACTTTGGGTTTGGCCGGATGCTAAATCAACAGAACTAGCTGCCACTACACCACTACCTTTATCACCCCAACTAGACGCTAATCAAGGATTTGTGTGGTCTAATTATGTCCGTGATTTAGAATATGATTGGCAAACCCTGATTGAAAATGTAGCAGATCCTAGTCATGTACCTTTTTCTCATCATGGGGTACAGGGAAATCGAGATAAAGCTAGACCTATACCAATAAATATTATCCAATCAACGATCAATTTAATTGAAGTTGATATTGATAGAGGATTACCAACAAAAATAATTTTTGAACCACCATGTAGATTAGAGTATACGATTAATTTTGGTGACTCTGGAAAAAAATTAGGACTTGTTACTTATTGTATCCCCATATCTCCTGGTAAATCGAGAATTGTAGCTCAATTTCCCCGCAACTTTGCTAAAAGCTTGCATCGGTTAACACCACGTTGGTGGAATCACATTTATGAGAGAAATCTAGTATTAGATGGGGATATGATGTTGCTAAATCAGCAAGAGTATTTACTTCAACAAAAACAATTAAGTGAAAGCTGGAAAACAGCCTATAAATTACCGACAAATGCAGACCGTTTAGTAATGGAATTTCGCAATTGGTTTGATAAATATTGTCAAGGACAGCTACCTTGGAATGAGGTAGGATTTAGTGTTTCAGAAAACTCAAAAATCAATGACAACCGTGCCGAAATGTTGGATCGTTACAAACAACATACCCAGCATTGTAGTAGTTGTAGAAATGCACTCAAAAATTTCCAAAGATTGCAAATAGCACTTTTAGTATATTTTGTAATTACTATTTCTGGAGTTGCTGTTCTTCCTGATAGTTTACGTCTTAATTTAGGTTTACCATTAGTAATTACAGCCCTTTTGGGTTTAGCAGCTTATAGTTGGTTGCAATTTTCTCTCATCCCTAAATTCTACTTTGTAGATTACATTCATGCAGAGAAATAAAAATTAGTAGTAAGGGCTTTGGCCATTTAAAAACCTAAAAGTAAGCGATAAATCGCTTACTACTTTAAAATTTGATTTCCAAACGTTGTAAATCCTGCTGTACCTCATTCCATAGAGCTTTATTATATGGGTCAGTTTTTAGGGCTTTTTTTAGATAAATTCTGGCTTTTGGGAGTTGTTTTTCCGTAATTAACGCTCGTCCCCAGATTTGATAAGCGATCGCTAACCATTGTCGCACTTCCGCATCTGCTGGTAAACGTGCCAGTAAAGCCTCGGCTAGAGCGATCGCTTGAGGAAAACGTCTTTCCTGCAAAAACCGCTGTAACTGTTCATACGTCTTCCACTTTAACCGTTGTTCTATATCCTCTAAATTTGGTGGATGAGATGTAACCGTTGTTTTTGGTGCTGCTGGTTGAGTTTTGACTTCTGTAGGCTTAGAAACTGTAGTTTTAACATAACTAGACTTTGGCTTAATTTCTTCCACTGGTAATAACGTTTGGAGAAATTTATAAGCCTCCGTCACCGCAATAAATTTATCTTTTGCTTTGAGATCATCTGGATTGATATCAGGATGATATTGCTGTACCAGTTGGCGATAGGATGCTTTAATATCAGCAAAAGAAGCGCCTGACCTTAAACCCAATACACGGTAATAATCTTCAATATCCATCTTAATTCGCTCCAATTCAAAATTCAAAATTAAAAATTCAAAATCAGTATTAATTCTTTTGAACTTTACATTTTGAATTTTGAATCATTCTGCACTATCTACGGACGTTCTTCAATAACACGATCAATTAAACCGTATTCCTTAGCTTCTTGAGCAGACATGAAAAAATCACGATCCATGTCTTTTTCAATTTTGGCTAAAGGTTGACCTGTATTATCAACATAAATTTGATTTAGCTGACTACGGATTCTTAAAATTTCTCTAGCTTCAATTTCGATATCAGAAGCTTGTCCGCGAGTCCCTCCGGAAGGTTGGTGAATCATAATCCGGGAGTGAGGTAAAGCCATGCGTTTACCCTTTGTACCCGCAGTCAATAGGAAAGATCCCATCGAAGCAGCTAAACCGACACAGATTGTCACCACATCAGATTTGATGTGTTGCATGGTGTCATAAATAGCCAAACCAGATGTCACCATACCGCCAGGGGAATTGATATATAAATAAATATCCTTCCCTGGATCATCGGAATCCAGATACAGCATGACGGCAATAATTTGGTTGGCAATTTCGTCATCTACATCTCTTCCTAAGAAAATAATTCTTTCCCGGTAAAGACGATCATAAATGCTAATCCAATCTGTATATTGTCCACCGGGCATCCGGTAAGGAACTTTAGGAACGCCTATAGGCATTTTTACGACTCCAATTTTAATTTATTAGGGGAATTGGGAATTGGTAATTGGGAATTGGGAATTGGTAATTGATAATTGGTAATTGGGAAGAATAAACTCCTATATTAGTGCCTCCTCCCTCTTGCCTTCTTACTGTCACCTGTCACCTGTCACCTGTCACCTTCTTAAAGCACACTTGCGGGGAGTGGGGGGTTTGCGAGTTCTTCTTTTTCAAAAACTCTGTCAATCAAACCGTAATCCCTAGCTTGGTAGGGAGTCATGTAGAACAGACGATCCATATCCTTACTAATTTTGGCTATTTCTTGTTCAGTCGTGTGAGATAGAATCTCCACCATTGAAGCTTTATTTGCCAAAACTTCCTTAGCACGGATTTGAATATCCGTAGCTTGTCCTTGGGCATAGCTCTTAGGCTGGTGCAGGATAATAGAAGAATTGGGTAAACTAGCACGACAGCCTTTTGTTCCAGCACTAAGAATCATCGCCGCCATACCCATAGCCGAACCAATACAAATGGTGTGGATAGGAGGCTTGATATATTTCATAGTGTCATAGATAGCGAAGGCTTCGGTTTCAAAACCGATAGGTTCGCCACTGTAACCAGAAGTACCTGTAGAGTTGATGTAGATTTTAATTGGTTTTTCGGGATCATCGGACTGCAAATACAGCAATTGGGCGACGATTAATTCCGTAACAGACGGAACAAGTGGCATACCCAGATACACAATCCGCTCCTTCAATAGTAGAGACGGTAAATCTGGCGGCGGTGTCCGGTAGGAGCTATCGCCGGAATAGGGGGCTTGCACAGCCTTGAGGTGAGAAATATCCATAGCAACTAATCGCCTGAAACTATGCCGTTAATGTATTACATCCTAGCGCGATGCTCACCCAATTTAGGGTGTGGATTTCTCCCTGATGGTGAAAAAAGCTAGATTTTAAAATATTTGGGTCTTGAGTACCAATTATGTCAAGTACAGCAGAATTCAAAAGGTAGGAGCGCAGTATTTACGCCTTCAATTGTATGGCATCCCACCAAGAACGGTTATATATTTCATGAAAAAATCGGTTGTAAATCTAAAATAAAACCGGGTAATACATTTTCTCCTGATAAGTTTGCAGGAGATTGTAAAATTTCTATTTCTTGATTTTGGCGATATATTTCTACTTGTTTATTTTTAGGATTAATTAACCAACCTAACCGCAAACCATTGGCGATATATTCTCGCATTTTGGCTTGAGTATCTGCTAAATCGTCGCTTTCAGAAACTAATTCAATCACAAAATCAGGACATAAGGGCAGAAACCTTTTTCTTTGTTCTGGTGTGAGTTCATTCCATCTTTCTATTTTTATCCAAGACACATCAGGCGAACGGGTAGCACCATTAGGTAATTTAAACCCTGTGGAAGAATCAAAAGCTTTTCCTAAACCTTTTTGGCGATTCCAGAACCAAACTTGTCCGCCTAATTCTAGGTTTCTATCTCCAGTTTCTCCTCCTGTTGGTGACATGATACTTAATTCTCCTTGAGCCGATAGTTCTAAACGTAAATCTTTATTAGCAGCGACTATTTCCACAAATTTATCATCTGTGAATTTTAGTGATTTTGGTATTTGTAAAGTTATAGCAGTCATGATTTATCCCTCGTGACTAATCTCTGGTTAAGGAGGTTCTATTTCTCATTTTAACGGGATTTTTAGAAAGGGGGCGGTTATAAAGGGGCCGTTAGAAACCGCATCTACACAGACGAAACCCACCTTCGTGGGTTAAATTTCAGATTTTTGTTAGTCCACGGAGGTGGACTTTGGTTGTATAGCTGCGAATTTTATTCGCCCAAAATATTTAAAATATCCTCTAACCTAAACCTAGAACACTAGAAATTAGTGGTAAAAGTTTACTACATTGCTCAACTAAAGTTGCAGCACTTGGTAAGCTAGAAATTGTCCCTTTCAAAATCTTGATTGCTGTTTTCGCTGCTTTTTGCATCGCACTTTCTTGAGGATTTTTACCTGCTTCTGCTAAAGATTTGATTTGTTCTAAAGCCTCAGCTTTATCTTCTTCACTTAAATTTTTATCAGCCTCAATTGCTGTTTGCAGTTGTGTCAATAATTCTTTAATTCCCGGTTTCTCTGGTTCGGGTGAAGATGGTAATTCATTAATGGTATTTGTGACTGTACCACTAATTACACCTAAATTAATTGTTCCTTTTGCATTAAAATCTCTGCCAACATTAATATTACGGCTAGAATCGTTATTAGACATATCAATCTCCACATCTGTTGCTTGCTTTTGAAATATAACAGTTTTAGTATCACCAGCTTTCTCTGCTAAAATGCGACTAATATTCATCATTTCTGTCAAATTTTTACGCTGTTCCTTTATTTCTTCATACTGTTTGTCTGACAAGGTTCTATATCTTTCTACCTCTTGGAGTGTTAATTGATACTCTTGCATTAATTCACGATGAATTCTCTCTTTGTCTGCATTAAGAGAGACCTTAACTCTAACAACAAATGTACCATCTTTATTTTCGATACTTTGGATAGATAATTCTGTATCCTTATTTTCGTCTTGTACAATTTGAAAAGTCTTAACAAAAGCTTTCCAGTCAATACCATCACGGAAAATTAAATCAACAGTATTTAAAACTTCTTCAAATAATTTTGTAAATTCTCCTTGTTGAAATTCCCCACTGCTAGGACGACGTTCGCGGTTATCTGTTACTGGTTTGCAATCTTCTAAAAGATAAACAAAGCGACAATCTACATTATCTAATATAGTTGTACTTTCAATATTCCAAGCTTTCACACAAGCACCTGTCATTTTAGCATTGGTGAAATTAGTACCAACGGCTTGAGCAAGAGTCAGGTTTGCCCATTCTAAATTAGCTCCTTGAAAAGTGGCTTCAATAATATCAGCATCTTTTAAATTGGCCTCTTTCAAGTCTGCATCTTTCAGGTTTGCCCCTCTGAGGTTAGCACCAGTATAAGATTTACTCCTACCATTTAGAGTAATGAGCAAATTGAGAACAGCAGGGTTACTCAATATAGTATTACCAGGTCTAGCAAAATCAAGTTTTTTGACTTCATAAAAACGAGTGCGTGTTATATTTGCTGTTCTGAAATCTGTGTTTTTCAGAGTTGCACCAGTAAAATCAGCATCAGTTAAATAAGCACCACGAAAACTTGTGCCACCTGTAGCAGCAAAAGCAATGGCAAATGAACGAATCCAAGGATCTCTTTCATCCCCCTTAAAACTACGCCAGCCTATATAAGCACTAAAAGGTACAAAAACTACGGCTCCGGCGAAGGCTACGGCTCCGGCGAAGGCTCCGGCGAAGGCTCC
>NZ_VIKW01000011.1:136308-149519 GCF_009711975.1 Anabaena sp. UHCC 0204
GAAGGCTCCGGCTCCGGCTACGGCGAAGGCTCCGGCTATTAAACCTTTGCGAATAGTGACAATACAAAAGACTGTCACAATAACCAGGGAAACTATTCCAGCAATAAAGTTTTCAGAGTTGTTGGTATCAAAAATAAATGCTACAAATACGCCAATGAAGATTGAGAAAACCCCTGATAGTGCTGACATTAGCAACACGCCTATGAGCAAACCAATTACCCAACGTCGTTGTAGTCCAGCCTTAGCACCACTAAAATCAGCACCTTTAAGAATGGCGTTGGTAAAATTTGCCCCTCTAATATCAGCTTTGCTAAAGTTAGCTCCTGTCAGGTCTTTACCTTTAAAAGAGTGTCCTCGGAGATTTTTACCGGAGTAGTCTGGCGGCATAATCGCGTCAGTAAGAGTTTATCCTATTAGATTTTATACTAATTAGGCATTATTCCTGGTTTTAGCAGAATTTTGTTAAGTTTGGCTTTTTGTAATAGAGGCAAATATTTTTAAACTAAATTAAAATAAGTAGTGAGACAGAATTAATTACACAATGTCATTGCGTATCTCTGACGGGAGGCGTTAGCTATATGCAACGAAGTAGAATGAAGCAATGCCAACCCTTGCGATTGCTTCGCTTCGCTCGCAATGACTGTAAATATTTTTGTCCAATTACTTAAGAACTTTTTCAGGAAGATTATGAACAATCAACTCTATGAACAAGATTTTAATGTTTGGCGAGAAACTATCATTAAAAAAATCAAACAACAAGATTTTAATGATATTGATTGGGAACATTTGCTTTTAGAATTAGAAGATATGGGGAAATCAGAAAAACGGTTATTTTTGAGTAATTTAACTATCTTAATTGCTCACTTACTCAAATTGACGGTTCAAGCTGATGCTCCCGAAATGATGAAAGGAAGTTGGTACAGTTCTGTTACTGAACATCGGTTTCGAGTTAAAAAAGATTTAGAAGAAAATCCTTCTTTTAAAAATTATCTCCATGAAGTTATTTCTATTGCTTATGCTGATGCTCGAAAATTGGCAATTAAAGAAAGTAAAAATGCTAAATTGGGAGTCAGAAAACCAGATGAAACAGAATATGCTCTTGATTTTCCTTTTACTTTAGAACAGTTATTAGATGAAGATTTTTATGGGGATTTAGGAGAGTGAGGTTATATATAGCAATCCTATTTGATTTATAAACGGAATTTTTCAAACGAACCGCAGAGACGCAGAGAGCGCAGAGGTAGAGAAAAAGAGGTGTTCATATCTTATTTAGGATTGCTATAGTTAGAAAAATTGTCAGAATCAGGTGGTTATCGAGTTTCGACTACGCTCAACTACCGCGAAGTCGAGATAATGTCCAGGATTTAAGGATGTACAGGATTAAGACTGAGATTTTATCACCCATTACCAATTACCTGTTACCAGTTTCAACTAGATAACCAGCGACTTAATTTATTAGATATCCTCAAGGTGAATATGAAGAAAGAGACGCAATAGAATGATTTACTGATAGAATTATTGCAGGAGGTTAGAAATCATTATGACAACACATCAACCAACAGTCATTACCAATGATAATCTTTACGAGCAAGATTTTTATCTGTGGATAGAAACAATATCTAAACAATTAAAAGCAGGGAAAATTGCAGAAATTGATTTAGCAAATCTGATAGAAGAAATTGAAAGCATGGGAAAAAGTGAAAAACGGGAGTTAAAGAGCCGTTTAATTGTGCTATTAATGCACTTACTAAAATGGCAATATCAACCTGAAAAACGTAGTGAAAGCTGGCGCAGTACGATTACAGAGCAACGTATTTGTATTGAATTATTATTAGAAGATAGTCCTAGTTTGCAACCTCTACTTATAGAAATATTTGCAGATTGTTATGAAAAAGCTCGGTTAAGAGCATCTGAAGAAACAGGAATTAAATTAAATTTCTTTCCTAAAGAATCTCCTTTTAGTTTAGAAGAAACCCTAAAAAATTACTTTTTAAATAATTAAATTATATCAATTTTCATGTTTATTTGCTCACATTTCAGGCACTGTTTTAGAGTGTTCCAAACAATAAATGATTCAAAACTAGAGATTGCTTCATTCCGCTCTGCTCTATTTGCAATGACAATTGGGCATTTTTTTACTTGCAATACTCTTAGGGAAAGTTAAGGCTTTTATTCGAGTAATTCTCAGCCTGTGACTCCTAAATTAACTTATTTTCCGTAGTGTAGAGGATGTCGTGTGAAGTTATATATAAAATTATGTATGTCTAAACTAGATAGGAAATTGAAATTATGAAAGTTAATTTACAAGTAGCCTTAAATGATGCAGGTGTGGATGTCAATCAAGCCAGCACTCAACGTCAATTAGCAATTTCGGTTTCTGCTAGTGGTGAAACTATAGATCGGACTGTGCCATTGAACTTATGCTTAATTCTCGATCATAGCGGTTCAATGACGGGAAAATCCCTGGAAACAGTGAAAAATGCGGCTTGTTTGTTAGTAGATCGTCTGAGTTCTGAAGATCGTCTCAGTGTAGTTGTTTTTGATCACCGGGCTAAGGTTTTAGTCCCAAATCAGTTAATTACAGATCGAGAAAATATTAAAAAGCAAATTAAGCGGCTAGAAGCTGATGGGGGAACGGCTATTGATGAGGGTTTACGCTTGGGAATTGAGGAGTTAGCTAAAGGTAAGCATGATACCGTTTCTCAAGCATTTTTACTCACTGATGGGGAAAATGAACATGGTGATAACGATCGCTGTTTGAAATTCGCCCAATTAGCCGCCAGCTATAATTTAACTCTGAATACATTGGGATTTGGTGACAATTGGAATGATAAAGTTTTAGAAAAAATCGCTGATGCTGGGATGGGAACGTTGTCTTATATTCAACACCCAGATCAGGCTGTAGCTGAGTTTGGACGGTTGTTTAGTCGGATGCAAACAGTGGGATTGACTAACGCTTATCTGTTAATATCACTGTTGCCAAATGTGCGTTTGGCTGAACTCAAACCGATCGCTCAAGTCTCACCAGATACTATTGAGTTACCAATACAGCCAGAAAGTGATGGCCGCTTTGGGGTGAGATTGGGCGATTTAATGAAAGACGGAGAACGGGTAGTTTTAGTTAATATTTATTTGGGACAGTTGCCAGAAGGTAAACAGGCGATCGCTAATCTGCAAGTTCGCTACGATGATCCTGCCCATAACCAAATCGGGCTATACTCCCCCAATCTACCAATTTACGCCCAAGCCACCAGGGACTACCAACCATCGCCAAATCCTCAGGTACAACAATGGGTTTTAGCTTTAGCCAAGTATCGTCAAACTCAATTAGCAGAAACGAAATTACAGCAAGGTGATCGGGCTGGTGCAGCGACGATGTTACAAACGGCGGCTAAAACTGCTTTGCAAATGGGAGATGCGAATGCGGCGACGGTGTTACAAGTATCTGCTACTCGCTTACAGGCTGGGGAAGAGTTATCGGAAAGCGATCGCAAAAAGACCAGAATTGTCTCGAAAACTGTGTTGCAAGATGCTGCTCCTCAATGAAAGTTCAACTAACATCGGCTCTAAATGATACTAACGTTGATGCTACCCAACAGAGTAATCAACGTCAACTCTCAATTTCTATTTCCGCTCTGGCTGCTGAATTTGAACAAACTTTGCCCTTGAATCTCTGCTTGATTCTTGATCAAAGTGGTTCTATGTCGGGAGAACCGATGAATATTGTGGTTCAAGCAGTCGAGCAATTATTAGATCAGTTAAAGGTAGGCGATCGCGTCTCTGTGGTCGCCTTTGCGGGGACTTCTGGGGTCATCATCCCCAATCAAATCGTCCAAGATATCGAAACCATCAAAACCCAGCTAAAAGCCAAGCTCAAGGCTGCTGGCGGGACTGTGATTGCTGAAGGTTTATCCTTGGGAATTACAGAACTACTCAAAGGCACAAAAGGGGCTGTTTCCCAAGCTTTCCTCCTCACAGATGGACATGGGGATAATGGTTTAAAGATTTGGAAATGGCAAATTGGACCCAATGACAATAAACGTTGTTTGCAACTTGCCAAAAAAGCCGCCAAACTGAACCTCACCATTAACACTCTTGGTTTTGGTAATGATTGGAATCAGGATTTATTGGAAAAAATTGCTGATGTCGGTGGTGGGACTCTAGCTTATATTGAGAATCCCCAACAAGCCGTCACTCAATTTGCGAGGCTGTTTCGACGGGTGCAGTCGGTGGGATTAACAAATGCCCACTTACTCCTATCCTTAGTTCCTGGTGTGCGTCTTGCTGAACTCAAACCCGTTGCCCAAGTTGCCCCCGATACTATTGAATTACCAGTAGAAACAGATGCAAATGGGACTTTGGTAGTGCGGTTAGGGGACTTAATGAAAAATTCAGAACGGGTAGTTTTAGCGAATATTTATTTGGGACAATTACCAGAAGGGAAACAAGTCATTGGCCATATCCAAATTCGCTATGATGATCCATCTCTGAATAAACAGGGGTTATTTTCTCCATTAGTGCCAATATATGCTAATTTCACGAAGACTTATGAACCTGCTCTTAATTCCCAGGTGCTACAGTCTATTTTGCTATTAGCTAAATATCGTCAAACTCAATTAGCCGAGGCAAAATTAGAATTAGGCGATCGCACTGGTGCGGCAACTATGTTACAAACTGCTGCTAACACTGCTTTACAAATTGGTGACACCAATGCAGCCACGGTGTTACAAGTTTCTGCCACTCGCTTACAAGCTGGTGAAGAACTTTCAGAGAGCGATCGTAAAAAGACAAGAATGGCATCAAAGACAGTTTTGAAGGAATAGCTGTAGGGTGGGCTAAAAAGCCTACCCTTTAGAATATAATAGAATCATCTTATTTTCTGTTCAATTATTTTATAATAATCAAATTCGTCGCCAGGACTGGAAACATCAAAATATAAAAGTATTATTCCATTAGCTAACGAAAAAATCAGGAGTAACTAATGCTTGCTCAAAGTAAAACAATTAATGATTTCTACACAGTAGAAAATACTGTTGATGTCAATAGATTTTTGCAAAATCATTCAAATCTGATAAATGTTATTCTAGAAGCTCATCCACAAATCAGAAAATATTTCCCAACAGAGGAATTACGATTGAAGTTGTATGTAGATCCTGAATCTTCAGAATGGGAATATCTGATTATCTCTATCTGCGCGAATCCAGAATCTGCTGATGAAGGTTTAAATAAACTAGATGAATTTAAGGAAAATTGGTGGAGTGATGCGTCATATGGAGTTGCTGTAAACCTCTCTATAGATTTGGAGTTTGAATGAATTTTAACTGGTCAAGTTATCTAGAGGTTGCAGAGATTCTGTTCCAGGAAGTACGTAGTTCTTCGGGTCAAGAAATGGATTTCTCGCTTAAAGAAGCTAAAATACGTTCCTCTATTAGTAGAGCGTATTATTCAGCTTTTTGTCTTGCTAGAAACTACTTACGTGATATTGAAAGAGATAGTGAATTACAACATCAAAGAAATGATGTACATAAATATGTCATAGATAAATTATTCAAGAGTGAAATTAAAGAATTGAGAAACCTAAGCGACGAATTACGGACGCTGCGAAGAATGAGGAATACAGTTGACTATGACGATAAAATTATCAATCCTTATATTTTGCTTACTAATGCTGATAAGGCTCTAAATCGAGCTAATAAGATTATTAAACTTCTAGAGGAATTGAGCAAGAAGCAAGAAAAATAAAAATTTTAACTGAGCATCTACTTGAACTATTTATGAAAATTTCCGGTGTTCATCATGTTGCTATTATTTGTTCTAATTACCAAAAATCTAAACATTTTTATGTTGAAATTTTAGGCTTTGAGATTATTCACGAAACATTTCGGACTGAAAGAAATTCTTATAAATTAGATTTAAAAGTAGGAAATACCCAAATTGAACTTTTTTCTTTTCCCAACCCTCCCGCAAGAGTTGGTTATCCTGAAGCCTGTGGTTTAAGACATTTGGCTTTTGCAGTTGAGGAAATTGAAGAAAGTGTAAATTACTTAAAATCTCATCATATCGAAGTTGAAAATATCAGAGTTGATGAAATTACAGGTAAAAAATTTACTTTCTTTAAAGATCCTGATAATTTGCCTTTAGAAATTTATGAATTTAGGACAATTTAATCTGAACATCAGAGAATATTTTTAGTTTTTTACCCCATCTCATTAATCCAGCTTTGAATTGCACTGAGTAAGTTTGATTGATTTGGTGGAAAACCTTTCAATGGTGCGTCTAATGGTTGTTCTGTGATAAAGGCAATTTTTAACACATCTGTTAGTTTAAGTAGGTGAACAGAAAAATTTAAAGGTATGTGACAAAATGTAAATTCAATGAATGCCTTGCAAATAGGTTGTTTTACGGTTTTTACAAAACTAAACATATATCGTTTTTATTATGTTTACCTACTTACTATAGCGGTATGCACTCTTTGTGAGATACAGTTATCCAATCGCAAACTCTGTAGGGGCGCAGGGTCTGCGCCCTCAATTGTATTGCATCCTACCGATAACCGCTATAAAGCCTATTTTAGCTTTTGCAGTTGGAGAAATTGAAGACAGTGTTAATTATTTAAAATCTCATCATATCGAAGTTGAAGATATCAGAATTGATGAAATTACAATTAATCTGAATTCAGAATTCTGAATTCTGGATTACCAATCACCAATTACCAATTACCAATCACCCATTACCCCAATTACCTACTTTCGAGAAAAATGCTTTTGCATTATTTCTAAAATCATGGGTGCAGCAACACTACCACCACCACCACCGGAATGTTCAGCAAAAGCCACCACTAAAATTTCTGGTTTATCAGCCGGTGCATAAGCCCCAAACCAAGCATGATTTTCTTTAGCTCTTCCCCTCCAAGCTTCAGCAGTGCCACTTTTACCAGCTATAGGAGGAAGAGAGGGGACATTTAATACCTTACCTGTACCTTCAGTAATTACCTTCCGCAAACCATCACGCAAAATTTTAATGGTTATGGGTTTGAGATTTAATGATTCTCTCCAGCTTTTTGCTTCTTCATTATCTTTAAGTAAATGTGGTTGTACCAGATAACCACTATTGGCAGGTACAGCAAACATGACAGCGACTTGTAAAGGTGTTGTTTGTAAAGCCCCCTGCCCAATAGACATATTCACCGTGTCACCTACACTCCAAGGTATCTTCCATGCTTTCCGCTTCCAATTATCATCGGGAACTAAACCTTTAGCTTCTTCTGTAGTAAAGTCAAAACCAGTTTTTTGACCAAATCCATATTTACGAGTCCATTCAATCAATGTTGGTCCACCAACTTTCTTAGCAATTTGATAAAAGAAAGTATCGCTACTCCACTGCATAGCCCCTACAAAACCTAATGGTCCAAAACCGGCATGATTCCACTCACCAAACCTAGTTCCACCAATAGTTAAAGAACCATAGGTTTGCAATACTGTATCAGGAGAAAATTTACCTGATTCTAGTGCAGCCGTTGTCGTCACAATTTTAAAGGTACTTGCTGGAGGGAAGGCACTAATAGCACGATTGACTAAAGGATATCGAGAACCTTGGACGGTTTCCCAATCTTTTTGGGAAAGTTTTTGTTTAGAAAAGATATTGGGATCAAAGGTAGGATGAGAAACCATCGCTAAAATAGCACCATTTTTGGGGTCCATTGCGACTATTGCCCCATTCCGATTACCCAAAGCTTTTTCTGCGGCTATTTGTATATTTAAATCTATGGTCAAGCGTAGATCATTACCAGATTTTGCTTGTTTAGTTCCTAATACTCGTAGAGGTCTACCGCTTCCATCTACTTCTATTTGCTGACCTCCCCATTCGCCTCTTAATACTTTTTCATAAGCTTTCTCTACTCCCATTTGACCAGTGACATCTCCCAATCGGTAGCCTTCAGTTTTCTTTTCTTCTAACTGTTCAGCCGTAAGTTCACGGGTATATCCTAGTATATGAGCTAATTCCCTCCCGTAAGTATAATAACGGACTGCTTCAGTATTTATTTCTACTCCTGGTAGTTCGCTTTCGTACTCTCTCAATGCTGTCACCTGTGCTTCATTTAAATTGCGAGCAATGCGAATCAGCGAAGAAGGATTGACAGTAGATTGTTTAAGTATTTTTTCGATCTCTTCTTGAGGGATGTCCAAAATTTTTGATAGCCGTGGACCAACAATTGTCCATGTGGGATTTTCATGTGCCATTGGCCACAAATACACAGATCGAGGATAACGAGTGCTGGCTAACAATTTACCATTCCTGTCAAAAATATTACCCCTTTCTGGTTGTTTGGGAATAATCCGAACTCGGTTGGATTCTGCGCGTATGCGGTGGTTTTTGCCTTCTACTATTTGCAAATAGACTAACCGAGCGCTGATTCCCGATAACATTAATAATGTGAATAAAATTACAAATGTAGACTGGACACCACGTCCAACTGTGCGTGTATTTTTTTGACTACTAAGTAATGGTGGTAAGATAGCCATAAGACCAAAAGAAATTTTGGGATAAACAGGGAACAGGGAATAAGTAACTAGTGACAACGGACAACTGACAACTGACAATTAATATCAGGGCATTCTACTAAAGATTATGGCTCAAACTGTGGTACAGAATCAAAAAGGTTTAAAAACATTACAGCCACTTGATGTTGAATTGCGTAATGTGTTCAAATTTTTCAACCAAGAACCCGCAGTACATGGAGTGGATTTGGATGTTAGACAGGGAGAGTTCTTTAGCATTTTAGGTCCCTCTGGTTGTGGCAAGACAACTACACTCCGCTTAATTGCTGGGTTTGAGAGGGTTGACGCTGGTAAGTTGCTAATTCAAGGTCAGTTAATGACCGATATTCCTCCTCATCAGCGACCTGTGAATACTGTATTTCAAAGTTATGCTTTGTTTAATCACTTGAATGTGTGGGAAAACATTGCTTTTGGACTGCGATTGAAAAAAATATCTAAATCAGAAATTGCTAGTCGTGTTACAGAAGCTTTAAAGCTCGTAAAAATGGAAAGTTTACGATCGCGTGTTCCCAGTCAATTATCAGGTGGACAACAACAACGGGTAGCTCTAGCAAGGGCTTTGGTTAATCGTCCCGCAGTCATCCTCTTAGATGAACCCCTTGGAGCATTAGATTTGAAACTTCGTAAGGAAATGCAAGTTGAATTATCCAATCTTCACAAGGATTTAGGGTTAACTTTTGTTATGGTGACACACGATCAGGAAGAAGCACTATCTTTATCTGATCGGATTGCGGTGATGAATCAAGGCAAAATAGAACAAATCGGTACTCCCAGCGAAATTTACGAACGCCCTCAGACGGCTTTTGTGGCTGATTTTATTGGTGATACTAATCTATTTAGTGGTGAAATTGCGGAAATAGATGCAGAATGTATCAAGATTTCCACTAAAACTGGATTAACTATAATTGTTAATCGTAGTGAACAAACATCCCTAGAAGTATCCCAAAATGTTATCGTCAGTGTCCGTCCTGAAAAAATTCAACTTTCTCTTTATCCACCTAATATACCTACAAATTGTTTTGAAGGACGGCTAATTAATGTCATGTATTTAGGTACTCATGTTAATTATGTGGTCGAATTAATCAACGGTATTAATATCAATGTTTTACAACCTAATAGTTATGGTAGCTTACCAGATCGGCATACGCCCATTTATGCTTGGTGGGAAAAAGCTGACTGTTTAGCTATTAGCCAAGTTGATAATTGACAATTATCAATTATCCGTTATCAATTATCAATTTGTTTAGATGACTAACAGACGTAAATTTCTCCAAAAAATGGCAGTATTTTCTACCTTATCTTTAGGTAGTTGTGGCTGGCGACTAGCTAATGTAAGTTCCAACTATATTAGCTCAAATCAACGCGATCAACTCTATGTTTATACTTGGACGCAATATACAGATAAAGAATTACTAACTACTTTTACTACCCAAACGGGGATGAAAGTAATAGCCGATGTATACGATTCCAATGATGTCATGTTGGCTAGGTTGCAAGCGGGAGGTGGTGGTACTTACAGCATTATTTACCCTTCTGACTATATGGTACAGAAAATGGTAGAAAAGGGTTTATTAACAGAGATAGATCATAACAAATTAATTGGCTTAGATAATTTATTTCCACAATTTAAGAATCCTATTTATGATCCTAATAACCGTTATAGTATTCCCTTTAATTGGGGAACAACGGGTTTATTATACAACTCAGAACAACTGTCAAATGCACCGGAAGATTGGGAATATCTTTGGCAAAACCAAGCGAAATTAAGTAAACGGATGACATTACTTAATGATGTGCGGGAGGTAATGGGGGCAACTTTACGGATGTTGGGTTATTCCTATAATTCAAAAAACGCAAATGAAGTTAAACAAGCTTACGAAAAACTAAAATCACTCAAACCTGCGATCGCTGCTTTTGATACTGATGCTTGGCAAAATAAGATCCTGGCTGGGGATCTAGCGATCGCTATGTGTTATTCTGCTGATGCCGTAAAAATTACCAAAGAGAACCCCAAACTCAAATTTGTTATTCCTCGCAGTGGTTCTTCATTATGGACTGATACTATTGTCATTCCTAAATCTAATCCTAATATTGATGGTGCTTATGCCTGGATTAATCTGATTTTACAACCAGATATAGCTGCTCAAATTTGTGAAAGACTATTTATTTCTACACCTAATCGCGCTGGATTTGAACTATTACCAAAGACAATTCAAGAAAATACTAATTTATTTCCTCCAGAATCACTTTTAGATAAGTGTGAACGTCTGATTCCTGTAGGAGAATTTGAAGAAGTTTATGACCGCTATTGGACTCAATTATTAACTTAAAAAAATGGCATCTTCCAGCGATCTTCAGAAAACAGAAAAATTACCACCTACTTGGGTAAATTGGCTATCTCCTTTAGGATTACTAGCACCATCTGGCATTTGGTTATTGATTTTGTTAGTTTTGCCAACATTAATAATACTGTTATTAAGTTTAGTTCCGAATATTCGACCAGGTGATTTAGTAAATCCTAGTGGTTTTGATAACTATATTCGTATTTTTGAACCGCTTTATTTAAAAGTCATATTCAACTCACTTTTTTTAGCATTTGGTACTACCGTTATTACTTTAATTTTAGGTTTTCCCGTAGCCTATTGGATTGCTCAAATGGTGTCACCTCGTTGGCAAAATTTGTTACTATTAGGTTTCGTTTTACCGTTATGGACTTCTTCTTTATTGCGTTCTTACGCATGGGTGACAATTTTACGTCCGACTGGATTATTAAATAGTTTATTAACCAGCATCGGTTTACCTGCTTTGGATATCTTGAATAGTTATCCAGCGGTATTAATTGGGATGAGTTATAGTTTGTTACCCTATATGGTGTTAATTTTATATGCTTCTTTAGAAAAGTTAGATCAACAGTTATTAGAAGCTGCTGCTGATTTGGGTGCAAATCCAATGCAAACTTTTTGGAAAGTGACTGTACCTCAAGTTTTACCAGGAATTGGGGCTGGTTCACTGCTAGTTTTTATTACTGGATTGGGGGATTTTATTGATCCAGAATTACTTGGTGGTGCTTCTAGTATGACAGCAGCAAGGTTAGTTTATAATCAGTTTCTTGGTGCTACTCAAAATTGGGGTTTTGGTTCAGCTTTGAGTATGACGTTGATTTTGATGGTGAGTATAGCGATCGCTCTTGTGATTAAATTCGGTGAAGCAACACCCAAAAAATAGCAATCTCTAGTAGTCTGTCAAATATGTTTTGACGAATAAAGAAGAAACGAACCACGAAGGACGCAAAGAGCGCGAAGGAAGAAGGAAGAAGGAAGATTATTTATCCGTCAATTACTTCTTGACAGCTTACTAGATAAGTTTGATCAGGTAAATGTGGACTTCTCATCTCTTTTGTTAAGTATACCTTTAATATGGGTTAAAAATGCTAGAGAATTGAAATTTCCTCTATTTTGATTATGGGGAAATAACGCAAGTTGACTCACTGATTCATCTCCAATTAAATTTTGATAAGGATCTAATTTTAATTGAATATCTCTAGATTTTTCATAGCGAGAAAAATGAAATAAGGTTAAACATTGGAGAATCTCATTCTTTAATTGACTATCATTATAAATTAACCCTTTTCTGATATCTTCATCATCTAAAATCCCCTCATAAATGTTCAATAATGTCGCATAAGACATGACTCCATTATAATTTACATCCTTTGCAACTTGCATTCCATTAAATAAGTTAAAAAAGATCACAGATTGTTTGTTATTATCTTCTGCTAAATTCGTAAGTTCTAGGGTATCTTGAATATATAATGATGTTGATGTAGTCTTCCCTGGTATTTTGACTGCGTAATATTTTTCAAAGAACATGGGATAAATTTTGATGTCATGTCTTTCTTTTTTTAATGCGGTAATAACGTTTTGCGACATAAAAAATAGTTCTTCATTTTTTGTCACTTGGGTAATATGTAATGTGCTGCTATAGGGAACTTTCGCTATATAAATAAAGTGTCTGTATCCTTGTTTATATAGTTTGTCTACATTTTCCACTACTACGGTAGGATATTCAAACATTTCTTCATGATCTTCAAAGTTCTCTGAGAAGGTTTTAAAAAGTTGAAATCTTGCACTTTTTCGTTTCATCTGTAGGGTAATAATTTCTCCCATCAGATTGGACTTTTTCGCTTTTGTTGTCCATTTACTATCACATTCTCGACTAGAAACTACGATAATTGCAAGTTTGTCAAGTTCCTGAAATGCAAATTTATCAGTTGCGGATAAGTTGAATTTTTTGGGGATAACAGAATACAAAGAACTGAGAACATTAGGAACTTTATGTGTTACCTTGTTAGTAATAACTATTCCCTGTTCATTACTGCGATATCCATCATTAAGTAAATGGGATAATACTTTAGTTAAGGAAACTATAAATTTTTCTATTTGTGAATCATCAGTTTTTTCTTTGAGATGTATTCTTAAAAGAGGAATAAATGGTTTTAGCTGTTTTTCTAAAATGACGTGAAGACAAATATACGCTAGTAAGCTATATGCTATCTTATAAATAATTTCTTGCTGGGGTTCTAGTTTGTCATTTTCGGAACGATGGGGAAAAATTAGCAAATTACGATGTTGTAAGTTTTTATTATAAAATTCA
>NZ_VIKW01000012.1:0-123319 GCF_009711975.1 Anabaena sp. UHCC 0204
GTTGTTGCTAGTGTGATCGCTAGTATTGCGTCTCCAGCACACGCAGCAGTATTCAGTTTTTCCTTTTCAACCGTTAGTAATGTAGGTTCTAGTGATCGTATACCTGGTACTGTTACTGGTTTTATAGCTCTACCACAAACAAATGGTACTAGCCCAGCATATGAGATTGCTATTACATCTTATCCTGATGCTCTCATTGGTATACCCTATAAGAGTTTTTCTGTATTTAAAACAATTCCCTTCACAATATATCAAAATAGCTTTACAGTGCTTAATGATACATTAATTGATGCAAATTTTTTTGCTGTGTCTCAAGATTGGAATATTGGTTTTTTGTTAAATGGTAATTATGAGGGGAATTACTTTAATGCACTTTCAGGGCAGCAGAATCAAGTAATGAATTCTAATGGGTTTACAGGAGCTACATACTCTAAAATTACATTTCGTCCTGTTCAGTTACATAGTAATGGTGAAACTTATTCAAACTCCTTTCAACAACCTGCTGATGTAAACGCTACTTCAGTCCCAGAACCAAGCGGGACTATCCCCACATTATTTGTGTCCATACTCGCTTTAGGATTTCTAAAAAAAACTAGAAAGCATATTGTATCAAAAATTAGCATTAATAATGTTGTTTAAACCCGTCTATAATAAACAATTAAAATTGATAATCAAAATGGTGCGTTACATTTAATTAACGCACCCTACAATTAACTAACTATAAGCCTCCATCGGTAAACAAGAACAAACAAAATTCCTATCCCCAAAAGCAGCATCTATCCTACCCACACTTGGCCAGAACTTATATTCCTTATTCCAACTTGCAGGATAAGCAGCTTGTTCACGGGAATAACCATGATTCCACTCACCAATAATCAAACTTTCCGCAGTGTGAGGAGCATTTTTCAAAAGATTATCGTGAATATCCATTTTACCAGATTCAATTGCGGCAACTTCCTCACGAATCGCAATCAAAGCATCACAAAATCTATCTAATTCCTGTTTAGATTCACTTTCTGTTGGTTCAACCATAATTGTCCCAGCAACAGGCCAAGAAACAGTAGGTGCATGAAAACCATAATCCATTAACCGCTTCGCAATATCATCAATTTCGATCTGCGCTGATTTCTTCAAACTTCGCAAATCTAAAATACATTCATGTGCTACTAAACCATTTTTTCCCTGATACAAAACCGGATAATAAGACTCTAATTTCTTAGCGATGTAATTAGCATTAAGAATTGCAATTTTGGTTGCTTTAGTTAAGCCATTTGCACCCATCATGGCAATATACATCCAAGAAATAACCAAAATACTCGCACTACCCCAAGGTGCAGCAGAAACCGCACCCAAATCACCACCCATTCTCACCACAGAATGTCCTGGTAAAAACGGCACAAGGTGAGAAGCAACACCAATGGGACCCATACCGGGACCACCACCACCATGAGGAATACAGAAAGTTTTGTGTAAGTTCAAGTGACAAACATCTGCACCAATATCACCAGGACGACAAATACCTACTTGGGCATTCATATTAGCCCCGTCCATGTAAACTTGTCCACCGTGACTATGAATGACAGCACAAATTTCTTGAATTGCTTCTTCAAATACCCCATGAGTTGATGGATATGTCACCATTAAAGCTGCTAATTCATGACTATGTTTTTCAGCTTTGGCTTTTAAATCATCAACATCAATATTACCATGATCATCACAAGCAACTCCCACAACTTTCATTCCACACATTACCGCACTAGCCGGATTTGTGCCATGGGCAGATTGAGGAATTAAACAAATGTTGCGATGTCCTTCTCCGCGACTTTGATGATATTCATGGATTACCAGAAGTCCAGAATATTCACCTTGAGAACCAGCATTTGGTTGTAAGGAAATTCCGGCAAAACCTGTAATTTCTCCTAACCATGCTTCTAATTGTTGAAACAGAATTTGATAACCTCTAGTTTGGGAAATTGGCGCAAAAGGATGAATTTTTCCAAATTCTACCCAAGTTACAGGAATCATTTCTGAAGTTGCATTTAACTTCATGGTACAAGAACCCAAGGGAATCATTGAAGTTGTTAATGATAAATCCTTGGTTTCTAGTTGATGTAAATAACGCAACAATTCAGTTTCTGAATGGTAACGGTTAAAAACTGGATGGGTGAGATAATTACTTGTTCGTGATAATTGATAATTAGAAATTGGTAATTCTTCCACAGTAAAAGGTAATTGATCTTTCAGCGCAAAAATTTGCCAAATGTCAATTAAATCTACTTCTGTGGTAGTTTCATCTAAAGAAATACCAATAGTTGAATTATCAAAAATTCGTAAATTGATATTTCTCTCATTCGCAGCGTCAAGAATTGCTTCTAATTTGGTATTTCCCAACTCTACCCGCAGCGTGTCAAAGAAGTTTTCAGAACTGATTTTGTAACCTAACTTTTTCAATCCTGCTGCTAAAGTTGCAGTAAGTTCATGAATATTTTCAGCAATTTCCCTGAGTCCATCTGGACCATGATAAACTGCATACATACTCGCCATTACTGCCAATAAAACCTGGGCTGTGCAAATATTACTGGTGGCTTTATCTCTGCGAATATGCTGTTCACGGGTTTGCAAAGCTAGACGTAACGCAGGTTTACCATGAATATCTTTTGATACTCCCACAATTCGCCCTGGAACTAGCCGTTTATACTCTTCTTTAGTGGCAAAATAAGCAGCGTGTGGTCCCCCAAATCCCAAGGGAATTCCGAAGCGTTGGGTGCTACCTACGGCTATATCAGCCCCTAATTCACCAGGGGGTGTGAGTAATATTAAACTTAAAGGATCTGCGGCTACAGTCACCAATGCACCCTGAGCATGGGACTTTGTGATAAAATTGCGGTAGTCGTAAATAGTACCATCAGTTGCAGGATATTGAAGAACTGCCCCAAAAATGGTTTCTGTGAAATCAAAAGTTTGATGATCACCGATAATGATATTTATACCAAGAGGTTTAGCTCTTGTTTGCAATACATCAATGGTTTGAGGATGACATTCACGGGATACAAAATAGTTATGTGATTTATTTTTGCAGATACCATAACTCATACTCATGGCTTCTGCTGCTGCTGTCGCTTCATCTAATAAAGAAGCGTTAGCAATTTCTAACCCGGTTAAGTCTATGATCATAGTTTGGAAATTTAGCAATGCTTCCAAACGTCCTTGGGCAATTTCTGGTTGATAAGGGGTGTAAGCTGTGTACCAACCGGGATTTTCAAGAATATTACGTTGAATTACAGCAGGAGTAATACAGTCATAATAGCCCATGCCAATAAATGAGCGATAAACTTGATTTTTGTCGGCTATTTGTTTTAGTTTTGCTAGTGCTGCATATTCGCTTTGTGCTGCTGGTAATTTTAGTTCTTGATGAAAGCGAATTGCTTGGGGTACTGTTTTATCAATTAAGTCTTCAAGGTTGGTCAAACCTAATAATTCTAGCATTTGCTGTATATCATCAGAGTTTAGTCCGATGTGTCTTTGAGCAAAGCTGCTTAATTTCTGACTGTTGTCAGCCAGAATATGGCGAGTACGAGGGGGATTAGCTACCACTAATGGTTCTCCGTGTTCTATTATATTAATATATTGTAATGATTACTCTAAAAAATTAGGGTTTTTCTAGAATAGACCTCTGGTGAAAATTAAATGTGCATAGTTTCAACCCCTTGTAGAGGCTTGTAGAGACGTTCCATGGAACGTCTCTACATTCTTTTCTCCCTTAACTAATAAGTATTGGATCTCTCTTCAATCCCAATTTGCAAATTCATCGCTCATATTACGAAGTAAGGCTGTAATTTGGGTACGTCGGGTTTCAAAGTTAGCAGCAATGTAAATTAACAAAATACCAACGAATAAACCAACAATCCATTTTAAGAAAGAATAACTGAGGCTAAAAATTACTAATTGATAAATGCTAGTAATGAAAAAAGTAGCTGTACCAACATAGAGAAAGGCGCGGATTTTTAAACCTAAACCGGCGAAAATGGTAATCAGACTAAAAATACCGGGGATAAAAGGCAGATTTTGATAAAACAAAATTGTCCAACCGCACATTAACCCACTTCCTAATATTCGTACACTGTGACGCAGGGGTTTAGATGTTGATAATTTTAGTTGTTCATCTATTTGGGCAATATATAGTAAAGATAAACCTATGGGTGTAATGTACCAGAGAGAATCTCTGAGGTTTAAATCATTAAACCAAGTAAATAATGCCCAATCAATTAATACTAAACTGATGTATGTAAAACGGATTTGTGTTGCAGTTTTGGCTAAAAAGACATAGTAAGCAGCAACAATAACTAAGGTAAGAGGATAAGTTTGTAGTCCCGTTGTTGCTAAAATGATTAATGGTAGGATGTATGCTGTGCGTTGCCAAGGTGTTTTTGACCAACCTAATCTTTGCCAAGGTAGGATATATAGGAAATAGGCAAATAGGCAAGATATCGCCCCATTCCAAGGTAGCAATTGTGCAGATAATAATTGTCCTATTGGTAAGTTTTGCAAGTAAAAACCAATCATTCCTACTTCTACTAAACCAAAATAAACCCAGATTTCCTGATTTGTTTCTTCTGCATTTTCTCTGCCTTGCCAAATAGCATAACGAACTAAAAATAATCCTGTTCCTAATACTATAGATAAGTTAATTTGGATAGGTAAATTAATTGCCAATAGGAATAAAATACTACTCCAACACCAATGGAGATGGGCAATATTTTTGATTTCTCTCGGAGTTAGACAAAGGTAACTAATCAGCCAAGGTGTGAGGATACGATAAGCATACATGATGCTAGTACCAAGGGCTGACATAGCAATTAATCCATCACCTAAAGCCCCTCCTGAAGATAGAGACATTTGATAAAATAGGAGTTCGTAGGCAGAAATTGATACGCCAATAATACCAAAATAAAGGAGTGGTTTAAATGCTTCTCTTCGTCTTCCTACACCAATTAAAATTAAGGCTACACCCAAAGAACAAAAACCTGTAAAGTCGGCAAATGTGGTTAACCGGAAAATGATACTAAATGCACCATAGATGAGGGGGAGAATGTGGAAACTATTGGGTAATGTTTGTAATTGATGTTTTCGTCGCCACCATTCCCCGAATAGTTGAGTTGTTAAACCTAAAATGATGTTAGCTATGGCGATTCTTATAATTGAATGTTCGCCAAATCCTAATATTTCGGCTGTTAATAATTCTAAACACCAACCAATTCCATAAAATGCCGCTTCTTTGGATTCTCCCCAACTGCGATAGACAATTGATCCTAAAATTATGGCTGTAGTGATGACATAAAGATACTCTGTTTTGATAATCCCTTGATAGATTAAGCTGGAGTGGAGAGTTAGGGCTGATAATTCTATTGTACATAATGCGATCGCCCATTTATCACTTGCTGCTGCATAAATTGTCGCTAATTCTGTACCTTTGCGTAAAAGAAAACCACGCCATAGCCATAAACTCAGAATTGTTAATGCAGTAACAATAAACCAACCGGATATTGTTAATTGGATTAAACCAAATACACCTTCCCATAATAATGCTGTGAGCAAACTTAGCCCAAAACCAATAATTGTTGCTGCATATATTTGGTTTCTTAAATAGCGAGTATTGATTAACATCACCCCTACACCTACACCCAAACCAATTAATCTAATTCCTGGTGAGGGTAGAGTTAATAATTGGGAAATACCCACAGATAAAACACTTAAAAAACTATTAGTAGTCCGATTTGGTTCATTTGTACGAATAGCTAAACCTGTTAATGCTAAAGGTGTAATTAACCAAATTATTCTGAAAGAGTTTTGATTTTGCCAATTACCATACCAATAAGTTTGAGCATTTACCCACAATAGAGAAAAACTGATTGCAGCCAATACTAAACCAATATGCCATGCACTACGTCGTCTTATGCCTTCACCAAGGCTAAATACCCATTCAGCTATCATCACAGCTAATAAAATACCTGCCCAAATCTCTTGATTTAAACTTGGAAAAAACCAATTAATGCTAGAAAAAAGTGTCAATACTCCCATGCTATGAGTTAGGTATATTAAGGGAGGAGAAAAGGCTGCCCGACGTTGAACAAATGTAGCTAGAGTAATAGTAGAAAATAAAAGATTAACTGTCCTTAATGTTGGATTTACTAAACCAATAATTGTTAAACAAATTCCTAAAGTTAGAGTTAGCTGTTCTCCAAAATTTGCCAATTCTTGATTTTCTTGATCATGTAATTTATCTGTTATCCATAACATCAAGATAATGTAAGGAAATAAAGCAATACTTAATAATGCCCAAGGTTCATTTTGTGAGTTAGTTAAAGTAGTAGCTGTACTAATTACTAATCTTTGTAATTCATTAGGTACTAACCGCCAACCTAGCCAAATTGTCTGTAAACCTATTAAGAAAATAGCGATAAAATCAAATTTTAAATTATATCTTTGCAAGCGACGACTCAAAAACCACAAACTCAAACCACTGACTATAATCGCTTGGGCTGGTTGAGTGATAACTGAAACTACCCAACCTAAAAATAATAAACTTCCTCCTAGCTTTTCCCACAGTACAGGAGGATTGGTAGAGATATTTTTTGCTGATAGCCAAATTACCAAACCGCCACAAATTCCAATTGCTAAACCTAATTGAGTAATATTAACTCCACTGAGGAAAATAGCCCTTGTTAGTAAAGTAAATAAAGCATAAACTAGAAAGGTAAAATATAAACTAATTCCCGATTGTGGAGGTTCTGAATTTGTATTTTCTTCTGGTTGGGTTAATTGATTATAAGCAGTAATAGCTGTTGTTCCTACCATTGCTAAATAAACAGCGATTAGAGGAAAATTTGATAATTTCCAACCCCAATGTAAATAACTCAAACCAATAATATTAACTAAAGGTAATTTACCAGTGGGAAAATTAGTAATAATATGGCGATTTTGGCAAAGTTGATTAGTAATAAATGTGAGAGTCAGTGAAGCAATTCCCATCACAATTAAGTTCAATGGATTTTGCCACAAACTGAAGCTATCCATTGCCCAAAAGTTGATAGGAACTAATAACAATGTCACAATTAATAACGTCTGTGCAGTTAACCTTAAATTGCTCTGCTTCGCTGCCCAAATCGTAAAACCACAAAAACTTAAAGTATAGGCAAATAACACTCCATACTGTCCAACTGCGGGAAATCTTTCCCACTGACTTGCAGCGAGAACACCGGAGGAAAGCACTACTAAAAATACACCCAAAAATAGCAACCACCGCACACTTAACTCTTCACCAAAAGATTGCAACAGCGAATTAACAAAACTGGGTTTTTTCGGTGCTTTTGGGATAGGAACAATTAACGGTCTGTTCGCGGCTGTAGGAGGTATCAAAACTACGTCTGGTTCAGATTCAGTCTGAGGTGTAAATACCACAGCAGAAACGAGATACTGTCGGGCTATTTGCTTAACCTGATCATCAGATATTAAACCCAGTTCTAGTAAGTAATCTAGTCCTAGCAATAAGTCAGGATGATCTGATGGTACTCTAACTGGGATTTTCTGCGATCGCTCAAAAGGATCAAAAGGTTGTGTCATAAATTGTAGCTTTATAAGTATATACTTGTAATTATGGTTTCGATTTTAGTATATGTTGGCTTACATTGTGCCACTTATCTAGCTGGGTAAATATTAAGACCTGTAAACATCCTTTGATATTATTTACCATTGGATGTCCAATATCTTCTGCACTTGGAAAAATTGATCCTTTCAATAGCAAAGCATATATTGGACGTGGTAGATTCCTAGCTTTCATGAATAACTACAAAGGAGCAATTCAAGACTATAAACAAGCTATTAATAAATATCCTGAATTAGTTGAGCCTTACATGGATCTTGCGGTAGTTAGTTGTGTATTAGAAAATAAAAAAAGAGCAATCAGAGATTATCAAAAAGCGGTAAATATCTCGAAAAGACAAGGATGAATAGAAAAGCAAAACGAAGCAATGAAAAGGCTTCGAGAAATACAACAGAATCAATGTTCATTATAATCACCTATCACCTATTCATGTTTTAAAAGAGTAGAATGTGAGATTATGCTTGATCAATCCTAATTAAAATCATAGTTTATGAAAGTTGTAGAAGAAACCAAGACTAGATTAGTCATTAAACATCAACCAATAGCCAACTGGTTCTCAGGTAGTATATTATTTATCGCAGGATTAAGTTTTTGGATTTATTTAATAGCTTTTGATTTTACTTCCCTGCGTCTTACCTGCAAACGTTCCGCACCTCCAGAAATTAACTGCGAATTAAATAAATTTGCATTTTTGGGAAGGATAGAAAAACGCAAAATCTTTGATCCTCAACAAGCATACATTCAAACAAAAATCGGTAGTAAAGGCAGTAAAAATTATCAAATAATTATTGTTAGTAAATTTGGAGAATTTCGGCTTTTACCTCATGTTAGCTATCAAGATAATGAGAAATTTGTGATTAAATTTAATAGCTTCATAAATTCTAATGAAAGCTTGTTGATATTACAACAAAATCAGCGGAGCTATCTATTATTTATCAGCTTATTTATGTTAGTGATGACAGTAATTGGTGCTTCCTTAGCAACATCATCTGCCACAACCTGCACCTTTTATAAAAGTATCAATAAAGTTTGTATAGAACGTCAAGGTTTACGTAGCAAGGAAATGATCGAGTATCCTCTAGAAGATATTGTGAATTTACATATTCAAGATAAGCAAGTTAAATATTCTAAAGTTTATCGGGCTGTAATTTTCCTTAAAAATACTCAAGAGATTCCCATTAATCCCCAATATACAGATAAAATAAGTGTCGAAAATGTAGTTACTAGAATTCGTTATTTTCTCAGTGGTGAATTTTTATAGAACTGAGAACATAATTTGATAATCTAGAATTTCTAATTGATTTTTGAACATACAGCACTTCTCGATGTTATGAGTTACAAAACTCTACCCCCTTTTTATATTGGCTCAAATTTAGATATAGCATTGATAGCCCTTTGTAGGCTTGGGGAATATAACTTAGCTACTTCCATTTGCCAGTAGTTATTAACAAAGTAAATCAACTGTCCATTATAGTCTCTACCTACCTTTGCAGTGCTGTTGGACTGTGGAACTATAGCCTCATGCAATTCACGTTTTTTAGATTTTCTCGCTATATTAATCAATGTTTGTTTCGGATCACTAATTTCGTCTACATTTTGAGGAATCAATGTTTGTGAAACTACTAAGAATTTGGCAAAGCTTTCACTATCAGCTAAAAGCCATGCTTCTACTTCCCTGACAGCGATACGAAACAACAGATTAGGATGTTTTGGATATGGTAGCCATTCTTGAATTAGTTCTTGTGGACACTCTGCTCTGTCAAGGTCTGTTAAAACTATATAAGGCGTTCCTTTGGCAGCATTATTAAATCCTTTTATATTCTTTTTAAGATAGCCGAAACCGTTTTTAGAATAACAATTACCCACTATATAAGGGCGGTTTGATTGGTGTAAAATTGCTCGCAATACAGCTTCACTCAGTGGGTCTTCAACAGCTAAATTAATAGGTATCAAATCCACTATAAATGAATCTCCAATTGATTAATTTCAGCTGGTTTAGTTAATGGCAATACGGCTTCAGCTATGCTTAAACCTCCTTCTAAAAGATCACGTACATTATCAATTAATGATGCGGTAGTAACTTTAGTTCCTTCTGGACTTGGTGTTAAAAGTAGGATTTCTTCACCTCCAATTCCTTCATCTTCCAGTAAATCTGCGCTATGTGTAGTAAGTATTATTTGTCTTTTTTTCTGACGCTGTATTCGATACATTAAAGAAGGAAGTTTTTTTACTATAGCTGCATTTAAAGATAACTCTGGTTCTTCAAGAAGCAGCGGTGAATCAGTTTCTAGTAATGACCATAGCAAGCCGATTAGACGTAATGTTCCATCGGAAAATTGATCTTCCCTTTGTTTACCAGCTTGAGGTCGCCAATGCTCATATACTGCTTCTAAATGAGGAACACCCATTTCATCTTTTATATCAGTAAGATGTTTCAATTGAGGAACAGCAGAACGCAACGCATTTTCAATCTTTGTTAGTCGAGATTTGCGAGTCTTTTCAGGAGTTTTGGTAATGCGTTCTAGAAAACTTCTGCCAAAAGCATCTTCTGAAATTCCCGGTCCAGAAAATGCCTCTGGATAACGGAGTAATTGCGGTACAAGGTGTAGATATAGAACTGATTCAAAAAACTTAGCAATTTCTCGAAAATTGGCATTAGCACTAATTTGCTCTAAGTGCGTCTGTGTTCGTCGTAATTCATCTTTTTTATCATCTATATCTGGTCTATTCACTATTATTTCATTTCCCTTCCATACACGCTCATATGCCAAAATAGGTTGACGATAACCTCTAGTTTGTTGGGTTATGCCAATAGCATATTTCCATATAAGTTTATGTTTTTTAGGTTCATTACCAGAATATTCAGATAGATGTACTTCAATTTCAATCTTGGGATTTTGCCTCGCTGACAAACAGCGAATTTTAGATACTCCTCCACGATCTTTTACCGCTGTCTGTAAACCACCTCCAGGTTTAGCAATGTCACGTAAAAAGCGAAATACGTCTAGAAAGTTAGATTTACCACAAGCGTTAGGACCGACTATAAAAACTCTGTCACCTAATCCAACATCTACTGACAGAAAATTACGCCAATTCTTGAGGATGATATGAGAAATAAACATTAGGAATAAAGAGAAGATTGCAACAGACCAGTTAAAAATAGTAAATTGACTATTTCTTCATCCTATTATAGCTATTTTCCTGGTATAAGCCCTAAATAGATGTTAAGAAGTGATTGATGATTACCAATCACCTCTTTTGCAATTACCCAAAATTACACTTTCTTCAACCAGCTAAACATAGCGCGTAAATCCTTACCAACTGCTTCAATAGGATGTTCAGCTTCTTGACGACGCATAGCAGTAAAACCAGGTTTACCAGCTTGGTTTTCTAGAACAAATTCCCGCGCAAATTGTCCAGATTGAATTTCGCTGAGGATTTTCTTCATTTCCGCTTTAGTTTCAGCAGTAACAACTCTTGGACCACGAGTATAATCTCCATATTCAGCGGTATTAGAAATACTATCGCGCATGGTGGCTAAACCACCTTCTACTACCAAATCAACAATTAATTTGACTTCGTGTAGACATTCAAAATAAGCGAGTTCTGGTTGATAACCTGCTTCCACCAAAGTTTCAAAACCGGCTTTAATTAAAGCACTTAAACCACCACACAATACTGCTTGTTCACCAAACAAATCGGTTTCGGTTTCTTCCCGGAAAGTAGTTTCCAAAATACCGGCGCGTGTACCACCAACACCTTTAGCATAAGCCATTGCGCGATCGCGTGCCTTACCAGTTGCATCTTGATAAACTGCAAATAACGCAGGTACACCTTGTCCTTGTTCGTAGGTACGACGCACCAAATGTCCGGGTCCCTTGGGTGCAACCATGACTACATCAACATCAGCAGGGGGAACAACCTGTGCAAAGTGGATATTAAAACCATGTGCAAAGGCTAAAACGTTACCAGCTTCTAAATTTGGTTCAATTTCGTTTTTATAAATTGTTTTTTGGACTTCATCAGGTAATAAAATCATAATGAAGTCAGCAGCCTTAGCCGCGTCTGCAACATTTTTTACAGTCAAACCAGCAGCTTCGGCTTTTGCTGTGGACTTACTGCCGGGATATAATCCGACAATGACATTAACACCGCTATCTTTGAGATTCAGCGCATGAGCATGACCTTGTGAACCATAACCAATAATAGCAACGGTTTTACCTTTTAAAAGGTCTAAATTAGCATCTTCATCATAATACATACGCGCCATAGAAGCATCTCCTGTTTATAAAGGCTGTCATGAAATTGGCAGACTTATGATTGTATCGCAAATTGGCCAGTTGTCAGTTGTTCGTTGTCAGTTGTATTTTTCTCCTTTCTTACTCCTGACTCTTGACCACTGACCACTGACAAATCCGCTACTTTTATTTTTTTTTAAGAAGTTCAAGATAAACAGAAATAATTGTGACATTTTTGATACAAATTTGTTAAGAATAGTTACAGCAGTGTCATGCAAGGAAATATTTCTTATGGTTGATCAGGTTGACAAAACACCAGTACATCAAGTTGTGATTATTGGCGGGGGCTTTGGGGGACTGTATGCCGCTAAGTCTATGGCTAAGGCCAATGTGCAAATCACTCTGATTGATAAACGCAATTTTCATCTCTTTCAACCTCTTCTGTACCAAGTAGCTACAGGTGCTTTATCCCCAGCGGATATTTCCTCTCCCTTGCGTTCTGTCCTCAGCAAGAGCAAGAATACAAAGGTGCTATTGGGTGAAGTGAATGATATTGACACCAATGCCCAAAGTGTCATGGTGGGCGAAGAAACAGTCCCCTACGATACCTTAATTGTGGCTACAGGGGCGAAGCATTCATATTTTGGTAAGGATAACTGGGAAGAATTTGCACCCGGTTTGAAGACTGTGGAAGATGCAATTGAAATGCGTCGGCGGATTTTTATGGCTTTTGAAGCCGCTGAAAATGAAAATGATCCGGTTAAACGCCAGGCTTTGTTAACTTTTGTAATTGTCGGTGGTGGTCCAACGGGGGTAGAATTAGCAGGAGCGATCGCTGAATTAGCAACTAAAACCCTCAAAGAAGATTTCCGCAACATTGACACCTCAGAAACCAGAGTTTTATTGTTAGAAGGTTTAGATCGTGTGCTTCCTCCCTTTGCACCGGAATTATCTCACACAGCAGAAGCATCATTAAAGGCTTTGGGTGTAGATGTGCAAACCAAAACATTAGTAACGCATATTGAAAATGATATAGTTACGATTAAGCAAGGTGATGAAGTTAAAGAAATTGCTGCGAAAACTGTGTTGTGGGCTGCGGGTGTGAAAGCCTCGCCAATGGGGAAAGTTTTGACAGAGAAGACAGGAGTTGAGAGCGATCGCGCTGGTCGTGTTATCGTTGAACCAGACCTAAGTATTAAAGGATTTCCCAACATTTTCGTAGTTGGTGACTTAGCAAATTTTGCCCATCAAAATGATAAACCCTTACCGGGAGTTGCACCAGTCGCCATGCAAGAAGGCGAATATGTAGCTAAACTAATTCAAAAACGTCTGAAAGGTGAAGCATTACCCCAATTTGAATATGTAGATAGAGGTAGTCTAGCAATGATTGGGCAACACGCCGCAGTTGTTGATTTAGGTTTCCTCAAACTTAGAGGTTTCTTCGCATGGTTTTTCTGGTTATTTGTACATATCTACTTCTTGATTGAATTTGATAATAAGTTAGTTGTGATGATTCAATGGTTGTGGAGTTATTTTACCCGCAATCGTGGCGCGAGATTAATTACAGGTAAGGAAACCATTGCACCTGTACCAATTGCAAATAGTGATAGTCACACGCCAGTTATCACAAAAAAGCCGTTGAATGTGTAGTTGGTAGTTTGTTAATAAGTCCTCAGATTAGTAAGTAGTCTGGGGATAGACAAAGATGAGCGTTTTTTCTAATTTCATGTATATTTGTTTCCCTATGTACTAAAATGGCTGTATTTCGTATCGCTAATCCCTTCCCACTAGAAGAATATAGATTAAATGAACCACGAAGGCACGAAGAACGCGAAGGAAGAAGGAAGAAGGAAGAAGATAGGTAATCTTATACTGGGGAGGATGTAGTATCGCCATTCTATATTTAGGGAATAAAACAATACTATGTCTAACGATGATATAAATATTCAAAACAATCGAATTATATTTTTTGGTTTATTTATTGGGTTTATATTTATTTCAGTTGTAATTTATCCAATTTCAATTATTTTAACTACTGGAGAATGGACTGAATTATTAGAAAAAAAGTATGAATACGTAATTAAAGTTTTAACAACTGCTGGTTTAATTTTTGGTGGAATTGTAGGATGTATTAATATTTTCTTTGCAGCCAAACGAGCTTATGCTATGGAAGCAACAGCTAAGGCTGCTAATGAAAGTGCGATCGCTGCCAATGAAAATGCTAAAATTGCCCGTGAAAACTTAAAAATATCAGAAGATAAGCAAATTACAGAACGCTTTGCTAAAGCCATAGAACAGCTTGCAAGTGAAAAAATTGAAGTCAGATTAGGCGCGATTTATACTTTAGAGAGAATTGCCAAAGATTCAGAAAAAGATCAATGGACAATTATGGAAGTCCTCACAGCTTTTGTGCGTGAGAATGCACCTATTAAAAAAGAAGATAAATCACAGGATAAAAAAGAGATACAAGAATTACCAAAGCTCAGGCTTGATATTCAAGAATGTCTAACTGTAATTGGACGACGCGAACACCCAGATAAACCAGGTAATAGACTTGATTTAAGTAATATTAATATCAGCAAAGCCAATCTTCAAAAAGCCAAACTTGAAGGAGCTAACCTTGAAGGAGCTAACCTCCAAGAAGCCAACATTGAAGGAGCTAACCTCCAAGAAGCCAACATTGAAGGAGCTAATCTTGAAAGAGCCAATCTTCAAAAAGCCAAACTTGAAGGAGCTAATCTTGAAAGAGCTAACCTCCAAGAAGTCATTCTCATTAAAACAGACCTCGAAGCAGCCAACCTCAGACAAGCCAAACTTATGGGAGCTATCGTCTATGATGCCAAATTCATAAAAGCCAAACTCTACAAAGCCAACCTTGAAAAAGCAGAACTCCAAGATGCAGACCTCAAAAATGCCAACCTCATGATGGCTAACCTCTCAGGAGCCAACCTCTCAGGAGCCAATCTCTCAGGAGCCAACCTCTCAGGAGCCAATCTCTCAGGAGCCAATCTCTCAGGAGCCAATCTCTCAGGAGCCAACCTCTCAGTAGCCAATCTCTCAGGAGCTACAATGCCAGACGGGTCAATTCATGATTAGGAAGATTTGATTCTTGTAAATTTTCAATAAACAAGGCTTTCTCACCCACAAAACCGAATATCCAAAACAGTCGCTACCATTTTCTAAACTGAATCATATTACTACATAATAGAAATAGAAATTCTATCTTTAGGATTGTCAAGAATGTATCAAACAGATCCGCCACTTTCCCCTAAAGAAACATTACCGACAATGTATGATCTTCCTAGCGAAGACCCGGAGGAACCTGGTTTGCCAGATCAATTTCATTTATTCCAACCACAATTATTAGCAGAAACATTCCGTCCACCTAACTATCCTAGCGACCAAATATTTACAGTTAGTGATATGAATCTTTATTATGATTCTCGTCACCCACTTTGGTATAAACGCCCAGATTGGTTTGCAGTTTTAGGTGTTCCTTCTCTTTATGAAAATAAAGAGTTACGTTTAAGTTATGTGGTTTGGCAAGAATCTGTTAATCCTTATGTTGTCGTTGAATTACTCTCACTGGGAACGGAAAAAGAAGACTTAGGGCAAACATTAAGAGATGTCGAAAAACCTCCTGGTAAATGGGAAGTTTACGAACAAATTTTAAGAGTACCCTATTACGCCATCTTTGATCGTTATAAATCTGAATTTAGAATGTTTCAGTTAACTGGCGCTCGTTATGCTGAAGTAAACTTATCAGATTTCCGGTTTTGGATTCCAGAAATAGAATTAGGTTTAGGAGTATGGCAAGGAAGTTATAAAACCGTCGAAATGCCTTGGTTACGTTGGTATGATAAAGACGGTAATTGGATGTTAACCAGCACAGAAGAGGAAAGACAAAAAGCCGAAAAAGAAAAACAAAAAGCCGAACAAGAAAGACAAAAGTTAGATCAAGAAAGGCAAAAGTTAGATCAAGAAAGGCAAAAAACAGAAAGATTAATTGCCCAACTGCGATCGCTTGGTGTTGAACCTGATTTAGAATAGATGCAATCTCTCCTTCTATCAACAGTCTTTAATTGTCAATGCTGTAGGGGCGCAGGGTCTGCGCCCTCCGTTATCTTATATCCAATTCCAACTAGGAACAAGAAATAAATTAAGTATTTAGCAAGAATAACCAGTACATTAATGAAAAGGATATAAAAAATAGACTGATGAATCCAATCGCATCTACCTTAACTTCTATTATCAGCACAGACAACGCCGTTTTATCGTGGGAAAATCTCACCCCCACCCAGCAGCACAATATCCAACAAGGGATAGACTCCAAAAGCCGCCCCAGTTGTATCGTGTATCCCCACAGCCAAGCAGAATTAGCCGCAGTTATAGCGATCGCCAACAGCAATAAATGGCGCGTTCTGCCTTGTGGTAGGGGCAGTAAACTTCATTGGGGTGGTTTAGCTAAAAATATTGATCTTGTTGTCAGTACCGAACGCATAAACCAACTCATAGAACACGCAGTTGGTGATTTAACTGTCACCGTCGAAGCAGGGATGAAATTTGCCCATCTTCAGGAGATTTTGGCAAAATCGGGACAAACATTAGCTTTAGACCCTGCTAAACCAGAATTAGCTACCATTGGGGGTATCGTGGCTACTGCTGATACTGGTTCTCTGCGTCAACGTTATGGCGGTGTCCGTGATCAACTTTTAGGTATAACTTTTATCCGTGCAGATGGCCAAATTGCCAAAGCGGGGGGACGAGTCGTCAAAAATGTGGCAGGTTACGACTTAATGAAATTATTTACTGGCGCTTACGGTACATTAGGAATTATCAGCCAAGTCACTTTTCGAGTTTATCCGATTCCCGAAACTTCAGCGACAGTTATCTTAACTGGGAAAGCAGAAGCCATATCCCAAGCAGCAAGAACTTTACAAAATTCCGAGTTAACACCAACTCAAGCTGATTTATTATCAAGTAAATTAGTTGCTAAGTTAGATTTGGGGACAGAATTAGGATTAATTGCCCGGTTTCAAAATATTAGTGAAAGTGTGCAAGAACAGTCAAAGCGACTTTTAGCAATTGGCGAAAAATTAGGTTTACATGGGATAATTTATTCAGCAGATCATGAAGCTGATTTATGGCAACGATTACCAGAACAAATACATGATCATGTTACAGAAGCGACAATTACCTGCAAAATAGGAGTATTACCAACTGCGGCAGTGGAGATTTTAAATAAAATAGAAATTGGTTTAATTCATATTAGTAGTGGCTTGGGTGTGGTGCGGTTAGAAAATCAAGAACAAATTTTGCCATTACGAAATTTATGTAAAGCAAATTCTGGTTTTTTAAGTATTTTATCTGCACCTGTTGAGTTAAAGGCAAGGGTTGATGTTTGGGGGGATATTGGTAATAGTTTGACGGTAATGCGGGGAATTAAGGAACAGTTTGATGGTAATTATATTTTAAGTCCTGGTCGGTTTGTTGGTGGGATTTAAGATTTAAGAGAATGAACCACGAAGGCGCAAAGAACACGAAGTTAAGAGGGGGAAGAGAAATGCAAGAAGTTTCAGATGGTGTTGTTAATAATGTTGCTAGTATTAAGAATTTGAAGGGTTTTGATGAAAGTCATCCACCTGATCCTAAGTTGATTGATAGTTGTGTTCATTGTGGGTTTTGTCTGGCTACTTGTCCTAGTTATCGGATATTAGGAAAGGAGATGGATTCACCCAGAGGACGTATCTATTTAATGGATGCTATTAATGAGGGGGAAATTGCTCTCAATACGGCTACTGTTGAACATTTTGATTCTTGTTTGGGTTGTCTAGCTTGTGTTTCTACTTGTCCTTCTGGTGTGCAGTATGATAAGTTGATTTCAGCAACTAGACATCAGGTGGAAAGAAATTATAATCGCAGTTTACCTGATAAGTTAGTTCGACAATTGATTTTTTCTCTATTTCCTAATCCTGATCTTTTAAGAATTTTACTTTTCCCATTATTAGTTTATCAAAAGTTAGGAATTTCTCAGGTATTACAAGCAACTGGATTAATTAAAGCTATATCTCCCCGATTAGCGGCAATGGAATCTATTTTACCGCAAATAACTCTCAAATCTTTTCAAGATAATTTACCAGATATTATCCCTGCAAAGGGTGAAAAAAGATATCGGGTGGGTGTAATTTTAGGATGTGTGCAAAGGCTGTTTTTCTCTGGTGTAAATGAAGCGACGGTAAGGGTTTTAACAGCAAATGGTTGTGAAGTGGTAATTCCTAAATCTCAAGGTTGTTGTGCTGCACTTCCTGAACATCAAGGACAAACGGAACAAGCGAAAACATTAGCAAGACAAATGATTGATAGTTTTGCTGATACTAATGTGGATTTTGTGATTATCAATGCTGCTGGTTGTGGTCATACTTTGAAAGAATATGGTCATATTTTAGCAGATGATCCAGAATATGCCGAAAAAGCTCAAGCATTTGCAGCAAAAGTTAAAGACGCACAAGAGTTTTTAATTAATGTGGGTTTAACAGCTAAACTTTCACCTTTGACTGATAAAAATCTCACTTTAGTTTATCAAGATGCTTGTCATTTATTGCATGGTCAAAAAATTAGTGTCCAACCTCGTCAACTTTTAAATAAAATTCCGGGAGTAACTT
Source organism: Anabaena sp. UHCC 0204 (assembly GCF_009711975.1). Classification (GTDB taxonomy): domain Bacteria; phylum Cyanobacteriota; class Cyanobacteriia; order Cyanobacteriales; family Nostocaceae; genus Dolichospermum. Next base: position 18,561 of record NZ_VIKW01000012.1, read on the forward strand.
TAAAAGAACCAATAGACGCGGCTTTGTGTTGTGGTAGTGCGGGGGTTTATAATATGTTGCAACCAGAAGTTGCGGAAGAGTTAGGTAAACAAAAAGCTCAGAATTTAATCAATACTGGTGCTGATTTAATTGCTTCTGCTAATCCTGGTTGTAGTTTGCAGATTAGTAAATATTTACAGGGTAAGACTATTTCTGTAATGCACCCAATGGAATTGTTAGATTATGCGATTCGGGGTGATAAATTGGAGATATAGGAAATGCGTTTCCCAATCTAATGAGGTACAGAATCTAAGAAGTGTAAGGGCGAAGCATTTGGTGTAAGGGCGAAGCATTCGGAAAATAAACTTGGGAAAAAACCGATAATTAATCGCCCGAATGCTTCGCCCCTACTTGGGAAAAAACCGATAATTTGTACCTCACGGGAATGGGAATTGCTATTTTACTTTCATTCACCCATAATTCTGGATAACATAGGCTATTATTGACCAAGCTGTAAATACCATAGTGTTACTATATGAGACTCAGCTTGTGTATGATAGTCAAAAATGAAGAAATTGCCTTGCCAAAATGCCTGGGAAGTGTTAAGAATTTTGTTGATGAAATTGTAGTTCTCGATACAGGTTCAACTGACAAAACACCCCAAATTGCTCAACAATTTGGCGCTAAGGTCCATTATTTTGCCTGGAATAATAACTTTAGTGCGGCTAGAAATGAGGCTTTAAAATATGTTACAGGTGATTGGATTTTGGTTTTAGATGCTGATGAAACTTTGACACCGGAAATTATGCCTTTACTCAAAGCAGTTATTAGCAAAGAAGAATATATTGCGATTAATTTGGTACGTCAAGAAGTTGGTTCAACACAATCACCTTATTCTCTAGTTTCTCGATTATTTCGTAATCATCCAGATATCTATTTTGATCGCCCTTATCATGCTTTAATTGATGATAGTATTACGGCAATTTTAAATAAAGAACCAACTTGGCAAATTGGTTATTTACCAGGGGTAGCGATTCTGCATACTGGTTATCAAAAAGCGGTGATTAATGAGCAGAATAAATATGTTAAAGCCGCAGCCGCAATGGAAGAATTTTTTGCAACTCATCCCCATGACTCTTATGTATGCAGTAAGTTGGGGGCTTTGTATATGCAAATGGGGAAGATTCAGGAGGGAATGGAGTTATTAAAACGGGGTTTAAATCAAATTCTTGGAAATCAAGTTGATGAAGATCAAAAACCGTTGCATAAATTAAAATATTTGCAGTTACCAAAAGTTGATGCTGCTATTGATGAGGATATAAATTATGATATTTTGTATGAATTACATTATCATTTAGGGATTGGTTATACATCTTTAAAAGATATATCTCAAGCTATTTCTCATTATCAAGCTGCGGTGAAGTTACCTATTTATCCACTTTTAAAATTAGGAGGATATAATAATTTAGGAAATTTATTGAAAAGTGTGGGAGATTTACAAGGGGCAAAAACTGCTTATGAAACATCTATCAAAATAGATCCTAATTTTGTGATTGGTCATTATAATTTAGGCATGATATGTAAAGCAATGGGATTGTTTGCTGAGGCTATTAATTGTTATGACAATGCTATTAATTTAAATCCTGATTATGCTGAAGCTTATCAAAATCTAGGGGTTGTGTTGTTGAAAATTGGCGATGTTACAGCTAGTCTAGCAGCTTTTGAATATGCGATCGCTCTCCATGAATTGAACAACCCCGAAGAAGCACAGCGACTTCATCAGGGGTTGGAGGAAATGGGTTTGCTATGATTTCTAAATCCGAGAATGCACGAATTTCTCTAATCTATCCATTCCCTTTTCAATCGTCGCCATATCAGTAGCGTAGGAAAGACGAATATTTTTATCAGCACCAAAAGCGACACCAGGAATGACTGCAACTTGATGCGCTTCCAATAAAGCATCACAAAATTCCAGGGATTTCAAACCGGTTTTGCTGATATCAGGAAATAGGTAAAAAGCACCGTCTGGTTTCGCGGTACTCAAACCAGGAATAGCGTTGAGTCTGTCAAACATGACCTGACGACGTTTAGCGAAAGCTTGGCGCATTTCCTCTACACAGTCTTGGGAACTCTCCAAAGCTGCGATCGCCCCATATTGAGCAAAAGTACACACATTCGATGTACTATGTCCTTGAATGGTGCTGGCGGCTTTGATAATTTCCACGGGTCCTGCTAAATAACCCAAGCGCCAACCGGTCATTGAATAACCTTTAGCAAAACCGTTACTAATCAAAGTCCGGGAAAAGATTTCCGTTCCTAACGAACCAATGCTGATATGTTCTGCACCATCATAGAGAATTTTTTCATAAATCTCATCAGACACAACATAGATATCTGCATCAACTATTACCTGCGCCAAGGCTTTAATTTCCCCTGGCGTATATACCATCCCTGTGGGGTTAGAAGGGGAGTTAAGAATAAATAACTTAGTTTTTGGGGTAATAGCTTTTTTCAGTTGTTCTGGGGTAATTTTATAGCCAGTAGAAGCATCTGTTTCCACAATTACCGACTTTCCACCCACTAGAGTTACCATTTCGGGATAACTTAGCCAGTAGGGTGCGGGGATAATTACCTCATCACCGGGGTCAATCAGTGCCACCATTAAATTATAGAGAGAATGCTTACCGCCGTTTGTGACCAGGACATTCTCTGACTTATAATCAAGACCATTATCATTTTTCAGCTTCTGGGCGATCGCTTCCCTTAACTTTGGTTCTCCAGCGGCTGGACCATACTTGGTTTTACCTTCATCCAAAGCTTTCACTGCTGCGGCTTTGATATGCGCTGGAGTATCAAAATCTGGTTCTCCAGCACTAAAACTGCAAACATCTATCCCCCCGGCTTTCATGGCCTTAGCTTTAGCTGCGATCGCTAAGGTGATGGAGGGTGTTACCTGACTTACTCTTGCTGCCAGCTTCATGCTACTTTTTTTGGCGAATCTCTATCCTATCTCTCTAAGGATATCCCAGAATCCTATGCGATATTTGCCCTTTCTAAATTCTTTTTTACCCAAACATGGGACGGATTAATTTACTTCAAGTCTTGACAAGACGAAAAATTTAGTTTACACTAATGTTAAGAGTAGAAATCTGTTCGCGCATATATAGTAAACTTTTGGATTGTCTGAATCAGGATTTACAGGATTAAAGGATTTACAGGATTGTGATATTATCATTACCTAAACTATCCTGATATGGCTACGCCACGCTTCGCTATCAGACAAATAAAAATATCCAAATCTCCACTAAAAATCATCCAATAACATCCTGAAAATCCTCAAATCCTGGATATCTTGATTCTGACAAATAAAAATATCCAAATCCCCACCAAAAATCATTCAACAACATCCTGTAAATCCTTAAATCCTGGAAATCCTGATTCAGACAATTAAACGCAGATGAACGCAGATAAACGCGGATGTTATACTAATTTTTAATTTCTCTCCCAATCCTGCAAATCCTAATTCTGACAATATGCAATCCTGGACACCTAACACCCCACTACAGAACGGACAGTATATCATTAAAAGAGCGATCGGTGGCGGTGGCTTTGGTGAAACCTATCTCGCAGAAGATACAGAAGAAAACAGGTTGGTTGTGATAAAAACCCTCAACCGGGAACAACAACAAAAACCAGACTTTGCGGAAATACAAAAGAGGTTTAGAAAAGAAGCCTTAGATTTATCAAAATGCTATCATCCCCATATTGTCCAAGTTTACGACAATTTTCCCGAAGATGGACTTTGGGCTATTGTCATGGAACATATTGACGGTGATGATTTAGCAGCCTATGTTGAAAGCTACACTGCTGAAAATGGTTACTTGTCAGAAACCGAAGCTTTGCGCTACATTGACCAAATCGGACAAGCTTTAGAAGTAGTTCATGAACGGAAACTTTTACATCGAGATGTGAAACCCAATAATATTTTGTTGCGACGGGAAAGCAAAGAAGCAGTATTAATTGATTTTGGGTTAGCGCGGGAATTTCAACCTGGTAAAATCAAAAGCATGACAGCGATGATAACCGAAGGTTATGCACCCATAGAGCAATATGAACGGCGTGGAGATTTTGGTTATTATACAGATGTTTATGCTTTAGCAGCGACATTATATAGTTTATTAACGAATAGAGTTCCCATTCCTGCTAATTATCGCGCTGAGGAAGATGTCAAGTTATCACCACCGCAAAAATTTAATCAGCAGATTAGCGATAAGGTAAATGCTGCTATTCTCAAAGGTATGGAGTTAGAACCCCAAAACCGTCCGCAGACTGTGCGGGAGTTTAGGGAAATTTTGGGTTTGGTTATTCAACCTGTTTCTACACCTCAACCACAACCAAGACAACAACAAAATATCCCCACACCTCTACCACCTCCACCCCAAACTGTTCGTTTACCACGACCTTATTCTTTCGTACCTAAGACAAAGGAAATTTTCATTCCTCAAAGTTCCACACCTCAACCAATAAACCAAGAAGTAGAATTAAAATCATCCTGTGGAATGGACTACAGCAAACTGCAAAACTACCTCAAAGCTGAAAAATGGAAGGAAGCAGACGAGGAAACCAGACGGGTAATGTTAGCGGTTGCGAAACGGGAAAAGATTCGTTGGTTAGATTTTGAACACATTAATAATTTTCCCTGTGAAGACCTCCGAACTATTGACCAGTTGTGGGTAAAATATAGTGATGGTAAATTTGGTTTTTCTGTGCAGAAACGGATTTATCAAGGTTTAGGTGGAACGAGAGAATATAACTCAGACATCAGAGAGAAGTTCGTAGCTGAGGTAGGATGGAGAAAAGGAGGAAAGGCTGGGATTATTACTTTTGACAAAAAAGCACCAGAAGGCCACCTCCCGATTCCGTGTGGGTTTCAGTGGGGAGTGATGGTTTGGTGGTTGGGTGGTGGCTGGGGATTGGCTTGTTGTCTCTTCTCTCGCGTCGAGACTTGTAAACTGTAACATTTAAGGGTTACAGAAAAATATTAAGTCTGAATCAGGGTATCCAGGATTTAAGGATTTACAGGATGTTAGTTTGCATCTAAATATCCCCGACTTCTGCGATAATTAATGTGATAAATGAGAAGATTGTTAAAAGTTGTCGGGGATCTGAATTTCTCAATTGTCTGAATCAGGATGTCCAGGATTAAAGGATTTACAGGATGTTGGTTTTAAATGTGATGTTTTAGAGATTTATTTAATCATCAATTTTCAAATTGAAAATGTGAGAGTTTAAATAAAATTACCCAACAATCATTAACTTACATAATAAAATTAATATCTAAAAAATCCCCATATCTTAAAAATCCTCACCTCTCAAAAATCCTCAACGCAAACTAAAATCCTGTAAATCCTCAAATCTTGGATATCCTGATTCAGACAAATAAAATCTTCAACCTCCCACCTCCCACTAAAAATCATCCAATAACATCCTGTAAATCCTAAAATCCTGGATATCCTGATTTAGACAAATAAATTAAATCATAAATAACTATGTCAGCAAGAGATTTATTTCATCAAGCAGTTAGAACAGCACTAGAAAAAGAACAATGGTTAATTACCGATGATCCATTAGAGGTAGAATTAGAAGATACAACCTTGAAAATTGATTTAGGTGCAGAAAGATTAATTGCAGCGGAAAAAGGAGAAGAAAAGATTGCTGTAGAAATCAAAAGTTTTGCTAGTAACTCAGCAGTAAGTGAATTTCATACAGCATTAGGACAATTTCTCAATTATCAAATCATGTTAGAAGAAACAGAATCACAACGAGTATTATATTTAGCAGTTCCCGAAGAAACTTATAAATCTTTCTTTCAAACTCGACTTGCTAAAATTGCAGTAGCAAGACATAAACTTAAAATCATAGTATATAATCCCATAATGGAGGTAATTATCAAATGGCAAATTTAGAAAATTATCGTCAATATATTCAAACCATACTCCAGGAACATAGTCAATTTAAACCTAAATATGATGAAATAGATAATGAATTGATTTTTGATACCATTCATGATCATTATCAATTATTCCGTGTTGGTTGGAATGGTTTAAACCGGATTTATCATAGTGTGATTCATTTTGATATCAAAGATAACAAAATCTGGATTCAGCAAAATACGACAGAAACAGATTTAGCTGAACAACTCGTAAATATGGGAGTACCAAAAGAGGACATTGTTTTTGGTTTACAACCACCCTATAAACGTCCTTATACTGGTTATGGTGTGGCTTAATTTTTGTTGATTTTATCCAATCTTTTTTTCCAAAAATCCCACTCCCACATTTCCAACTTCTCAATTAAACCTTAACGGGCGATCGCTTCCCTGAACTTTGGTTCTCCAGCACCAAAACTGCAAACATCTATCCCCCCAGCTTTCATGGCCTTAGCTTTAGCTGCGATCGCTAAGGTGATAGATGGTGGTACATTATTTCCGTGTCATCTTCGCACCAATATCCGCAGGTTTACCAAAATATGGATAACTAGTCACTAAAATATCTACACCTGTGCTGGCATAATTATGAATATTTTCCAAATTAATCCCACCTGCTGCTGCTAGTTTTAAACTAGGATATTTCCCCTTTAATTCTGTAACCAGATTAGTAAGTTCTCCAGTAGGAATTTTATCGAATTGAATTAAATCAACTCCAGCTTCAGCAACCATCCAAGCATCCGTAGACGTTTCTACCTCAATACAAATTTTTTGTTCGGGAAACCGTTGTCGCATTTGGTTGATACGCTCAATTATTTCGGCAATACTATCTATAAATATCAAGTGTTGTTGGAAAATCAAAACTGTTTCTGATAGTCCCAAACGATGGGGAGAAGCACCACCAGCTAGAATTGCTTTCATAGAAATACTTCTCGTACCAGGAAAGCATTTGCGTGTCGTGACAACCGCTACGGAAGGATTCACAATTTTGGCAGCATTCACCAATTCTTTAGCACGGGAAGCTATACCAGAAGTGTATTCCATCAAATTTAATCCTACTCTCCAACCAATGTGCAATGCTGCGGCTGAACCACTGGCTTTCAGAATTAATTGTTGTTCTGGTAAACAAGTACCGCTTTCTACCAAATATTCAACCGTCGCACCACATTTTTCAAATACTCTAGCTGCTTCTTCTGTCGCACAAATAGTCATGGGGTGACGGGTAGAAAATTCAATTTCTCCTAATTCCTTACCTATACTTAGTCCATAGGTAGTTAAATCTAGGAAAGGTACATCTTCTTGAATTAATTGAGCGATCGCTTCGTCGGAAAAGAACATTCTCATTTGCGGTTTTTGTGGCGAATCTCTAACCTATCTATCTCAGGATATCCCATAATCCCCAACGATATTTGCTTTTTATAACTTCTTTTTTAACTTTGTCCTGATTTGTACATCTCTAAATCCCGTAAATCCTGATTCTGACAATTCCTGATCGGGTATTTCCAGAAATTAAATATGCTTTTTTACACCTTGATTATTGGTGATTTTATCTATAGAAATGAAAAATAGAATAATTTTTTGTAAAAGAGAAAATTTGTTGTGTTGTGCGATCGCTATTATTATAAACTGACGATATATTTTATTTTGCTAATTTTTTATGTTTATAGATGTTGTTTTAAATTAAATTTCAGGGCGGAGAAAATCCGCCCCTACGAGTGTTTAAACTTCGCAGCTTAACTCGCCTGATTTTTGTGTGAAACGACGGTTTTCTCGATAATCTACGCGGCAATCTATGACTGCTGGTACATCTTGGGCAAGGGCTTCTTTGAGTAAGGGAATGAAATCTGCAACAGATTCAACTCGATAACCTTTTAATCCCATACTTTCGGCAAATTTGACAAAATCAGGATTACCAAAATGGACAAAAGATGAGTTACCTTGTCCAAATTGATTTTCTTGTTTCCACTCAATTAAACCATAGCCACCGTCATTAAAAATCAGTGTTACAAATGGTGTTCCGACTCGCAAAGCTGTTTCTAATTCTTGGCAATTCATCATAAAACCACCGTCACCAGTTGCAGCCACAACTTTGCGATTGGGATAAACTAATTTTGCGGCTAATGCCCCAGGAATAGCAATACCCATAGCAGCAAAACCATTAGAAATAATGCAAGTATTTGGACTATGACAATGATAATGTCTCGCAATCCACATTTTATGTGCGCCAACATCAGAAATGACAATATCATCGGGTCCCATAACTTGCCGCAAGTCATAAATTAGTTTCTGCGGTTTAATAGGAAACTCATCATCTTTGGCGTATTCTTCGTAATCAGCGCGAATGTTAGAACGCAAACTAATAGAATAGGGATTGGGTTTATTTTGTCTGTCTGCTAATTTTAATATTTCATTCAGGGAATCAGAAATATCTCCAACTATTTCTACTTTGGGAATATAACTACTATCAATTTCCGAAGAAGTTGCTGCCACATGAATAATAGGAATTTTCCCGTCAGGATTCCATTTTTTCGGGGAAAATTCAATTAAATCATAGCCAATGGCTATCACTAAATCGCTATTATCAAAACCGCAGGTAATAAAATCTCGTTGTTGTAATCCTACAGACCAAAGTGCTAAAGGATGAGTATAGGGAATGACACCTTTACCCATAAAAGTATTCACAACCGGAATATTCATTTGGGTAGCAAATTGCGTGACTGCGTCACTAGCATGGGCGCGAATTGCTCCATTTCCGACTAAAATGATGGGATTAATGGCTTGGGAAATTGCGCCCGCTGCGGCGCGAATGCTGGCAAAAGAAGCATAGGTTTTTTCACTATTATCCTTATTTAAAGGTTTGCCTTCGACAGGCATAGCAGCAATATTTTCTGGTAAGTCAATGTGAACTGCACCGGGTTTTTCAGTTTGCGATCGCTTGAAGGCTTTTCTCACAACTTCGGGTGTAATACTCGGTCTAACAATCTGTTTATTCCACTTAGTAACTGGCGCAAACATTGCCACTAAATCTAAATATTGATGGGATTCAATGTGCATTCTATCTGTTCCCACTTGCCCAGTAATTGCCACTAATGGCGCACCATCTAGATTCGCATCTGCCACCCCAGTCATTAAATTAGTTGCCCCAGGACCAAGGGTAGAAAGACATACTCCCGCTTTTCCTGTTAACCTCCCATACACATCCGCCATGAATGCTGCACCTTGTTCATGACGGGTAGTAATAAATTGAATTGATGATTTTTTTAACGCTTCTAAAACGTGCAAATTTTCTTCACCAGGAAGTCCAAAAACATATTGAACTCCTTCATTTTCTAAACACTGTACTAACAATTCTGCGGTATTCATAAATTTGGTAATTGGTAATTGGTAATTGGTGACTTGCCCTGAGCGAAGCCGAAGGGTTGGTAATTGTCAATTGTCAATTGTCAATTGTCAATTATCCATTGCCTTTACTTCACCCAAATAGTTTTCACATTGACAAATTCATGTAAGCCTTGAACACTTAATTCTCGTCCGTAGCCAGAACGCTTAATTCCCCCAAAAGGTAAACGAGGATCAGATTTGACCATACTGTTAATAAATACTGAACCGGCTTCAATTTCTTGAATTAGGCGATTTTGTTCTTCTTTATTGTTTGTCCATGCACTTGCACCCAAACCAAAAGGACTATCATTAGCTAATTTAATCGCCGCTTCGATATCAGGAACTCGAAATAATAATGCCACAGGACCAAAAAATTCTTCTTTGGCAATGGGTATATCTATGGGAATATCTATGATAATTGTTGGTGGATAAAAGTTCCCCGATAATTCGGTTAAAGGATGCCCACCTGTGATGACTTTACCCCCACTTTTAACGGCATTTTTAACTTGTTGATCTAAGTCTTGGAGAATATCAGGAGTTGCTAATGGTCCCACATCTGTATCTGATGACATCGGATTACCAACTTTCAAAACTTGGAATTTTGCTAACAGCAATTTTTCAAATTTATCAGCCACAGATTCAGCAATAATAAAGCGTTTAGCAGCAATACAAGATTGCCCATTATTCAACATTCGGGCTGTGACTGCGGTAGATACTGCTGTTTCTAAATCAGCACTTTCTAAAACAATAAATGGGTCACTTCCCCCCAATTCTAAAACAGTTTTTTTGATTTGTTTCCCAGATGCAACCGCGAGCGATATTCCTGCTGGTTCACTACCTGTTAAAGTGGCAGCTTTGACTCGATCATCAGCCATTAAATCGGCAACTTGAGCAGCACCAATTAATAATGTTTGAAATGCACCTGTAGGAAAGCCAGCACGATTGATAATATCTTCAATTGCCAGAGCGCACTGTGGCACATTAGAAGCGTGTTTGAGTAACCCCACATTGCCCGCCATGAGTGCTGGTGCAGCAAACCGAAAAACTTGCCAAAATGGAAAATTCCAAGGCATGACGGCAAGAATTACCCCCAAAGGCTGATATTTTACAAAGCTATGACTAGCATCAGTGGCAATGGTGACATCAGCCAGAAAACTAGGGGCATTTTCGGCATAATAACGACAAACCAGGGCGCATTTTTCAACTTCAGCGATCGCCGCTTTCAATGTTTTACCCATTTCCAGGGTCATCAATTTCCCTAAATCTGCCTTTTCTTGGTCTAAAATGGTCGCTGCCTGTTCTAACCAGTGCGATCGCTCTAAAAAACTTGTCTGACGGTATTGTTCAAAAGCTTTTCCTGCCAAATCTAACTTAGCAGCAATTTCTGTATCTTTGAGCGGCTCAAAGGTTTTGAGCGTTTCCCCAGTGGTGGGATTAATGGTGGCTATAGCCATGACCTGACCTCCCATTAAAAAATAGTTTGAGGTAGCTTACCAGTTTTACACACATTCATCACAGAAGCTACCACGAAAATTAACTTGGTAGTTGAGAATAGCAGACAAATCAATTCAAAATCTACCCCAAGTACCAAAAAAATTGAAAATCACAAAAATTATCTCTTAATATTAACTATTCATTCATTTTAGTTTGATAAAGCTTGATCGAACGATCAATGCCTTTAAAACGAAAGTCTCCTATATCATGAAAATCTGATTTTTGTCCTAGCATATTATAAGTTACTTCACTAATTACACATTCACCAGGAGAACAAATTCCTTCCATTCTTGCTGCTAAATTAATTGTTGCTCCCAAAGCCGTATAATCTACCCGTTGAGAACTACCAACATCACCAACAACAGCTTTACCACTGTTAATAGCAATCCGTAGTTGTAAGGGTTCTTGCCAAAAATTATTGGCATTCAGATGTTGTAACCGAGTTAACATTCCCTTCGCAGATGCCACAGCCCGATCTGCATGACCGGGATCTGGATCAGGAGCGCCAAAAAATGCCATAATACAGTCACCAATATATTTATCTAAAGTGCCACTATACAAAAATACTTCTTTCAACATTTCTTCAAATAAATTATTTAATAATTTAGCAATTTCTGTGGGTGTCAATTGTTCAGAAATGGCCGTAAAACCTACCAAATCGGCAAACAAAATACTTATTTCATTTTCTTTAGGAGCTAAACGTCCACCCGGCAAACTACCTTCAGCAATCAATTCTTGCACAACTGCTGGCGAATGATATCTTTCTAAACGATGACGAATTACCTCTTCAGTTTTCAGCTTTTCTACTAATAACCACCGTTGCACACTAGAAGCTACAAGATTCGCTAAGGCTGAAAAAAAGCTGAGTTCTTCTTCACCTTCACTTTCCCAATGAGATGAAGAAAGACTAGCATCAGCATAGAGAACTCCAATAACATTATGTTCATCCCATAATGGTACTGCCATTGCACTACGAATACCTTTAACTAAAATACTTTGCTCACTAGAAAACCTTTCATCAGCCTGGGTATCAGCACTTTGAATAGCAACTTTTTCAGCAAATACTTTTTGACAAATACTGCGACTAATCCAACTGCCATCTATTGCCAGAGTTTCCTGATCAGAAATCTCTCTAGTCGCAGAATTTATTAAATCTAAATTGCCAGAACTATGAACTTCAACTAATAATGCTAACCGATCAATACTATCCAGATAACGAAAAACTACTTGTTGAACTTGGGAGAAAATTTCCTCAATGGATGCAGCAGCACAAAGATTTTTAGCTATATCAACTAAATCTTTAAGCCGGGCGATAGTTGCATCTTTATTATTATTTTTACTATTAATTCCACTAGCTTCTATCCATTGCTGTTGTAATTGTTCAACATTTCTTAAAATAGTTCTTTGTGGAGAATTGTTTCCTTGTGTTGATAGCTCATTTACAAATTCATCTTCCTCAGTTTTAATAAATTTAACGACTAATTTGATATTACCCAGGGAAATCACATCATTATTAGATAACTGTTGAGTGCTGGTAATCAGAAACTGGTTAACTTGCGTACCATTTTTACTACCTAGATCCTCAATAGTCCACACACCCTCAGCTATTTTGACGATTCGCGCATGGTTGCGAGAAATTCCTCCAAAAGGTAACAACAAGTTACATTCTGGCAACCTTCCGATAATAAATATGTCTTGATCTACTGGAACTAATGTTTCGGTAGTTCCTTCTTGTTGGAGGATGAGTGTGAGTTGATTCATGAGTGTGGTACATTCATACTGGAATCTAGGGATGCAATTATTGGCAAAATTAGGTAAACACAAAGTTTATCTTTTTCAGCACTTACACCATAAATAAGTAGTCGGTCACAATTAAATTCATTAGTGGAGACTCTTAAAGGAAAACGGGAAAATAATCTGTATAATTAATTCTATCTGAATACTTAACAGACATCTGCTTGATGATTAGGTTGTCGGTGGTTCAACAGCAGTTGGTTGAGATCCACCAAAATTTTTTGTGTAAATTCTAACATTTTATTTATGATACTATTAACGGCAATAAAACGACTACAAAATAGTCATTTTTACTAATAAATTAGCATGAGAAGCGTAAAAATTAATTTTATAATATTTTGGATTGTCTCCAACTTACTGGATACAATTTAGAACCAGGAAATCATCGCAGAGATATGGTGAAATTTACAATTTAATTGGATTACCTAGAATCTTTGTAGAGACGTTCCCTGGAACATTTCTAGTGAAAATATCTATTTGCCCATTTTTTGACAAAATTAGGACTTACGCAATATATGACTGAAAGCCTTATGATTGCTTAGGGGTAATTCATGAATTACCCCTACTCTCGTTCTGTTTTGCGTAAGTCCTGAAAATTAACAGTTAAATTTGTGGTAATTCTAAGGGGATACTACCAAGGAGTCCTTTCCGAAAATCAGTGATCATTTGTCTAGCAGCACGTTCTACATCTCCTTTATAGCGATGTTCTGCTAATGCGTGCAAGTACGCTTCTCCTGTGTGGATGATGGAGTCGAGATCATATCTTGTCAGTAATGGGTGAGGTGGTAAAAAATGAGGCTGTGTTTCTTGGAGTTGATTAAGTATATCTACGAATACTCCGGCTATTAACTGGTTATCATAGGATGCTTCACCGATATCATCACAAATGGCTAATTTGACTCCTGCACTTTGGTCGTCGAGTCGGGCGGGAATAACACCGGGGGCATCTAGTAATTGTAGCTGGTCAGAAATTCTTACCCAACGCAGTTGGCGAGTCACACCAGGACGGGCGGCACTCTCTACGACTCGCTTTCCTAATAATCGGTTAATTAAAGCTGATTTACCAACATTGGGAAAACCAATCACGACAGCGCGGACGGGACGGGGTAACATTCCCCGATCTTTGCGGCGTTGGTTGAGTTCTATACCCGCGGCTTGAGCGGCTTTTGCTACTGCGGTGATACCTTGACCATGTTGGGCATTGGTAAAATATGGAACTTCGCCTTGATTTTTAAACCATTCTATCCAGCGCGATCGCACTTGTGGCAAAATCATATCTACTCGGTTAAGTACCAATATCCGTGCTTTAGTTCCTACCCATTCATTCATTTGCGGGTGATTTGTCGCTAGGGGAATGCGAGCATCACGTACTTCTAAAATCACATCAACACGCTTTAACTGTTCTTTGAGATTTTTCTCAGCTTTAGCGATGTGTCCCGGATACCATTGGATAAGATTTAATTTGTAATTTTGAGTTATGGACATTTATTGTTTGTTAGTTTTTACTAATGAGTTATAGTAGATTGATGTAGAATTAAACGGTTGCCATCAGGGTCATAGGCGTAAATTTCTTGACCGTGAGAAGCTATGGAAATTTTTCCTGGTGGGGGATATCCTAAAAATGTTAGGTGAGATATGGCAATTTCTAAATTATTCACTTCTAAACACAAACTTAGCGGACTTTTGGCATTAGTCACGAATTCCGCTTCATTTTCTGGTTTAGGTCGAAAAATACCTAATTTTAAACTAGCGATTTGAAACTCCCCATAGACATTGGGGATGAGGTTTTTTGGTTCTTGTTCTAATAATTGAGTATAGAAATTAACGATATTATCAAAATTAATCGTGGCTATGGTGACAATTATACTATTATATTGCATATTCATTGCGGATCACTTTGGCAACCGCTCCAGGAGACACTACGCGAACAGCGTAACTAGGGCAGGAAATATATCAACAAATCATCATTGCCAACGCCGTTGATTTAAGGTTTGTAAGGCAATTGCAAAGCGATCGCGTTGATATACCTACAAGCAGCTGTTAAAGCTAGGGAATACATTTATTTTAAGAAAGTTCTTCCTTATCAATTTTATCATAACAAGTTTAAAATCCTTTGTCAACCTCCAATACTCTCTTTTTGCGCTTTTTTCTAGAAGTAATTTATTTTGGAGATCCCCAAGTTCTCTAAGAAGTCGGGGATCTCACTAAGATCATTTTTAAGCAAATCTAGCTAATAATTCCTCACGGGATAATTGTAGAAGCAAAGGAGTAAATTCTTCTCTATTCATAGCAATCAGAGGGTTGATAATTGTTGCTAACTGTGAATCAACTTCCCCAAAACGCACTTGTAAAATACTTTCAATCATAGCGCGTCTTTCTCTTTCTATGCCTCTATCAAGTCCTAGTTTTTCCCCTTCTTGTCGTTCTTGTTTTTTAATCTCTTCTAATTGTTGTTGATACATTTCTGATAATTTCATAATTAACTCCTGATCATCTTTATCAATATCGTTTTCCTGACGCTGACGAGCCGATAACACAGCAATTAGGTTATGTACTAATTGTATAATATCCGCAAGAAAGGGACTATTATTTGCTAGTGCTTCTAATTCTTCTACTGCTTGTCTTTGTACTTTTCCTCTCCCTAAAATCCTCAAAAACAGCGTTTCAGGTGTACTCGGTAGTTGATGAATCACCACAACTACGGTTTTAAATAATTTTGGCAAAAAATAGATGCCTTTACCCCAGTTTGTTTCATCCAGAGTACCATTACCACTCTCTAGGATTTCTACTGATGCTGTAGGCGTAAAAATCCATAGTTGAGGTAATTCAGTTTCATCTATTCGCGTCTCATTCCGTTTCGCTTGCCGTTCTAAGTCTGCATGAACGTCAAATAATTTACCAATACAACTGCGAATTTCACTCTTACTGACGGGATTACGAAATGGTTCAAATATGGCATAATTTGCAGCCATTCTTCCTAGTAATCCTAGTGTTTCTAAGCTTTGTATGGGTTGGGGTGAAGGAATAAATAATACATCAATTTGTCTGACTTCTGCTGTGATATCTTTGCTGGTTTCTACTTGTCCATAGGGTGTTAATAGTTCCGTTAGATATTGTTTTGCAAATTGATCATGTATAAAGCGAGTCATTTATGCTAATTTTGGACTAATACAGAAATATCAATTTAATTTAACATTTTTTGGATGATAGCAAAGTTGCTGCAAGCAGTTCGCTTAATCTGAATACCGCAAAAAGTAAGGGTTTAGCACTGCTAAACCCTTATACATCTAGGTTTTTCGTAATCTTGTAAAAGTTCTAATGTCAGCCGTTACGAGTATAATTCAAAACCTAAAATTTAAACTCTAAAATTCGGTTATCCTTGCCAAGGGGAAGGAATTGGTGTGGTAGAAATCACCTTTTGTGCCATTAGCCTCACAGCACTTTTTCCACAATTTGGGCATTCTACTTCTAAAAATTGTGCAGATGACACATCTACCTCACATAATATCCCTTGTTTGCAGTGCCAACACTCACAAATAACCCTACACACTGGCTGGTTACAGTCAAGTATCTTGACGTGCTGAAAATTTTGGGATTCGCTTTCCTGTTTCCTGGGTTTAGGGAATTTTTTGACTTCTTGAACTTCCATCATTTCACCGTCTAACTGCAAGTATGTTTAGAGCTTACTTGATGCTTTCTTATCTTTCAACTATGCACCAAATTTAGCAGAATTGGTAATTGGTAATTGGTGATTGGTCATTGGTAATAATTCTTTCCCCCTGCACTCTGCCCCCTTCCTGCTGCCCCTATTTACTAGCTAATGCAGGTTGTCTGACGGATTGCTGTAACAGTTGAGTATATAGTTCGTCTAACTGAATCGCTACACCATCCCAGCTAAACTGATTAATAACCCGTCTTTTCGCGGCTTTACCCAATTCTTGCTGCCAGGCAGGATTACTAAGAATTCGATCAATGGCGTGATTAAAAGCTGGTACATTTTGCGGTGGGACTAATAAACCTGTTTCTTCATTGACAACAGTAAACTGAAGTCCACCGACATCACTAGCGACGACAGGTGTACCACTGGCCATGGCTTCGATCGCAACCAGTCCAAAGGGTTCGTAGTGGCTAGGAACAACACAAACATCCGCAGCAGCATAATAAGCTGGTAAGATATCGCGGCTGAGACAACCGGGAAAGGTTGTGCATTCACTCATTCCTAATTCGTTGACAATGGCTTCAATGCGATCGCGTTCTCTACCATCACTATTCCCTGGTGTACTACCACCACCAATAATCAACTGCAATTGTTTTGATTCATAAAATTTAGACTCCCGCATTGCCCGCACTAAGGTTTCTATACCTTTGCGGTGGTCAAATCTGCCGACATATAACACTACTTTGGCTTCTGGATTGATGTTTAATGCGTCCCTTGCGGCTTGTCTTCCCACTGAACCAAACTTTTGAATATTTGTACCGCAGGGAATAATATCAATGTTGCCTTTATGGGAAACAAGCGATCGCATATGTTCCTGTTCTTGAGGACTGGTTGCGACAATTCTTTCTGCTGTTTCTAATACTTGTTTTTCTACTAATAAACGTTGACTCGCAACCAGGGGAATATTCTCTATGGTGTTGTATTTGATCACTCCTAAAGAATGATATGTATGCACCTGTTTAGTTCCTTGTCTTTTCTTTAATTCCATCCCCACCCAACTAGATAACCAATAGTTAGTATGAGCTAAATCATATTTAACATCAGTTTCTTTCTGAAATTTCATTAACTGATTTACAAATTTTGGCAAATACTGAAAACCATGATCTCGTGAAATAAATTCTACTGGACCGGCTGTTAAACGAATCGTTCGACAATTAGAGTTATGTTGCACTATCGTTTCTTGATCAGCACTCACTTTCCGGCTAAACATATCTACTTGCCATCCTAGCTTTCCCAAGGCTTCACCAACTTGGCGGACATAAACATTTTGTCCTCCAGCCTCTTCTCTGCCGATTTCAATCGCTGGATCACCGTGAACTGAGATTAAGGCAATGTGTTTGTTAGTGGTAGAGTTCATAGATGTGTTTTATTCCTGATTTTAAGAAGGTAGAAGATATTTTCCCTAGCATGGCGATCGCCATACTTGCGATTATTAAACGTAAATCTGATTTTTATTTGGGGAACTTTGACTAACTAATACTTAGTCTATCTTAATTAGAACCTAAATGTTAATTTATATCTCCCAAATTCCATATTTATATCTAATACATTTGATAGATATTTTCTCTATATATTCATATACTAAATCAAGATAAATTAGCCTATCATAGTCCATTAATTTGCCTATGATAGAACCTTTATGAAATAGTCAAGCTAGATCATAATTTAGATATTTGCAGTTAGTTATTGCTAGGTTTCATCTCATGAAAATAATTTCAATCAAAGTTAAATGAACTAAAGTTTAGTTGCCGAAAATATCACCTTAATTGCTATCATTTTTCCAGCCTTGAGTTAATTAAGACAAGTGTATTAGCTTATACTATTCTTACATTGCGATAATTTTTGTTAATTTAGATACAATTTTTCCTATTTTCTCCCTCATCAAAAAAAGTCCAAAAATAAGCAGTGCAGATAACCTGATGTGGCTACCTGCACTGCTTTTTGATTACATTTGGACTTTCGCCAGTAACGAAAGAAATTTCGACACGCCGATACTGATACCTGAAACCTAGACATCTAAGCACAACTTCCTGTTCAGACAAGCTTTCTAGGAAGGTGGTATCCCAAGAAGCTTTAAGAATTATTCTCAAAGCATATTGATTAAACAGACAATTTAGTTGGTAGTTTGTGCGGCTAACATTTGTTTTAGCTTTTCTAGATCCGCTGCCCAACGGGGATCTGGACGAATAGCTTCGTTATCAACACTGGTAGCAGTCTCACGAGTACCACCACCACCACGCCGAGATTTCTTACCTCTATCCCGTCGGCCGCCTTCTTTGTTGCTGCTAGGAGTAGGAGTGCTACTACCTTGAATAACAGGTTTGGGAACTGCTGGTTGTTCCTCACCTTCCTCACCTTTAGTCCGTGGTAAAGCTTTTTCTAGCTTAATGGGAGTATCTTTGAACAATTGACCATTATATTTTTCAATAATTTGATCTGCTTGTTCGTCATTATTTACTGTTAAAAAACCGAACCCACGACATTTGCCTGTTTTGCGGTCTTTAATTAGTTTGGTAGTGACAGCATCGCCTTCTTCTGCAAACACAGCTTGCAAATCTTGACGATCTATTTCTTCTTTTGGCAGATTTCCTATATATAGACGAATTGACATGGACTATACCTCCAGATTGGGAATAAACAGGGCAAGACAAAAACAATTAATTGGCTTTGGCTTTTGAATAGATACTATGGACTAAAACTGCCACAAACCAATTTTTTTAATCCAAACTATCAACTTATAGAATACAGTTTTTTGTTGGGATCAAGCTTCTTTGGCACGAAAGTGCAACTGCACTCGTCGGCTAATATCACCTTAATTCTAGGAATTGTAAATTTAATAGCCCACTATCCACCACAGTAAATTAGTTCTTCTTAATTCTTGCCCGCAGAATAAAATGCCATTGCTTAACACTATCATGGTATTTTCTACGTAGCTAGTACAGCAGACACTTTTCCGCTATTAGCATTGTTGCATCGTAGCATCAAACACATTTTTTAGGCAAGAGGGAAGATATTTTCAACTGACAACTGACAACTGACAACTGACAAATTCCCTAATTAAGAACCTGTCAGCATGATATAAGCACCCCAAGCTTGAGCGGAAATTGCGATGATGGTAGACCAAATAGGATGAGGGCTATTGATTTTTGTGCCACCTTGAGTTTCTAAAGTTTGGATATCAACCCAAGGAGTTGCACCTCTTCGTAACCAACCTGTAACTGTGATCTGTCTACCAATTAAGTCTTGAGAATTAAATGATTTACCTGGCCAGGGAATATGATGTAATTTCATTAAACCTTGGTTAGATTGGAGGATCATATCTTGTGCTAGACAATTGCCAATACCGGGACGACCTAATAGTTTACCACTCAGACGGACTCTAATACTATTAATTGGTAAAATAGACGGTTCGGCTAATAGGTTAATAAGGTGTTCATTCTTTTGGATATTGTCAGGTGTAATATCAGGAAATAGGGTATTTATCCGCATCACTGTGCCAATGCTAAAGCCGATTAACATACAACCTGTGACAAAAGACCAATTATCATATATCCACTTTAGGTTTAACCAATGTATGGTGTATGCTGTTTGCCACAGTAACCAAGTCAGTCCAGCAAAGACGACACCAAGGGGGATTCCTAACCAAGGGGCGATTTGTAAACAGAAGGTTTGGGGCTTAATCAGAATTGGTTGTTGTGGGTTTGTCTGATGTAGTTCGGTGTCTAAATGCCAGTGACGGGCTATTTGACAAAGACGTTCGATGCGATCGCCCATTAAAGGATGACAACTGTTAATTGTAAACCATTGGCGATAGGGATGAAAATTTTCCCACTTGAAAAATGATTCAAAGGGTAGATGACCGGCTGTGCTACCTAAAACTATGCTGTGTTGATATGCCACAGGCGCGAGGATATTCAGGCTTTCTAACTGCCAACAGGTATGTTCTTTGAGGCTGATATCATGAGCTACACCAATGGATATTTTCAATAAAGCGCGAATTAGTCCATTGGGATTTCCAGTAATTTCTGCGGACATAGCATCGTTATGGTAAAGCCGTAATCGGGAATTAAGCAAGGCTGTTCCTGTGAAAAGACACCAAATTCCATAACTAATCGCAGCTAAAACTGTACCTGGCCAACGCCAAATTTTTCCCTGGTGTTGATTTCCCCAAACGGAAATTTGCTGATATATGCCATAAAATGGCATTGTCACGAGTAAAACTAGGGACATTACCACAAAATCCCAGCGTCCAATTTGCCCTAAAGATAAAGCATAGACGGCGGCGATTTCATCATCTGCCAGTTGTTCTAATAACCCTTGACTAACTGTGATTCTCGCTGTGCGGGGTAGGTTGCCATAGGTAATTATCATGGGGGCAGAAATTGGCAAGATTCTCAGTTTGGGAGTTAACCAACGCCGCTGTTGACAAGTTCTTTGGACTACCCTCAGTGTTTCCCGACTGTAGGAATTTAATTTTTCTTTGGGTAACTCTTCTTGGCCGGAAAATTGTGCGAGTAGCCAGTCGAGTAACCAAGGAGACAATACCATTAAGATTACAAATAATCCTAAAATCAATGTACTAGGATCACGATATAAAATCTGGATGGGCTGTAAGTATGGCAGTTGATATAAAATTTGATTGATTAAACCCAAGACCAATTTAAGCATTTCTCGGCACATCCAAAAAAGTGCCATAAATGTCAAGAGGGCAATTATCCGGGAAGGAATGACATTAGACTTGCGTAAAGGTTGCCACACTTTGGCACGTCTAGCTTGTCGCCAATAAATACTCAGTGGTTGGATATGGTCCTGATTATCAGCACCCACATAAGCGGTTTGTGGCTGTTGTCGTGTAGGATTTAAACTGGAAGCAAGTCCAGTATTGGTTTTGCGAGATTTTTTCTTCTGGTTTTTGCGTTTATGCAAGTGTTCAAGAGCAAGTGTGGCCCATTCTTGAACTTGGGGATTACTATTAGCGATCAGATTTTGGCACAGGGCGATCGCCTTTGAGACTTCGCCAGTGCGGGCATAGGACATAACTAACCCCACTTGTGCCTGTAAACAAATCTTTTCTTGGCTTTGATCTTTGGCTAGTGGTTCAAGGTTAGCGATCGCTGTGTAGTAATTCCCCTGCTTGAGGGCCGCTAAACCAGCCTCCAAACATGATTCAGCGTGGGAAGGCATACAAACTTTGGTACTCCAATCGGTTCTCGGTGACAAATAGGACTAAATTGAGATACCCTGATAGTTGGTAATTGGTAATTGGTGACTTGCCCTGAGCGTAGCCGAAGGGTTGGTGATTGGTAATTGTCAATTGTCAATTGTCAATTGTCCACTGATTGTTGATTAGACAGAACTGGAGCGATCGCACTGAGTTTTAACTCTGGATGATCACCCTCTAACTGTTGACAATTCCATTCATTGCGGAATAACAATACTGGTCGTCCCATACTATCTTTCACAGTAGTAGTATTGAATAAACGTCCTACCTGATTTAACGCTTCCCAACCACCCTGAACCCAACGGGCGACACTGTAAGGTAATAAATCGAGGATAGTTTCTACACCATACTCATTTTGTAAGCGGAATTGTACCACTTCAAATTGCAATTGACCAACCGCTGCTAAAATTGGCTCACGCTTGGCTTCATCACTTGAATACATAATTTGGACAGCGCCTTCTTCTCGCAATTCGGAAACACCTTTTTGAAATTGCTTAAATTTGGAGGGGTTGGGGTTTCTCAGAGTGGCAAATAGTTCGGGCGAAAAATAAGGGATTCCCTCATATTCTAGCTTCTTTCCTGTGTAAATTGTATCACCAATTGCAAAAACACCCGGATTGTTTAAACCAATTACGTCCCCTGGATAAGCAACATCAATAGATTCCCTTTCTTGGGCAAACAGTTTTTGTGGACGAGATAGACGGATAACTTTGCCGGTTCGAGCGTGGTTTACTGTCATATCTTTTTCAAACTTGCCTGTGCAGACCCGGACAAAAGCCACTCTATCTCGGTGTTTGGGGTCCATGTTCGCTTGCAGTTTGAAAATAAATCCTGTAAATTCAGGATAAGTTGGGGGAATGTCCCCAGCCGTGCTGCTATGTGTTCCTGGTTTGAGAGCAAAGTCTAGGAAGTTTTTGAGAAATAATTCTACCCCAAAGTTGGTCATGGCGCTCCCAAAGAAGACTGGGGTCATTTTGCCTGCGTGTACCAAGTCTAAATCTAGTTCTGGACAAACTCCTTCTAAGAGTTCTAATTCGTCTTTAAGTTGCTGATAGAGTTCTGGATCTAGTAATTGTTCCATGCGGCGATCGCCTAGATCGAGGATAGTATCCCGCGCTTCTTTACTACCATGAAAACTCCGTTCAAATAAATGAATTTGCTGCTGTTGACGGTCAAAAACGCCTTTAAAGCGATCGCCCATCCCAATCGGCCAATTCACTGCATAAGTCTGTAATCCTAACTCTTTCTCAATTTCATCTAACAAATCTATTGGTTCTCTACCCGGGCGATCGAGTTTATTCACAAAGGTAAAAATTGGGATTCCCCGCAGTTTACACACTTCAAACAATTTCCGGGTTTGCGGTTCTAAACCTTTAGCCGCATCAATCAGCATAACTGCATTATCTGCCGCAGCTAAAGTCCGATAAGTATCTTCACTAAAATCTTGGTGTCCAGGAGTGTCAAGTAAATTAATTTGACAGTTGCGATAAGCAAATTGTAACACTGTTGAGGTAACAGAAATCCCCCGTTGTTGTTCCATTGCCATCCAGTCAGAAGTTACTTTCCGCTGATCTCTGCGGGCTTTTACCGCTCCCGCTTCGTGAATTGCACCCCCGTATAATAATAGCTTTTCAGTTAACGTAGTTTTACCAGCATCAGGGTGAGAAATAATCGCAAAGTTGCGACGCTGTTCCACCGCTTCACCTAGTTCTGTTTGCAGTTCAATGGACATATATAATTTGTTTGTAACTTAACTAAATGTAATCTTTTTCAGGATGATAAAACAAATTTGTAAATTCTATTAATTCTTACATCTGATCAATCTTAATCCAGAAATTAATGAGTGAGGTAGTTGACAAATACCCAACTTTCCCTTACTATAACATTATAGTGGAAATCTGTGCGCCCATATATATAAGGGTAAAAATTTTCCAAAACATTCAAATCAAAATTATTAAAAATAACACTTCAACGGGATTGATATTTATCTTCATCCAGAAAATATGCAAATCCAGAAAATCCTGATTCTAACAATGGTATAAGATAAAAACAACATACCTTGTCCATTTTTTGTAGGTTGGGTAGAACGAAGTGAAACCCGACGCATTTGTTGGGTTATGGCTAACGCAAACAACCCAACCTACAAATCAAGACTTTTTTTGATTTGGACGAGGTATGGAACAAGAAAAGGATTTATGGAGCAAAAAATGTACGACAGCGATAAACGTAAACTCTTATCAGTGTTGTGTCATGGAGCAATTTTTTTTAGTACCACAATTGTCTCCATTGGTTTACCCATAGCCATACTCTTTGTATCAGATGATCCTGTCGTCAAGGACAATGCAAAGGAATCTATTAATTTCCACTTTAACGTTTGGTTCTATGGAGCAATTCTAGGAGCTTTATTTTTTCTAACTGGTTGGTTGGTTTTACCCCTAATCGTGTTGTTCCCAATCGCCGGTTTAGGATATATCATCCACTGGGGGTTAACAATCTGGGCGTTAATTGGCGTTTTTAGCAATCCTGATCAACCTTGCCGTTATCCGTTTATTTTCCGAGTGTTTTAGGGTAAGATTAAGAAAAATATGGTAGTTTGATGAATCATAAACCTTTGATTAAACAAGTTACCAAAATTAATTGAGTGATTTTTTTTAAGATTGTTTTTTACAAACTTATCCTCAGCAAATGTCCATCAAGGTGTAAAATATAAAATTGCCCCACAGCTTCATCAACAGTAGGGCAAAGACAGTTAAAGCACTGTTTCTAGTTTGTCTGAATAGAGCAAGCTAAAATCTTGCTTTTGTGACGCTTTATTCTGTGTCCATTGTATTGTTTTGTCTGCACAAAATTTATGTTTCCTATACATCGTCCTCGTCGTCTGCGTAGCCATACCCAATTACGCCGTATGGTACGTGAAACTGTTTTAACTACTAGCGATTTGATTTATCCATTGTTTGCTGTACCAGGAGAAGGTATAGCCAAAGAAGTCAAATCTATGCCCGGTGTCTACCAACTTTCAGTAGACAAAATTGTTGAAGAAGCTAAAGAGGTTTATGACTTAGGAATTCCGGCGATTATCTTATTTGGAATTCCGGCAGATAAAGACATAGATGCTACAGGTGCGTGGCATGATTGTGGTATTGTTCAAAAAGCAGCAACTGCCGTTAAAAATGCCGTTCCTGATTTAATTGTCATGGCTGATACTTGTTTGTGTGAATATACAAGTCATGGACATTGTGGTTATTTACAAGTTGGTGATTTAACTGGAAGGGTTTTAAATGATCCAACTTTAGAATTATTAAAGAAAACCGCAGTTTCTCAAGCTCAAGCTGGTGCAGATATTATTGCACCTTCGGGAATGATGGATGGTTTTGTTCAAGCAATTCGCGCAGGTTTGGATGAGGCGGGATTTGAAGATATCCCCATTATGTCTTATGCTGCTAAATATGCTTCGGCTTATTATGGTCCGTTTAGAGATGCAGCGGACTCAACACCACAATTTGGGGATAGACGCACTTACCAAATGGACCCCGGTAACGCCCGTGAAGCACTGAAAGAAATTGAGTTGGATATTGCTGAAGGTGCTGATATGCTGATGGTAAAACCAGCTTTGGCATATATGGATATTATTTGGCGTGTTAAGGAAGCTACTAATTTACCTGTGGCTGCTTACAATGTTTCCGGTGAGTATGCGATGGTGAAGGCTGCGGCTTTAAATGGTTGGATTGATGAGCAGCGCGTTGTTATGGAAACTTTGACTGGCTTTAAACGGGCTGGTGCTGATTTGATTTTAACTTACCACGCTAAGGATGCGGCTCGGTGGTTGTAAGTTAGGATTTTATCTCACGCAGAGACGCAGAGGCACGGAGAGGGTTTTTGTGTTTGGGCGTGAGATTTTTTGTATTTTGTGTGTAGTTGTGGCTAGTGACAAAAAATATACAAATTAGTTAGAATAAAATTTAACTCCAGCTAATGAAATAGAGATGACTGACAAATCCTCAAAAATTCAAATTAAGGAAACTCCGAAAATTTGTGCAATTGATTTAGATCCAGAAATTATTGAAGCTTTACGAGATAGAGGCTTGCAGTGTTTCTCTGGTACATTAGGTTCTCAGGTCAAAGTACCCAATTTTAATATAGGTAATCAATATCCATGCTTGCCAAACTTTGATTTTCCACCTAATCTCCACGAATACGATATTGTAATTGTGGATTTACAAACACACGATCCAATAGAATATAAAGCATCTGAGCATACGCACTTGTCAACGAAAGGAAGTAAGCAACATATTCTATTAAGTAAATACCCCGAAAAAATTTTTGACCCGCGACCACTTTCTGCAAGTATTCTTTATAAAGAGCTAGTAGAACTAGTTGAAGTTGAGAAAGAAACATTAATTATTGTATTTTCTGCTGCAAATGAAGTGATTGAATATAATTTTTGTTCACTAACACCCTATGGACATCAAGAGTATAACCCTGAGAGTCATTCTCTATATGTGTTTCTTCCTTTTTTACAGGGCATACTCAATAAGAATGGTAAAAACGTAATTATATCATCAAATATACGAGAAGAAGTTAAAAATATTCTATATAAATACAGTAAAGATTTTAGATACTCGGCTATATTTGAACATCCTACAGAATGGGTTCCGGATGAAAACAGATATATTGATCAAAATAAATTTATTCCTTTATTATTGAATAATACT
The DNA here is from genome assembly GCF_009711975.1 of Anabaena sp. UHCC 0204. Classification (GTDB taxonomy): domain Bacteria; phylum Cyanobacteriota; class Cyanobacteriia; order Cyanobacteriales; family Nostocaceae; genus Dolichospermum. The sequence goes on from NZ_VIKW01000012.1 coordinate 44,846, forward strand.
AATGAAATTATAGGGTTTATATATTCTACCTATCATTCTCATCCATCAAGAGTTTTTGTTTTTCCTCAAATAATCAATAAAAAAAGAGAATTTTTAATTGAACTACTTGATGAAGTATTACCTGAAATATTTCCTAAAATTTTTCCTTACAATGACCAGTTTTCCTGGCTGAAATCAGAGAAATATTTACTTCCTAATCAGAAAGATTTTATAGCAAAAAAAGAAAAAATAGAGGATGAACATAAAAAGCTTGTAGCACAAATAGAAGATGATATTAAACAGAATCAAGTTCAATACCAGTTTTTACATGATCTACTATCTGAAACAGGAGATTCACTGGTTAAATCTGTTGAGCAATTCTTGATCTGGCTTGGTTTTACAAATATTATTAATATGGATGAAACTAAACCAGAGATTAAAGAGGAAGATATTCAAATTCCTTTAGATAATGGTTTGTTAGTAGTTGAAATTAAAGGTATTGGAGGAACTTCCAAAGATCGTGAATGTTCACAGGTAAATAAAATTAAAAATAGAAGACAAAAAGATCGTCGTACTTTCGATGTTTTTGCTCTGTATTTAGTAAATCATCAACGATATTTACCACCCCATGAAAGAGAAAATCCTCCATTTACCCAACATCAGATTGATGATGCTAAATATGAGGAAAGAGGTTTACTAACTACCTATGAACTTTTTCAGTTGTACTTTAACATTGAGAAGGGTTTTATAAAAAAAGAAGATGCTAGAGATGCTTTATTGCAATATGGACTCGTGCAGTTTAAGCCATCAAATGCTCAGTTTATTGGAACTCCTTTAGAGATTCATCATAAAGGAACAGTTGTAATACTGCAACTTGACAATATTCCTTTATATACAGGCGCAAGAATTATTATCTGTAATAATGGGGATTACTACAGTGCAGAAATAATAGAAATTAAGGATAAGGGTAAAATAGTTCCATCAGCTTCTCATGGTGAAATTGGTGTTAAACTCAGCTGTAGCGTACTCAAGACATCTCAACTGTATCTAAATTAGGAAATATTAGAAGTATCACTAACTTCATTACAATATCCTTAATTTGTTGAACTTTCTCAGCCAACATATTCATAAATTAAGGATGTACTGACTGATAATTTCTTTTAATTCTTGAGGTGCTTCACTAGCAATAGCCGCTCCCAAATCAGGACGGATAACCCACCACCAAAGCAAGGTTTCTAACTGGGTTGGTGGCTCATTATCGGGACACCATTCAATATAACCTTCATTCACACCAATAAGATTTGCACAAATTTCATTAGCTATAGTAACACGTTCATCTAATTTTTTAAACTGTACGATATCTTGCCAATTCACTTCATTGGGAATTGAGCTTAAAATTGATTGTAAATCTATAGTCAGCATTCAATAATTCCTCCAAAAGCTCTAATAACTCTCAAGCCAAAATCTTGTTGTTCTTCAAATGACTGAATACTAATCCATTCTCTAACTGTAATATTTAATGAGTTTGTGATTTCTGGTTGTATAGAATTATAAAAATTAGTGATTTCTTGGTGAATTGAACCTTTACCATGTTCAAGACGGACTAAATTTCCTGTATTATGAATTGCCTCTGCACCAAATCTTTGTAAATTGGAAGTTGTTTGTCCGACAATATGATGCCAAGCTTGTCTATTACCTGCTGCACCCATTGTTCTTTTAAATTCACCAAAGCTTTTAAAATTTTGCCCTCCTCTTCTAGGAAAAATTTCGGTTCTTGATGCTAGTTCTTGGGCTAGTCTTTTTGCTATGTCTTCCCTGCTTTCTTCTGTCACTTCTACTGCAATTGTTATTTTTATTCCCTACTAGATTGTAACATTTCCCCCAAACTATAGCAGTTTGCTGTTGAATGATCTACCAAAAAAGGCTGAAATTATTTCACAGTCAGGATTTTAGTGCTATTATATAGTCTGGGTTCGCTACACTGTAACCTAGTTACATCTACTGCACAGATATTTTAACCGTCTTCTGACTAAGGTTCAGGATAATTCAAAATGAGGAATAGCGATCGCTCGCTAATTATCCATTACTAATCTAGTGCTACGCTTGACGGTATTCGGGACAATGGCACGATAAAATTCTATAACGATAAATTGTAATAAAGGTCTAAATGGCAGAAACACTATTTTTCAACGCCCTGCGGGAAGCTATTGACGAAGAAATGGCACGCGATTCTAGCGTATTCGTTCTGGGTGAGGACGTAGGACACTACGGCGGTTCTTATAAGGTTACTAAAGATTTACACCAAAAATATGGTGATTTGCGAGTTTTAGATACCCCCATTGCCGAAAATAGCTTTACTGGGATAGCTGTAGGGGCGGCTATGACTGGGTTAAGACCGATTATTGAAGGCATGAATATGGGCTTTTTGCTCCTCGCTTTCAACCAAATTTCTAACAATGCGGGTATGTTACGCTACACTTCTGGTGGTAACTTTAAAATCCCTATGGTGATTCGTGGACCTGGGGGTGTGGGTAGACAGCTAGGTGCGGAACATTCCCAACGTCTAGAAGCTTATTTCCAAGCTGTTCCTGGTTTAAAAATTGTGGCTTGTTCCACACCTTATAACGCTAAAGGATTGCTGAAGGCTGCTATCCGTGATGATAACCCTGTGTTATTTTTTGAACACGTTTTACTTTATAACTTAAAAGAAGACCTGCCAGAAACAGAATATGTGCTACCCCTAGATAAAGCTGAAGTTGTCCGTCCAGGTAAAGATGTGACAATTCTCACTTATTCGCGGATGCGGTATCATGTCCTGCAAGCTGTGAAGGTTTTGGAAAAACAAGGTTATGATCCAGAAGTTATTGACTTAATTTCCCTGAAACCCCTTGATTTTGAGACTATTGGCGCATCAATTCGCAAGACTCACCGAGTGATTGTTGTGGAAGAGTGCATGAGAACTGGGGGTATAGGTGCAGAATTAACAGCCTCCATTAATGACCGCTTATTTGATGAATTAGATGCACCTGTATTGCGGCTTTCTTCCCAAGATATCCCCACACCTTACAACGGTAATCTTGAGCGTCTAACTATTGTCCAACCAGAGCAAATCGTGGAAGCAGTCCAGAAAATGGTGGCTTTAAGAGTTTAGAAATTCGGGTAATTGTCAATTGTCAATTGTCAATTGTCAATTATTCCCTATCCAAACTTCTACTCACAACTGGCAAAAAGAACGTTATTATAACCTTTGTCAGTTGTGAGTGATGGTATGCAAAAACAGCGATCGCTATTAGCGTTAATTATAGTTTTGGTCATCGCCGCTATTGCGGTGATTGCGACGATTCCTGTCCCCTTGGGATTAGACCTACGGGGCGGTTCACAGCTTACCATTCAGGTGAAACCAACTGCGGAAATTACGCAAATCACTGAAAGAGAATTGGAAGCTGTGAAAAGAGTAGTCGAAGGGCGAATTAATGGTCTTGGTGTTTCTGAGCCATTAATTCAAACTATCGGTACAGATAAGATATCCGTGCAATTGCCTGGTGTCAATGATCCAGAACAAGCAGAACGGGTATTAGGAGGCACAGCGCAGTTAGAGTTCCGTATCCAAAAACCGAATACAGAAACTCAGCTTTTTGCTTTTCAGATCACACGAAATGACCTGAAAACCAAGCGGGAAGAGTTGAGAAAAAACCCAGATCAAGCGGCCATTGAGAAAAATAAGGCAGAGTTTGACAAAAATAATCAAGCGATCGCCGAATTGTTTGAAAGTACCAATCCACCATTAACTGGTAAATATCTCCAGGATGCCTACGGTCAGCCCACTCAAGGCAATAACTGGGATGTGGCTATCCGTTTTGATCAAAAGGGTGGTGAACTCTTTGCAGGACTCACAAAAGACTTAGCCGGAACTGGTCGTGGTATCGGCATTTTCCTCGATAATGAACTGATTAGTTCGCCTAGTGTCGGAGTAGAATTTGCAGCCACTGGGATTACTGGCGGTTCTGCTGTCATTACAGGTCGTTTTCAAGCCCAAGAAGCCAATGATTTAGGGGTGCAGTTGCGTGGTGGTGCATTACCCGTGCCTGTAGAAATTGCGGAAAGAAGAACGGTAGGCGCGACTTTAGGAAAAGATAGTATTCAAAGAAGCATATATGCTGGTATCGGGGGTCTGATTTTAGTATTAATATATATGGTATTGTACTACCGACTACCAGGAATGATCGCGAATGTGTCACTAGTGATTTATTCCCTACTCACTTGGGCTGCTTTTTGTTTATTGGGTGTCACTCTGACTTTACCGGGAATTGCTGGTTTTATACTCAGTATCGGTATGGCGGTTGATGCTAACGTCTTAATTTTTGAACGCACAAGGGAAGAATTAAGAGCAGGTAAATCTTTATATCGTTCTGTAGAATCAGGTTTTTACCGCGCCTTTTCTAGTATTTTAGATAGTAATGTTACTACCTGGATTGCTTGTGCTGCATTGTTTTGGTTAGGTTCAGGGCTAGTTAAAGGTTTTGCTCTTACCTTGGCTTTAGGAGTAGCGGTGAGTATGTTTACCGCCATTACTTGTAGTCGCACATTGATGTTTTTAGTTATTTCCATTCCCTCTTTGCGGAAAACAGAACTTTATGCTCCTAATGTGCCAGTAGCGAATCAGACAGGAGTGGCACAATGAAACTACATATTAACAAAGCCCGCGGAACTTGGTGGACTATTTCCGTGATGCTGATCCTCAGCGGTATCATCTCAATGGTGATATCTTACTTGAATCCCAGTATAAATGCGCCTCTGCGTCCTAGCTTGGATTTTATCGGGGGAACAAGGTTACAATTTGTTCGGGATTGTAACCAACCTGGTAACTGTGACCAACCTATAGATATTAACCTGGTGCGAGAAGTGGCTAAATCTCAGGGACTGGGAGATAGTAGCATTCAATTAATCTCTGAAAAAATAGGAGACAAGAATGTAGAAAATGGCATTAATATCCGCACAAAAAACCTGGAAACAGAACAGCGGACAAATTTGCAAAATGCGTTAACTGAAAAAATCGGCACTTTTGACCCACAAAAAAATCAAATTGATTCTGTTGGTGCAACTTTAGGAAAGGAGTTATTTACTTCTGGGGTTTTGGCTTTGATAGTTTCCTTTATCGGTATTATTATCTACTTAAGCTTCCGCTTCCAGTGGGATTATGCCATTTTTGCGATCGTTGCCACACTTCACGATGTCTTTATTACAGCAGGGATATTCTCAATTTTGGGTTTGGTTTTAGGTATAGAAGTAGATAGTCTCTTTATTGTCGCCTTGCTGACTATCACAGGTTTCTCTGTTAATGATACAGTGGTAATCTATGATCGCATCCGGGAAACTATCAAAATTAACCCTGATCGACCAATTGCGGATATTGTTGATGATGCTGTCAATCAAACTTTGTCTAGGTCAATCAATACCAGCTTAACAACCATGTTGTCGTTATTTGCCATTTTCCTATTTGGTGGGGAGACGTTGAAATATTTTTCGCTGGCTTTAATTATCGGCTTTATAGCGGGGGCTTATTCTAGTATTTTTATTGCTAGTACCCTCCTAATCTGGTGGCGAGAACGTCAGGAAAATTACTCAGTCGAAAACTCTGTTAGTTCCCAAGATAGTTAATTGATTGGCGTTGCTGATTAAGAATATGATTTTACCTCACGCAGAGGCGCTCCAGTCTCACAGAGTAAGAATTTGCAATTTTTCAGTTTCATACTTCAATATGGCTATCAGCAACGTCAATTTATTAATGGGTGATTACCTCGTTCCCCGTTTCAACCTATTCCCTGTTCCCTTGTTTTGTAACGAGATTTTGAATCGTTAACAGCAATCCCTAATTTCTTCCTATGGATAAGTCTGAAGAAGCACAAATTAAGATAGAAGAATTAAATAACTTAGATCCAGTTTTTGCTCAACAAATACAAAAGCTACACAAACTGACAGTATATGGAAGATGGTTATTTTCTAGCTGTTTATGGCTAATTATTGCGCCTTTTTGCTTGTGGGATTTACGAGTGGAAATCGCTTTGTTACAAGACTATTTTACTTGGGTAGGATTACGATATGCACTAATTTTTCATCCCTTGGCTACCCTGGGTTTAGGTTTTTGTATTGGGATGACGCTTTCTGTTTTAGTCTGGCAAAGTCGTAATATTATTTGGGGATTACCACTACAAGAACAGGAACGTTTAAAAGAACAAGTTTCTCGTATTCGTCAGCAAGGATCTACTCATCCTCTATGGAAGTGGGTTTGTCAGTCAAAGGGGTATAGGTAATCAGAAATAGAAAGAAGTATTTTAAATTTTTAATTAAAATGTTGCATATCTATATACACCTTGAGTATTTTTCAGGAAAATATGCCATAACAGAAGCGAAGATACTACGAAAATTAGGTCTCTATAGATGAAATATTCTCAGATTCAATTTAGCCAAAGCCATGCGGATATTGATCTTTACCAACTTCAGGAACTGTTTAATCTTGCTGCTTTTTGGGCAAAGGAACGAAGCATTAAGGATTGGAGTATAGCGATCGCTAACAGTGAACCTGTGATTTCTATTTCAGATGGAGAATCATTAATTGGCTTTGCTAGAGCAACTTCGGATGGTATTTATCGCGCTACAATTTGGGATGTTGTGATTCATCCAGATTATCAAGGGAAGGGATTGGGAATCAAGTTAGTAGAAACGGTTTTAACTCATCCACGGATGCAGGTAGAACGGGTATATCTGATGACTACTCACCAACAGACATTTTACGAGAAAATTGGGTTTCAAGTCAATAGTACAACGACAATGGTTTTATTTAATCAGTCGAATTTTGATGCTTTTGCTAATGGAGAGATTCATCTTCAGGAGTCATTAGAGGCATAGATATTTGCCATCTCGTTAACTGTGGTGTTTCTTCTTTTTTGATGGGGAAAGGTAAAATTTCTAATTTTCCTCCCATCAATTCTACTAAAGTTTGATTAAGTGAAAATTTCATTCCTGGTGGTAGAACTATATTTTTCTGAGTTGTTTGATTTGCCGATATCATCAAATTTATAGGTTCATTTGTAGGTACGGCATCAGTGGGGACATCTAACCAGATATATACATAATTATCTAAAGATGCAAGACTGCTAGAAAGATAAATATTCCCTTCTTGCATTTGCAAAATTGTCGTCTCTATCAAATTTATTAATACTTGTCTGAGCCAACGAGAATCTGCTAAAATACAAATTTCTGATTCTGGTAATGATAAACTAAAAGGATAATTCCGATTGGCTGCTAAGAGATAAGTTAAGTTATAAACTTCCTGTAAAACTTCCGTTAGTGACAAAGTTTCAATATCTAATTTATTTCTGCCAGATTCTATTTTAGAAACATTGAGAATTTCATCAATTAGTTTGAGTAATAGTAGAGATTTTTCGTGAGCTTGTTCTACAAATTGCCGCTCTTCGTGAGGGTTTTCACACAAATCTGCTAAAATCAATTGATGTAAGCTAATTATACTACTTAAGGGCGATCGCAATTCATGACTAGTTCTAGCTAAAAAACCCGCTTTAAACTGACTCATTTCCCGCGCTTGCTGATAGGCTAATTGGGTTTGCTTCAATTCTTGTAAAAGTTCAGTTTCTGGCTGGAGTGGAGCATTTTGAGCAGGTATGGATGGAGATTCGGCGGGCTGGAGGAATAATTTACAAAAACCTATTCCTAATCCTATTCCTGTTCCTAAATATAGCCAGTTACTAAAATTCATGGTTGTCAATTATCAAATAAATTATCTAACTTAATACTACCTTGTCGTAAAATCTGCCAACTGCTTCCAGTCCATTTCGCAACGGTGGAAGGTATGCCCAAACCTTGATATTCTATAGATTCTAAAGTGAGAACTTGGGGAAATTGAGCTTCTATTTCTGCTTTGGTTTCTAATGCAGGTTGTCCTGATAAATTAGCACTAGTTGTGGCCATTAATCCTGTTTGCGCCAAAATAGTTTGAGCAATTTGATGATTGGGGACTCTAATACCAATAGTGCTGGGATTAGTAGGATTAATGACTGGAGGAATTTTATCACTAGCTGGTAAAACCAAAGTCAAAGCACCAGGCCAACATTGATTAACAACTTTTTGCCAAATTTGATATTCTACATCATTTCCTTTCACATAATCCCATAAATCTTCAGCTTTAGCCGCCATTAAAATCAATGGTTTATCCAAACTGCGTTGTTTAGCAGCATAAATCAATTCTGCTTGTTTAGGTATGGTAGCCAATGCAGGTACGGTATCTGTAGGGAAGCTGATTAATTTTCCAATTTTTGCAGCCTCTATCAGGACTTCTAGAGAAACATTCATAAATATGTAATTCTCAATTATTAATTTCTTACAGCAGTTTTCATGTATTTGTACCACACACTAATCTTTCTATTCCTTTCTTTCTTTGCGCCTTTGCGTCTTTGCGTGAGATATAAAAATGTGGTTCATTTACCCATAAAGACATTGTTCAACTTCAATACTAGAAACTTTAGAAACATTTTCGCCATTAGTAATCATAATATCTTAACAATACCTTGTCCATTTTTTGTAGGTTGGGTAGAACGAAGTGAAACCCGACGCATTTGTTGGGTAACATACGTCAACCTAACCTACATTAATAGGATATAAGTTATTTGTATAGGATTTTGGCAAAAAAGAATTTTCTCAATTATTGGTGGTTTATTCTCATTATTATTGAGAATCTTATCAAGAATGTAACGAGTTTTGGTGATCTCAGCCAGGGGGCTTGACAGTGTTTCGAGTTTTAGGTATGCTTATGGTATTAGTGGGAAAGTGTGCGCCCATATATATAGAGTTTTTATTCATCAAGATCATAATTGCTTAAATAAATCCCAGAAGTAGGGAAATAAGAAAATAATATTTGTTCTCATAACGAAAATACCAAGACGTTATCTTGTATCTCAAGATGAAGATGCAATTACGGTAGATATAGAATTGGGAAATATGGTTAAAATCGCCAGATAAATAAGTAATTAAGAAATATCAAGATCAGGAATAATGCACACAGACACAATATTCTACCAAATCTTCCTCACTTTCCACACACTATTATTTGAAATCCTGGGAGAACCTACAGAAAATGCCACAGATTATAAATTTACTTCTGTGGAAGTGAAAGAAAAAGCATTTCGATTTGATGGAATTTTTATGGCAGATAGCGTAGAAAAACCCATCTATTTTGTAGAAGTGCAATTTCAACCCAAACCAGATTTTTACTGGGAATTAATCGCCGAAATCAACATTTATCTGAATCAATTTAAACCAGTACAAGATTGGCAGGGGGTAGCTTTATTTGCGAAACGGAGTTTAGATGTAGAAGAATTGAGTGCTTATCAACAAGAATTGATTAATAGTGGGAGAATTAAACGAATTTATTTAGATGAATTACCAGCGGGTTCAATTGGAATGGGGTTAATTGAGTTAATTGTCAGTAAGGAAGCACAAGCACCGGAATTAGTTAAAACCCTCATGGCAAGAACTAAGGCAGAAGTTGAGAATGACAGAGAAAAACAAGGTATTATAGAATTGTTAGAGACTGTTTTATTGTCCAAGTTTTCACAATTAAGCCGTCAGGAGATAGAAGCAATGTTTTTAGTGAGTGATATTAAGCAAACAAGAGTCTATCAAGAAGCAAAGCAAGAAGGTAGACAGGAAGGTAAAAAAGATGAAGCAACAAACTTACTGTTAAGGATATTATCTAAACGGTTTGGAAAGTTGGAAGATAGTTATATTCAAAACATCAACAGTTTGAATATAGAACAACTGGAAAAGCTAGGGGAAGCATTATTAGATTTTGCAGATATAAATGATTTGGGAAAATGGTTAAAATCACCAGATGAATAAGTAATTAAGAAATATCAATATTAGGAATAATGCACACAGACACAATATTCTACCAAATCTTCCTCACTTTCCACACACTATTATTTGAAATTCTGGGAGAACCTACAGAAAATGCCACAGATTATAAATTTACTTCTGTGGAAGTGAAGGAAAAAGCCTTTCGATTTGATGGAATTTTTATGGCAGATAGCGTAGAAAAACCCATCTATTTTGTAGAAGTGTAATTTCAGCCAAAACCGGATTTTTACTGGGAATTAATAGTAGAGATAAATATCTATCTGAATCAATTTAAACCATTATCTTCACTAGAGAAACCAAATCTATTTTCCATTGTGGTTATAAATGCCAGAGTATCTATAGCCATAAGTGATCCTTGATATCGGTATTATTTGATGTGCCTGGATTGTAAACAGGTTTATCTATGTACCTTTAAGTTAAATCAAAACTTGGGAAGTTACAAAAATAGTCATAATATGATACATATTCCCTACGAATTATACACTAGTTACTTAGTACGGAAATAGCAGAAGAGGAAAAAAGCTAGAATCTGTGCAACAAACAGCACAGAATTTTGCTACTGATAGTGTTATTCATAAATAAGAATAAACATAAAGTTTCCATTTCTTAAAAAAGTTGGGAAAACAGAATATTTCTAAATAATTGCTTGACAAATTTAGCAATTAATTCTACTATATTTATAATGGGAATCTGTGCGCGCATATAGGGTCAGTTTGGTAATTAATGAAACTTTCAATTCTTGAATTTTTTAACTTTCCCCACGCAAACTAATGTAGGTTTTAACTAATTTTTTGTGATAGAAATAAATATCGTTTTGACAACTTAATAAAATTGGGGATGAATTTGGACAAGATGCTATTTTCCCAACATTCATGCAAATTTGTCAAAATCCCAATTGTTCCAACCCCTTCAACCCAAAAACCTCTAAATCTTGCCTAAGTTGCCAAGAAAGTAACTTTGGGGAAATGCTGCGAAACCGTTACCGGGTTTTGAGGTTATTAGGTGAAGGTGGATTTAGCAGAACCTACGCTGCTGAAGATGTAGATAGACTGAATGCACCTTGTGTAATTAAGCAATTTTTCCCCCAAGTCCAAGGAACTGGACAACGTGCTAAAGCAGCCGAGTTTTTCCGAGAAGAAGCTTTTAGATTATATGATTTGGGAGAAAATCATTCCCAAATTCCGCGACTTCTAGCTTACTTTGAACAAGGTTCTAGTTTGTATTTAGTGCAGGAATTTATTATTGGCAAAACTCTTCTAGAAGAACTTCAAAATCAAGCTTATAGCGAAGCAGAAGTGCGGCAACTTTTAGCTGACTTATTACCAGTTCTAGATTTTGTTCACAAACACAATGTTATTCACCGCGATATCAAACCCGAAAATATTGTTCGTCGGGATAGTGATAAAAAACCCGTATTGATTGATTTTGGTGGTGCAAAGCAAGTTACTCAAACCAGTATCGCTAGACAAGCGACAGCTATTTATACCCTTGGTTATGCACCAACAGAACAAATGGCCGGATTTGCTTGTCAAGGAAGTGATTTATATGCTTTGGGTGTAACTTGTGTGCGGTTATTAACTCAAGATTTACCATTACAAGATGATTATGGACAACTTCAAGATCATCTTTATGATGCCATGAATGCTAAATGGTTATGGACAGAACGTTTACGAATTAAAGGAATTACTATTAGTGAGGACTTAAAGCAAATATTAGATAAATTACTCCAACATTTTGCTAGTGATAGATATCAGTCAGCACTCGATGTATTAGATGATTTAAACTATGCCAAATCTCCCGTAGCCCTCAAGTTTTCCTCTCTTCCTAAAGCGCCATTAACACCGTCACCGCCGACAAAAATTGTTGTTCCCTTACCTCTTTTATATAACTTTGATTATTGTGTTATTACCGTAAATACTTCTGGGAGAGAAGTGAACCGTGATAGACGTAATACTAAATATTTTGTAGAGGAATTAGGCAGAAATACTACTTTAGAAATGGTATCAATTCCGAATGGAACTTTTATTATGGGTTCTTTGAGTTGTGAAGGTGATGATGATGAACGTCCCCAACATCAAGTAATAGTTCCATCTTTCTTTATGGGGAAATATCCTATTACTCAAACACAGTGGAGAACAGTAGCAGCTTTACCTAAAATTCAACAATCATTAAACCCCAACCCATCAAAATTTAAAGGTGCAAATCTGCCAGTAGAAAATGTTTCTTGGTATGAAGCAGTGGAATTTTGTGCCAGATTATCAATTAAAACTGGAAGAAAATATCGTTTACCGAGTGAAGCAGAATGGGAGTATGCTTGTCGGGCAGGAACTACCACATCTTTTCATTTTGGAGAGACAATTACTTCCGATTTAATTAACTGTAGTGGTAGTGATACTTATTCTGTCGAACCAAAAAGTAGATTTCGTAAAGAAACAACTAGTGTTGGTTATTTTGAAATTGCGAATGCTTTTGGTTTATATGATATGCACGGGTTAGTGTGGGAATGGTGTGCAGATCCTTGGCATAATAACTATCATGGCGCACCTACAGATGGTAGTATATGGGAAGCTGGGGGTGATCAACATCGTCGGGTTTTAAGGGGTGGTGCATGGAATTTTAGTGCCGAACTTTGTCGTAGTGCTAGTAGAAGCTGGAATGAAGCAGACGGTGGTTTACGAATTTGTGGATTTCGGGTAGTATTTTCTGTTTAAATTTAGTAGTGAGGACTTTAGTCCTCAACATCAACTAATACAAAAGGGCGTAAATTAAACAAGCATTAAAAATACCGGAAAAGCCAGTTTTATATGCTTCTTTAATTCTTAATTCCGCCCTATGGCACTAATCTAAATTAAATTCCACAAACTTCGGTAATCCTGGATATACCATATTCCGATCTATGGCTGAGAAAATCTTATTATTAGTATGATCAGAATTTAAACAACGACAAACTAATTGGGCAACATCTGCACGATGAATAGTACCCACAATCTGGGGATTTTCTGTGATCATGCCGTTGTTGGTTGCTGGTTCTGATTTTAAACCACCAGGACGAATAATTGTATAGTTAAGTCCGCTGGCAATTAAGTATTGTTCAGCTTTTTCCTTTTCAATTAAAACTGGTTTGAGTGCTTCTAAAGCTTGAGGAGGCATAGCAATAACACTATCACCGCTACCAATAGAAGTCACCAAAATAAACTTTTTTACTCCTGCTTTTACTGCGGCATCAATGAGATTTTTATTGCCGATATAATCAGGTTTGATATTATCTGTAGGTAAACCGCCTAGCGTACTAATAACAGCGTGAATAGGTTCATTTCCTAACATTCCCCGTTCAACATCAGCTACATTTAAGGCATCTCCTAAAACTGGATGAATACCCATTGCTTTTAGTTCCACAGCAGCGGCTTCTGTCCTCAAAAGGGCTTTGACTTTAATTTGTTGTGCTGTTAAGTATTTAGCGATTTCTTGGCCAACACCGCGACTTGCACCAGCTAGGAAAATGTAAGATGTGCTTGACATAATTAGTCTATAAAAAAGATTCTATGTTTAGATTTAGCACAAAAGTGTCATTTTAGAACGGAACTATTTCAAATGCAAAAGTAGCAATCAGGCGTTCATCAATATAGACTTGGATTTGATGTTTACCTAAAGGATCTCCAGGAGAAACAGTCCAAAAATTTTCAATTACACCATTAATAGGTGTTGTTGTGCGCTGGGAAATTGCTGTTTTTCCATCTGTTGAGATAGAGAAATTTTTACTATCTTGTGTTATCCAAGTTTCGGGAGGTTTTGGTAAAGTTAAAACTTCGCGCCATTTGACTTTACCTTGATAGTTATCAAGTTTAATTCTCCAACCATAAGCATCACCTTCTTTTAAAGGAACTGTAGTTGTTGGGAAAAAATTGACTTTTCCTTCTGAGTCAACTATCCTCACGCCAAATTCAGTTTTATTAGCAACTGATTGAGCATATTTTAGTGGACTTTCTGCTAAAGCTATACTAGCGTTACTAAAAACAGGTGTTATTACTCCTAATGTCAAAGACAAAGAAACTAATAAAACCTGGGGGGCTAAAATTTTTGTGAACATTATTTTCTAGTAAATAAGTAGGATACAAAATGTATATATCCTACTTTAAAAAAATATTTTTGGCAATTGTTAATCTTCATCAAGTGCAGGTAAAATTTCTTCAAATTGCCATAATTGATCTTTATTTTCCAGAAACCAAATTCGAGTTTCGGTGGTTAACTTCCCCCAAATAACATCAACAGGAACGTGGGGAGAAGCATACTGAAATTCTTCACCAAGAATTCTGAGATTATCCTCTATATTAGGAGGAATACCAAAATCCTCCCAATCAATTTTGACAGTTCTGCCGGTAACTCCCGCAGTCGGATCAAAAATCAATTGTGCGGCTCTAATTAAGTCAGCAAAGTGTTGTGATTTTAGTCCAATTATTTCTTGGATTTGAGATGATTTGTGAGGATCTTGAGACATTTTCACTGGAGTTATGTAGATGTATAATTTAGAGAAATTATTGCCAGAGATGATCCCATTACCTCTAGTTTAACTCACAAAATCCAGATGAAATCAATATTTTATCATTAATTATGCAGTTTCGACTAAAACTGTAACTGCGGCTACAGCTATCAACATTTCGTCATTTTTATCGTTGAGAGAAGGAATTGCTAAACCATCAACCACCATTCCTCCTGCTTCTAATATGAGCGTTTTTTTACCAAAAGGTAAGACTGCTAATACTTCTGCTGCTCGTACTTGTTCGGGGTAGGGAACTGCAACTTTGACTTCGACAATCATCTCATTGGGATCTTTTAAACCAGCTACTTCCATAATACCAAGAAGGGCATTATGAGCGATCGCATTCCTAACTGCTCTTGCTGCTGCTACTGTGGGTTCTTGTCCATGTTGGTCTACACCCATTCCCATTTCGATAATAAACCGTTTTAGTGCCATAAATTTGCAAATTCTCTCTTGTTTAAAATCAAATTGTATCAATTAATATTCTATTATTTTTAATAAACCATCATAAAATACTTGAAAACTTTTAGAGCTATTTTCTAATCGCTTACAATCCATAATTTTGTCCCAAACGACATTTCTAAAACAAAGGTTTTCGGTGGTTCTGCACTGTGTCGTCGGGCGTTGTGGTAATGGGTTTTTAGTGCGGTTGAGCCTGTTAAGAGCCGCACTAATTTGAAAAGTATGATCAGAGTCAAGATTAAAGACAAAGATGAGTATGAGTCTATCCACTTAAGCGATTGATTGGATGGATAGAGAAAAGAGGGGAGGCATTCCGGTTAAATTAATCCGTATGCGAGTAGCAGTTAAGGCTGTTAAACTGTTGTTTAAAGAGCTAGTAGTTTTACAAGGAAAAGTTCTAGACTGAAGAAAGGTAAACCAAAATATAACAGAAGGGAAGAGTTATGACTCCCAATCCCATCATTATGCGATCTGTGGAACAACTAGGCTACCGAGTCACTGTTGGTGATGTAGCTACTCAGGTAGGATTAAATGTAGCTGAGGTTAATCAAGGTTTATTAGGTCTAGCCGCTGATGCTGGGGGACATTTGCAGGTTGCAGAATCAGGTGATGTTGTTTACCAATTTCCACGCAACTTTCGAGATATTTTACGGAATAAATACTTGCAAATGCGTTTGCAAGAATGGTGGAAAAAAGTTTGGTCTGTACTATTTTACCTAATTCGGATTTCCTTTGGCATCCTTTTAGTGGCTTCTATCTTGCTGATTACTGTGACTATTATCATTATTATGACTGCTAGTTCAGATCGAGATAATGACAATCGTAGCAGTAGTAGTTCTAGAGGTTTTAATTTCTTCTTTTTCCCGGATTTATTCTGGTATTTTAGCCCAAATTACCGCGATCGCTACCAAGAACGGCGACGAGAACAGGGCGAAAATAGTGAAATGAATTTTTTTGAAGCAGTGTTTTCATTTCTATTTGGTGATGGTAATCCTAATGCCAATTTGGAAGAACGACGCTGGGAAGAAATTGGGGCGGTGATTAGTAATAATCAAGGTGCAGTAGTAGCTGAACAAATTGCTCCTTATTTAGATGATATTGGAGAAACATATCAACAAGAATATGAAGATTATATGTTACCTGTGCTGGTCAGATTTAATGGCAGACCACAGGTAAGTGCTGAAGGTCAAATAGTCTATTATTTCCCAGAATTACAGGTAAGAGCTAGTAAGAAGCCGCGGCGCTCAATATCTGAATATCTCCATGAATTTTCCTGGCAGTTTAGTGCTGCTAGTTCTGGACAACTTATGCTCAGTGCTGGTTTAGGAGGAGTGAATTTGATTGGGGCGTTAATCCTGGGAAATTTATTGAGAAATGGCACAATTGCGGCTCAAGTCGGCGGATTAGTTGCTTTTGTGCAAGGGATTTATGGACTTTTATTAGCTTATGGTACGGGTTTTCTCGCCATACCATTAATCCGTTATTTTTGGATTAAGTGGCGCAATGATCAAATTTCTACTCGCAATCATCAACGCCAAGAACGAGCTAGATTATTAGCAAGTGCAGATTCTTCTTTACAGAAGAAGATAGCCTTTGCTCGTGAATTTGCTACGGAAAAAGTCATTGGTAAGGATGATTCAGTTTACTCTACTGAAACAGATTTACTAGAACAGGAATTTCAGAATAAACAAATAGGTAATGGGTGATAGGTAATAGGTAATAGGTAATAGAGATAATTACCAATTACCAATTGTCAATTGTCAATTATCAATTGTCAATTATCTATTTAGCTTGAATGGGTGTCAGGGCTACACCTTGGTAGTAATATCCTAAGATTTGCAGGTGGTTTGCGCCGCGTTTTGCTAGTTCGTAAGCCCCCCATTGGCTCATGCCTACACCATGGCCAAAACCTAATCCTTGTAGGAGAAAACCACCATTTGCATCTTTACCAACTGTAAAACGGGTACTTTTAATCCTGAGTGCAGTTCTGACTTCTTCACCTTTGAGGACTTTAGTCCCTTTATCACCGATGATTTTGAGGGTTTTAACACTTTTGAAGGGTGAAAGGGTTTCCACAATCATATCTTTGACATTACCAATACCAGAAATTCTGGTGCTAATTTCTCCAGGAGTAAAGGTTTTTACCCAGTTACATTCTTTAATGTTTTGGTCAAAGTCTGGTACAGCCCGGAGGTAAGGTTCTTTGCTGGTCCAGACATCTTCGACATTTTCGGTGTGTCCACCAGAACAAGCATGAAAGACAGAAAGAATGATTTGATTGTTGTAGGTTAAGATTTTGCCGGCGGTGGTGTCTACGGCGTTGTAGGTTCTGGAGGATTCGCTGCTGACACCTTTATAAATTTGCCAACGATCTGGACTATCCCCTAAATCATAAACGGGATTTCTCCGTTGTTTTTCTCGTTCATAAAGGGCATAGGTACGGGCAGCGATCGCTTGAGCTTTAAGGGCTTCGTCTGGCCAGCGAGAATCCATTTCTCCACCAATGACACTGTAGAGATATTCTTCTAAATCTACCCAGTTCACCGCAGTTAAGCCTTTTTCTGTGGGTATTACTAAGGTTCTACCACGAAACCAGCGATCGCCAATATAAACAAATCCCTTATTCGTGGGTTCAATCCAAAATAACCCCGATTTCCATCTATCTAAAGCCACTCCTCCAGGTACTGCTTGAGCCGCAAATGCACTCATTCCCGGTAATTGTCCCAGAGTTTTACCACTACTATCTTTAACAATAGCTGTTGTCGAAGCACCAACTTTTACCTGCTTAACTTCTCTTTCAATTGCTACACGCAAAATTACAGATGCTTGAGCAGGAGCTAGTAAAGCAAACCAGAGGAAAATACCTATCCACCAATGTCTACCTTTAATTTCCGAAAAGAAAGCGCCTAATAACAGTTGGAATTTCATGCTAATTGTCTCATCACCAGCGTCTACTATTCTAGTCTGACATTTCTCCTATCCAGGAAATAAAGGGAATATTGATTGATTTTTTTCTTGTTTATTGCCTGTTCATGGTGTCAATATTTGGGGAGTATCATAAACTTCATTACCAACAATCCCAATTAAATTTAACTTGCTCAAAACTTCCGTAGCTTCCATCAGTTTATTCGGTGTAACTTGGCCAATCCGTCCTACCATGACAATTTTATTACACAAAGATGCCACAATTCTACCATCAACTGTATCTAAAACTGATGGTGCATCTATCAGCACTAAATCATAATTTTGTCCAAATAAATCTATTAGTTCTTTCATCCGTTCAGAACTAAGTAAAGTGACTGCATCTTCTGGGATTGGTCCTGCTGTCAAAACGTCAATAGCTGGATGAATAGGTTGAATGTAATTATGAAATGATGTATTTTCATCATCAATAAGCAATAAGGATAAACCCCAATCATTGGTTAATCCTAAAGTTTTATGCAAACTGGGCGATCGCAGATTAGCATCAATTACTAATACCCTTTGGTGCATACGCGCCGCACTAGCTCCTAACCCTAAAGCCAAGGTTGTTTTACCTTCTCCTGGTAATGCCGAAGTCAACATTAAGGATTTTAAAGGTAGAGAATTATTGAGGATTTGAATATTTTGGTAAATGATATCTAATGCTTCATGACTGGGTAACTGTCTAATACTTTCTTGAGGAAAAATATCTACATCTCTCCGTTTATTTCTGCCGATATTTTGAAGTTTACTTTGCCAACTATCTGGTTTTTTTCCTAATTTAGGAACTGATCCCAGTAACTGAATATTCGTCAGCTTTTGTAAATCTTGAGGATAAAAAATAGCTCGATTAAACTTCTCCCAGGCTAAAGCTGCTAATAAACCTAATATTGGACTAATGAATACTCCACCAATTATTAACAACCATCGTAAATTACCTATATGGATTCCTAAAGCTGGTTCTTCTAAAGTCTGCCAGTTAAAACCCTCTTGAGCAATTTTTAATCCTAATGAATGTTGCGCTTGGATTAGTTGTTTCAGTGTAGTTCGATAAATTTCTATATCAGAAACTAACCCTTTATATTCAGTAATTAAACTGGGAAATTTATTAAGTTGTGAACGAAGTTCTTGTTCGGATTTTATTAAATAAGCATCATTAGCAATGAGTCCTAATGCAGTCATTTTTAATTGCGTTAAATCATTCTCTAATTTAGGGTTTATGTCTACTAAAGGTTGTAATTTATTACTAATAGGAATAGTTTGATTTTTCTCTTGTTGTTGTATTAGTGCGATGATAATTTTCCGCTTCTGCTGAAGTTGCTGTATAGTTGGATATCTTTCTGTGTAAAGTACGCGAGCTTGAGTTAATGCCTGTTCGGTTATATTCAGTTCATTAATTAAGGCTTGATATTGGTTAGAAGCAGTATTATCAATTGTTTGACTTGGGTTTGCAGCAGCGATCGCTTGTTCTAAACTATTGTGTCGAGCCTGTATATCTTCCAATTGAGCGCGAGTTTTTTGCCGCTGTTTTTGAAGATCAGATAAAGATTGTAATAAAATTTTACTTTGTAAAACAGGATCAATTAAATTATTTTCTTTGCGAAACTGTTCTAGCTTTTTCTCTGCTTTCATTACATCTTTCTGTAATTTTGGTAAACTGTTATTAACAAAAGCTAAACCTTGATTAACGCGCTGATTTTTTTGATCGGTATTATAATCTTGATATACTTTTTGTAAAGCTTGTAATACTCTTTTAGTCTTTAGAGGATTTCGATCTATAAAAGATAGTGAAAATATTTGACTTGAATTTTTACTAGTTCTTGATTGTACAGGTAATTTAGTTATTTCTAAAGATGAAATTTTACCAGTGGCACTATCACTATAAATATCCTCTACAGTTATTTGTGGATACTCAGTCTGAAGTAAATTTACAGCTTTTTGGACTAATTTAGCACTCAGCATTAATTTCTTCTGACTATTGTAGTCAACAGCAGGAGTCTGTTTTTCTATATTACTAGCACTTGCAGATTCATTTGAATTATAACTTACTAAGATCTGCATATAGCTCTGGTAAGTTGGTTTAGCTGTAATAGCTATCAGGCTGGTAACTGACATAACTGTACAAGAAACCCCGAATATAAACCAACGATGGTGAAGTGCAATCAGAGTTATTTTTCTAAAATTAACTACGTTGGATATAGAGGTAGTCAGTATTTGTTTAAACTTCATCCCATTTGTAGCCACAATCATATCCCTCTCAAATTGCAACAATATATCTGGAAGATGATGATTAAAAAACTTTAGAGATATTTTATACTCTATCTTTTCCTGTTAATAATCAATACGTATTCTTCCCATGATCACAGACTTACTTCACAGAAAATATTCTGAAGTAGTTCTTGGCTAATACCTTCATTCCGATATATGTCTAATCAGTGTGAGGAACATAAATTTTCTGCAAATATTCTTTGTCAGTTGTTAGTTGTCAGTGGTCAGTAGTCAGTTGTCAGTAGTCAGTGGTCAGTTGTCAATTGTCAGTCGTCAGTTGTTAGTTGTCAATCAGTTGTTAGTTGTCAAGAAGAAGGAAGACATAAAATTACCCAATGACCAATGACCAATCACCAATTCCCAATTCCCAATTCCCAATTCCCAATTACCTTGCAGATGCTAATTTGTCAGCAATGCGTGTAGTTTCTGGTAAACGATATTTTGGTGTACACTGTAAGACATATTCAATTGCTGTTAGTAAACCAATGCGATGTCCACTGGAAACATAAACAGGTTTTACTCCTGTGCGTGTTCTTAAAACTGCACCGATTGTTTCTTTTTTATGTATTAATGGTTGCCAGCTACCTTTAGTTTCTGCTAATTCTTCATATTCACCAATTAGCAAGGATTTAGCTACACCAATTGTTGGTATATCTAGTAGTACACCTAAATGGGAAGCAATCCCCAATCTGCGAGGGTGAGCTATTCCTTGTCCATCACATAAAATTATATCTGGTATAGTTTTGAGCTTTTCTAAAGCGTCGAGAACAGGAGGTATTTCTCGGAAAGATAGAAAACCAGGAATGTAAGGAAAGGTAGTAGGATGGTAAGCTAGGCTGGTTTCTACTGTTTGTAAATCAGGAAAGCTCAGGACGGCTACTGCTGCACGGCTAATTTTACCGTCTTCCAGAAATCCCATATCTACACCGGCAACATACTGGATAGTTTCTGGAAGTTGATCTGAAGTTATTACTTGATAGCGGAGGTTTTCTTGAATTGCTTTAGCCTCTTCTATGGTAGAAGGCCAATCATGATGTTTGGGAATTTCCATATTTGTGATTTATGGGAGTCTTTAGAGACGTTCCATTGGAAAACTTGTAAAACCCTATTTTAGCTAGAGTTTCATTAATTTTTGATAGAAATGACAAAAGGTAAACCCTAACGGCTTACCTTTTTTATAACTGGGGCGCTAGGATTCGAACCTAGGGATGGCGGGACCAAAACCCACTGCCTTACCACTTGGCTACGCCCCAATGAATTCAATATAAATAATATAGCAGGTATACTGGGGGTTTTGTCAAGTGTTTTGGAAAAATATTTTTGCGGTGCAACGTGGTGTTTCCGAAAAAACTGCAAAAAAATAGGGGGAAGTTGAACTTTCCCCCTGGTTATTGTTGTGATGATCATTTGGCTTTTGATTTTCTTTGAGTTTCTGTCTGAGCATCTGTCTTTGTTTTTTCAGTTGCCGTGTTCTAGCAGAACCACCCCGGCCTTTATCGTTTCTGCCTTCTCGACGTGGGGATTCCCAGCGTTTCAGTTGCATAGTTTTTATTGGTTAAATTTCATCACGTAGTTTAATAGTAGCATGGTTTTTTCTCAATAGCTACTATATTTTTAACTTTCTGATTTGGCTCTGGGATACTGAGAACGACAAGGATTTCCCCAACAAACTTGTCCTGCTGGCATATTACTAAAAACACTGCTACGAGCGCCTATGACAGCATTTGAGCCAATATGTACACCTGGGGCAACAAAACAATCTGCTGCCACCCATGCACCATTACCGATGATGATGCTGGCGGTTTTCAAACCAAATGCTGGATCTTGGATGTCATGGCTACCAGTACATAAATAACTTTTTTGGGAAATAACGCAATGTTCGCCAATGTTGATTTGATCTAGACTGTAAAAAACTACATCATCACCAATCCAACTGTAATCACCAATGGAGATTTTCCAAGGATAGGTAAACCGGGCTGTGGGACGAATTAAAACACCTTTACCAATATGAGCGCCGAAGAGACGGAGTAAGCTACGACGAAGAATATTGAGGGGTTGGGGAGTCAGGGGAAAGGCGATCGCTTGCACAAACCACCAAAATAATACGTACCAACTGGGACGGCCTCGATCAAACCAAGATTGATCATATTTACGTAAATCTAAAAAAGGTGCATCATCGGTAATTGGCGGCAAGGTTTGGGGCATAGAGGTTGGGGAATTTAACTGGCTGATTGTTGAATTTCCTGGGGAGAAGATGTCGCATCTGTGGGTTTAGCAATATTTAATTTACCTCCATAATTGCTTAATTCATAAAGTTTGACACCAATTTGATATTCATATTGACTCAGCAATCTTCCATATACATATCCAGCTTTACCATCTAAGAAACCACGCTGAATAATATAGAACAAGATAAACCGCAACAGTGGTTTAAATGGCAGACGGACCCAGATTTTTTTCAAGAAGCGTTTGCGTTGTACTGCGTCACCAAATAAGTTACCGCCAATTGTGCCGCTATCATCATTACCTGTGAGTAAGTTGTAGTAAACACGCGCTTCCCAATTAGAATAACGATTATGTCTTTCTAACCAATGATAGAGATCGCGGAAGTCTTCGTGGAGCATATCATTTTTGAGATAGCCAACTTTCCCTGGTAAAATGACGTGTTCGTGAACTTCATTGTCTCCAGTATTGGCAATATCTTCGGTATTGAGATTTTCGTAGCGACCTTTTTGATGTTTAAATAATCGCAAATTCCAATCAGGATATTTACCACCGTAACGAATCCATTTCCCTAGAAAAAATACTCGCCGATTGATGTAGTAACCATCGTGTTCATCACTTTGAATGGCTTGGGCGATGTCTTCCCATAGTTCTGGTGTAATCCGTTCATCACAATCAACAATTAATACCCATTCGTTACGGAAAGGGAGATTTTCTAATGACCAATTTTTCTTTTTCGGCCAACGGCCATTAAAGTTAAATTGGACTACATTTGCTCCGTATTTTTCGGCGATTTCTACGCTTTTATCCGTGCTTTGGGAGTCTACCATAAATATTTCATCGGCTCTAGCAAGGCTAGTGAGACAAGCTGGTAGATTTAGTTGTTCGTTTTTCGCTGGGATGAGTACGGAAACTGGTAGTTTAGATGACATAATAATTTGTTACTGTGTATTTTTTGTTTATTTCTGATGGGATTTAAATAGGATTCCTTGAATAGCAGCGTTTAAGTAACCAATTTGACAATAAGCATAAACTAATTTATCAAAGCGTTCTGCTGGATCTAATATATATTGTAGCACTTTATATAATCCTCGCAAAAGTCGCTCGCTTCCTCGTGGTAGTTGAGAAATGCCGGCTTTACCTGCCAGTTGTTCTCGATAACATTCACTGATGCCTTGCCACCAACCTCTGTTTAAAAACCAGGTAGGTTTGATCCTTTCTGGGGCGACATTATGGGCAACGAGGGCTTCGGGGATATAAGCTACTTGCCAATGGCGCTGGAGGGCAAATTCTGTCATTTGTAGTTCTTCGTTGGAGAGGAGATTTTTACCTACTCGTCCTAATTGTGGATCAAAACCACCGACTTCTGCAAGGAAACTACTACGGAGGGAGTAATTTAATCCTCTGGGGGTTAGCCCTGGTTTGTCAATATAGACTAATTGATCTCCTAGATCATAAGCTCCTAAGTTCCCGGCTAATTCATTTGATATCCATTTGGGTTGGGAGATACCTGGAGGCCACAGGAGGGTAATTTTGCCACCAGCGATCGCTAATTTAGGATTATTGGCGTATGCACTGACTAAAATTTTTAACCAGCTAGGACTAGCGACGGCATCATCGTCTAAATAGGCTAGTATTTCGGCACTAGCAGCTTTAGCTCCGGTATTACGGGCTACGGATAAACCCAGGACGGGTTCAAAGATATATTTGAGACGGGAATCAGTGGCTCTTTGTTCTACTACTTCACGGGTGCGATCGCTAGATCCATTATCTATGACCAAAATTTCAAAGTTACCAGCAAAGTCTTGTGCCAATAAGCTATCAATCGCCGCCCCTAGATAGGTATCTCGGTTGTGAGTACAGATGATGGCAGAGATTTGGATATCTGACATGGGTGATTGTCGTTGTTTATTGGTGATTCTACTCGAAAACCTGAAAATCGTCAGTGATTTTTTAACATTGTTGAATATGACTATGTAATATTACTAAAGTTTCAGCTAATTGACTCAACCGATTTTCTAGGTCTTGTTTGCGTCCTAAGAGTTGTCGTAATCTTTGATGACGAGCGATCGCTATACTCACACTAGGAACTTGCTCGACTGGACAAGGACGAGACCAAACTTGACCGGCTGTATCTATTCCACAAAGCCGATAATCAGTATGTAGTGGTTTATATACTTCTTTTTCACCATTCGCACAAATTTCTTCTACATAGTCCATGAGGCGATCTACTTCCGCATGACGGAGTGTGGCTGTTCCCACTGTTTCTGCTTCTTGAATATTAGATTCCAACCAACCATTAATAATTGGTCCTTCTAAGTAAATATCCTGAATATTTTGGACAATTTTTTGTAACTCTATCTGCCAACTAGCAACTTTTTCCTGAATTTCTTGGAGCATATTCATGGATAAGGCTGGGTTAGCGCCATGACGATGATTGCTAAAAGTAGGAGTTTTAAATTTAGGGAGAGTTGGGGTTTTTTCTCCACTTTCTTGGGCTGGAAAAGCTTGGACAGAATCATGGTGAGGAAACAAATTTGCCTCTGGAGTTCCATCACTGTCTTGATTTGTCTCTAAATCATGATCATGAACGGCTGCTTGCGGTTGGGAACTTTGTGGAGATTCATGGGGACGGAAACTAATCCGAAAAGAGAAAGAGCGTTTGCTTTGATCACCCCCGTCTGTTGTGACTTCATCATTGCGAGTTCCCAAATCATGGAGCGTTGCCTCAATCCGCTTTAACCCTGCTTTCATAAAAATATCCTAAAGTTTATTTATAAATACTGAATGGTTTCAACCAACTTACTAGTTATTGAGTTTAGGTGATTGGTAATTCCTCTTGCGTATTTTTCCTGCTCTCACATTATATGATGAAATCATGCGTAAATTGATATTGGTGACAGGCGCAGCCCGGTCTGGTAAAAGTGAATGGGCGGAAGATATAGCGATAAATTTCAGAAATCCGGTTGTTTATATTGCCACCGCTACACAAAACCCAGATGATCAAGAATGGCAACAACGGATTCAAAAACATCAACAACGCCGTCCTCAAGATTGGCTCACCCTATCTGTACCGATGGAACTTACGGCTACTTTAGCTCAATCCCAGCCGCATACTTCCTTGTTGGTGGATTCGTTAGGAACTTGGGTAGCTAATTTCTTAGAAGAAGAAGATTTAGTGTGGGAAAATATTTTGACGGAGTTTCTCGCAACTTTACCGTTAGTTGAGGCTGATGTTATATTTGTGGCAGAAGAGACAGGTTGGGGTGTAGTTCCAGCTTATCCAATCGGGCGAAAATTCCGCGATCGCCTTGGGGCTTTAGTCCGGCAATTAGGTATAATTTGTGAACCTGTTTATTTAGTCACAGGCGGTCATGCTCTCAACCTGAGTTTACTAGGTGTACCGTTACCATCACCTAAGTCTTAATGCAAATTTAAAGATTCTCACCATAAAAATACGGTATTTTCTTTTAAAATAGTGACTATGGCAACCAAAAACGAAGTTAAAGAATATCTTGCCTACTGGTTTCAGTTAGGGAAGAGGGTTATAGCTGTAAATGGTAAGGTGAGCTTTTTGCCCCAACCTGTAATCCAAGGCGATCGCTATAGCCAAGAGTTTGAAGAGTGCTGGCTCACAATTCTCTCCCCAGCCACAGGTGATTGTTACCTAGATGGAACTCAGGAAACGATTAATGAACTACTAACACCCGCATGGGAAATGCTACCTTGTGGTCGTTGTTCCATGCCTGTACCTCTCAAAAATGTGGGAATGCCAGCGTTATTGTGTCCCTGTAGTAATTTACCTGGCTGGCCAAATACAGAAATACCAGCACCGCGCAGTCCAGTCTGTAGTCAAGAACAATTAACAGCTATTTGTGCTTCCTTTGGTGAAAAATCCACCGACGCACAGTAAATAATTTCACATAAACATCAACTAAATTAAAAGATGTGTTATCTAGAACCTGGCGTTGCTGATTAAGAGTATGATTTTGTTTCACGCAGAGGCGCAGAGTCTACAGAGAGTAAGAGTTTGAAATCATTGATTTTTGAATTTCATACCCTAATTCAGCAACGCCAAAGATGTGTTATCTAAAACCTTTGTAGAGAAGTTCCATGGAACGTCTCTACTTTTGCTATGGCAAAATTAATTATCCATTTTCCTGAAAAATAGAAATCCCTGCCTGAAATCTTGTTCTGTTCCCTTTTTTCTTCCCAAAATGTGCAATTTATTTGGCACAACTACTTATAGAAAATCTGGTTAATTAACCATAAAATCACTGCAAATGCAACCCTAATTAGGGTATTAGAAAATTTCTATTTTGTACAAATAATTTAGCCTATTTGGCGTGTATTTTTCGGAAACATTTAGTTCTAAATTTGGTAATTAAGTTTGCAGAAAATGAGAATGAATTAACTAGTGACTCCTCGATATTGTATTAACAAGCGAGGGGTTGAACGGCAAACGAGCAGTAAACAACTCTAAGCGTAATACAAATCAAGGAGAATTCGATCATGTCTAATCTATTTACCGCAGTAACTGTTGAGCAACAAGAAATCGTAACTGGTGGCTTATTCATCCCCTCCGTTATTGTCCCCCCCGTTTACAAGTTCAAAGGTAAAAACGTTTTCAATAACAATAGTGGAAATGTTATAATTGCCACTGGTCAAAATAGTGGTACTATAAATTATGGTGTTAGCTAATTACAGTTTCTACGTTCATATCTTTTCATCATGATGATGAATTGAATGTTGAACCTAGAACCTGTCTTTAATTAGTTAAAGTTAGTCAGCTATCAGCCAGATATGAAGTAATTTAATAGGTCAAATTAATAACCTGTTAATTACTCTCCTGCTGACTGCTGACTACTTTTATTGGTTGAATATTTTATCTACTGCTCATCTTTTAGATTTATCTTCTAAAGAAATTAGACATTATATTGTTCATATATTTATCTTAAATATTAAATGGTTTTCCTACAACTTATTTATTTAATAAATCCCAAAAGGCTAATCCTAAGAACAAGATTTAGCAGCAGCTTAGAGAGATAGCATAAAATTCCTAACTTTATTATAAATATTAGCCACATTGGCAGGTATTTTTCAGAAATGTTGCTGACGTAATTATGCAACATTTTTTCCTAATTTGGTAATTAAGTTTGCAGGAAATGAGAATGAATTAACTAATCACTTTTTGATATTTTATTAACAAGCGAAGGGTTGAACAGCAACCAAGCAGTCAACAACTCAGCAATAATTAAAATCAAGGAAAATTCGATTATGTCTAATCTATTTAGCCCAGTAACTGTTGAGCAACAAGAAATCGTAGCTGGTGGCTTTTCCCGCCGCCCCAATATCACTCATAAAAATCAGTTCATCGGTAAAGTTGTTTTCAATGACAGTTCTAGAAATAATGGAGTAGCAATTGGTCAAAATAAGGGTAATGTTATTATTCATAACAACTATTATTTTTATAATATAAATATACCAATATATTTTTAAACGAGATATATTACAATTACCCTCCTCACTTACCTTGTGGGTAGGGGGTTAATGATATTTCCTATATATAAATATCTCAATTTTTAGAAAAATCCAGTTTAATACAGATAGCATAAAATTCATTATTTTATTAAAAGTATTAGCCACATTGGCGTGTATTTTTCGGAAATACTGCTCACGTAATTCTGCCATATATCTGTCCCAATCTGGTAATTAACTTTGCATAAAATGAGAATGAATTAACTAGTGACTTCCCGATATTCTATTAATAAGCGAGGGTTAAATGGCAAAAGAGCAGTCAATAACTCAGCGATAATTCAAATCAAGGAGAATTTAGTCATGTCTAATCTATTTACCATCGTATCTGTTGAACAACAAGAAATCGTAGCTGGTGGAGTACGTAGTAGACTTAGATCCAGATATACATATGAAGAGAACAAAGCTTTAGTAATCAGAGGGTTCAAGTTCAGTAATGGTAGAGGTGGAGTTGAATTGAAGTTTGATCTATTGAGAGCAGATTCTGAGATCAATGAAGAGTCTGTATTCAAAGCATTC
Organism: Anabaena sp. UHCC 0204; assembly: GCF_009711975.1. Taxonomy (GTDB): domain Bacteria; phylum Cyanobacteriota; class Cyanobacteriia; order Cyanobacteriales; family Nostocaceae; genus Dolichospermum. The sequence goes on from NZ_VIKW01000012.1 coordinate 73,260, forward strand.
GTTGGTGTATAGTTGCTACCAATAATTATTGGTAATAGACTTAGTTGCTACCAATAAATTAATCATAAAAAAATGTCAGATTTTATCCGTAAATATAATTAATAATTATTATAATTTACGGACAAATTAACTTTCGTAGGCTCTTAATTGACATAAAGAGAATATAGGTAAGTAAAAATCTGGCATACTTTTATGATGGAAAGATGATTGTTAGCCGTTAAATTTAAACAGTTAACAATCATCTTTCAAAATCAAATATTGTTAACCAAAAGCAATGATAATAATAGATTAATATGTTGAAACATACTCCAGGGCTAAAATCCGAATTATTCCAGCAGATATCAAAACAGGAACAAGAACTTATATCTGGTGGCTATTCAATCTTAAAACTGACAAAAATTACATCTTTAGCTAACATTCAAATATCTTCTTTAGATACTACCATCAATATAGATAGTGAATATACATTTACGGAACTTATAATCGGCATAGATTCATCTTTTCTAGGTAGTACAAGACGTGGAAGGAGAATCAGAAGTTTGAATAGCTTATTTAAATTATTATCAAGACTATTTTAAGCACCCGGTAAAACAGCAATTGAGACGGGTTTCCCTCCGTAGATGACTGGTGGAATGAACACAAAGGGGGTAGGGTTCTTGTTCTTCATCACACGAGAAGTGCTGTAAATTGAGCGCATCTTTATACAGAATTGCTATCAGCAACTAAATTTAAGAGTGATAAGTTTCTACAAAAATAAAGAAAAAACTAACAGCACTACAATTTTTATTCGCAACTATCTAGGGTGTTTTACTTATGAAAATTCAATTTGTGCAACAACATAGCGAAGAAGATTGTGGGGCGGCTTGTTTGGCTGCAATTGCCAAACATTATGGTCAGAATTTTACTATTAGCAGGATTCGGGAAGCTGTAGGAACGGGGCAATTTGGAACTACTTTATTAGGATTAAAACGAGGAGCAGAAATTTTAGGTTTTAAAGCAAATCCAGTCAAAACCTCCCCAGATATATTAGATAGAATTAATGAAGCTCCCTTACCAGCAATTATTCATTGGCAAGGTAATCATTGGGTAATTTTATATGGTAAAAAAGGTAAAAAATTTCTGATTGCAGATCCCGCAATAGGTCTTCGTCATCTTTCCCAAGAAGATGTAGAAGCAGCTTGGACAGATTGGTTATTATTATTAATAGAACCAGATCCTATTCGCTTTTTTTCTCAAAAGCAAGATAAAGAAGGTGGTTTTTGGCGTTTCTTCAAACGCGTGTGGATTTATCGAGCTATTTTATTTCAAGCTTTACCGCTCAATTTAGTATTGGGTTTATTGTCTTTAGCTTCTCCTTTTCTCTTACAAATTCTCACCGATGATGTATTAGTTAGAGGTGACACAAAATTATTGACTACAGTAGTAATTTCTGTAGTTGTTATGAATGTAATTTCTAATAGCCTCTCATTTATCCAATCTAACTTAATTGCTCATTTTGCCCAACGAATACAATTAAGTCTAGTTCTAGAATTTGGGCGACAAATTTTACGTTTACCATTAACTTATTATGAAACTCGTCGCAGTGGTGAAGTTGTTAGCCGTCTGCGAGATATTGATCAAATTAATCAATTAGTTGCTCAAATTGTTGTTGGTTTACCAAGTCAATTTTTTATTGCGGTAATTTCCTTGGGTTTTATGTTTTTCTATAGTTGGAAACTTACCTCAGCCGCTTTAATAATTGCGATGGTGATGACCATCTCTACCTTTATTTTCCAGCCCACATTACAGCAAAAAACCAATGAACTTTTAGTCACAGAATCCGAAACACAAGGGGTATTAGTCGAAACTTTTAAAGGTGCATTAACTTTAAAAACAACTACATCAGGTAGACAATTTAGAGATGAATTAGACAATCGGTTTAATCGTCTAGCTGGATTGACATACAGAACAATGCAAATAGGGATTATTAATAATACATTTTCGGGCTTTGTTTCTGGTATTGGTAGTGTAATTCTACTCTGGTTTGGTGGCTATTTAGTAATTAACCCCGCTGAAAACTTGAGTATTGGGCAATTACTAGCCTTTAATTCCATGAATGGTAATTTTGTATCTTTAATTAGTACAGTTATTAATTTTGTGGATGAATTTACGCGAGCTAAAACTGCTACCCGTCGGCTCACAGAAGTTATTGATGCCACTCCTGAAGATGATGATGATGACAAAAAACCTTTGGCGACAATTTCGAGTGATGCTGATATTATTTGTACAAATTTAACCTTTCATTATCCTGGTCGCATTGACCTATTAGACGATTTTTCTCTGACGATTCCTGGAGGTAAAGTTATTGCTTTAATTGGTAAATCTGGATGTGGAAAAAGCACTTTAGCCAAATTAATTGCTGGTTTATATCAATTCCAATCTGGTAATATACGAATAGGACTTTATAATCTCCAAGACCTTTCTTTAGAATCTCTCCGTCAGCAGGTAGTTCTTGTTCCTCAAGATGCTCATTTTTGGAATCGTTCTATTGTTGAAAACTTTCGGTTAGGAGCGCCTTATGTCACATTTGAGCAAATAGTTCAAGCTTGTCAAATTGCTGGTGCTGATGAATTTATCAGTAAACTTCCAGAAACATATCAAACTGTTTTAGGTGAATTTGGTGCTAACATTTCTGGAGGACAAAAGCAAAGATTAGCTCTAGCTAGAGCCATTGTTACAGATCCAGCAATTCTGATTTTAGATGAATCAACTAGTGGACTTGATCCAGTTAGTGAAACCCAAGTTTTAGACCAACTTTTCAAACATCGTCAAGGTAAAACAACTATTTTAATCACACACCGTCCCAAAGTAATTAATCGTGCTAATTGGGTTGTTTTAATAGACAAAGGTCAATTGAAATTAGCAGGTTCTTTGCAAGATTTACGAACTAAATCAGGAGATCATTTAGATTTTATAATCCCTTAAATAATTATGCTTTATACTCATAATCAAAAATTCAATTTCTCCAAAAATGATGAATCTCTTCCACCGATAAGTATTTGGACAACATTAGCAGGTATGTTTCTTGTCGGTACTGTGGTTACTGGTATTTCTTTGTCTTCATGGGTGAAATATAATGTCACTGTCAAAGTCGCTGCTATTGTTCGTCCTATAGGTGAAACCCGTGTAGTGCAATCAAAGATAGAAGGGGCTATTAAAGATATTTTAGTCAAAGAAAATCAAGTTGTTAAGCAAGGGGAAGTAATCGCCATTTTAGATACTGAGCAATTACTAATCAAAAAAAGTCAATTAGAAGATAATATCAAACAAAGTAGATTACAAATAATCCAAATTTATGCTCAAAACCGGACTTTAAATAATCAAATTATATCTGAAAAAAAAGTGATAGAAAATATTGTTAATTCTGCTAAAGAGGATTTATTAAGAAATCAAAGAGAATACAAAGAACGAAAAATTAATACTGAAAGTGAATTAATGGCAGCGCAAGTAAATATCCAAAAAGAATTAGTAGATTTGCAAAAGGCTCAGGCTGATTTAGAATTTGCAAAAGTGGATCGCGATCGCTATGAACAATTATCACAAATTGGCGCAATTGGTAAGCGAGAATTTGAGCAAAAACAGCTAGTTGTTAAACAGACAACTTTAACACTGCAATCTGCAAAAAAAGCTGTTGATATAGCCAAAATAAAAATTAAATCCACCCAAGCTGCGATTAATCCTACGACAGCAATGGTCAAAATGGCACAGGAAAGGATTGCTCAAGAAACCGCGAAAGGTGAAGCTAATATAGCTGCTTTAAATAAAGAAAAGGAAATTTTAGTTCAGCGATTAGTAGAAATTCAAACACAAATCAAACAGTCACAAAAAGAACTCCAGCAATTAGAAAATCAACGAAAAAGTAGTATGATTCTTGCTACTAGTAACGGCATTATCTTTAAACTTAATTTACGAAATCCTGGTCAAGTAGTGCGTGCTGGTGAATCTATTGCTGAAGTTGTCCCTGATAATGCTTCTTTGGTAATTAAAGCCATGATTCCCACTGCGGAAATTAACAAAATTGCCATTGGTCAAAAAGTACAACTTCGGATTGATGCTTGTCCATATCCTGATTATGGAACTGCTAAGGGTGCGGTGAAAACTATTGCTCCCGATGTTATTACACCTCAAAGTAAAGATACAACTACTCCAATGTCTGCTGGTGTTAGTTACTTTGAAGCCACAATTCAACCCGAAAGTAGTTCCTTTGGCAATAATGGCCGTCAGTGTCTTCTGCAATCAGGAATGAACGCTACAGCCGATATAATTTCTAGGGAAGAAACAGCATTGCAATTTATGTTGAGAAAAGCCAGGTTAATTACTGATTTATGAGTAACGATTGAGTTTATATTCCACCTTTTAAGTCATAATCATGATATCGTTTATGACATCTAATCAAAGAATACAGCAAGCATTACAGTGGTGGTTTTATAGAGAATTCTTGAAACTATTTCTGGAATCCGAAAAAATTCGTGATGATCTATTACAAGAATCTTTTACAATCCGGCGCGATCTAGATTTATTAATTATAGATAACCTGAATTTATCAGTTACAAGAATTCCAGCCCATATCAGAAAAATTGATAATTTTCATCATTCTTTAGTCCAATTGAGCGATCGCTTATGTCCAATCTCTATTCAAGATAGTCTACCTTTATCTATTGAGTGTTTATTAGAACCGTGGATTAATTCCAATCCCTATCTAGATTTTCAAATTAATATGCCAGTTTACTGGCGAATTGAAGAACCTGAAAGGAGTTGGATAATTTTAAGAGTTTTAGAAGAATTACTGAAAATAACTTTACCAGAAACAGAAAGTTTACTCCCTATTTATATTCAAATTACTCTCAAACAAATAGGAAGTATCGGGCTATTGACTGTAAAAATTTCTTATCCTGATATATCCACTCTGATTTTTTACTCCCATTTGCCAGAATTAGAATATCTTTACGATAGCTTTAAATTCTTAATATCTGGTAAATGCTCCTACTTTAATAAGAATCTCATGTCAATTTGGCACTTTTATTGGTGAGTATTTTCTATGACTTGATATCTCGGAGAGTACCTGGTACTATATCTCTCCAAACTCTGATCAATACTAAATTATTTTTAAATAAAGATAATTTTCATAGTTATACATAAACCTAGTAATTTCAGTATTTTTTAATGATCTTTAATGGGGTGAGGGGTGTGACCCCCCATAGCTGATAAATTATAAGTAATAGAATCTAGTAAAACTAATTAATAGTAGTAGATAGCAATCAAAAATTATCAGGTGTGTAACTATTGAGGCATTTATTAGATATGCAACAGGTTTTATCAAAAAAAACAATTTTCAAGTTCATGGTTATTGATGACCACGAATCAGTTTTAAATGGAACAGTTGAAATACTAAGAAAAAAATATCCTAGTGCTGAATTTAATACTGCTACAAATGCTAGTTATGCTTTTGAGCAAGTAATTAGCTATCAACCTGATTTGCTAATTATGGATCTTTCTATCCCAGAAAAAATGACAATGACAGCAAGAGTTGATACAGGTATTCAACTGCTAAAAGTCTTAATGGAAAATTATTCCCATCTAAATTTTGTTGTGCAAAGCGCCCATGTGAGAACATTAGTTAGAATTCGTCCTTATATTGATAATCATAAAGGAGGCTTTACTGTTGCTGATAAAAGTCTTTCTACCCAAGAAATGTTAACTAGAGTTGATTGGTCATTACAGGGATTAACTCACACAAAAGATATTAAAGGAATCCACTCAGGATTAGAGGTAAAACCAGAGTGGTTAAAGGTACTAAATTTAGCATTTGAAGAAGGATTACAAGATAAAGTAATTGCTAAAAATATGTGTATATCTGAACGCATGGTGCGTCATTATTGGAGTAAGTTGCAAGACGCTTTAAATATTTATCCAGAAGAAGGTAAAAACATCCGTATTCAAACGGAAATGAAAGCTAGAGCCGAAGGATTAATTGATTAATTAACATAGTCATGTACTTTATCCGATTGAGGTCTTATGCAAGCTCAGATTTTTGAAAAAGTTCAAAAAAGAATTTATTTTATTGCTGTAGGAAAATTAGCAGGAATTATCATTACTATTTTTAGTCTAGAATTGATTAGCTATATTTTGTTAACTAGGGGTTGGTCAGTTTCTCTGGTACTAGGAATTTGTGTTGTCGTGATAAATTGCATTATGTTTATAGCACTATATGAATACAACCAAGCTTTTAAGTCGGTAATTCAAGCTCGTCAAACGATAATTGAAATTACATTTGAAACAATTCATAATGGACCACTCCAAAGTCTCGCTAAAGTTTTAAAAGTAGTGAGAGGAAAAGATTTACCCATAAATAAATTATTGCCTTTAATAGAAAAAGAACTAGAAGAATTGAACCAAGAATTACGGGGAATGTACGATTTTTTGCAGCAAGAAACCTTGACTCAAGATACCAGCCTTTATATAGGAAATAATGTAGTTATAGATTTGCGAAACCCTTTACATGAAATTTTATATCAAGTTTATAGCTACACCTTAGATCGAGATTTTCCTTGCTTTAGAACTCTAAAGCTGAAAATCCACAATTTTGAACCTATTCATGAAAACAGTTTAAGTATTGAAAATAAGCGAGGACTCTGCCGATTTTTAGAAGAAGCCTTGTGTAATGTTGGTAAACACGCCACAGGAATCACCTCTCTACAAGTTACTTATTCTTCATCCCAAGGACGTTACACTTTAAGTATTATGGATAATGGTTTGGGAATTCAATCATCTAAAGAAGGTTGGGGGACAAAACAATTTAAAAATTTAGCCCGACAAATAAAAGGTAAATTTCGACGAGTTTCTCTTTATCCTCAAGGTACTCTTTGTGAATTATCTTGGCCTTTAGCCAGTTCTTTTTGGTGGCAATAAAAATCAATCAATTATTCATTTTTTCCCATGTAGGGGCGAAGCATTCGGGCGATTAATTATCGGTTTTTTCCCAAGTTTATTTTCCGAATGCTTCGCCCTTACACTAAATGCTGATGCTTACAGCCCGCTTCGCGAACGTCCTTACACCTAATACTGATATTTCTAATTACCGTCATGGATACGCCCCTACGACTCCTGCTGTAGCTGATTGCAGATCGCATTTTGCTCAACAACTGTGCCAATATAGAGAATCAAGAACTATATTGAGCAAGAGGAAAGCAGAAAAACGCCGTGCAGATCACATTCTTAGGGACAAGTTCCGGTGTACCTACAAGATCACGCAATGTTTCTAGCGTGGCAGTCAGATTACCACAACGGGCAGAACTGTGGTTATTTGATTGTGGGGAAGGAACTCAGCACCAAATTTTGCGGAGTGACTTAAAAATTAGCCAACTATCCCGAATTTTTATCACCCATATGCACGGTGATCATATTTTTGGCTTAATGGGATTGCTGGCTAGTTGCGGTTTAGCTGGTAATGTAGAAAAAGTTGATATCTATGGACCATCGGGATTAAACGAATACCTACAAGCTGCTTCCCGTTATTCTCACACCCATTTTTCTTACCCCATCAAAGTGCATACTGTTCAACCGGGGGTGATTTATGAAGATGATGAATTTACAGTTAGCTGTGGACCCTTACATCATCGCATTACTGCTTTTGGCTATAGAGTAGCAGAAAAAGATCGAGCAGGACGCTTTGATATAGATAAAGCCAAAGCCTTGGAAATTCCTTCTGGTCCAATTTACGGACAACTCAAGCGCGGTGAAACAGTAACACTTGCAGATGGAAGAGTAATTAATGGTAGTGAATTATGTGGACCAACTGAAATTGGTCGAAAAATTGCCTATTGTACAGATACGGTTTATTGTGACGGTGCAGTACAATTAGCACAAGATGCAGATGTATTAATTCATGAAGCAACTTTTGCTCATCAAGATGCAGAGATGGCTTTTCAGAGATTACATTCAACAACGACAATGGCAGCACAAACAGCGTATAGTGCGGGAGTGCGTAAGCTAATAATGACACATTTTAGTCCCCGTTATGCGCCAGGAAATACTATTGAGTTAAAAGATTTACTGAAAGAAGCACGGGCAATTTTTCCTAAAACAATCATGGCTCATGATTTTTTGGTTTACGATGTCCCTAGAAGACGAGAAATTCCTATAAGTGCGATCGCCTAATTCTGCTATAATTCCTGTTTAACCTAATTATGAGTAATATTCCCCAAATTGGACAATCTGCACCAGATTTTTCCACACCAGATCAAAACAATAATATCATCAATCTTGCTGATCTGAATGAGTGGATAGTTCTCTATTTTTACCCGAAAGATAATACACCAGGCTGTACTACTGAAGCACAAGATTTTACGGAATTATCTTCAGAATTTACCGCATTAGGTACAAAAATCATCGGTGTTAGCCCAGATTCGGCAACATCTCATTGCAAATTTATTGACAAACATAATTTATCAATTACTCTGTTAACTGATCCTGAACATAAATTAATAGAAGCCTATGGTGCATGGCGTTTAAAGAAGTTTATGGGTAAAGAATATATGGGAGTTGCTCGGTCAACTTTTTTGATTTCACCTGATAAAATCATCGCCTACACTTGGCCTAATGTGAAAACTAAAGGTCATGCTCAAGCTGTATGCAAAAAAATTCAAGAATTAGCGGCTCTTTAAAGTTTTGTAGTCCGATTGTTCGGACTTTGGTTGTAGAGCTATAGCTTTGAATATTCACTTATTTTGTGATAAATAGTTGATTTTAAAAATGTTAATTAATTTTAACTTTGCTTTACTGAATCATATTCATAAAATAACATAATAATTCTGACCTTCTCAAATTAATCAAACCAATTTCCTTTATTTGATCAATTTACACTCTTGAAGCGAGAAAATGAGCTTTATCAAGTTCTAAAAATCTTAAAAAAACGGCTCTACCGTTCCTTTTATGTAAAACAATCTTTATTGTAGTTTGGGTTGTCCGCGTTAGCGTTGCAAATTCAGGGAACAAAATTCAAAACCCCTTGCTATCCTCCCGCTAATGTTGGGTTTTGTTCCTCCACTCAACCTACAATAATTAAATTAATATACTTTACCATAAGGGGAAAGTTAGAACTAAAAAAACTAGGCCAAATTTTGAATTAACACTGAATTTTAATTATGTCCAGTCGTCCTATCTACCTCGATTGTCATGCTACTACCCCCGTTGATGAAAGGGTAATGGCTGCTATGATTCCTTACTTTACAGAAAAGTTTGGTAATGCTGCTAGTATTAGTCATGTTTATGGTTGGGAATCTGAAGCTGCTGTGAGACAAGCAAGGGAAGTTTTAGCAGAAGCGATTAATGCTACACCCGAAGAAATTGTCTTTACTAGCGGAGCAACGGAAGCGAATAATTTAGCTATTAAAGGTATCGCTGAAGCTTATTTCCAAAAAGGTCAACATATTGTGACTATTGCCACGGAACATAAAGCTGTTTTAGATCCTTGCGAATATTTAAAAAGTCTCGGTTTCGGGATTACAGTTTTGCCTGTTAAAAAAGATGGTTTAATTGATTTAAATCTGTTAGAAAAATCTTTGCGTCATGATACAATTTTAGTATCAGTGATGGCAGCTAATAATGAAATTGGGGTTTTACAACCAATAGCTGAAATTGGAGAATTATGCCGTCAAAGACAAATTATTTTTCACACAGATGCAGCCCAAGCTATTGGTAAAATACCTTTAGATGTGGAAGAAATGAATGTTGATTTAATGTCTCTGACTGCCCATAAAGTCTATGGTCCAAAGGGGATTGGGGCTTTATATGTCCGCAGACGTAACCCTAGAGTGAAACTTGCTTCCCAACAACATGGGGGAGGACATGAAAGAGGAATGCGTTCGGGGACGTTATATACACCGCAAATTGTTGGTTTTGCGAAAGCTGTAGAAATTGCTTTAGTAGAACAAGAAACCGAAAATCAACGATTAATAGCATTAAAAGAAAGGTTGTGGAAACAGTTATCTAGTGTAGGAGGAATTCATTTAAATGGACACCCTCAAAAACGATTAGCAGGAAACTTAAATATTAGTGTTGAAGGTGTAGACGGTGCGGCACTTTCTTTAGGTTTACAATCAATCATGGCTGTATCTTCTGGTTCTGCTTGTTCTTCCAATAATGTTGCTCCTTCCTATGTGCTGACAGCATTGGGACATTCGGATAAATTAGCTTATGCTTCGGTGCGGTTTGGAATTGGGAGATTTAATACTGTTGAGGAAATTGATCAAGTTGCCCAACAGGTAATTTCTACGGTTCAAGGTTTAAGAAGTGCGTCAGTTGTTAGTTGCTCTTAAAAAGTTTGAAAAGGCGACTAGAAGTCGCGGCTACACAGACAAAACCCACCTCCGTGGGTTTCAAACCCTTGATTTTTCATTAGTCCACACAGGTGGACTTGGCTTGTGTAGCAGTGAATTATATTCGCCTCCTCTTACTTAATCCTGAATGTACTCTTTTCCTGTGACTAAAGCCATTTCAGCGCGGACAAATTCTCGACCTAAATAGGCTGCATGATCTAAGAAAGTAACAGGACAACCTGATGTTTCTTCAAAAACTTTGATACAGAGTTCTTTTGCGGTTCTGCCACTAAATACGGTTGTGTGGGTTCTTTCTACTTTTCCTCGTGCAGGAATTACTTTACCTGTTTCTGGATCTACTGCTAAACCGCGTTCATCAATAACATTGGTGAAATGTTTTGCATAAATTAATCTTTCATTGGGGTCTATGTAGATAATAAAATATCCATTGGGGTCAAGATCAATATGACGCTGAGAAAGTTTATTATCAATTGCTGTCAAATCTTCAAGTAGTAATGCCATAGCTATTGTCAAAAGTAAGTTTATAGAGAGAGTGTTTTTATGTTACATCTCCAGTGTAATTGTTGTGTCGTATTTTTCTTAAAAATTGCTTGACTGAAAATATTAGACTAGCAATATTATTGGGGAATTCTGTCGGTAAAGGGTAACTCTGCATTAATACCATCTATTTCTTGTTGTTCCATTTGATTTACTTCCCGAACCCAAGGCAGGATAATTTGCCCTAAACGGTTGTTGTAAAAGCGATGGAGGCTATGATTAGGAGTAGCAGGAAAACCCCGGCGTTTTTTATGTCTACCACCTGCACCGGGATCAAAAGTTTGGATGCCGTGAGCGATCGCCCACTCTATTGGTGCATAATAACAAGCATCAAAATGTAAGCAATCTATTTCTTGAAAGCTACCCCAATAACGCCCATATAGTTGATCTTCTTTAAATAAACAAAATGACATTCCTACGGGTTGGCGTTGATCTTGCTCATTGTAAGCGGCAAAAAATACGACTCGATGACGATAATTATGATGTAATTGTTCAAAAAAACGCTTTGTTAGATATTTGCTACCCCACCAGCCAAATTTATCGCAGGTATCAGCATAAAAATCATACATTAATGGAAACATAGATTTGGGAATTTCATCACCTGTCATTGCTTGCAGTCGCAATCCGGCTTTTTCTACAGCTTTGCGTTCTCGTTTAATATTGCGTCTTTGATTGGCATTAAATACTTTTAAGTAATCATCAAAGTTGGTAAAATTAGCATTTTCCCAAATATAACTATGATGTAGCCATGTTGTAAAACCTTGTTTTTCTAAAAGAGGTCTCCATTGTGGATCAACATAGAGAAAATGACAGCCAGAAATATGATTTTTAACACAAAAACTATCAATTTCATGGAGCATTAAGGCTGTAATTTCTTCCTCATCTTCTCCCGGAGCAATTAAAAACCGATAACCTTCAGCGGGAGTAAATGGGGTCATTCCCAGCAGTTTTGGATAATACTCTATTCCCAAGCGAGAGGCTAATTCTGCCCACTGATGATCAAAAACAAATTCTCCTTGGCTATGTCCTTTTAAATATAATGGAGCAGCAGCAATTAAAGTTTGATCTCGCCACAAAATTAAATGATTTGGCAACCATCCAGCATTGGCGATCGCACTGTGGGATATTTCCAAATTGTTCAACCAATCCCACTCTAAAAAAGGGGTTTTTAACGGTATCGCTAAAGCATCCCAAGCTGTTTGGGGAATATCGGCAATTGTGTGTGTCCAAACAAGAGAATAATGAGGTTTGTGTGCTTTGAACATTGTATTTTGGTGAAAATATAATAATTAACAAAAGCTTTAACTAGTGTAGCGCACGTCATTGGAGTGTGAGAATTAAGAAATAGGATTTTTTCTTTTATTCCTGGAAATGAAAGATTTAAACCTTAAATTAAACAACTCTCAATTGTCAATTATCAATTATTCAGCATTTCTTAACAGGCGATAGAGGAGAAAAACTTCTTGTTCAACTGTAGATACTTCTAGTAATTGTAACTTAGGAGCAAGATGAGATAAAAATCCTGTTCCTTCTACAGGTGAAGTTGCGGTACTACCACCTATAATTAGTGGACAAATAGTGAGCCAGATTTCATCAATTAAATCAGATGCAAGTAAAGATGCTACCAATTGTCCTCCTCCCAAAACAGCTAAACGGGTAATTTGTAAACTTGCTAAATATTTTAAAGCAGCCAAAATGTCAATTTCTCCAGTCAAAGTTTCAAAAACTAACACCTTTTCAAATGTTGAACCTTCTTGCCAAAAACAAGCACCGAGAGAGGTTGTCAGTAGCCAACGTCTCACCGGTTGTTGAAAAAATTTAATGTCCGGATTGAGGTTGGCAGAATGGGAAATCACTATATGAACAGGCTGGGGGTGCTGATTTTCCGTTATTCTTTGTTGCAAAAGTGTTGGCTCTGAGATGATCATTGTTGTACCGTAGGCACGAAGAGTAGCAGCACCAATTAAAACGGCATCAGCAGCAGCAATTTGTCTCTCTAGGTGTGCTTTATCAGCCTTTGAGCCAAATCGAGCAGGCGATCGCTTGAAATCTGCTATTTTGCCATCAGCACTCATGGCTAGAACTACTGTAGTATGAGGACGATCTTGCATCATTAGATAGTTTTGATATTTTTTGTTAGTGTATGGATTTTCACAAAATCTATTTTGAGTAATTTTACCCCATCAATATTAATATGCAACAACAATCAATATTTAAGCTACTTTTTATGAGTTTTGGTATATCATGTTTATTCTTACGAAACACTAATAGCTCAAGTTACTAGTTATCTAAAATAATACTGGTAATATGTAAGATTTTTTTAATTTCTAATTATTACCTGTGCCATTTTTTGGGAATTAGTAACATAAGTTCCTCGTAAATTTATCATCAACTATAAAATGTCTCCTTTGGCTAGTGTAATGGCATATTTTTGCTATTGTGGTTAGAAGAGGCGAAGTGAAACAAACAATGGCTAAATCTCGTCAGTCGTCATTTCGACGAATTTTAGTAACAAGAATACTGCTAGTATTTGTGCCGGTTTTATTAATAGGAGAAATTGTTGCCTTAAATAAAGCACGTTCTAGTCTTTTAAATACGGCTCGACAGAATTTAACAGAAAGTGCAGTTAATAAAGGAGAAAAAATTAGTGATGATATTGCTGCTTTACGAGCTAATTTAATTACAGCCAGCCAAACAAAAGTTATTCAATCTGGTTCATCTGTACAAATTCAACAATTTTTTAACAACCTAAAACAACAACTACCAAGCAAAATAGATTGTTTACAACTGGCGTATCTCCACCAAGATAAAAAAATTGCTAGTAGCTGTGATGATCAAGAAATTATCCCATCAGAGTTAGACATATCTCTTACCAGGAACGATGTTAATGTGCAAGTGATATTACCACCCAAACCTGGAAAAACTGGAAAAAGAGAAAAGCACAATCAACTCCAGTTATTGTTATCTATTCCTGTTGTAAATCAACGTGGTAATGTGGCTTATTTATTAAGTATGAAAACCACATTGTATCAACAACCGCCTAATCATCCAGGCTCACTTTCTGGCTCTTTAATTGTCATTGCTGAAGATGGTAAAGTTTTAGCTCATCCATTAACAGAAAGAATCGGTACTAATATTAAAGACTATACCGATGTAGAAGAGTTACAAACCATCGTTAAAAATGCTATGGCTGGACATAGTAATTCAAGCGATTTTTTCTTTCCTGAAGGTCAAGAAATGGTGACTGGTTATACAGCTACTAATCAAGTTATAACCACAAACCCGCCACAAAAATGGATTGTATTAGCAGTGACAACTGTACAAAATGCACTATTTGGTTTAGAAGAAATTAAACTAATTCTCATTGTTTTAACGGTGGGTTTAATTGGTGCAAGTTTATTCGCATCTTTGTATTTAGTTCCTTACTTAGCAGGACCAATAGAAGAACTCCGAGATTATGCTGTAAATCTTCATAGTCACCACGCAGCACAACCCATCCCCAGAAACTTCAAAATTCGGGAATTTAACCAACTAGCGCAAGCATTAGACCAAATGGTTGAAAGACTAAAAGATTGGGCTGAAGAATTAGAAATAGCTTGGAAAGAAGCAAAATCAGCTAATAAGGTTAAAAGTCAGTTTTTAGCCACAACCTCTCATGAATTAAGAAATCCACTTAATATCATTATTAACTGTGTGCGTTTGGTGCATGATGGTTTGTGTGATGATCGAGAAGAAGAATTAGAATTTCTGAAGCGAGCCGATGAAACCGCAATTCATTTATTAGGGATAATTAATGATTTGTTGGATATTTCTAAAATAGAAGCTGGTAAACTTTCTGTAACTACAATACCTCTAGATTTACGCCAATTACTACTAGAAGTAATTAATTTACAATCAGTTAATATTCAACAAAAAGGTTTACAATTAATTTGTGAAATAGGTGATAAACCAATTCCAGTAAAAGCTGATCATATTAAACTCAAACAAGTGCTAATTAATGTTATCAGTAATGCGACAAAATTTACTGATGAAGGAAGTATTAAAATTAGTATAAATATTAATTTTAATAATCATCAACCTTATGTTTTAGTATCTATTAAAGATACAGGAATTGGGATTGATCCAGGAGAACAAGGTAAATTATTCCGTCCCTTTGTCATGGTTGATGGTACAACTACCCGCAAGTTTGAAGGGACTGGATTAGGGTTAGCAATTTCCCTGAATTTAATTGAACTTATGGGTGGTAAAATCACTTTAGAGAGTTTGGGATTAAATCAAGGAACAACAGTAATTATTAAATTACCTTTGATTGATCTGGCTTTATTACCTAACGGAGAAAAAAAAGATGTTGTCAGTCATGGAGTTAGAAGTAAACCCCTGCGATGAATTATAGCAGGTGACAGGTGACAGTTTTATAAGCTTTTTAGTGTCTAAGTTGTAGAATTAGTTTATGTCCTAATCGCCTTGTCTGTTGCTATAAAAATTCGGCGTTGCTGAATTAGGGTATGAAATTAAAAAATCAATGATTTCAAACTCTTACTCTCTGTGACTCTGCGCCTCTGCGTGAAACAAAATCATACTCTTAATCAGCAACACCAAAAATTCTAACTCCCCTAGATTTATTTAGGGGAGAAATTAATAAAAACTAATTTTAGTTATGCTCTAGCTAAAGCCATTTGACGACAGGATTCTGCACAGCGACGACACATATCAGCACAAGCTCTCATTTGGGAATCATCACCGAAGCGATCGCAATTTTGAGCGCAGCGATCGCAAATTTCCGCGCAGGTAGCACAGGTACGTACATGAAGATCAGAACTTCTTAACATAAAATTAGCACTGGTTTGACAAATTTCAGCGCAATCTAGCATGAGACGAATATGAGCGGGTTCGGTGTGCATACCACCTTGATGAACGCAATATGTACTCACTGTATTCAAGCAAACACTATAACAATCTAAACAATCTTGAATACAGTTCTGTATTTGTGAGTTAACTTGCTGTAAGTTGAGTTGTTGAATAGCCATATTTACCGCCTATTGAAGTGATTAAGTTTACCAATAAGGTAATTAAACCCTATGCACTTCACCTTAGAAAATAAAAAGAATAACTGCGTCTGACTAATGGTGTATTAATGATGTCTTCCTAATGAGAGATCCGGTTTTAATTCAAATTTCGGCGTTGCTGATTAACGGTATGAATTTTAGTCTCACGCAAAGGCGCAAAGACGCAAAGGTAAGAGTTTTAAAGGTTCAATTTAGGAATTTCATACCTCAATATGGCTATCGCCACGCAGGCTATCAGCAACGCCCAAATTTCATGTTAATTTCATTTTTGTATGCAAACATAATCAGGTGGTGATGTTCCTGTGAGTGAATTGCTTCATGAATAAGTTTTTAATACAGAAAATACCATACCCACAATTTTGGCGGATTGGTTGTATATCTGGGATAATTATCAATATTATTGTCGCCGTGATTCCAGCTAAAATTTCAGCACACCCTGGACATAATCATGAGTTTAAAACTGATATAGAATTTACTACCCCAGAAGGAATTAGTGTTGATGCACAAACAGCTAAACGCATTGGAATTATAGTTAAACCTGTAAAACCGCAAATTCTACCAATTGGTATGAAAACAACGGGAAAAATTGAAACTTTACCCAATCAAAAAGTACCAGTTACTCCACCAATTGAGGGTAAAGTTGTTGAGTTATTAGTTAAACCTGGTGCTATTGTCAAAAGAGGTGAAACTGTTGCAGTTATATCAAATTCTGATTTAGCAGAGTTGCGGGTTAGTTCTCAAGAAAAACGTGCGGAAGCAGAAGCAGATTTACAACAAGCGCAAGCTGATTTCCAGTTAGCACAACAAAATTTAGAACGTCAGCAGCAAATAGCCAAAGCGGAAATTAATCAAGCGCAGACTGAAGTTAAGGTAGCACAGGAAAGATACGATCGCGATCGCCTTTTAGTCGCAGATGGTGCGCTTCCCCGTCGGCAAATGTTGGAGTCAGAAGCACATTTAGCAGAGGGAAAATCCCAACTTACTAAAGCTTCTAGTCGTCGAGAAGTTATTGAAGCTGAAGCTCAATTAAAACGCGCTCAATCATCTGTTAAAGTTGCTAAATCTCGAATTCGTCTCAGTAGTGCTGCTTATAATGCGCGGTTACAACAATTAGGAACTTTGGCTAATTCTCAAGGATTAGTAACAGTAATTGCGCCAATTTCTGGCATGGTTTCCGAAACACCAGTAACTTTAGGGGAAACGGTGACAGTTGATGCTGATAGTAAACCTTTGATGACTATTATTAATAATAATCGGGTCTATGCTACAGCGAATATTTATGAAAAAGATTTAGAAAAAATTCAAAAAAATCAACAAGTTAGAGTGACAGTTGCAAGTTTACAAAATCAAACTTTTTTAGGGAAAGTTAGTTTAATTGGTACTGTGGTAGAAGATGAAAAGCGTGTGATTCCAGTCAAAGCAGAATTAGTTAATTCTGGCGGTTTTTTAAAACCTGGGATGTTTGCACAATTAGAAATTTTAACAGATCAAACTACTAATGAAGTTATAGCAATTCCTTCTCAATCGGTTGTAGATGTGAATAATCAACAGGTGGTTTATGTGCAGAATGGTGAAAATTATCAACCTGTAGAAGTGATTTTAGGAGAAACTTCCGGGGATTTAGTTGAGGTTAAATCGGGGTTATTTGCCGGAGATTTGTTAGTAACTCAAGGTTCTATGCAATTATATGCTCAATCTTTGCGGGGTGGGAATAAAGCCAAGGAATCATCAGAGGAAATATCAGAAAATCCGGTTAATCAAAGTTTACCTTGGTGGTGGGTTTTACCTGCTGGTGGTGTGTTGATGGTTGGGGGTTTTTGGGTGGGAAGATTAGATAAGAAAAGCTCACGCAGAGACGCAGAGAAGACGTTGGAGCGTGTGAAGTAAAAATGTTTGATTATTTATTAAATTCTGTATTAAAGTGGTCAATTGCACAACGTTGGTTAGTGGTTATTGGTGCGGTTTTGATTACTGTTTGGGGGATTTTTACGGTTTCAAGAATGCCTTTAGATGTGTTTCCTGATTTTGCACCACCGCAAGTAGAAATTCAAACGGAAGCACCAGGTTTAGCACCGGAAGAGGTGGAGTCTTTGGTAACTTTACCCATTGAAAGTGCAATTAATGGGACTCCAGGGGTGGAAGTTGTCCGTTCTTCTTCTGCGGTGAGTATTTCGGTTGTGAGGGTAGTTTTTGCCTGGAATACTGATATTTATCAAGCGCGTCAGTTGGTAGCTGAACGGTTACAACAGGTGACGAGTAAGTTACCTCAAGGTGTGGAGAATCCTCAAATTTCTCCTATTAGTTCTCCGTTGGGAACAATTATTAAATATGCTTTTACTATTGAGGAAGGTGGGAAAAAGAATACTTCTTTAATGGAAGTGAGACGAATTGTTGATTGGCAAGTTACAAATCGTCTTTTGGCTGTTCCTGGTGTGAGTCAGTTGGTTATATCTGGTGGTGATATTCGCCAATATCAAGTATTAGTAGATCCAGCCAAGTTGCAAGCTTATAATGTGTCTTTACATGAGGTACAATCAGCGGCTACATCTGCAAATATGAATGCTCCTGGTGGCTTTTTAACTAATTCTGATCAAGAAGTTTTAATTAGAGGTGTAGGAAGAATTGAATCAATTGCACAACTGAAACAATCTGTAGTAGCTAGTCGTAATGGTATACCAATTTTATTAAGTAATGTCGCTGAGGTGGAAATTGGGGCGGCGTTACAACGAGGTGATGCTAGTTTTAATGGCAAAAGAGCGATAGTTTTAATTGTTAATAAACAACCGGGAAGAGATACACCGACGGTAACAAAGGCTGTAGAAAATGCCATGACGGAAATTACAGCCAGTTTACCTGAAGATGTCAAAGTTAATGTCACTTTTAGACAAGAAGATTTTATTGAAGCATCCATTAAAAATGTTGAAGATTCTCTGCGGGATGGGATTATTATTGTCTCGATTATTTTGATTCTATTTTTAATGAATTGGCGGACTGCTGTTATTACTCTTTGTGCCATACCTTTATCCTTATTATTAGGTTTAGTAATCCTCAATTTTACAGGACAAGGTATTAATACTATGACATTGGGAGGACTAGCAGTAGCTATAGGTTCGGTGGTTGATGATTCAATTGTGGACATGGAACAAGCCTACCGCCGTTTACGAGAAAATCAATTAGCAGGAACACCAGTTTCACCTTTAGAAATTGTATTTACTTCTTCTGTGGAAGTGCGAACTAGTGTAATTTTATCAACTGTCATTATTGCAGTGGTATTTGCACCTATTTTTGCTCTTTCTGGTGTAGAAGGTCGCATTTTCACACCGATGGGTGTAGCGTATTTATTATCAATTCTTGCTTCTACTTGTGTAGCGTTAACTGTTAGTCCAGCCTTGTGCGCTTTTTTGTTGGTGAATTGCCATTTACCATCGGATGAAACTTGGGTTTCTCGCATTTCTCAAAAACTCTATCAACCAGCTTTATTATTGGCAATTAAGTTTCCTAAAATTGTGTTAGTTATTGCAGTCAGTTCCATGGTAGCTGCATTAGTGATTTTACCAAGTTTAGGGAGAGTATTTTTACCAGAATTTCAAGAGCGATCGCTTGTTATTTCTACTAATCTTTTTCCCGGTTCTTCGTTAGCAGCAACCAACCGCGCAGGTTTAGCAATTCAAGATGCACTTAAAGATAATCAACGATTTGATGTTTTACAATTACGTTCCGGCCGCGCACCAGGTGACAGTGATGTGGGGGGTGTAAACTTTGCCGAATTGGATGTAGAAATGAGTCAGGAGGGCATCAAAGACCGAGAAAAAACTATTGAGATATTAAGATCAGAATTTGCCAAATTACCAGGAGTAGCGGTCAATATCGGCGGATTTATATCGCACCTCATGGATCATGTATTATCAGGAGTCAGAAGTGCGATCGCTGTCAAAGTCTTTGGACCAGATTTAGCACAACTCCGTATTTTAGGTAAACAAGTTGAAGAAGTAATCAAACCGATTTCTGGCGTTGTAGATTTGCAATTAGAACAGCAAGTACCTATCAAACAAATTCAAATCAAATTTGACAGAAATGCCGCTGCTCGTTATGGTCTAAAAGTTGGAGAACTAGCAGAAACAATTGAAACTGCACTGAATGGTAAAGTAGTATCACAAATATTAGAACAACAACAAACCTTTGATTTATTAGTCTGGTTAAAAGAAAAAGATAGAAACAACATCAACACCATTAGTAACTTATTAGTTGATACACCAAATAATCAAAAAATTCCCTTAGCGCAAGTAGCACAAATTTCCTATAGCACCGGACCCAATACTATTAACAGAGAAAGTGTATCCCGTTTAATAGTAGTTTCCGCCAACGTTAACGGTAGAGATTTAGGTTCAGTCATTAATGATATCCGCACCGAAGTTAAACAAAAAGTACAACTTCCGGCTGGATACTTCATTGACTACGGTGGTCAATTTGAATCAGAAGAAAGAGCCACCCAAACATTATTAATTTCCGGAATATTTGCCTTAATTGTTATCACTATATTAATGTACTTTGCTGTTAAATCAATTCCCGCCACCGCCATGATTTTGATTAACTTGCCATTAGCATTAATTGGTGGCATAATTGCCATTGCTATCACTGGAGGAGTAATGTCTGTAGCCTCAACAGTGGGATTTATTACCCTATTTGGTATCGCTACCCGTAACGGATTACTATTAGTTGAAAACTACAATCATAAATTCTCCCAAGGTTTACCAATCAAGCAAATTTTAATAGAAGGTTCAAACGAAAGATTAACAGCAATTCTCATGACAGCTTTAACCTCAGCATTAGGAATGATACCCCTCACAATTGGTAGCGGTGCAGGAAAAGAAATATTACAACCTTTAGCCATAGTAGTATTAGGAGGTTTATTCACATCCACCGCATTAACCCTATTAGTTTTACCCGCTTTATATTCTCAATTTGGTAAAACATTACTTCCCAAAAACTAACCCAACTCTCTCTGCGACTCTGCGACTCTGCGTGCAAAAAAAAATTATCAAATTAGGAATTAAAACCATGAAATCAATTAAATTCACCTTAGTTACTTTAGGAAGTATAGGAATATTATTTCTAGGTGCTTGTAACAATAGCGAACCAGCAGCTACAAACACCCCAGAAGCAACAGCAAAAACCGAAACTGTAGCTAAAACAGACCATACCAAACCCAGTAAAGGAGGTCAAGTTGTCGAAGTTGGTAAATATCATTTAGAATTTGTAACTGAACCGGAAAATAAAGGTACACACTTAGATTTTTATCTTCTCTCTGGAGATAAACATGAAATAATTCCTAACGCAAAAGTAACAGCACAAGTTAAAACACCAAAAGGAGAACAAAAAACCCTCAATTTCACCTATGATCAAGAAGGTAAACACTACGCAGCAGATTTACCAGAATCAGCCGCAGGTGAATATCAGGTAGTTGTACTTTCTGATATTAATGGTGAAAAAGTCAATGGTAGATTTTCATTCAACCGCTAATTTTAATCAAGGAAATATATCAAAATGAAACGTATTTTGACAGGAATTTTCATAGCTACAACATTATTAGTATCTTCTGGTTGTTCATCTACAGTTAAATCTGGTGAAACACCAGTTTCTAATAATGAAACTACTCCCAAAACCGAAAAACCAGAAACAAAACCTATGGGTGATCATCAAGGACACTCTATGGAGCATTCACAACATGATCAAAAACCAAAAACAGTTACCAATGCTAAATTAACTACTCCTAAAACCTTAACTTCTAATCAACCAATTGACTTAGTTATTGATATTCAGGATGAAGCGGGAAAACCAGTCAGTAAATTTGACATTTTCCAAGAAAAACTAATGCACTTAATAGTTGTTAGTGATGACTTAGAACATTTCGACCATATTCACCCAGACTATAAAGAAAATGGTAAATTTGCAGTCAGCGCCAACTTTCCCCAACCAGGAGAATATACACTTTTCAGTGATTATAAACCCGCTGGACAAGCAGAGACTTTATCATTAACAAAAATCTCTATTCCTGGTTCAGTTCCCCTTCCTAAAAGTTTATCTAAATATGAAAAAACTAAAACAATTTCCGATACTAAAGTCAGTTTTAAACCATCTACAGAAAAAATCAAAGCAGGTGAAGATGTAACTTTTACTTTTGACTTAAAAGACAACAAAAACCAACCCATTAAAGACCTACAACCGTATTTAGGAGAAAAAGCTCATTTAGTAGTGATAAAAAGTTCATCTCCTCTCACAACAGCCGATTATATCCACGCTCACGCGCTCAAAAATACAACGGATGGAAAAATTGAATTTCACACAAAATTACCCCAGTCAGGAACTTATAAAATGTGGATGCAATTTAACCGCAATGGTAAAATCAAAACCGCAGATTTTTGGGTAAACGCAGATTAATTATTTTTAATAATGTTGGGTTTCCTTGCGTCAACCCAACCTACTTTTTAAATTTATTATCACCCATGAAAATCTAATAACTATTACTTATTTTTATGGGTTTTCCACCTTGATTTAAAGATGCTGTTAAAGCAGCAAGAATTTCTACTAACTCTCTACCTACCCAACCGGAGGAAATCAATGAAGGAGTATTATTAATCACAGAATTGACAAAGCGATCGCACACTTTTTTTAATGGTTCTGCTTTTTCTAATTCTAATATTTCCTGTTTTTGATTAATAGGAATAAATAATTTTCCCTGTTGCTCAAATTCACCACAAATCAAAGTCAAAGGAGATGATGAGGACATTTCATCAAAAATCAAAGTCCCTTTACTACCCACTACTCCTAATCTTCTTTGTTTATCAGGATTTAGCCAACACAGATGAATATAGGCTTGAAAATTATCTGGATATGTCAATGTTATCCAAACTAAATCAGCTAAACCGGGAGTTGGATGTATTAATTCCTGCTCTTCTCCCTGTAACCATACTGTACCTGTAGCTTGTACTTGTATAGGTAATTTACCCAACCAGGTATTAAAAATGGCAAGGTCATGAATTGCTAAATCCCAAAGAGCATCAACATCTTGACGAACGGGTCCCAAATGGGTACGGGTAGCGTAACCATAGCGTAATTCACCTAATTTACCCGTTTCAATTATACTTTGACCTTTTTCGACTGCGGGGTGAAACAAGTAAGTATGGTCAACCATCAGTATCAATTGCTGATGCTCTGCTAAATGGCAAAGTTCTCGACATTCTTCGGAGTCAAGAGTTAAGGGTTTTTCTGCTAAAACATGATAACCATCTTGGAGAGCTTCTTTAATCAAGCCATAGTGAGTTATGGCAGGTGTAGCAATTACTACCGCTGTTAGTTCAGGAAGTTGTTTGACAGCTTGCCAATCAGTGGTTAATAATACATTTTCATCTAAATTAAATTGCTGTTTAACAGCAGCTAATCTTTCTGGATGATGATCTAATACAGCAATTACACTTACAGAGGGATGTGCTAAAAAGTTGCGTAGCAAATGCACTCCCCAACGTCCTACCCCAATAATCGCAATTTTAATATTTGTCATTTGTTAGTTGTCATTTGTTTAGTTAGTCAGTGGAGATAGGAGTGCGGGAATGTTGTAGACGCAAACTTTTTGAATTGCTTACTCATCTGTCACCTGGGCGCTAATTACTAAATAAGCTTCTTTAGCAGCAGCTTGTTCAGCCGCTTTAATAGAGCGTCCTTTACCTTGTCCTAACATTTTTTCATGTAACCAAACTTCAGCAAAAAAGCGTTCATGAGTGCGGTGAGGTTGACTTGCTTCCAACACTCGATATTCTGGGAGAACTTTGAATTGGGCTTGAGTCCATTCTTGCAAAGCCGCTTTATAGTTGAGTCTAGCAGGATCGAGACGAATCTCTGTGGTTAGTTGTTGGAAATGAGAATCCAACCAAGGACGAATCAGATTGAGATTTTGAGTGCT
Organism: Anabaena sp. UHCC 0204; assembly: GCF_009711975.1. Lineage (GTDB taxonomy): Bacteria > Cyanobacteriota > Cyanobacteriia > Cyanobacteriales > Nostocaceae > Dolichospermum. The sequence goes on from NZ_VIKW01000012.1 coordinate 97,196, forward strand.
AAGATAAAGCGCCCCTAAAACTGCTTCAAAAGAATCTGCTAATCGTGACTCTTGGCCAACATGATCAGCCGTAGCACTACCAGCAACCAATAAGTATAATTCTAAACCATATTCTCTCGCTAATTGGGCAAGAATGCGATCGCTCACCAAAACTGAACGAATAGCCGCAAAATCACCGACTGAACAATCAGGATAATGTTCCCATAATACCACGGCCGCCACCAGGCGTACCACTGCATCGCCCACAAACTCTAGCTGTTCATAATTGGCAGTATCAGAAACAGTAGGATGAGTTAGCGCCAAATCCAATAATTGCCACTTTATCGGTGCATTTAGTGACAAACCTAACTTTTGGACTAAACTTTCAAGCTGCCGTTGACGGCGGGGATAAACGCTGGACATTCAATAAAGTGTGAAAATAAGGATTCATAACTCTTAACTTAGCATTAAATTATAATGTATAAATACAAATACTTGATAAAAATCATAATACAGATAAATTTTCGTAGGGGTTTAGCATTGCTAAACCCCTACCTAATTGATATTAATAATTAATTGCTTTTTTTCACTCTTTTCTTTTTCTCTGGTTTGAGTAAGGGAGCATTCAAGGCTTCATATAAATTAAACAAAAACTCAATTCTATTCAATTCATTTACAAATGGTTGTGGACGATAACATAAATCTACAGCTTTATCTAATATTTGATGGGCTTTTACCAAGTCTGGTGGCATAGTTAGAGGATCATACAAGTCTGCTAAACTACTATCTGGATATTTTTCTCTTATTTCTAAAACTGCTTGCGCGGCTGTTTCTACTTTCTGTTTTTGTTTATCATTGACGTTTTCAGGAAATGGATAATTATTATAAACTATGTCTTTGGAATAACGATAATCACTTTTTAATCTTCCACATACATACTTCATCCATGTCATGTGCATTTCTGAAGTAAGAATAGCAAATAAGTAGAGAGTAGCGTTAGGAATTAAAAAACAGAGATTGCTAGTAATAATTTCTGAAGACATAAAACCTATAGGAATATATTTCCTTTTTTCAGAAGATGCACTTGGCACAAGTAAATAATCTGTATTAGGTTGTGCTATCTGACAAAATATAGTAGGTGTAGTTGCAAATTTCCGAGTAGAGGCAGCTTTACTTTCTAACCGGAACTTTTTAACTTTATCTACTCGTTTTAATACCTCTGGTAAAGCTTTGAGTTCCTTTGGAGAAATATCAACAAGCCAAAGACAATACCGACTATATCCATTAATAAACTCTTTTGCTCCTGTATAGGGTCTAATCCATTTCTCAGCTTGAGGTTCTATTTTAATAAATTCTTCCTTTTCAGTTTCAGTAAATATGAAATTACCCCCATCTCTTGGCATACTTCCAAACCGCATTAAGGGAATATTAGAAATGGGAAAACTTTTATTAGTAATAATTGTGTCACTTCCATCTACCAAATATGGATTGATATTTTTAGCTTTTATTGTCAGTGGTTCACTCTGAATATCCTCATAATCAAAAATATATTTTTCAGTAATATCGAAGTTAGCAAAACCAATAATCACACAATGTACAGCAGCATTTCCTTTAGCTTCATTACTCCATTTAAAAGTACGATGGGCAAAATGAATTTTTATCTTATATTTATTGAAGAGGATATTCCAAAGTATAGAAACTTGCTCACCTTGTGAGATAGAATTTGTGGAAACGAAACCTACTGTAATTTTGTTATTTTGGATGATTTTTGCTGCTTTGAGATACCAAGCACAAACATAATCTAAAACACCTGTTCCTTTTTCTCCATAAAAAACATGATCAATATCATTTCTTTGTTGATCATTCATAATCATTGCACCAACAAATGGCGGATTACCTAAAATGAAGTTTAATTTTTCTTTCTCTACAACTGTTTCCCAATCAATTATTAAGGAATTACCATGAACAATTTTCGCAGATTTTGTTAATGGCAATCTGACAAAATATTGTCCAAATTCATGACTAATCTTAATATTCATTTGATGGTCAATTAACCACATTGCCACCTCAGCCACACGCACCGCAAATTCATCATATTCAATACCAGCAAACTGATCGACATCAACTTGAATAAAAATTCTCACATCAATAAAACCCTCTTCTTTCTTATACAATTCACGCAAAACTTTAATTTCTAAATCTCGCAATTCTCGATAAGTGATAATCAGGAAATTACCGCAACCACAAGCAGGATCAAGAAAATGTAAATTAGCTAGTTTTTGATGTAATTCTTGAAGTTTGCTCCGACTACCTTTGACCTTTTCAAACTCTAAATATAAATCATCTAAAAATAGAGGTTTAATTAATTTTTGAATATTCTTTTCAGACGTATAATGTGCGCCAAGATTACGCCGTTCCTTGGGATTCATTACCGCTTGAAACATTGAACCAAAAATAGCAGGTGAAATTTTACCCCAATCTAAAGCACAAGCTTTTAAAAACATTTCGCGCATTTGGCTATCAAAAGCAGCAGGTTGTAAAATCTCCTCAAATAGCTTGCCATTTACATAGGGAAACTGCGCTAAATTAATATCTAAATTTTTTAATCTTTTTTCAGTTGGTGTATTTAATACATGAAAAATGGAAGCAATGTGCATCGCTAAATCACTACCATCGGATTTAGTATGTAAATCAATATATTCCCAAAAAATACCTTTATCAAAAATGCCTGTATCATCAGCAAATAAACAAAAAAGTAACCGCACTAAATAAACTTCTAAATCATGACCTTTATAACCGACTGCTTCTAATAAATCGTGCAGCTTACCCATTAATTCAGCCGCTTCAAGATTTACAGGATCTTCGTCTTTGTAAGTACGCTTTTCATATCCAGCAATAAAATCGAATAAATGTACATGATTAACAAAATCTTTAAGTTCAAACTCTGAAGTAATATTAGTATCTAAATCGTAAATTCTAAACTTTTGAAAATCTGAAACTAAAATATATTTTGGTAATTCATGTTCTTTTAATCCCGGAAAATAGTCTTTAGCCTGTTGCATGGCTTTATCTAAACTTTTGCCCCTGGATTTATGCTCTACTAAAATTACCCCTTTCCAAAGTAGATCAATAAAACCCTGTTTATTATCAGCTTTTTTCACGGACTTTTCAAATGTGGCAACCCGTCGCCGAGAAATACCAAATACATTAAAAAAGCCATCCTAAAATGACTTTGCTTCGGCATCTTCTGAAGTTTCATGTTCCCATTCTTGAGAAAATGCGATCGCTCGACTTTTGATTTCGTTCCAACTTAAGGGCATAGTAATAGTATATTTTTACTTATTTGATGGTTTTTTAGAAATATTTTTCATTCTATTCAAGAAATTAATATCATTTTCAATAAAAAATTTCTCGTTAGGATTTTCCGCATTTTCTAACGCCAAATTCAAATCTCTTTCTGCTTCTTCCAACAATTGTCGGCACATTTCCCATGCTCTTGCCTTTGTTTTTGGATTGCTATTACGATCTCTACCTGCATCTATACATTTTTTTGCCATATCCATCTTAGCCGTTGCCCGCTTTTCTAATAGTGTAGAATTATGAGCAAGATTAGGATATTTTAAAATAGATTCACCTACAAATTTTATCACATCTTCTGGTTCGCCTATCTTTTTAAGATTGACAACAGCTTTGGCAATTTGACCTTCTTCTATTTTACCAGACATGGCAACAGATAAGGCTCTATTTGCTAGGCTTTGATATTTAATATTGTCTTTATCACCAGCAAGTATTTCCGCAATATTGATCAGTGTGTTGGGATTAACTAAGTAAAAATCTAATTTCTTTGTTTCCAGAAAATTATAAAGTTCATTGGGAAGTTTTAATTTAGCAATAACCTCACAATACAAATCTAGTGATCTAAAATTGTACAAATCTTTGTCTAAGAGTGTTAAAACTTGAGTGTTAGCTTCTTGATATTTTTGTAAAATAACTTTGTCTTGAATTTCTTGTAATTCTCTAATAATTTGATGTCTTGGGTGTGCAGGAAGAATACAAGTCAGACTTTCAGGTTCAATTTCAAAGATTGGTTCGGGACATCCTTCTTCTTTCATTGTCCGAATAATAGTTGGAATACCCTGACCTTCTGATTGAGCTAATTGCAGTTTATTAAATAAGTAAGCAAAACTCTGATTTCTCCATTTAGGACTTGCTTTTCCTTGCAAAAATTTCTCTTTATTAACTCCCCAATGTAAAGTTCCTGGAGATTTAACTTCTATTCTATCTGCAAATACTGTAATTCTAATTGGTTCAGGTACTTCATAATCACGGTGAACAATAGCATTAATTACAGCTTCTTGCAAAGCACGCATGGGATACTTAACCTGATTTGGTTTGCTACTTGTTTTATCAAATGCAGTATAGGCTTGAGTATTTAATAGTTCTATGGATCTTTTAGCTTGCTCAACTATTGTTCCAGTTAAAATATAACGTTCTGCTGTTTGTTCACTACGATCTGTTCCTTTATATATTGATAGGATAGTATATGCTTCGGGAAACTTGGATGTAATACTTGTTTTTTTCCCAAACATCAATAAAGTAAAGTTTCTGGGGCGTAATATACCATCTAAATCTGTCCGCACAAACAGAGGAGAAACCAGTTCCGCTATTTGTTCTCGATCTGAAAAGTAATCTTCTAATGATTTTTCAGGAAAAAGCAACCCCATTTCCTGCATACTATCTCTAAAGTTGAGTACATCAATATCAGCTTCTGTAGCATTATTATTTGTCCGTTTATCAAAATATTCTATTTGTTGTTTTTCTGTTAATAATTGCCTCAAAATACCATTTCTGGCTTCTTTAGTTTCTCGACCGATACGAACATAATATTTAGAAATTTCTCCGTCTCTGTATACATGAGCATCACGACTCCGTAAAACTAAAAATACTAAAATTCTGGTGCTGTTATTTTCTGGGTTTTCGATTTCACAAACTTTAGGTGCTATGGCAGGATCAACATAATCCTGACAATATCTAGTTACCTTACCTTCGATTTCTTTTAATTTGTTGGCACTCAGACCTGTATATTGAATTTTCGGAAAACCATGCTCGTCTTTTATCTCTTTTGCTCCACAAATAACATATCCCCCACCAACATTGGAAATGTCGTTGGCAAATGCAGAAATAGTTTTTACTATTCCTTGAGCAATCTTAATATCATCTCCATTCTCTTTCCATTCTACTTGTTCGCTTTCTCTACGGGCAAGCTCTTTTAAATCTATGTTGCAGTCCATAAAGTAAAAATTCGATTTATTGTTTATTATTTACTTACTTCCCATTATATAGAACTCCTATTTGATTTTTAATAGCTTGCGTGGCGTAGCTATATAAACTCAGTAAATAGGTGAACGGAAAAAACTAAAATATGTAACGAAAAGCAAAATCTCCCAAAACCTCTTCCCTGTTCCCTACCTTTACTAAAAAACGAACTATGGAAAATAAAAATCCATAATTCGTTTCAGAAGAGAGTCGGTAGTAAGCCGGGTTCTGTTCTCTTGCGAGGGCAGTTATCTATCTGGGATGCTTGTTACCAAACACCTCTAGCGGCTCTTTTTCAGCGGAACTGGTAAAAGACCAACCGTAGTTCCTCCGGCCTTGCTTCCAACCGGGGTTTACCGAGCCAACGCCTCTCGACGCTGCTGGTGCGCTCTTACCGCACCTTTGCACCCTTACCAACCAATAAATTGATTGGCGGTATCTTTCTGTGGCACTATCCTCACGATCGCTCGCACTGGACGTTATCCAGCAAGTTTGGTCTTTCGGAAGCCCGGACTTTCCTCAAACCAGTCTTAATGACTGATCTGCAACTGCCTACGCCTACTCCCTTCCTATTTCTAGTTTACAAGATTAGCCGGAAAGTTTAAAAGCCCCTGAGAAACAGGAACTATAGTTCCGTCTTTCGTGCTACCCTTCGGGAACGCCAAGGGCGAACAGACAGGGGATGAAAAACGCCACGAGCGGTTTTAACCGCCTTCAATATTGTCTTTGTTCCCTTTGAGTTTCAAGCTGTCTACCCAGTCTTCAATCAGCGAGGTAATAGTTTTTTCTCTTTCTAGGGAGTACAAATACAGCTTGTGCTTTCTGCGTTCCGAGAGTCGGACTGATACTGTCTTATCTTTCATAATGTATTGCGGCTGTTTATACAGTATGTTATCATAAGAGAAAGGAGAATAACACAATGTATGGATGCCAGCAAATATTAATCAGCCCTAACAAAGAGCTAGGAGCGATTCTTGAGTTCTTGTGTGGGGAGTCAAATAAACTTGCTAATTGTGGGACTTATTATGCTAGACAATTATTTTTTAAAACGGGTAAAATTCCTAGCAAGTTTGACTTACATCGTGAGTTAGCAAGTAATTTACATTTTGGAGCGATGTATTCTCAAGCTGCACAGCAATGTTTGACAACTGTTGCCGAATCTTTCAAGTCTTATATTGGACTTTTGAAAGGAATTAAGAAAGGTGCTGTAACTCAAAAACCCAAGTTACCTGGATACCGAAAAGGTGGATTAAATCTCGTAGCTTTTCCCGGACAGGCTATTAAATTAAAGGATGGTAAACTAAGATTTCCTTTAGGCACTAAAGTAAAAGTTTGGTTTGGACTTGATGCTTTTTATGTTCCTATGCCCTCAAACTTGGAGTATAAAAACATCAAAGAATATCGGATATTACCAAGGAATAATGAGTTTTATTTAGAACTTGTCTATAAAGTATCTCCATTGAAAGTTGACGTGAATATCGAGAATGTCTTATCAATTGATCACGGGCTAAATAATTGGTTAACCTGTGTCAGCAATATTGGGACATCTTTTTTAATTGACGGACGCAAGTTAAAATCAATGAATCAGTGGTACAACAAGCGAGTTTCTATTCTCAAAGAAAACCAACCCCAAGGCTTTTGGTCTAAACAATTAGCGTCAATAACCGAAAAACGTAACCGACAAATACGTGATGCTGTAAACAAATCTGCTCGAATAGTTATCAGCCATTGTCTTGATAATAAGATTGGAACTGTAATCTTTGGATGGAACACTGGGCAAAAAGATTCTATAAATCTTGGCTCTAAAACCAATCAAAAGTTTGTTCAAATCCCAACGGCACGACTTAAAAACCGTATTGCTCAACTTTGTGAACAGTGCAGTATCAAGTTCATGGAAACTGAAGAATCTTATACTTCAAAAGCATCGTTTCTAGATAATGATTTTCTACCTACATTTGGTGAAAAACCCGAAGGGTGGAAAGAGTCAGGAAAAAGAGTTAGTCGGGGTTTGTATCATTCTCAGGATGGTACAAAAATAAATGCAGATTGCAACGGTGCAGCTAATATTTTCAGAAAAGTAGCGGTAAAACTAGGATTAAGTTCTAGTGGAATCAGTAGAGGCGCATTGACATCGCCGTTAAGATTATTTATTTGGTCTTAAGAATCCCCGTCTCTTTAGAGCGGGGAGTGTCAACTGTAAAAATTACTTTTTCTTATTCCAAGGCAAAGCATAAGTCCAAGGAAGCTTTTTAATCGTAAAAGGACAATTAATAATTGACACTGGTGGAACATTTATTCCTGGAGAAATACCAACTCTCATTTCCGAAATTCGCAGCACGATTTGTAATGAAAATTCCAAATCTTTTTTGCCATCTATAAAGTCTTTATATAACTTCTTTTGCTTATCGTTCTTTTTTATGGCAGCAACATTAATTAAAGGCGAAGCAGGTTGGTAAATACCTAGTTCTTTATCTCTTTGAAAAACATCTTCGGCGGTGACATTTTCAGTAATTGTCTTTTTAGGAGCGATAATAGTAGGAACTTGCGGTATAGCTAAATCGCGGGTTAAATCTGGGGATTTACGAATCACCCGGCGGGATTGTTGGGTATGTTCAACCACAAAAGAACTATTATCCCAGTCAACATATATGGCAATACTCTCTGATTTATTTTCAATACTCATTGATAATTCTTTGAGATCAGTTTCTATTTTATCTAAACCATAATTACTTGTTTTAAAGGAAATTCCTAATGTATCTTGGAGATTTTGTTCTTTCAACTGATCATCAACAGCACCTTTTTGGAAATCTAGTTTTACTAGATCGTCTATAGATTCAATCATGCGATTAAATGTGTAATAGACAGTAAGTATATAAATCATCAAAATAATCAGATTTTGGTCGCCACTTTGCATTTTAATAACCCTGAATAGATAATAAACAGTACGGAGAGACTAACATAAGTAAAGCATACCCCAGTAACCTAACCTACGCCCAATATGAATTTCTGCGTGACATGATTCCAGAACCCAAACTTAGTGGTAACAAGTGTGAAGTCTAGATGTGGACAGTCCTAAACAGGATTTTCTATATGTTGCTAGAAGGAGTAAGATAGAGAGCATTACCTAGAGACTTTCCTCGATGCCAGACAGTGTACACATATTTGTACACATATTTCCGAACTGTAGTAAAGATGGGACATGGTTGCACATCCACAATAGTCTGCGACAGTGGACACGGATTGGATAGGAACGGCTCGGTTTACATCTGAATCTATGAAACTATTTGTTTTTGATATTGATTATTCCATCGTTCATTAGTAAAGAAATGGTTACAAAATATCAAGAAAACTGCAATTTTTCGAGAAATATGTCTTGTTCTCCCTTAATAAATTATAGTTGTAAACATAAAAACTTTACTGTAACTTCAGTAGTGCAAATAACAGCATCCGATTTCAAAGCTAATTTACTGGTTGTTGATGATCATCCTGATAACCTCAGGACACTTTCGGCAATTCTTAGCAAACAAGGCTATAAAGTTAGAAAAGCAATTAGTGGAGAAATTGCTTTGCATACTATCGGGGTTCAATTACCGGATATAATTCTTTTAGATATTAAAATGCCTGGTATAGATGGATATACAGTTTGCTCAATTCTGAAAAAAAGTGATCATACTCGTCATATTCCGATTATTTTTTTAAGTGCGTTAGATACTATTTCTGATAAAGTAAAAGCCTTTAAAATTGGTTGTGCTGACTATATTACTAAACCTTTTCAAACTGAGGAGGTGTTAATTAGAGTTGAACATCAATTAACTATTTTGCGACAACGACAAAAACTCAACCAACAACATCAAAATTTACAACAAGAAATTAATGAAAGAAAGCAAATTGAATCTAAATTAAAATTTTTGTTAAAAACTATTAATTTAATCAAGCAAGCTGTGAATTTTGATCAGGCTCTTGATGCTGTATTATCTGAACTCCGGCAAGTGCATAATTGGGACTATGGTGAAGCTTGGATGACTAATAAAGAACAGACAAAATTGTATTTAAGTAAAGCTTCTTATGATAGTTCTGATCAACTTTTAATTTCTTTTGCCCAAGCTAGTAAAGAATATACTTTTAGTTATGGAATAGGAGTGCAGGGTAGGGCTTGGGAAGCACAAAAATCAGAATGGATTGAAGATATTGAGCTAATAGAAAAAGATATGTTTTTGCGTTGGGAACTAGCCCAAAATGCTCAACTTAGGTCTATACTTACTGTACCGATCACCCTGGAAAAACAAGCTCTAATTGTCATGTGTTTTTTCAAGCGATCGCCTATCCCCTATAATCTAGAACTACTAGAGTTAGTCAATGCTGTAGCAATAGAACTTAGTGGATTTATTCAAAATAAACAAACGGAAGAAGCTCTCAAACAAGCTAATAAAGAATTAACAAAGTTAGCAAATATAGATGCTTTAACTCAAGTTGCTAATCGTCGCTGTTTCAATGAAAATCTTAGTAATGAATGGCTACGAATGCGTCGCGAACAAGCATATTTAGCATTAATTATGTGTGATATAGATTATTTTAAGTTATACAATGATTTCTATGGTCATCAAGCCGGAGATGAATGTTTATATCAAGTAGCTCAAGCAATTTCACAAACTTGTAAACATTCTACAGATTTAGTAGCTCGTTATGGGGGTGAAGAACTGGTAATATTATTACCAAATACTGATTTAGAAGGAGCAGTTTATGTTGCTAAACAGATTCAAAATCAGATATCTAATATGGCGATTCCTCATCAATGTTCTTTAGTAAATACTTGTATCACAATGAGTATGGGCGTTACTAGCATGATTCCTAATAATGACAATTCTCCAGTTAGTATTATTGCCGCAGCCGATAAAGCACTTTATACAGCTAAAGCTCAAGGACGTAACACCTACTGTATTTATTCTCCTGTTTAATTAACTAAAAAGTCAGTAACTCAGCCTTAAAGGATGGCTATATGAATAATTCTAATTTAGGCAAAATACACAGTTTTGATTATTTACGAGCTATTTGTTGTCTTGTTGTAGTTGCCATACACACAAATATATCTAGCTTATTTACCAGCCATGAAAATCTAGCTAATATTATTACATATAACTTATTTGATTTAGCAGTTCCTGTATTTTTTCAAACAGCCCTAGTTTTGTTTTTTATTAATAGGCGAAAATATCAAGATTATTTTCTCAAAAAAAGAGTTTTGAAATTAATTAAACTTTATTTATTCTGGGGATTATTTGCTCATCTCTTTAATTTAATGACAATTAATCAAATATATATCAATTACCTAAATCAACTGCTAGACTTAAAAATCCTGATCAGATTTATGATCCAAGATGGATATTCTAACCCATTTTATTTTTTCTTTTCTCTACTATTAATAACTAGTTTGGCTGAACTATTTGCAATTATTATTGATCAAAATCAAGTTAAATCAGAAATTATAGCTTATACGGGTTTAATAATTTCCTGTTTAATTGTTTTTCTACTACCTTTAAGTACAATTTTTCTTGGTCAAGAATTTTATGATCTTTCACAAAGTTTCAATCCTCTAAATTTTATTCCCTATATTTTTTCTTCATTTCTGATTACTAATAATTTAGAAAATAAACCAGAAGTAAACAATAACTATAAACAAATACTGATATTAATAATCATCTCCTCTAGCCTAGTATTTATGGAATGGCAATATATAAGTCAGCCTTTGTTATGGGGAGGAATAACAGGAAATTCTCTTCCAGTCTACTCTCGATTATCTTTAGTTTTTAGTGCTTGGTTAATCACTTTAATTTCCTTAAATATTTCCTATCCACCTCATCATATCTTCAAATCATTATCTAATTTATCGCTAGGTATATATTGTTTACATTCTTTTTTGTACTTATTGCTTCTAAAAGTGATAGGAATGTCGCCATCTCAACCTTATCTAATAATTATAATATTCTTGATTGTCATTTTATTATCAGTTTTGCTGACAAATATATTCAAAAAAATACCATTATTTCAAGATTACATTTAGGAAATAAGTAGGTAGGTGGGAAAACTTATAACTATGTCATTGCGAGTGGAACGGAGTGGAACGCAGCAATCCCAAGAGTTTTGGGTAATTTACAGTTCGTTACATAGTTGGGTTGATTAGCATCTACCTACTTAGTGAGCTTCAAAAACCTTAATTAATATCAATACCATTTTTAGAAAGAACAATAACTTGCTGATGATATTTTCTCAAACTAGGCCGATGTCCCACACTAATAAATGTAGTTCCCGTTTCTACTAGTAAACTATAAAGACTAGCTTCATTATTTTCATCTAACGCACTTGTCGCTTCATCCAAAATTGCATATTTTGGTTTGGTAACTAAAAATCTCGCAAAAGCTAATCTTTGTTGTTCTCCTAAAGAAAGGACATCACTCCAATCTTGTTCTACTTCAAAGCCTCCAAATCTATCTGCTAAGTCTGATAAATTAACTGTATCCAAAATTTGATGCAGTTGTTTGTCACTCAAATTGATTTTGGCGTTAGGATAAAATAACTGATCTCGCAGAGTTCCTAAAATCATGTAAGGACGCTGGGGTAAAAATAGAATTTCTGCTAATTCTGGACGAAAAATCACACCTGTTCCAGAATTCCATAAACCAGCTAAGGCTCGTAATAGGGAGCTTTTTCCACAACCACTTTCTCCCATAATTAATAATCCCTCTCCGGTTTGTAGTTCGACAGAGAGGTTTTTAAATAAGGTTTTTTGATAATTGGGAGTCTGCAAAGTTAGGTTTTCTACAGCTAAACGATTATCTTTAATCAGGTCAATAATCTGAGGATGATCTGTACCTTTAGTTGGATGTTTTAAGTATTCATAAAACACATATAAACGATTAATTGAAGCCCCAAACTTAGTAAACTTTTCAAACTGATACATGATCACATTCACAGAAAAAGCCACTTGTCCAAAAGCACCACTAGCTTCTGTGACTTTTCCTAATTCAATTTCACCTGATAAAATTTGATTTCCTAAAATGAGTGCAGGAATAATTACGGGAAGATAACTAAATTGATATTTAAAGATATTTAAATATACTTCTGACCATAATATCAATCTCTGAAAATTATTAAATACTTGATTGAATATGAGTTTAACTTTATTTTCTTCTTGGGAAATACCATTATAGAAGGCGATAGATTCGGCATTTTCCCGAATCCGCACTAATCCAAATCGGAAATTAGCTTCTTTTTTGAGTTGTTCAAAATTGAGATGAGTTAATTTTCTCCCATAAAAAACAATGGTGATACCGTAGGCTAATGTAGAATAAATAATTAAAGCAATAACGAGATTTTGGGAAATAGACCAAAGAATTACACTAAAAGCAGTAACTACATAGATAGATTCAATAATATTCACAAAAAACTGTAGAGATTGCTGACAAAAACTAGCTATATCATCAGCAATCCGTTGATCTGGATTATCAATTTCTTTATGAGAGTAAGTAAGTTCATAAAAAGCGCGATCGCTAAAATATTTATCCAGTAAATAATGGGTCAACCATCGTCGCCAATAAATACCAATTTTTTCTCGCAGATAACCATAACCAGAATTCAATAATCCAAAGATGATGATTCCCCCTAATGCAACCAGTATACTTTGCCAAAATCGAGGACTATCTTGAGCCGAAAGGGCAGAAATTAAATTACCTTGGATAGTGTTTAAATATACTTTTAGTTGAGTATTGGCGAATAAGAATACACCTAAAAGTACCAGGAGTCCCGTAGCACCTAGTTTTTCATTACCTAACCAATAGAGTTGAGCGATCGCCCAAAACCGCCTCACTACCGCCAAATTAAATCTATTCATTTGTTAATTTTATAATCAGTCGTCCGAAATCTCCCGGAAGTAACAATAGTCATATTACTAACCAAACAGGGAACTAATTTTTTCTTCAATAATTTTGTAATTATTTACCTGCACATACTTAAAGTAGGCTAATATCATAACTGATTAGATACCTTAAATATATTACATATCCTTGAAAAAAATCACAGCTTTAAATATAGAAATGCGTAATTTCACTCTGATCTGGTTAGGGCAACTGGTATCTCTGATTGGCACATGGATGACGGCATTTTCATTGGATATCTGGGTTTTTCAGAAAACAGGCTCTGCTACCCAATTTGCCTTAGTTACTCTGACAAGTACATTACCACTAGTCTTAATTTCTCCCCTAGCTGGTACATTAATAGACCGCTGGAATCGCCGCTGGATCATAATTCTTAGTGATTTTTGTATAGGATTATGTACCCTGAGCCTAGCCATACTCATCACTACAGGTCAACTACAAATCTGGCATATATATTTAGCAAATACCCTGATTTCCATCTTTGGTGGTTTCCAAAATCCTGCTTATAAAGCTTTTATTACATCTTTAGTGCCTCCAGAAGAATTACCACGGGTCAGCGGTATGGTTCAACTTGCCCTAAGTATTCAGCAAATAGCGTCACCATTACTAGCAGGAATTTTACTAGCTACAATTGATCTCAGAGGCATTCTTCTCATTGACGTAGGGACAGTCATAATTGCCCTCGTCCCCCTACTCTTACTCAAGCTTGTAGAGGTTAATCAGTCTAATCATGAGACTGAAAAATTATCAATCTTACAAGAAACAGCCTATGGTTGGAATTATCTGAAAGAGCGTTCTGGACTCTTAGCTTTTCTCATCCTCTTTACTATTTATCAATTCTTAGTAGGCTGCGTTTTTATACTGGCTTATCCCCTAGTTCTTTCCTTAACTACACCATCTCGTTTAGGAATGATTATCTTCATTGGCGGTTTAGGGATGCTAGTAGGCGCTTTGGTCATGAGTACCTGGGGAAACAATTGGAAAAACTTGATTAACTTAGTTCTTGGTGCAATGTTACTGAGTGGACTGTGGATAGTTATAGCTGGTTTGCGTCCCTCCATTGTCCAAATCACTATTGCTACCGTGCTTTTCTTCCTTTGTAGTCCTATTATCAACGGTTTAACCCAGGTAATCTTTCAGAAAAAAGTTGCTCCTCAAGTCCAAGGAAGAGTATTTGCTTTAACTGGAGCTATTTCCGGTGCTGCTGTTCCCGCTGCGGCCATTATTGCTGCCCCTCTAGCCGATAATATTTTAGAGCCACTAATGGCCTTTGATGGTCCCTGGTCAGACAACATTATTGGTCAGATGATTGGTTCAGGTCCAGGACGAGGAATTGCTCTACTCTTTATCAGCATGGGTTTATTAACTTTAATAGTCACCCTGATTGGTTATCAATACCCCGCTATTCGCAAGTTAGAAGAAAACTCCCCTGATTTTGAATATTCACCCATTAAATAGGGGATTAGTCATGATATCTGAATAGGTTTCTTTAGATTTTGGGAGGTATTCTGTATAGACCAATCAAAATCCGTGAAATCCCTTAATCCGTCTAATCCGTGATTCTGACTATTTTCCGCATAATTCCTTAATCCACAATCTCGATACCTATGGACTTAAAATACCAAGACATCACCCAAAAAATTATCGGTGCATCCTTTGAAGTCCATAAATTTCTAGGTAACGGCTTTCAAGAAGTAATTTATCAACGCGCCCTTGCCTACGAATTCCATCAAGCAGGATTAACCTTTGCCAGAGAAATTGAACAACATATCTATTACAAAAACCTACCCGAACCAATTGGTAAACGCCGCGCCGATTTTGTGGTTGAAGAAAAAGTATTAGTTGAACTCAAAGCAGTAATCCAACTCGAAGACGTACACCTAGCCCAAACATTAAACTATCTCAAAGTATATAAGCTCGAAGTTGGATTATTGATTAACTTTGGAAGTAAAAGTTTGACATTTAAGAGATTAGTATTTACTAACAAATAAAAAATTCAGAATCGCAGATTATATGGAGTACGCTGATTACACAGATTTTTTTCATTTGCGAAGATAACCAAAATCTGTGAAATCCTTTAATCCGTAAAATCCGCGATTCTCGCCTTGTTTTTAGCTATTCACCTATCACCTGGTAGCAATCGTCCTAAAACAAATGTAAATGGTGGTAATATAATCCGCATTCCATGTTCCATCATTTGCAATCCACCACCAGCAGTAGCTAATAACAAATCAATACCAGAAAATTTACCGTACCAATTAGGAATTGTGCAAACCTCTTCTAATATCGGTGTTCCCCCCAAATTCATGGCTACAAACAATGGTTTTTCTGAATTTTGTTCATGAAGCAATACACATGATAAACCACTATTTCTAGAAGATAAAAGAGTCCGAATTCCCTGATTAATTAATTTGTTTTCTAACCTAATTTCTGCTAATTGTTGAATCAATTTAAAAGTTGAATTGTCTTGGTTATAAGGCTCAAAAGATTTACGGTTAATTGGACCAAACCGCCATACACAAGCAGGATTATCAAACATATCCTCCCGCACATAACAATCATGACCAATCCATTCTCCTGTATCCTCTTTTTGGTGGAAACCTAAAGCCCCAGAAAACTCTTGTTCTGTTCCTTGATATATAAAAGGTATCTGTGGTCCAAGAATTAAACAGGCTAAGGAAAAATGCAGGCGAATTCGAGCCTCTTCTGTATTTTCTAATCGGCTTAAAAACTGATGGAAGATCCTTGTCGTATCTTGATTATCAAGAAACATGAGATTATTTCGCCAACCACCACAATAAGACTGTGAAGGCTCTAGAAAACCACAAAAATAATCTGCTAAACCCCCAAGCCAATTACCATCACCAAAGGAATTTTTGATTTTATAATAGGTAGGATAGTCTATTAAATTTGTAAATTTGGCGCTATCATATTCCAGCACTTCTTCATGGGTACTACCAGCGTGTTCAGCTATTTGCAAGAACCGTTTTTTCCCTAAATGAGTAGCATACCTTAATATCTCCTCCACACAAGGTTCCCAGAAATCAAGTCCAACGTGACGAGCCGAATCATATCGCAAACCATCAATATCTGTTTCCGCTATCCAGTATTTAAGATGTTGAATTAGTAGCGATCGCACATAAGTTGCTTCTGTTCGCCAATCTTCCAAAAAACCAAAAAGTCTTTGATTCACCATATCGGTGTATTCTGGTCCATGGAAAAGACAAGTATTGCGTGCTTCTATGGGAAAAGGCATAACAGCAGCTTCTTCACCTTGCACATACTTGAACTCTCCACCAGCCGGACCACCATACTCTTCCCAGTTAATACTATCGGCAATGTGATTATTAACGACATCTAAAATTACCGCAATATCAGCTTCATGGGCTTTTTTAACAAGCTCACGAACACAGTTAAGTGTACCTAGACGTGGATCAACCATTAACAGATGAATAGGATGATAGCCATGATAGCCATCAGCAGCATTAACATACACTGGGCTTAAAATGATAGCTCGAATTCCCAGTGATTTTAAATAATCTATCTTTTGTGTCACACCTTGAACTGTGCCACCATGGCTCGCATAAGGAGAAGATGGATCATATTTAACTGTACCTAGACCAGTTAAATTTTTGTCAGAACTGCGAGCAAATCGGTCAATAATAATTGAGTAGAATAAACGGGCTTCCCAGTCCTCTGGACCAGATGTAATTTCTACCTTGGGTATTGGTCCGTATAGAGGCTGATTATTCGCAAACCCTAAAAAAGCTGATGGGATTTCCGTCATGGCGCGAGGAGAATCATTGCAGACTAGAAGAAACCGTGACTGCTGACTTGTATGTTCATTCCCATCAGTATCAAGATAACCCAATCTATAACGGTATCCTCCCCCATGACCAATAGGTGGTAAAGTCACCGAAAACAATTTAAAACCATTTTCTAGAATTTCTTCCGTATGGGCTGTAATTCGCCCTGAATCAAAATATCCTTGTTCATCATTTAACTCATAGGCTATTTGTCCCTTATCGGGATGTTTCGATAGAGAAACACCAAACTGAATACAAATTTTCTCGTCGCTTCTAAACACCCAGGTAAATGGTGCCATGATCGGGTTAAGATGGACTTCGCAGTATTCATCAAAGTAGCGCATAAATTGACTCGATAAATAGTGGCAAACAATCAGAAATGGAAATTTTGACTTTTAATATCAAAGCTGCAAGTGAGGCTAACGAACAAAAAATTAGTACGTTTTTGTCACAGTCTCTTTTTCAGTTATTTCAGGAATTAACCATTGTTCATCAAGTTTAGGAATTAACCATTTTTGATCAAGTTTCTGAAAGTAAAAGTAATTGTATAAACTAATGGATGTGATGAAAACAATTAATCCTTCTATAATCATTAAGAAACCTATCCCCCGCCCTTCTCCAATTTCAATTAGTTGACCTACTGTTGTAGATAGTAATCCTTCAGGAGATAACATAGGTTCTAAAATTCTGTCAGCTAAGGGACTGGCGGTAAGATTGCCAAGAGCTAATCCTAGTCCTGTAACTGTACCTAACAAAGAAAGAACGCGCCCTTGCACTTTTGGATGTACATTAGTTTGCCAAATTGTATAGTTTGTACTGAGAATGATAGGAATGGTAAAAAAGGATATACAAAGACCTAATGTGATCGTAGGAATAAAGGGTTTTGCTCCAGCAATTATTAATCCTATGCCATTTAATGCCGAAAATATAAATAGTGTATATATTGATGTTTTTCCTCCTCCCCAAAAGCTCATTACCAAACTTCCAGCCACCATACCACAGCCCGCAATTGACATAACTGTACCAAAGGTGGTGGTAGAAGAAAATGATAATATTAATGGATCAATTAAAACCGTAGTCATCCCACTCACAAAGAAATGAATGGTCATAAATATGAGGAGAATTACAAAAAAAATCCGGGATGAAATATTTTTCCACCCATAGATAATTTCATCAATGATCACAGTTATTCCTTTGCCAGAATTGTTAATAGCTTCAGGCTGAGGAATTTTAATAAAGAGTAATGTTACTAAAGCAATGATATAGGTTGAGAAATCAATTAATAGCAATCCTTGAAGTTGTACAGCCGCTATCAGTACGCCGGCTAAAATTGGTGCTGTTAGCTGTCCTACGGCTGTGCTTAACTGAATTAAACCATTAGCTCTTCCTATTTGATCACTTTTTACCATCATGGTGACAGCAGCAGATTTAGCAATCATTTGAAAAGAACCACATAGTGATGTCAAGAATGCAGAGATATAAGTGTGCCAAACCTCTAAATGATTTGTCAATAAAAGTAATGCAAGTGTAAGTGTAATTAACGCTGCGACTAAATCACTGATAATAATGATTACTTGACGATTCCATCTATCTACTAATGCTCCAACTATAGGTGTAATTAATACACCAGGTAGAGTGGTAAAAAATATCACTAAACTCAGTTGAGTTACGGCGTGTGTATTTTGATACACCCATATGCTTAAACCAAATCCGGTCAGACGATTTCCAATTTCGGAAAGAGATTGTCCAAGCCAGAAGAGGAAAAAACTGCGTATTTCACGAATTATTGCAATCAGTTGACTTAGAGCGTTCATCATTTAGCTGAGTAATTGGTAAGAATGTGAAGAATGATAGATGTCAATAACAAGTGTTCACTGATGCTTCGAGTTTAAAAAATATTATACGACTCATCGGTACAAAGCTTTGTGTTACATTTCCACAAAAAAATTTTATCTTGAGTTGTCAATGTTTTTTTACACGGGATAAATAGATAAGGTTTGAGGTATGTAATTGTTTTAACGTTAGGTAAATTTTATCCCCCGGTTTCTAAAATACCAGTAAATTCAAATTTCTGTGATTATATTCCCAAAAGTTCTACCCAGTATTTTGAGAATTTCTATGTATTTAATTGATTATCTTCATTTTCAGGGTATAAAACCTATTGTTAGGTATAAGAGGAATTAATACCATTTAGTCTCTCGAAGGTTATGGAAACTCTCTTAGTATAGAAGATGACACAATTTTCTGGTAAGTCATAAAGAAAACAAAACTGTTAACAGTGATCAATAATTAATACAAATTTTACGAATGATTGCGAAAAATGGAATTTGAGGAATTTATGTAGTAAGTATTTGATGCTCTAAAAGCTAAAATAGGTATAAAAAAGAATTAAAAATTAAAGAGAGAGTTATTCCCAAGTGGCTACATTCCGCAACACGCTGGGAATTTCACCTTGAGATAGGGGAAACTCTAGCATTGTTTCTCGATAACCTAAATATCCTGATTCAGTAAAAGATAAAAGCATTCTTTCTAGTGCAATCCAAACTTCTGATTCATATTCCCAATCACTATAACGTTTAGCACGTCCAGCAATGGAACGTAATGCCCAAAAATAAGAATTTCTGACGACAGAACCACCTTTTTTAAATTCTGGTACGTCTTCCTGGTGAATAAATAAAATGTTATTCTCAATTCTACATCTCATAAATAAAATGGGAAACTTATATGAATAGTATATTTTCTGCTGAAAATTTGGTGAAATTTAAAATCCCTACAACATAATATTCTCAAGAATTGTTAACCATTTATCAAAATGTTGGCACTGCTGACGAATTACATCCAAACCAATATCCATTGCAATCCACACCACCTTTACCTGTTGAACTAGTTCTTACAAGAATTGGATTGAGGTAAATATTTTGTCGCTGAAAATGCGCGTAGAGTAATTCTCTAACAAAAGTTTCTTCCGTCTGTCCTTCCACAAAAACGTTTACTCGAATCATCGTGAAGGTCTTCCTCCAAGAATATTCTTTTTCCAAAGTTCTCCTAAACTGTAATCTTCCAACCACTCATGTAAATCTTCCTCTTTCAATCTTCTCAGTAATGATTTACCATCATCTCGATCTACAACAATCACATCCTTCGCGTCAAATTCATTTAGCAATTCCACCGATTGAGTAGAAACAATAACTTGTTTTTTTTGTGCAGCCGCACGCATTAACGATGCCAGAACAGTAATTGCATAAGGGTGAAGACCTAACTCAGGTTCATCCACTAAAATTGTTGCAGGTTGAAATAAATTAGGTTGCAAAAAAACCGTTGCTAAACAGATAAACCGCAACGTTCCATCAGAAAAATGATGAGCTTTAAAGGGAATATCCTGACCTTGCTCAAACCATTCTAGTTCTATGACATCATTATTTTGTGGAGAAGGTCGTAGATAGAAATCACCAAAAAAAGGAGCTACAAGTCGAACTGTTTTAACGATTTGTTGATAAGATTCAGAATATTTTTCTTTCAATAAATACAAAAAAGCTGCAAGATTTCGCCCGTCAGCACGCAGGTAAGCATTATCATTAATGCCATGTGGTTGCTTCACATAAGCACTGTCGCTGGTATCATGGAAATGATAAACTCGCCATTGCTTCATAGCAGGTAATACATAGTCATCAATTGCAGTTTTAGTCCCTTCTGGAGCTTTAGTTTCAAAATGACCACTACTGATTCTCTTCTCTCCACTCATGTTCCACCAAAAAGATTCTTTGGAGAACATCAAACGGTTATCCTGAGTTGGTTCAAAGGTTGCAAAGTAACCGTTTCTTCCAAAGTAGAGTTCAACTTCTAATTGTTCAGTTATTTTCCGACCAAAATGCAAAATTGCATCGGGTCCACCTTGACGACTGACAAAAACTTGCAGTTTATTTTCAAGCATCTGCTCAATCATCCGAAAAAAGCCGATAAAATTAGATTTACCAGCACCATTGCAGCCAATGAGTATGTTGAGTTGAGAAAGCTCAACGTCGCATTTTGCAATGGACTTAAAGCCCTTCAAAACAATTCTCGATAGCTGCCTTTCACTGATCAATTCAGGCATAGAATAATCTCCTGATTTTTAAGTTTTTGGACTGCTGATATGGCTAGATTTATACCATTATCAAAAATTAGATAAATTGTTAAATCAATACTTTGTTGATTCATCAAAATTGCCTAAAATTCCAACTTTCTACAACACCTTACATTGTCCATAATGACGTAACAAGTGATCACATAAAACCAAAGCTACCATTGCATCAACCATCGGTACAGCGCGGGGTAAAACACAAGGATCATGTCTACCTTTTCCGGCTAAAAGGGTTTCTTCACCTTCCTTAGTTACGGTTTTTTGTTCTTTTCTAATAGTGGCGGTTGGTTTGAAAGCAACTCGGATAATAATATTCTCACCGTTGGAAATTCCCCCTTGAATTCCTCCAGAACGGTTGGTTACTGTGCGAATTTCCCCATTTTCATCTATGTAAAATTCGTCGTTATGTTCAAAACCTGTTAGCAAAGTTCCATCAAAACCAGAACCGATTTCAAAACCTTTACTTGCGGGTAATGACATTACTGCTTTTGCTAAATCTGCTTCTAATTTATCAAAAACTGGTTCTCCTAAACCCTTGGGAACATTCCGCACCACACATTCAACTACACCACCAATGGAATTACCATCTCGACCGGTTTGTTCAATTAATGAAATCATAGTGTTAGCAATTGCGCCATCTGGACAACGGACAATATTGCTTTCTACGTCTTCTAAAGTGACAGTATTAGTATCAACAACACCTTCTAAATCTTTGATGCGCTTGACATAAGCGATAACTTCTACATTTGCAACTTGACGAAGAATCTTTTTAGCGATCGCACCAGCAGCAACCCTACCTATTGTCTCACGCGCTGACGACCTACCGCCACCTTGCCAATTTCTGAATCCATACTTAGCATCATAGGTAGCATCTGCGTGAGAAGGACGGTATTTTTGCGCCATCTCATCATAATCTTGAGGACGAGTATTTTTATTTCTGACTAAGATAGCGATCGGTGTTCCCAGAGTTTTCCCCTCAAACACCCCAGATAAAATCTCACAGGTGTCTGCTTCTTTGCGAGGAGTGGTAATTTTACTTTGTCCTGGCCGTCTTCTGTCTAGCTCAAATTGAATTTCTTCAGCAGAAATTTCCAGTTGTGGGGGACAACCATCAATTATAACTCCCACACCGCCGCCGTGAGATTCGCCAAATGTCGTAATTCGGAAAAGATGACCAAAAGTGCTGCCCATGATATTGAGGAAATACAGACCGGAATATTTATTTTACATGGAGTTGAGCATTTTAAATGCTATGTCAGTTGTGCGGATTACAAATTTCTGAGTATTAGCTTCCGTTCCTTTAGAGTCTTAACTATGAAAATTGAAAGTTGAATTCGCTTAGTTTGTTGAACTAATACGCTATTGATAGACAGATGTAATCTTTACTACCTATAATTACTAGAGTAACTATGAGGAGAGAATAAGTTGGACATTTCTACAAGTGATACAAATAACATAAATATCAAAGAGATTGTCATTGGTTTAAATAATGTGCTAACAGAAATTTACGGTAATGAAACTCGTCTAAGTTACTTACTTATCAATATTGGTTTTAATAATCAACAGGTTGAATACCTTCGGAAGCACCATCTTTCTCAAATTGTTCAAATTTGCATACAGCATTTACAACAAAAGATTTTAACATTTCAGGATGGTGAGCGTGCTTACAAAATCATCAGTAGATATTATAGTTTAGATGGCAAACCAAAAGAAACTTTACAAAGCTTGGGTGATCAATTGAGTATTAGTCGTGAGCGAGTTCGCCAGTTGAAAGAAAAAACACTGAAAAAATGTAAAAGTAAGTCTAGTCGCCAGTTTTTTGAAGCTAAACTTCAGGAGGAAGTAATACATTTACTCAGCATAACACTTTAATTACAACCAAATAACTACAAATTTATTGCTTTTTGCTGTCAATGTTGTAATAATGTTGTTTAGCTTGGGTCAAAATTTTTTGATTATTGGTTTCTGATTGTTTTGTATTTTGTAAATCTAACCTTTCAACTAGATAACTATAAAGTTCTAAACATTTTTCATGATTCTCTAGCTTGTTCAACAAATCATTACCAGCTTTTAAAGTATTAAAAGCAAATTGATAATTTTCCTGCTGACAATGATGATAAAAAGCCTCAATATAATCGTTTAAATCATCTTATCTTCCCAATCCCAATTTTCTAGCCAATCACCTTCTATATCATTAACATAAAGATGAATATAATCAGCACCATAATTTTGTTTATCTAGCTGCACCTTTTGGGATGCTTCCAGATATTTCCAATCTATCTCATAATTAGATTGATTATCAATCTTTACATCTTTAATCATAAAAATTCCTATCCTGTAAATCCTCAAATCCTGGATATCCTGATTCTGACAAAAAACATTTTTAAAACATCCTAGCGAGTAGGTTGGTTTGACTCTAGGAAACCCAATATTTCCCAAAACTAACAAGTAGAGAGAAAACTAATTTTCAATTCAATGTGACAAATATCTAACTCGCTAGAAGCATCAAAGACTTTAAATAAAGATTGATTTCCACAGATAGAAAGTCACTAAACTGATCATGACTTTTGACAAAATAAGGCTCTTCTTGTCCTTCACAATATGAGTAAGTTGGTGGGTTATCACCTTCTGAAAGTCTGAAAAAGCTGAACTGATATCCCTGGTGCATGAAAAATATAAAAGCATCCTCTGGTAAAGCTTGAGGAAAATCATTTTCTACTAAAAGTTGTTTAGCCCATTCTTGAATTTGTTGCAAATGCTGATAAAAGCAATCTGAACCACGTAAAAACTTACCTGCCCCATGCCCCATTATCTTCAGAAAGTCTTTGTAAGTGCTGGGCAAATTAATACCTTGTTGTCGTTCAAGTTGAATTATTTCCAAATCTGAACATGGGGAAAGATGATTGTCATTAAAAATAAGATTAAGTGGTGCGGGTAAATTGCAAATTGACATTTCTACCGACTCCTTTATCCGATGTTTCCGTGATGTACATTTAGCTGAATGTTCGGGAAAGTTTGCCTAAACTGCTTCATGACATACTCACACGAATCACATGGCTCTCTCTCTGTAAATAATTCAATTTTACCCTTTACTTCTCTATTATTTGTATATTTTTCAGCGATCGCTTCTAATATTTTGTACTCTGAGTCTAAGTCTCTTCGGTGTCCACCAATATCAAAGGCTTGAAACATCGGTTGATTGGGTAAACCAACCGCTCCTTCTCGCAACAGTTTACCACTAAAAGCAAATAGCTCCAAAAACGTCTCATCTACCCATACTCTAGCAATAGCAACATTTCGGGCTGGTGCTGGCACGTTACAAATTTTGCGAATTTCTGCGACGCGCTCTAACCAATCCATCTTTTTTAAATTTTATACTATCGTGTATTAAAAAGGGGCATTCTAGATAAACACCCCATCAATATTGTTTAAATTTCCAACTTCCTACAACACCTTAAACTAATTCTGGTGTTGCTTCTGTTTCTGGTTCTATATCTGGTAAACCATAGATAGAACGGTAAAGTTTATCGTACTGTTTCGCAGATTCATACCAACTGAAGTTTTCACTCATTCCCCGTTTTTGTAATTCTTGCCATTGAGGTTTGAAACGGAAACCTTCCCAAGCACGAATCATGCAGGTGAAGAGGTCTAGGGGTTCATAACGGTCAAAGCAATAACCTGTACCCGCTTCATTGACTGGATCAAAGTGGCTGACGGTATCAACTAATCCCCCTGTTCGACGGACAATGGGAACAGAACCGTAACGTAAAGCCATCATTTGGCTGATTCCGCAGGGTTCAAAACGGCTGGGCATTAAGAAAGCATCTGTACCAGCGTAAATACGACGAGAAAGGGCATCATTATACAGGAGATAGGTAGCCATGCGTCCGGGATAGCGGGATGCGAGTTGCCACATTTGGGTTTCATAATAGCGATCGCCTGTTCCCAAAAGCACAAATTGAGCATCTGTATAAGCCATGAAGCGGTCAAGGATTTGTAATACTAAATCCATCCCTTTTTGTTCTACTAGCCTTGTCACCATGCCGATGAGAAAGGCATTAGAATTAACTTCTAAACCTACTTCTTCTTGCAAGGCTATTTTATTAGCTTTGCGTTTATCTAGGGTATCTATTGTAAAGGTTTGGTTGATGTATTTATCATTAGCTGGATCATAAACATCGGTATCTATGCCGTTAATTATCCCTGATAATTTGCCACTAATAAAAGATAATAAACCTTCTATTTGTTCACCATAGGCAGGTGTTTTAATTTGATCTGCATAGGTGGGAGAAACTGTATTTACTTTATTGGCAAACTGGACTGCGGCTGCCATGGTATTGTGTCCTTGCATATACCAGGGACACCAAGTAATTTTCTCCAAATACCAACGCCAAGGTCCTTGATAAGCAAGGTTATGAATGGTGAATACAGTGGTAATATCTGGGGATTGATTCAACCATACAGGTAACATTCCTGTGTGCCAATCATGACAATGGACAATTTCCGGTTTCCAGTAATTCCAGCAAAATTCCGCTGCACCATTGGAAAATAAGGTAAATCTCCAATCTTCATCTTCTCCACCATAAACCCGCCGAGGTAGAAAGGTTGGATGTCCAAATAAATACAAAGGAACATCAGTACCAGGGAGTACACCTTCGTAAACTGCAAACTCCTGGAACATGGCAGATCCCTTCCAAATGGGTTCTTTAGGAACTGTCATTTTGTCGGGAACAAAGCCATAGTAAGGCATAAAAATCCGGACATCATGACCCATTGCTCTCAAGACTTTGGGTAATGCACCTACAACATCGCCCATTCCGCCAACTTTGGCAATGGGAGCAGCTTCCGCCGCTACAAATAAAATTCTCATATTTTTGTCAGTGGTTAGTTGTCAATTGTCAGTTGTCAATTGTCAGTTGTCAGTTGTCAATTGTCAGTTGTCAGTTGTCAGTTGTTCGTTGTCCGTTGTTCGTTGTTC
>NZ_VIKW01000012.1:123508-137145 GCF_009711975.1 Anabaena sp. UHCC 0204
TCAATTAACTTATGATCCTCTTTGAATCTCGGTAAAGATTTTTTCTAAGATTTCTGTAGCGCCTTGTGATCTGAGAATACTGGCTAGTTCTGCGCCTAACTTTTCAGCATCAGCAGCCGCACCGCTGACGGTATCTTTAACTATTTGTTGACCATCAACGCTGGCCACAAGACCTTTTAGTGTTAATTGATCACCATTGATTTCTGTATTTACACCAATGGGAACTTGACAACCGCCTTCTAAAACTCGTAAAAATGATCTTTCTGCTAAACAGCGATCGCGTGTTTGCGGGTGTTCAATGGCTTTCAGCAAGGAAATTACTTGAGTATCATCAGCCCGGCATTCTATCCCCAAAGCGCCTTGTCCAACGGCATGGAGGGAGACTTCCGGGGTCAAAATTTGATGGATGCGATCGCTCATTTCCAATCTTTCTAACCCAGCTACCGCTAAAATTAAAGCATCATACTCACCTGCATCCAATTTTGCCATGCGTGTGATTAAGTTTCCCCGGACATCCTTAAATGTAAAATGAGGGAACTTATGACGTAACTGTGCCAGTCGTCGCAGGGAAGAAGTCCCAATTACCGCACCAGCGGGTAAAGTCTCGATTTGTTTACCTTTATGCTTTTCATGCAGTACCACCGCGTCTGCGGGGTTTTCCCGTTCTGTAATTGCTGCTAGTGTCAACCCTGCTGGTAAGTTAGTTGGCAGATCCTTGAGGGAATGCACAGCAAAATCAATATCTTTATTGATCATGCCCAATTCCAGTTCCTTGGTAAATAGTCCTTTATCACCAATTTTAGCCAATGCTACATCCAGGATTTTGTCCCCTTGGGTAGACATGGTATGGACTTCAAAAGTAATGTCAGGAAAGCTTTTCTGGAGTTGCGCTTGCACCCAGTATGTTTGAACTAAGGCTAGTTGGCTTTTACGTGAACCAATACGAATAGTAGTGCGTGCAGGACTAGAAACTGAAGTCATAAAACTATTTGTCAAACCAGGCGATAAATTAACATTTATCTAGACTACCGCAGCAAGTGACGCACTGGATTGGATCAGGCTGATTCTGTGAAGATTTTATTGGCAAATTGCTTTACATTTATTTACAATTTAACCTAATTAGCTCAATAAGTTCTGAGCCAGGATCGTGAAATTAACCTTCATGCACATAAATATCTCTGATCGGAAAGGGAATTTCAATACCCTCTAGCTGATAACGTTTGTGCAATTTCTTCACAAATAAGTGTTTACCAATCCGCTGATCGAAAAATTCACTAACCCGCATATAAAGTGTATAATCTATACTAAAATCATTGAAAGTATGAAACCTAAGATAAGGTTCATTTTTAATTAATTCCGGTGCAATTTCTTGCATAACTTCTTTGGCAACTTCGATAGTAACTCTTTCTACTAAATCCAAATCACTCTTGTAACTAACACCAATATTCATTGTTAAAGTAATTTCTTTCTCAGGTAGATGGTAATTAGTAAAAATCGCCGACGCTAACTTAGAATTAGGGACAATTATCACATTATTAGAAATTTCTCTAATCGTTGTATTCCGCCATGTGATATCTGCAACGTAACCCTGATTGCCATCATCTAACTTTACATAATCTCCAGTTCTCACTTGCTTAGACATAACCAAATAAAAACCAGAAAATAAATTTGCTAATGTATCTTGTAGTGCTAAACCTACTGCTAAACCTCCAACTCCTAATGTCGTAATTATAGGTGTAATTTCAATACCTACAGTTTGCAAAAGGATTAATGTCCCTAACATTAAAACTGCAATTTTAGCAAGATTAGATAGTAGTGATGTAGAAACTCCTTCTGTTCTGCGAACTAATAAAGTCACAAAACCATCTGCTAATCTAGCTAGGACTAATGTCACTGAATATAGCAGAATTATAGTCAGAATTTTTTGCAGAACATTAGCGATATCTGGTTTGAGGGGAGAACTAAGAATAGCCCAAAAAAATCCGGCAATTACAAACCAGATAAATGTCATCCTGTGCAATGATTGAAATATAATTTCACTGCCAGGAATTTGTTTTTTAGTCACAAATGTTTTCAGTTTTCTGAAAATCACTTTTTCGCCAACTAATCCAGCAAGTAATCCAGCCAGAATAAATACAAACGGTATAATCCATTCGATCATATAGCACCCTAAATCATTTATGAACGTCTTATATTATCTGTTGTCTGCCCTCATGAGTCTGTTTGTAACTCAAAGATAGGATGACTACAATTAATTAAACCTCAGATTAGGATATCAGCATCAGTAAATTATCCTGGCTAGATTTTACCTTATTGTTTACCAAACAATCTCCAGAAAATATTGTCTAAGTACAATAATTCGTCTTGTCGCTGCTAGATTTGTGTATCTCCCGTCAGCACAAAGGCATAAATCATAACCTTAAATACTCGATTTATTGGAGAAGTTAGGTATATTTTGTTTACACTCATTTAATAATCTTAGAAATAAATAAAAATGAATAAATATACAAAAAAAGCCAAATCTTCAAACATCTGACAGAAAAGGCGTAGGGACAATTCATATTGGATCTGGTTAAATACTGATATCAAGACTGTCCACCCTGTCACCTGCTAGATACAGCAGAATTCCCCACGTCAGTAAGAATCTTGATTTTTCGTTAATTTCAGAGATATAGGTGCGTTTTACCTTTTTGATAGCGGATCTCTTGCAAAAGATGTAACTCTATTATATGGTGAGGCCAATGCTTTTTGAACTCAATTCTCTTAAATTATTCCTGGTCCTTTACCTCTTTTATCAAAATTCTCTGTTAGCAAACCGGTTTTATCTTCATTGACTTCTCGTAATTCCTGTATCCGTTCTGCTTTCTCTTTTTCTGCTGCTTCCCGTGCATCACCAGGGACTTCATAATACATTTCTGGTTCAACTGGATAATTATTCAACAAACCCTCTTGATCAATTGTGTAACCATCTGTTGTGCGAATACTGTCAATATGAGTTTGGTTATCAGTAGACGCACTGGAAAGATTTTCTTCTGTAGGACGGTGTTTATAATGTTCTCCTTCACGTTTGATTCGTGCTGCTGTTTCGGCTGGAATTATTCCCCGATCATAAGAATCTGAAGTAATTTTTTCATTTTGCTCATTCATACAATTAGTCCTTTTGGCTTTTTCAGCATTCCAAACTCTAGATTAGAATTTTTTGGCAGATAAAGATACTATCTTCAGGAGGAACTTCCAAAAATACTTTGATCAAAAACATCTATCTATAGATGTAGATTATATTTTTAAATTCAAAAGAAAATGTAGATAGATGATTGTCCTATCTACATTTTATTAGTAATTATTTCTCAGAAAATATTTAACCTAATGATTTTTGTTTGAAAGAGCTAAATTTCTGAGATAATTCTTGCCGAGTCTCATATTTAAGGAGATAACGGGCAGTAAACCAAATAGAGTAAAATAGGCCGATCAACTCAAAAATTGGTTGTAGTAACGGTATATCATTCACAGCGTCTAGTAATGCGATCGCTACTTTAACTGTGACTAAAGCTGATAAAATTAAAAGTAAGGTGATTAAACCTTGCTTATTGTTGTTCAAAATACTGCCTAAATAATCTGGCAGTTTATTAAAGAAATCAACAATTTGGCTACTAATTTTTTGCCATTGGGATTCAGTTTCCTTAGCAGGAGGTAGCTTTGGTAAATTGCCATTGTCTCCATCTGAAAAAGATAAGATATCTTGTGGAGAAGTAGAATTTGCTTGTTCTGGTTGCGGTGCTTGAGTTTCCATCATGGTTGTCATTTGGGAATTACAACATTTTTGACAAGTGAATGGACGTGATTAAAATATAACAGGTTAGAGGCTAAAATTTTCAATTATTAAAAAAATAAAACATTTAACCTCTCTTTAGCTTATGAATATTTTCTTCCCAATTTGCACCATCAAAAGGTACAATTTCAAAATCACCAATTACATTCCCATCTAAACACCGCACATTGACATCAATACAATCAGGGTGACTACGGGGAATATAAAAGGAATGAATACCACAAATACCACAGAATTTATGTTGTGCTACTCCTGTATTAAATCTGTAAGTTTTTAATACATCCTCACCCTGTAGCAAAGTAAACTGTTTTTGGGGGACAATTAAATGCAAAAATCCTTTTTTAGCACAAATTGAACAATTGCAATCATCTACTTTGTGGTTATCAACTATGACCTGAAATCTAACTTTACCACAATGACAACCACCTTCATAAGTAACAGATTGATTCATCTTTAAATATCTCTACTTAACATTAAGTTTTTCAAGTTGATTAACTCGCATCGTTAGTTTGTTAACTTTTTGATTTAATTCAACTACTAAAGTTGCTAAGTTATCAAACATTTTTTCCTGTTGTGGTTGTGTTAACTTCTGTCTCAAATTAGGAGAACCGGGAAGGCTATTTGCAGATGGTAATTGATTATTTTTTCTAACCATTAATTCAAGCTGCTGTAAGCGTAAATTTAGAGTCCTAACATCAGCTTCTAAATTATTAACACGAAAATCAACCTGTTGTGGTGAAGCCGTATTTAACAAAATACCACTCCAAACAATAATTACCAATACCCCCATTAATAGAAATCTTCTGAACATCATATTATTAATTAAGCAAAAATTGTAGGTTGGGTTGACAAAGGAAACCCAACAAATCAGCTAATTAATCAATTTTCATTGATCAGGTTGTAAAGAAGAAAATAGTTTTTTCCAATCTGGATTATGAGCATTTTCTTCACTTTCTTTCACTTCAAAAGTTAGATTACTAGCTTTTGGTTCTTTGATTGCTTGGACACAAATTTCTGCCACATCATCACGGCTAATTTTTCCTTTAATATTATCACCTTGTTCAAAGATTAATGCTTTTCCTCCTGCTGTTTCTGTCAAAGCACAAGGTCTAATAATTGTATAAGGAATTCCACTAGCTTTTACACTTTCTTCCCCTCGCAACTTCCAAGTTAAAATCCCTCCCAATTGGTCATTTAATCTCACCGCTGGTGGTTCTTCCTCTAAATTAATTCCTGGTCTTCCTGGACGAGTTACACCAGCAGAACTAATTAAAACAAATTGAGGTAAAGTTTCCCCACCATAAGCTTTAATTGATTCAACTTCCAGGGAAAAAATACCTGGAGAAAAGTGAGGATTTAAAGCACCATCATATTCAAACTTACTCAACATTAGTTGCAAAGAACAAACTTTACTAACATCCATTGGTGGACAATCTTTAACAATTTTGGCACGAAATACGGGAACTAAATCTGCAAAAGGAATCTGAATATCTAGCCAAGTATTAGCAACAGTATCAAAAGAATAGCTATGACCAACTCCGTCCCAAGTTGATTCTGTGCGTAAAAATATTTTATAACGTTGTCCATCACCTTTAACCCGTAACTTCACACCTTGACAACCTGATAAATCAAGTAAAGGTGAAAAATTCTTAGTTCTGACAGAAGCAAAACCCCCAGAATTAGCAGTAGAAACATTTCCTGTAAATACTGCTGTATTTTCCTTAATTTGGAAACTACTGGCGCTGACACCACCCATGACTACATCATCTAAAGCACCCCAGATATTTTTGATTTCATCTGATGGTTTAGTAAAATCAAATATGGGTTTTTCACCCACAGAAACTAGATATTTTGCTGCTGTTTCTACTAAATTTTTCACACCTTTATATTCAACATTTTCTGGTGTATCTCCGACAATTTCCGGTTGATAAAATTTCACACCTTGATTATATTTTGCTCTATCTGGTGTATCTCCTTCCACAGGTTGGACACGCACGGAGGTACAACAAATTACGGCTTGAATATTAGCCATAACTAAATTTGTCAAAGTTTCTGGTTTCGTAATATCTCCAACTACCAAATCAATATCATCACCCAAAATTGGCCGCGCTTTCTCAATATCTCGAACTAAACAGCGGACATTATACCCCTGTGCTACCAATTTTTTGACAACTCGTTTACCGACTCCACCAGTCGCACCAGCTACTAGAATCACAGGCATATTTCTTCCTTCTTTTGATATATTTTGTTCATCTTTAGGACTACCTTGAAATATTTTTTGTATCCAGTTAAGAACCGGAAATACTTCAAAATAAGTTAGAGTTTTGATAAACCTGCATAAATCCCATCGAGAACTATTGTTATTATTCATAGTTACTATTTAATCACTCTAGTCTCATTGTATCAATTTTGTGAGTACATGGTGAAAAAGATCCAATCCTGGGTATAATCTAACAGTCCCGAATAAAAGTTAAATATCTCTTCCTCTGCGCCTCTGCGGTTAGTTAAAATGAATAATATCATGATGACTCAATTTGAAAAAGCCCAAACTGAATACGAGAACTTTCCCCAAGGATTTACTAGCATTATTATTAGTACCGTGAGTAAAGAGGGAATTCCTAATGCTAGTTATGCGCCTTTTGTAATGGATGATGATAAAAACATCTACATCTATGTTAGTGGACTAGCTACTCACACCCAAAATATTTATGCTAGTCCTTATGTAAGTGTTTTATTTATTGACGACGAAGTTAAAACTAAACAAATTTTTGCTCGTCGGCGATTAAATTTTGATTGTACTGCTAGTTTGATAGAAAGAGATACTGAAAAATGGCAGCAAATTGTTGATAAATTTCAAATTCGGTTTGGAGAATTGATTACCACTTTACGCAGTTTACCTGATTTTCGGATTTTGCAACTTAAACCTCATAGCGGTCGTTTTGTAATTGGGTTCGGCTCTGCTTATAATATTAATGCTGATAATATAAATCAACTTGTCCAAATTACCAAAGATTCACTTTCATAATCAGGACTTGCTGGTAGTGACTCCTGAATGGGCGCAGGCCCTGCGCCCCTACTAAAAAAACTTTTCAGCAACTTTTAATTAATTATGCTAAGATTTCAACCTCCTGGTTTTGGTAGTAAATTCATTCATACATCTTTAGGTGCAATGGTTTACTATACCCAAGTTAGCGCACCTTGGGAAAATGCAAAAGATAAAGATTTACCACCATTATTATTTCTGCATAATTTTGGTGGTGGTGCTTCTGCTTATGAATGGTCGAAAATTTACCCAGCTTATGCTTCACAATATCGAATTTTAGCCCCAGATTTAATTGGTTGGGGAAAATCTGCTCACCCGGTGCGAGATTATCAAATTCAAGATTATTTAACGACGATTATTGAGTTTATTACTCAAACTTGTCATCAACCTGTAACGGTAATAGCATCTTCTTTAACTGCGGCTTTTACTATTCGTCTCGCGGTGACTTATCCCGATTTATTCAAAGTGTTGTTTTTAGTTTGTCCTTCTGGTTTTAATGATTTTGGAGAAGGTGCAGGGAGGAGATTACCACTTTCTTTAATTACTACACCTCTAGTAGATAATTTAATTTATGCTTTAGGTGCAGAAAACGAAATTGCAGTCAGGAATTTTTTACAAAGTTTTCTTTTTGCTAACCCAGAAAGATTGACTCAAGAAATGGTAAATGCTTATCTAAGTTCTGCACAACAACATCAAGCTAAGTTTGCGGCTTTGGCATTTTTACGAGGAAATCTTTATTTTGATTTGAGTTTATATATTCAACAACTTCAAGTTCCCACTATCATGTTATGGGGGGAAAAAGCACAATTTACCAATATTGATTTAGGACGACGGTTAGCAAGTTTAAATCCTGGTGTGATTAAAGGTTTTCATGAAATACCCGATACAGGAATTCTCCCCCATTTAGAAATACCAGCGGTTGTTATGGGAATTTTGCAAAAATACAATAAAGCTGGGGAATTAAGAATATAAATTAAAGGAATTAAAAATTAAAGAAATTAAAAGGTAGAGAGGTTTAATGGCACGTCTCTATAAGGATTAAGAAAAATGGATATTTAATTTTTACCAACTGTCCATTGGATTTTTTTGGGCAATCATGTATAATAGTGATATTGTTGTTTTCGCCATAACTTCGGGCAAACAACCACAAAAATACTAGAGACGCGGCTGCTGAAACCATGTCTCGTTTATCACTTCAAAACCAAGAGTTTAGTTTAAGACTCTCATGGAGTTTTCATGCAGCCAAAAAATATACAACGTCTCATGCGTGCTTTAGAAAAGCAGGGTTTAGACGTAACTTATCAAAATAGCACTTATTCTGTGCGTCTAGTTAACTCACCGGATACCCCAGTAGCCGAAGTATTACTACCAGAAGGTTTTCCTGTAGAAGCAAAAGCACTCAAACAGTTAGCGAATTTAGCCAATATTCGCCACCCCTCTGGCGGTTGTGTATGTCGTGCTTGTGCTACACCAGATTTTCATCCGGGTGATGCTGGTGTAGCAATTGGTTCAATTGTGGAAACAGAAGGTCAAGTCATTCCTGCTGCTGTCGGTTCTGACATTAACTGTGGAATGCGCCTACACGTAGCCGATTTGACTATTGATCAATTTTTATCAAAGCGCGACAAATTTGTCGAACTGATGAAAGGAGATTACTTTTTTGGGACGCGAGATGTGACAATGACTGCTAAAACCATGCAATCTCTATTTCAATATGGGGTTACTGGTTGGCTAGATGTGATATTAGATTCGCCTACAGGTAGTTTTATTAAGTCAGATTTGTTACAAATTGCCCAAGAAAGCGATCGCATTTTCCTGAGTGGTTCAATGGCTGGTAACTGGAAACTTGCACCAGAGGAATTGATACCCAATACTGGAGTGGTGCGAGATGGTGGACTAGCAACCATTGGTGGTGGTAATCATTTTGTCGAAGTGCAACGAGTTGATCAGGTTGAAAACCGTTCCTTAGCTTATGCTTGGGGAGTGCGTGAGGGACAATTAGCTTTTATGATTCACTCCGGTTCTCGGAATGTGGGTAAGTACATTGGCGGAATGTGGCGAGATCAAGCCAAAGCTGCTTGGCCAAAGGGTTTAAAATACCCAGAAGCACAAATTTTTCCCCTTTCTAGTTATTCTCACCTAGAACTGGTTGCTAGTTACTTAGAAGCAGAAGCGACTGCTGCAAACTACGCTTTTATTAATCGTCTGTTGTTAGCAGAATTGTTACGTCTGCGGTTGCGGGAAGTTTACGGAGATGTGGAAGCACCTTTGGTTTACGATTTACCGCACAATATTACCTTACCGCAAAATGCAAATTCTCAAATTGGTAGATGGATAACCCGTAAAGGCGCTTGTCCTGCATATCAAGGACAACCTGTAATTATCCCTGGTTCGATGGGTGATTTTTCTTACTTAATGGTTGGCAAAGGTAATCCAGCATATTCTCATTCTGCATCACATGGGGCGGGAAGAATGCGATCGCGTTTTGACCTGAACCGCAGAGGTGCAACCGAAACTGAAGCGGAATTGGGATTAACAGGGGTTGACTGTATAACTTTACGGGAAGAACGACGGATTGAAGAAGCACCCGCAGCTTATAAACCGATTCAGTCTGTCATTAATGTGCAAGTTGAGGCGGAAATGGTAGGTATTGTAGCGAGGTTGAGTCCAGTGTTAACTTTTAAGGCTTAAAGTTTGATGCCGACGTTTTTAAATTACCTCAAAATGGCTGGAACGCATAAATCTTAACTTGCTTCAACACTCAATCAAAGGCGCTGCTGATTTTCTGTGTTCATTTTCACAGACTCAACAACGCCCATTTTTTGGATATTCCAGACCCAATACTTAGTATTTAGACGGCTTCTGTGTTCTTTTCTCCTGTCCGAATCCTGACAACTTGTTCAACAGGGGAGATAAAAATTTTACCATCACCGATTTCACCAGTGCGGGCTGCGGCGATAATTTTATCTACAACCATATCAACTAAGCCATCTTCAACAACGATTTCCACCTTGAGTTTTTGGAGAAACTCCACGGTATATTCTGAACCCCGATAGCGTTCAGTTTGCCCTTTTTGCCGCCCGAAACCTCGAACTTCGGAAACTGTCATACCGACGATACCGGCGTTAACTAAGGCAATTTTTACTTCATCCAGTTTAAATGGACGGATAATGGCTTCTACTTTTCTCATTTTTTTGATTCCTGACTTCTAATAGCGTTGTTTATATATCTAAGCAGATTCGTTGTCTCACGCTGTAAATATAGCCATAGTTATTTAATTTCAGCTTGATGTATTGGATTCCACTGTTTTTTCATCGTCTCCAATTATGGACTATTTTCTTGCAAAAGCGATCGCCAATCAGCGATCGCCTGTTCTGTCCACAACCAATTTTGCGATAAGTTATCAATGGTAAAATCTGCCGGCGCATTTTGAATTACCATTTGTCTGAGTTTAATCGCTTCCTGTAAATATTGCTGACGTTTATCAGCGGGTTGATTTTTGGCAGATTGATATAAACCTAAAGCTAACCCAGCATAAGCTGTCAATGCCTCCGGTTGTCCAGCTATCTGCGGATATTTTATCGGGCGAGAATTCTGATCTGGCTGGATATTTAATGCTAAACTCAAGGACTTAAACCAAGCATCATTAGCATAATTGAGATTATTCTCCGCATAATAAGCAAATCCCAAAGCATTATTATACACAAGAGAATCTGGTTGCTTCTGTACAGCCCTAGACCAATAACGGCGAGCATCATCAATACTATATTTATTATTTTTCGTTTGTACTGACTGCCAAGCTAATCGCCCCCGGAAAAAGTTCACAGATGGATTTTCAGCATCCTGTTCCGGAATCAAATTTAAAGCCGTTTCCGCCGCCGGCAAAGCACCGCGATTCATTAATTCATTAATAGCATCCAAACCAGCTTTTAAATTGCCCTGACTCAACTGTGCCGTAGCTGTAGCCGTGACAATTCCCGTAGCTGACGTAGCTAAATTAATGCTCGGATACTGATTATTTTGGGAATTTTGTCCAGGAATTGGTGGGACATCTGGTAACTGTGGCGATCG
Source organism: Anabaena sp. UHCC 0204 (assembly GCF_009711975.1). Taxonomy (GTDB): domain Bacteria; phylum Cyanobacteriota; class Cyanobacteriia; order Cyanobacteriales; family Nostocaceae; genus Dolichospermum. Next base: position 134,452 of record NZ_VIKW01000012.1, read on the forward strand.
CTGTTGATGCCACAACCAACCCATACCAACACTGAGAGCGATCGCACTCATACCTAAAATACTATACCAAAATCTCCATTTTGGGCGCTGAGTGCGATTATCTCTGGGCAGTAAAGGTGATGGTGATAACTGAGGATTTGCCTGACGCTTTTCCAGTTTCGCGGAGGTTGATGTCATAGGGGCGGGGACATTTGCCCAACCTAAATTTCCCTTCGTCTCGGAAACCTGCATTTCTGACAGATGGTGAAGATTCTCCTTTTGGATCAGTTCTGCTTTCATGCTTGGTTCTTGAGTCGTAGCTTCTGGCTTACCGAATTGACGAAACAAATCAGAAACTAAAGCCGAATCCTCATTATAACTAGGGTCATCATATTCAATTTCATCTACTAAATCACCCCAAGTATCTTCCCCTAACCAGTCTACCTCTTGTGTCTCCTCTTCCAAATTAGGGTTGAGGATATCATCAATAACTAAAGGCATTTCTGGATGATTGGCGACAGTAGAATAGTTATTATTACTCCGCTTTGGTGGCTGATATTCGTTCAGTAACTCCGAGTAGCCAGATAAATTAATTTGCGGTGTCAAACAACCATCAAATTCTCGCTGAAGATACAAAATTGGTAAAGCCCAGTACATCTGTTGAGAACCATAAGCAGAAATTAAACCCTGACGGACTCGACTTACACATAAATCCAAAGGATAGCCCTGACTCAAATTTCGGTAAAACAATTGAGTCAATGTCAGCGCCACCTCATCAGGTATACGTTCTGACATCGCCAATATACTTTTAATGCCCCTTTTTACCAAGCTTTCTGTTAAGTTCCGTTCTCCTGAATCTTCCGCAGCCTCGGATCTAGCCCGATATGCCCCTAAACAGGAGTTAAATACTGCCATTTGAATATTATTGTTTACCAGTAACCCAGCTAAATCGTCTCCGCTGAGAATCTCTGTTAACCCAGTTTTTTTACTGACAAGATAAATTTGCCCACCATTCGTACCTAAGTTACTATGACCGGAATAGTGAAGAATATGATAATGTCCCTGTTCTAAAGCTTGAGTCAGTTCTTCTCTCCCTGGACCGTCCAAAACAGTCAGTTCAATCTCTGGGAAATGATGATTACCATCAACTACACGGGCAGCTTGGCGATGTAGTTCTGCTTTGAGGTTGATAGCTTCTTGTTTGAGCAAATCCAGCCGCACTAAGTCAGTAGGTGCAGAAATCACCATTAGCACTTTCACCCCCCGTTCGTCGGGTGAAGTAGGAAGATGATGAGTGGGTATGCGTGATGCTGGGGCTAAACCACTTTGATAACGGGCAAAGGTGATATAAGGACCCGTGGCTAAAGGGCGATCGCCTGCGTGCATCACTTCCCATGGCAACCGCGCCAACCTAGTATCCTTCAGTCCCAATCTCAGCCGCAACACCTGTTGGTGATTTTGGGCAATCCCTTGGGCGGTAATCCAACTATCCCTCAGCGTCCCTTGAAACAACGCATTATACAATTCCTGCCCCAAAGCCACCAAATTAACAGAGTTCTTGGATACCATATCCCCCTGCAAAACTAACTGCAAAGGGTCATCCATCAAATGTCCCGCCGCCGCTAACCATTCACTCACTGGCCAATGTACCAGTTCCTCTGCTAACGGTACTCCCGGCGCAACTTGTTCCGTCCGCACCAGATAATCATTCTGCCCTACCGGGGTTGCGGAAAGGTGAAATTCCTGGGTCACAACTTTTGCTCCATAAAACTTATTTCCCACTTCCACCAAGCTAGACGACTACTTTTTCTCCACAAGCGTAACTTTCGGATCAGCCAACTGTAAAAATTCCTTTCGTACATTCAACAGGTTACAAGCCACATTAAAATATCTATCTATTGTGATTATATGCTTTAAACATTAACTGTTCTCACCGTGATAAGTATTTGGACAGAATTAACTACACACATTGTTGTTCTCTTCTCCTTTCCCTGTTCGGAGTCTCTATTAATGAATTTATTTTTGTTCAACTACTTAGCAGGATTACTTTGGGGACTGAAATCTTCACCACTTAGTCTTGTTAATACCTTAGATGTTTTTTACCTTTCTAATGTTTCAGATGGGGGGACTTAGTATTGTAAAACTTTGGTGAATTTATAGACAAATATCATTACTTATCATTGAGAACTTACGCAAAATATCCTCAAAACCTCTTTCTTGTGTGTCCTCTGTACCTGGAGTGGTTAGATATTCCATGATTCGTGCGTAAGTCCTGTCATTGTTTGGCCTCAACCACTTTATCCGGATTGGTTGATCCCCTTCAAGAACACTTTATTGGTAGATGCACCTTGATCTTCAATTCCCCTAGATGGTTAAAACCTACTAGGGGTTTTCTTTTCACAAAAATCGCCAAGTTCTGTGGATCTATTTACTCAATTTATGATCAATAAAAAACGTTCCTGATTGACAAGAACGTTTGAAAGCATTTTTAGATCAGCGATGAAGTAGATAAAATCCCCATAACTAACTCCCCTACCCAGCTACCAGCCACAGGAATTTTTTCGGTATGTGACAAACAGCAATATTTGGGTAACTTTGTCCGGAGCATAAATTAGAAATAATGAACATTAAATTTGGTAGATGCACCCTGATAACTCAACTCCCCTAGTTGGCTAACACCACTGGGGGTTTTTTCTGTTTATGGTTAGTACAACG
>NZ_VIKW01000012.1:137523-138627 GCF_009711975.1 Anabaena sp. UHCC 0204
AGAACATTTAATTGGTAGATGCACCCTGATAACTAACTCCCCTAGCTGGCTAACATCCACTGGGGGTTTTTTCATTTTCAACCGTTTTATTATAAACCGCTGTGTAGTTGAATCCTGAATTTAAAACAAACGTGCTAAAAACAAATTTATCCGGAGACTAGTACAGCACCTGAGAACATTTAATTGGTAGATGCACCCTGATAACTAACTCCCCTAGCTGGCTAACATCCACTGGGGGTTTTTTCTCTAAAAACAGAAGCTCAACCTACCCTATCATTAAAACAAGTCTCTGGCAATATCTATAATCAGCAAGTTTCTTGTGACTTTAGCTGTTTTTACCCGTCGAATGCTCCCTGAAACTTAGCATAATGGCGATCGCTCACAATCGAACCAATCATCATTTGATTTTCCCATGAGCCAAGCTTACAAATTTTTTTGAATCACTTGAAATTCTATTGTGATCCCTGGCTCTAACTCCAGAATGATTACTACGATAGACAATAGCACTCTTAACTATTTTTTTATAATTGTTTGATGCTAAAAACTATTTTGTAATCTGTCACTATTCTATAACATATTTGAGATGAGAATGTCAATTTTTTAGCTAAAAGCAAAAGAAACCTCTCGCTCACCCGCAGAGTGAGCGATGAGATGAATTTTTTAGTCAGGAAGTTCCCAACTGGAAAGCAAGGTTCTCAAAGCTTCAGTGCATGGGGAATCGTGCGAAATCACTAATTACCCATCATCCACCTAGATTCGTTACCCCCAACTACCCCGGCGATTATCTTCTCGGCGATTATCTTCTCGTGGTTTTGCTTTATTAACTTTCAGTTGACGACCCATCCATTCTGCACCGTCTAATTCAGTAATAGCTTTATCTTCTTGTTCGTCTACAACCATATCAACAAAAGCAAAGCCACGTAGTCTGCCTGTTTCACGGTCGGTAGGTAAAACAACTCTTTTTACCTCGCCATAATCAGCAAACACGGCTTTTAAGTCTGCTTCGCTCGCTTGGTAGGAGAGATTTCCAACGTAAATAGTCATAAGACCTTGCGGTAAGTGGGAAACTCAGTCACTTTAGTGCTGAGAGGAAAACGACACGAG
>NZ_VIKW01000013.1:0-50837 GCF_009711975.1 Anabaena sp. UHCC 0204
GGTATTGACTTAAGAGGATTGAAAGTATTTTGGTGTATGAATCTGATTATCGCTTATTTTCTCGCACAAAAAAAGAGGGACAAGCCTGCTGCTGCTGACTAATCCCGTCTGCCGATCCTTTAAAGAGAGGAGAACACTTGATAATAATATAACCTTGATTGAGAATAGTTGTCAACTATTATTGACAGATTTTATCAATAATTTATGATTGGCTGTCAGTCGTAGCAGGGAAGGAGTATGATGATGTTTCAGTGAAAAGACAATTAACAAAACCGCTTATTTTTGGTTATGACGCAACAACTGCGTGTTTATGTTCCACCCCATCCTCTAATTCAGCACTGGTTGGGAGTTGCCCGTGATGTAGCTACACCATCAGTATTATTTCGTTCTGCTATCACTGAGTTAGGCAGGTGGCTAACTTATGAAGCGGTGAGAGAGTGGTTGCCGACGCAAGAAACAACTGTCCAGAGTCCCTTAGCTGCCTGTCCAGCAACTTTTATTGACCCCCAAATACCCGTGGCTGTTGTGCCAATTTTGCGGGCTGGTTTAGGCTTATTAGAGGGAGCGCAAGGTTTACTGCCTTTAGCATCAATTTACCATTTTGGGTTGGTGCGAAACGAAGAAACTCTAAAACCTGATTGTTATTTGAATAAATTACCAGAAAAATTTGATCCTCAAACACGGGTGTTAATTACCGAGCCGATGTTGGCCACTGGAGGTTCTATAATGGCAGCAATGGCAGAATTGACTCAAAGAGGTGTTGATCCTGCTTTGGCGCGAATTGTTTCTGTAGTTGCTGCACCGCCGGCTTTACAAAAATTAGCTGCTGCCTATCCATCTTTGACTGTTTACACCGCTACTATTGACGAAATGGTTAATGATCAGGGATATATTGTACCGGGATTGGGAGATGCAGGCGATCGCATCTTTGGGACTTAAGCTGGTATACAGCTAAGGACAAAAAATAGCCCAAGTGTGATCAAAGTTGCTTATGTTCGAGAAGGTAGTAAAAATATGAGTCAGCAAGATGGTTTTAGTAGTGGGTTTCTACTGGGAACATTGATTGGGGGTGTAGTCGGTGGTGTTTTAGGTGCGGTAATTACTTCGCGCTTGGATGCTAGATTGATAGCCGAAGACGAGGAAGGCTTAACTGATGGTGAAAATGATAGCCAGATCAGAGCAGCTAGAAAACGGCAAATGCGAGCATCTGCTCATGAAAATGTGGAAATAGAAGCAACAAGGCGATCGCTTGAAGATAAAATTGCCCAACTCAATGCCACAATTGATGATGTGCGGAAGCAGTTGGGAAATGTCAATCCCAACTCGTCACAGGAAATAAATGAGCAATCTTAAGCGTTGTCTTGATCAAGATTCCTAAATCCGCAGTTATATTAAAATCAATCATGAATCTATGTTTGACACTTAACAGGAAAGTTACCCATCCATGAATTTACTAATTACAACCCTGGCCACTTTTGTTTCCCTTTATAGCTATTTGCTAATTATTCGGGTTCTCTTGACTTGGTTTCCCACGATTGACTGGTCTAGTCAACCATTCGCTGCTTTAAGCCAAATTAGTGATCCCTACCTAAATCTGTTTCGCTCCATCATTCCTCCTTTGGGTGGGATGGATTTCTCCCCTATTCTGGCATTTGTGGCCTTAAATATAGTTGGTACTGTTCTGGATACTTTAGCTCGCGCTACTTTGGTACAGGGATTTTAGAATTTTTGTAACAATACAATTAAGGGCGCAGACCCTGCGCCCCTACAAATTTCATAATTAAAAAACACACTTGGATGATATAAGAACCGTTATATTATCTTCTGACTTTACCGCTAAATCCAGCAGCTTTAAACTGTTTAAGTTGTAATGGTAAAGGCTGATTGCTAGGTACAGTAATTCTAAATTCAAAATCACTAACTCCTGGGGGAACTTCTGCTATTGAACCCAGACGGGTGCGATTTTGTAAGGTTGAGTCACCGTTAGCATCATATATCCGGCCAAAAATATCTGCATCATAGACGGTTTTATATGTACTATTTTCTGCTTTACCTGTGACTATAAAGCAAGCAGCAGAATTTGAACCACTGCTACCCACTGTACCGTTAACTAGTTCTGATGGACAATCGTGGTAGGAAATATCAAATAATTTAATCTGTGTTAAAGCTAAAGCAGTGGGAGTCCATACCCAGGAAAGTAAGCTCATAAAACCAGCAATAAAAATCAATTGAAGTGAACGTAACCGCATAAAATACACCTTTGATTATTTGTAATTTCGGCATTGCTGATTAAGGGTATGAATTTTAGTTTCACGCAAAGGCGCAAAGGTAAGAGTTTTAAACGTTCAATTTAGGAATTTCATACCTCATAGGACTTACGTAAGATTGAACTCAAAACCTGATTCTTGCGTAGGGGTAATTCATGAATTACCCCTACTTCCGTTCTGTTTTGCGTAAGTCCTGCCTCAATTCAGCAACGCCGTAATTTCTATAATAACTGTTGTCTTAATTCCAATATTCAAAATACGATTTTACCTATATTGAAAGATGAAATTGGGAAATTTAACCTTTGCGCCTTTGCGCCTTTGCGTGAGACATATTCATATATTTAATCAGCAACGCCCAGAATTTTAACAGCTATTTTTTGGCGTTGCGACTAAGAGTAAAGCAGCAACGCCCGTTTTCCTAAGTTGTATACTCAGCGTTAATCTTCACATAATCATAACTCAAGTCACAACCCCAAGCCTGACCTGTACCATGACCGTTACCGACACCGACGGAAATTAACACTGTGTCTGATTGCATATATTTACCATTAGCCGCTGCTTTTAAATATGCACTAGCTGCGGCTTTATCAAAAGGTAAAGGTTGACCATTTTCAAATAGTAAGAAATCCCCTAATTTAACAGAGAGGTTTTCTTGTTCAAAACGAACTCCAGCCCGTCCAGCAGCAGCCGCAATCCGTCCCCAATTAGGATCATGACCGAAAATGGCAGCTTTGACTAAAGATGAGCCAGCAATGGTTTTGGCAATTTGTCGGGCTGATAATTCATCATGAGCGCCACTGACTTGTACTTCTATTAAACAAGTTGCACCTTCACCATCACGAGCGATCGCTTTCGCTAAATGCTGACATACTTCTGTTAACATAGCTTCTAGTTTCTCGGCTTCTGCACCCATTTCTGTAATTGCGGGGGTGCGAGATTGACCGTTTGCTAAAGCGATTAAACAATCATTGGTACTTGTGTCACCATCAACTGTGATAGAATTAAAGCTTCTATCCGCTGCTCTCGTTAACATTTGTTGCCAAAGCGTAGAGGATACCACAGCATCACAGGTGACAAAGGCTAACATTGTCGCCATGTTGGGGTGAATCATCCCTGAACCTTTAGCAATACCACCAATTCGCACCGGGCGATCATGTATAGTTGTTTCTAAGGCGATGGATTTTGTGACTAAATCTGTAGTAATAATTGCTCCTGCGGCTGTGTCTGAACCAGTTTCCGAAAGGGCTGCAACCACCTTGGGGATACCACCCCGCAAAATATCCATTTTAATCCGTTGACCAATTACGCCAGTAGAGGCTAATAAAATGGATTCTGGATTAATACCTAATTCTTTTCCTAATAAGTCTGCACTTTCTTGAGCATCCTTAATCCCTTGCTCACCTGTTGCGGCGTTAGCTTGTCCCGCATTACAGAGAATGGCTCTAGCACTATGTTTTCCTTGTAACACTTGACGACAGTAATCCACACAAGCTGCTTTGACTTGGCTAGTTGTAAATACACCAGCGGCGATCGCCTCTACATCTGATACTATTAATGCTAAATCTGGTAATCCCGAAGCTTTTAGTCCGGCTGTAATTCCCGCTGCTTTATACCCCCGTGCGGCTGTGACACCACCCGTAATTATTTGCCAGTCTGCCATAATTTGCTCACAATTATATATATCGTGTCTGTTGCTCAATTACTTTCCGCTGCTAGTTTTCTATCAGCGTCCAGTATTTATCTCTATTGTGAGTTTATCTGTTGATGACAATCTTTTTTTGCTAACGAAAATTAAACCTCAAATAAATAAAAGAGAGCCACTTGGATAGCTCTCTAAAATCATCAGGGTGCATCTACTTAGCACACTATATCATTCTAGCACCGAGGGGTTACACCCCTTATTTTAATTTTGTGTAAATAAATTAAAAAGTTTTGATTTGTCAACAGCTAAAATATATAATTTTTAAAAGTTACTTAGTTGTCCTTAACCATTCTGTATAACATATAAAATGTATTGGAAAAACTGCGGATCTCCTTTTTCCGTCGTCACAGTCAGTATTTTTGCTAGTTTAGCTGGACTAATTACTCTTGAATGTCCAAGCTTTGCATATAGTCAGCAGCAACCAACTATTAATACTGTTAGTAAAGCTATTTCTGCCAATACTACTGAAGAACTGTCTCTACAAAAAAATATGCTATATGCAGAAGCACGACAACTCCTGATTGAACAAGGTTGGCAGCCGCACTTACAAGGAGAATTGCCTAATCTGAGTGCTTATAACGTTAGGGAGCTATTTCAATTGGGATATCCAGAAATTAAAGATTGTGCTGGAACGGGAGAAGGACTTTGCAGATTTGAGTTTATTAATGGTAAAGGAAAACTCTTAGTTGTAGTTACCAAAAGCCAGGGATATGGAAATAAAAATCAGTTTATTAGGAATTGGTGGATTGAGAAAAATCCGCATATTACCCAACAAAATTCAGTCAATAAAATTGTAGTCGGTTTTTATGCCTTGGGAGGCACAGATCAAGGTTTAGAAGTTAAAGGACAACAATACAGATATTATGATGAACTTGAAGAAAAACCTTGGAAATCTATTTCTGATTTGAAGTACATTACAAATGGTGTTGTATTTGATGGAAAAAATCATTGGTGTTTATCTACTCTTGCACCTCGTAATCAACCAGCAGTTTGTTCTGCTCATGGATGGATACAAGCAATATTACCATTTGTAGGAACTAGGTTTTTTAACTTTATGGGTGGAAGTGGAACTGGTCAATCAATTACTATTAAAAATGATGGAATAGCTATAGTAAAAATTCATGGAACAATGAATACATCAGTTTTATATGAAGGAAAATTTTCCAATCCACTCATATTGAAAGATGGATTTGGATTACTTTTTAAAGACAATAAAGTATACGATTTAAATCCTAGTGGACAAATATCTAAAGGCTGTAAAGGTGAAGAAAAACTCTGTGAATCGGATCTCTATCAACCTTAGAATTTTTTGCTCTTTGTGCCTCTGAGTGAGATAAAAAATGCAGTATAAAAAAGAAAGAGAGCCAATGTAAACTAGCTCTCCCGATAATCAAGTTGCGTCTTATTACCACATTATACCATTTTGGGGATGAGGGGTGTCACCCTACACTGCTGCATTGAGTTTCTCTTCTATCAATTGATTAGTGAGTTTGGGTTCTGCGCGTTTATCGGTTTTCTTCAGCACTTGTCCCACGAAAAAGCCTTTGAGGTTGGTGTTACCTTTGCGGTATTTTTCGACTTGTTGAGGATTAGCCGCCATGATCTCATCAATAATTGGTTCAAGAATGGTACGATCTGAAATGAGTTCTTGACCAGCAAAAGCTTCTTCAGGAGAAACTCCATTTAATAAATCTGTGAGTTTTTCCTTAGCTTGGGCGTTACTGATTTTCCCATTTTCAATGCGGGTAATCACCTCTGCTAAGTTAGTAGCAGTCAGCTTAATTTCAGAAATGGTGAGTTTTTGTTTATTTAAGTAACCAGCGATGTCTTGAGTAATCCAGTTAGCCGCAGATTTAGGATTTGCACCTTTAGCTATGGCACTTTCAAAATAGTCCGCAACTGGTTTATCCTCAGTTAGGACCCGCGCATCATAAGCTGAAAGTCCCAACTCATTTTCATAATGATGACGTTTACGGGCTGGTAATTCGGGTAACTCACTCAACCATGAATCTAATTCTAGTTGTGTGACTTCAATCGGTGCTAAATCGGGTTCAGGGAAATAACGATAATCACTAGAACCTTCTTTCACTCGCATACTACTGGTACGTTGTGAACCTTCTTCCCAAAGCCGGGTTTCTTGAATAATCTTTTCTCCTGATTCAATCGCAGCAATTTGGCGCTCAATTTCATAATCAATCGCTTTTTGAATCGCACTGAAGGAGTTCATATTCTTAATTTCTACCTTAGTGCCAAATTGCTCACGTCCCACCGGACGCACAGAAATATTCACATCACAACGCAGAGAACCTTCTTGCATATTGCCATCACTGACACCAAGATAGCGGACAATCCGCCGCAGTTCTTGAGCATATTCAGCAGCTTCTTGTCCTGTTCGTAAATCAGGCTCAGAAACAATTTCTACCAAGGGGATACCCGCGCGGTTATAATCTACGAGGGAATAGGTAGAACCAGAAAGTCTTTCACTACCTGCATGGACGAGTTTTCCTGCGTCCTCTTCCATGTGTAAACGAGTAATCCCAATGCGTTTACGGCTGGGGTTTCCCGCATCATCTACCAGTTCAATTTCTATCCAACCATGTTCGGCTATGGGTAAATCATATTGAGAAATTTGGTAATTTTTGGGTAAATCAGGATAAAAATATTGTTTGCGGTCAAATTTACTATACCGAGCGATTTGACAATTTAGCGCCAAACCAGTTTTAACAGCGTATTCGAGAACTTTGGCGTTAAGTACAGGTAAAACTCCTGGTAAACCCATACACACTGGGTCAATGTTAGTATTGGGGTCAGCACCAAAGGCTGTGGAACTGTTAGAGAAAATTTTGGTGTTGGTACTGAGTTGACAATGGGTTTCTAAGCCAATAATCGCTTCGTATTCAGTTTTTACGGGTGTAGCTGTGGTCATATCCAGATTTTGCCATTTTTCTGATTTGGTACTATTTTAGCTGTTTTGTTCTGATATTAAGGGTAGGGCGATCGCGCTATTCTGTGAAATTATCAAGTTTATCTAGTATTCTTAACCCTGCTTCTGGGTTTCCTGTTACAGTCATTGCTTTAAATCGGATATAGGTATCAAATTCTGCTAAAGCTATATTAAAAATATTTCATAACTAAAAATTATCAAAATATAATAATACTTTTAATATTTATAACGCATCAAAATTTAAGTTTAGATTTTCTTAATAATTAATTGAAAATTATTTTTATTTAGTAACGAGCTTGCAATACTTTCGGCGATTTGCTATAATTTTGGAGATTTTCATAATTGGGTTTATATTGTCAATTTTAAATCTGTCTGACAAGATGATCTTCAAAACCCTTTATCTATAGTCGTTTCAGAAATCAATCCCTAAAAATAATACAAAACTTCATAAATTAGCAGCAATTTCCGAGAGAAATTTTAGATAGAAATTAGCCAAGAAATTATGGAAGTTGACCGGAATAAAAATGTACTATTGACAAATAAGTTAATTTATGGTAATAAAGTGCAGATCACAAACAATTCTTCCACTAAACCACGTTCAAAATGAAACCTGTAGTTGATTGAATTACCCCTCCCCTTAGTAACGAGAGGGGTTTTAAGGCTGTGGGAGAACAGTTAGAGCTTACAAAAACTTCAGGTTTCAAGATGGATGAGGTTGATTATAACGGTATGCACTCTTTGTGAGATACAGTCAGCCAAACGCAAATTCTGTAGGGGCGCAGGGTCTGCGCCCTAAATTGTATTGCAACAAGGGCGATAACCGCTATAGACGATCGCTCACCATGATTAAATAATCTTCTGGTAGTTAAGTTACATTAGAAGTAGGGCTGATTAATAAGAGTACACCAAAAATATGTCTAATAGACTATATGATAGCGATTTACAATTATGGATTGAACAAACAATTAAACAATTACAAAATCGTGAATTTGCATCCTTGGATATTGAGCATTTAATTGAGGAGTTAGTTGATTTGGGTAAGTCTATAATTTGTCCTTTTAGGATAGAGGAAATTCTGAATGAGGATTTTTATGGGTTATGATAAAATTATATAATGTTTGGGAATAAAAATATGCAAATATAGGAATCCCGACAATTTTTAACGCCCACCTACTTAGAGGATATTTAAGATTCCAGTTGCAACAGTAGTTGGTTGCAAGTAAGTAATTAACTGTTGCAGACCTTGTTGCAGATATCGTGTAACCGTCATTGGTGTAGCCCCAATTTTTTTGGCAGCATCTTTGCGAGTTAGTTGTTCAACAAAAACTAATTCCACTGCAATTCGGGGTTTATCATCAAGCATACTCATAGCCCCTTCTAGTTGTTGCTGTTCTTCCTGTTGCTGCTGAAGTGCGGTGGTATGGGGACAGGGAAGTAAATCAGCCCACGTGACTGAACAATCGGTATAATTAGATGTTGTGTTATCTAAACTCAAAGGCATTCGATTTTGGGCTGCTAACTTAATTTCTTGCCATTCTTCTATAGATATATGCAGCTTGTTAGCAATTTCAATTTCTTGAGGAGGACGATTTAAAGAGATAGTTAATTCTTTACGGATTTTCTGTCCTTGGTTGTAAAGTTCTTGACAACGGCGGGGAATTTTTAATAAAGTAGAGCGATCGCGCAAAAAATGCAGGATTTCACCGCGAATATAGGGTACAGCAAAGGAACTAAGGGCATATCCCTGATGAGGATCAAAACGCTCAATTGCTCTAATTAAGCCCAAGTAACCAATTTGTTCTAAATCTTCATAAGGCTCATAGCATCTATGACTAAATTTATAGGCTATTTTTCGTACTAATCCTTTATGCAATTCTACGAGTTTATTCCGCAGTCGAATAGAGGGGTTTTGGTGGTATAGGTATAATAGATCAATACTATCAGAACGGGCAGAGGACTCATTAACTGTCATATTAATTCCTTTGTATTAATCTCTGTGTACAAATAATGAAGTTGAAAATATTATTTTTATATCTGTAATGATTTTCCTGAGTTCAGGCAAAATAAGCCATAGTTATTTTACTGAAGTTTCATCAGAGCTAAAACAATGATTGCGTAATAATACTGAAAACACATCATGAATTATGATTCTGTAACTTCTAGTACACAACGGCGTAAATCAACTAACCATTAAAAATTTGAAAACAGCTTGTGTAATCTGCTTTTCTAATTTTTAATTCCGCACTGCGGTACTAGCCCTAATTACGAATATTTACTTCTTGTAAATAATCTTCTGATTGAAGAGATAATTGAGGTTGAATAGTATTTTTATGATGAGGTGTGTTGTTTCTTTTAGAAATAGTCACTATTTTGAGAATAGCTGCTTCTTGTTGTTGATGACGTAAACGTAACTTTTGAGAATATTCTTGTAATTTCATTTGTGCTTGTTCATATACAGCCGTATCTTCAGGAACTTTTTTCAGGAGTTTAATTGCACCAAAAAAGTCACCAATAGATGCTTTGTTATAGGCTAAATATAAATAGTAACCTGATCTAACTTGGCGCTTTTGATTATATTCAGATAATTTCTGTTTAACTATAGCACCAGCAGAACTTTCTTCAGGAATTTGCCGGAGGTAATATAAAGCTGTTGAAAAATCTCTTTCTTCGGCTTTTTCATAAGCTTTAGCTAATAAAGCTTGTGTTTGTGATTCAATATTGGCTTGAGCTTGTTGAACCAATGGCTGAATTTTTGATTGCCAATATGAATTAAGAGGAACTTTCGGAGCATGATATAATACATCAGTCCACCGCCTTTCCTTCAAAGCTTTTTCAGCTAAAATAAAATGCTCTGCATCTTTTTGCCATTGCTTTTGCCATTCTTCAATTGAGGCTTGAGCTTCTGGATAAATATTACTATGAATGGGGATAGACTGAGCTAAATCAATCGCTGTTTGTAAATCACCCGATTGATATTCTTCTATAGCTTTATATAAGGTTTCTGTAGCTGAATAAGCTTGAGAATTATTAAATAAAGAATATACACCTAATCCAATGAGAACAGAATTAATTAATAAACCTAATTTTAGTCCTGCTAGTAAAGGTTGGGATTGTTTAGTTGTGGTTTTAGAAATTAAATTATCATCTATATTTCTATAAAATAATTGAGAATCAGCAAGGGGTGTTTCACTGGGCTGATTTTCCCATTCTATATGCTTGAGTATCCATAATGCTTCATTGGCAGATTGAAAACGTTCTTGGTATTGATAACGGATCATCTGACTGAGAAAAGCGACTAAATAATCATTGACTGGCGTATCATCATCACACCAGATAATTTCATTAGTTTCGGCATCAATTTCTAATTGCAGAGGTGATAATCCTGTAATAGCTTGAATAGCAATTATGCCCAAAGAATACAAATCACTATTAGGCTGAGTTTGCCCAATAAATTGTTCTGGGGGAATATAACCCAATGATGTCACCGGAATTTGATCTATGGATAATTCTGTTTCAATACTAAAATCTATAGGTTGAATTGAGCCAAAATCAATTAAAACTAATTTGGCATCAATAGCCCTTCTAATTAAGTTTTCTGGTTTAATATCGCAATGAATAAAGCCTTGAGAATGAACAAATTCCAGAATATATAAAGCATCTTCTAGAAATTTGATTACATCAGCCTGACTCCATTTACCTGGACTTTGGGGATTGTTAGGTAATTCTGCTGCTAAAGATTCACCTGGAATAAACTGTTGGACTAAATAAAACCGTTCATTTTCTTCAAAACAGGTAATTAATTCAGGAATTTGCGGGTGACGACCTAAATGTTTGAGAGTTTCAGTTTCCGTCAAAAACCGTAGTCTGAGGTAGTCAAAATAGGAAGTGGATTGATAATTATTCACCTTCAATTGTTTGACAACATATCTCGGTTTTTCTGGGTGGTGTATATCTACAGCTATATAGGTTTGTCCAAATACCCCGGCACTGAGGGGTTGAACAATTTGGTAACGCTCTTGTAATACTGTGCCGATTATCTGGTTGTTCATGATCTAGTTACTCAGAAATCCTTATATATCTTTTCTGACATCGGCTGCAAGTTTCCGGAATTATAGAAAATAATTCAGTATGTTAATTATTCAATAATTACCCAAGTATTATTACTGAGAGTCTTCCTTTTCTGCAAAGCTATCAGTTAGTGGTTTGACGACTTTAGCGATCGCTTCCTGGACAAAAACTTTGATAAACTCATCTCGGCGATTAATCTGAAACTGTTGCTGAACAACTTCTGTCATTCCCCCGTCACCCCAATCTTGATCATGACGAAAATACTCGATAAAGCTTTTCCCAGCAATGCGGGTTAAATATGCGGCTGTCACCCCTTGAATTGCTCTCCCGACAATAAAGGTAGCAACATTGAGTTGTAAAGCCGTTGATAATAATTGAATTGCACCTTTGACGATACCTAAACCGGCAATTGTTTTTCCTAAAGATAGGGCTAATTCCTTGCCCCGTTCCATGTTTAAATCACAACCGTAGACTCTACCAATTTCTACGACCATTTGGGCATTAACTGCGGCGGTTGCGAGTAAATCTACCATCGGTAATGGTGTCACAGAAACTACACCAGCCCCAATCCATTGATAACGCTCGACGATTTTATCTGCTTGACGACGACGCTGAGAATCTATCAGTTTCCGGGCTTCTTCTCCTAACCGCAGAGATTGTAAGAGAATATTATCAGCAACGAGATCCTCACCTTCGGCGCGTAAGATAGCCGCCATACGCCGCAGTAAGGGGATAATATCTGATTCTGGCTGGAAAGGTTCACCAGTTTCTAATTGTGCAGTTTGGGGATTAGCAGCGATCGCTACGACATCATTTGTAGCAATAAAAGACCGGACTCGTTCCCGCAATCTGGCTAAAATTACGTCTATATCAGTTTCAGTATATAAATCTGTTTTATTGAGAACCAAGAGCGATCGCTTGCCAATTTCTGCTAAACTCCGCAGTGGTTCATATTCTGAACGGCGTAAATCATTATCTACCACAAATAACAGTAAATCAGCTTCTGTTGCCAAAGCCCTGGCCAGTTGTTCCCGTTCCGTTCCCGCTACCCCTGGTTCTAAAATTCCTGGAGTATCAGTAATTAATATCTTCCGTTCCAAACCCTTCAACCGTAAACAATAGGTTTCTCCTACCTGAGTCGTCCCCATTGGTGCATTGACTTCACCCACTATCCGCCCCATAATCGCATTGACGAGAGAAGTTTTGCCGGCGCTACCTGTACCAAAGACAACAACTTGAATTTCCCCTCTCGCTAAATTTGCCTCAATTTCCCTAGTCCGACTCAGTAAAGCTTGGCGTGTGACTTCATCTTGAATTTGGGCTACTTGTTGACGAACTGCTTGCAGAGTAGAAGAAGCCGCATCAGATTTAGCCGCGGGGATTTGGGCGGAAGTAACTCTATGACGTTGACGACGGGATTTTTCCTCTCCCTTCCGCAGCACCAATATATAGTAAATAAAAGCAGCAATTAAACCGCCAATCAATAAAATTAGCAGTAATAATAGTAAATTACCTAACAAAGGCGAATAGGACAACTGATAATACAGTCGGGTGAGAGAATCAATTAGCCATAGAGTTAACGCCAAAATGACGATCAGGCCAACAATTAGTGTAACTACGCGAGATAAGGGCATGAAAGATAAAAGTCAATGATATACTTTTGATCTTAATCAATGTGAACTACCCACACTGACTTGGAGTACCAAGTACAGTGTCGGCTTCTGTACTTACAGGGGAGTGCCGCAACTTAGACTTTCGCCCAAGTTTTGGTCTTATCTCCCCTCCTACAGCAGAGACGGCTGAACCTTCCGCCTTTAGCATTCTGATCCCCTCTGCTCTAATATTTATTGCTGCATTCCCATCACGATTATGATGAGTGCCACAATGAGGACAAGTCCATTCCCGGACATCCAATGGCATATCACCAATCTGATAGAAACAATTAGAACAGAGTTTGGAACTGGGAAACCATCTATCAATCTCAATCAATTTTCCACCTTTGCGTTCTAGTTTATAGGCTAGAAAATTAGTGAATGTTCCCCATCCTGCATCAGATATTGATTTTGCCAAATTGTGATTACGAACCATGCCTTTGACATGAAGATTCTCTACTATGACAGCTTGGCTATCGCTGACCAACTTATAACTAAGTTTATGTAGAAAATCTTGCCGCGAATTGCTAACTCGCTCGTACACCTTGGCAACAACTTTTCTATATCTATTTCTTGATTTACTCCCTTTTTGTTTACGTGCTAATTTTTTCTGTTTGCGTTTAAGGTTTTTCTCATGCTTGGCAAGGTGTTTAGGATGATCGTAAAAAGATACTTTCTCGCCATCTGTGACAACAGAAAAATGTTTTAGTCCTAAATCAATTCCGTAGATTTTCCCCTCGGAAATATTGGGATTTTCGCTTGTGTTGAGCGGAGTCGAAACACCATCTACTTCAGTAAGGATGGATGCAAGATATTTACCTGATGGGGTTTTACTAATAGTAACAGTCTTGATTTTCCCCTCAACCGGTCTATGTATCTTGGCTTTGACTATCCCAATATTGCCGGGAAGTTTAATATTACCATCTACAACCTTGACGTTTTGAGGATATTGGATAGACTGTTTACCATGCTTAGATTTGAATTTAGGAAAACCGGCACGTTTATCAAAAAAGTTCTTGTACGCTGTGGTTAGATTTAGTGTTGTAGCTTGTAAAATTTGGCTATAACAATCAGCCAACCAAATAGTATCCTCAGATTTTTTAAGCGTGGGGAGAAATGCGTTGAGTGCAGCACGGCTAAGTCCTTTGCCCGTCTCTTTGTAAGTCTCAATTGACTTATTTAGAGCATAATTCCACCACCATCTAGCACATCCAAAAGTTTGCGCTAGTTGTGTTTCCTGTTCTTTTGATGGATATATACGAACTTGAATAGCCTTGTATATCACTCAAATCACCTCCTTGATACAGCTATTTTAGCATGATATATTATTTCTGATAACGATACAATACATAACATAATTTGGAAAAACCTCAATGGTTACTGAGCATAGTCGAAGTAATGTTCTTTGCCCTTACTCGGCTATGCCTCTTATTGATTGAGAACGATTTCGGCTTTTCCCGCCTTATATCCCGCCACTGATTTGGAGTACCAAATTCATTGGGGGACTTACGGCGTAATAGTTAAAATAGTCCCCGATAGCGAGTAAAAACTAAAATCACCGCCCATGATCCTAATGCGACTTTGACAGCCACCAAAATATTGAGTACCGGAATAATTCCCCCGCTCAAAAGTGCGCCTAATTCTCCATGAGGTAACTCTATACCCACCAGAGTTATAGCTGCCAAGACAATGAAAACAAGCACCGAAATTTTCTCCCATGTAGCAGCATACCAGCGTTTGTAGATGCCTTGTATCCACTCCGGTGATGAAGTAATCGCCACCAGACCGATCGCTGTGCCACCAGCCACCCCGGCAGCAAAACCACCACCGGGACTCAAATGCCCCCGAATAGCTAGTTCTATACTCACCAGGGCGGAAATAGTCGCTCCCAAACGAGCTAGAACAATAGATGGTTGATCGGTAAAACTATGTATTTTGTGGGATGGAGTTTCATTGGCCAGGAGAAAATTAGCGCCCATAATGGCGATCGTAAAAACCACAACCTCGAAGATAGTGTCATATAACCGATTTCTGAAAATAATTCCAGAAACTGCATTTGGAATGCCAGTTTCTCGGACAACGGTTTCGACGATAGACATCTCTAGTGATTCTGGCGCTGAATTGGGCAAAATCAGAAATTGGATAAACAGCACTATGCCCGCAACAATGTAAA
This sequence comes from Anabaena sp. UHCC 0204, assembly GCF_009711975.1. Lineage (GTDB taxonomy): Bacteria > Cyanobacteriota > Cyanobacteriia > Cyanobacteriales > Nostocaceae > Dolichospermum. The sequence goes on from NZ_VIKW01000013.1 coordinate 14,807, forward strand.
CCCATTTCATATCTATTTTTTTCATGATTTTGGTGTACTGACATAGGAAAGGATGGTTGCTGATGATGATGAAAGTTCAGCTTGCATAATTTCATAGAGGCGTTGAATTCTGGTTTGGGTATGATAGGTGGGGTTTTCGTTCTCACTCCCGACTAAATCTTGATTAGTGGCTTCTGGCCGCAAACAGATGGTATGAACTTCTTTTTCCATCAGCGCCCGCTGCAATTCTTCCGTATTTGTGTAGGGTACTAAATCCAGACGCATATAATGTTTGCCTAAAATTTGCCGGAAGTTATCTATTAATTTCCCAGACAGAGGATCATTATTTGCTTCAGTCAACTCATTTTCGAGCAAGCCCAGCCGCATAACCATGGATGAACGCACGGCCACCGCATAAAGTGTAATTGCCAGCATAGTACCTACCAATGCCTCAGTTAAAGCCACATCTGCTGCTCCTAAAATGGCATATACCATGGCAGCGATCGCTCCCAAGATGCCACGGATCACGAGGGCATTGTATGGATTAACCTGAAATAACAGCTTACAGGCTGATAAAGGCAGTAAGGCCATGATCACATAGATATAGGTATCATTCATAGCCACCCTCGCTGGTGGAACAATAAGCCAGCACATACCCTAGCACTGTATTCCAGATGGCTAAGGAGATTATAGCCAGAATCAGTAACGGCCATTTGCTGGGTATTTGTAAAAGTAGCCCGAAGACGATACTCATTGAGCCGAGTGTATCCGCCACCGAAAGACTATGGAGTTTGAACAATATAGATCGCTTACCCAGCAGGTGAGAAGTTCCCCAAAACCAGAAAAATATGCCGATGCCAATGCAGGCATAACTCAGAAAATTAATCATATTTCATTCAGTCTTTTGAGTAAATGAGCTAACAACATTAATCCAGCATTTCCCACACTCAGGATAATTACCCCGACAATGCCGATCATCCAATCATCGCGGCCAATAGATACAACTAAAATCATGATTGATGTTTTTGTGGCAATACTGCCAAAAGCCAGCATTTTTTTCCAAATATCATCATTTCTCCAACCCTCATAAATAGGTATGAGCAATGCTAAAATCATGATCATCATTAATACATTCAGATCCATATTTCTGCCTCTAAAGATTGCTCAGGTAATGTTCGCTTTGACTTTGTTATCTAGGCTTGTATTTGGCTTGTAACATTAGTCCTGAGTTACTGACCTCCTTTTCCTCCTTCTCACCAGGTGTACTTCATACCAGCCATGTTCGTGATATTTCAAAACGATGGTTTTTGGTGTAAAGGTAATTAGGAATATATCTAGGAATATTAGCCCCGGAGTCCGTTGAGATTTGACTCGTTCCATCGTCACATCCTCATGTTTATGGGGGCGGATGATGATTTCAAATGCCTCAACATAGGCCTGTGGAATCGCTACCATAATCTCACCCAGTACCCGCAGCCAATCTTTTAAGGCTTCGGGAGTTTTCTGACGACCTGGTAATAAAAGGGCGATACTGACACCAATGATAATATTGGCTAGGCTGAAATCTGCGGTCAACAGAAACCAGATCACCAATCGCAATATGAGATTTAAATGCCCAACCATACAAATCCCTTCCAGAACAGTAAAATTAAGATCAGACTCATCACACCGATCAAATGGTCAAATTCTTCTAGAACCCGCGGGAGTCTCATGACAAATTGTTTAAAAATCAGCCAATAAGCCGCCCAGCCAACACCGATGATAGCGATCGCTTTGGTAATATTCGCAGGGGTGTAAACTTCGTAATACAGACTACTGGCGACAATTAGTCCACTGAGGAGGAGGATAATCGGTAGCCAAACACCAATCCGTACCGCCTCTTTTCCCCGATGGGGCAGAAATATAAATTTGGCATAGACAATTGCTGTTCCCACCGCCGCAACATTCATGGCGATCGCTTGCCAGGATACCAGATTTTTCAAAGCCAATATTTTTGCCCCAAATCCCACTAGTAAGGGAAAGCCGGAAATCGAAAGGCTGGCTATCACCATGGCTATCCAAATTGGTGTATTCATCGGCTTCTGTTGCAGTTCTTGAATATTTCGGCTTGGTAAAGCACCTGCTATCAAGAAAAGTGCCGATTTGGCTAATCCGTGGGCTAGTGCATAAAAGCCTCCCATTTCCGGTGTGATGAGAATCCAGCCCAACTGCGAAACCGTGCTTAAAGCCAGTATCCGCTTAGTATCTTTTTCAAAGACTGCATAGAATACTCCCAAAAATGCTGTTCCTATGCCGAAGATTCTCACTATGGGGTCAAGTTCTTCCATCAGGAGCGCACACCGCACTAATGGATAAACACCAGCTTTGACTACAACTCCTGACATCATAGCAGAAACTGGCGTTTCTGATTCGGAGTGAGTCAACGGCAGCCATAATCCCGATACAAAAATTCCCCCTTTGCTTAAAAGTCCGACAAAGATCAGGGCGAGTGCCTCTGGTGGTGCGTTGCGTAAACCAACAAAAGCAAATGAATGATTTACTTGATAGACTAGCGCCGCACCAACTAGATAAAAAAGCATGGCCACGTTGCTAACAAAGAGATAGCGCAAACCCACCCAAATTGAGCGGTCTGTTCGGGGATAGGCAACCAAGAGGAAGGCGGCAATACCAATTACTTCTAATGCTACATATAAACTGATGAAATCTGTGGTGATGAATGCAGCATTGACACTGCCATGCAAAATGATGGTCTGGGCGTAAAAAAAAGCTGTCTTATCGGTTTGCCAACAATACAGGATCACCGCCATTGTCACCAGTGCATTGGTCAATATAAAGTAGCCGCTCAATTGATCAATGAATAATGTGACACCAAAACTATCTATTAACTGTAGTGATATTGGCGATTGAGCAAAAAATAGCTGCAACCCATACCCGGCTGAGGCAACAGCCACAAATAATGAGAGATAGCGGTCAACTTTGGGGAGTAGATAGATCACAAACCCCAGAAAAAACGGCAGGGCAACCCAGGCGATTGTAATAGTAGTCATGGGGTATTGTTTTTTTCAATCTCGCTAGTTTCTAAGGTCGGATTATCTCGTGCTAGTTTCATAACACTGACTAGCATTAAGGCCTGAATCGAAAATCCAATCACAATTGCCGTCAAGATCACCGCTTGGGGAACGGGATCGGCATAAGCGCCATTGTTGTTATTATTATTGGAAAAAATTGGTGTAAACAAGCCATTTCTTGACGCAATCAGGACGTAATAGGCAATTACCCCTGTACTCATGACATCCATAGAAATGATCTTCATCATCAGGTTTTTTTTGAGGATGATGCCAAAAAATCCACAGAATATTGTGGCAAATACAAATGCTTCTAACACGGGAATTTTATGTTGGGTAAGATAATAAAGCACTACACAGGCAAAACCCGCCAATGCGGGATTAATACCTTTGTGTCTCTGTGAGTCTACGTTTGTGTGGTCGCAGTTTATAATGCCATAGCTAGTGATGCACTGACTAATTACTCATAGGACTCAGTGTAGGCACTAACGCCAGAAACATTAGCAGAAGTGGCTTTAAAGTCAACTAAAGAGACACCTTGTCTCAATGCTTCCACACGAGTTAAAAACATATAATGCTCTGGTACAAATCTAGAAATTTCAAACTTATCTAAGCGTCGTTTGACTTTGGCAGAAGCACCCACAATTAGCACATCACGACCTTGTTCACTGGCATCCTTGATGGCATTTTCAATTGCTAAAGAAGCAGTTATACCCAACATGGGTACATCGCTCAAATCTACGATTAAGACATCAGAATCTGCCATTGCTAAATGTTCACGAGCGATCGCTTTGGAAACTCCAAAAATCATTGGTCCGCTCAGGTAAAATAGCACTATACGTCCATTAGCTTGATCTAATAATTGTTTCTCTTCATCATTCAAAACGATGGCATCATCATTATCACTAATTGTCTTAACTTCCTGAGATTGTAATTCCGACAGGCGATCTATAGTTAAGATATTAGCAATGAAGACTCCCACACCAACAGCAACAATCAAATCCACAAATACGGTTAAGAACAATACACCGTACATGATCAGTGTGCCTTTCAGTGACACCTTATGAGCGCGTTTCAAAAAGCTCCAATCCAGAATATCAATCCCCACCTTGAGCGCAATACCAGCCAACACCGCCATAGGAATAGGTTGAGTTAAACCAGCAGCCCACAAAACTACAATTAATAAAATTAACGCCCGAGTTAAACCAGATAAAGCTGTTTTAGCTCCAGTCTGGATATTAACTACAGTTCCCATTGTCGCACCAGCACCGGGTAGTCCACCACACAAACCAGATATTAAGTTACCAATACCTTGACCAATCAATTCTTTATTTGATTTGTGTTCAGTCCGAGTCAAACTATCGGCAATTACTGCTGTTAATAGAGTATCAATACAACCCAATATCCCCAACATTGCCCCATCAATAATCATCGTTGTGATTTCGGATGGAGTAAAAGTCGGTATTTGCAATGTGGGTAGTCCTACAGGAATTTCCCCAATTCGTCTGATCTCCACATCACTGAAAATGGTTAGAGAAACTATAGTTCCGACAATCAAGGCTACCAGTTGCGGGGGAACAATCCGCTTGAATTTAGCTGGCATCAAGAAAATAATTGCCAGTGTCAGTACACCTAATATTGTTTCGGCAGGATTAACCTTAGTTAATAAATCCGGCAGATTTTGCACCATCCCCAGTACGCCACCTTTAGGATTTGCCTGTCCTACAAAAGGAGCAATCTGCAAAATAATCAAAATCACCCCAATCCCCGACATAAAGCCAGAAATCACGCTGTAAGGCATCAGGGTGATATATTTACCCAACTTAAATATTCCAAAAAATATTTGAAATATTCCCGCTAACATCACGACAGTAAATGCCATTGCTAATCCATTTTCAGGATTAGCTGCGGTCATCGAAGCGACAATTGTCGTCATAACTACGGTCATTGGACCGGTTGGCTCAGAAATTAAAGTTGCTGTCCCACCAAATAAGGCGGCAAAAAAGCCAACACAAACTGCACCATAAAGACCGGCGACAGGACCCATACCAGAAGCAACACCAAATGCCAGTGCTAGAGGTAAGGAAACGATCGCCGCAGTGACACCACCAAATAAATCGCCTCGTAAGTTTCTAAAATGGATATTATTAGTCAATGACATAGTAGGGTTGTGGTAAAAAACAGCAAAGTAAATTTTAATCCGTGAAAATTGCCAGCGACTTTGTGTAAGTTTCAGGCTTTATAGACAGAAAAAACTCAGCAAAGAAAAATTTAGCTCTTTGCAAAGCAGCAGGATATATTGCCTTTCTACATGGCGAGTCGTATTTAACGAATCTCCAATAGAGAAGCCTTATGTAAAAGACATTTCAAAAATTTAACTGGTGAAACTTACATCAATTCAAGTTTCATTTATTGCCAAATTTCATGAGCTTAACAATAGCTTACAGCCATATCGTCAATATTATTCATTTACAAGCCTCAATATTAAATAAATATTAAATTACTTTCATAGATAATAAGCTATACCTGTGGACTAACTTTGATAACAATAATTAATAATATAGGTAAAAGTTATTACAAAAATTAGATGTTAATTTTTATACCAGAAATTGATTTGTGGGCAGGAAAAGACGATCTTCCTGAAAAGCACATTTTTTAAAATTGCGAACTCCTTTAATTATGAGACTTTGGAAAAGTATCAAATTAACAGAGAATAGGGAACACAAAACAGGGAATAACAGCTTACTCCCCTCTCAATTCTGCTGTAATATTGATCATTGAAGACATAAAAACAATAGAGAACAAATTAATGGGACTATTTGATCAAATTCTTGGCGCTGTTAATAATTCCAATCAACCAGGTGGTTTGGATAAATTGGTAAATATTGCCATGACAGTTAAACAATTAGGTAATGGTGTTGGTGCAGACTCTTCCACCATGCAATCAATTTTATCCGTAGTTGGTAAACAAGTACAATCATCTTTGCAAACAAAACAAGCCACCGACGGAAGTGAAGCCGTCGAAAATTTAGTCAATCAATTTGCAGGCACTTCCGCCGATTCCCAAGCCGTAGATAGCCTATTTTCTCCAGATATCCAAGCAAAAGTAGCCGAAAATGCCGCTCAGGGTACTAGCTTAGATGTGAATACAATTCAACAATTATTACCAACTTTAGTCCCTTTACTCTTGAGTTTCTTACAATCTGGTGGTAATCCATTACTAAATAAATTTCTAGATGCTGACGGTGATGGTGATGTGGATATTGCTGACGCGATTAAATTAGCTAGTCGGTTTTTAAGAATTTAAAAAAATTTCAGGAAAGAATCTACTCACCAATGATAATTTTAAGAATTGTGAACCGTTAACAATTGAGTTTATGAACGTAGCCGACGATAAAACAATAGTCCGTGAATACTTCAATTCCACAGGTTTTGATCGGTGGCAACGCATCTATGGTGATGGTGAAGTTAACAAAGTCCAGTTAGACATTCGCACGGGACATCAGCAAACTGTAGATAATGTCCTGGGCTGGTTGAAAGCTGACAACAATTTATCAGAATTATCAATTTGTGATGCTGGCTGTGGTGTGGGTAGTCTGAGTATTCCTCTGGCTGTGGACGGTGCTAAAGTCTATGCTAGTGATATTTCTGCCAAAATGGTATCAGAAGCCCAAGATAGGGCTGTAAAGGCTTTTTCAAATACCATAAATCCGACCTTTGCAGTACAGGATTTAGAATCTTTGACTGGTAATTATCACACTGTTATCTGTTTAGATGTTCTGATTCACTACCCCCAAGACAAAGCTGATGAGATGATTTCTCACCTATGTTCTTTATCACAATCACGGATTATTCTCAGCTTTGCACCTAAAACCTGCTTCCTGACAATCCTCAAAAAAATCGGTACTTTCTTTCCTGGTCCAAGTAAAACAACTCGCGCTTATCTACATCGTGAGGCGGATGTGATCAAAATTCTCCAAAAAAATGGCTTTTCGATCCAACGACAAGCTATGACTCGGACGCGCTTTTACTTTTCTAGTTTATTGGAAGCAACTCGTACATCTGCTTAGTAATAACAGGAAAGAATCCTCTGTAGGGTTTAGGAGTCGTAGGGGCGAAGCATTCGGACGATAAATTATCGGTTTTTTCCCAAATTTGTTTTCCGAATGCTGATGCTTCCAGTCCCGTCAGGGATACGCCCTTACACCGAATGCTTTGCCCCTATTTCTTTTGTTCAAGATTATCTTGTATCTTAAGAAGGAGGATAACCAGCAGCAATTAAAGCTTCTTTAATAGTAGTTTCTGAAACTTGAGAATCTACATTGACAAATTTGGTTTGGGGATCAGCGTCTACAATGGCATTAGCATCAACAGCTTTCACGGCATTGGTGATATTGTTAGCACAAGCAGAACAAGCCATTCCTGGAACAATAAGTTTGATTGTCATAGGTAAAAAAAATTAGTGGAAAATTAGCTCAAAGTAACAAAGATATCCACCTGAGCTAACTGCATTATGCCTAAAAAATAGTATATACCAAATTCTCTATATTAATTAGTTAAGGTAGAACATTTGTTGATTTTTATGGTAATAATGCTATCAACAATTGACAATTGTCAATTGTCAATTGTCAATTGTTGAACGTAATCTTTTATTGTGGTTGTTCTGGGACAGGTTGAGCAGTTTGAGCTAAAACTTGAACACTCTTAACTCCCCTAATTTCTTTAGCAAGGGAATCAATTTTGTTTAGTTCTTCTTGAGTTGGTACAGTTCCCGAAACGACTATTGCCCCATCTTGAGCCGTAACCGTTAATTGACCTCTGGGAATATTGGCTTCTAGTTTAGAGCGAACTTCACTGGCTAGATCACTATCAGCGCGATTGACAGTTCCCCCAGTGAGGCGATCGCGTTCTTCACGGGCGCGAATATCTGCATCGAGTTGATCACGACGAACTTGGCTAGTCGCATCTTCTTTATTTTCTTCGATTGTTCTATCCGTGACAACTTTACCAGTTTCCTCAGTAGAAGCGGGTGCATTGCGGCTAGTTCTTGCGGCATCTTCACAGGCGACTGTTCCCAGAAGTAGAAAGCTGCTGAGGACTAAAGGCGTGATTTTATTCATGGTTCAAATCCTTAAAAATAGACCTCTTATGTAATTAGGCGTTGCTGAATTAATGTTTGATTTTGGGGGTTTAATTTTTCCCTAAAATCCACAACGCCCATAATCGGTTTTTCCCCAATGGACAATTGACAATTTTGAAGTGCGAGGATTGAGAAAGAGGAATTTTGTTTCTCCTGGAAAGCAGAGGTTTTAAATGTTGAATGAAACAATTGTCAATTGTCATCAATTGATCAGTAGGTTGTTATTGAGAGACAAAAGAATATTTTTTACAAATGAGAAACAGCGGGATCTGCATAACTTTTAATTGCTGGGGGATTGTAAACGTCCCACTCACGTACTCCTTTACTCCTAAAAATTCTTTCAGCTCTGAGGATTTCGGCCTCTGTCCCATCTACAATCACCAGATAATCACCGCTAACTACCTGATCTTGATATACTTTAGCCCGCTCTTCCGGAATGCCTAGACCTACTAAACCGCCGATTAAACCGCCAACTGCTGCCCCAATAGCTCCACCTGCTAGGGTTGTAGCGATCGCTGTAGCCGTAGCTCCTGCCAACATAATTGGACCGACTCCAGGGATAGCTAGAGTTCCTAACCCCACTAGCAATCCTGTTATTCCCCCTACTGCTCCTCCTGCCCCTAAACCAGTTTTTGCTCCTTCATCAACATGGGTTGTGTCGGTAACTGATTGATCTCGTCTTTCACTAGTCCTATGTTGAGTATCTGATTTAACTCGTGTCTCACTAATCCGATCCTGGGGATTCAAGTCTTGAGTATCTGCATCTTTGGCAATCACAGATACATGATTCATGGCAAATCCGTGATCTCGCAGTTCATTCAGAGCGTTCTCTACTTCTCGGCGACTAGAAAACACTCCTACGGCTCTTTTATTGGGAATTAAAGTCATTTTATTCTCCTTTTAAAAAGCAAGTTATTCACCGACATTTTAGATTTGAAGTTGGGACTATTTAGTATCTTCTTTAACTTCATCTTTGACATTTTCAACTGTGTGGCGAACTTTAGCTTCTGCTTGTTTTCCTTTGCCTTCTGCTTGAGTTTGAGGATCTCCAGTTACATCACCTACGGATTCTTGAACTTTACCTTCAATATTTTTAGCAGTTGCCTTAGCTTTATTTTCTAAACTCATAATCTCCTCCTAGTTGAACATGGAAACAAATTTTGCTGGAAATTTTCTGTAGGGACAATTTATGAATTATCCCTAAACCTTTTTTTAGAAAGTGTCACTTTCTGACGGGACCTTCCACATTTGGATGTTCTTCGGTATTAACATCCAATTCTTCTCGACGCAGAACTTCTTCCCCTTCTACCGTTTCGTGATCTACAACTTTATTAACTTTGACTTCTTCCCGTAGGAAAACTTCTTTGTGAATGTCAGCATTTTCTTCATAAACTTCTAGATGAGCAACTTCACCTGAATTAAAGGTTTCACTACCCAGTGGGACTGCTTCTCCAGCGTCTGAAGGAGTTACTCGTTCAATGACAACTCGTTCTTTCTCTATGGGGACTGAAACTCGCGCTGTTTCTGTTTCTGTATGTTTACCAACAATAACTTCTCCTGTTTTTTCACGGACTTTGTTAGCAATCAGTCGTTCTTGATAGAGTTTGAATGTTTGATGATTCTCATCATTTAGCTCATATAGAGCAGGTTCTTGTTGATAGTCATAACCATTTTTATGCTTTTGGTGATCAGGTATTGGTGGTGGTGGTGCAATAGCAGTTCCCATACCTCTAGATGTGGCTGTATCCACAGAACCAGAATCTTCTAAGAATCCTTCCGAACGATATACTCCCCTGACTTGCTCTTCATAGTTGTAATCAATTTCTTTGTGTTCGTGAAATTCAGGTAAATTCTCCGCTTGTTGTTTGGTCATTCCTACTGTATAAATCCGATCAGCGGTATGATCTACCCGCGAACGACCAACAGGTAATAATACTTTTTTACCGAAAATCCATAAGCCTAAGTCAACAACAAAGTAGCGGAAATGTCCTTGTTCATCTACTAAAATATCACTGACTGTACCAATTTTTTCATTTGCATTTGCATAGACATCCATGCCTTTGATGTCTTTACCTTCAAAACTTTCACGATAATTCGGATCAAATTCTTTAATTTTTAAAAGAGACATACTCTTTTTTCCTCCACTTTATACGGCACGTGAGAGCTATAACAGGTGATAGGTGACAGTATGCCTTTTTTCATCAGTTGATGTCCTAACTACCTTGGCGGTTGCTATAACTGATGTAGTATCAACTGCCAACATACAGCACTGATTAAGCCCAATGAATTATTCTCAAAATTAGAACCTGGTAAAGTTGAATTTTTAGTTTTTATTTGTTCGTTCTAATATGTATACATTAGATATTTTTATGGTTGAAACCTTCCATCAAAGGGCTGATTATGCTTATATGCCACTAGACAGAGTTTCTAGACAAATCTGTTTTTGTGGTTTTATTTGAAACCGTATAAATTTATTTATGCGTAAAGAAGCAAAAATTACTATTTTGGAAAATTGCAAATAATACACTCAGTGTCAAAAAATTGCACTAAAATCACTACGACGGTAATCTTTGGGTGTGAGATTTGAGGTATTTTTAAGTCAGCTTGACAATAAAATTAATCTATTTCCCGCTGTCTCTAGGCTTACCGCCTTAAAAAATTAGAGAGTGAATCTATGTTTCAGTTGTTAAGCCGGGTTTTGCTATGGCTGCTCATCGGTGTTGTGGCCTATTCTTTGTTTCAAAGATTCTATCCATCAGGAACTTTTGTAGGTAGATTCCTGTTAGGGCTGGTCATAGTTATTTTAGCTTTGGCATTTCTCAATCCTAGTGAACCAGCAGTATCTTCTTTGTGGCGGTTTATATCCTTTCCACTGAAGCCGTTAGGGGCTGCGGTTTTAATGTTGTTTGTGGCTGCTCAAAAAATTAAAGGAGGTGGGATAGATAAGCCAGGGGGCTATTTATTGGGATGGGCGCTGACAATTTTACTTTTGTCGAGTACGCCGGCGATCGCTTACTTTTTAGTTAGATCACCAATCGCTACGGTTAGCGGTATTAATCTCGATCAAAATACTTCCCCTTCTACTTTAGTAGCTCTAGGAGCAACCAATACTGATTTTACAATCTCAGATATCAAGGAAGATTTCATCCTACCTATGGGAGAGATAAATTCTCCCACCATAGCTTTCAATAGTCTGAATGTGAATATCCCCTCCTATCTACTACAAAATCCTCAAGCAATCAGTACACGCGGATTACGGGTAGAAGACTTTGTTCCTAATGCAGAAACACTGCAACTTACTACCCAAGTATGGGAAAGTTATCTCAACCAGATTTATGTTTTCTTGCGTGGTCGCACGTAATCATCGTGAAATGGGGATTGGGGACTAGTACCGCAGGGCGGAATTAAAAATTAACAATTAAAAATTTAAAAAGCAAATTCCACAAGCTTTTGAGTTGAATCTCACTTGTTAGTTATTTTTGCCGCACTGCTTTGGGGACTGGGGAATAAAGGCTGTAAGGTAGATAATGGAGAATTAAGACAAATATTAATTATCCATTACTAAAAAGTTAGACAATTGCTGGCATGGCCAAATCTCACAGACTTGCTAAAATCGCTGATTATTTACGTCCCTATTGGCGGGAAACTATCTTAGGTATAGTTGCCTTATTAGTTGTCAATGGTCTAGGTGTATATATTCCTTTGTTGATTCGTTCTGGAGTAGATACTCTTTCAACAAGTTTTAGTTTTAATCAGGTAATACATTATGTAGTGATAATTGTTCTACTCAGTTCCGCGATGTGGATGATGCGGATGGCTTCCCGCATTTGGATCTTTGGTGTGGGACGACAGGTAGAATTTGACCTGAAACAGCGGATTTTTGAACATCTATTGAAATTAGAACCATCTTATTTTGCGGTTAATACTCCAGGGGATTTAATTAGTCGCGCTACTAGTGATGTTGATAATATTCGGCGGTTGTTAGGTTTTGCTGTTTTGAGTTTGGCAAATACTTTGTTTGCTTATACCCTCACATTACCAGTTATGTTATCGCTCAGTGTGGATCTGACATTAGCATCACTCGCAGTTTATCCGTTGATGTTTCTGTTGGTGCATTTATTTAGCGATCGCTTGCGGAATGAACAAACGGTTGTCCAAGAGCAACTTTCCGAGATCAGTGAACTGGTGCGAGAAGATATCAGCGGGATGGCTCTGATTAAAATTTATGCCCAAGAAGAAAATGAGCGTCAAGCTTTTAATCGGAAAAATGAACAACTATTAGCTGCTAACCTGCAACTAGCTAAAAGCCGCAATACCCTCTTTCCGATGATTGGTGGGTTAGCAAATCTCAGTTCTTTGATCATTATTTGGATGGGTACGGCACAGATAGCTGCTGGTTCTCTAGCAATTGGCGATTTTCTGGCGCTGCTCATTTATGTAGAGCGTTTGGTTTTCCCTACCGCTTTGTTAGGATTTACCATTACTGCTTATCAACGTGGTGAAGTCAGCATTGACCGCTTAGAAACTATTCTCAGTGTGACTCCCAAAATTCAAGATCCACCAAATGCTCTGCATATTGAGGTAAGTAAGCTGAAAGGGGAACTGAAAGCAGTGAACTTTAATTACACTTACCCTGGCGCAAATATACCAGCTTTAGAAGATATTAATTTTACTATTGCTCCTGGGGAAGTGGTGGCCATTGTTGGTCCAATTGGTTCAGGAAAATCAACCCTAGCAAATGCTTTACCCAGGTTATTGGATATTCAGCCCGGACAGTTATTTTTAGATGGCTTGGATATTACTAAACTAGCTGTGAGTGATTTACGGGGAGCGATCGCTTACGTCCCTCAAGATAGCTTTTTATTCAGTACCACAGTCAAAAATAATATCCGTTATGGCGATCCGATTACTTCAGAAGAAGATGTAGTTTACGCCGGGAAAATGGCGCAAATTGACGCGGAAATTCGCAACTTCCCCCAAAAATATGAAACTCTCGTTGGTGAGCGCGGTATTACTCTGTCTGGTGGACAGCGACAACGGACAGCCTTAGCTAGAGCAATGCTCATTGATGCTCCGATCTTGCTTTTAGATGATGCCCTTTCTAGTGTAGATAATCAAACCGCTACCCAAATCCTCACTAATCTTGCGACTGGTACAAAAAGGAAAACTGTAATTTTCATTACTCACCAACTTTCCGCTGCGGCCACATCTGACCGAATTTTAGTGATAGATCAGGGGAAAATCGTCCAAACCGGTCATCATTCAGAACTGGTACAACAGCCTGGACTTTACAAAACTTTGTGGAATCAGCATCAAGTAGAAGAACTGTTACGTTGAACTAAAATGGATTAATTTTTGTAATAATTAGCAGTAATATTAATTACCAACCAGCCTAATTTGACATAATCTAAAGATGTTTAAAAGCTCACGTTCAGTATCTTCTGAGTCCGGTAATTTGCCCACATCTAAACAGCAGCGTCTTTTAGGGGCGATAGCTGTTTTAGTGGTCATTAGTTTACTAACTTCAGCCGGTGGATCACCCATTGAACACACTGTTTCCACTGCCTGGGAAGGGCTTATTTGGGGCATAGCAGATCCAGTCATTAGTTTAGACCGATTTGCAGGTATTTTGGCTCTGGGCTTATTCTCCGCCAAATTTGTCCGTGGTTATTGGTTCAATGCAACTTTTATCATTGCGGCTATCTGTGGACAATTAATTAATTTGTCTCCAGTTATGTTACCAGGACCTACCATAGCCATTGCTACTTGTACTATCGCTTTGGGTGTGATGTTAGTTACACCAATTCCTATTAATTGGTTAGCTATCGCCATATTAAGTGCTACTGCTGGCATATTTCAAGGTTACGCTGATGCTACATCCATCATTGGTGCAGGAATATTCACTGCAATGACTTATGTGATTGGTGTTACCCTCACCCAAACAGCAATTATTATGAGCGCCAGAGAAATAGGTATAAATTTTGGTATCAATGAGGCTAACCAAATCTTACCTAAAATCATCCGGTTTACTGGTTTAGTATTCTGTGCCATTGGTATCGTATTTTTGGGCTACTCAGTAATTTAGTCTAGGGATTGGGGAATAGGTATTGGGATTGGTTAATTATGAATTAGAAATTACATTCGCACAGCTTAACAGATAAATTATTACGAATTGTATTGGTATAACCTGTTAGAGGCATGATTCCGAATTACTTTATTAATAAATAATGCTGATTAGGAAACTATTGAATGAATATTTAGGAATATTACTGTGGTCAGTAACCCAGCCCTAAAGGGACTGGGCTTGCAAGAGTAATCAAGCAAGCCGTACTGACCAGACCACCCTGAGCGTAAGTCTTATGGTAGCCGTTATTTGAGTCACGACACCTTGGAATGCGTAGCTAGTTCCCTGCTCTGTCATTTGCAATTAAACAGTTTTAAGGTCACTGAAACAGTGTTGCAAGTCTAACAAGCTCTTATAACTGGTCGAAAGCTAACATTACCCCAGAAATGGGAGGCTCTTCGGAGCAACACATTATGCGTACAGAGTTGGGAAATTTGAATCGGTAATTGTCCCGTTGAAAGTACATCACAAAAGTACCCCGAATTTCCTAACTCCAAGGCGGTAATAAAGAAATATTTAAGGCGGTTAAAACCGTGGTCAGTGAGCTTGTCGAACTGCTCGTGTCGTTTTCCTCTCAGCACTAAAGTGACTGAGTTTCCCACTTACCGCAAGGTCTTATGATTTTTTCTCAAGATTGGAGCAGGCCAGAAATGATTGCAACTGGAGTAGAAGCGAAAATCAGTCGGTTAGAATCTATTGTTGAACAAATTGGAGACGCTGTACTTTCTACCACTGAGACAATTGAACGCCTCGCTCAAAGAGTAGATTCCCTGAGTTTGCAAATAGAAGCCCAAGGAAAACAAGTACAGCAGCAAGGGTATCAAATTTTTGCTTTGTGTGATGCTGTCCAAAGTTTGGCTGACTCTCAGCAGGATTCTATGCAACAAATTACTCAATTGTCACAAACTTTAGATGGACTTGTATCTTTATTGCAAGATGAATAATTGCCAAAATTTATACTCTTAACTTTGTCACCGCAATTTTGCCAGAAAAACATATATCAACATCACTATCAGGAGTCCGTTCTCGTTTACCATATTCTCCTGTGTAGTAAAAATCATCACCTTCTATTCGATAATTAACAGGTAAAGGTTTAGTACAAGGTTGACAAAATACCACTTCTGGATCTGCTGCTTGCGGTAAAAGATGTGGTAAGTTGACATTCCAAAAACATCCAGGTTCTAGGGGAAGGTGAATTAAATTTGGGAGCAATGCAGATGTCCATCTCACAGCCGCATCCCAATCATAATCACGTTGACCTTGACGATATTGAGAAACAGCAATTCCAGGAATTCCGTGCATTGCAGCCTCTCTAACAGCAGCTACAGTCCCAGAAATATACGCATCAACGCCCAAGTTTCCACCAGCATTAATTCCTGAAATCACATATTTGATATCTTGAGCAATATGTGCTATGGCAACTCTGATACAATCAGCAGGAGTGCCAGCGATCGCATATTCAAAATCAGAACGCCGTTGCAGATTAATCGGTTGATGGGTAGTAACTTGATGTCCACAGCCAGATTGATGCGATTGAGGTGCAGCAATTATTACCGATTTACCATTTACTGCTTTAAACAAAGCTGCAATACCCGGAGCATCAATACCGTCGTCATTGGTGATAATTATAGTCATATATATAACTCATATTTGATTTTAAATCTACGTAATGGAAAGTCTTTTTGACTTGAAGGTTAAAAAGGTGCATTTTCTGATGAGGCTTTTGAAAAATGCGATCGATCACCTTTAACTAATTCTGACTACGCAAAAGCCGCAAAATTTCAGTGATCCCAGCTTCCAGATTTCTAATATCTGATTTTATTTGGCGAATATCGCTTTTAACTTCTCCCATGTCAGAAGCTAACCCAGTTGTGAGAGTCAAATTTGTGGCTATGGCAACCTGAGATGTGCCTATAGTCCCGGCTTGGATCTTGAGATTGGTGACATCGTGGGTAAGGTCATTAAGCCGTGTGTATATGTCATCAAATCTTGTGTCGTTTGTCATTGTGATTTTTGTTGGTTGGCTTGTTTGTGTTCGGCGATCGCTCTTTTGACGATAACTTTGGTTAATTGAGGCACTGAAAGAAATTCTTTAGATGCCCAATCTTGCAAGTATTTATACTCGTCTTCTTCAATGCGGATCGTCATTTGAGGTTTTTTAGAAGGCATATATAGCAATGAATCACTCTATCTAGATTATCGTTATTATCAGCCCTATTGACTAATTTGAATCAAAGTAATGACAGGTGATTCACCTTTGATTAATATAACAACATCTAAGTAAATCGGTCAAGTATCACTCACTTCTATCCGATTCACACTTTGGAGCAATATGTGCTATGGCAACTCTGATACAATCAGCCGGAGTTCGAGCGATCGCATATTCAAAATCAGAACAGCGTTTTAGATTACCGAATCAAGCAATCAGGTGTCAGAGTGAAGTTTAGGCAGTGGCGATCGCCAATTACACAACCAAAATGATCAACACAAGATCCCGTAGTGCTTTTTTGACCTTGTCAATAAATTATCATTTATTACAGAAGTCGAAGACGACAAATAGCCTATACTCTAGCAGATAGTCCTAGTTTAAAAGCTATTTTAAATGATGTATTTTTACCCTGTTATCAAGACGCTAAAAAAGATACAATTAACAAATACCAACTGCCATCAAACTTATTTCCAGAAGAACCACCTTTTTCTTTAGCTCAAGTTCTCAATGCAGATTTTATACCCTAAATTTGAACAGATGATCAAGTAGGTTTTACGTTTAACTCGTTCAAAGGCAAGAAAGGAAATAAGTACCTGAGCAAAATTAATTAAACATTTTGAAAATACCTCAACCAATGAATTACGTAGGGGCAAACCCCCTGTGGTTGCCCTAAACTTATGGGTAGGCACGGGGGCGCTACCCCTACATCAAATCCTTAAACCATCTTTATAAGGTAGGTTAAGCGCATTTATGCTAAAATGCCATTACCAGACGCTGTAAGGAGTTTTCTGTATGGCTAACGTTACTTACGATGAAATTTTTGGAGCAGTATTAACCTTACCTCCTCTATACAGAGCGATGCTTGCTGAACATCTTCTCAAAAGTCTTGATGAAATTAATCCTCAAGTTGAGGCTGCTTGGGAAACAGAAATTGCAAATCGCATACAGGCAATAGATGAAGATCAAGTCGCGTCAATTCCAGCCGATGAAGTATTGCAAAGACTAAAGAATCGCTTGGCTACACAGTTATTGCAATGGCTAGAAGTAAAGATTAATAAAGAACCTCAGTCTATACCAAATAAAAGATTACGACAGCCAGGACTCGGTTTAGATTCTTGTATATTCGATGATAACTTTGATGATCCACTACCTGATGAGTTTTGGCTTAGAAGCTCAAGCAATTGAAGTATGGTTATGTAATGAACAAGGTGAAATAAAATTCTATAATCATCAAGGTGAATTAGCTAACTCTTTGTTAGTTCCTGACTTTCTTAAACAAATTAAACGATAATTTGCTGAACTTGGCTGTATGTATCACTTTTCAGCTACAGTCCACCAAGCCAAAGCATAAGCTTGAGTAGCTTCATTCACCTGCTTCTTAAATTCCACCCGAATTTTATAATTACCATTAGTGGGAACTGGACAAAAAATATGTTCAACACTATCAACCTCACTCACAGAATCACAAACAACAACTTCATTATTTTTCCCATTTTCCTTAATTAAATAGACATCAAGATTATTTAATCCTTTATTTATAAAAGTTTCATCCATATCATATTCCTGATTATTATTTTGATCATCCAACTCCACCAAACGATCCCAATTTAAAGTAATAGCTACAAAACTATTTTCCTTCAAAGTTTTTTGTAAACCATATTCCCTAGAAGAATTAGCATTAATAGTACCATAATCCCAACCAATAGGCGGAACTGGTGCATTAGGTTTCCATTGACCAGCATTCAATTGTTGATAAGCTCGAAAAGCATTTAAATGACCTGTTCCCATTTGAGCATCTAAGGGAATTGTTGTATTTTTATAAGCATCAGAAACTAACCAATCTTGATTTTGTTTATCAACTAATGTCCTCGTCATTCCTAACCGTAAACCATCACCACCATCTTGAATTTTGTCCCCTGAATTGAGTAAAACTGCTTTCATTACTTGATGACGACGAGCATCAATAGTCCAATTTGGTTGTTTAGTTCGTAACTGTCTATCTGCAAATTCCTGTAATAATGCTATAGTTCCTGTAACTTGTGGTGCAGCAAAACTTGTACCTGTAGATTTATTTAACTTACCATCAGGATTAAGTAAAGGAATATTAGTACCAGGAGCAACTAAACTAATCGCTCTTCTCCCACCAATATTAAATTCTTTCCCATCTAAACGATTTTCTATACCTTGATTAATACTAGCCAGATTAGAAACATGAACTTTATTAAAAATTCCCTCTCTTTCCGAGGAAAAAGCCACATTAATTGCGTTAAAATTGTCTGTAGGAATGGGAATCCCGCCTTTGCCTTGATTGCCGGCGATCGCATACACAACATCATGAACACGGCTAGACCAGTCAATACATAATGTTAGTAAAGCATTACCATCTAAAATAGCTTCTGGTCGGGGATCACGATCTAGAGGTTCACCAAAACTAAAATTAATAGCCCGAACATCACCACCATTTTGTAACGCAATGTGTTGGGCTGACAAACATTCCTCTGGTTGACCCATTCTTTTTGTAGATAAAACAGCAGAAGAATATAGTCGTGCATTCGGCGCTACACCTGGAAAAGCCTTATCTTGACTCACCATCACACCAGCAACATTATACGCATGGGGATCAATGCCAATATTAGCCTTAGCGGGAAGATTGCGTAAAAACACTGCCGCTGGAGAAATAGCCCGATTTTTAGACACAGCTTTATCCCAGCCAAACATCCCCGGACGACCAATTTCTACTTGACCAATCGCAATTTTCCGCCCAGTTAAATTATAAGGAGATTGATGTAGTTTCAGCGCATCAATACCGTTACTCCCTAAAGAATTGGCAAACTTCACACCAGCCAAGACTGGTAAAGTTAAACAAGAAAAACCTAAACTCCAAAAAATCATCCAATTTTTGTTCATAGTTAGTTGTTAAGGAAGAAGAACAAGTTTTCTTTTCGATTTTGAATTGATTTCTCCATATTTTGTTACAATACTTACAGACGAAGACGCTTAAAAACCCACTAGCCATGACCCAAAATTCATCTCAAAAGCCTATAGTTATCGCTCCATCTATCCTATCAGCAGATTTTAGTCGTCTGGGTGACGATATTCGCGCCGTAGACAAAGCCGGAGCAGACTGGATTCACGTTGATGTAATGGATGGACGTTTTGTCCCTAATATTACAATAGGTCCCCTGATTGTGGAGGCGATTCGTCCAGTTACAACCAAACCACTGGATGTCCACTTGATGATTGTGGAACCAGAAAAGTATGTAGAAGGTTTTGCTAAGGCTGGTGCTGATATTATTTCCGTCCATGCAGAACACAACGCATCTCCTCACCTGCACCGCACCCTCGGACAAATCAGAGAACTCGGTAAAAAAGCTGGAGTTGTACTCAATCCTGGTACACCTTTAGAACTAATTGAATATGTTCTAGAATTGTGCGATTTAGTGCTAATTATGAGCGTTAACCCCGGTTTTGGTGGTCAAAGCTTCATTCCTAGTGTAGTTCCTAAAATCCGTAAGTTGCGTCAAATGTGCGATGAACGCGGTTTAGATCCTTGGATTGAAGTTGACGGGGGACTAAAAGCTAATAATACTTGGCAAGTTTTGGAAGCTGGTGCTAATGCGATCGTAGCGGGTTCGGCTGTGTTTAATGCTCCTGATTATGCTGAGGCGATTACCAATATCCGTAATAGTAAGCGTCCGACTCCAGAATTAGCTGCTGTTTAATTTAATACTTGTGATTAATTGAAAGCTAGATCCTCGATTTCTTTAAGAAGTCGGGGATTTATTTTATATTTTTATAAAATTTGATGCCATCTGGAATTTGGTTTCAGGGTGATATTTGCGTGATTTTTCTTGGTTTATTGTATATGAATGTAAGAGAATTTCAGTGATTTTGACGTATTAGTTATTTCTAATTGTGATTTAATGAGATTAGTTGAGTAGCTTAGTATAAAAATCGTTAAGGTGTCGAGATGGGGCAATTCTCAGACTGGATGATAGTTGGTGCTTTTACTTTTGGTGTTGGTATAACTGGTTCTTTGACTGGACAAGTCAGCGTGGGTTTGTTAGGAAGCACCACAGGAGCAATTATAGGGGCTTCTGTTGCCAGTAAATTACAAGATGATAAACAGCGTAATACATTAATTGAATTGGATAAGCTAAGGGAACTGGTAGCTACACAAGAGGAATTAACAAAGTTAAAGCAACAAGAGGTAATTCTAAAAACAAGGGTAGAAGCGTTACGAAAAGAGGAAGCAGCACTAGCAGCAGTTAGAGGACAATATCAGGAAAAACGAGCAGAATTACAACAGGTTGATCAAAAATTAACTCCCCTCAAGCAGCAACAACAAGAACTAGAAAATCGCATTCTGGTAATTAATCAGAAAAGTCCTAATTTATCCCATCTGGAACAACTTATAGGACAAATTGAACAATTTAAAATTGAGAAAAGTGGATTAGAAGGTCAAATTTATGCGCTAAGTTCTCAAGTTGAATCCTTAGAATCACAGAAAATAAATCTCCAGAAAGTAGAATTAGAATTACCTATTAAAAAATCAGATTTAGATAGTCTAACGGCACAAGTTCAAGAACTACAAAATCAATCTCAACAACTAGAACAACGTGCGGTTGAATTAGAATTATTGCGGATTACTTATGATGGAATTTTTAACCAAAAAGAAAGTTTTGAAGAAAGAGTTAATCAGTTAAGACCAGAAATAGACAGGTTAGAAGCTGAAAAACAACGCATTTTACAAGCAATTCAAGAAAACCAGAATGAGTATCACAAAATTGAAGAATGGCGGCAAAAATTACACGAATTAAAAATTGCTATTAGAGATAAAAAGTCGGAATTACGAGAACTGGAAAGAGAAATCGAGCATTTGCAGGGTATTAAAGCTGCCCTAGCAGAAAATAATGCTAAGTTGCAACAAGAAAAAGAAGAACTTCAAGAAGAAATTAGAAGATTAAAAGGAGAAATCACCGAATTAGAAAATAGTGCTAAATTAGCATTACAATCTCTGAGAGAAAAACTTTGGACTGAACTACCTAACAATAAATTACAACTAGAAGAAAAAGAATTTATTACGGGTTTTATTAATAGTATTAAATCTCAAGGATTAACTTTTTCTGAACGGGTAATTAACGCATTTCATACATCATTGAAAGTCCAAGATATTTCTGCTTTGGTGATTTTAGCGGGAATTAGTGGTACTGGTAAAAGTGAACTTCCACAACGATATAGTCATTATATTGGAGCGCAATTATTAACATTAGCTGTACAACCGCGCTGGGATTCTCCACAAGATTTACAAGGCTTTTATAACTATGTTGAAAAGAAGTTTAAACCCACTGATTTGATGCGGGGACTGTATCAATATAATAAAGATTCAGCAATGGAAGATAGAATTGTCATTGTATTACTAGATGAAATGAATTTAGCTAGAGTTGAATATTATTTTAGTGAGTTTTTATCTAAGTTAGAAAGTCGTCGTAATCATGCAACTTATTTAGAGATTGATGTTGGTAGTTTACGTATAAATGAAAATGAACGTCGGTTACAAATTCCTAATGCTTTTCTGTTTGTGGGAACAATGAATGAAGATGAGACTACACAAACTCTATCAGATAAGGTATTAGATAGAGCAAATGTTTTGACTTTTGGTAAACCGCAAAATTTAAAATTACGTCAAGAAAATCAAATCACAAGTAGCAATAATCAACCTTCAGAATATTTACCATATACTCATTTTCAAAGATGGATTACAGTACCAGATCCTAATTCTGAGGTTGTCAAGAAAGTTAAATATTTCTTGAATGAAGCTAATGAAGTTATGGAAAAAATTGGTCATCCTTTTGCCCATCGTGTTTATCAAGCTATTACTCAATATGTGGTTAATTATCCCGGAGTAGATAATATTGATGCACCAGCTTTTAAGTTCGCACTTGCTGATCAATTTGGACAAAAACTATTACCAAAACTGCGAGGTGTGATGGTTGATGAATCACAGCAAGAATTAGATGAACTTGAGAAAATTATTTCAGATATTGATGATAAACCATTAATTACAGCTTTTCAGAAGGCACGAAAAGGACGTTATGGACAATTTAGTTGGCAAGGTTTAGTTTATGAGGATAAACAAGCATAATGAAAATTTATTCTAGCCTATTTGCTTATCTAAATCAGTCTCCTTTAATATCAAATATTCCTCAATTACAAGCTAGTCAACGTCCGATTATTGTTCTAGAATCAGAGGAAATTTTATCAGAAACATCTTGCTTAATTCCTATTACTGATGGAGTTTATGAAATTGGATTTCCTTATTTGCAAACTACTGATTTACAACATCATAATTTTGAATTACAGTCTGGATTAACTTTAGATATTTCTGGAAAGTCTTATATTTTGCAGGTTAGTGATGAAATATTAGATTTAGAGACTATTAAGGAAGAAGCAGAAATACAGGAATTAGAAAATAGATTGGGTGAACGTTTAGATAAAACAACGGCTAACTTAATTCGGTTATTTATTGGAATGTTTACAGATATATTTAGTCATCAAAAAACAGTAAATACTAATATTGTATTAATTGAATTACCAGAAAAATTAGAATTAGTAAATATTGAAGATGCAAATTTACCGATTATAATTAGTTTAGACAGAAAATACCAATTACGGCGGAAACTAGAAGCAATTAGTGATAAATTACGTCATCAACTGAGAAGACAAGCAGAATCAATGTTTGTGGGTAAAATTCAAGAAATGGATAGTTATTGTTTGCGCGATTATGTCCGCAGACCAGGTTTAACTGCTGTGGAAAAAGCAGGTTCAAAGCAGCAGTTAATGGGTATCCAACGCTATCAAGATTTTAACACACCTGAGAATAAATTTCTAGTTTATTTTAGTCAAATTTTACATTTAAATTGTTTTCAATATGAAAGAAGTGGAGCAAGTCAATTTAGAGAGACAATTGGAAAAATCAGATTAGTAATTGATTTATTTAAACAACAACGGATAGTAAAAACTATTCAAGATAGAAGCTATAAATTTACTCAGCCAAATTATGTTTTACAACAAAATCCTATATATAGAAGTTTTTATGAAGCTTATTTAGAATATTTGCGAAAGAAAAATGAAAAGGAGAAGTTATGGACTTTCAGAAATGCGCTATTAGCTGATAGTGTTTATATTTATTTAACAGCATCATTGCTGAAGTTTCAGGGAATAGATGTAGATGCTAATTTAGCTATTAATGGTAGTTTAACTCCCGATAAAGGATGTTATATCAATAGGGAGCAAGATATTACAGTTAAGGTATTTTTGCAAAATCAAGTTTATGTATTTAGTTTGAAAAAACAAGTTAATGATATAAAAAGCGATTGGGTATTAATTTTAGAAATTCATCAGTTAGATTCTCTAGAATTAGAAACTAAAAAATTAGTGTTTCCTATTTGGATATTTTGGTATCGTCCCAAGGATGATATAATTATGCAAATGCAGCAATATTTACAAGAATTAATAGATACCAAAAATGTCAAACTAGGATTATTATTTTATTTACAATTTTCTCCGAATCAACAGTCAAATGAAGTTCACATAAAGCCTTTTTTTAGCAAAAAGTTATGGTTAGTTCCATTACATGATCGAATCACATCACAAGGATTTACTAAAGTCATTAGTTTTATGACACTTTTAATTAAAAAAGCGGTGGAGTTTTCAGTATGAATGAACAAGAGTTTTGGCAGAAATTACAACAATTAATATATCAATCTGGTGAAATTTCTGAAACTACCCAAGCGCAATGGGAGAAATTAGTAGAAATTCATGATTCCCCATCATTACCTACACAATTAATTATGGAAACTGTGTGTAATAGTGCAGTGTATTTAAACGAGCGATCGCATTTAAACTTTCCTGCAATTACTCCTCATATTTCTCTTAGTGGAAATCAACAAATAGCATTAGAAATGGCACTTTCAAATAGTCCTATTTCTTTAATTTCGGGAACAGCAGCGACAGGAAAAACTCGCATTGTAAATAATCTTGCTCATGCAGCTATCAACCATTCTCATAGAGTGCTAATTTTAACTCATCACACTTCATCCTTAGCAGCTTATCGCAACTTAACAACTTATCCATTTTTGCTATCTCAAGAACAAGATTATTATCAATGGATAATTAATCAATTGCGTTCTCAACATTTAGCACAACCGCAGATGGATTATTTACCATTACATCTGCTACCAGATGCAGAATTAGCAAAACTGCGAACTCCAGCAAAACTAGAAAAATGGTTGCCAATTATTGAAAATAATTCATATCAACAATTAACAGAACTATTAAAACCTGAATATCCTCACTTACCACAACCACGCATTCAACTATTAGCTTATCGTCTCAAACAGTTAGCACCATTATTACAACAACAATTAAAATTGAGTCAAATTTATAATAATCTTTCAGAACAGGGAATTAAAGAAATTGCTGATCAACTCATGGAGAATCCGCAAATCCCCATTGTGGGAACTGTTGAGGAATTTATGCACCCCAAAAATCAACTCTTATGGCAAACAAACTTTGATTTAATTCTTATAGAAGAAGCACAATATCTTACCTGGATAGAATTGATACTATTATCGGGATTATGTCAAAAGCTGGTTTTATTTGGTGAAGAAATATCAAAATATTATCCTAACTCTAACAAAACAAATTTGTTTTTTGCTAACTTCTTTGACTGCTTTAAATGGTTAAAACAGCATTTATTTCCAACTTATGTTTATCAATTAAAAGAACAGTTTCGACTACATCAAGAAATAGCTAAACTTGTTTATCCTGGCATTTCTAATGATTCAATTCAAACTCAATCCTCAAATATTAATTCCTATCTTCCTGAAACTCCAAAAAGATTAGTTTGGCAAGATGTACCTCACGAAAATGCTAGAGAGCAAATTATTAAATTTATTCAAAGTTTGAATACAGAAATAAGTTCTCAAATCGGAATTATTGCATTTTCGATGGAAGAGCGAGATTACCTTAAAGATAATCTATCCAAAGACTATGATAGAATATTTATTGATATAGCAACAGAATGGACTGGAAGTGAACGAGAAATAATTATTGTTAATTGTTCAGATCATCCTGAAAATATTCCAGTAGAATATATTAACATAGCACTAACAAGAGCAAAAGATTATTTGTTCTTATTTGGTGATTATGACTTATGGAAAAAACATAATTCCCCAATTCAATCATTATTATATCAACGAGAATTATACAAAGAACGTTTAGTTATTATATAAATACAAATCATGAAATTACAAATTCAACTATCAGGAAATTTTCACCGTTTACTATTAACAGGTACAGAATCAATATCAATATCAATATCTTTAGGTGATTTAATGCGAGAAGTGCAAGCAGTAGCTACTCAGAACCGCAGACGAACACCCCAATTATTACGTCAATCTTTTGGGTTAGATTTTATCCCTGAATTAGTATTAATTAACTTGTGTAAACAAGCAAATGGTATTATTGAAGATCATGAACTTTATCAAGTACCATCCCTGAAATTATTGCAGCCTATTAACTCTCAATTAAATAACCAAGCTATTAACACATATTCTTATCAATTTATATCTAAAGAAGCTAATTTGCAACTAACAGCAGATGATCCACAAATTCCCATTTTTACTGGTACTATTTCCGAACAACCAGGAATTTATAACCTGACTATAGAAAAACCTAATTATCCTGGTTTAGATCATGATTATGTTCAAACAATATGGAATGATAGTAGAGACTATTGGCAGAATTTACCCAACATTGAAAAAATCAAATATGCTTTACAATCTCGTGATTTTAATTATTTTTATATTAATTATCAACAAATTAAAGTTTGGATTTCAATCCAAGAATTATCTTTAGATTTGAGAGCAGCAATCACATTTTTACATTTAAATGAAAATGATACATCAAATTTGTTAACATCAGTGAGATTATTAGTTGAGGAATATCAGTCAAAATATAGATATCAACCAACAAATTTACCTAATGAACTACAACTAAACTCTACTTTACCTCCCCAAAGTGGGTTATTAATTCGTAGTGGTAAAAATCGCAGTATTTTCCAAAAAATTATTAATAATGCTCGTCAATTTTTGCTGATTTCTAGTTATATTATTGAAGATGAAGAACTAACAGAATTAATTTGTCAAAAATCATTACAACTACCCCAAAGAGTTTGGATATTAACAGATTTGAGAAATGAAGTTTTAGATCGCATTGATGAGCAAATATCAGATAATGTATCTAGATCAGAACAATACCAAATCACAGATGAGCGCAAAAAAACTTGTTTAAAAATGCTCCTAAATGCAAATATTCCTATTCGTAGCGGTGGTTTTCATTTGAAAACTTATATTTCTGAACAGTACGCTTATTTAGGTTCTTGTAATCTTACTCGCGGAAGTTTAGATTTTAATAAAGAAGCTGGAATAGTTTTTATTAACAATTCACAACATCAATCATTAATTAATTTATTTCAGCAATTTTGGCAAAAATGTAGCCAAGATGAAGTTATACCTGATAGCAATAATGATGGGTTTCGTTTACGTTCTCTTGTTCATAAGAGTCAAGATAAATATACCAACTATCCTAATTTTTTAACATCATCACAATATCAAAGAGATTTAATAGAACAACTGAGAAATTTTAAAGGAGAGGTAAAAATTTACAGTCGCAGTTTCCAACCATCAGCAGAGATAGCAAATTATTTGCGTTTGTTAGATACAAACATTTTTATTGATTCGAGTATGTCAGTTATAAATCAAAACTTTAATATTCAGAAAATTAGGTATCTTCATGCTAAAATCACTATTTTAGGCAATCAAATAGCGTATATCGGGGGAATTAATTTTAATTTTGGTGATTCATATTCCCATGATTTAATGTATAAAACCACCGATACAAGGGAAATTAAGCAAATAATTAGTCAACTACCATCATTACATTCATAACCTATGACTAGATTATTCAATTTGGAATCTTATATTGATGCTTGTCAATATGCTCGCGTATTTCAAGATTCATCTGATCAGTTAGTTCCTCAAACTAGAGAAACATACAAATTTTTATTAGATAAATATGCTGAACATCGTTATTTAGTACCACCAATTATTAATAATCATCGTTCATCACAGTTAACTATTAATCTCAGTAAATTAGATTATCTATCAATGGGAACTGAACTAACTCAAGGAGAAAAACCGCGTTTATTTATTATCAGTGATACATTAGATTTAATGACGCTGAGTACAAGTAATATTTTAGGACGTAGAGACGGTTATCTGTACAGCAGTGCTTATTATTATTGGAATTATTACACAGAAATTAATCAACATCAAATCACCAAACCATTAGTAGTATTTGTTGATTTAGATAATTTTGGTACTTCGACTTTAATTCCTATCAGTTTTTCTCAACACGAAAATAGTCATTATAAAATTCCCATTCTCGATACTAGAAATAAGATACCTCTCGATCATAGTTATAATTGTATAGAAACATATACAAAGATTTGTAATAGTGTAGCTGGCATTTTATTAAATCAATTTCCATCATTGTCTACAAATAATGAAACTGTCAAACATTTATCTGGTTATTTACAGAAGATTAACTTTTTTCAGCTTATTCAAGCTTACGTAAATCAAGAATCTATAAATTTGATAGTTGAAATATACAACAATAATCAGATTTTTTATAAGCAAGTTACTATATCAATATCAGAAATTGCTAATATTGTATGTCAGCACATTAACTTTTACGATATCAATCAACTAGAAAATCAATATCCTCAATATCAGTTTGTATTAGTTAGTCAATATAATATTTTTGAGAAAATTAAAACATATTTACCAAATTTCATTTGTCTTAATCCTAATTATCAACAGTTTACCGAAATATGGACTGAAAAAAATCATCTAAACTTTCCTTTATTTGCAATTTATTTAGATGAGATTGAATTTCAAGTTGCTATTTCTGGTAAAGAAGAATGGATTAAATTATCTGATGAAAAAGATGCTATTTCTTACGAAGGTAAACCTACAGTTTTAATCGGAAAGATTCGCAGTTTAAAACAAGATTTTTTCCGTATTACAAGCAGTAATGCTAATTTACCTATTAAAGTTAATGGTAATGATTACTGTATAAATAAGATTCCGCAAGATTACAAAATTGAAATTGAGAGCTATCAAGGAACAGAGGAAATTCGTGTTCAGATTCAGTTTAATTTACAACCTGGTTCTTTTCCAGAACTCAAGGTTAGAGATTTAGAAAATAAGTATAAAATCAATACTAGCTTAATAGATAGGAAACAAAAATATTATAGTTACATTCTACCTCAAAAAATAACCGCACATCGTCAGCTAAAATCATTATCTCAAATTGAACGGTTACAAAGACGCAGTGATTTTCAAAGTTTTATAATTGATTTACATCAAATTTCTAGTAAATTAGATAAAATTAATAGTCAAATTTCTAAAAAAAATGACTATGATGTGCTAATTGCAAGTATTAAAAATGCTTATGAAAAAATAAAAAAAATAAAGCAATATCCTGATTCACTACAGTTTATAGATATTTTATCAAATGAGCTAGTTGTTACTGAACTAATAACAGAATTTAAAAAAGCTAATCTTTCAAAAATGGTTGATCTTATATATAATACTTTAACTTCTAATCAGCTTTTAAATAAAGACAAAAAAGATTTATTAGTAGATGCAATTATTTTAATTGGTAAATTATATCAGTTTTCTGAATATCTATTATCAGATAGATTATTCTTTCAATTACAATTACAATTCAATACTGCTAGTAAAATTAGATATCGCAATCTATCAAATGAATATCTACAATGTCTAGCTAGAATAGCAGTAAATCAAGATTTGCAAGGAAAATACTTTAGTTTATTCAACTCTCAGTATAATATAGAAAACAGTCAATATCTATGGGGATATGGAAATATTTTACTTTGGTATTATGATTTTAATTCATCAGCATCATTTCTAAATTATCAAGAACATTTTACAAAAATAATGAATTATTTGCTGACTAAGTATTATACGAAGTTCTCTGGTATTTATAAAAAATTTGCGTTCTTATCTCTAATTTATATCCTGACTTTTCGCGCACATGATTCACAATTTTGTCAACCTAATTCAAAAGAATTTTTATTAGCAAAACAAGTTATTGAACACTTCAAACATGATAGAATTATCTTAAACACAGTCAGCAGAGAAAAACCACTAAATCAATATTTTCAAGAACTAATTGAAGGATGTTCAACAGCAGATGAAATAGAAAATCTTCTTCAAGGTTGAATTGAAATTAATCTATAATTTTAAGCCCGCTATAAAACCAAAATATCACTTTTCCTTGACAGTCCACAAAGCCAAAGCTGGAGCAGATTGGATTCACGTTGATGTATACTAAACACGTTTGGGACGTGAACTTTTGCAAGATTACGAAAAACCTGGATGTGTAGGGGTTTAGCAGTGCTAAACCCTTACCAATAGAATCAAATGATTAAGCCATTTTGAGTATACCATTGGAACTGGACAAAAAATATGTTCCACACTATCAACTTCCACAAAGATAGCCGAGCATCTTAATCAAAGCACTGGAGATAAATGGACTCTTCTCCTCGTCTTTCTGCTATTTCTTGTTCTAATTCTTCCCAAGATTCTAGCGGAGGTTGTTCTTGCATAATTTCTTTACGAATAGCCAACAACTTTGCCCCTAAAGGTGTTTTAGGTTGATAGGAAGATAGAGTTAGCTGATCTTGATTTTCTTCAATAAGAGTATTAACCAAATTCAATACCTGAAGTTGTTTTTCAGAAGGTAAAATGCGCCATTTTTCTAATAAAATTTGTTCGGTATTCATAACTTCAAATCCAGTAAAATAAAGTTTACAATTCTCGGATTTCTCAAGATATTCTCACAAATTTCTAAAATGCTTGTGGAATTTGCCTTTTAAATTTTGAATTTTGTCTCCCTTACGGCAATCATAGATTCTATAATAGAATTGTTTGATCTGTCACCCCTTCTTTGAATATGACAACTAGCGCAACTATAAACAAGGTGGACTACCTCCGCATCAGTTTAATTGATCGCTGCAATTTTCGTTGTCAATACTGTATGCCCGAAGGTGCAGAACTTGATTATATCGTCAAGCAGCAATTATTAACGGATGAGGAACTGCTTACCCTTATTCAAGAAGTATTTATCCCCGTCGGTTTTACCCGCTTTCGCTTAACTGGTGGTGAACCTTTACTCCGTCCCCATGTAGTAGATTTAGTTGAAAAAATTGCTCATCTTCCCCAAACTGAAGATTTAGCAATGACTACAAATGGGTTTTTACTCGCTCCCATTGCCCAAAATCTCTATGATGCAGGTTTACGAAGAATTAATATTAGTTTAGATTCTTTAGATCCACATATATTTGAAGAAATTATTGGTAATCATGGACGGGGACGATGGCAGCACGTATGGCAAGGTATCCAGACTGCATATAATGTGGGATTTGACCCATTAAAATTAAATGTAGTCGTAATTCCCGGCGTTAATGACCATGAAATTTTAGATTTAGCTGCTTTGACGATTGATAAACAATGGCACGTCCGATTTATTGAATTTATGCCCATTGGTAATAGAGACTTATTTGGCGATCGCGGTTGGATATCTTCAGCCGATTTGCGTCAATCTATTCGTGAACGTTGGTGCTTGACAGAATCCCAAATTCGTGGTAATGGACCGGCTGATGTATTTAAAATTCCTGGAGCGAAGGGAACACTAGGATTTATTAGTCAGATGTCAGAATGTTTTTGCGATCGCTGTAATCGAATGCGTCTGAGCGCCGATGGTTGGCTACGTCCCTGTTTATTAAACGAAACAGGTCAAATTGACTTAAAAACAGCTTTACGAGCAGGTATTAGCACCAGCGAACTCCAAGAAAAAGTTAGACAAATTTTAAATATTAAATCAGAAATAAACTTTAAACAACGCGACTCTGGTACTGTCGGCACATATACCCGTACCATGTCGCAGATTGGTGGTTAGTCATTAGTCAGTTGTTGGTTGTTTAATAACCACTGACTACTGACCACTGACCACTGACCACTGACTACTACGCTTGACGTGAGTAGTATTCCACCACGAGTAGTTCATTAACTTGTAGTGCTACCCATTCCCGTTCAATTACACTATTGACTTTACCAGCCAATTTGTTTTTATCAAACTCTAAATGACTGGGAAGGTTAGCTAAACCAGGATATTGCAAGTTAGCTTCCACCAACTTCTTAGAAGCTTCCTTATTTCTCACAGCAACTTCTTCACCAGGACGGCATTGATAGCTGGCAATATTTACTACTCGGCCATTAACAGTTACGTGACCGTGATTCACCAATTGACGGGCGGCTGGGATTGTGGGAGCCATACCCATCCGAAAAACGGTATTATCCAGGCGCATTTCTAACAATTGCAGCAACACCTGTCCAGTAGAACCAGATACTCGTCTAGCTTTACGAACATAGCGGAGCATTTGTTTTTCGGTTAAACCATAGTTCATGCGGAGCTTTTGCTTTTCCTCTAAACGGATAGCATACTCAGATCGCTTTTTACGGTTTTGGCCATGCTGTCCTGGGGGATAAGCACGTCTAGCACTCTTTCGAGTTAAGCCTGGTAATTCGCCTAAACGACGGACAATTCTGAGGCGGGGTCCTCTATATCGGGACATGAGTTTCCTTAATTAATCCTTCTTAAATTTTATTCAGACCTACCATTATGGCATAGTTCCCAAAAGGATAGACATTTACGGCTAAATTGTCTTTTATTTACCGTTAATATTCACCAGAAATCAATCAGTTAAATTCACCAATTTTCGGTAGATTTCTGGTGATTGCACCGACATTCCTTCATGGTAGAAGATTGGGAATCAAATTCTAGGGTAGCATAACCTTGGTTGAATCGAAAACGGTTATGTTAAAAAGCGAAAAAAAAATGAGTAACTTTGGGAACAAAAAAACCAATTATTCCTTCAGGACATTTACAGCATCATTTATAACTATAGGTGGATTACTAACCAGTATTTTACCTACCCTGGGTGTTACCGATTCCTATAGGAACGACTATCGTGTTTGTGCTGCTCAACTATTGAGTTTGGGTGTTACAGCAAACCAAGCGGCTCAAAGTTGTGCCGTTGCACTCCGACCACGAGAGTTATCCTCATGTGTAGCAAAAATTCATAAGCTTACACAAATCACCCCTGTGGATGCCCTTTATTCTTGTCAGCAGGCTCGCCGTCCACAGGATCTAGCAACCTGTGTAGTTAGCATTAGTAAAAGTTATCAAGGGTCAGCAAACCCAGCTACTTTAACATCCTGTGGTCGCAGTTTGTTACCAGTAACTTTTGCAGAATGTGTGGTTGGCTTGCGTCGGGAAATTGATTTGAGTCCTACTCAGGCATTAGATACTTGTATTGATGCCAGCGAAGGATCTAGCGGTTTTGGAGGAGTGTCTACAAAGCCTTTGGAATTTAGTCCCAACTCAGAGACGACACCAAAGCCATCAACTCCCATGAGTAAATAGATTAATAACTGCTCCTTATCTTTGATTCTCTTTTACGTAACTGTAGGGCTGGTAAGTACGCCACCCTACACAATGTAAAAATTGTGTTTCCTATTCATCTTTATTGCCAACGACCATTTGTAAGATAATTGGCACTCCTCCCTCTTGGTGATATTTATCCCCCCAAGCCCGAATGATTTCGTCTAAGTCTTCCATTGCTTGCTCGATCTGCTCGTTGGGAATATCTAGTTCTTCCACCGCACGCATAGTGTTTGGTTTCCGATCTGCCCAATATTTCATCATGCGGAAATACCGAGCCGTATCTTCTACCATTGTGTATGTGCGCTCTTGATCATCGGCTGGAGCATAAAATGGACGAGTTAGAGCATAAAAGGGCATTCCCCAAGGACAATCAATGCGTGTTACCGTTCCTGAATAAAGTAGACGGCGCTTGATATGTTCTGCTAATGCTTCACTCAAGGGCATTTGGTGGTTAGGGGGTAAGTCTTCCTGCGATCGCTTATGGAGAAAATCAATTAACTCCATAAATTCAAATGAGGTGACTAACTTGGCATCAGGAAGATTATTAGGTAGCTTTTGCTCAATTTGCTTTTTCTCTTCACTGGTCAGACTCGTACCGGGAACACGGGATCTTCCTGGTTGCCAAGGATATTTTTCCATCCAGACATAGGGTAGTTGGATCAGATAGCGAGGTTCTTGAGAACCCAGCATTTTTAGAAGTTTGCCTTCAGTTAAAGCTAGTCTTACTTCTTCGACAATAATTTTAACTCGTTTCGGCTCAAGGTGATGCAAATGTCCAGTCATTCGCAGGTTTTGCCCCTGCTCTAGATAGGTCATGTAAATTGCACACTTGGCTGCTGTTGCGGCTGCATCTAAAAACGCCCCATGCCTGTGGCCACTTGTACGCATGGCACTAAAAGCTAAATAAAGCATGATCTGATCCATCGCACTAGGGCCAAGACGCTTGATCAGATCTATGTCGTTGGTCATATTCTACAGACAGATGAATGGCTCGTTTACAAGTGTGATATTTAAATCAAACTACTAATTATACACCCATTTGGAGATAAATTTTTTAATTCTTAACCTAAAATTACTGGTTGACTCGGAAGTTTTTAGGTGGTAAATGTTTAGGGTGTAAATTGGTAATTTCTCGTGTCAGACTAACTAACCCCTCCCCCTGGTGTGACTAGAAAACTTTAGATGTCCAGGGTGTTGTGATGCAGGGGTATAGGGGATGACAGAGGAATGTAGAGTGATTCGTATTTTGTATCTAAGAAACTAGTATAACTTTCTATTGCTGAAATATCTATATATTTTACAAAAATTTTTTCTACAGATTTATTTCAGATCACTTTTAATACCAGGAGAGAATAGGGAATAGGTAAGAGGTTGATTTGTCTTGTCTCTATTTAGAAGGCTGGGATGGCTGGGGCGTTTTTTTCCAGCTAATACTGGCTGCGCCAACAGTCACAAATAGAACTCCTATGATTTGGATCATATTCAGGGATTCTTGCAGCATTAAGCCAGCGAAAATTACCGTCAAAATTGGTACTGTAGCCCCAATTATGGATGATAGAGGAGCGCCTAGTTTACGAATACCAAAATTATTGAATAAATATCCGCATAGAGTTAAAACACCTAAGATAAAAGCACTGAGAACCAGTTCTAGGGCATTGGAGGCGTTAATGACTAAACCTGAATTACCGGGTAAAGGGATGATTAAGCAGAGAAAACTTAATAACAACATGGTAGTGAAGTTAATTAAAGTCAAAGAGACGGGATGTAATTTCAGCTTAGTGGCGCATACTCTCGTCAGAATGACATAAATTGCAAATGCCAGCCCCGACATAAGTGCTGTGGTACTTCCTAATGAGGTATTCTTCACCCCTACAGACTCACTACCTAAAATCAACAATTCACCACAAAAGATAGCCGCGATCGCACCAGTAGCTAAGAAGTTAGGACGTTCTCGAAATAGAAACCAAGACAGGAACACACTCAAAACTGGATAGATAAAGAAAAGAGCGATCGCCATTCCCGTTGTGACTTCACCAATAGCCACATAAATAAGTACCTGTGATAAAAACAAGAAACAACCGCTGATTACCGATAAAAATAACACCTGTTTAGTTTTTTTCTGGCTAGGAGTTGCATTTGCCCGTAATGAAGCAAATAAATTTTCTAAATCTTCCCAAATAGGCGGATGTAATATTGGTGACAAAAGTAACATTAATGGCACAACGACTAATAAACGGAGCATTAAAATCAAGAAAATATTACCCAATGTCGGCAAAATTAATTGCTGTGTTGACAATCCTCCCAAGGAATTAGAAGCTGTGTAAAATATCGCTTTAATGGCCACGTTGTAAAGGGAAGAAACCACTGTAGATAAAGCAATCAAAAAGAAACCTATTTGCAACTCTGACCAATTTGCAGAGGTTCGGGATCTCTGTTGTCTAGGCGTTGTTTGTTGTTTAGGCGTTGTTTGGGTGTTATTTGTTGTTTTTTGCTTGGATGTCGTTTCTCGTCTTAATTTTGGTGAAGGAGGTCGTCCTGTTGATAAATTAGGAGTTAAAACAGAACGTGGTTCTGGTGTTGTTTCTCCTAGAGATGGTGCTGTTAATACGTTAGAAGTCAAGACCGAACTAGGTTCTGGTGTTTTATTTTCTGGTGGAGTATCAGGATTAATAACAGAACTGGGTTCTGGTGTTTTATTTTCCGGTGAAGTATCAGGATTAATAACAGAACTGGGTTCTGGTGCTTTATTTTCCGGTGAAGGATCAGGATTAATAAACGAACTGGGTTCTGGTGCTTTATTTTCCGGTGAAGGATCAGGATTAATAACAGAAATAGGTTCTAGTGCTTTATTTTCC
>NZ_VIKW01000013.1:50979-131886 GCF_009711975.1 Anabaena sp. UHCC 0204
GGTGGAGAGAAGATAACTCCCATTGCTGCCGATGTAGAATCAGCCTGTGGTGATTCGTGAGGAACTAAAGACAGCGATTCCACAACGATTTTTTTGGGAGATTTGTCCGCAGTCCCATTTTGATGACTTTCAGCCAGTTGTAAAACTGTAGGTGCGCCACCTGTTACTACCTTCAGAGAGTTTGTGTCTCTATTTTTTTCTAATTCACCTCGCAGACGATTAACAAACTCTGCTAATATCGCTTCCCCTTGTTGTTGTTGGCTATACATCCGCGACAACTGCTGAGAAAGATCACCTTGATAGTTTTTGAGTTCTTGTAATAGTGAACTAAACGCAACCGTGACAGTATCATCCAGGGTGTCTATCATGTTATTGACATTCTGATTGATTTCACTAGCCGCATTATTACTTAATTGAGCATCTTTGAGCGCAACTCGATCAGCCGGTTCATGCTCTACTGCTTGGGTAGCTAAAGTTTTTAGTGAGGACTGTAATTGGGAAGATATATGCTTGGCTAAAACTTCTGCTAATTGACGGATTAACACTTGCTGTTCCGTGATTTGCCGTGATTGCTGTAACTGTTCCTTTTCCTCAATTAACTTTTGAATGTCGTTAGATAATCGGTTTTTTTCAGTTTCGAGCCGTTTGACATCTTCCTGCAACGACCTCAACAGATTTTGTTGAAGATTTTCTAAATCCTCAACAACGTCCCATAGGGCATTTTCAGCGGCTCTGGATAGCTCACCTCTAATACGTGGGTTTTCTGGTCGTTTCTCAAATCGCCCCATCAGTTTCTAGCCTCTAACACCTTGATGATCAAGTAGCTGCTCCGGATACCGGATTGTCTACGGTATGCTGCGCGAACAACACTTATACTAAGTTTCCTTGAGAAAAGACAGGAAACTGCACAATTTCACCGAACTTATAAATTTAATTAACCTATACAAAACTATTACCTATTTTTTCGTTAGGGAATAATCATTGTGACAGCTTTATAGATGACTACCTAACTACAAGCACCAAATCAGTGTGGAATGTATCTTACTTATATAGTTGCCATGATGATGAGAGACTATCAATTATGTCTCTTTCTATAGATCATTGTAATTAATGGGCAGAATTTATGCAAAAATCCTCTCTGGCTAGAGAAGATATAACAAAATTCAAGCATTTAATTCATTTATTGCCAAACAATTGCCATGATGCTAAAAATGGCAGCACTGAGAGCGGCACTGATGGGGACTGTAATTAACCAGGCGGCTGCGATATTTTGGATAGTGGAAAATTGGATTGATCGCATATTTTGTACCAGTCCAATACCCACAACTCCACCGACAAGGGCGTGAGAGGTGGAAACAGGTAAACCTAAACGGGAAGCTAGTAAAATTGTGCTGGCGGTGGCCAGTTCGGCACAAAATCCACTACTAGGTTCTAAGGAAATAATATTTTCGCCAATGGTAGCGATGACCTTTTTACCCCAAACTGCCAAACCTGCCACAATTCCCATCGCACCCAGAACTAGAATCCACAAGGGAATGGTGAGTTGATCACTGGGGACTTTACCTTGTTGATTGATGTAGGAAATGACTGCTAGGGGGGCGATCGCATTACCAACATCATTAGAACCATGGGCAAAGGCCACGAATCCTGCACTCAGAACTTGAAATTTAGCAAATAAACCTTGAATTTGATTTTCAATTTGACTATTTGCTAATTGTCGCCAACTAATCAAGGTGAGGCTGATGGCGGCTATACCCCCTATGAATAGGGTAATGTCATGGGAGGGAATCGGAAAATTCCTCTGTTCTAGTAAAAACTGGCTCAGAGGTTGAGTGAATTTTGGGAGAACGATAATTCCAAATACACTTAATAGTAATGTACTTAACCAAGGAATCCATTCCTGTAACTGTGATAGAGGATCAGGTTGGTTAAAAATCCAGCGTTGAATCAAACTATAAAAACCAGCAGCAATCGCCCCACTAATTAATGGTGTTAAAATCCAACCGATGGTAATTAAACCAATGGATGACCAATCTATTGCTTCTATTCCTAAAGCTACCCAACTAAAGCCCGCGATCGCTCCCACAATGGCATGAGACGATGATATGGGTAAACCTCTGGATGTGGCAATTTGTAGCCATATTCCACCCGTCAGCAATACCGTAATCATCCCCATCACTAAAGTTTGTGGTGCATTCGCAAATAAAGCTGGGTTAGCGATTTTTGTGCCAATGGTAGATGTCACCTCTTGCCCAAACAAAACAGCACCCAGAAACTCTAATACCCCAGCCATAATGATTGCCTGCTTGAGGGTAATCGCCTTAGAACCGACTGAAGTTCCCATGGCATTAGCAACATCATTTGCACCCAAATTCCAGGCTAGATAGAAGGCTAAGAAGGCTACTATCGCAGTTTGTATTTCCATCAAATAAACCATTTATACTTCTACCAGAGGTAAAAGTTGCTATGAATGCTTTCTATTTTCCATTTTTTTGGTTACAAAAATTAGTGCAAGCTAGAAAGCTCGACAAAGTGGTTAACAAAACTTAATTTTATTTATGTCTGACATTTTCACCAAGTTAAGCTATCAAACCTTTCAACAAGGTAAGAATTACTTTGGTTTTGCTCACAAAACCCTAAGTACACAAATTAGAAACCTGCTCTATCCATCACTCCAGCCAGATGTCGCGCCCCTTTCCAAGGAATTGATCACACAACTCCAAGACAGATTGAATCAGTTATGGGAAACAGACTGGCAAGATGCTCAAACAGGTGTATATCCCCAAAATTTATTATTTGATAATCCTTGGGAAGATTTCTTCCGCTACTATCCATTAGTATGGTTAGACCTACCCAATATTTGGGAACGAATTAAAAACCGTAGATATCAAGATTTTTCCCAGGAAATAGCCACAGATATCTATCCCAACTACTATTTACAGAATTTCCATTACCAAACAGATGGCTATTTGAGTGAACTGTCAGCCAATTTATATGACTTACAGGTAGAAATTCTCTTTGGTGGCTCAACTGATGCTATGCGAAGACGCATTCTCTCTCCTCTCAAATCTCAACTAGCAGCTTTTGACCATATCCCCCAAGGACAACTCCGAGTCATAGATGTTGCTTGTGGTACTGGACGAACGCTGAAGTTAATTAGAGCAGCTTTGCCTCAAGTATCTTTGTTT
This sequence comes from Anabaena sp. UHCC 0204, assembly GCF_009711975.1. Taxonomy (GTDB): domain Bacteria; phylum Cyanobacteriota; class Cyanobacteriia; order Cyanobacteriales; family Nostocaceae; genus Dolichospermum. The sequence continues at coordinate 54,168 of NZ_VIKW01000013.1, forward strand.
GGTATAGATTTATCCCCGGCTTATTTGCAAAAAGCAAATGAACTATTATTGCAAATTCCTGGAGAATTACCGCAACTCATCCAAGGTAATGCGGAAGAATTGCCCTATCGAGATGATTATTTTCATGCTATGACTTGTGTTTTCCTTTTTCATGAGTTACCAGCCCCAGTTCGTCAAACTGTCATGGAAGAATGTTTTCGGGTGACAAAACCAGGGGGAATTTTGATCATCTGTGATTCTATTCAGGTAAATGATGCGCCGGAAATGGAGTTAGCAGTCAACAACTTTTCCCAGACTTTTCATGAACCTTATTACCAGCATTACAGTACAGATGATTTGGTAGAACGGTTAGAAAAGGCTGGATTTGAGCGGATAGAAACCCAAGTCCACTTTCTGAGCAAATATTTGGTTGCTCACAAGCCCAGTTACTAGAAATTCACAATTCAAAATGAAGGTTAATAACTTCAAACAAAAGTTCTCTTTTCCCTTAATTCCGGTGATTATTCCTACTGATTCATGCCTAATGTATACGAGAAGCGATTACTAAAGGCGGTTTTTAGTAAGTGTATTAGTGATCTAGTCACCAATACACTTACAGTTTGAATAATTACCGGATGTTTTGATGAAATACTGAACAATTTTCGAGAGATGAAGTGCTGTAACTGTTTATGTTTGTGGCAGAGAAATTGAAATACTGATAGCTTGCGTGGTGACGCAATAGCCATAGGACTGAGCAGAGATATAGTGCTGTAACTATCTATATCTAGTGTCAGCGAAAGAAAACTTTTGAACGATGAATCAAACAAGTGTAGTGCTGTAACTGTCTATGTCGTCTCAATTCAAGAAGTGGTATCTAGGATCTGAAATATCCAATAATCCGGTAATATCATTTTTGGCTTGGTAGGAATGATCCTCCAAAGTTTAAATAACTTAAACCGCATTACCAAGATATCCATCCAAACCTCTACGACCACTACCTCGATGAGGATTGGGCTTTTCTGGTTGATTAGGGCTAGGTTTCGGGTTATCAGCGAGTAGTTGCTGGGAATCAGACTTAGCCATCAACAGCAGGGAAAAACGAGTCTGTACTGCTTCGCAGTTAAAAGCTAAGGAGCCAAATACCAGACTCGATACTAAAAGTGAAATGGCAGCACGCATAGTAGATGTCTATTTTAGAACTCTCTACTTCACTAATACTTAACTTTGATATGTCTGTCCGGAAAATTTGCGAAAAAGTATTGTATTTTACTGAATAAAAGTTAATTTGATACTTCTTCAAGATGCTCAACAAGTAACCAATTTCCAGACAGATTTGGCCGCCCCCAAATTTTGAGCATTGTTTCTGGGGGAAAAGCTTGTAGTGCTTCATCTATATGCGATCGCAACGTTACAAGCTGCCAATTTGTCTTAGTTAAATTGGTGTTTTCTATAATATTAAATTGGTAGTTTTGCTGATCCAGCCGTTGAAATTTGCCAATAAAGTAGTTAAGGTTTAATTTATTATCTTCCTCAACCAAAATACCAGGACAATAACCACTAGTTGGATAAGCTTCTGGGTGGTCTAAATAATAAGTTTGCCAGTGCAACCAATCGGGATGATTAGTTAATAAGTTAAACAGAGGAACAATTGCCGTGGGTGCATAGTCATCTGTTAGTAATGCAGCCTGCAAAGTCTTTACAGGCAAATCCCTGGGCTGACATTCTAACACAACACAAAGAGAAGCTGCCATACCTGCGGCTTGACCAATTCCCATGACTACAGGTTGAAGTCTGGTAGCCCCATTCGCAATGTGGGAAACGGAAATGTTTTTCTCACAGACTAGCAAACCATCTGTAGTGGCAGGAATCAACGAGCGATAAGGGATAGTGAAGGGCGTTCCTGTCCATCTTCCACCCCAACGGATAGATTTTGGTTGCAGTGAAAACTCAACACCAGGATAATGGTGATCATTGGCATAGTTTCCGACAGCTACTGCATCATGAAATGGTGATGCTGTGTTACTGTTTGCTGAAAGCAAGATATCCTGTTCAAAAACAGTTTTCAAACCTACTAGGCGGCGACTTTCCCGATAATAGGGATGGAGGGCAAAAGCGGTATTAGCATGAGGAAAAAGGTTTTCTGCTAATCCATAACGCCTACCAAACTGAGTTTGAATGTAATGGGCAAAGTTCTGACTGTGCCAACAACATTCTTGCACAAATTCGCGCTTTTTCACCCCTGATTCTACCAACCGATTGGCATTTTGGCAGTAATCGTTGCCCGCTATAGGCCAGTTAATCATAAATCTATCTGCTGGCAAGCGCCCATAGTTCAAAAATTTTTCTGTCCCATAGTTATCCCAAGCTCCTGTAAACTGGGATGGATTGTAGTTGGGGGCTGGGGGAATGGCTGCGGCGATATTTTCCCCATAATCTTGCATTACTACTACCCATGTTGGTGCTTGCACTGGATATGTTTGGGTAAGGGCATTAAACTGTGCTGGGGCGCTGGGTTCTCCCCATTCTGACTGTAATTCCCAGCCCCAACGATAAGGTACTTCCCCTAAAGCTAATAAGTCTCCTAATTCTGTGCCATCAAGAATTATTTTGGCGTTAACTGTGAAATCTGCAAAGCGTACACCTGTGATACAGTCTTGTGTTCGTAAAACCTCTAAAGGTACTTTTCCCGAAATCCATTGGAGATTAGGCAATTCTCTCACCCAATCAGCAAATATTTCTGCGCCTATACGCGGATCATAACTGAAAAAGCTCACCCAACTATGATCTAATCCTCCTGGTTGTCTACGTTGCAATTCCTGTAAAAAAGCACCCCATAACCCGGTTTGAAAAGCTTGTAATTCGTTTCCGTCTGGTACTGATACGCCGGCAGAGGTTAACATTCCTCCTAGCCAGGTAAATTCACTCACAAGGACGGTTTTTACCCCCCTTCGCGCTGCTTGGATAGCCGCAGCAGTTCCGCCAGTGCCTCCACCGACAACTAAGACATCGGTTGTGTAGATTTGATTCATCGTAATAGCAATCCTAAATGATTAATGAATACAATACTTTCTGTTCCCTATTCCCTATTCCCTATTCCCTATTCCCTATTCCCTTACAGATAAGTTCTCAACTCAAATAGGATCACTATATTTAAACTAATGCTTTTAATAATGCTTGCAATTTAAGTTGCACTTCTGCAAATTCTTTTTGAGGATCTGAACCAGCAACAATGCCTGCGCCCGCATAAAGTCTAGCATAATTACCATTAATTAAAGCTGAACGAATTCCGACAATGAATTCACAATTTCCTTCTCCGTCTACCCAACCTAACGGTGCGGCATATAAACCTCTTTCAAAATTTTCATAACGGCGAATTTCTGTACAAGCAATATCTCTGGCTGCACCTGCTACTGCTGGTGTAGGATGTAGTTTAGCCACAATTTGTAAAGGGTGAATGTTGTTAGGAACTACAGCACTGATTGGTGTCCATAAATGTTGGATGTTAGATAATTGTCGTAGTCTTGGGGCTAAAACTTGGGGTAATAAACCTAGTTGGGATAGATTGTAAGTAATAAAATCAAGGACAAATTTATGTTCATGTTTTTCTTTAGTATTGTTTATTAAATTGTTAGCATTTGTGGCATCTTCTTTAGGTGTTTTACCTCTGGGGGCTGAACCTGCTAAAGCATCAGTAATTAAATGTTGTTTGTGAATACTAATTAACCGTTCTGGACTAGCGCCAATAAAGTTTTGCCCTTTACCGTTACTTGTAGAAAATATATAGCAGTTAGGATGTAGTTGCCGCAGGTTATTTAAAGATTGTAGTAAATTAAAATCATGATTGCCACTGACATCTAAGGTATCCGCTAAAACAATTTTACTCAGATAATTAGATTGGATTATTTCTAATACTGAGGCAACGGAAGCTGGGAATTTATCAGCATTTTTAGTTATTTTTGTATATAAATTTAAAGGTAAATTATCAATATTTAGGGAACAATTATTCAAGAATTTAATAATTTCTAAATGGTGTTCTAAATCATCTAATATTTTGGTAATGTTAATAGTGGAATTGATAATTGTGTTCATTACTAATGTGCAACAATTATTTTTGAGAGTTACTTGCCAAGAAGGTAAAAAAACTGTGGCACAGGGAAATGGATAATTGACTTTTTTGTGTTGATCGAAAAAGCTGAAAGTACAAAAGAATCGCGGAGATGAAAAAATTTGATCTTGGTGAGAAATAGTAATAATGTTATTGAGACAATTTTTGATAAACTCTTCTGATTTTATAAATCTGTCTTGACCAAAAATTTCTAATTTATCTAATGTTCCCATTGCTGCTATTGCTTCACCATTACTTCTATTTTCAAAATAAAAGTTTAGGGAATTTTCCTGATTGAATTTATCTAAAATCAACAAAGGATCAATTAAGCCAATTTCCAAGGGGATACTGACAATTTGACTGCTATTGTTGCGGCGGCAATTTTCCTGAACCTCTAACAGTAATTGATTGAGGTATTTATAGTCTACAAAGGTGTGGCTGCGACATGGTGAAATTGTCATGGATGTATAAGTTAATTTTTCTTAAGTTATCTTCCTAAAATGTAATAAGTCATGGTGATATTTCTATAGGTAACATAATTTAGTCACCATTCACCAGCATAAACTTGTCTTAATTCTGGGTTTCTCCGGGGATAGAGAAGCTTTATCCTGTTTTGGCCATCCCTTGAGGTGTTATTATCAGGAGACAAACTGGAGAAGACGAAATGGGAATTTTTTTGTAATTTACCATCATTAAGTGTCACGGAAAATTATAAAATTTAACTGATAACTAAAGTTCTGCTAATTTAACTCATCAAAACTGATGACACAAACTCAGATTTCACCACCCACAACTAAATTATGGATAGCGGCTATTAAACCGCCAATGTACAGTGTTGCTATTATGCCTATATGGGTAGGTTCTGCGGTAGCATTTACAGAAACAAAGATTTTTAATACAACAATATTTTCAGTTTTTATTGCTGCGGCGATTTTAATTTTAGCTTGGGAAAATATTAGCAATGATGTGTTTGATGCTGCAACAGGAATTGATAAAAATAAACATCATTCATTGGTAAATTTAACTGGTAATAAAAAGTTAATGTTTTGGATAGGAAACCTGTGTTTAGGTTTAGGTTTGTTGGGAATAATGGCGATCGCCTTTTTGCAAAAAGATCCTACAGTGATCGGTATAATTTTACTATGCTGCGGTTTGGGCTATATGTACCAAGGTCCTCCCTTCCGTTTAGGATATCAGGGTTTAGGGGAAATTCTCTGCTTTTTTGCCTTTGGCCCCTTGGGTATGGGTGCAGCCTATTATAGCCAAACTCAAACTTGGTCTATCACTAATTTAGCAGCTTCGGTAATTTTGGGCATTGTTACCAGTTTAGTGCTATTCTGCTCCCATTTTCATCAAGTTGAAGATGACATAGCCGCCGGAAAGCGATCGCCTATTGTGCGTTTAGGAACAAGTACAGGGGCAAAAGTTTTAGTTGGGTTTACTATCAGTATTTATCCCCTAACTTTGCTATTTGTAGTTTTGAATATTTTCCCAATGTGGACATTACTCAGTTTCCTAAGTTTACCTTTTGCCTTTAAATTATGTCGTCATGTCTTAGAAAATCACAACCTACCAGACAAAGTAAGTAATTCTAAATTCATCGCTATCAATGTTCATTTTCTCAGTTGCTTATTTTTAGGCTTAGGATTTATCTTGGGTTAATGAGTTATCAATTTTCTTTTCGTTACTTTAGTCAAAAATTCACCAATCCCATTATTACTAATCATGGTATTTGGGAACTTAGAGAAAGCATAATTATCCGCTTGATTGATGACAAAAATAACGTTACTTGGGGGGAAATTCCCCCTATTTCTTGGTTTGGTTCAGAAACCATCCAACAAGCTTTAGATTTTTGTCATCAACTCCCAGAAACAATTACCAAAGAGATAATTTTCACAATTCCCGATAAATTACCAGCTTGTCAATTTGCTTTTGAATCAGCCTTAGAAAGTTCTTCAACCCACGAAGGTGGGTTTTGTTTGTGTAGCCATGACTTACAGTCGCCAGATACTTATAGCGGCTTATTATCATCCGGAAAATCAGCGTTAAATCAATGGAGTAATTTATGGGAACAAGGATATAAAACATTTAAATGGAAAATTGGTGTTCATTATATAAATCAAGAATTAGAAATATTTGATTTATTAATTTCCAGTTTACCAGGATCAGCAAAATTACGTTTAGATGCTAATGGTGGACTTACTTATCAAGAAGCAGAATTATGGTTAAAAAAGTGTGATCAATTTTTACCCAAAATTGAATTTATCGAACAACCATTACCTCCAGACAAATTTACACAAATTCAGAAACTAAGTAATTCCTATTCTACACCAATAGCCTTAGATGAAGCGATCGCCAATCTCCAACAATTAGAATCCTGTTTTCAGCAAGGTTGGCGCGGAATTTTTGTGATTAAACCGGGTATCATTGGTTCACCATCTCGGTTAAGGGAATTTTGTAAAAAACATCAAATTGACGTTGTATTTTCATCTGTATTTGAAACCGAAATTGGTAGAAAAGCCGCACTACAATTAGCAGCAGAACTATCTACAAATAATCGCGCGGTTGGTTTTGGAATTAATCACTTATTTAAACAGCAAGAATCAAACTGGCTAGAAAATCTATGGAAAACCTATTAAATAATTTACAAAACCATGATTGGCTAATTTGTGATTATAGCCAAGAATTACCACAAATAGCAACAGAATTATATTTAAACTTCACTCAATTATCAAACCCAAAAATCATCATTGCAGAAAAATCACCAGTGAGATTTTTAGCAAGTTTTATTGCTGCTTGTGCAGCTAAATGTCCAGTTTTTTTATGTAATCCAGATTGGAGTCAAGATGAATGGGAACAAGTTTTTAATTTAGTTCAACCAGATATAGTTTTAGGAATTAGTTATAACTTGCCAAAATCACCAATTAGCAATTCCCAAACTACAATTCCCAATTCTATCATGATTCCTACAGGTGGTTCATCGGGAAAGATTAAATTTGCTATTCATACTTGGCAAACATTAACCGCATCTGTGCAAGGTTTTACAGAATATTTTTCGATAAATTCAGTTAATTCTTTTTGTGTATTACCACTTTATCATGTAAGTGGATTAATGCAATTTATCCGTTCTTTGACAACAGGTGGAAAATTAGTAATTACCTCATATAAAACATTAGCATCTTCACAATTATCGCATATTAATCCAGCCGAATTTTTTATATCTTTAGTTCCTACCCAATTACAAATAATCCTCCAAAATCCCGAATTAACCCAATGGTTATCAAAGTTTTCTACTGTTCTTTTAGGAGGTGCGCCACCTTGGGATGAATTATTAGAAAAAGCCAGATTTCATCAAATTAGATTAGCGCCTACCTATGGAATGACAGAAACCGCTTCTCAAATTGCCACCCTCAAACCTGATGAATTTTTACAAGGTAAATTTAATAGTGGAAAAATTCTTCCCCACGCCCAAATTATGATTGATAATCAATCAGGAAATATAAATATTCAAAGTCAATCTTTAGCTTTAGGTTATTATCCCCAAATATGGGAAAATAGAGATAATTTTACAGTTGATGATATTGGTTTTTTAGACAATCAAGGCTATTTACATATAGTAGGACGGAATAGCGATAAAATTATTACAGGTGGTGAAAATGTTTATCCCACAGAAATTGAAACAGCAATTAGGAAAACTCAGATGGTAATTGATATCTGTGTAATTGGCATACCTGATAAACATTGGGGACAAGCATTAACCGCTATTTATATTCCTAATAATAAAAATATTTCTTCCTTAGAAATTAAAACTCAACTAAAAAATCAACTTAGTAAATTCAAAATTCCCAAATATTGGATTTCCCTACCAAACTTACCTCGTAACGCCCAAGGTAAAATTAACCGTCAACAACTCCAACAAATAGCTGAAGAATTTCTGATCAATAATTAATTAGGTTGGCATTAAAAATTGTCGTTACTAACAAGGGAACAAGAAAGAGATTTTGGGATATTTTACTTTTCATTACATATTATTATTCTTTCTTCCTGAACTGTACGGGCGAAGCATTCGACAATAGCCTTGGATAAAAATGGATAATTTGTCGCCCCTACGCCTAAATTACATAACCTCCTCCCTTGACTTTCTTCTCTCTGTGATCTCTGCGTCTCTGTGGTTCGTTTCCAACCAATTGTGCATATAATCTGGTAATTCCTGCTTAGTTCTACTACTCACATCAATACAAACGTGCCGAGTAATTGCCTTTGCAACTATCACCTCATCTATGGTAATTTTATAGGTAATTTCAAACTTCTCTAAACCTATTTTTTGAGGTGATAAACTAATTACTAAATTGTCACCACAATACATAGGACGTAAAAAATCAACACTTGCATGGACGATAGGAAAAGCCATAGATGGATTAGTAAAAAAAGCTTTGATATTAATGTTTGAATTTGCTAATGATTCTTCATAGACTTCATGGCATATTCCCAAAACATTGGCAAAGTAAACTACTCCAGCCGCATCAGTATCTTGAAATCTGACAGTTCGATGATAATGAAAACACATTTGCTAAAATTCCTCTCAAACTGGTTCAATTTTTCCACCCAGTTGGCCAAAGCTAACTTTAGCTTTTATTTGTTTATTTAAGGACTATTTTAGCATAAAAATCATATTGTAAAATAAGTTAATTTTTCATACCCTTAAACCGTTCTTTTGCCTCTGTAAAAGCTTCTTGCATCACTGTTTGAATTTTTTGAGGATCGGGCTTTTTTCCACCCATTAAATCACCAAAATAGACACAAGCAGCTTCACCTAAAGACCATGTGTAAGCACCTGCCCAAGAGGCTGCAATAACGCTACCAAAACCAGGGATAAATTTAATTAATTCCCGTGCTACGGCTTGGGCTAAAAAACCACCTGCGATCGCACTCACAACACCCCCAGCTTGAGATGGTGTTAAAGTTTGTCCATATAATTTACCCAATAATCCCACCATTGATACTTGCAATGTCGTTAAAACTGGCATAGTTGCAAAAGGTAAAGGTACTGCGGCTAAAGTCGCAGCCATAATCGAAAATGGCAAAATATAACGTCTGCCGGCATCTCGATAAATATTACCTAATTTTTCTCCAGCTTGTTGATCTAATAATTGATAAATTGCCTTTGATTCTGCTTCCGGGAGAAGTTCCGCTAAATTATCTCGTAATGCTTCTAAACCGTAAAATACGGGATTATAATCATCTTCTTCTAAAGTAAAATCAATCAAAATAGCACTATTATATAAACCTGCAAAATTTTCTTTAATAGCGATAAATGCGCGGTTTAATTCTGTAAAATCTGGAGGATAATCAGGATGATTTATAATTTCTGGTGGATAAACTTCATGTAAGCAAGTTACCACCAATAAACAGGGAATATTTGGATATTTTTGGCGTAATTTTTGGGCAATTTGTCGGAGAGTATCAGTTGCAAAATCATTAATTTTGACAGTGATAATCAGCACTCTAGCTTTATTCGTTTCCTGTTGTAAATCACCTATTAATTCTTGAATAATTGCTTCAGTATCTTGACTGACATCTCCTAACCCGACTGTATCTGTAAAAATCAGTAATGGTAAATCATTGGAGGGATATGCGTAACGTTGGGTATTTTGGGTATGGGGACGAAAACCCTGTCCGATAATTTCCGCAGATACTCCAGTTAAACCCCTAACAATGGAACTTTTACCTGCTTGGGGTTTTCCTAAAAGTAAAGCTTCTGTAGTTGGTAATTCAGCGCGAATAGTTGCGAGAATTTCCGCAACTTGAGTATCACTAACACTAAACCATTGTCCTACAGTTTGCGTTACTTGTTCTAGAGGTAAAATTTGGGTTAATTTACCAGTGGCTTGATTAAAAACTCCTGTAACCTTTTTTTTCCAGGAATTATCATCACTTTGTTCAGTCATAAACTTCACTCCCTACAATTTGATAGAGAATATTTTTAGGAATTGTACATATAATACTATTTTAATGACCAAAAAATAAGGCTAAAATTAAGATAAAAAGTTGGGTTTCACTTCGTTTAACCCAACCTACAATTTTTTAAATATTCCTTCCTATTTCTAAAATCCTCCTTCCGACTGATTCAATTACAGGAGTTATAGATAAACGATTACCTTTTTTGACTACTAATAATTCATCATCACTAAACTTTGCTTTGAGTGTTGATAGTGAAAGGGGATTATTAAAAACTTCCACAAATTCCACCTTTACTGTTTGCCAACGTGGGGATTCAGGGGTTGATTTAGCATCATAATATTTACTATTTATATCAAATTGTGTCGGGTCAGCAATGCCTGTTTCCACTATCCGCATTAAGCCAAAAATACCCGGTGGTTCAGCATTAGAATGATAGAAAAATGCTAAATCTCCTATTTGCATTTGTCTCAGAAAATTACGTGCTTGATAATTACGCACACCGTCCCAAATTGTCTTACCTTGTTGTTGTAAATCAGTAATACTATATACTGATGGTTCTGACTTCATTAACCAATAATTAATTGCATTCATCTCATCATTAATTTCATGACTATAAAGACGTTCCATGGAACGTCTCTACTTTTTCACGGGATATCCTCTAAATCGCGGCTAAATTCCCCCAACCAATGTAAGGTAATTTCGCTGCTGTTGCTTTTACCTGTTGGGCATTCGCTACTAACTGTCCGCAAGCGTCCCAAGTTCCGGCAATAAAGGCGCTTCTTGTACCTTCACTCATGACAACTGAAACTGTTAAATCACCAATTTGCACTTGCAATTTTTCCAAATTTATGGTAAAGGGTTCTTGGGGATTAGCGATCGCTCTTTCTTGCAGTTGTTTAACTATTTCCGCGTCAGCCGTTACGCATGGTATCCCCATGGCGACGCAGTTACCAAAGAATATTTCCGCAAAGCTTTCACCAATCAGGGCTTTTATTCCCCATTTGGCTAGGGCTTGGGGTGCGTGTTCTCTTGATGAACCACAGCCAAAATTGCGGTTAGCTATGAGGATTTTCGCGCCTTGATAATGGATTTGGTCAAATGGGTGTTGACCGTTTAAGGCTTTTCTGTCGTCAATAAATACCCCTTCTCCTAAGCCGTCAAAGGTGACTGCTTTTAAGTAGCGGGCGGGTATAATTCTGTCGGTGTCTATGTCGTTACCAATGAGGGGAACGGCGTTACCGGATATTTGTTTTACTTCACTTACCATTGGTTGTCAGTTGTTAGTTGTCAGTTGCAAAAGAATATTTTTCTCCCCTACTCCCCCTACTCCCCCTACTCCCTTCTTACTGTCACCTGTCACCTGTCACCTGTCACCTAAAGCAGTTCCCTCACGTCGGCGACTTCACCTTTAATGGCTGCTGTAGCTACCATTGCGGGACTCATGAGGAGGGTACGACCGGAGGATGATCCTTGTCTTCCTTTGAAGTTACGGTTGGAGGAGGAGGCGCTGATTTGTCTTCCTTGGAGTTTGTCGGGGTTCATGGCTAAACACATGGAACAGCCTGGTTCTCTCCACTCGAAGCCGGCTGCAACGAAGATTTTATCTAGTCCTTCGGCTTCGGCTTCTTTTTTGACTCTTTCTGAACCGGGAACGACGAAGGCTTTAACTCCGGCTGCAACTTGGCGACCTTGGGCGATTTTGGCGGCTTCTCTGAGGTCGCTTATGCGTCCGTTGGTGCAGCTACCGATAAAGCAAACGTCAATTTTTGTGCCTTGAATGGGTTGACCTGGATAGAGATCCATGTAGCTATATGCTTCTTCGGCTATGAAGCGGTCTTCTTCTAGGAGTTCTGCGGCTGTAGGGACTTTTTCATCTACGCCTATTCCTTGACCTGGTGTAATTCCCCATGTAACGGTGGGGGGAATATCTCCGGCATTAAATACTACTACATCATCATATTCGGCATCAGCATGACTACTGAGGGATTCCCACCAAGCCAGGGCTTTTTCCCAGTCTGCACCTTTGGGGGCGAAGTCTCTATTTTTTAGGTAGTCGTAGGTAATTTGATCAGGGTTGACGTATCCGCATCTTGCACCGCCTTCTATGGCCATGTTACAAACGGTCATCCGTTCTTCCATGTTCATTTGTGCAAAGGTTGTTCCTGCAAATTCATAAGCGTAGCCTACGCCACCTTTTACGCCCAGGGTACGGATAATATGCAAAATTACGTCTTTGGCGTAAACTCCGGGTTTTAAGTTACCGTTAACTTCGATTTTGCGGACTTTGAGTTTAGATAATGATAGGGTTTGAGAGGCGAGTACGTCTCTAACTTGGCTTGTACCGATACCAAAGGCGATCGCTCCAAATGCACCATGACTTGATGTATGGCTATCTCCACAAGCGATCGTCATCCCCGGTTGAGTTAGTCCCAATTCGGGGGCGATGACGTGAACTATACCTTGATTTCCTGAACCAATATTGTAAAATGTTATGTCATTTTCTTGACAACTTTTTTCTAATGCCTGGATCATTTCTTCAGCCATACTATCCACAAAGGGACGGGCTTGGTTTTCTGTGGGAACGATATGATCTACTGTGGCTATGGTTCTTTCTGGGAATAATACTTTTAAATCCCTTCCTTTAAGCATAGCAAAGGCTTGGGGACTCGTAACTTCATGAATAAGATGTAGTCCAATAAATAGTTGTGTTAATCCTGATGGCAGTGTACCAACGGTGTGTAAGTCCCAAACTTTGTCAAATAGTGTACCTTTGCTCATATATCAATCTATATTAAAGGAGTCGGATTTTTGATTTTATCAGAAAATGGCACTTGTGAATTAAAATTTCATCATTCAAACTTAAAAAAGTAGATCACATTATCAATTGTTGATTAATAAGACCTACGCAAAATATCTCTGAAACCCTCTTTATCTTCGTGTCCTTCGTTTCTTCGTGGTTCGTTTCTTCATGGTATGTCTTCGACACACTTTGCAAACGTTCTTTCGTGACTTGTGCGTAAGTCCTGATTAATATTCATTGTCATCTTAAAAATCCTTAAATCCTCGAAATCTTAATTCAGACAATAAAATTACCTGACATTTCTCACCAAGAAATCTGCTTGTCCACAACTTCTGCGAGAACGTTTCAAAATCTCTTCGCTACAAATACCAGCTTTTCCATCTTTAGAATAGCAAAAAAACACTTCTTGCAAAAATCTCCCCGAATCTGAACAATAAGGCGCTATACCATTAACCGTTAATTCACTATTAGCACTTATAAATGTACTTTTCAAACCTTGAATTGTTGTCCGAAAAGGTTTAGCCGGGCGATTATAAGCCGTGGGAATAGCTACAGAACTTTTTAACTTTTTACTTAATACTAAATATCCTTGAGGAGTTGTTCCCGCACAAGTTCCATGTTTTTGCCATTGATGATTATAAAGCTTATCATTGGGATATAAACCTGGAAATTGTTGCTTGATTGTTGGGCTTAATTTCTCTGTTGAACAATTAGCAGGATAGCCTTTTTGATATTGTGGCCATAAACCGTGCAGAACAAAACCCAGTTTTTTTCCGGAATTACACTGTTGTTGGTCACGCTGACCATTTTTTGCACAATAGTCAGGAGACCAAGAAAGGGCGAGGACGTAAAGATCAAATCTTCCTGGAGTCCCCCGATTTTGAGCGATTGCACTATTAGATATAGTTAAGCTAGTTATCAAAAATGAAGATATAGCTAAAATAGTCTTGATTCGCATATTCCCAATTATTTGCTTCTGGTTTAATACCGACAAAAATATACCTATAGGATCTTCTCACCATTCTTTGTGTTGGTGCGTTTTGTTACGAAAATATTACAGTGAGGAATACCTCACCTATTTTAGGGGCATACACACCAGAAAATTATTTGCAACTTCTGTTAACAATCTGTTATGTTTATTTACATAAGGTTACAAAAGTAAAAAACGAGGTTCTCGAATGGCTATTTTAATTTCTCTATTAGTTGTTGGTTGGGTAGCTGTTTCCGTTATCGGTTCTCTAGCTTATTTCATGGGTGAACAAAGCAAGCCCATTCACGAACGCAACTGGGCTTCTGATAAATTTGCAACTTTGGCTAAATCTATCACTGGCTTAGATATAGATTACACTCAACGCACACCCGCCTATGCTATTGATGCTTATAACAGCCGCAACTTACCCAGATAGGATCTAGCGACAATTTGACAAAATGTGTATAAAAATAACCCCCAGTCACAATCCTGGGGGTTTTGCTTTGTTCCCTATTCCCTAATTAAAATGCTGGACGATAAACGCGATAGTTAATATTGGGGAAAATATTATCCATTGACTCGACTTTTTCTAACCAACCACTATCAACTTTAGCGATTTTCACATCTTCATACAGTTTATTAAAACGCATTAAATGCGATCGCGTTCTTCTCACCGCATAGGGAACCATTGTTCCTGTCCGCATAATAAACGCCCAGTCAGAAGATTGTGCTAACAGCAATTCTCGCGCTGCTTGGTTAAGTGCTTTTTCCTGTAACTCATCTTCCGCTTCTATTTGGGAAATTTCAATCATCCGTTCCGCAGCTTTGTGCAAATGTGGATAAACCCAAGCATTAGTATCATTCAACCAATATTCATGGAAACCCTTAAAGCCCCAACTGGACTGAGAAGGACGACAAACTTGTTGAGTAGGATTAGCTCGTAAATAATCGGCTAAATGGGTCATTTCATAAGTTTTTTGGTCATACCATGACTTACGGAACAGGTAATCAATAAACCAAGGACCCTCATACCACCAATGACCAAATAACTCCGCGTCATAAGGAGAAACAATAATTGGTGGACGACCCATAATATCGTGTAAATGCCCAACTTGCTGCTCACGATTATACATGAAGTTAGCAGCGTGTTCGGCTGTCTTTTCCTTTGCCCAATAAGGATCATATAGGGCTTTATCAGAAAGACCTAAGCCCCTACCAGTGATTTTATGATACTTAATACCTGTATTTTTCCTCTGGCCATTTGGCATAATATAGGGCTTAATATATTCATATTCAGCTTCCCAACCCAAATCTTTATAAAATTCCCGATATTCGGCTGCACCAGGATAACCTACCTCAGAAGACCATACTTGTTGAGAAGATTCATGATCTCGACCAAAAGCTGCTACACCGGGTTCAGTGAAAATAGGGGCATAGCTACCGAAGCGAGGACGGGGACGAGCGTATAAAATGCCATGTCCATCAGTGAGGAAATAACGTAAACCAGCATCAGCCAGCATTCGCTCCACACCTTCATAATAGGCACATTCTGGCAACCAAATGCCTCTAGGAGGTTGTCCAAAAGTTTCCTCATAATGTTCACAAGCTACCTGAATTTGCGCCCAAACAGCTTGGGGATACATTTTCATTAATGGTAAGTAACCGTGAGTAGCACCACAGGTAATAATTTCTAAGTTATTACTATCTTGAAACTCTTTAAATGCTGTAACTAAATCACCGTTATAACGTTCCCATAATTCCCGCGCTTCATTAAACTCAGTTGCATAATGTTCCGCTAAATAACGAACATGACCATTATGGATATTGCGCTCGGCTTCTAATTCTATAAGCTCTTCTAGCTGTGACAAATGGGCATCATATCGTTCTTGCAAGAGAGGGTCACGGAGCATTGACACCAAGGGCGGAGTCATACTCATTGTGAGTTTAAAGTCGATGCCGTCTCGCTTTAAGCCTTCAAATACTTTTAATAAAGGAATGTAAGTTTCAGTAATTGCTTCATACAGCCATTCTTCTTCTAGCACATAGTCACTTCCTGGGTGACGAACGAAGGGCAGGTGTGCGTGAAGTACAAGCGCGACGTAGCCTATAGCCATAATAGTTCTTGGGTGATTTGTAAATTGAAAGTCGAGAATTAGGCAGAAATTAAGAATATTTTAAGATGATATCGGGATTATGAAAGAAGTTTTATTAGAACAGACAATCTAGCAGCAGATAGTTGTCATAACTGGGTGCAAAGTACCTGGCTTTACTTTTTTCGCTCGTTTTCACTACAATATCTTTTTTTCGCTATTCCCACTACCATAATATATTTTTTTTGACAAGTATTTAAATCACTAAATCTAATCAAATTATTTGCAGCGGAAAGGTTTTTGATTAATTTAATTAATACATAAACTTTAGATAAACGATCAGTGACGACAAAGTGTTACTCTTTGTAAAGATCATTAATAAAAACTAAGTATTTACTCACGCACGACCACTCAAGATTAGAAAACTTAATTTTTCTTTACTTTCTTGATGAAGGTTAAGAGTAAATCTGTAATCCAGCCGACTGGTTACTAAAGACCATGCGGTGAAGTTTCAAGTATTAGTTAATCTTGGTGATTTTGTCAAAAAGAAGCCCTGTTTAAATCAATTTATTTAAGGAGCATAACTTTTTTTATTCCATTTTCGCAAATATCAACAATCAGAAAAAGGCATTTAAAATGAGTCCACAAAGCATATTACCAACCCCAGGAATTACAGATAAATTACTAGTAGATTCGGAAAATATGACCAGTGCGACAGAAACCAATACAATTAGACTCACTCATGGGGAAAAGTATCTAACATCATCTTGGTACAAAGGTTCAGGAGAAATAGCACATAAAAAAGATGGTCGTTCTTTTGAGGTTTCTGCTACTTTTACTCTCAAGGCAGAAGTGAAAGTTGTAGAAGGAGTGTTTCAGCCAGCAAATGAGACTTTAGCTAATATTTATAACAGTCGTGGTCGTTGTGTAGCAGTTATTGACCAGACAGTTAATGAGTTATATGGTGAGCAAATTCGTAAGTATTTTGATGCTCATGAAATCCCCTTGAAAATGATGGCTTTTCGGGCTTGGGAAGCAGATAAAACCCCCGAAACAGTTCATCACATTTTAGAGTTTTTAGGAAAAGATGGTTGTGATGTTTCTCGCAGTGAACCTGTACTAATTATTGGTGGTGGTGTTCTCAGCGATGTGGCTGGTTTAGCTTGTGCTTTACAACACCGACGCACTCCTTATATTATGGTAGGGACAACTGTAGTCGCAGCTATTGATGCAGGTCCTTCACCTCGTACCTGTACCAACGGTAAGCAGTTCAAGAATAGTATTGGAGCTTATCATCCTCCTGTACTCACTTTAGTTGATCGAAGTTTCTTCCGGACTTTAGGTACTGGTCATATCCGGAATGGGATAGCAGAAATTATTAAAATGGCCATTACTGACGATGCTGTTTTGTTTGAATTGTTGGAAAAATACGGACCACGTTTAATAGAAACTCATTTTGCAACTTTGGGAGAAGATGAGGAGTTAGCAGAAATTGCGGACGACATTATTTATCGCGCATTGTTCTCTTATATGAAGCATGAGGGAACAAATATGTTTGAGACTTATCAAGATCGTCCCCATGCTTATGGACATACTTGGAGTCCGCGCTTTGAACCTGCGGTGAAAATGATGCACGGCCACGCTGTAACGACTGGGATGGCTTTTGGTGCAACCTTAGCAGTAAAAATGAATTGGTTAAAACCAGAAGAACGCGATCGCATTATTGCATTATGTCAGTCTCTTGGTTTAACTGTTTATCATCCTATTCTCGAAGATATGGATGTGATGATTGAAGGTCAAAAAAATATGCGTCGCAAGCGTGGAGAAGGTGGACTTTGGGCCCCTGTTCCTAGAGGTGGTATCGGTGCTTGTGACTATATTCAAGAAGTTCCTCCAGAATTACTCGAAGCTGCTGTAACAGAACATAAAGCTGTATGTGGTAATTTACCTAATCACGGTGCAGGTGTGGAAATGTATCTTAGTGATTTGGGTTTGAAATAATAAAAATGACTGAAATTTTAGTGAAATCAATTACTCCTAGACCGGTTACTCCCTTGGGTATTTTAGTTGAAGAACTAGAAACAATTTTGAAAATAGCCAAGCAGGAAAATGTCTCTTCTGAACTTGCAGCTTCTCTACAAAAAGTCTATGAATTAGCATCTGGTATTGATCCTTATTTGGATGAAAATACAACAAATGAATCTCCAGCTTTAGCAGCTTTAGCACAGAAAACAGCTTCTGAAGATTGGAGTCAGAGGTTTTCTGATGGAGAAACAGTTCGTCAGTTAGAACAAGAAATGCTTTCTGGACACATTGAAGGACAAACTTTAAAAATGTTTGTGTCCATGACTAAAGCTAAACGCATTCTAGAAATAGGAATGTTTACGGGATATTCTGCTTTAGCTATGGCGGAAGCTTTACCCGCAGATGGTGTTATTATTGCCTGTGAAGTGGATGATTATGTGGCCGATTTTGCTCAACAATGTTTTCAAACTTCTCCCCACGGTAGTAAAATCAGCGTTAAAGTTGCTCCTGCTTTAGAAACATTACAAGAATTAGCAAATGCAGGAAAAACCTTTGATTTAGTCTTCATAGATGCTGATAAAAAAGAGTATGTTGATTATTTCAATTTGCTCTTAGATCAGGGAGTTTTGGCTGAGAATGGGTTTATTTGTGTAGATAATACCCTCCTCCAAGGACAACCCTATTTAGCCCCAGCGAAGAGAACAGCTAACGGAGAAGCGATCGCCCAATTCAATCAAATTGTAGCCGCAGATTCAAGAGTTGAACAAGTCATTTTACCCTTACGAGATGGTTTAACAATCATCAAACGTAAATAACACAAAATTGTAGGTTGGGTTAAGCGAAAGCGCAACCCAACAATCTACCAATATTACATAATTTTGGGTAACATCCGTCAACCCAACCGACATAATTCTATTTACCACAAAATCATGAATTTGATTATTTCTCTATTTAAAACTCTGGGAACTCTGCTTTTACTTTCTTTGATTTTACCTATTAATCTAATTATTGTCCTCATTTCTTTAATTATTAATTTCATCACCCTTCCGTTTCAGAAAAAGGTTATTTGTGAAAATCCCAAAAACATCCTCTTAACTGGAGGAAAAATGACTAAATCTTTACAACTTGCGCGTTCTTTTCATCGTGCTGGACATAAAGTATTTATGGTAGAAACTCATAAATATTGGTTATCAGGACATCAATTTTCTAACGCAGTGACAAAATTTTTCACAGTACCCGCGCCAGAAAAAGATGCAAATGGCTATTTTCAAGGATTATTAGATATTGTTAAATCAGAAAATATAGATGTATTTATTCCTGTTTCTAGTCCAGTCGCGAGTTATTACGACTCCTTAGTAAAACCAATCTTATCTTCCCATTGTGAAGTATTTCATTTTGATGCAGAGACAACAAAAACATTAGATGATAAATTTAGTTTATGTGATCAAGCAAGGGATTTAGGTTTAACAGCACCAAAAGCATTTTTGATTACTTCCCCGTCACAAATCCTCAATTTTGACTTTAATCAAGATGATAGTCGCTATTTACTCAAAAGCATTAAATATGATTCTGTGACTCGATTAGATATGACAAAGTTACCCTTTGAAGGAATGGAAAGTTATCTAAAAAACTTACCAATTAGTGAAGAAAGACCTTGGGTAATGCAAGAATTTGTGACAGGACAAGAATATTGTACTCACAGCACCGTCAGAAATGGAGAAATTCGTTTACATTGCTGTTCTAAATCTTCTCCTTTTCAAATTAATTATGAACAAATTGATAACCCGGAAATATTTCAATGGGTTCAAACTTTTGTCAAATCATTAAACTTAACTGGACAAATTTCCTTTGATTTTATTCAAACAAAAGATGGTAAAGTTTACCCCATTGAGTGTAACCCCCGCACTCACACCGCAATTACTATGTTTTATAATCATCCAGAGTTAGCAGATGCTTATTTAAAACCTAGTGAAAATCAACCACATATAGAACCTTTACTAACAAGTAAACCAACTTATTGGTTATATCATGAACTTTGGAGATTTACAGGTATTCGTTCTTTTAGTCAATTCAAAGCATGGATAAATAAAATTACTCAAGGTACAGATGCTATTTTCCAAGGAGATGATCCTTTACCATTTTTGATGGTTCATCATTGGCAAATTACTTTATTATTACTCCAAAATCTTGTAAAATTAAAAGGTTGGGTAAAAATAGATTTCAATATTGGTAAGTTAGTGGAATTAGGTGGCGATTAAAAGACTAATTTAATTTCATCTTTTTGAGGAAGCTGTTTCTAAAAATACTAGTACACAACAGCGTAAATCAACCATTAAGAATTCTCAAGAAGCTGTGTAATCTGCTTTTTTAATTTTTAATTCCGCCCTGCGGTACTAGTATAAAAATAAGCGGCTAATCAAGCCGCATCAGTATCTATACTGGTTCATCACTCATGTTTAGACCTGCTTGAACCATGTCAAAATTTGTGGGAAAATGGGTATTGCGATCGCAATCAGCTTTTTCTAAATGTGTCCCCTGTAAATTAGCATTACGCAAATTCGCGGAGAACAACATAGAACCTCGCAAGTCTGCATTTTCTAAATTAGCCTCACTTAAATCAGCGAAACTCAAATCACAGCCACGCAGATTAGTACCGCTGAGGTTAGCTGTACTCAAATCCGCATAGCTAAAATCAGCGCCTTTCAAGTCCAAATTTTGTAAATTAGCCTCTGCTAATTCTGCTTTTTCAAAGTCTCGTTTTCCCACTGCATATTCTTCTACGATTCTACCAGCACTATTAATCGGCTGTTGAAAATTCACTTCAGGCATAGAACAGCCTCACAATTTATTTAAATTTTTCTAGAGTTTTATGGGACTACCCAACCTGATCATATAACCAATCAGCCGGAAAATAAATTTCTTGTTCACATAAGTTTGTTTTTAGGGTTTTTGTGTTTCCTCACAAGTTCCTCAAATTTTTAGCGTATTTTCAAAGTAAAGAATAAATCACAGAGAGTTATGCTATGTTTCCCAACCTCAATTCAGATAACTATTACACAACGGCGGACATTAACTAATCATTAAGAATTCCTTAAAGGTTTGTGTAATCGGCTTTTTGAATTTTATATCCCTAAAGAGAGCAACGCAATATTTTGAATTTTCCCGTGCGGTTATGTATACTCAGATGTGTTTGTCCTGAACCCAAATTTGAGGATTTGTTATGACTACTCCAATTTATGAAAGTCCAAACAGGTTCGTTCAAACCGTTTCCCAACCTTCTCAGATATCAGGTCATATTCACTCTGTAGAAACCTGTGGTACAGTTGATGGTCCGGGTATACGATTTGTCATTTTTACTCAAGGCTGTTTACTCAGATGTTTCTATTGTCACAATCCTGATACTCGTGATACCGCAGGTGGAATAAAAACAACCCCAGAAGAACTGATTACTGAAATAGAGAAATATCGGTCTTATATGCAATTTTCTGGTGGAGGCGTTACTATTAGCGGTGGTGAACCTTTGCTACAACCAGAATTTGTTAAAGAAATTTTTCGCCGCTGTCAAGAATTGCAAATTCATACCGCCCTTGATACCTCTGGATTTCCTGATTTAACAGCATCTAAACCTGTGCTGGAATTTGTAGATTTAGTATTATTAGATATAAAATCTTTTGATCCTACAACCTACCTACATTTAACCGGAGTTTCTGTAGAACCTACATTGAGATTTGCGGAATATTTACGAGAAATTAATAAACCAACATGGATTCGCTTCGTTTTAGTTCCCAACTTGACTGATGCTCCTGAAAATGTTACTAAATTAGCTGAGTTTGTCTCCAAATTACCGAACGTTGAAAAACTTGAAGTTTTGCCTTTTCACAAATTAGGTGAATACAAATGGCATCAACTTGGATATCATTATGAATTGGCAAATACTCAACCTCCTACTGCTGAAGAAATTCAAAAAGTGAAAGACATATTTATCAGCCATGGAATTCAGGTACAATAAACTCGATTGATTTGTAAAAATTAAAGCTGCAAATACCAAAATTTTACCATAAATATATGAAAATTACAGTCACAAATCTGGAAGAACTCAAAGTTTTAATTCAACAAGTTAAAGCTGCTCAAATTCAATATGCAGAATATACCCAAGAACAAGTAGATCACATCTTCAAACAAGCTGCTAGGGCTGCAAATTCGGCACGAATTCCTTTAGCGAAAATGGCTGTAGAAGAAACAGGTATGGGTGTGATAGAAGATAAAGTGATTAAAAACCACTTTGCTTCCGAATATATTTACAACAAATATAAAACCGAAAAAACCTGTGGCATCATTGAAGATGATAAACAATTCGGCATTCAGAGGATTGCTGAACCAGTAGGTATATTAGCCGGAATTGTTCCCGTCACCAACCCCACTTCCACCGCTATTTTTAAAGCCTTACTAGCTCTAAAAACCCGGAATGGAATTATTTTCTCACCCCACCCCCGCGCCAAAGAATGCACAATTAAAGCTGCCAAAATTATCCTAGCAGCGGCTATCGAAGCGGGAGCGCCTCCAGGGATTATTGGTTGGATTGATGAACCGACAGTTGAACTTTCTCAACAGTTAATGCAGCATCCAAATATTAACCTCATTCTCGCCACTGGTGGACCAGGAATGGTACGCGCTGCTTATTCTTCTGGTCATGCTTCCTTGGGCGTGGGTTCAGGAAATACCCCGGCTTTAATTGACTCAACTGCTGATATTAAAATGGCCGTTTCTTCAATTTTGATCAGCAAAACTTTTGATAATGGCATGATTTGTGCCAGTGAACAATCGGTGATTGTTTTAGATGATATTTACGAAAGTGTGAAGCAAGAATTTATGACTCGTGGTGCATATTTCTTGAATGAACAGGAAAAGCATCAAGTCAGAGATTTGATTTTAGTTAATGGGCGTTTGAATCCGGAAATTGTTGGTCAAACTGTTGCTAAACTAGCGGAAATGGCAGGAGTAGAAAAAGCCAAAGAATCTAAACTAATTAT
Source organism: Anabaena sp. UHCC 0204 (assembly GCF_009711975.1). Lineage (GTDB taxonomy): Bacteria > Cyanobacteriota > Cyanobacteriia > Cyanobacteriales > Nostocaceae > Dolichospermum. The sequence goes on from NZ_VIKW01000013.1 coordinate 77,128, forward strand.
TGCAGAAGTTGCAGAAATTGGCATCACAGAAGCATTATCTTCTGAAAAACTTTCCCCAATTTTAGCCATGTATCGGGCAGAAACTTTTTCAGAAGCAGTTGATACAGCCGAAAAATTAATTGAATTTGGTGGACTTGGACATACTTCTGTACTTTACACTGCACCAGAAAATCGCCCTCACATTGTCGAATTTGAAAATAAACTACACACCAGTCGCGTGTTAGTTAATACGCCCTCTTCTCAAGGTGCAATTGGTGACTTATATAACTTCCGACTTGATCCATCTTTAACTTTAGGTTGTGGTAGTTGGGGGAATAATTCTGTTAGTGATAATGTTGGTCCGCGTCACCTGATTAACATTAAAACAGTCACAGAAAGACGGGAAAATATGCTTTGGTTTCGTGTCCCTCCCAAAGTTTATTTCAAATATGGATGCTTACCCGTTGCTCTGGGAGACTTAGCAGGAAAACACCGCGCCTTGATTATTACCGACCAACCATTATTTGAATTAGGACTTGCGGAAAAAGTTACTAATGTTTTAGAAGAAATGGGCATTAAAACCCAAGTTTTTTATGATGTTGAACCTGACCCAACATTAACAACAATTAATAAAGGACTTGCTCAAATCAATAGTTTTCATCCAGATGTAATTATTGCCATTGGTGGTGGTTCTCCAATGGACGCAGCGAAAGTCATCTGGTTAATGTATGAACATCCAGAAACAGAATTTGATGGTTTAGCCATGCGGTTTATGGACATCCGCAAGCGAGTATATGCGTTGCCAGAATTAGGAAATAAAGCCATTTTAGTGGCAATTCCGACCACATCAGGAACAGGTTCAGAAGTAACACCATTTGCAGTTGTAACAGACGATAGGACGGGCATAAAATACCCCTTGGCTGATTATGCACTCACTCCAAATATGGCAATTATTGACCCCGAATTGGTGTTAAATATGCCCAAGCCACTCACAGCTTATGGTGGTATTGATGCCCTAACTCATGCTCTGGAGGCTTATGTTTCTATCTGTGCTTCCGAATATACTAAAGGGTTAGCTTTAGAAGCAATTCGCTTATTATTTAAATACTTGCCTTCTGCTTATAAAAATGGAGCAAAAGATCCTAAAGCTAGGGAAAAAGTTCATTATGCAGCGACAATTGCCGGCATGGCATTTGCTAATGCTTTCCTGGGTATTTGTCACTCCCTAGCGCATAAATTAGGCTCTACCTTCCACATTCCCCACGGGTTAGCAAATGCCCTAATGATTTCTCATGTTATTCGCTACAATGCCACAGATGCACCCTTCAAACAAGCGATTTTTCCCCAATATGAATATCCCAATGCTAAATGGCGTTATGCCAAAATTGCCGATTATTTAGAATTAGGAGGAAACACAGAAGATGAGAAAGTAGAATTGCTAATTACTGCTGTGGAAAAACTCAAACAAGATGTAGAAATCCCCCTAACCATTAAGGATTTCATTAAAGATGATGAACAAACCTTCTATGACAAGTTAGAATCAATGGCAGAACAAGCCTTTGATGATCAATGTACAGGAGCAAATCCTCGTTATCCCTTAATTAGTGACTTGCAAGATTTGTACATCAAAGCATATCGGGGCAAATAGGGAATTGGGGATTGGGGATTGGTGATTGGTGATTGGGTAATAATTTTGAATTTTTGGAGGTAATTATGGTTGCTAACTTAGAACGTCAAAGCCCAGAAAAATCTAGCTCAAACTTGTGCGAACAATGGCAAGATTTTACTACTGGTAAATGGAATCAAGAAATAGATGTGCGTGATTTTATTCAAGCTAATTACACACCGTATGCTGGAAATGATAGCTTTTTAACTAATGCTACCGAACGCACTCAAACACTTTGGAGTTTAGTCGGTGATTTGATGAAATTGGAACGAGAAAAAGGGATTTTAGATACCGATACCCAAGTACCATCAACAATTGTTTCTCATGCTCCTGGTTATATTGATCCCACAATCGAGCAAATTGTCGGTTTACAAACTGATAAACCATTGAAACGAGCGATTATGCCTTTTGGTGGAATTCGAGTCGTAAAAAACTCTCTAGAATCTTATAATTACCAACTTGATCCGCAAACAGAAGAGATATTTACGAAATATCGTAAAACCCACAATGATGGTGTTTTTGATGGTTACACTCGCCAAATGAAATTAGCAAGGCATTCTGGGATTATTACCGGATTACCTGATGCTTATGGAAGAGGAAGAATTATTGGTGATTATCGTCGTGTCGCATTGTATGGAATTGATCGTTTAATTCTCGATAAAAAAGAGCAATTGGAATCTCTAGAATTAGACGATATGCTAGAGCCAACAATTCGACTACATGAGGAAATTGGTGAGCAAATTCGCGCATTACAAGAACTCAAAGTCATGGCTGCTAGTTACGGCTTTGATATTAGTTTGCCGGCTGTCAATGGCAAAGAAGCTGTACAGTGGACTTACTTCGCATATTTAGGTGCTGTTAAAGAACAAAATGGTGCAGCAATGTCTTTAGGAAGAGTTTCCACTTTCCTAGATATTTACTTTGAACGCGATTTTAAAAATGGCACATTGACAGAATCTCAAGTGCAAGAAATCATTGATCATTTTGTGATCAAATTGCGAATGGTGCGGTTTTTAAGAACACCCGAATATAATCAATTGTTCTCTGGTGATCCAACTTGGGTAACAGAATGTATTGGTGGTATAGGAGAAGATGGACGTTCTTTAGTTACTAAAACTAGCTTCCGTTTCCTGCACACTTTATATAATTTAGGTGCTGCACCAGAACCTAATTTAACTGTGCTTTGGTCAGAAAATTTGCCTGTTGGCTTTAAACACTTCTGTACTAAAGTCTCCATTGATAGCAGTTCAATTCAATACGAAAATGACGACTTAATGCGTCCCGAATATGGCGATGATTATGGGATTGCTTGTTGTGTTTCCGCCATGCGAATTGGTAAACAAATGCAGTTTTTCGGCGCTCGTGCTAACTTAGCCAAGGCGTTATTATATGCCATTAATGGTGGTAAAGATGAAAAAACAGGACATCTTGTGACTGCTGGTTTTGTTCCCATTACTTCTGAATATTTAGATTATGAAGAAGTGGTGGAAAAATTCGACAAAATCATGGATTGGTTAGCTAAGTTGTATGTGAATACTCTGAATGTCATTCACTATATGCACGATAAATACTGTTATGAACGACTAGAAATGGCGTTACATGATCGTGATGTTTATCGAACAGTAGCTTGCGGTATGGCGGGTTTATCGGTGGTAGCAGATGCTTTATCAGCAATTAAATACGCCAAAGTTAAAGCAATTCGTGATGAAAATGGTTTAGCAATAGATTATGAAATTGAGGGTGATTATCCTAAGTTTGGTAATAATGATGATCAAGTAGATGACATCGCCGCTAATCTTGTTCACACCTTCATGAACAAACTACGTCAGCAAAAAACCTATCGTGACGCTGTACCAACTCAATCAATTTTAACCATTACTTCCAATGTTGTTTATGGCAAAATGACAGGTAATACACCTGATGGTAGAAAAACGGGTGAACCCTTTGCTCCTGGTGCAAATCCTTTACATGGTAGAGATACAAAAGGGGCGATCGCATCCCTTGAATCTGTTGCTAAACTACCTTATAAAGATGCTCAAGATGGCATTTCTTATACCTTTTCTATTGTCCCCAATGCTTTAGGTAAAACTGCTCAGGACAAAATTAATAACCTCAGTGGAATGTTAGATGGTTATTTCCACAATCAAGGACACCATATTAATGTCAATGTCCTTGATAAAGAGACACTTCTTGATGCAATGGATCATCCTGAAAAATATCCCCAACTGACAATTCGAGTTTCTGGATATGCGGTTAACTTCATCAAATTAACCCATGAACAACAGCTAGATGTGATCAAACGGACTTTCCATAATCACATTTAAATTAGAATAGATGACAAGGGGTAAGCAAAATGAGTGGAACTGCAATGGTGATTGGTTATGGAAATGAATTACGTAGTGATGATGCTATTGGTCAAAGAATAGCAAATGTAATCAATCTCTGGGATTTATCTAATCTAAAATCCCTTGCAGTTCCCCAACTTACCCCAGAATTAGCGGCAAATTTAGCAAATGTCAATTTAGCAATTTTCGTGGATGCTCGGATTAATTCTGAATTAGCAGATGTGCAAGTAGAACCTATATTACCTACTACATCTAGTATGATTATAGGACATAGTGCAGATCCGCGATCGCTCTTAGCCTTGACCAAATCTCTCTATGGTTATTGTCCCCCAGCATGGTTAGTCACAGTACCGGGAGTTAACTTTGAATTAGGAGATTGTCTTTCACCAATAGCCGAAACAGGAATTGGTATCGCTTTAACCAAAATAATTAATATTATTAATCGAGTATAGAGTTAATTGTCAATGATTAGGAGTATGTATGACCGTATCCAGTAAAAATCTTAGTGATAAAGCCTATGATATCTTACAAACAGAGAGAATTAATCCCTTAGATGCTATATTTCAACCTAAAACCGTCGCGGTAATTGGTGCAACAGAAAAACCCGGAAGTGTGGGACGAACTTTACTTTGGAACTTAATTACTAATCCCTTCGGTGGCACAGTTTTTCCAATTAATCCTCAACGTCATAGCGTATTAGGAATTAAAGCTTATCCCACGATTTTTGATGTTCCTGAACCCATTGATTTAGCTGTTATTGCAACACCAGCACATACAGTTCCTAAAATCATTTCTGATTGTGTGGATATCGGTGTCAAAGGAGCAATAATTATTTCCGCAGGTTTTAAAGAAGCCGGAGAAAAAGGTATTGCTTTAGAACAGGAAATACTCCAACAAGCATACCGAGGAAAAATTAGAATTATCGGTCCGAATTGTTTAGGAGTAATGAGTCCCCGCACCGGATTAAATGCTACCTTTGCTAGTAAAATAGCCCGTCCGGGAAACGTCGGTTTCATCAGCCAAAGTGGGGCTTTATGTACATCAATTCTCGACTGGAGTTTACAGGAAAACGTTGGTTTTAGTTCCTTCGTTTCCATCGGTTCAATGTTAGATATAAATTGGGGTGATTTGATTTATTATCTTGGTGATGATCCCCATACCAAAAGTATTGTCATTTATATGGAATCCATTGGGGATGCCCGTTCCTTCCTCTCAGCAGCGCGAGAAGTGGCTTTAACAAAACCGATAATTGTGATTAAAGCCGGTCGTACCGAAGCCGCAGCCAAAGCCGCAGCCTCTCACACAGGTGCATTAGCAGGAAGCGATGCTGTATTAGATGCCGCTTTTCGACGTTGTGGGGTATTACGAGTAAATAGTATTTCTGACTTATTTGATATGTCGGAAGTATTAGCAAAACAACCCCGTCCTAAAGGACCACGTTTGACGATTTTAACTAATGCTGGAGGACCTGGAGTATTAGCCACAGATACATTAATTGAAAGTGGAGGAGAACTAGCAACTATTTCTCCAGAAATCATTACTTCTCTGAATGATATTTTACCCCCACAATGGAGTCACAATAATCCTATTGATATTTTAGGAGATGCTGATCCTCAACGTTATACAAAAGCCTTAGAAATTGCTGCCAAAGATCCCAATAGTGATGGTTTATTAGTGATTTTAACACCCCAATCAATGACAGATCCTACCCAAACAGCAGAACAATTAAAACCCTACGCGCAAATGTCGAATAAACCGATTTTAGCAAGTTGGATGGGTGGTGCAGATGTCGCTGCTGGGGAACAAATTCTGAACCATCAAGGGATTCCTACATACCGTTATCCCGATACAGCAGCGCGGATATTTAGCTATATGTGGCGGTATAGTTATAACTTGCAGGGTATTTACGAAACTCCTGTATTACCTACATTAGAATCTGATACTAATGGTGCTAAAGCTGAATTAGTCGCCAGCATTATTAATGATGCTAGAAAAGCCGGAAGAACTATTCTTACAGAATTTGAATCTAAGGAAATATTAGCAGCTTATGGGATTCCCGTAGTTGCTGGGAGCATTGCTAAAAGTGCAGAGGAAGCAGTGCATTGTGCAGAAACTATTGGTTATCCAGTGGTGTTAAAATTGTATTCTCACACCATTACTCATAAAACAGATGTGGGTGGTGTACAGTTAAATTTGCGGAATGCTGAAGCTGTAAAAAAAGCATATCATTTAATAGAATCTTCCGTGTTAGAAAAAGCCAAACTGGAAGATTTTTTAGGTGTAACCGTGCAAGAAATGGTAAAAACCAGCGGTTATGAACTAATAATTGGTAGTAGTTTAGATCCCCAGTTTGGACCAGTATTATTATTTGGGGCTGGGGGACAGTTGGTGGAAGTTTTTCAAGATAGTTCTATCGCCCTTCCGCCTTTAAATACTACCCTAGCTAGACGAATGATGGAACAAACCAAAATCTATAAAGCATTGAAAGGAGTCCGGGGTAGAGAAAGTATAAATATGGCGGCTTTGGAGGAATTGTTAGTAGTATTTAGTCAATTAGTTGTGGAACAACCAGGGATTAAAGAAATTGACATTAATCCTTTATTAGCTATTCCTCCTAGTCCGGATCATCCTGGTGGTTTAATAGCTTTAGATGGGAGAATAGTATTACATTCTCCTGAAGTGGAAACACATCAATTACCAAAATTAGCTATTCGTCCCTATCCTCATCAATATGTTAGCAATGGAACTCTCAAGAATGGGACACCAATTACTATCCGTCCTATCCGTCCTGAAGACGAACCAGTAATAGTTAAATTTCACAAAACACTCTCAGAAGAAAGTGTTTATTTACGGTACTTTCACCTAATTAAATTAAGTCAACGTATCGCCCATGAACGACTTACCAGAATTTGTTTTATTGACTATGACAGAGAAATGGCATTAGTCGTAGAACATGAAAATCCAGAAACCAAAGAAACGGAAATCATAGCAGTAGGAAGATTGAGTAAATTACATGGTAGTAGTGCGGCGGAATTTGCTATGCTAGTGAGCGATCGCCATCAATGTCAAGGCTTAGGTACACAAATACTCCGCAGATTATTAGAAGTCGGTAAAAAGGAGAAAATCTGTTGCATCTATGCTGACATTTTAGCTGATAACTCAGGTATGCAAAGAGTATGTCAAAAACTCGGCTTTCAGATTTTACATACTAATGATCCAACAGTATTAAAAGCTGAAATTCAACTAACATAGAACCAACCCAGCACCTCCTCAAAAATCATCTTCTTAACTGGCGGTAATTCATGAATTACCGCCATTTTAAATATTAAAATTTGTTAATTAATTCGGCGTTGCTGAATTAGGGTATGAAATTCAAAAATCAATGATTTCAAACTCTTACTCTCTGTAGACTCTGCGCCTCTGCGTGTTCGCGCAGCGTGCCGTAGGCATAACAAAATCATACTCTTAATCAGCAACACCATTAATTCCTTCTTCCCTCTTCCTTCGTTTCCTTCGCTTCTATGGCTAACGCCACGCTCCGCGAACGTGGTTAATTTTTCTTATCTTGACAACTAACTACTTCTCCAATAATTGCTTTTCTTCAGGTAGTAGATGAGTTTCCGGTTCTACCCTGCTATTGGCACTATTCATTCTATGCAAATTAGGTTTCATAATTAGACTGACACCAACAGCCCAAGCTAACGCAACCATCCAACCAGCAATAATATCACTGGGGAAATGAACTCCAAGATAAAGCCTTGTCCAACCAATAACTAAAACGTATAAACTACCGACAGTTATCACTAGCCACCGCCAAGGACGATGCCAAGTTAAAATCACAAAAATCACTACCAATGTCATGCTTGTCATCGCGTGACCACTGGGAAAAGCATAATCAAATTCAGGTGCTTTTGATACCCATAATTGGGGACGCACTCGGCGCATAAATTCTTTAGCTGTGCGATTAATGAGAAAGTTTCCTAAAACTGTAGTGAATACATAAGCAAGAGTTCTCCACCTTCTTCGCTTCCATAATATTACTGCGATCGCACTTAATACAGGTAACACAGTCCAGAATCCTCCCAACTGAGTCAACCATACGGCAATAGTATCAAGTTGTGGATTAGCTGTAGAGTAAATTGCCTGTAAAATAGGTATATCCCAGGAAAAACCACCTTCATTTTCCCAAATTTGCACCGCCAGGATTTCTACAACCTGCAACGGTAAATACACACCCATAAACATTAGTAACAAAGAACGCCAGTGTGAAAGCAGCAGGTTTTTTAAAAAATTAAGCGGTGACTTGCTTGTACGTCTACTTTGGTTTAGTTTTTTCATAATTAGATGTATAGCAGTATTCTCAGTATCTTTTTATCAGAATACTCAGAATAAATCAACTGCCATAAGTAACTAGACAAAAATAAATCAACTTAGATTAAGTAATGTAAAAAATATTGAGATGATTTGGTAGTAAGGGCTTCAGCCCTTAAATGAGGACTAAAGTCCTCACTACAAACCTGGAATTATTTAGTCCGTTCTACTTAGGATTTTGGATGAAATAACCTATAATTCTCGGTTATTGTTTTGGTGTACGACAAGAAACCTCAAACAAAGTTTGACACTTTATTAAATCCACGATCCTTAGTTCAGAAGTTGCTAGTTATTTAGTTGAGGTTGGTAATAGGTGATAAAACTCCAGTTTTTATCCTGTACATCCTTAAATCCTGGACATCCTGATAGCGTAGCGTGGCGTTAGCCATTTCTGACAATTTCTCTAACTAGCAAATTACATTACTTATTGTAGTAATTCCTGAAACCGATTTTTATCCCTAATTTTATCGAAATCTGCGTCTGTTTTTGCTAACTCTTGATATTTATTAGGTACAAGTTGAATAGCTTTCTTTAAATTTTCAATGGCTAGTTCGACATTATTTTGTAAGGCATAATTACAAGCTTTGTTATAATATGCTTGATGCAAATTAGGTTGAATTGTAATTGCTTGATTGTAAGAGGCTAAAGCTTCTTTGTAGCGTTGTAATTTGGTAAGAACAATGCCTCTGTTAATCCAGGCTTCATGTTTGTTGGCTTGAATAGCGATCGCTTCATCATAGGATTTTACGGCTTCTTCGTAACGCCGTAAAGCTGTTAAAGCATTACCACGATTATACCAAGCCTCATCTTTATTTGGACGAATGGCGATCGCCTTATCATAAGATTCTACCGCCTCTGGATATTGTTGCAAAGCTATTAAGGCATTTCCACGATTTACCCATGTTTCTGCACTGTCGGTTTTAATAGCTATCACTTGATCATAAGCTACTAATGCTTCTTTATAGCGATGGGTATCTAATAAACCGTTACCTTGTAATAGTAAGTTTTCTGCTTTTTGACTATCTTGTACTTCGGTGATCAGTTGAGTAACATTGCTCTGCTGAACCAATTGTTTGACATTTTCAGATGAAGAATTTGGCAATTCACTACAGCTTATTGTCAAAAAACTGATCAACCCAGGGGCAATTAAGCGTTGCCAAACTACCATATTATTGCACCTACAAAACTCATTATAATTATGATCCTAAAGCTGATGGTGATTTAAAAGTCGTATCAAAATCAACTAATTGTTATTAATTGTTTTTTGATTGTGCAAAGTAAAGATGAGGATTCTGACAAAGGTTTAACAAATTAGGGCTATCATACCATACTTATGTTAAATAAATCAATTGCCCCGTAAGTATAAACTTTACTCATCTATAGTACCGCTTATTATATAACCATTTTATTTGTTTGGTAAAAACTGGCAGTGCATAACCATACTTAATTTGTCAATAGAGAATTCAGAGACTAGTACCACAGGGTGGAATTGAAAATTAAACATTAAAAAAGCAGATGACACAAGCTTCTGGAGAATTTAGAGGCTGGATCTATTCCCTGTTCCCTAAAACTAAAAAACTTTGTACCTCACGAGCATGGGAACTGCTATATTTGCCATAAAGTATTGTTGTCATATTGGCAAAAAAAATATACAATCTTTAAGAGAAAACGTCAATTTTCTAAACTCAATATGATGTAAGTTATAATTTGTTCACATTATCTGGTTAAATAAGAAATATTAATAACTATATAATATAGGACTATCGAAAGTATGACTATTAATGAATCTGACTCATCTTCCCCATATTCTCCAGATATAAATGAGGAAGATGAATTGGAAAATGGTAAAAGTGAGAACTTATCAATAACAGAAGAAGTGGGTAAAAAACAAATATGTAGACAATCTGCCGTCAAGACGAGCATTATCCAAAAAACTGCTGCTTTTTGGCAAAATAACTCCAGTCTTAAAGATGCTGTCAGCTTGAGAATTTTATTATTCACTAATTTAGCGATCGCCTTGACATTAATTGGTATCGTCATTAATAACTCATTCTTAGGCATCTTAGGAACTCTAGCTGCCTTACTATTATCTCTCATCATACTTTTTCCTTGGTTAAAAAAAGCAATTCAAGATTGGTTTTCACCCCAAGAGAGAAATATATTTGTAGGTTTTGTAGGCATATTTGTAGCCATAATTGGCTTATTTAAATTTACAAATTTAGGAAAGAATTTCTTATTATGGGGTAAAAGAATAAATTGGGATGCTTCAGGAACTTTAGCAGAATGGTTTGGGGCTTTAGGGCAAATTTCTATTGCCATAATTGCCGTTTATGTAGCGTGGCGACAATATGTTATTTCTAAAGATCTAACAATTCAACAAAATTTGCTAACAGTACAACAAAATATTATTACTCAACAACAAACCATAGATTCTTACTTTCAAGGTGTTTCCGATTTAGTATTAGATGAAGAAGGATTATTAGAAGATTGGCCTCAAGAAAGAGCGATCGCTGAAGGCAGAACAGCCGCTATATTTAGTAGTGTAGACGCTAGTGGTAAAGCCAAAATTCTGCGGTTTCTCTCCCGTTCCAAACTACTCACTCCTTTACAACGCGATCGCCGTTTAGGTAGAGCTATTCTAGATGGTAGTGGTGGTTATGCCGAAGATCGTTTAGAAGGAGTGCGCGTCATTGATTTAGGAATCATGTTAGCATCCGCAGACTTATCAGCAACTGATTTGCGTTGGACAGATTTAAGTGAAGCCAATCTCGTCCGTGCCAATCTTACCAATTGTGACTTAGTAAAAGCCAATCTCTCCCGCACAATTTTATATGATGCTAATCTGAGCGGTGCTGACTTAAATGGAATCCGTTTATTTTATGGTTCAGGAGAACAAGCATCACCCCGCAGTCGTACTCAACCACCCAACTATGAAACCGGTGAACAAACCGGCGCAGTCGTAGAAAATGCTAATTTTAGTAACGTACAACGAATGTCTGAATCTGCTCGTTACTATTGCTGTGCTTGGTGTGGGGAAAAAAGCAGAAACACAATTCCCGGTGGTTGTGAAGGAATTCCTAACAAATTGGGTAAATAATTCATTTTGTTGTCTCCCCTTATACAGTCTCTTCTTGATTGAACTATTCAAGCTTAGTGATAAATTATGCTATAATCAACCCAAAAATACTGCTATTTTTCCTTGATCACTCGAAACAAAACCATGAATGAAGAATCTTGTGAACGACAACTAGAAATAGATAGCTTTAACAAACTTACAAAACTTGGTAATCAAGCTGTCAGCTTAGGATTAATTGCTGGACATGGATATTATCAAGGAAAATATGAAATTTTAGAACAAGGTAAAGCTTTATTGATGACAGATCAAGAAGCCCAAGAATATTTAGAAAAATTAATTCAAGAAATTGGTAGCTAAATGCCAGAATTAAACTCCAACCGTGACAAGTGGGTGCGAGAAAACTATTTTTATTTGCGCCAAGCGATCGCCCGCATCGAAAAGATCCTAAATAATCATCATCCAGATCGGGAAATATCTAATTTTCCACCTCTGCCACCATCAGGAATGTCTCCACCATCGGCATTAGAACAATTATGTCAAATCTTCCATTTATCAGATTTTGAACGGGATTTAGTTTTACTGTGTGTTGGTATAGAATTAAATAATAGTTGGGGAAGCTTATTCGTAAGAATTCAATCAAATGCGGAACTTAACTACCCTAGCTTTAGTCTAGCTATGGCAACTTTACCAGGATCTTATTGGGGTGCAATTACTCCTGATGCACCTTTACGACAATGGCGAATCATTGAATTATCACCAGGAAAATCATTAACTAATAGTCCAATCAGACTTGATGAAAGAATACTACACTATTTATGGGGAATACAAGAATTAGATGAACGATTAATCAGTATGGTTGAACCATTACCACCAGCAAATCAACTAGTACCATCCCATCAAGAAATAGCCGATCAAATAAAAGCAATTTGGGAACAAGCATTAAATTTATCATATCCAGCATTGTATTTGTGTGGCAGTGAAATAAATACTAAAAAATCCATAGCTGCTAATGCTTGTTGGCAATTAAACAGTCAATTACAAATCATTTCTGCGGACACATTGCCTCTAGATATTACCCAACTTAGTTTTATACAATCTTTATGGGAAAGAGAATGGACATTAAATAAAAGTATTTTATTCTTAGACTGCGACTCTATAATAACCACCGATACAGCTAGAGAAAATACAATTTCCCGATTCATAGAAACTATTGAATGTCCTTTAATTATTAGTAGTCAAGATCGCCGTCGTTCCCGACAACGCCCCCTAGTTGTCTTTGATATTCATCAACCTAGCACTGATGAACAACGTTTAATTTGGAAAAATACTCTAGGTACAGCCTCATCCCAACTAGATCAACATATAGATATTCTAGTCTCGCATTTTAATCTTAGTTCCTCCGCCATTCAAGCAGTAGGATTCAAAGCTAAAAATTTAGGACAAGAGATTTGGGAAAATATCAATAATTCTCAATCAGAAATCCAAGATCATCTCTGGGATATTTGCCGTACTCAAGCCCGTCTAAACCTCGATGATATGGCAGAACGGATTGACTCAACAGCAGACTGGGATGATTTAATTTTACCAGAAAAAGATCGTCAAACTCTTCAAGAAATTGCTATTCATGTCCGCCAAAGAACTAAAGTTTATGAATCCTGGGGATTTGCATCTAAAAGTAAAAGAGGACTCGGTATCAGTGCTTTATTTGCTGGACAAAGTGGCACAGGTAAAACCATGGCCGCAGAAGTATTAGGTAACAACTTAAAATTAGACGTTTATCGGATTGATTTAAGTTCTGTTGTTAGTAAATATATTGGTGAAACAGAGAAAAATCTGCGCCGAGTTTTTGATGCTGCTGAAGGTGGAGGGGCAATCCTCCTATTTGATGAGGCTGATGCCTTATTTGGCAAACGTTCGGAAGTAAAAGATAGCCATGATCGCTATGCAAACATGGAAGTTAGTTATTTATTGCAACGGATGGAAGCATACCAAGGTTTAGCAGTTTTAACAACTAATTTAAAAGGTTCTATAGATCAAGCTTTTTTACGACGACTAGGATTTGTAGTCCAATTTCCTTTTCCAGATGCAACACAAAGAGAAGAAATTTGGAAACGCATATTTCCGAAAAAAACACCAACAGAAGGACTAAATTTTAAAAAATTATCTAGTTTGAATGTCGCCGGTGGAAATATTCGCAATATCGCTAAAAATGCTACATTCTTAGCAGCAGAAGCAAATGAATCCGTAATGATGAAACATATTCTGCAAGCTGCTAAAAGCGAATATGTGAAGCTAGAAAGACCTATGACAGATAATGAAGTTAGGGGATGGATTTGATAATAATTGTCAATTAACAATTAATTACAAAAGAAGGGAACAGATAAGAAACACTCATTTGCACCAGTTTAAAGCTCAGTCACCCAGGAACACAATCTGATTGTCTGCGTCTAAAAATATATGCCATGCAAAATTGCTATATTTAATAAACAGCCTAATCAAGTTGGGGGGATGGAAATAAAATGAAGACTTTGAGGCTATTTACACTTATTCCCGCAGCATTAGTAATGAGTTTATTGCTTACTCAAACTAGTTTTGCCAAACCCTCAATTACTAAAATCAAAAATCCTCTCCAGATAGATCCCATGAACTTAACTGGCCAATCTGGGGGAGTGATCAAAACTGATTGCGGTCATATTCCTACTATACCTAGTCAAGTCATTGAAGTTACTGAATCGCTGCCTTATCTACAATTAACAGTAGAGAGTGAAGGACAGGCAACACTATTAATTGACGGACCAGGGGGACGCTTTTGTGTACTCAGTGATGATGCTGAAAACAGACCAAAACTTTCTGGTTACTGGACTAAAGGAAAATACTCAGTTTACGTAGGTGAATTATCGAGACGCAATTATAACTATACGCTATCCATTTCACAACAACAAAAATAGTATTTTTGAACTAATAAGAGTCTAACGTATTTTCGGCAACAAATTGGACTCTTAACATGATATTGGTATTACAGTGACTCAATCTCTATAATCAGTTCTGTTGGAGTTAGAGGATACAAAGGTAATTGTTTCCCAACTATTGGTGAAGCATACACAAAATGTTACTGACAACATTTTGCATGGCTATTAACCAAGGCAATCACTCATCAGTAATGAACATCAATATAGAGATTTAGTATCGCTATCAAAGCTTGTGTTAAGCATCAAAATCTTTAAGGGGAAATATGTTTAGAAGACTAATTGGTGTGGTTGTAGCTACTATTTTGCTGACATTTCAGATGCTTGTCGGTAGTGCAACAGCAGTGGAACTGGATGAAGCGATCCGAACAGTACCATTAAATGCCCAAGGTGATACCGTTGTACTCAGCTTAAAACAAGTCAAAGAAGGCAAACGATTATTTCAATTCGCTTGCGCTCAATGTCATGCGGGTGGTGTTACTAAGACTAACCAAAACGTGGGACTTGAGCCAGAAGCTTTGGCATTAGCTACACCCAACCGCAATAATATTGAAGGTTTGGTGGACTATATGAAAAATCCCACTACCTATGACGGTGAAGAAGAAATTTCTGAATTCCACCCCAGCACCAAGAGTGCAGATATTTTCACGGAAATGCGAAATCTGACAGATGAGGACTTAACTGCGATCGCTGGTCATATTCTCCTCCAACCTAAAGTAGTTGGTACTAAATGGGGTGGTGGTAAAATATACTACTAAACCTAGTCTAATACAGTTTAATATCCAATAATATCTAGTGAGGGCATAATTACATAGCCCTCATTTTTTGTACTTTAAGGTTAGTTGTCAGTTGTCAGTTGTCAGTTGTCAGTTGTCAGTTGTTAAGAAGTTTTTCCTGCTCCTCTGCTCCCCTGCTCCCCTGCTCCCCTGCTCCCCTACTCCCTGTCACCTGTCACCTTCTTTCGTTCAGGACTACCTGTAGGAATGGCCGCAATTAATTTTTGTGTATATTCTTCTTTTGGTTCAAGATAAATACTTTCAGATGTTCCTGATTCGACAATTTTGCCCTGATTCATGACTAAAATGCGATCGCTCAAAAATTTCACTACACTTAAATCATGGGAAATAAAGATATAAGTCAGTTGAAAATCCGCTTGTAATTCTTTTAATAAATTTAAAACCTGCGCTTGTACTGATACATCTAAAGCTGAAACTGACTCATCACAAATAATAAACTTAGGATTTAAAGCCAAAGCCCGCGCAATACAAACCCGTTGACGCTGACCACCTGAAAATTGATGAGGATAGCGTTTCATGTCATCGGCGCTTAAACCTACCCGTTCTAAAAGTTCCACTACCCTAGCTTGTTGGAGTTGTTTTGACTTACCAACACCATGAATCAATAGCGGTTCGAGAATTGCATCGCCAATTTTAATCCGGGGATTCAGGGAACTAAAAGGATTTTGGAAAATAATTTGCATTTCCCGTCTTAACTGTTGCAAAGTTTTCCCCGTCAGGTTAGTAATATTTTGGCCATCAAATACAATTTGACCACTCATTGGTTCGATTAATCGCAGCAACGTTCTACCCAAGGTAGTTTTGCCACAACCAGATTCTCCCACCAATCCCAGAGTTTCGCCCGGAAAAACATCAAAGGAAACCCCATTTACTGCCTTATGGTAGCGTTTTGTTTCTCCAAATACCCCCCTAACAGGAAAACCCACTTCCAGGTTACTAACGGTCAACAGAGGTTGCTGAGAACTGATCTTTGCTAATCTTTCCTGAATTTCCTCCCTAGTAATTTCCGCAGGTTGTGCAGGTTCTTTAGCCTCAATTATTACTTTTCCAAATTCATCTTTAGCTACACTCATGTAGTCAGAGACAGTCAGCAATTTGTGAGGACGATGAGTAAGCCGGGGACGACAAGCTACAAGCCCTTTTGTATAAGGATGTTGGGGATTGCTGAAAATTTGTACCGCTGCGCCATTTTCGACAATTTTACCTTTATACATTACTGCTACTTCGTCAGTAATTTCCGAAATTAACCCCAAATCATGGCTAATAAAAATCATTGCCATATTCCGACTTTGTTGTAATTCATACAACAATTCCAGAATTGTCGCTTGGACTGTGACATCTAAAGCAGTAGTTGGTTCATCAGCAATTAACACAGATGGATTACAAGAAATTGCCATTGCAATCATAACTCGTTGTAGCTGTCCCCCAGATAATTGATGAGGGTAGCGATCTAACATTGCTTCTTTGTGTTCCTTCACCAACTGTGCTAATTTAAATCCCCCTGATTCTGACAGATCATAGTTAAGATAATGTTCTTGAATTTGTTCATCACTAGGTAAAAGTTTAACTTCTTGTAAACCCGCGATCGCAATTCTTTTGGCTTCCATTGCATTGACATTCTGGTGTCGCATAATTGCTTCTTGCAACTGAAAACCGATACTATAAACTGGATTAAGAGAACTCATCGGTTCTTGGAAAATCATCGCAATATCACCACCCCGATATAGTTGCATTTCTTTAGGTGGTAAAGCTAATAAATCTAGTGGTTGCCCATTTGTCCGCGAAAACCAAATTTCTCCCCCACTCACTTTACCGGGATATTGCAACAAACCCATGATTGCTAAAGCTGTAACTGATTTTCCACTCCCCGATTCTCCTACTATACCTAGAGTCTCACCCCGATGTAACTGAAAACTAATACTATCTATTGCTTTGACTTGGCTACTGTCACTGATAAATTCAACTTGGAGATTGCGAACTTCTAAAACTATTTCTTTCATAGGATTGGGAACAAATAAATTATTAAATTTTAATTCTTAATTCTAAATAAAAAAAACAGTAAAGTCAGAGTTAGGGTAATTTACAGCAGATTGCAGATCAACACTGTAGGGGCGAAGCATTCGGTGTAAGGGCGAAGCATTCGGAAAATAAACTTGGGAAAAAACCGATAATTAATCACCCGAATGCTTCGCCCCTACGACTTCTCCTGCTGTATCAATTACCCTGACAATTAATCCAATTACAACGCCCCAGCCGCAGTTTTATCTAGAACACTATTACTTAAATGGCCAGTAATATTCATTGCTTGCAAAACTGGATAACCATCACTCCCATGAGGATAATCAATTACACTTACAGCACCATTACCTTGACGGAAGTTCCAGAAATTCTCTCCAGATAAACCGAGAATATGGCACAATAAAGTTTTATTAGTAGCATCATGAGCAACTACCAATCCTAATTGTAATTGCTGCGCTTCGGCATTTTTAACTATAGTATTCCAATCAGTAACACTGCGATCGCTTACCTGTGCTAAATTTTCCCCTTCTGGCATTTGCACTTTGTCCGGTATTGTCCGCCAACGTTCTAATTCTCCGGGAAATCCTTGTTCAATTTCTGATTCAAATTTGCCTTCCCAAAGTCCGTGACTAATTTCTCTTAAACCATCAAAAAGTTCTAAGTTTAAACTAGCATGATATTTTAAGATAATTTCCGCTGTTTCCTTGGGACGAGACATAGTGCTGCTAACAGCAAAATCAATATTTACGTCTTTGAGAAATTCTGCGGCCTTTGCAGCTTGGTTTCTGCCATTATCATTGAGGGGAATATCAATTTGTCCTTGAAATTTACCTTGACGATTCCATTCAGTTTCCCCATGACGCACCAATAATAATCTTACCCCTTTGTGACCAGGACGTAGAGAAGGGAAAGTTTCACCCAGATGTTGAGTTTGATTTAGGGATTCTAACTGCACCGGTTCACCCAAACCACCAACAAAATTCAAGACACTAATTCCACAATTAGATTGTTGTATGCAATGGTAACGACTGGGGGAAATTCCCAA
Source organism: Anabaena sp. UHCC 0204 (assembly GCF_009711975.1). Taxonomy (GTDB): domain Bacteria; phylum Cyanobacteriota; class Cyanobacteriia; order Cyanobacteriales; family Nostocaceae; genus Dolichospermum. The sequence continues at coordinate 95,392 of NZ_VIKW01000013.1, forward strand.
AGCCGTGCTAATTAAGGCGCGATTAATGCCATTATGACCAACAATCAGGATAGTTTCTCCTTGATGTTGGGGGAGAATCTCTTGCCAAAACTGTTTAGCTTGGGCGTATAAAGCCAGAACTGGGAAATGTTCTCTAGTTCCTGACTCTTCCTGCAAAACCATCCGTAATTCGTGGGGACGTTCTTTCCAAATGCGGTAATCTTCAGTTAGTTTTTCTTGAACTTCACTTGTCGTCATTCCTACCCAGAGGGGTAAATCAACTTCCACCAACTGTTCATCAATTTGAATAATAGGAGATTTTTCAGTTAATTGACCGCGGATAATTTCCGCTGTTGATTTTGCTCGCTGAAGGGGACTACTATAAATAGCTTGAAAGGAAATACTACTGAGGGCTTTTCCTGCTTGACTGGCATCATTACGGCCTTTCTCAGTTAAAGATGAGGCATCAGTACGCCCTTGAATACGTTTTTCTATATTGTAGGTACTTTGGCCATGACGCACGATGATCACACGGGTCATTTTTTGCTTTCCTCTATATTAAAGGAATAATTTTACTGCAAAATGTCCCTGGAAGGTTTAATTTTAATATCCTTTGCCCAAATAACCGCCATCCGCTAAGATCAGAAATGCTGCATTATTCCTAATCATGTCTGACTCCCAAGTAAGTGCTGCTGTTGCCAAACTTTACGACACCTATCCATTTCCCCCTGAACCCATCCTGGATGAACCGCCACCTGGTTATAATTGGCGTTGGAATTGGTTAGCCGCTTACAACTTCTGCATGGGTAGAAAACCACAAAAACAAGATATCCGTATTTTAGATGCTGGTTGTGGTTCAGGTGTGGGAACAGAATATTTAGTACATCTCAACCCGCAAGCGCAGGTAGTGGGAAGATCCCCAGGAATTTGATGACAATTTTGATTACAATCTTGATACATTATTTGAATTAATCGAAGCTTCTGAATTAGACTTTGTAGGTTTTTCCAATCCCGGACAATTGCACCCCAGTTAACTTATGATGTGTTGAATATATTCAGTTCAAGTGAGGTATTTCTTTTACCACATCTAATATTTCCTGAATTGTGAAATAAATATAGTAAAATACTGGTTCTCCATTAATTTCTATAGTACCGTATTTTCGATGTGGACGGCCTTGCACGTCTTTATCGGAAAAATCGTTAGGCTTAGGATCATAACCACGATAATCTTTCCGAAGACTTACCAACTTAATTGGAGTGCATTTTTCATCAAAAGTGATACTCCATTTTATTCTTAATTTTAATTTACCATCAGAATCTCGTTCTAAGTCATGAAAGAAGTTTTTATAAAAATATTTTATTTTGATTGTTTTGCAATCTTTAAAATCTTTGTCTGTAATAAGTTTTGAATACGGTAATTGAGTTCTACTAATAACAGCAGGATGCCTTGTTTCTATTTTCTTAAAAAAATTAGCCGCTTGCGAAATTATGTAATCTTCTACAGCCTTCTTTTGCTCCTGGTTAGCAAAAGATATGAAAGGAATATAAAGACTGTCAAAGGCTGTATCTGTAGATCGGATTCCAATTATATCTGACTCAACATTCATAGATTATCTTCTAGATAAATATTTTGTATTAAAGAGAAATTTGCCCTAAAAATTACTATACCATTTAGGTTTAGTTCTAGTTCCAATTCACCTAATGGATTAGATGGTTCTACATTATAGTAATAAGGAATAAAAAACTCACTTCCAGAAACCTCATGTGTTTGCTGGAGAGCATATTCGTATGTAAGTTGCTTGATGATATCTAACCTATATTTGTTGTCTGAGTTGGGATCTAGTTCTTTATTTTTATAAAACTCTAATGGGACATCTTTATAATCAATTATTTTTATAAAATTACCCTCTATAACTTTATTGTCAATTTTTTTTATCTTTGATTCTAAAATTAAATCAGGACGTAGAAACCGACGTAGTGCTTGACTTCTATTTCGTTTTTCCAACTTATCATACTTGGGGTGCAAGTAAACTAATGTTCCATCATTTAAATCAAATTCAATACAAAGCATTTCATCCCATTTAAATTTTTCTGCTACTTTTCCTAAAGATTTAGAACTATTTGAATCTGTGGAATAAACCCATTGATTCCACCGTGTAAATCCACCATTAGCTTTACAGTTTCCAACTCGATTTTTCTCTTTCTCTTCTCTTTCTGGGTTATTATAATCTTTCAGAGGTATATCCGTGTCCGCATAGCAAATTTCGTTGCGGTATTTCTTAAAGAAATAGCTATGGCACATATCCTCCCAAATTACAGAGAACCCATGTATTCCCCAAACTTCACCATCACCTTTCTCAGGATTTAGATCACCGTAAAGGAATGTTTCAATAGCTTCATAAATTCCCCAATAATCAGTATCTTTGTAATAGGTGTTCTTATCTATATTATCTAGTGCTTCTTTAAGAACATTAATAGTCTCCTCAAAGGTATTCTCGTCAAAAATAGACTGGTTACTAGTTAAATAATCCTCCTTGAAGCCTTGAGCAAGAAAATGAATTTCTTGATTGCGGGCTTTAATATTATCTGGGACATCACCATTTAACTGCTCAACAATCTCATCGAGAATATAACAATACAGGTTGACAATATCAGTGCTTTGATAGCGTATCGTTAAACACGGCAGATCCATTGCTTCAACATAAATTACATCGTCATTCAGATAGATAGCACGATCTAGATATTTATGAATCTGAGAATAGTCGATGTCTTCACTACGTCTTACTTTTTTTTGAATGGAGTTGATTGCTAAGTCATCGTAAGCTTCTAGAACTCGCTCAATCATTTTAATCTTACTGTAGAGTACACAAACATCTCCTTCCTCTGTTTGTATCTTGACTCCACCAGATGAAATAGTCGTTTGATCCTGTTCTCGCTGAAAGTCAGGTTGATTTCTGTTAAATCGGTTGGAGTCTAAATTATCGCGTTCAAACTTGCGAAAGGTACGATACATCTTAAAAAATAAATCTCGTACTGCGTTGAAGTCACCCTCTGGAAAATTATCAAAGCCATGTGGCAGACAAAACTCGAAATTTTCTCCAACTTTAGACTTACGAATACCAATAAAAAAATCCTTAGAATCTTTGACCACATTAAAACTAGAAAAATCAAACATAGAAATTAAAAATTTAGGCTAGTATTTCCACGTTATAGCTGAGTGGCACAGTCAGTTATTGAAGTTCATTATATTTTCAACAAAAATATTATGTAGTTTAGTGAAATCTCCAAAAGTTACCAGATTATCTTTTGTTACTTTTAGAAGCTCTACTAGTGGTTTTTTATCACGATTGAAAACGCTATCCCACAAAAAGAACATTAGTTTATTTTGTATTTGTTCAGAAGTAATAGGCTCTTTGATAAAGTAATACCCAATTTGCTTGTCTTCAATTCCCCGAATCGAGGCATGATGACTTTTGATAAAGTTGTTAAGCTTTGTTTGAAGCTTTTTCCATTCATCTTTGTTTAAAACTCCCTCGTCTCCATATGTCGCTTTAGGAGGCTTGGTGTTATCCCAGTTTACAAACTCCCAATCCCAACGACGCTTAAAAGCGCTATCCATGAAAAAAATGGAATTATCTGAAGTATTCATTGTGCCTAAGATAGATAGATTTGGAGGAATCCAAATAGTTCTATTTTCTAAGTCAATTTTCAAAAACTTGATCTTTTCTTGAAAGTTTTTGAGAGTAACAGCATTAAAAGGGTGTAATTCATACTTTTCTATTTTTCCATCTTTTTCGTATAATTCAACTCCCATTAGTTCCAAAAGGCTTCTAAATTCAAGTTCAGTTATATTAATTCCATAGCTTGACCAACCATCTTTATCCCTATCCAATAGTTGAAAAACTGTTCCAAATATCGCAGATGAATTACCGCGATTAATTTCATCTATAACCAAAGCTACATTCTTGGGTTCATCAATTTTAAATCCATTCTTGTCATGGGACTCAACTATGTTTTTATAAGCCTTGGATAGTGCTTTTAAAAAGTGTCCTTCATAGTATTTATACTCTACCCTCTCTTTTCTGGTAATTGGCACTAATTTGCCCATGAAATCCCCATAGGTATATTCTGGATGAAATACTGTTTTAATAATGTTTTCTCTATTTTCTTCATATATCTGTAAATGTTTAGGTATAATCTCGTAAACAATTCTATAGCTTTTACCAGTTCCAGGGCTACCGAAGATAATTTTTTGAATAGGTTGATTCATGATTGCTGATACCTGATAAACAACTATTAAAACTCAATGCAAATATTATACATTAATACTGGGTGTGTCAACTAGCTGTATGTAAGCTGTAAAACTTTTTTACTCTCATCACCCCCTATCCGCTAAAATCAGAAATGCTGCGTTATTCCTAATCATGTCTGACTCCCAAGTAAGTGCTGCTGTTGCCAAACTTTACGACACCTATCCATTTCCCCCTGAACCGATTCTGGATGAACCGCCACCTGGTTATAATTGGCGTTGGAATTGGTTAGCCGCTTACAACTTCTGCATGGGTAGAAAACCACAAAAACAAGATATCCGTATTTTAGATGCTGGTTGCGGTTCAGGTGTGGGAACAGAATATTTAGTACATCTCAACCCACAAGCGCAGGTAGTGGGCATAGATTTAAGTGCGGGAACTTTAGAAGTAGCAAAAAAACGCTGTCAAAGCTCAGGTGCTGATCGTGTAGAATTCCATCATCTGAGTTTGTATGATGTGGAACAGTTGCCAGGGGAATTTGATTTAATTAATAGTGTAGGTGTATTACATCACTTACCAGATCCCATTCGCGGTATTCAAGCCTTAGCCAAAAAGTTAGCCCCCGGTGGCTTAATGCACATTTTTGTCTATGGGGAATTGGGACGCTGGGAAATTCAACTCATGCAAAAAGCGATCGCTCTCCTCCAAGGTAGCAAAAAAGGCGATTACCGCGATGGTGTCGAAGTTGGTAGAAAAATATTCGCCTCTTTACCAGAAAACAACCGCATTGTCAAGCGGGAAAAAGAACGTTGGGCAATGGAAAACCAGCGAGATGAATGTTTTGCTGATATGTATGTGCATCCTCAAGAATTTGACTACAATATTGATACACTATTTGAATTAATAGATGCTTCCGGTTTAGAGTTTCTAGGGTTCTCAAATCCTGGTTTTTGGCAACTAGAAACCCTGCTAGAAAAAGCACCTGAGTTAATTGACCGGGCTAAAGAATTAAGTCAAAAAGAACGTTATAGATTGATAGAATTACTGAATCCTGAAGTTACCCATTATGAATTTTTTCTTGGTCGTCCTCCCCTCAGTAAAACCGATTGGTCAGCAGATAGCACATTATTAGCAGCCATTCCTGAACTGAACCCCTGCATAGATGGTTTTCCTAGTCAATGTTTATTTAATTACGATTACCAAATTGTTAAATTATCAACAGCCGAATTTGAATTCATGCAAAGCTGTGATGGGAAATCTACCGTAGCAGAGATTTTAACCAAAGTGCAGTTTGGTTTAGATGGAGTTAGAAGTCTTTTGAAACAACAAATGATTTTACTGACACCTGGTTAATTAGAAGAGAACCAAACTTCGGGAAGTTCATCTACATCTTCCACCAAAAAATCTCGATACACCCAGATTCGAGAAGCATTGTAGAGATCACTAAGAATAGGCTTCAACACACCATTTTTATCCCAAGGTTGAAGATCAGAATCTAGTTCGCAGAAACCCACCCATGAATGTCCTTGTTGTTGCAAATCCTCAGCCCTGACAAGAATTGCAGCCAATACAGCCATATCATAAGGTTTTAGAGAAGTATCCATTGCCCCAATAGACACTTGCCGTTCTAGCATAGATTCTGAAAGTGGAAAAACATTCAAATGTGGATGCTGGGCTAATTCTCTCAATCTTTCTGGAACTTTTGTTAATTCATTTGTAACCAATCCATCAAACTTATCAAAGACTCGAAACGCTGCATTAGCATCTTCTGTAGTCAGTTTCCCCTGTCTTTTCGCCCATTGGACAAATTTACGTAGATCGTTAGAATCAGTACGTGGAGTGAATCGTCGGGGTATAGTTTCACGTGCTTCTGTTAGGCAGATAGCAGGTAGATTTGACACTCTCAGGGCTAAAGCCACTGAGATTCTTGGTTCAACGAGTCCACTTAACTTAGAACCCTTGCGGTATCTAAGCCAGAGGTGGTTCTCTCCCCAAGCGTTAACTTTCCCTCTGCCCGAAGGTAGTTGCATTACTGCAAATTTTGATTGAGTTTATAATTCTGTGTCGTCTAGCTCCCATGAAGATTTTACCTATTCGGAGGGCAGTCACTAGAACTATGGAATAGAACCCATATCTTCAGTTGTCAAGGACCAGAAAAGCCGTTAGGCAGTTAGGTTTTTATACAGGTTGATTACCATTCCTGTTGTGAACAGTATAACACCATTGAGAGCAAAGATAACAAAACTTCGCGCATCTCAACCAATCTTCATGAAAAGAAACACTCTATGCGGTTAAAACCGTGGTCAGTGAGCTTGCGATGCCCTGAGCCTGTCGAAGGGTCGAACTGCACGAGCGGTCACTGAACTTGTCGTTAGCGTAGCGTGGCGTTAGCCATAGTGTCGCTTATATCTCAGGTCTAAAGACACTGAGCTTTACTCTTACCGGATGCTCTTGTAACTCAAACTCTCCAGCTTCAGCAAGTTCAAGTAATTGAGCCGCTTGGGGAGTCTGTAAATGTTCAGGTTTAAGAATATCTACAACCCAGTTTGTTTCGACAAAAACCGCTTGAGGCTTCATTTTGCAACTTTACTCCACCTTTGTCCACCAGCCCTGACTTCACCAAGTCGCAGAAGATTGATTATCCGTCCGCCAAACAAAGCTCTCAAATCATCTGGTAAACTGTCCATACTGGTTTGCAGTTTCAATTTCTCTAACCATCGCTGAACTCGTGATTCAAACTCAAGGTAAGGGTTTCCCTTCCATTGCTCATCTGCTGGTGGTAACAAAGAATGTGGAAGTGTTGCTTTACCAACTACACGAATTGATGAACCATGAGAGTCATCAAAAGAATCCTGGAGGACAATAACACGCTCTCCTGCCACAAGTAAACCAATGGAACAACCAAATTCAATCATTGAGCGTTCAAGCTGATTCATACCATATTGACGTTGCTTCCTGACATCATTGGATTTTACTTCAACGATCATCAAATATTCTCCATCTGGACTGGTGACAATAATATCTGGATGTGATATTTCCATAGCAATGCCGAAATATAGAACTTGAGTTCATGAACAAATCTGATTGTTCTGCCATATTGACTAACATTTTAGCCCAAGTCGAGCTAAACTTAAACGGAGTAAGACACCTCCTCAAACAACAACTACTCTTACTAACCCCCCCTTCATGAAAAAACCAGTAACACCTCATTCTCTTGCCACTGACAACTGACAACTAACAACTGACCAAAAATAAGTTAATTGTTTTTTCCTAAAGTATTGTTACCGGATCGTGATATGATTCAGCTGACTGAATGTGCAGTCATCATATTTTAAATGTACTGGTTTCAAGTGCCGTGAGCCTGTCAGAAGAATCAATTGCGCCTACTCAGACAACACAACAAGATGCTCAGTCTGGTTCTGAAAACACAGAACCAGTAGACTCTTCCATGCAAGAGTTCTATCAACTCTATAAAGAGTTGTTAGTAACCACACTTGTTTTAACAGGGGTAGTCTTTATCTCTGTCTGGATTGCTTACTCACTAAACATTGCTCTAAATTATTTATTAGGGGCGTGTGCAGGTGTGCTTTACTTGAGGATGTTGGCAAAAGATGTTGAACGGTTGGGACGGGAAAAACAAGAACTGAGCAAAACTCGGTTAGCCTTGTTAGTAGTGCTGATTTTGCTGGGATCACGGTTAGATCAACTGCATATACTTCCCATATTCTTGGGATTTCTCACCTACAAAGCCACACTCATCATCTATGTAGTTAGGGTAGCGTTAATCTCTGACTCATCCAAGCTCCGGCAACCTTAAACCGCTCCTATTCTCCAGGTAATATTGGAGAAACGATTGAATTGGAAAGAAAATGCTGAATTTTCTGAACGTCTACTCCCTTCCACTTGCTGAATTGGAAGTTGGCAAACATCTGTACTGGCAAATAGGCAACTTAAAGCTACATGGTCAGGTGTTTCTCACTTCTTGGTTTGTTATTGGCGTGTTAGTCCTAGCTTCCGTCTTGGCAAGCAGTAACGTCAAACGGATTCCCAGTGGCGTACAAAACCTAATGGAGTACGCCCTAGAATTCATTCGAGATTTGGCCAAAAACCAGATCGGCGAGAAAGAATATCGCCCCTGGGTGCCATTTGTAGGCACTTTGTTTTTGTTCATTTTTGTGTCAAATTGGTCAGGGGCATTAGTTCCATTTAAGCTAATTCATCTGCCAGAAGGCGAACTAACAGCACCCACAAGCGACATCAACACAACTGTTGCCTTAGCATTGTTGACATCATTAGCGTATTTTTACGCTGGATTCAGCAAAAAGGGTTTAGGTTATTTCGGTAACTATGTGCAACCAGTTTCGTTCATGTTGCCATTCAAGATTATTGAAGATTTCACCAAACCTCTGTCCCTAAGCTTCCGTTTATTCGGTAACATCTTAGCTGATGAACTGGTCGTGGGAGTGCTGGTACTACTAGTACCCTTGTTCGTGCCTCTGCCAGTAATGGCTTTGGGACTATTTACCAGCGCCATTCAAGCACTAATTTTTGCCACCCTCGCAGCTGCCTACATTGGCGAAGCGATGGAAGACCATCATGGCGAAGAGCATGAGGGAAACCACTAAACCCCCTCAGATGAAAAGAGTCAGCTATTAGAGGAAACAGGAAATAGGTGACAGGTGACAGGTAACAGGTGACAGAAATTAGTCAACTGACAACCGATAACCGACAACTGACTACTGACCACTGACCACTGACAAATACAACACCCAACGTATCTCTAAATTAAGGAAAGAATATCATGGATCCATTAGTTGCTGCTGCTTCCGTTATCGCCGCTGCTCTAGCTGTTGGTTTAGCTGCAATCGGCCCCGGTATTGGTCAAGGTAATGCAGCAGGACAAGCTGTAGAAGGTATTGCTCGTCAACCAGAAGCTGAAGGCAAAATTCGCGGTACATTGCTGTTAAGTTTGGCGTTCATGGAAGCTCTAACCATCTACGGTCTAGTAGTTGCTCTAGTGCTACTATTTGCTAACCCCTTCGCATAATCACAACTGAGTTCTGAGTCTAGGCGTGAGTAATCACGTCTTTTGGAAAGTTATGAAATCTAACTCATAACTCATGACTCGGAACTCAGAACCAAAATTAATGTAGATAGGAATTAAGCAATCATGACACACTGGATCACCTTATTGGCCGTGGAAGAAGTTGCCAAAGAAGGGGGACTGTTTGATCTAGATGCTACTCTGCCCTTAATGGCAATCCAGTTTCTAGTATTAGCCCTGATATTGAATGCAACTCTTTATAAGCCACTGGGTAATGCTATTGATGGCCGGAATGAATATATCCGTACCAACAAATTAGAAGCCCAAGAACGCTTATCAAAAGCACAAGCATTAGCCCAGCAATATGAGCAAGAACTTGCAGGTGCAAGACGAGAAGCTCAAAAAATTATTGCTGATGCCCAAGCTGAAGCTCAAAAAATCGCTGCTCAAAAAGTTGCGATCGCGCAACAAGAAGCTCAAGCCCAAAAAGAAAAAGCGGCTGGTGAAATTGAACAGCAAAAACAACAAGCTCTAGCTTCATTGGAAACACAAGTAGATGCCCTGAGTCGCCAAATCCTAGAAAAGCTGTTAGGTGCTGATTTAGTCGGCCAACGCTAACTTGTGAACATGGTCATTGTTGGTGATAGGTGATAGGTGACAGGTGACAGGTAAGAGGTAGGAGGTAAGAGGTGACAGGTAACAGAAATGAGTCATCTAAAAACTGACAACTGACGACTGACAACTGACAACTGACGACTGACAACTAGCAAATGACAAAAAATTTGGAAATTTGGCATCGCAGTTAGTGGATAAAGAATCATGGGGACTTTTTTACTGTTGACGGCGGATATTGTCGCCGTCGGAGGTGAATTGGCTGAATCAGCTGGAGAAGGTGGGTTTAGTCTAAATACGAATATTTTAGATACCAACCTGATTAACCTGGCCATTATTATTACTGTGCTGATCGTATTTGGACGCAAGGTTTTGGGTAGTAACTTAAAATCTCGCCGAGACAATATTGAATCAGCAATTAAGAGTGCAGAGCAAAAAGTAGCAGAAACCGCCGCCAAACTGAAAGAGGCGCAGCAAAAGCTAGAACAAGCTCAAGCAGAAGCTCAATCAATCAAACAGACCGCCGAAGTTAATGCCCAAACTGCTAAAGATGCAATTTTGGCACAATCTGCTGTAGATATTCAGCGGATGCAAGAAGCGGGAACGGCTGATTTGAATTCAGAACTAGAAAGAGCGATCGCCCAACTCCGACAAAAAGTAGTGCTTCAAGCATTGCAAAAAGTTGAAGGAGAACTCAAAGATGGCATTAGCGATAATGCTCAACAAGTTTTAATTGATCGCAGCATTGCACAACTGGGAGGCGAGGTATGAAAAGTAATGCAGCAATTGCTGAAATATCCCAGCCTTATGCACAAGCACTGTTGTCTATAGCTCAATCTCAAAACTTGACAGAAGAAGTGGGAGTAGATGCACGAACTTTTCTAGGCTTATTGACAGGGAGTCAAGAACTAAATAACTTTTTGGGCAACCCTTTTGTGAAGCCAGAGAACAAGAAAAATCTCCTCAAACAATTACTGGGAGAAGGTGTAAACCCTTACCTACGTAACTTTTTACTGCTGTTAGTAGACAGACGACGGATTGCCTTCTTAGAACCAATTTTACAGCAGTATTTGGCGCTGTTACGCCAGCTAAATCAAACCGTATTAGCGGAAATAACTTCTGCGGTTTCCCTGACAGAAGCCCAACAGCAAGCAATTACAGAAAAAGTAATCGCCCTCACCAAAGCTGCCAAAGTGGAACTAGAAACCAAAATAGACAGCGAGTTAATTGGCGGCGTGATTATCAAAGTTGGTTCTCAAGTAATTGACGCTAGTTTGCGTGGTCAACTCCGTCGTCTCTCCTTGCGTTTAAGCAGTAACTAAATCGGTAATGGGTAATCGGTAATGGGTAATCGGTAATGGGTAATGGGTATAATTTGTCCCCAATCACCAATCACCAATCACCAATCACCAATCACCAATTATCATTAACTTCTTTGTGAAACTAATTAGCACAACAAATGAGCATTTCCATTAGACCTGACGAAATCAGCAGCATCATCCAACAACAAATCGAGCAATACGACCAAGAGGTTAAAGTTGCTAACGTTGGTACAGTGCTACAAGTAGGTGACGGTATTGCCCGGATTTATGGCTTAGAAAAAGCTATGGCTGGGGAACTCCTAGAATTTGAAGACGGCACAATTGGTATCGCCCAAAACTTAGAAGAAGATAACGTTGGTGCGGTACTGATGGGTCAAGGTCGGGAGATTCAAGAAGGTAGCTCCGTAACCGCTACTGGTAAAATCGCCCAAGTAGCCGTAGGTGAAGCCCTCATTGGCCGTGTTGTTGATGCTTTGGGTCGCCCCATTGATGGTAAAGGTGATCTCAAAACCACCGAAACCCGATTGATTGAATCCCCCGCCCCTGGGATTATTGCCCGTCGGTCAGTACATGAACCGATGCAAACAGGTATCACCGCTATTGATTCCATGATTCCCGTCGGCCGTGGTCAACGGGAATTAATCATTGGTGACCGTCAAACAGGTAAAACAGCGATCGCTATTGACACCATCATTAACCAAAAAGGTGAAGATGTCGTTTGCGTTTACGTAGCAATCGGTCAAAAAGCTTCCACCGTTGCTAACGTAGTTCAAACCTTGCAACAAAAAGGCGCAATGGACTACACCGTAGTTGTAGCTGCTAACGCCAGTGACCCAGCTACCCTACAATACTTAGCTCCCTACACAGGCGCTAGTATTGCTGAGTATTTCATGTACAAAGGCAAAGCAACCTTAATCATTTACGATGACCTTTCCAAGCAAGCTCAGGCTTATCGCCAAATGTCCTTGCTCCTCCGTCGTCCACCCGGTCGGGAAGCTTATCCTGGAGACGTATTCTACATCCACTCCCGCTTGTTGGAACGCGCTGCTAAATTGAGCGATGAATTGGGTAAAGGCAGCATGACCGCCCTCCCAATTATCGAAACCCAAGCTGGTGACGTATCTGCATACATTCCTACCAACGTAATTTCCATTACCGACGGTCAGATTTTCTTGTCTTCTGACTTGTTCAACTCTGGTATCCGTCCGGCTGTAAACCCCGGTATCTCTGTATCCCGCGTAGGTTCTGCCGCACAAACCAAGGCAATGAAGAAAGTTGCCGGTAAGATTAAGTTGGAATTGGCGCAGTTTGACGACTTACAAGCTTTCGCACAATTCGCTTCTGACTTAGATAAAGCTACCCAAGATCAGTTAGCACGCGGTGTCCGCTTACGGGAACTCCTCAAACAGCCCCAAAATGACCCCCTCTCTGTAGCTGAACAAGTAGCCGTTCTTTACGCTGGTATTAACGGTTATTTAGATGACGTTGCTGTAAATAAAGTCACCGTATTCGCTAAAGGTCTACGTGATTACTTGAAGAATGTTAACACTGCATATTTCCAAGCAGTACAAGGTAGCAAAGCCCTCGGAGAACCAGAAGAAGCCGCTTTGAAAGCTGCTCTTTCCGAGTTCAAAAAGACCTTCCAAGCAGCAGCGTAACAATTTTGGATTTTGGATTTTGGATTTTGGATTAAATAGACTTGTCCCGAAATTAGATATCAGTTCATAAAGGGATTTGATATTTATTTTTAGATGATTCTAATCTAAAATCCGAAATTCTGAATCTAAAATCTAAAATCTAAAATCTAAAATCGGATTATGGCTAATCTCAAATCAATACGCGATCGCATCCAGTCGGTCAAAAACACCAAAAAAATCACAGAAGCCATGCGGCTTGTAGCAGCGGCGAGAGTCCGTCGCGCTCAAGAACAAGTAATTGCTACCCGTCCCTTCGCAGACCGTTTGGCGCAAGTATTATTTAGCTTGCAAACCAGACTGCGGTTTGAAGACGTGGATTTACCCCTACTGAAAAAACGCGAAGTTAAAACAGTAGGATTATTAGTAATTTCTGGCGATCGAGGTCTGTGTGGTGGTTACAACAGTAACGTAATTCGCCGGGCAGAAAATCGCGCCAAGGAACTCCAAGCGGAAGGTCTAGACTATAATTATGTGTTGGTTGGCCGCAAAGCTACCCAATACTTCCAACGCCGGGATCAGCCTATTGATGCAACCTACAGCGGTTTAGAACAAATTCCTACCGCCGCAGAAGCTACAAATATTGCTGATGAACTACTTTCTCTTTTCCTTTCCGAAAAAGTAGACCGGATTGAGCTAGTCTATACAAAATTTGTATCCTTGGTTAGTTCTCGTCCCGTAGTCCAAACCCTTCTACCCCTGGATACCCAAGGTTTAGAAGCAGCAGATGACGAAATCTTCCGCTTAACTACCCGTGGTGGTCAATTCCAAGTTGAACGGGAGAAAGTTGTTAGTCAAGTCCGGGCTTTACCTCGCGATATGATTTTTGAACAAGATCCAGTGCAAATTCTGGATTCATTGTTACCTTTGTATCTGAGCAATCAGCTATTACGGGCATTACAGGAATCAGCAGCGAGTGAACTAGCCGCACGGATGACAGCAATGAGTAACGCCAGCGAAAACGCCGGTGAGTTGATTAAAAGTTTGTCTTTGTCTTATAACAAAGCCCGTCAAGCCGCAATTACCCAGGAACTTCTGGAAGTTGTCGGTGGTGCAGAAGCACTAACTTAATTTGGTAGTTGGTGATTGGAGGTAGTTATAAAATGAACTATGGCCAATCATCAATTATTAAATTTCTTAATAAGTCTTAAATTTCAATTTATACTCTATTTTTATTAAAAATAATGATTATGTGATCATCAATAATATTTTTATTCATATTTAAATTATTTGAAAGGAATATATTCAACTACATTCATCCATTCGTCAATTTCAGAAGCCTGAGCAATAAATTCTAAATCCTTAACAAATTGACCAATTGTGCCACCTAATTGATGTCCAAAAATTAATCCTGAAAATTGTTTTCCTTATATAAAGCAATAGGCATTTACAACAGTCCTTTCGCTTTCATTCTGCTATAGAATGGGGATTGTACTGATTCCTTAATACTTTCTTGTACTTGTTCCCATTCCTGTTTAATTTCTTGGTCAATTTCTTCTTGGTGGTCGAAGTAATAACCCATAGTAGCATGAGCTTCACTATATGTTAAATAAGGATGTTGACGGCACATTTCCTCTACTGACCAACCATAAGCAAGATAATCCATGACAATTTGCGCTACTCTAATTCTCGGTAAACGCTGTAATCTTGCTGACTGATGATCGTTTTTGATGATATGTGGGTAATTGAGGGTTAACATATTATTTTATCTAGCTAGGTTGCTATATGTTTATATTATGACAAAATTTCCAGTTATAGTCAAAACTTTTTAACGACGCTGTAAGCTCTAGCTTTAAGTAAAATCATTAATTGATCTAGCTGTTCATAAATATCTAATTCGCTATTTTCTGCTTCGGAAATTGTACCATTATGGTTTTTTTCTAATAAGTCTTCTAACCGTGTTTGTGCTTGGGTTGAAACTTTAAATTTAGCTATTTGTTCGGGTGTTGGTTGTTTAATTAAAAAGTCTAAAACCTCAGTATAAGTGTTAGTAGTATCACTAGAATTAGTTAAAGTTAATGTTTCTGGTGTATTTTTTTCTAGGAGTTGCGAAAGCAGTTCTGGAAGACGATGTAATATGGGTTGTAAGCGGTTTGCTAGTTCGTCCGGTACTTGAATTGTTAATTGTGCCATTTTGGTTAGGGATGGTATGTTTATTTATAGGTTAGCGTGAAAATTTCCGAAATAATATTAGTGTCTAAAATAAAACGAAAACTCACAGTTCTACCTCCCGTCCTGGACTACGATCTCTAAGATTTGCAAAATCTTCATCTGTAAATTCAATACCTTCTCTTTCCATTCGTTCCCGAAATCGCAAGGTCATTTAGCAGAAAGTTTCACCGTCAGGATTAAAAGTTTTTATCTGTTCCTTTTCCTTGTTTTGGGATAATTGAGACTTCAGTAAGTTAAGCAGACAAATTTTATCTTCTACAGATAAATCATCAAGAGATTTAATTATTTCTTGTAATAACGTCATTGTAAAGCGTCTTTTAAAAGTCATCTAAATATTTAACAATAATCAAAGCAGTGAGAAAGGCTATTGGTGTAATTATAGCAATTGGTAGAGCGAACTGATAAGTTACTTATAGTAAAAGTGATCACTCTCTAATTCAAATATTTGACCACAGTAAATTCAGTGTACAAGGCTAAATGCTAGTATAATTACTTGCTAATATTTTGCTCATTGCGGATAAGGACTGTGTACAATACTTAACAGTAATGTTCTTGTCACGAATAATATTACTGTTATACAATGCTCATAATAAATTTATCAAATTAAGTTGAGGTCTAATGAGCAATTGTACAAAAAGTTACTCTAGTGATAAAAATATGAATACGTATGCGTTTTTATAGATCAATATTTTTGCGCTTCTCAAAGCATCACAGCACATTCAAGACTAAATAATATGTTAGAAAAAAACAACCCATTACTTAAATTAGAAAATGTTACATTTACTTATCCAAATAGAAATAAAATACTCCTAAAGAATGTAAATCTTACAGTATCTTTAGGAGAAAGAATTGGAGTTGTCGGAGATAATGGGTCTGGTAAATCTACTATAGTTAAACTTTTACTTGGTTTATGTAAACCCACAAAAGGTAGAGTTGAATTATTTGGTGAAGAGGTTTCTTATAATAAACACTATCCTTGGCTGGGTTATATTGGCAACCCTTCTTATAAGTTAGGAGAGTCAGGTTTACCATCAGGTATTTCCGTTGGTGAGGTTAGGAGAACTTTTGAAAATTTATGGAAAATATGGAGTCAGGAGAATTTAGAATCTACATCTCCATTTTTTGAGAAGAAAGAAGAACTTAAAAACCTACTTACTTCTGATTTAGAAAAACTTGATCCTAGTGAATTATCTAATGGACAACGAATGAGACTAATGGCTTATTTAGCATTAGGAAAAAAATCAAAGTTACTGATTGCAGATGAACCAACAGAAGGTTTAGATGATCAAAGTAAAGAAATTATACTCAAAGCGGTAGAATATGCAGCACAAGATCAGCAATTAGCAATCTTATGGATTTCCCATAGAATTCATGAAGTAGCTAGACTGACTACTAATATTCAAAAATTATCTAATGCAGAGTTAAAACATAGAGAAGTCCCTACTTTTAATTGTGCTGTGAAAACAAATGGAGGGGAAGCAAAACAAGTCTATCCAACTCTCTGTAAAGATGGATTTGAAGAGATTATAGGAGAAATATTTACTGATACATCAATATCAGATTTTACAATTGTAGGTGATAAAATATAGCAGGGGATTTTATGAATATACAAAAAATATGGTTATTGTTAATACCTTATTTAATGAAAATGGTAAAACTTGAACCTTTTTCTCATGCAGTATTTGGTTTTTTGAAAAATGATTTAGGAATAAAGTTTAATATATCAGAAGTAGTTAAATACTCTGTTTTCTATTTCAGTATCTTGTCGTTATTAGTTGGATTTTCTACTCTGCCGTTATCATACAATGATAATAGCTTTAGTTATTTCGGATTGGAATTTCCTACTTCCTCACTAACAGCATCAAGAAATTTTGGAATAGAACTATTACAGGATTTTTATTTAATTGGTTGGTTAGGAATATCTCTTTTGTTCTTATTTGGTTTGTTATTACCTTTGGGAAATAGTTTTTTGGTTAATCAAACGTTGTGGTTACGTCTAACTCCTTGTTTACCTTATGAAATTGCAGCAGCTAGGGCTATTTGGGTGATAATATATGCTCTATTTATGGGTTTATTAAGTCTTATTTGGGCTGTACTTTGTACGTGGATAAATGATTTTCCCCTTAATTCATTGCTTGTAGATATTGAAGGTTTAATGAGTCACATTCTTATATCTGGAGGTATGGTTGTATTTATTGACTTCAACATTAAAAACTATCTCAGCAGAATGTTTATTTCTATCATTGCTGTTGTCATTCCTATAATTCTGATAATAGCTTATATACCTATAAGTTTAATTAATTCAGTAGGTATGATCACAAAATTCTTTCCCTATACAATGCCACTTGCACTGGTTAAACTTTTGCCTGATAATCAAACACATTTCTTAGTAACTGCTGGTTTAGGTTTATTATTACTGTTTCTATCTGTGGTAATTAAATTTATAACCATAAACGGTCTAACATTTCGTAAATATCTCACGTTTAAATTTAAAGGAGAATCATTGAAATGATTAAGTTAGATATTGATAGAAGAATTTTTAGCATATTACCTTTGATTCTTCTACTATTAACACCTTTGTTGGTTGCAGCTACTCCAATATATACTGGACAGATTTTCCCAAATCCTTGGATTTGGGAAATCCTAAAAAACGTTGGTATTTATTTATATAATTCAGCAATAGGACAAATTATCCTACAATTTGGAAATGTAGTTGGAGATGTAGTAATACATACAATAGATGGAGGAAGAGATGTGCTAATACATACAACAGATGGAACAAGGGATGTAGTAATACATACAATAGATGG
Organism: Anabaena sp. UHCC 0204; assembly: GCF_009711975.1. Taxonomy (GTDB): domain Bacteria; phylum Cyanobacteriota; class Cyanobacteriia; order Cyanobacteriales; family Nostocaceae; genus Dolichospermum. Next base: position 113,275 of record NZ_VIKW01000013.1, read on the forward strand.
AGGAAGAGATGTACTAATACATATAGTAGATGGAGTAGTAGAAATTGTGAAATCAAATCAAAAGTAAAAAATGCAGTAATACAAGATCATAAACTTGAGATTTATAATTTTTTGAGGAGCTAAACATGAAGAAAATAATCAAATTTCTTGTCAGATTAATGGCTATTATCATTATGATAATGAGTGTAATATTTTTTCTCTATGGTACTATGAAGTTAGCAATTGCAGACCAGCCTTATGATCAAATTCAAAACATTCCTGGTCTGATTATAGAAACTAATCCTCTACAAGAGACAAAAAATGCTAAGATTATTATTTCTGTCTCTGCATTGGCTTTTATTTTCAGCATTATAGGATTTGTTATATCATTCTTTATACGGGTAGAAGAGATAGTGATAGAGGAAGACAACGAAAAAATTCCTACCTTAGTAGGTAAAGAACAAGATGAGTAAACTCAAGTATCAAATGATTATCCAGTGGTCTGAAGAAGATAATTGCTTTTTAGTAGGATTCCCTGATTTCCCTGGACAAAAATGGCGCACTCATGGGGATACTTACGAGTTAGCAGCAGCAAATGGAATTGAAGCTTTAGACTCTCTGATTATTGCTTACGCATCTGCTGGTGATCCACTTCCAGAACCTACGGTTTGTCACGCAGCATAGAGTTGAATTTCTGGACTCAATCTAACCAACCTAAATAAACCAATTCTCAATCACCAGATCCTCAAAATCCTGAAAATCTGCCAAATTATTTGTTACTAAAATCAAGTCATTACAAAATGCAATACTCGCAATTTGTACCTCATAACATCGGAAAGTGCTGTATTTGGTAAACGGAAATTAGCAGGTCAATTGAGACAAATATAAATCCTTGATTTTATCATGTTCAATTTTCAGGCGATCGCCCCCATAATCACCATACCAAATTTTTAGAGGAAACTATGAATATCAATTATACTCTGTTTATCTGCGATCGCACTCTAACCATTTTTTAAATAACATCCTGTAGCAATAATTATCTTTTTCAAAGACCATGAAGCAACTGAAATCCATTTTACTATTAGGAACAATCCTAGCAGCCCAAGTTATCACTACCAAAACATTGGCACAAGAGGTCAAAAAAGATAGTATAGTTCCCTCCCAAAAGAATGCTATTACCCTGATGCAAAGTATTTGTGGTGCTGGGAATATTACACAAGAAAAAGGGAAAATTGTTTGCAAAAAATGCCCGTTATTTACCAGTTATAATGATGGAACTGCTACCTTAACATCTGTAGTTTATGGCAGTTTTACCAAAGCCGGTAGTCGTGAAGCATTGGTAGACTTGGGTGGCTGTGAACCCCATGCAGGTAATTGGGGAGGTTCTGTTTTATTGCGGCGTACTAATAATGGTTGGTCTAGAATCCGATATGAACAAGGATTGCGTTCCAATAGTTGTCTAAAAATCTCTAATAAAACAGGTCGTGATTCCCTAGTTTGTGAAGTTTCATATATGGGACAGGGTTATTTTTCCCAAAGACTTGATAAATTGGAAATCGGTTCTACTAAAACCAGCAGCACAAAAATATTAAGTGTAGGTTCAAATACAGCTAGTTGTCGTCCACCATTTTATGACGTAGAAATCAAAGATTTTGCACTACGAAACACCAACCAAGATAAACGCGCAGACCTGGTTGTAAAACTCACAGAAGCCAGGGAAGCAAAAGGTATTACCAGAAGCAGTGATGACCAGTGTGAACCACAATTACCTAAACCAAAATTACATCAACTGACATTTTTGTACAATGGTCAATCTTTCCGAGCTACCCCTGCTACTGCTAAATTAATTAAACAATTAGAACCATAGTTGCAATACAGGATTTAAAATAAAAAATCGCCAATTCAATGACAATTACAGTAGTCTATATTGATAAATTTGTCATTAACACAGGATTATAAGCAATCATGAAAACAAAAAGATTATTAGCCGTATTAACTCTCAGCTTAACTTTGGGCTTTTCAATTCCTATTTATGCCCAAGAAACATATATTGACAACAAATGTAAGCAAAATCAATCATTAAAGGAAGACGATAGATTTACTGTTTTTTATAAATCAGAGTTTAAATCAAAAAGGAAACCTTACTGGTTTTATTCTGCAAGATATATAGATGGTTCAGCGATTTTTTGTATTTCCCAACCAGGATTTAAAAAACCACGATCTTTAAATGAGTTAAAACCCATACAGTTTAATTTCATAGACAAAGTTACCAAAGATCCACTCAATCAAACAGCATTTATTGTAGTTACTCGTGAAGGCAATGGTTCGCCTGTACCTATGAACGAATATCGGCTAAATTTTGTCAATGTTAATAAACCTACACTAACTAAATTACGAACCTGGACATCTCAGGATTAGCTTGTTTTTAACTGAGTGATACTTGGAGTTAACACATGGAATTTATTTTTGTTTACGTCACTTGTAAAGACCGTGCTGAAGCCCTTAATGTAGGTAAAGTCTTAGTAGAAGCCCGTCTTGCAGCCTGTGCCAACATCATTGACGGGATGGAAAGCATTTATTGGTGGAACGGTGAATTACAAGTAGAAAAAGAAGCTATTTTAATAATGAAATCGCGTCGTGATTTATTTGAAGAACTAACAGAAAAGGTGAAATCAAAACATTCATATCAAGTACCTTGTGTGGTGGCTTTACCAATTGAACAAGGAAATCAGGATTACCTCAATTGGTTAATGACAGAAACAAAAACTACAGATAGCAACAAATAATCTTTAGCTGGATTGCAGTTAAATTGAGTGAATTTTGTTACCCAATTTCTGGGTGTAACAAAGATAAGAGCGATCGCACAAATTGGATATTAAATAATGCCACTACTTCAAAAGATTCATTGGCGAACTATTATTTCTCTAGCTATTATTCTTCCCATTGGACTTTCATACAGTCACTATCGCTATTCTATTTCATGGTTGAACCAAGAGGTAGGAGGGATTTTTTATGAAATATTTTGGTGTCTATTTGCATTTCTGTTTATCCCCACCCGTCGAGCAGTTTGGCAAATTCCTATATGGGTATTCATAATTACTTGCTTATTGGAATTTCTGCAATTGTGGCATCCACCGATTCTCAATTGGTTACGTTCATTTTGGTGGGGAAAGATGATACTCGGTAGTGTCTTCACTTGGGCAGATTTCCCCTATTATGTTGTTGGTAGTGGATTAGGATGGCTGTGGTTACATCTGATATGGGGTGCAAAATCGAAATAAATTGGTATTGGACTAATCAAGGCGATCGCAATCAGCGATAAAATATTTCTCTCTACTTTAAATTTATTGTCAAATGGCAGAATTCCGTACTATAATAAAAGTGTGAAGCACATGGGGCTTTAACGGTTTCGACAGGTTGGCGAAAGCTACTCTGTGATTCAGGTCGAGAGCGAGTTACCTCTCGGAAATCAATGACTCGAAAAAAAAGTAAATGCGAACAATATCGTAAAATTTGCTCGTCGGGAAGCTCTAGTAGCTGCCTAAGAAACCTCTTTCAGGTTCGAGCGTCTTTAATTTGACTCCGTTAAGGATTAAAGACCTAACCCCCAACGGATGCTCCACTCAAGCGTTCTCTGGTTGGCTTGATGGCTAAGATTAAATCAGAGCATCCTACGTTCGGGATAATGAACGATTCCCGCCTTGAGGGTCAGAAAGGCTAAACCTGTGAACGAGTGGAGGGTTAATACCCAATTTGGACATGGGTTCGACTCCCATAAGCTCCATTTTCAATAATTTATCAGTCCGCTAGACACTTGAATGCGTCAGCGGACTTTTTTGATCTTACCTACCAAAAGTCAAGCTATTACACCCCTCAAAATTTAACCCATCCCGAAATTAATCCCTTTCTTGGTGCGAAACTTTAAACTACATACCAAAAAATTCTTCTAGATGCAGCCAATGATTTATCATAATAATGATTATCATTTTTGGTAAGTTGTATGTCATCTGAAAACTCATCTACCGATAAACCCTTAAACCTTTCTCAACGTCCCCGTCGTCTCCGTCGCACTGAAACCCTAAGAAAAATGGTGCGGGAAACGATTTTAACTGTAGATGATCTCATCTATCCGATGTTTGTCATGGAAGGAGAAGGACAAAAAGTAGAAATTGCTTCTATGCCAGGATGTTATCGTTTTTCTCTCGATTTGTTAATTAAAGAAATAGCCGAAGTTTCCCACTTGGGGATTAATGCTGTTGCACTTTTCCCAGTGATTTCCGAAGACGACAAAGACGACACAGGTACAGAAAGTTACAACCCAGAAGGATTGGTACAGGAAACTGTCAAAGCTATCAAAAAAGCCGTTCCCGACATCATGATTATTACTGATGTTGCTTTAGACCCTTTCACCACACATGGTCATGATGGTTTAGTTGATGAAAATGGCAGAATTCTTAATGATCAAACTGTCGAAGTGTTGGTAAAAATGGCACTTTCCCAAGCAGAAGCCGGTGCTGATTTTGTTGCCCCTTCTGACATGATGGATGGTAGAATCGGCGCAATTCGCCAAGCTTTAGACGCGGAGGGTTATATCAATGTTGGTATTTTGGCATACTCCGCTAAATACGCATCAGCCTATTATGGACCGTTTCGAGATGCTTTAGATTCAACCCCGAAATTTGGCGACAAAAAAACCTATCAAATGGATGCTGCTAACGCTAAAGAAGCTTTAAAAGAAATTGAATTGGATATTGCTGAAGGTGCAGATATTGTCATGGTTAAACCTGCCCTAGCTTATCTCGATATTATCCATCAAGTCAAAATAAATACAAACTTACCAGTTGCAGCATACAACGTTAGCGGCGAGTACGCAATGATCAAAGCTGCTGCACAAAATGGCTGGATAGACGAGAAAAAGGTGATTTTAGAAACTTTAACCAGTATGAAACGCGCTGGTGCTGATTTAATTTTGACTTATTTTGCCAAAGAAGTAGCTTTGATGTTGATGTAACTGGGGACTGGGGACTGGGGACTGGGTAATCAATTTTATTTTTCCCAATTACCAATTACGAATTATGAATTATGACTACAGTTCCTACAAAAATTGACTTAGCAATTATCGGTGCTGGACCTCATGCACTAACTTTAGTTGCCCATCTCTTGCAAAAACGGCAGACAATGAAAGGGAAATTTGCCGTATTTGATCCGAGTGGTACATGGTTAAGTCGCTGGAAACAGCAATTTGCAGCTTTGGAAATTCCCCATTTGCGATCGCCCGCTGTTCATCATCCCCACTCTAACCCCTTCGCTTTAAGGAAATTTGCTGAATCTCGTTCTCAGGAACTTTTTCCCCCCTACGACTTACCCGGAACTAAGCTATTTGCGGATTTTTGTCAGGATGTCATAGCATCATATCAGTTACATGATCAAGTTATTTCTCTAGCTGTAACCAGCATTAAACCTCTTTTAGATCATTTGCGTCCTCAATTCCAATTAGGGCTGTCAGATGGACAAACGGTAACTGCACGGCGGGTAGTGTTGGCAACCGGTAGCGGTAAAATACACATTCCTGATTGGGTGAATCAGATTAAATCAGTGTATCCTCAAGATAGACTTTGCCATTCTCACACTGTAGATTTGCGGAAATATCACAGTTTAACAGGTCAAAGAGTTTTAATAGTCGGTGGTGGCTTAACCAGTGGACATTTAGCTGTAGGTGCAATTTCCCATGGTGCAAAAGTCCATTTAATGCTGCGAAGACAGTTATCAGAAAAGCTATTTGATGCTGAACCGGGTTGGTTAGGTCCCAAATATCTGAAAGGATTTTTTGAGCAAAATTGGCAACAACGCTGGAAGCTAATTCAAGAAGCGAGAAATGGTGGTTCTATGACTCCGGCGATCGCTACCCAACTTCGTAAAGAAAAGCATCGTGGTAATATTAAAATTGACGAAAACTGTCAAATAGTCAAAGCCAAATGGTTAAGTAATAACTGGCAGATAGAATGTAATAACGGTAATATTTACAACTTTGATTATATTTGGTTAGCCACAGGCACTAAATTCGATGTCACCACAGAACCCTTATTACAGGACATTTTAGCCGCCTATCCCATCCAAATAGTCAACGGTTTACCCGTATTAGATAGTTATCTGCGTTGGACTGGTTGTGAATTATTTATTATGGGTGGTTTAGCAGCCTTGCAAGTGGGTCCAACAGCCAGAAATTTATCAGGTGCAAGAATGGCCAGTGAGAAAATCGTCCCAGCCATTGTTAAACCCAGTGTAGCCTTTCCTCACAGTCTTACTGAAGTCCAAGCCAGCTAACAGCACTTTAAAATATTTTCCCATTCAGACATTTTTGCGTTACACTGATAACGATTCTCATTCTGGTTTGGTATGGTCAGTTCATTAACCCAGTCTCAAGACAGCTTGAACCTACACGATAGCGACAAACTCACCCTCATTCGTCACACCAGCGCCCATATTATGGCCATGGCGGTACAAAAGCTATTTCCAGGGACTAAGGTAGCAATTGGACCTGTCACAGACATTGGATTTTACTACGATTTTGATTGTCCAATTAGCATCACGACTGATGACTTGGCCAAAATAGAAACAGAAATGCGACGGATAATCAAAGCTAATTTACCTATTATCCGCGAAGAAGTAAAAAGATCAGAAATTCGCGCCGAAATTGCCGAATTAAATGAACCCTACAAATTAGAAATCTTAGAACGCATTCCCGAATCAGAAATTATCACCCGTTACTTTATTGGTACTCCTGAAACGGTGAAATCAGAACCATCATTATTTGTCACAGACATTCAACCAGCAAATAATTATTGGTGGGATTTGTGTGCAGGACCACACATTAACTTTACAGGTGAAATTGATCCTCATGCTTTTAAATTATTGAATGTTGCCGGTGCTTATTGGCAAGGAGATGCCACCAAACCACAACTACAACGAATTTACGGAACAGCGTGGCAAACAAAAGCCGAATTAGCAAATTACCTCCAACACATAGAAGAAGCTTTACGTCGAGATCATCGAAAAATAGGTCAAGAACTTAACTTATTTAGTATTCAAGAAGAAGCTGGAGGTGGCTTAGTATTTTGGCATCCCAAAGGGTCAATAATTCGCTACATCATTGAAGATTATTGGCGCAAAGCCCATCTAGAATCTGGTTATCAATTACTATATACGCCTCATGTAGCCAATCTTGATTTATGGAAAACATCAGGACATTTTGACTTCTATCAAGAGAGTATGTTTGACTCAATGGATGTGGAAAATCAGGCTTATTAAATTAAGCCCATGAATTGCCCTTTTCATGTCCTAACTTACAAACATCAACTCCATTCCTATCGAGAATTACCATTAAGATGGGCAGAACTAGGAACAGTATACCGTTATGAACGTTCTGGATCTTTACATGGTTTAATGCGAGTACGAGGATTTACTCAAGATGATGCTCATATCTTTTGTTTACCTGACCAAATAGCTGAGGAAATCTTAGGCGTTTTAAATCTCACCGAGCAGATTTTATCAGATTTTGGCTTTAAAGAATATGAAGTTAATCTTTCCACCCGTCCTGAAAAATCAGTAGGAACTGATCACGTTTGGGAATTAGCAACCACAGCACTAGAACAAGCTTTAAATACTAAAGGTTGGAATTATATTGTTGATGAAGGTGGGGGAGCTTTTTATGGTCCCAAGATAGACATTAAAATTAAAGATGCTATCGGTCGTTTGTGGCAATGTTCCACAATTCAGGTAGATTTTAACTTGCCAGAACGATTTAATATGGAGTATATTGCATCCGATGGCAGTCGTCAACAACCAATTATGATTCATCGGGCTATTTTTGGTTCTTTAGAACGCTTTTTTGGCATCTTAATCGAGAATTATGCAGGTGATTTCCCCCTGTGGTTAGCACCTGTACAACTGCGGATTTTACCTGTTAGTGATGATTGTCGAGAATATGCAAAATCGGTGGAAAAAGATTTAAAAAAAAGCGGCTTTAGGGTAGAAATAGATAGCAGTGGTGAGCGATTAGGTAAACAAATTCGCATGGCTGAATTAGAAAAAATCCCCGTTTTCGCTATTATTGGCAAGAAAGAAATAGAAAGCACGACTGTAAGCGTAAGAAGTAGAAAAACTGGAGATTTAGGAATTTTAAACTTAGCTGAACTTGTAAATTATTTGCAAACAGCTTAAAATCCTTATTTGCTTTATTGATTCAACAATTCAAATCCATTAAATTTTGATATGAATACCATCACTTTGAACAAAACAAATATAATTCCTGAAATTCCTAAACAAGGAATGCCTGTAACTATTATCACAGGATTTTTAGGGAGTGGAAAAACCACACTTTTAAATCAAATTCTTCAAAACAAACAAGATTTAAAAATCGCCGTTCTTGTCAATGAATTTGGTGATATCAACATTGATAGTCAATTGCTAGTTTCTGTAGATCAAGACATGCTAGAACTCAGCAATGGCTGTATATGTTGTACCATTAATGATGGTTTAGTTGATGCCGTATATCGAGTTTTAGAACGAGAAGACAGAATTGATTATCTAGTCATTGAAACCACTGGAGTTGCTGATCCTTTACCAATAATTTTAACTTTTCTGGGAACAGAACTAAGAGACCTGACTAATCTAGATTCGATTCTCACAGTAGTAGATGCTGAAACATTTAACGAAGAACACTTCGAGAGTGAAGCAGCTTTAAAACAAATTACCTATGGAGATATTATTCTCCTCAATAAAACAGACCTTGTTACCTCAGAAAAACTCCAAGAAGTAGAAAATTTTATCCATGATGTCAAACATGGAGCGAAAATTTTACATACTCAATATGGTGAAGTTGCTTTACCATTAATTTTAGATGTGGGTTTAACACCAAAAGATAAATATATCGCTATTGATGATGAAGATACTCATCATCACCATGAACATAAGCATGAACATAAGCATGAACATAAGCATGAACATCATCATCATCACTCTGATCATTTAGACAATGATGGGTTTATTTCGATTTCCTTCCAAAGTGACAAACCATTTGATGTCCATAAATTTGAGAATTTCTTGACTGAAGAAATGCCACAGAATGTATTTCGAGCTAAGGGCATCTTATGGTTTAATGATAGTAATTTACGCCATCTTTTCCAACTGAGTGGACCTCGTTACAGTTTGCACGCAGACGAATGGAATACTCTACCTAAAAATCAGGTAGTTTTTATTGGCAGAAAGTTGGATACTAATGAGATTCATACAAAACTTAACAAATGTTTGGTATAATAAGAAAGCGTTCATTAAATCTCTAATTTAGTTCATAGATATTCATATCTATTGAACTATTAACTAGTGTCATAACTCATCCCCATTAAACTCAGAAAATGACTTTATCTATTCGTCCCAATCTGAATTCCGCGGCTCAGGTGGTGTCATCTTTATCAACTCAGCAACAGCCAACTGTAACAGAAGCAGACATGAGACAGGCTGTACGGACTTTGTTGATTGGATTAGGAGAAAATCCAGACCGGGAAGGTTTAATAGATACTCCTAAAAGAGTTGTTAAAGCTTTAAAGTTTCTGACCAATGGCTACCATGAATCCTTAGATGAACTCCTCAATGGAGCAGTATTTACAGAAGAGGCAAATGAAATGGTATTAGTCCGGGATATTGATATTTTCAGTTCCTGTGAACACCACATATTACCAATCATTGGCCGCGCTCATGTTGCATATATTCCTAATGGTAAGGTGATAGGTTTATCAAAAATTGCCCGCATTTGTGAAATGTATGCACGACGTTTGCAAGTACAAGAACGGCTGACTTTACAAATTGCTGACGCACTGCAAGGTTTACTCAAACCTCAAGGAGTTGCAGTTGTAATCGAAGCAACTCATATGTGTATGGTGATGAGAGGAGTTCAAAAACCAGGCTCTTGGACTGTTACCAGTGCAATGCGGGGAGTATTTTCTGAAGACGCACGAACTCGTGAAGAATTCATGAATTTAATTCGACACAATCCTAATTTTAAATAACAGGCTTTGGCTGATACAAATTTAAATTTAGCTTGTACTATGTAGAGATAGGAAGTTTCCGATCTCTACATGATCAGCTTTGTAATTAGGGATATTTATTAAAAATAGTATAAAATATGAATATACCAATCATTAAGGTTATTGCTGGATTATCCGGTGCTGGAAAAACTACTTGGATTTGTCAACAAATTCGAGATATTGTATCTGCGGAAAAAGTAATTTATTTTTGTCCAGGAACTGGGAATGTTCCTATTGATCAAACTAGAATAGCTACTGAATTTCCGGAACTCAACATATTTGGTGATGGTCAAGAAATTGAATTTCTTCATCATATACCCACAGCTAATAGTGTATATGTTGAATTAGGTTCTTATCTAGAATTAAAAACTATCTCAAAAATATTAGATCATCTAACTTACCGCGCCATAGCAATTATTCCACCAGATTTGCAAAACTCTGAATATGATAGTTGGGCAAATGAAATTATACACGGCGCACCAGTTCCTACTATAACTGTAGAAAATTTATGGCGAGTAGAAACTACAGGTCAAGTCATTGATGAAAATAGTTTAGATGAATTTTGGTATGAAATAACTCATAATGCTTATGGTACTGTCACCCGTGCTAAAGCTATTTTTGATGTTAATGATGGGCGTTCTCTTTACTGTGATTTTGTCGCTGGTGTTCCCAAAATAGACTTTTTAGAATTAAACTTACCACGATATTTAGAAGGTAGACCTCAGCGATTTAGTGGCATAGAAATAGTAGGAAAAAACTTAGATGAAACAACTTTAAAAGCAACATTATCAGATTGTTGTTTATCTGAATCCCTAATTTCGCAATATCAACAACAAGTACAACAAATTTTACTAGAAGGTGAAGAAGTATGAAAATAGCAGTTATGTCATGTATTCATGGTAATTATGAAGCTTTAGAAGCTGTATTATTAGATATTGACCAGCAAAAAGCCGAAAAAATCTTTTGTGTTGGTGATCTGGTGGGATATGGACCACATCCTAATGCAGTGATTAACCAAATTCGCTCTTTAGATATTCCTACCTGCGTCGGTTGTTGGGATGAGGATATTGTGGAAGGATTGAATGCTTGCGATTGCAGTTATCCTTCAATATTGGCGGAAAAAAGAGGACTAAAAGCTCACCAATGGACAAATCAGGAAATTCACCCAGAAAACCGAGAATTTTTAGCCAATTTACCCTATAGTCTGCAATGGCAAAACTTAGCTTTTTTTCACGGTAGTCCTCATAGCAACCATGAATATTTATTACCTGAACTTGATGCTTTCATTGCTTTAGAACGGGTACTTTCCACAGGTGCAGATGTGCTATTTTGTGGACATACCCATGTTCCTTATACACGAAATCTTGATGCTGGTGAGTTACAAGTCCAGGTTAATAATCAAGCAGAATCACGCAAAATCAGCTTTTCATCTGCTCTCAAAAAGATTGTGAATGTTGGTTCTGTTGGAGAACCCAGACATGGACGACCAAATGCAACTTATGTAATCTATGAAACTGATACTCAAGCAGTGACATTGCGAGAAGTTACGTATGATTATCAAAAAACCTGTGCAGCAATTATAGAGAAGGGATTACCAGAAATTTTTGCGTGGCGTTTAGCGAATGGCTTAGAGTATGCTGAACGCGCAGATGATCCAAGTCATGTTTGTACCAGATAAAAAGATTAGGGCTTCAATATTGTTCGGTTAAGCAACAACGCAACCCAACGTCCGTAAATGTTGGGTTTCCTAACGTCAACCCAACCTACCTGATTTAATGTTTTTAGCTTAACCGACAAGTATTGACTGGGAATTGGGACTATCAATACTTAATCACCCTTTCTTCCTTTGCGCCTTTGCGCCTTTGCGTGAGACATAAAAATAACTGTAAAATCTAAAATTATGTGGGCAATTTTAAGTGGAATTGAAGGAAATTTGCCAGCTTATGAGGCTGTAATAGCTGATATTAAGCGACAAAACCGTTATATAGAAGCATTATATATTATCGGTGATTTAGTCGGTCCAAGGCGAGAATGTGAGGAGTTAGTAGCAAGGGTGAAATCACCACGACGGGGTGAATTAGCACCGATGATTTGTAAGGGATGGTGGGAAGAACAATGTTTAATTTTACATGGTTTGGGACCCACTGGAGACGCGCCAGAATTGCTAGAAAAATATGGTGGTGATACTGTGCAGATGTTGTGGGATTGTGTTTCCCGTCCAACTGTACAATGGTTGCGATCGCTCGACTTTGGTTTTTTTGAATTAGATTGTCTATTAATACATGGTTCGACAATGGGTGTAAATGACGAACTAACCCCCGATACGCCCCCAATTCAAATGCTAGATAGATTATCACGAATGCAAGCAAATAACCTGTTTTGCGGTCGTTCTGGGTTAACTTTTCAGTATCAGTTACAAGCTGGATCTATTAGCAGTGAAATCACTACCCTAGATCGTCAATTGTCTCCCCAAACAATCACCGTTACCCCCCGTCAAGTCATAGGAGTGGGAAATGTGGGACGAACACCAGGAGAAGCAACCTATACTCTCTACAATCCGGGGACAAATCAGGTGAAATTTCAACCTGTGTACTACGGAAATAGCAAAGGGTTTCAAAAGCAGCTACAGGCTACAAAATAGATATCAAGGAAAAAGACACAAACATTTTTTCCTATTCCCTGATAAACTAAATACCTGTTGATAACAGCACAGAGCTATAGCGGTTATCGCCCTTGATGCAATACAATTGAGGGCGCAGACCCTGCGCCCCTACAGAGTTTGCGATTGGCTGACTGTATCTTACAAAGAGTGCATACCGCTATATTATTCTTGTCTGTCAGACTTCATGATTGTTAGATGTTTTCCGTGTATTAATCACTTTTCCCCTTTCTTTCAGAACTCTTCGGAGTCGGTCAGCACTCAAGTAAACTTGTCGCTCAGAAGCTAGTTTTTTGGCTAGTTGTTTAGAGTTATAAGTCTGTTGTGGTTCTTGAAATAAACAGTTCTCCAAATACTCTAAATCATCCTCTGAATAGCGGGGTTTTCCTCCTCGACCTGGAGCATCCCATAATCCTGCTAAACCCATCTTTTCCCAACGGTGTAGAGTCTGACGGACTGTAGAAATCGCCCAGTTTAGACCTTGAGCAATTTGCTCGTTTTTTAATCCGCGAGCGTTCAACAGTAGAACCTGAGCGCGATCTTTCGTTCGCTGAGGAATACTTGTAGCTTTTCTCAACTCTTCTAATGTGAGCTTTTCCTCATCAGTTAAAAAAATTCTCAGTCGACATCCCATAGGCGTTTTGCTTTAATTAAAGTAGTTGGTACGCTGATGTATGATTTCGCCTATATACTTGTAAACACAGTATATAGTAACACACTATATTTTATATAAGCCACAAAGACTTTTTTGGCTGTAGTGTAGTTGTAAATATCCTCTGGAATTATTTTTAGTCTGCAAAGATATGAACATACCATCAGATAAAATGTCAAGTACGTTACATAATATTAGTAATAAATAATTTTAATACTAAGTATTGTCATGCTGTCTCATCAGTGCTTCCAATAAATTGATCTGGTTCAACAGATTAAAGCGAAAAAAAAGGTTTGGTGTGATAACCAAACCTCCATAATTGCTGTGCTTAACAACGTACTTAATTAATTTAATGCTACTCTGCTGACAGATCATCTTCCTGGAGGATGTGTCCAAATTTCCCTAAAGATGATAGAGAGTGATAAAGATACATATTAACCAATTACCTGAAAAATGAAAAAAGCTTGGGTGTTAAGCCAAGCCTTTGTATATACCAGGTGTTTACCATATACAGTTACTTTAAACCCTAAATTATTCCGATTCATCTTCCTTTAAGGTGTGTACAAATTTAAGAAAATCTGATATGGCGGATATTTAATAATGTTGATTATTTTTTTGTTCTCAAATAAATTCAATCTTTTCTGATGGTTTACCTGTTACCTGAAAATAAAAAAAAGACCCTGAAATTATTTTCAGGGTGCATACACGTTTTTCAGGCATTAATAAAGTTAAGATTACTCAATCTCAATAAATAGTTCTACTACCTAAAGTAGAATTAAATCAGATTTTTATGGGTTTAGTGGATAAAAAGTTACATTTAACATAAAAAAGGCTTGGCGATTTACCAAGCCTACATATATACCAAGTGTTTACCATAGTTGGTTAATTTACATTAATTGACGCTGATATTCATCTATCTGGAGGATGTGTATAAATATTCTAAAAGCTGTTAAGGAGTGATGAACAACGAGGCTGTTGTCCGCTTTTTGAAGATTTTTTAAGCTAACTTTATATGAGTGTTTTCAGACTCTAAATATGGCAAAAAAAAAGGTTTAGCTTGAATGCTAAACCCTCATAGAAAGCAGTTATTCGACACACCAGGATTAATGTAAATCTACTTTTATTTATCTGCATCTTCCTGTGGAGTGTATTTAGTTTTCTCCGACTATGATATGAACTCAACTATTTAAAACATATCCGCAGGATCGGCAGATTGTAGTTTACTCGTAGCGATCGCTCCCGAAATAGCACACATAATTATAGTTAACAATAAAACTTGTAAACCACGGATTATCGTCATATACATAGGTAAATTAGTGGCTGTTCGCGTGAGTTGATAAAGTCCTAATGAGACAGCAACTCCGGGGAAAAATCCCAAAGCTGCTAAAATTAAAGCTTCTTCCAAAACTATAGTCAGTAAATAGTAATGACGATATCCCATAGCTTTAAATGTTGCATATTCTCGCAAATGGGCATTAACATCTGTGGAAAGCACTTGATAAACAATAATTACCCCAACTACAAACCCCATTGATACACCGAGATTAAAAATAAATCCAATCGGGGAATTACTACTCCAAAAGTTATTTTCAAACTCAATAAATTCGCCACGGGTGAGAACCTTTACATCATCTTTCAGATAAGCCTTTAATTGGGCAACAACATCATTAATTTTATACCCTGGCTTGACTTTAACTAAACCGATACTCACACTGCTTGTAGGTTGTCTGGCAAATATTTGAGAGAAGTTATTAGCACTGGTGATCAAGCTACCATCAGCCGCAAAGGAAGCACCTATTTTAAATAAACCACCAATTGTAATGGTACTGCCATTAATTTCAGTGGTGACAGTTTTACCTTCTTGAATTTGCTGAATAGCCTCTTCATATTCTCCTCTAGCAGCCCGATCAAATAAGACTGTATTTGGTAATTTAATCTTATGTAATTGTTGATTAATTTCTGGTAAATCAAACGCTGGTTTATCTGGATTGATACCAATAATTAACACTCCTGTTTCTAAGCGTGTTTGGGGATTCTTCCAAATAATATGGTTACAATACATAGCCTCAGCCGATTCTACCCCTGGTACATCCATTGTTTGATAAAGTCGTCTTCTAGAAAAAGTAGACATACTTTGTAAACTCCGAGCTTGGGGACTGATTAGAATAATATCAGCTTGTAAACTCCGATGTAATCGAGTATTACTATCATATAAAGCAGTTTGAAAACCTAACTGCATAAACATGAGAACATCAGCAAAGGCAATTCCTGATACTGCTACCAGTAAGCGACTTTTTTCATGACTAAGTTGCAACCACCCCAATGGTGTGCGTCGTTGCAATTGTTGAAAAATGGAAATCATAGGAATTATAGGAGTCAGTGGTTAGTTGTCGTAGGGGCGTTCGCGAAGCTTGCTGGAAGCATCAGCATTCGGAAAATAAATTTGGGAAAAAAACAATAATTTGTCGCCCGAATGCTTCGCCCGTACAAGAATCAGGAGACAAAAAGAAGGAAGAAATAAAGAAGAATAAATAAATAAAAAAGAAGGATTTATAATCATTTTAATTAGTTGTTAATCAGCAATTGACAATTGACAACTGACGACTGACAACTAACAATTGACTAAATACTAATAATTACCTTAACTTGCATATTGGTAAAGTTGGCTGCTTGCTGACTAGAAGCTTTATTTAATCGGATATGGACTTTTATCACCCTATTATCAATATTGCTGGAAGGATCTGTATTTGTCAGGTTTTGTTTTCTTACCTGTAAACCTATCCGTTCTACTTTTCCCTGCAATTCTTGAGGAAAAACATCACCAACTATCCGCACCTGTTTTCCTGGCATAATTTTGGTAATATCACTTTCGTAAATTTCCGCAACTACATACATCTGACTCGTTTTACCAATGTCAGCAATGCCATTATTAGTAATTAATTCTCCTGGACGAGTGTGGATTTCAATTATTTGTCCATTTTGAGGAGATTTTACATAAGCTTGTTGAAGATTAATAGTGGCTTTTTTTACTATGGCTTCGGCACGATTTAGTTCGGCGATCGCAGCTTCAACATCTACTTTTCTCACTTCAGAGATTTGATCTAGTGTGGCTGAAGCTTCTTTGATTCTTTGTTTACTACTTAATTGCAGTTGCTTTAATTGTGATTTTCCAGCTTGTAGGCTTTTTTTGGCCGTTTCTAAGTGCAAATTTTTACTATCTTTTTGGGAAGCGGAAATTGCTCCTTCTTGATATAATTCTTGGTAACGTTTATTCTCGGCTTCAGCATTGATTAATTCAGCTTGTAATTTTTCTACAGTGGCTGTTTGAGTATCTATATCACCTTGGCTTTCTACTGCTAATCGCTCAATTATGGCTTTTTGCGCGGTAATTTCTCCCCGTTTAGCACCTGCTTGAATCCGGGCTATGTTAGATTGAATTACCTGTACTTCGGCTTTGGCTTCTGTTAATTCTGCTTGCAAGCGATCGCTATTATCTAAAATAGCAATTACCTGTCCAGCTTTGACCATCTCCCCCTCTCGTACCAATATCTTCTCTACTCGACTCCCTTCCCCAGATATCGCCGCTGATAGTTTGATCACTTCCCCCTCTGGTTCAATTCTTCCTAATGCTGTGACTGTTTTGATCTCAGGCATTGCTATCGCCGGATTTGCTGGTTTTTGATGATCTACATCCCGAAACTTGAGTACAGTAAAAATACTGATACTAGCTACAGATAAAGATGCCAACATAGTTATAGCGATCGCTAATCGGAGAATGGACTGAGAAGATAATGATCCTTGTAGCTTATGGTTCTGCACAACCGCATACCTTTTCAGTGCTTTCAAATTTAATTAATGAAAAATGCAAATCCTTAAATAAGTGCGGTAGAAGACACAAATTCTGGCTACCCTAAAAATGTCAGTGCTAAACTAAACGGTTTAGTTTAAAAAAATTACAAATCCTTAAATAAGGTGAAGTAGAAAACTCAAATCCCCAAAATCCTGAAAACGTGATAGCTAAACTAAACGGTTTAGTTTAAAAAAACTATAAACTTAACGGAGTAGTTTAGTCAAGTTATTGCGTTACAGATTACAAAACTAATTCCAGATTTTTGATGACAACGAACATTTATAGATGATATGCCGGAATAATAAGTAGGATCGTTAGCTGATGACAGTTTCCGTAAAAATAGTATATTCTAGACTAAACGGTTTAGTTTAAAATTCTCTCAACCTAGCCCAGCTACAGCAAATTGCAGATCAATGCGGTACAGAATCTAAATTGAAACCTATACACAAAGTCAGTTTTTGTCCAAGTAGGGGCGAAGCATTCGGACGATAATTTATCGGTTTTTCCCAGTAGGGGCGAAGCATTCGGGCGACAAATTCTCGGTTTTTCCCCAAGTTTATTTTCCGAATGCTTCGCCCTTACACCGAATGCTGATGCTTCCAGCACACTCTGCGAACGCCCTTATATTAAATGCTGATGCTTCCAGTCCCCATCAGGGATACACCCTTACGACTTCCGACTTCTGCTGTATGTCATTACAGCAAGTACAACTCTGATCAAAACTTTAACAGGAAGATTTAAAAATGGTTCGCCCAAAAACTGGGGATATTAATCGCTCAAATTCAACAGATAAAATAGAAAAGATTCTCCAGGGAGCAATGCAGGAGTTTTTGATACATGGCTATTCAGGAACAAGCATGGATCGAGTAGCCGAAGCTGCGGGAGTTTCTAAAGCAACAGTATATAGTTACTTTCATGATAAAGTCGGACTATTTAGCGCCCTGATTGAGCAATTAGCTAGAAAGCGATTTCAGTCAATTTTTGGCCAGTATTCCCTAGCAGGAGAACCCTATACTGTGCTACGGGGGTTAGCAAAAACAGCATTGGAGCAAATGACTACAGATCCTGAATATTTAGCATTTGAGCGCGTGTTAATCGGGGAATCGGTGCGCTTTCCAGAGTTAGCTAAAGTTTTTATTCGTTCTATAGCTAAACCAGCTATTGAGACAATTAGTAAATATTTAGCATCTCACCCAGAACTAAAAATACCTGATCCAGAAGCCACCGCCAGAGTGTTAATTGGTTCTTTAGCACATTTTGCCATAACGCAGCAAATCTTATATGGTGATGAAATTATCCCCATGGAGAGCGATCGCCTCATTGATGCTTTAACCCATTTAATCGTCAATTGTGCCGAATGACAACTGACAATTGACTCCTCTTAAACAAT
>NZ_VIKW01000014.1 GCF_009711975.1 Anabaena sp. UHCC 0204
TCCAGAGTTTGAAACTTTCTATACCAAAAACATTTTGCTGAACGAGGGTATCCGCGCTTGGATGGCTCCTCAAGATCAACCCCACGAACAGTTCGTATTCCCAGAGGAGGTACTACCACGTGGTAACGCTCTCTAATAGAGTTATTAGCGGTGGACGCGACCAAGAATCCAGCGGTTTCGCTTGGTGGTCTGGCAACGCTCGTTTAATCAATTTATCTGGTAAACTACTTGGCGCTCACGTTGCCCATGCTGGTTTAATCGTCTTCTGGGCTGGAGCAATGACTTTATTTGAAGTTGCTCACTTCATTCCAGAAAAGCCCATGTACGAACAGGGTTTAATTCTTCTCCCTCACGTCGCCACACTTGGTTGGGGCGTTGGTGCCGGTGGTGAAGTTATTGACACATTCCCTTATTTCGTCGTTGGCGTACTTCACCTCATTTCCTCAGCAGTTCTAGGTTTTGGCGGTATTTATCATGCCGTTCGTGGACCTGAAACCTTAGAAGAGTATTCCTCTTTCTTCGGTTATGACTGGAAAGACAAGAACAAGATGACCAACATCATCGGCTTCCACCTAATCATCCTTGGATGTGGTGCGTTGTTGCTGGTGCTAAAAGCTATGTTCTTCGGTGGAGTCTATGATACATGGGCCCCTGGTGGTGGTGATGTACGTGTGATTACTAATCCTACCCTCAACCCAGCTATCATCTTCGGTTATCTAATTAAAGCTCCATTCGGTGGCGAAGGCTGGATTGTTAGCGTTGATAATATGGAAGATATTATCGGCGGTCATATCTGGATTGCTTTAATTTGCATTTCCGGTGGTATCTGGCACATCTTCACTAAGCCTTTTGCTTGGGCGCGTCGTGCTTTCATCTGGTCTGGTGAAGCTTACCTCTCCTACAGCTTGGGCGCTCTTTCCTTGATGGGCTTTATTGCTTCCATCATGGTTTGGTATAACAACACCGCTTACCCCAGCGAATTCTTCGGTCCTACTGGTCCTGAAGCTTCTCAAGCACAAGCTTTAACCTTCTTAATTCGTGACCAACGCTTAGGTGCTAACGTCGGTTCTGCTCAAGGTCCTACGGGTCTAGGTAAATACTTAATGCGCTCTCCTACAGGTGAAATCATCTTTGGTGGAGAAACCATGCGCTTCTGGGATTTCCGTGGCCCTTGGTTAGAGCCTCTTCGTGGTCCTAACGGTCTTGATCTGGAAAAAATCAAGAACGATATTCAACCTTGGCAAGCACGTCGTGCAGCTGAATACATGACACACGCTCCTCTGGGTTCTTTGAACTCTGTAGGTGGTGTGGCTACTGAAATTAACTCTTTCAACTATGTATCTCCTCGTGCGTGGTTAGCTTGTTCACACTTCGTTTTAGGATTCTTCTTCCTCATTGGTCACTTGTGGCACGCAGGCCGCGCCCGTGCTGCTGCTGGTGGTTTTGAGAAAGGTATTAACCGCGAAACTGAACCAGTGATGTTTATGCCTGACCTTGACTAGGTTGTTTTTATTTGGATTTAATCACTGTTAATTAATTTTTTGGCTCTTGCTTTTCATAGCAAGGGCTTTTTTATGGAAGTTAGGTATTCAGCCTCATTCTGAAAATTAATCGCAGGTAATTTGGACTCATATAGTATAAAATGCCTAGATGAGTTTTTTCTGGTGTGTAATGGTACTTTAATAATGGCTTTTTCCTGGAAAGGTAATTTAAATTGGTTACAAGTGCAGCGTTATCGAGAACTCCTGCACGTCTTAGTAGGACGAAATCTGAAAGTACGCTATCGGGGTTCTTTTCTGGGGGTTTATTGGTCACTATTAAACCCTTTAATTATGACAGGACTGTATACTGCCATTTTTGGTGCTACCTTTGCATCTTATTATGGTAACTCCATCATCAACTATATGCTGGCAGCACTGACAGGGCTGTTAGTAATTAATTTTTTCTCATCTTCTACATCCCAAGCTTTAGCCAGCGTAGTTGGTAATGGTGCATTATTAAATAAAATTCAGTTACCAGTCAGTGTTTTTCCGGTATCCATGATTGCGGCAAATGTATTTCAATTTTCAGTAGGCGCATTTCCGTTACTGGCAATTATGACTTTGATTAATTCCCAAAGTCTAGTCAATGTCTTAGCCTTACTATTTCCATTTCTCGCACTGATTTTAGTTTCTACAGGAGTTGGTTTTTTAGTTAGTGCTTTGTACGTATTCTTTAGAGATTTACCTTACTTTTATGAGTTGGTAGTATTTATGATTTGGATTAGTAGTCCTGTATTTTATCCAGCAGCTATTGTTCCCAAACAAGTGAAACAGTTTTTAGGTTTAAATCCTTTATCACCAATTATTGAAAGTCTTCGTCAGATTACTTTATCAGGTTCTCCACCTGATTTAGGTTTAATTTGGGGCGCTTTATTGAGTGGAATAATTATTTTAGCCTTGGGATGGACTTGTTTTCATCTGTGGCGACATCAATTTATGGATTTGCTCTAACCTCTAACATAGCTATGATTTAATCATTGCACAGAGTAGATTCTGATAGTTTATAATTAACCAAAGATAGTAATTTATCCCAATCAAATCTATGGCTTTAACCGCACAAGAAATAGAAGCATTAATGCCAGATTGCACTGAAATACTCAGCGATGAACCAGAAATGGAAAGTTCCTTACACTATACACAACTATTAATATTAGTAACTTGTTTAGAATGGTTATGGCGTGATAGAGAAGATTTTTTTATTGGTGCAAATCTTAGCGTTTACTATAGCCGACAACAGTTAAAACATCGAGGCTTTAGATGTCCAGACTTTTTTCTAGTCAAAGACACGGAAAATTTTCCGCGTTTTTCTTGGGTAACATGGGAAGAGGATGGTAAATACCCCAATGTGATAATTGAATTACTTTCTGATTCTACAGAGCAAGTAGATAAGGGATTGAAAAAACAGTTGTATCAAGATCAATTCCGCACTCCTGAGTATTTTTGGTTTTCCCCAAATACCTTAGAATTGGTAGGGTGGCGATTAACAAACAGTGAATATAAAACTATCCCAGCATCAGAAAATGCCTGGTATTGGAGTCAGGAGTTAGGTTTATACTTAGGGATTTGGGAAGATACGTTAAGATATTTTACTGTTGAAGGAAGATTAATTCCCACACCAGAAGAATCTAATTTAGAAGAAATTAGAAAAGCTGAATTTGAACAGCAAAAGGCTGAAGCTGAATGGCTAAGGGCTGAATTTGAAACACGAAAAGCTATATCTGAACGTCAACGTGCTGAAAATGAACGTCAACGTGCTGATGAAGCAGAGAATAAAGCAGCTATTTTAGCTAAAAAACTGAGAGAATTAGGTGTTGAACCTGAGATTTTCTAACTAATCACCACCAATCATCATATTCTCCAATTCTTTATCAATAGATATTAGTCGAGGATATGGGGATTATGTATTTGTTACAGTTAGAGATAAGGATGGGAATGGAGTATGTATCAAAATAATCCACCTCTGCCACCCCAAGAAACTATGCCGACAATGTATGATTTACCTAGTGAATTAGTAGGAGAATCGGGATTGCCGGACGAATTTCATTGTATACAAGCAGATTTACTCAGTGAAACTTGTCAACCTGTCAATTATTCATCTGAGGAAATGTTACTGGCCAGCGATTTAAACCTTTATTATGATCCTCGTCATCCCAGTTGGTATAAACGCCCAGATTGGTATATGGTGTTAGGGGTTACTAATACTAAGCAACAGCAAGATTTACGTTTAAGTTATGTAGTATGGCAAGAAGGAGTTGATCCGTTTTTGGTAGTTGAATTACTGTCACCAGGAACAGAACAAGAAGATTTAGGACAAACTCTCCGGGAAGTTAATAAACCTCCAACCAAATGGGAAGTATATGAACACATTTTGCGTATTCCCTACTATGTCGTTTATGACCGTTATAAGAATAATTTCCGTGGCTTTAAACTCAACGGTACTCGTTATGAATCTATAAATCTATCAGAAAACCGCTTTTGGTTAGAAGAAATAGAAATGGGTTTAGGTTTATGGCAGGGAAGTTATCAAAATACAGAGGGTTTGTGGTTGCGTTGGTATAATGCTGATGGTTGGTTGCCGACTTTGACCGAACGGGCTGAGGCTGAACAGCAAAGGGCTGATAAAGCGGAGAATAAAGCAGCTATTTTGGCTCAAAAATTGAGAGAATTAGGTGTTGAACCTGATAGTTTGTAACTAATCACAACCAATTACCATATTTTCCAATTCTTTATGATATGGATATTAGTCGAGGATATGGGGATTAAGTTTTGATTCAAAATCACGGTGAAACCCAGATTTATTGGGGGCTTTACTGAGTGGCATAATTATTTTAGCCTGGGGATGGATTTGTTTTCATCTATGGCGACATCAATTTATGGATTTGCTGTAAATGGAAGTAATACGTCTGGATAATGTTTCGCTGTGGAGAAGGACTCAAGAGGAATTTTCCTATGATTTGAAGAAAACGCTCCTATCTGTGGTAGAGGGTAAATATCGGCAACCTGCTAAGAAATTAGTATTAAATAATATTGAGTTAGTTGTTGAAAAAGGCGAAAAAATAGGTATAATCGGCGCGAATGGTTCTGGTAAATCCACCCTGTTAAAGATAATTTCCGGAATTCTTCAGCCTACGACTGGTACTGTCAGAGTCCGGGGTCAAGTTGCACCTTTAATTGAACTGGGAGCAGGTTTTGATGCAGAAATCTCTGTGATGGACAATATCCTCCTTTATGGTGTATTGTTGGGTTTTTCTAGGGCTGAGATGAAGGCAAGAGCGCGTTCTATTTTGGAGTTTGCAGAGTTGGAGGATTATGCTTTAGTTCCAGTTAAGGGTTTATCTTCGGGTATGGTGGCTCGTTTGGGTTTTTCTATTGCGACAGATATACAGCCGGATATTTTGATTTTGGATGAGGTTTTGTCTGTGGGGGATGAGAGTTTTAAGAATAAGTGCAAGCAAAGGATGGATAATTTTTGGAGTGAAAAAACGACGGTTTTAGTTGTTTCTCATTCAATGGATTTTATACAACAATCTTGTGATAAGGCGATTTGGTTAAGTAAAGGAAATATCAAACTAATCGGCAAAGGTCAAGATGTAGTGCAGTATTATATGGAAAGTGTTAATTAAGGTGGAATTATTTCTAGTTAAATTCATTACGTAAAATCGAGATTTGTTAAATATGAATTTAAAAAATAATGGTAATGGTCGAATATTGATTTTAATTCCTGTTTTTAATGATTGGGAGTCTGTAATAATTTTACTAGGACTTTTAGACGATTTTTTATTTGATAAAAATATTTCTGTAGAAGTTTTGATATTAAATGACTCTTCAACCAGGCTAATCCCATTTAATTCTCTTTCGTTGATTAACTTAAAATTAATTTGTAAAGTAAATATATTGCATTTAAGACGAAATCTTGGACATCAAAGAGCTATTGCTATAGGACTTGCTTATGTAGCTGAAACAATTAATTGTCAAGCTGTATTAATCATGGATAGTGATGGGGAAGATACTCCACAAGATGCCTTAGAATTAATTGAAAAATGTAACGTAGAGAACTACAATAAAATTGTTTTTGCGAAGAGAAAAGAGCGTTCTGAAGGCTTTTTATTTATTTTATTTTATACAATTTATCGATTACTATATAAAGTCCTGACAGGATGTCAAATTAGTTTTGGTAACTTTAGTATAATTCCCTATGATCTTCTCCAAAAGATTGTTGTTGTATCGGAAATATGGAATCATTATGCAGCTGGAGTAATGAAATCAAAACTTCCTTATACCACCATTCCTACAAAAAGAGGTAAAAGAATTGCTGGAAAATCAAATATGAACTTTGTTATGCTTGTTACTCATGGATTAAGTGCTATTTCTGTTTATGGAGAAACAATAGGAGTAAGATTATTAATTGGAAGCTGTATAATTATGTTTGGTACAATGTTTTTCATTTGTACTATTTTATTTGTAAAATTAGCTACTGAATTAGCAATTCCAGGATGGGCATCTTCCATGGTTCTTTTAGCAATTATTATTTTAATTCAAACTATTTTAGGTTCTTTATTATTTAGTTTTATAGCTTTAAATGGAAGAAATAATATTAATTTCTTACCTAACCGTGATTATTATTACTTTATTCAAAGCATTCAGAAAATTTTGCCAAAACAAGCTATGTAAATATTCTAATACTGATGATATCCAGAGTTAGATTTTCTTGTTATTGTGATAATATTGATGAATATTTAGTGTTAAGATTAGAAAATATTTATATGCTGGAACAGAATTAAACATATCTTTAAATTACCAAATTACAGTTGAAATAAAATCAAAAATTTACTTTTTTTAACCAAAATATATATCATGACATTTTTTACGTCGAGAAAATCATTAGTTAACTTATGTTTCCTTTTTGTTTGTTTAATTCCTCTTTTTTATACAGCATTTTTGATTAATAAATATTCAGTAAATATTTTTAGTGTTGACGATTGGCAGTTTGTTAGATATTTTTCTAAGTTAATTGAAGGAAATATAGCTACTATTTTCAAAGAAATTTTTTCAACTGTTAATGGGCATATGTTTTTAGGTACTAACATAATTTTAGCACCCTTGGCTTTTTTAAATGTTTGGGATACAAAAATTCCTATTCTCATCGGTTGGCTATTTGCTTGCTTATCAATATTAATCTTAACTCTTATATTCATTACAAATTCCAAAACATCACAAGTTTATAAGGTTGTTTTCGCCACTTTATTATCTAGTCTAATATATTTTTCTCCTGCTGCTTCGGAGAATTGGATGATATCCATTCAGATGTCTATATTTTTTAGTATATTTTGTTTTATAACTATTTTAGGAACATTAGTTTTTATTAAAGGAGACAAAGCCATTGCTATATCTGCAATTTTATCTGCTATATCAACTTTTTCCTATGGCTTTGGGTTTATTAGTTATATTGTCATCTATCCTATTATTGTGTATTTAGGATTTAAATTAAACCACAACAATATTAATCAAAAAAACACTCAAAACCAACTTTTATTAATCAAAGAATTAATCTTATCAAAATATTCTATATTTTGGATTTTCAACTTTATTCTCATTTTTGCGGTTTATGTGTTTAATGTATCTAAAAATATCAATCCTATTTCTAATCTTGAATTGGTAAAAATTTCTAATAATCTGATTTTGGAGAATTTACAGAAAGGATTTAATTTTGATAAATTTATTAAGTTTTTCTTTCAGATAACAGGAGCGCCACTTGGATTAGGTTATCAAAGACCTTATGAAATATCTTGGTTTTGGGGAGTAATCATAATTTTTATATTTATATTTTGTTTAGGGTTACTTTATAAAAAAAGAAAAGAAATCGAATTACATAATTTTTTATATTTGATTTCATTGGGATTTTTCTCTATTTTAGCTAATGTAGTTACATCAATCTCCAGAGCATCAATGATTCCTAATCAATCTTTAAATCCAAGATATATTTCTGCTTCAAGCCTTTTAATTATTTCAATAATTTTCATAATTCTACAAATTAATGAACAATATTTAATTAAATTCTTTAGAAGGAGCAAATTAATATTAGTAACTTCTATATTTTTGTTAGTAATAGCCTTTTATTCTTATTTTTTAACTTATCAAGCAGGCTTAATAATGATGCAGTACATAAGTAGTTTACGATTACAATCTCAAGCCTGTGTTTCTTTTATACAAGAATGTCCTGATGATTTTATAGAGAGAACTTTCGATCTTAATCTTTTTCATGCAGACTATCCTATCGCTCAAAAACTAGGAATGCTTCCAAGTAGCAATGTTTTTGAAAAAAATAATACATCTAAATATGGTCATTTTGATGGTATCGAAAAAAGTAAAACCAATTTGGGAGAATTTGAAGCATGGGGCTGGGCAATTTCTCCAAGTAATGACTGGACTGGCACTGTTGTCATTACTAAAGAATCTTCTCCTAAATTTGTGGGTTTAGCTTCAGCAAATTTACCAAGTCCTGATTTAGCTGAATATATTACAGACAGAAGATATACTCAAGTAAGATGGAGAGTTTTAATTCCAGAAGAATTTCTAGGGGTTGGTCAACATACCCTCAAAGCATGGACATTTGACAGCAAATCTAATAAACTTATTCAGATTGGTAAGATTCATCAAATTACAGTTAAAAATCAAACATCAATGAGGTAACTTAATGAAAGTCGTTCAAATTAGTACATGGAATGTTCCTTGCGGAATTGCTGGTTATACAAAAGGTCTATTAAATGGCATAAAAGAACATCAAGTAGAATGTGATGTAATACCAATTGATAGACAAGCTCTAAAATATATGCCTATTCTTGAAATGAAAGAATACTTTATTTCCTTGACTGATAGGCTCGATTCTTATGATGTTATTCATATTCAACATGAGTTTAGCTTTTTTGCGGGTTCTTATGGTATGAATGAATCTATTGAAATGTTTTCTTATTTTATTAAGAAAATTATTAAACTTAAAAAGAAAGTATTTGTAACTTTTCATTCAGAACCAGTTTTCCCATCTTATGATTCATCAAGAATGAGTATCCTCCAATTCGCAAAATCAAAAATATTAAAGCAAAAATGGAACTTTTTAGTAGCATCTGTTTTTAATTCAAATAGTAATTTAAGAGCAATCATTCATACTAAAAAATCGAGGCGAATTTTTATTGATTGTGGATTTGATTCAAAAATACTCTTAATGATTAAACAAGGAATTACTTTTTCTATGCCATCTCAAGTTGATGCTGAAGAAAAAAAAGCTATAAAAGAAAAAATTGGCTTTCCTGTAGATTCAGTTCTTATTTCCCTATTTGGTTTTATTGCTGCTTACAAAGGATATCAAACTGCACTGGAAACAATAAAAAAATTACCCCAAAATTATTATTTACTTATTATAGGAAGTTCTCATCCTTATGGAAACGATAAAACTTTTAATGAAATAATAACTTATCTCAACCGTAATAAAAAATTGCAAGAGAGAATTAAATTAACTGGTTATCTTCCTTTAGAAAAATTAGAAGAGTATTATAAAGCAGTAGATATTTGTTTAGCTCCATATAAAGGAGATACAAATTTATCGTCTTCAGCTGCAATTACTTGGGCATTAACTTCAGGGAAACCTGTTATTGCTAGTAAAATAGATGCTTTTGAGGAACTAAATGAAGAAGCTAACTGTTTATCCTTAATTACACCAGATGCTCCTGCTGAGTTGGCTTATAATATTCAAAGTTTATTTGGAGATTCTCTGTTACAAAATAATTTAGTCAACAATGCTTTAAAATACTGTGAAAAAAATCAGTGGAAAAATATTGCGAAAAAGCATATAGATATATATTCGGCTTAAATTTATTGAAAAATAACAATAAATTGCTGATAATTTTCATAAACATGATTTCTGGTGATTTAACTATATGACTAAAAAAGCTCTAATAACTGGAATAACTGGACAAGATGGCTCTTATCTTGCTGAATTACTGATCAAGAAAGGCTATCAAGTTTATGGATTAGTTCGCCGTTCTAGCACTAGTAATTTAATCCGTATTAATCACTTTGCTGATGAAATTAGCATCATTTCAGGTGATTTACTGGATCAATCTTCTTTAATGGATGCGATCGCTCAATCCGAACCAGATGAAATTTATAACCTTGCATCTCAAAGTTATGTTCCTCTCTCATGGACACAACCCTCATTAACAGCAGAATATACAGCTATTGGCGTATCCCGTATATTAGAATCTATTCGTCGGATTAAACCTGATGCTAAATTCTATCAAGCATCCAGTAGTGAAGTATTTGGACAACCTGACGAATCACCTCAAACAGAGAAAACTGCTTTTCGTCCCCGTAACCCTTATGGTACAGCAAAAGCTTATGCCCATTGGATTACTGGAAATTATCGGCAGTATTATAACCTTTATGCTTGTTGCGGCATTACTTATACTCATGAATCCCCCCGTCGAGGTACAGAATTTGTTTTTCGTAAAATTACCCGTGGGGCTGCTATGATTAAACTCGGTTTAGCTAACGAGTTAAAATTAGGTAATCTTGATGCTCGTCGTGATTGGTGTTATGCAAAAGATGCTGTTGAGGCTATGTGGCTGATCATGCAACAAGAAAAACCAGATGATTATATTATTGGTAGTGGAAAAACACATTCAGTCAGAGAACTAGTGGACACCGCTTTTAAATGTGTTGGTTTAAACTATCAAGATTATGTATCTGTTGATCCTCAATTTTACCGTCCAGATGAGTCTATTCAATTAGTGGGTAGTATTGACAAAATTAAAAGTCAAATAGGTTGGACTCCTAAATATTCTTTTGAAAATTTAGTGGAAGTTATGGTAGATCATGATTTAAAGAATTAACTTAAAATGATTTATAATTTGTTCAATGTTTAAAGTTATTATTGATGTTACTCCTATTGATTCTAAACCCAGTGGCGTGGGTTTATATGTTTTTAATTTAGTAGAAGCTTTATCTAAATTAGAACATATAGAATCTTTTGAATTAGGATTAGCTTATCAACCCGGATTAAAAAATTGGTTAAAAGGAAAATTAGATTTACCAGAAAATATTCAACTTTATTCAAATCTTTATCAAATTCCTATACCTATTCGTCTTTCTAATCTTTTTTTAGATTATTTACCTCAAATCTTTCCTCATTATCTTCAACCAATTTTAGAAAAACCTAATATTTTTCATGGAACTAATTATACAGTTTATCCTTATAAAAATATTCAGAAAATTATTACTATTTATGATTTAAGTTTTATCCGATATCCAGAATATATTAATTCGGTGGTAAAACAATATACAAAAAGATTGAGTAAATGTCTTGAATGGACAGATTTAATTATTACTATTTCCGAAAGTTCTAAACAAGATATTATCAATTATTTAAAAGTTCCCTCAGAAAAAGTTTTTGTTACACCACTTGCTAGTCGTTATAACAATAATTTTTTATCTAGTTTAGATGTAGAAAAAGAAATTGATAATATAAATTTTGATTTCTCTAAACCTTATCTTTTATTTGTCAGTACCATAGAACCTAGAAAAAATATCAACGCCATAATATCAGCATTTAATTTTTTAAAACAGAAATATAAAATAGAACACCAATTAGTATTAATTGGTAAAAAAGGATGGAATTATGAACCAATATTTGCAGCTATTGAAAACTCTCTTTGGAAAAATGAAATACATCATCTTGACTACTTATCTAATGAATTAGTAGCCTTATTTTACTCAAAAGCCGACGTTTTCCTGTATCCTTCTCATTATGAAGGATTTGGTTTACCTGTATTAGAAGCCATGACTTTAGGAACTCCTGTGATTACCTCTAATACTTCTTCAATTCCCGAAGTTACAGGAGATGCTGCTATACTCATTAATCCTGATGATGATATGCAATTAGCTGAAGCTATTCTGCAAGTAATTAGCGATTTTCAGCTACGAGAACACTTGATTAATAAAGGTAAAATTAGAGCAGATTTATTTTCTTGGGAAAGAACAGCAAAAGAAACTTTAAAAGCTTATATAAGTATGATTTAATCAACATGATAGATTCTAATCAATTAATTATTAACTTATCCATTCTTTTCTCTCAACCAACAGGTATAAGCAACTATGCAAAAAATCTTTTCCCTTATTTAAAATCTCTCAATCCTACCCTATTAACAGCAACAGCGCAAAATCACCCTGATTTCAACTGCTATCCAGTCCCAAATAATCTGACACCTGCTGATGGTACAAAAGGACATTTACGCCGTCTATTATGGACACAATTCCAACTACCAAAAATCTATCAAAACCTCAAATCTAAACTTTTATTTTCCCCTATCCCCGAAGCACCTCTATATACCAACTCTCGTTTTATTGTCACAGCATTTGACATGATACCCTTACGTTTTCCCAAACGCTTCTCACCATTAACAACATACCATAAATACTATACACCTGAAGTTTTTAAACAAGCAGAACATATTATTTGTATATCAGAATCAACAGCTAAAGATATCACCCAATTCTACCAAATTCCTAGTAATAAAATAACACCAATTTCCCTGGCGGGAGATCGCTCACATTTCCAATTCCTCAACCTCCCCACTAGTAACTACTTCTTCTACATAGGTCGTCAAGACCCTTATAAAAATCTCCAAAGACTAATTACCGCTTTTTCCGCACTAACTCACAGAAATGACTATGAACTATGGTTAGCAGGTCCTTATGATCAACGTTACTCTCCATTATTAGAAATACAAATTCAAGAACTAGGAATCAATCATCTCGTTAAATTCCTTAACTATGTATCTTATGACGAATTACCAATAATTATTAATCAAGCAATCGCGCTAGTTTTTCCCAGTCTTTGGGAAGGATTTGGTTTACCAGTGTTAGAAGCAATGGCTTGTGGTACACCAGTTATTACTTCTAATATTTCCTCGCTTCCAGAAGTTGCGGGAGATGCTGCTATTTTAATTAATCCCTATAATATCGGGGAAATTACAGCCGCAATGCAAACGATTGTCAATGATTCAGAAACAAGAAAACAACTTTTAGAAAAAGGTCTAAAAAGAGCAAATCAATTTAGTTGGGAAAAAACTGGACTTGCTACAGTTGAAGTTTTAAAACAATATCTTTAAATAATTTATGATCCTAAAGAGAAGGAAATTTGACAATGAATAACAAAGAACTTTACCTCAAAGCTCCAATATGTAATACTAAAAGTAAGAAAATTCTTACTTGAGAGTGTACTAGCAACTTGAGTTAATAAATGAGCGATCGCTAGAACACCAATTTACTAATAAACCAACTCACTGAAAATGCAATTATCTATTAAATTTTTCCAAAATGAATAATGAAAAATGCAATTAGTCATTAATCTTTCATTTCTCCTCATAAAACCACAGGTACAACTACTTACGCTCTTAATCTTTTACCTCACTGACAAAAGTCAGCAAAACTCCGTTGTTATGTGGTCTCTGACTTCAGCAGACACCGATCCTCGTGCAAAATACCAAGTCTTTGTGAAAAATATTGTTCAAGGTGCAAAACTAGAGGCTATAGTTTTAATGCACGATGGTGGAGGCGATCGCTCCAGAACGGTCAAGGCCTTGCCAGAAATGATCAGTGGACTCAAAGAGCAAGGCTACCGATTTGTGACAGTTCCTGAACTCTTAGAAATGGCGCAATGGGGGTTAATTTTAGGCGCAGGCATAGTTAATTTTGGGCGCAGGCCCTGCGCCCCTACGATAGTCAAAATCAGCAATTTTAATCACTGATGACAGAAGCACAGACTTGAGCTTCTTGCCAGAGTTTGTATAAAAAAAACTCGGACGTATAGCTCATAGTGGTGACAAATACGCCTACAGCATCATCACTACCATCCGATAACCAAGAACCCTCTAGAGTAACTTCCAGATACTCAGTATCACAGTTACATAAGGCAATGATTTCACTATCATGGCGATTTACTTCCGCCTTCAGTCTTTCTACTCCCGGTAAATCAAGAGGTAGCAAAAAGGATGCTGTTGTCGGTTCAACACGCAAAGATTGACTGACACGCAGTGATAAAATCACTCTTTGCGCGACCCATTCTTCTAGAGACTGAGTGAGACACTCTAAATAAAAACTGTTTTCTGTGTAAGTTAATTTCAGCATTCCTCTTGCTCTCCTGTTATTCCAGGTTTGCTTGCATATCATTCCAAAATTTTTCAGCAAATGTCACCGTGGGGTGAATAGGTGGTTTAGGTAGTTTCCGCAATTGCATCCCAGCTTCAGCGGGTGTTTTATCGCCTTTGCGAGAGTTACATCTTTCGCAAGCTATGACTACGTTATCCCAAGTATGTCGGCCACCTTTAGATCGGGGGATTACATGATCTAGGGTGAGACGTTTGTTAGTACCGCAATATTGACAACTGCTATGATCTCGTCGCAAAACCTCCCGACGATTAACTGGCGGAACTTTCCACATCCGTTCCGTAGCAGCAATTTTCAAGCGGATGTGTTTGGGTACAGACAGGACGAATCTAGGTGAATTAATTAACCAACCGCCTTCTGTAGAAAATTCCAATGGTTCGGCTTTATTGCTGACTAGCAACACTATCGCCCGCTTGATATTTACCCGACACAGTGGTAAGTAATTCTGGGAAAACACGACCACAGATTGCTCTAATACTTGGATTGCGCTTGTCACAGCCTGACTCCTTATAAAAAAACCCCCGCTTCTGTCTTAGACACAGCGGGGGTTAACAATTGACCTGATGGTTTTTCGTCTTATTTTGGTACAGCATTTTTTAGCTTGTACCTCCCGCTTTTGATTTCTATTTGTGGTTTTCTATTCAGCAAATTTATGCTGGCATATTTAAAATCATAATTGTCTTTTGTTCTTTGCCCTTGATGTCGGCTATTTTCACCCATAAATAAATACTCCACAACCGCAGCCGCAAATTCCCAACTGCCTTGACAGTTGGTGGCTTGTGAAGAGGTAGAGATGGGATAAATGGATTTCACAGAAAATTTCACCTATTGAACATTCCTTTAAACATACTACACTTGTATTACTATCCTGTCTATACCTATAAGGAGAAAAACTCATGCAGACCATCACACGCACCTCAACAACTGATATGGAAGTTACCAGTATTCGGTTAGAACGAGAACTCAAGGATAAACTCAAAGATATGGCAGGTAATCAGGGATATCAATCTTTAATTCGAGATATCCTTTGGAATTACGTGCAGCAAAAATCAGGTGAGTGGAAACCGAGATTTTCTAAATCTGATATTCGTGCTAGTATTTCGGCGATCGCCCAACAAGAAGAGCGTTGTGTTCTTACGGGTAAATTAATTGAACCACAACAGTCAATGTTATTAGGATTGACTAGAAATGGTGACATGGTGCCGCTAAGTGTTGAAAGTTTAGCTGGCTAGTTGGTAGTTTTAGTTAATTTTACCCAGATGCAATTCTAGTAACTGGGTAAAATTAACTTTCAGATTTATTTTATACCATTAATTGGATTAAGTAACTTTTCCAGTGTTAACTCGGATGCAAAACAGCGAATTTCTGAGTTAATTATAGGGGGATTACGGTTTATATCTAGTTCGAGACAAGATATCCTAAGTTCCAGATTATCATCTCAACTATTATTGGCAATGCAGTAAAAAATTATACTTTTATCTTTCCATGATTTATCTATTAGCTAGTAGATAGTGAGAGGAAAAATCAACTGGAGAAATTTGGATAATATCTTGTATTGCAAGTATTACAGCTTTTAAATTTCTGTCTGATATTTTTTAGTTATTTGTAATAATTACTGACAACCAATAGTTATTTTTTGTACAGATAAACTAGCAGTAAGGAGTAGCAATTATTCATAAATTTGTGATTCCTGTCCACAAACTGAGCATGATCTCAAAGCGGATAAATAATGAAAAAACGTTTATTATCACCACAAAAATATATAAATAGTGTAGAACAATTACATATATCCCCAGCCAATGTGATGCCGCACCAAGAAGAAATTGCCCATGTTTTGGCACAAAGGATTAACACAACTATTGCTAATGGTACGGTAACATCCTTGATCTTATCAGAGATTGCCCAGGCACTAGGATCTGCATTTAATATAGATTGCTGCTTAGTTACGGTAGTAAATGATACATCTAGGGAAACGATTACAGCCCATTGGTGTCATGAACAATTTTTAGGTTTGTCACCAACTCAACAGATTTTATCTAGGGAAGAATTACTATTTGAGTTACCAGTTGTACAATGTGCAGATAAAAAATTGAGTCTTGAAGATATTTCTCTGATTCAGCAAACTTTAGTAAGTGGTTGGCAAGATATACCATTACAAATGAAGGCTGTTTTGGCAATTACTACTCAATTTGGTGGTCATAGTAATGGTGTAATTAGTCTGATTAAATTCCAAAGTTATGAATGGCAAGAATCAGAAATTAGTCTATTACAATCCATAGATTCATGTTGTGCGATCGGTTTTGCTCAAATAGCACAATCACAAATGTTAGCGACTCAAACAAAGCATCTCCAAAAAGCTAACCAGCATCAAAGTTTAATCCAAAAATTAACTATTCTCAATCGCAGCAACTTGGAGTTGAATCAAATGCTCCAATTAGTCATTACCTCTACTGCTGAAGCTCTAGAAGCAGATCGTGGTTTATTACTTTTACTCAAATATGCAGATCCACTATTTAGAAAACTTCCCAAACAACAAGTACCCAAGGTAAGAGCTACTTTAGTTGGAGCATGGACTAAGGATACATATACTACTGTTATTGGTGAATTAGATAACTTAGAGCAATCTTTCTGGGTATCTGATTGTAGTTTATGTCAGCGTCTATTTACAGAGCCAGGGAAACCAATTATGACGAATAATTGTGAAGAGAAAAATACGGGTAAACTTGCTGAATTATTTGCTATTGATGAGTTTCCTAATACGCTATTAATGCCATTAGAAAGTCAAGGTAAGGTTTTAGGATTTGTAGTTTTACAACAAGCTGCAACACGGGATTGGGAAACAACAGACTTAAATTTGATAGAAATGCTTTGCGCTCAATTGAGTGATGCTGTGATTCAGTCCCAAACATTGCGACAAGTGCAAACTTTAGTAGATGAACGCACTGAACAACTCAAACGCAGTTTAGAAGTACAGGCAAAACTATATGAAAGAACCAGACAATATGTAGAACAATTACAACAGCTTAACGAACTTAAAGATGAATTTGTCAGCAATATTAGCGATCGCTTGCGTTATCCTCTGACAAATATGCTCATGTCTATTCGTAATCTACGTTTACCAGGAATATCTCCAGAACGTCAAGACCGATATTTAAATATTTTAGAGTCAGAATGTACTAAGGAAATTAACTTAATTAATGACCTATTAACCCTTCAAAAACTAGAATCCCATCAAGAATTACCACAATTTGAAAGCATAGATTTAAATACTAAAATTCAAACTCTCCTCACTACTTTTGATCAACAACTGACAGATAAAGCATTAAGTATTTCAGTAAAATTACCGAAGAAATCTTTAAAATTACAAACGGAAGTAGAGAGTTTTGACCGGATTTTACAGGAACTGTTAACCAATGTATGTAAATACTCGGAGCATGATACAACCGTTCACTTAAAAGTAACTCACAAAGTCGCAGAAGAGCTTGATCAAGTTATTATTAAGGTAACAAATACAGGACGGGGTATATCTGAAGAAGAAGCGGCTTATATCTTTGATAAATTCCGTCGTGGTAAAGGCCGCTGGATTCCCGGAACTGGCTTAGGACTTGCTTTGGTTAAATCTTTAGTGCAACATCTAAATGGAGCGATCGCGGTTGAGAGTATTCCTATCCCCAATTCTCAACTCAGTGAAATTAGTTTTACACTTACTCTCCCCCTATCTTCCCCACCAATTAACTCATATTCAAAAAAAGTGACACCAGAAAATGGGAATTGATTCTTCCACCCCCGATCACAACACCCCTGAAGTAGCTATCCAAGTTGATAAATTATCCGAGAGACAGCGACAAATCAGCGCCAAAATCCAAATTCCTCAACCAATAGAAAAAGTTTGGAAGATTCTCACCGACTATGAATCATTACCTGACTTTATCCCCAATCTAGCCCACAGCCGTCTTCTTGAACATCCCGAAGGAGGAATTCGACTGGAACAAATCGGTTCTCAGAATTTACTTAACTTTAAATTCTGTGCGCGGGTAGTATTGGATTTAGAAGAGCTATTCCCTAAATTAATCCAATTCAATATGGTAGAAGGCGACTTTAAAGGCTTTTCTGGTAGTTGGTGCTTAGATCCTTATTTCTTTAGCGAACAACAAGGAACAATTCTTTGTTATACAATCCAAATCTGGCCTAAACTTACTATGCCAATATCAATTATTGAACGTCGTCTCAGTAAAGACCTACAAACAAATCTCTTAGCAATCCATCAACGAGCTACAGAATTTAGTCTATGAAGAAGGTGACAGGTGACAGGTGACAGGTGACAGGTAAGAAGAATAGTCTCGAATCTGAGTTATTAAGCGTTGTCAATTGTCAATTGTCAATTGTCAATTGTCAATTATAGTTTATTGGCTTACGTCACCCTCTCAGCAAACCCTACATAAAAACCAAAAAGGAAGGAAAAATACTTTTCCTTCCTTTCTTCAGTACCCCCAGGGGAATTCGAATCCCCGTTACCTCCGTGAAAGGGAGGTGTCCTAGGCCTCTAGACGATGGGGGCTTGAACTTCGTGACTTTTAATAATATAAAGGGTTTTTCTGAAGATGTCAACAGGTTTGGAAAAGTTTTTTGAAAAAGAGGAAGAAATGAGGATTGGTGAGTATTTACAGGAGGGGACCAAGAATAAGGGAGCAAGATTCGGGAATTTTCCTGCCACTTACTTATAATTTCCAGCACACTCCTTTTCTATGAAGATGTATGCTTACAGCACATATAGCGTCTTTGCAGAAGATATTCCCAAAGAGTTGTAGATGAAAGAGGGGATAATTACCAATTACTAATTATCCATTACCAGCCTAAACTAGATAACTAGTGCAGCGTGGCCAAAATAACTAACCAATTGCAAAACCCACAAAAAGTCCCAGCTGTATTTATCCCTCGCTATAGAGTGGGGAGCGTCAAAATTCTGTATGGAGAATTTTGAAATCAATAGCGTAAAACCTAAGTACCTGTGCAAAATTAATTTCGCATTTCTTAGTTCTGTTAATTTTGCTTTACGACTTACAACATGGAAGCACCTTTTGAAATCACCCTCCAGATGGTGATCACTGTATTTGCAGGCATTAGCGCCCAGGTGATGGCTGCATATTTCAAATTACCCAGCATCGTCTTACTCCTCCTATTAGGCATCCTTTTGGGTAGAGACGGCGTTGGACTATTGCAACCGCACTTATTAGGAACAGGATTAGAAGTGATTGTTTCCCTAGCAACGGCAATCATTTTGTTTGAAGGCGGACTCAAATTAGATCGGCGAGAATTGGGCAAAGTTTCAGTCAGTTTACAGTTACTCGTCACACTGGGAACACTCATCACCCTGCTGGGAGGAAGTCTAGCGGCTCACTGGCTAGGTGAGTTTCCGTGGAATATAGCTTTTCTTTACGCTTCTATTGTTGTTGTTACTGGTCCAACTGTTATCGGTCCTTTAATTCAACAAATTAACGTAGATAGACAAGTGGCAACTCTATTAGAAGGAGAAGGGGTATTAATTGATCCAGTGGGCGCTATCCTGGCTTACGTTGTCCTGGATACAATTTTAAACGGTGATGCAGATCCGTTTAATGCCATTTTTGGTTTACTCTTGCGTTTGGGTGTAGGTGCGGCCATTGGCGGCATCGGTGGGTACTTAATGAGTTGGATGTTTAAACGCGCCAATTTCATCTCTTTTGAATTGAAAAATCTGGTTGTACTGGCAGTGTTATGGGGTTTGTTTACCCTAGCGCAAATCATCCAGAGTGAATCAGGAATTATGACCACAGTAGTAGCTGGAGCGGTATTGGCTAACGCCTCAGTTCCAGAAGAAAGATTATTGCGAAGCTTTAAAAATCAGCTGACAATTCTCAGCGTGTCTGTTTTATTCATCCTCCTAGCGGCTGATTTATCTATTGCCAGTGTGTTGGCTCTAGGTTGGGGGAGTTTATTCACCGTTTTGGTTTTAATGTTTGTGGTGCGCCCAATCAACATTATTTTGTGTACTTGGAACAGTAATCTAAATTGGCGACAGAAACTGTTTTTAAGTTGGGTTGCACCTAGAGGGATAGTTTCTGCATCTGTGGCTTCTTTATTTGCAATTTTACTAACGCAACGGGGCATTAATGGTGGTGACTCAATTAAAGCTTTGGTCTTTTTGACAATTATCATGACGGTTTTTTGTCAAGGTTTAACTGCTGGGTGGCTAGTTAAATGGTTAGGAATTACTTCTAAAGATGCAACTGGGGCGGTAATTGTGGGTTGTAATCCTTTGGGTTTATTAATTGCCCGCTTTTTTCAGGAACGAGGCGAAACTGTGGTGATGATTGATACTGACCCGGAACGGTTAGCGCAGGCTGAAGCCCAAAATCTCCGAGTGATTGCTAGTAGTGCTTTGGATGGGGAAATATTGGAAGAAGCTGGGATTGGCGCAATGGGTACTTTTTTGGCAATAACAAGTAATGGTGAGGTGAATTTTGTCTTAGCACAACGGGCTGCTGAGGAATTTAATCCTCCCCGTGTCTTAGCTATATTCCCCCGTCACCCCCAAGGTTCTCCCTCAGCCAATAGTAAGGTAAATCAAGCTTTTGTGTCTGATTTACCGATAAAAACTTGGAATGAATATTTGAGTAATGGGCAGGTAAAGTTGGGAACAACGACATTAGAGGCGGCAGAATTTAGCTCTCAACAACAACATATCCAAGAAAAAATTCGGGATGGGATATTAGTACCACTATTCTTAGAACGAGAAGAACGTTTACAGGTAATGTCTGCAAGTCAAGAATGGGAAGTTGGCGATCGCATTATCTATTTATTACATGATTCCCGTCCCAATCTTTTAAAACGTCTATCTGGTGCGAGCCAATCTACACCCCTATCTTTGGAAACTTTAGCAGAAGTTGAAGAAGTAAGAATCAAAGATACTAATACTGAAGACAAGCTTAAATGAAATCATTAGATATTGTCTGAATTAAATTATGCGTGATGCAGAAATTTTGTAGAGACGTTACATGGAACTTTTCTACATGATCGGAAATATTTTCATCCCCACAATCTTCTTCCTGCTTTCCCTTGCAATCTCTCATGAGTATCCTTTAACAAAGCCGGAATATCTAACTTTTCTGGACATTTGGGTAAACAATCACCACATTCGGTACAACGGTTGGCTTTCATTCCTGGAAACCAATGACCGGCATTTTCAAACATTCCATAACGATATTTGCCATAATCTTGCATATCAAAAGCTATAGCTAAATTGCGTAGTCTTAATACTTCTGGAATGTGAATATTTTCCGGGCAAGGTAAACAAGCATAACATTGACTACATTTATCAGTTAGTAAAACATGATTTTGTTGATTTTCTAATTTTTCTAAAATAGCAATTTCCGCTTTTGTTAAATCATTTTGATCATCAAATATTTCTGGAGATATTACTAATTCTTCTGGTTTTGCTGGTCCTATACTCAAGGTAGTAATACGGTTGTCACTTAATAAAAAACGATAATTTAAATCTAATGGTGTCAATGGATGACAGAGTTCTGTTAAAGTTTGAGATGGAGTATATAATTTTCCACCTTTATCAGCAGGAGAAATAATGAAAACGCCCATATCTTTCTCAGTTGCTAACTGAATTGCTGGGGCATTATGTTGGAAAAAATAGTAATAATGGAGATTTACAAATGCAAATAAATCTGTATTTATCGCTGCTAAAATTACATCTAATGAGCCATGGGTAGAAAAACCAATATGTCGCACTCTCCCATCATTAACAGCTTCCTGTACAGCTTGTATACAACCATTTCTTGACTGTACCCATTCTAAGTGTTGCTGGGTATTTAATCCATGAATTCCTAAACAATCAAGATAGTCTAAATTTAACCGTTTTAAAGATTCATCAATATACTGACGCATACTGTCAGCATCAGGTGTAGGGGGAATTTTAGTGGTGATATAAAGTTGGTTACGGGGTATTGATAAACCAGTTTTTATAGCTTTACCCAAATATGCTTCACTGTCACCATAACCTCTAGCTGTTTCTAGATGATTAATTCCTAAAAATAAAGCTTTTTCAATAGTCTGCTGGACATTTTCGCTATCAGTTAAATAGCGCATTGTTCCCAAAGAGAAAACTGAAAGATGTAAATTAGTTTTACCAAAACGACGATATTGCATAATTCCAGTTCACAATTTTAACCCTATCTTACGGAGTTGAAGATAGGGTTTATACGTATAGAGACGTGAAGTTTCGCATCTCTAATTTAAAAAGCTTTTTAAAGAAGTGTTTGTAGATGTTGTACTAATTGTGGTGCTTGCATGACACCTTCAATTTTATCTACAGGCTTTCCTTGTTTAAATAGTACCAAAGTTGGTAAAGCCGCAATATTATACTGACTTGCCAATTCTGTATACTTTTCCGTATCAATTTTGACAATCCGTAACTGATCTTTCAATTGGAGATTGACTTGTTCTAAAATAGGCACCATCATTTGACAAGGACCACACCAGTCTGCATAAAAGTCTACCAATACAGGCACATCTGAGCCGGATAGCATTTCTTCAAAGCTGTTGAATTGTTTTTTAGTTGCCATAATACACACCAATTTTTAATTAATTGTTTGTTTTCATGTTAGTTCTTAGAATATCGAATCTGTATATTTTTATATTTTTTTTGCAAAAGTATAAGCAACGATTGAATTAAAAATTAAATGGGCTGTAGCTCACTTATGGGAAGCTACAGCTTAAATTTCCAGTCTTACATTGTCAAAGATTGAGGATTGGTTTCAATCAACTTCGCTAAATCTTGCAAGAACCCTGCTGCGTCAGCGCCGTATATAATGCGGTGATCACAGGTAATAGTAACTTGCATTTGTTGACGGACACCAAATAATCCGTCAGGTGTGGCGACTACTTGGGGACGAGATGCACCAATGGCTAGGATCGAACCTTGGCCAGGAGGTAAAATAGCATCAAAGGTATCAACACCAAACATTCCCAGATTGGAAAGAGTGAAAGTCCCGCTGTTGTATTCTGCTGGTTGTAGCTGTTTAGCTCTAGCGCGTTCTACTAAAGATTTCCAAGTGCGAGATAAAGAATAAATATCAACTGCATCGGCATTCTGTAAAACTGGTGTAATTAATCCACCATCATCCATTGCTACTGCTACAGAAACATTAATATTAGAGTGATTGACAACTCCTTGATCTGAATAGCTGGCATTGAGGATAGGGTGTTTTTGCAATGTTACGGCTACAGCTTTGGCTAATAGCGCCGTCATTGTCACGCCTTTGGACTTAATTTGTTTATAAAGTTTATCAAGTCCATCCGTGCTAATTGTGTAACTGACACGGAAAACGGGTACGGATAGACTAGCTACCATGCCCCGGACTACGGCATTTTGTAAGGTTGTGAATGGGACTACTTGACCGGGAACGGAACTACTAACTACTGGTGTAGGTGTAGGTGCTGGTGTAGATATTGGTGTGGGTACAGATACAGGTGGTTGTGGCTGGGGAGGAATGCTAGGGGCGGTAGTAACGGGCTGAACTTTGCCGACTGCAACTTCCACATCTTCGGCGACAATGCGACCGTAGGGACCACTACCTTTGAGGGTATTTAAATCTACTCTAAGTTCTTTGGCTAACTTGCGAGCGCGGGGTGAAACTACTACTCGTCCTGGTTGATGGTTTGAACCGTTTTGAGATGCGGTGACAGGGGCAGCAACTGCGGCTGCGGCGACTGGTACGGGGTCGGGTGTGGGGGTAGCAGCAGCGCCGTCTGCGTTGGCTAAGGACTTGGCTGTGGCTATTTCTGCTTCTGTTTCGGCAATGTAAGCGATCGCTGCACCGACGGGGGCGGTTTCACCAGCCGGAACGATGATATGGGCTAGATATCCTTCATAGAAGGTTTCTACATCCATATCAGCCTTATCTGACTCGACAACCACCACCGTTTCGCCTTTCTCCACTTTATCTCCAGGCGACTTGACCCAGGAGACAATTTTGCCCTCGGTCATGGTGGAACTCAGCGCCGGCATAAATACTTCGTTAATGCTCATAATGGTGGTTTTAGAATCAAAATTTTGTGACTTGGACTTTAACAGTTGTAATTAGCTAAAATTGTATCTTGGTCAGAGTAGTTGAGATAAAAATTTGTATGTTTAGGGAACAGGGAACAGGGAACAGGGAACAGGGAACAGGGAACAGGGAACAGGGAATAGGGAACAGGGAATAGGGAACAGGGAACAGGGAATATTTATCTTAATTCTCACCAATTACCAATGACCCATCACCAATCACCAATTACCAATCACCAATTACCCATTACCCATTACCGTTTAGATATCACCGCGAATTTCTTCGACAATGCCATCACGCAGTACAATTTCAACTTGCATTTTACTAATCAAGTTATCACCTGGTTCAATGCGGAAAAAGCTTTCCATTTGAAATTGGTTGACTTCTTGATCTAATTCCAACAATTGCACTTGTTGGAGGTTTTGCAACATTTGATTTTTCTGTTCTAGAAGTTCGCTTTTCTTTTGATTGACTTGCAGTTGAATATTGTCAATTTGTTGGAGTGTTTGCGGTCCTGGTGGTTGAACACTCTGTTTTTGAATGGCGCTAGTTGCTCTTTGCCCTTCAATATCTAATTGTTGTAGTTGTTGGTCAATTTGATTAATTTGGGTTTGTAATTGCTGTTGTACTTCCTCTTTCCAGAGGGTAGTAACGATCGCTTTAACATTAATCGGGCGTTTTAAAAGCAATTGCGGGTTGGAGACATCCATAAAAATTGTACGTTCACTCTTAATAGTTTGTAGCATGGAGAGGCGTATGGCTAATACCAAGTGCGTTATCAGGAGAGGGAAAAAGAAAATTTTTCCTTTGCTCCTGTGCTTCCCTACCTCTCCATCATGTAGTCAAAGAAATTTGCGCTTTAGGGAATTATTTGGCAAACATTCTGTCAATAATATCGCAATATCGTTCCATGACAATGTGACGACGGATTTTGAGTGTTTGTGTCATCATGCCATTTTCCACTGAGAACTGTTCCTCAATGAGTTTGAATGGTCCAATACGATCATCGGCTCGATAGCTGGGACGGTTTTGGACTTCCCGATTTAATTCCTGACGAAACAAGTCCTGGACTATTTTACTCTCCAAGTTAATTTTTTCACTATTATCTGGTGAAGTTAAATTCAGATTTTGAGATTCTGCCCATTTTGCCAAGGCCTCCAGGTTAGGAACAATTAAAGCGCCAATACTGCGTTGATCTTGTCCTACTAACATGATTTGGTCAATGTAAGGCGATCGCAAACAAGCATCTTCTATGGGCTGGGGTTCGATGTTTTCACCGTTGGTTAAGACAATGGTATCCTTGGCTCTACCAGTCAGCACTAAATCATTTTCCGGAGTTACCCAACCTAAATCACCGCTATCAAACCAACCGTCTGCGTCTATAGCTTTTTGAGTGGCTTCAGGATTTTGGTAATAGCCTTGCATAATTTGTGGTCCTTTGAGCAGCACCAAACCGCGTTCTCCTGCTGGTAGGGGCTGACGAGTCTCCGGATTGACAATTTTCACTTCTGTACCAGGAATGGGTTGTCCTGATGAACCTTTTAAATTTCGCCAAGGACGACGAGCATTAGTTACTGGGGAGGTTTCGGTTAAACCA
Source organism: Anabaena sp. UHCC 0204 (assembly GCF_009711975.1). GTDB lineage: Bacteria > Cyanobacteriota > Cyanobacteriia > Cyanobacteriales > Nostocaceae > Dolichospermum. Next base: position 25,455 of record NZ_VIKW01000014.1, read on the forward strand.
TAGCCTTGTAATATCTCAACGCCAACAATTTCAAAAAAGTTATCTATATGTCTAGGAAGCGCACCACCACCGCTAATTATATGCTTAAATTTTCCACCTGTGGCTTCTCGCACCTTGGCATAAACTAACTTTTCTCCCAGAGCATGAACCGGCGATAAACCTAATGCTACTATCTTGGCTTGCGATCGCTCAATTGCGGAAGCATGAATATGTTCTAAACTCAATCCATTCGCAATGCGCCGCGCCTCCATATATTTCTGACTTGTCTCCAGTAAAAACTTAATTAACTTTTGTTTTGTAGCTGGTTGTTCGCGGAATTGCTTCTGCACTCCTTCATAAATTGATTCCCACAATCTGGGGACAGCAATCATATAATTAGGTTCAAATTTCTTTAAATCCCCTTTAACTGCCCGTAAATTAGTGTAGATTTGGGTACATCCTTGGGAAAGCAAGAAATACTCACCACTACGTTCATAACTATGCCATGTAGGCAGAATACTGAGGACTATATCTCCTTTTTGTGGTTGTACAACTGTCCCCAAACTTTTAACTTGGTGCAGCAAATTCTTGTGAGACAGCATGACACCCTTGGGTTTACCAGTAGTACCAGATGTATAAATAAGCGTTGCTAAAGCTTCGCCACTCTGTTTAATTGCTACTAAGGTGTTGTTACTACCAATTTCTAACAACTGGGAAAAGTTCACCACTTGAAAATTAACTTCTGTGGGTGGTGTTTCATCAGAAAGCAAAACTACCAGCTTAATAGGTAATTCATTCAGTCCGTCCCCTAATTTATCCAAAGTCTTCAGATCCTCAACCACCACCGCCGTACTACCACTGTTGGTGATGATATAGAGTAATTCTTCCCGGTCTGCTTGGGCGCTACGTACCGCATTTACCGCACCAGCAGTCATAATACCTTGATCCGCAATAAACCAACGAGGGCTGTTATCAGCAATCAGGGAAACCCGTTCACCATAACTAGAAGTTTCACCATTGCTCATATTGATTCCTAATGTCTGTAAACCCGCCGCAAATCGTTGGATTTGACCAGCTAACTGACTATAGGTAATTTTGACTTCTGGTTTAGCATGGGGGTTGTGCAAAGCAACGGTATTACTAAATTTTCTGGCCGCCAAAGGCCAAATTTCTGGTAGTGATTCCACATCTGTATAATCTACCAAACTCTTTAATGCCAGCTTTTCTCGCTCAGAAATATTAGCCAGAAAAGAAGTTGCAGATTGTTTTTTTGTCATCACAAGTTACTAGAAAAATAGATTGCTTATATCTTCAACGTAAACATAGCTTTTTTCGACCAGGGAGATGCTCACCCCATAATAGCTATATTTTATACATTATTTACGGCTTAGTGTGCTACTACAGCAGTAAAATCTGGACATACATCCCTGAGAAAGAAAAACTTTTTACCTTTTAACCTTTTCCTAAATCAACTTATCATCTGCTTTTTCAATTTTTAATTATTAATCTTAAATAGCGGAGGACGGTATAGTTTATTTAGGTGTATGACAGTTGCTGAATAGTAACACTTCCATCTAGAAAAATCTATGCTAAACTACTTCTATATAAACTAAATACTATGGTTCAACTTGAGAGTAGTTCCATATACTTTAGTGTCAGTTCTAAACTGTAATCTCTTTTGGGGGTGATTCCCTATAGGTTTGATGGACACTATATTACTTACACTTATCAATGCTACTGCTTGTTTAGCTTTACCCAAACTTCTATCTCTAGTTTTGGTTCGTAAATCTAAACAGTCTTCAGCGTCTTCTATTGGTTCTAACTTACAAACAACCAATTTGGAGATAACTAGTTTTCCATATTGTACAACTTACACTTTAACTGGCCGTCAATCCTGTAAATTTAGTCCTCATTTTTGTTCCCAGTGTTCTCCTAAGTAATTATAACTGCTAATTCCTGATTTTTGGATGGAAATTTTCATCTACAAATCGAACTTCTTTCGTGAGAACAGGAAATGAGCAAGTACCCAGTTATTTTTTCGTGAATGTTCTTTGATTGAAGGTATTATTCATTAATAATGCCTTTCATAAACAATACCTGCGCCAAATTGAAAAAATGGCGACGGTATTGGTAAACTTGGTAAATGTATTTAATTCTTTTATGAAATAACTAAAATGTGTGGAGAAAAGTAAAATCGCCCAAAACCAACTTCTCCTTCCTTGTTATCAAGACAATTTTCAACTCCGATATAGCTACAATCAATATTTATGAGGAAGAATTGTTTATGACATTAATTGATGGGATATTTTTCACAATATTTAATGCAGCTATTTGTTTGGTTTTACCTAAGCTGCTATCTCTGATTTTATCTGCAAAAAACTAAAAATCAATATCATCTTTAATAGATTTCTGTTTTTCTCGTCGCCATTTCGCTCTCACTAAACGAATTTCATCAAAAGTGTAGCTTTCACCTAAATTTTCCCGAATGGGTGTCAGTGCAATATCACCGAGAACTTCTAAGACATTCCAGATTTTTTTTTGGCGTTCTAAAGGTACTAATTGACTTAAATCAAGAGATTGTTTTTTCTCAATTAAATCTGAGAGATGACGGATAATTGTACTAGTACGGATGTTGCGTTTTTTGGCAATTTCGGCAATACTCAAACCCTGGTTATAAAACTCTAATGTTGTTAATTCTGTATCCGAAGGTGAGTTAGGAAAAGATGAATAACGAATGTGAGTAATAGGTTGTGTTTCTAATCCTTTTTCTTGGCGATATGTTTGAATTTCTGCTAAAAACTTTTCGCCATACTGAGATAATTTATGACTACCAACGCCCGAAAGATTACCAAATTCATCTAAAGTTTTTGGTTGCATCTGTGCCATCAATTTTAAGGTAGAATCATGGAAGATGACATAAGGTGGTACAGACTGTTCATCTGCAAGTTGTTTACGAAGCGATCGCAATTTTTGCATCAGAACTTCCACATCTGCGGCTTTGCCATTTCCCTCTTCCCAAGTAACTTTTTGAGCAATAGGAACAGCAATGGAAACTGTGCGTTGTTTTCGCATTACTTCCCAACTCAAAGCATTTAGTTTTAAGACTGAATAACCATCAGCAGTTTGTTCCAATAAACCTTGATGTAAAAGCGATCTACATAACATTCGCCATTCATCTACAGTTTTATCTTTACCAATCCCATAAGTAGAAAGTTGATCATGTTTATTAACAACAATTTTCTGATTTTTTCCGCCTCGCAACACATCAATAATATGCAACATTCCAAATCTTTCTTTACACCTAGCCACACAAGATAAAAACTTCATCGCTTCAATAGTCCAATCTTGTACAGGTTTAGGATAAAGACAATTATCACAGTTTCCGCAATTTCCTGGAAATCTTTCCCCAAAATAACTTAATTGAATTGTGCGTCTACAATCTGTACCTTCTGCATAATCAATTACTTGTCTAAGTTGCTGTTTAGCTATTAATTGTTCTTGGGAATCTGGTTTTTGATTAATACTCCATTCAATGGTTTTAATATCACCATAATTGAAAAATAACGTACATTTAGAAGGTTCATCATCTCTACCTGCTCTCCCCGATTCTTGATAATAACTTTCTAAATTTCGGGGTAAATCGGAATGCACCACAAACCGGACATCAGGTTTATTAATGCCCATCCCAAAAGCAACAGTGGCTACCATTACCCGCACATCATCCCGAATAAACCGAGTTTGATTTTTTGATCTTTCATCATCACTTAAACCAGCATGATAAGGTAAAGCCGAAACTTTATCATTTTGGAGTTTTAAAGTTATTTCATCAACTTTCTTCCGAGTTAAACAATAGATAATTCCTGAACCTTCATTTTCTCTAACTATTTCTAATAATTCAGCGTAAGCACGATTACTTTTAGAACGAACTTCATAATAAAGATTTTGGCGGTTAAAACTAGCAATATGAATACGTGGTTGTTTTAATCCTAATTGTTCAATAATATCAGCCCTAACTCTATCGGTAGCGGTAGCAGTCAGCGCCACTGTAGGTACATCAGGATAACGTTTTCTCAGTAATCTTAACTGCCGATATTCTGGGCGAAAATCGTGTCCCCATTCCGAGACACAATGAGCTTCATCAATAGCAAATGTAGAAATCCCAACTTTTCCTTTAACTACGTCTAAAAGGGGCAGAAATCGTTCACTAACAAGGCGTTCTGGAGCAACATAAAGTAATTTGATTTTACCATTCATGATCGCTTCTTCACGAGAGCGAACTTTATAGGCGTTGAGACTACTATTCAGAAATGTGGCAGAAATATTATTAGTTCGCAATGCTTCCACTTGATCTTGCATTAAAGCAATCAACGGGGATACCACCACAGTTAAACCTGGTTTCAACAGTGCCGGTAATTGAAAGCACAGAGATTTCCCCCCACCTGTAGGCATAACTACCATTAAATCACGATTTTCTAGTGCATCTTCGATAATTTGCCTTTGTCCAGGGCGAAATTGATCATAACCAAAATGATGTTTTAAAGCTTTTTCTAAGTGTGGATACTGAAGCATGGTAGATGGCCGCTGCGTGTCTGGTTGATGATGAAGATATTAGGATTTTAACTCACGTTGGGGAATTGGTAGGGGGATAGTAGTTATAATTATAGATGGTGCTATTTCATCGAAATCAGTCCAATAAGTAGGCTTACTACAGCTTTAAGTATGAGTATAAATACACAATTTCAAGCTAAGGTAAACAACGGTAAAATTGAAATTCCCGTTGAGTATCAAGAACAAATATGCAGCGCCGAAATAGTGCAAATTGTAATTTTGCAACCTGCACCAATAAAGAAACACTTTCCAGAAACGGGTATTATTGCCCAGTTAACAGCAAATCCTATGCAAATATCAGGGTTCAAGCCACTCACCAGAGAGGAAGCAAATGAACGCTGGTGAAATGATGCTATGTTTTGTTGATTCCAATATTTGGCTATATCGGTTTATATTAAATTCCCCTGATGCAAGTGCAATACAAAAGCAGAAAATAGCTACAAGGGTAACAAGTCAGGAAAACTTAATTATTAGTACGCAAGTTATCAATGAGGTTTGTGCAAATTTAATTCGCAAAGCAGGCTTTGATAACTCACAAATTGAAATCCTAATTGAAGAATTTGCAGCAGGTTGTGAAATATTACCTATTTCGCTAGAAACTATTCAGTATTCAGCAAAATTGCGAGGACATTACTCACTATCATTTTGGGATAGTCTCATAGTTGCTAGTGCAGTTTTAGGAAAAGCAAGTATTCTTTACTCAGAAGATATGCAAAATGGCTTAATTATTGAAAATACTTTACAAATTGTGAATCCGTTTTTGGAAGTAATTGAACTTTAATTTAGCCAAAAATATTCATCGAGAATTGATTCTATCTACTCCAATTACTAGGGGTAAAATATTAGTTTGAGTGATTTTAGCAGAATAAGTAATTTTTGGTGTTGCTGATTTTAGGGATGAAAATAATCTTGCATACGTTAAATACCTTTGTAGAGACGTTCCATGGAACGTCTCTACCTCCAAAAATCATACGCCAATTCAGCAACGCCCAATTTTTTTAGGTTAATTTTTACTTTGTGTACAATACCCATCTGATTATACATAGACCCAAAATCAGGGATTTTCACCACTAAGATGTGTAAATTTGATTAATTTTGTAAAATTTCTTCTATCCAGAGTTATAAAAAAGTGACGTAAAGTGATAGTATCTGTATTTGTAACGATATTATGTACTCCTGTTCCTTTAAATACATAAAATTTTCTTATGGATGAGGTTTCTACTAAGCTTTTAGCGATTTTTCAGAATGTGAATGAGTGGCTGAAATTTGCAGAGGCTAAAAATGGTATTCTGCTGGCTTTTTCTGGTGCGGCTATTACTGCAACTATCACTCTTTTAGTCACAGCACAAAATATCCCCAATTCTTTAAATTTTGGGTTGTTGTTAACAACGATTCTGCTTTGTATTTGCTCTTTAATTTGTTCCCTTTCTTTTTTGCCTAAAATAAATTTAGAGCGGTCATTATATTTCCAAAATAGACGAAATAAAAAATTAAATTCCCAACGTTCAAAAGATGATAATTTCTGGTATTTTGGAGATTTACAGAAATATAAAGCAGATGAATTACTGGAAGCATTGAATAAACCTTATTTCCAGGGTAGTGTAGATATAACTAAAGAAGAATATAAGGAATATAAAGATATTGCTGCACAAATTACTATTAATGCCGAAATTGCTTTTTTGAAGTTTGAAGTTTTTACCTATGCGATAAAAGTTTTAATTGCTTCGATTTTAGTAATTCCTTGTTCAATGCTCATAAGTTTGGTTATTTATCGGCATTTGTAAAGTAAGATTTTCGTTGATTAATTTAATTAATTTAGATTCACTTACAGAAAATAAAAGTACCCATCAATGTTAAGAGAAAGAATTCAATTAACTGTAGTTCAACTTGATCTATTCCAGTCTTCAGTATCTACTGCTGTTCTTTACGAAGAAGGAGATGAAGAGGCGGTAATTGCATTATTAGAAAAGATTAGAGAATTTGTTAAAAGTGCTTTTAATAAAACTTTTGAAAATCCTCAAATCCCTGAATATAATGAAATTTATCCTTTGGGTGGAGATGGTTATCGCATCTCATTTCAAGATGTAAATCAAGCATATAAATTTGTAGAAAATTTTTGCAATTTGGTTGATTATTATAATAAATCAAAAAAGAATAAGCGATTATTTCGTATTGCCGCAGCAACTGGTGAAGTTTTATATGATAAATCTCAATCAGGTATTGACAGAATAGTAGGACACCGTGTTTTGTTTACAGTTTCCCGGATGGTTACAGCAGCAGAACCTGGTTGGTTGTATGTTGATAAAGCAACATATAATGATTTCTCTCAAGATTTACAAAATAATTTTATTCTCACAAGTATTAAAGGAAAAGAGCATGATCCAAATTTGGAAGCTTATGCTTGTCGAATGTTGAATGATGCTCCTAAGTCCATAAAATCTTCTTATTTTGAAGTTGCTAGTGTCAGTGCAAATGCAACACATGATGTTAAAATTAATCGCCAAAGTAAATCGTATCAACATATAGAAATAGATAATCAACCTACTCAATATTTTATCGAGAAATTATTTGAAGATATAAACCTAGAAATGGTATATATCCCAGGTGGAAAATTTCAAATGGGAACAGACGATCAAGAAATCAAGAAACTGTGTGAAAAACATGAAATAGATTGGTTTAAATGCGAGTCTCCCCAACATGAAGTGATTATAGAACCCTTTTTTATGGGTAAGTATCCTGTTACTCAGGCACAATGGCAAGCGGTAGCTACTCATTTTCAAAAAGTAAATCAACAACTCAATCCTGACCCATCTCATTTTAAAGGCGTAAATCGCCCTGTAGAGTGCGTTTCTTGGCTTGATGCTGTTGAGTTTTGTTTACGCCTCTCAAAGCATACTAAAAGACAGTATCGCCTCCCTAGTGAAGCTGAATGGGAATATGCTTGTCGTGGGGGAACAACTACACCATTTCATTTTGGGGAAACAATTACAACAGATTTGGCTAATTATGATGGTAACTACATCTATGGTAATGGAGTTAAAGGAATTTATAAAAAAGAAACAACAGAAGTAGGAAGTTTTAAAGTAGCCAATAACTTTGGACTATATGATATGCACGGAAATGTATGGGAATGGTGTCAAGACCATTGGCATAATAGCTATGACGCTGCGCCTAAAGATGGAAGCACATGGATAGATGTTGGTACAGATAGTAAAGGAAGGCTGCTGCGCGGTGGTTCGTGGATCGTCAATCCTGAAAACTGCCGTTCTGCCTACCGCGACCTCAACAATCGCGATACCTGGGCCAGCTATATCGGTTTTCGCGTTGTCTGTGTTAGTGCGGCGAGGACTTAGTAGCCCTTTGCCCTCTTGCGCTTTTGCCCTTTGTCTTTCTTTTATTTGCCCTTGCTCGCAAGCGCGAGCAAAAATTTTTTTTCAAACATGAGTGAATTAGCGGTTATTCAAAAAACTTATTTTCTAAGTTATTAAAAAACATGAGTTTATCTGACTGATATGAATTTATAGCAGTTTATAATGTCACAATAAGAATTGTAAACTCTCTTTTCAATCCTCATTATGAAAGCAACTTGGAATGGCGCTATTTTAGCCGAAAGTGATAACACCGTAGTCGTAGAAGGAAATCATTATTTCCCTGCTGACGCAGTTAACAAACAGTATTTTACAGATAGCAACACCCACACCACTTGTTCTTGGAAAGGAGTTGCTAGTTACTACAGTATAGAAGTAGATGGACAAGTTAACAAAGATGCGGCTTGGTACTATCCTAGCACTAAGGAAAAAGCCAAAAATATAGAAGGTTATGTTGCCTTCTGGAAAGGTGTGAAAGTCGAAGCTTAGTAAATAAAAATATCCCCGATTTATTCAAAAAGTCGGGGATTTCAATTTTATAAATCAGAAACCTATTCCTTCGCAATCACAATATCATTAGATTTAATCACAGCATAAGCTTCTGTACCTTCATATAATTCTAACTCCTCCGCCGAAACTCTAGTAATCATTGAAGTCAACTCAACCCTGTGAACAATTTCTAAAGTTACTTCGGTATTTACACTTCCTGTAGTTACTCGTTTCACAACTCCTTTCAAGACATTACGCGAACTTACTTTTAATGGTTTCTTGGGACTAAGAATTTCAAATTCAGGAGTATTAATCTCTGCTTTCTCCTCTGGAGTTGATAGTGATATTGGTGGTGATGAATATTTATTAAGTCCCCGCACTAATTCCCGCAGAATTTCAGTTTTAGTACGCTGGGAGTTTTGACAAAATTCTTCTAAAATTTTGCGTTCTTCTTCAGATGTTTGAAATGTCACCCAACCCTGTTCTTTCCTTGGCATAAATTTACTAATTTATTGAATAAGTATAATCTTTATATAATACTAGCAAGAATCAATATTTTTTACTTACTTGTACAATTGAATAGAACATATCAAAGCCAATTATTTTGTGAACTTTTATATCGGGTGTGCAGTTTGGGCTTATAAGGGTTGGGTGGGTGAACTTTATCCCCCAGGAACTCGCAATGCTGACTTTTTAAATCTTTACAGTCGCCGTTTTACTACTGTAGAAGGAAATACCACTTTCTATGCTGTACCTAACTCAGAAACCGTTACCCGTTGGGCTACAGAAACACCACTGGGGTTTGAATTTTGCCTGAAATTACCTAAAAATATTACCCACCAAAAATTACTACAACCCCAAATCCCCGCAGCTTTGGCTTTTTTGGAGCAAATGCGCCCTTTAGGTACACATTTAGGTCCCCTCTTTGCCCAACTTCCTCCTAGCTATTCTCCGGCTTTACTGGACGATTTGACAGCCTTTTTGACAGCTTGGCGGCGCACACAGACACCTTTAGCATTAGAAGTTAGACATATTGAGTGGTTTCAAGAACCTCATGCTAGTAATTTGACAGCATTATTAGAGAAATTGTGCGTAGGTAGGGTATTATTGGATTCACGCCCAATTTATACTGGAGAGGATGACCCACAATTACTATCAGAACGACGTAAACCAAAATTACCTTTGCATTTTAGTGTAACTGCACCTTTTACTTTGGTTCGCTTTATCTCGCATCCACAGTTATCAATGAATCAAAAATTTATGGAAGAGTGGGTTAAACAAATTCAACAATGGTTGCAAGCAGGAATAAAAATCTATTTCTTTGTGCATTGTCCCATAGAAGATATGTCTCCTAATAATGCTCGTTATTTCCAACAGCTATTAGAAGAAAGTGGTATATTAGTTCCACCTCTTCCTGGGAATAATTTACAACAATCTCCTCAGCAACTGAGTTTATGGTAGTAATTTACATGATTTATTTATAAATAGGACTTACGCAAGATTGAACTCAAAACCTTATTCTTGCGTAGGGATAATTCATGAATTACCCCTACTTCCGTTCTGTTTTGCGTAAGTCCTAATAAAATAGCGATTTCGGTCTAAGTAAGGTACACCAAGAAGGAGTTAACCATAGATAAATTTGTATCTCAGTAGACTAGGAAATGTTATAATTAGCCACTAAGGAGATTTAAATGAATCGGCTTATTTATGAAAGTTCTGTCTCGTATAAAGGATATTTAATTATTCCTTTTGTTTATGGCAAAGTTGATGATTACGAAATTTATTCATACAAGTTATTAGCGGAAGTTGGACATAAAAGCAGATTTCATGCTTCAGAAAATCCAGCAACAATGTATGGTAATACTATTATCAGTATTCTTGATATTGCTAAGGAACATATTGATCTAAATATAGACTTTGTTAGTCAAGGTGATTTTTTCAAATCCCGCTATATTTATCGGCATAATCTAATTATTGTTTATCAAAAAAATGGTAGATGTTATTATGACCATTATGCACCTGAATCATTAACTAATATTGCCGCACCTAAATTATTTTCATCATCCTATGAATGTTTAAATTGGGTACAAAAAGGTTTAGACGGCAGAAACAAAAGTTAAGTTATGTAGGTTGGGTTAAACGACAGCGCAACCCAACAAAAGGATTATAGCATCAGGTACAGCAAGAAAGAATTAACCGCAGATAGAAGATGATGAACGCGGATAAACGCAGATAAATTTGCACTTTAGTAGACTGGAAAACGCTATAATAATGTTGGTTTTCCTTGTGTCAACCCAGCCTACTAATTCTGGCTTTATGGCAACCAAAAGTTAGGTAAAATAGATTTACCTATATTACGAACTACTTGATTGACGTTTCTGGCAACTTGGATATGATTTTCGTCTGCTTCTACAGGTAAAATATTGGCTTTTTTCCCCTGTTGTAAATAAGAAATAGCTAAATTTGCAGATTCTAAACCAGTTACATAAGCCTTTTCTTGTGACCATGAACCATGACGGTTAATAATCCAATCTCCACTCATAAACAGATTTTGTAAACTTGTCCTAGCTCGTAACAGATAACGATAACTACCAGGGGCAAAATGTGTAACTGCATTTGCTAAACGAATGACGCTACTATCTATGACTTTGGCTTCGCTAAATCCGGGAATACATTTTGTTAAATAACTTTGAACTATCTGCACAATTTCGCGATCGCTTAAATGTAGAAATTGATTTGCATGATAAAAATCAACTTCTATGACTGTTCCTGGTTCATTTTTAAATTCATCATGTAAAGCATTCAAATCAAAAAATGTCCACCCTGTAGAATCATCAAAACCAAAACAAGCATTGGAAGGACGAGGAATATCTATTTTTCTATCAAACCATAACCGAGTTGCTAAAACATCAACTGCCCCTAAATTATTTAAGTTTCTAAATTCTGCTCGATTTTGTAAACTAGGACTACTAGAAACAATCTTTTTCATTCCTGTGACACCGACGGCAAAGATTACAGCGTCAGCATCAAAAATTTCATCACCACAAACTACACCTTTAACACATTCATTACTATCTATAATTACATCTGTAACTTTATGTTTAGATAGAACTCTTGCACCTAACTTTTCTATTTGTTGTACCCACGGACGAAATATTTTTTCTCCCACAGTACCGCGACACCAAACTACATCAAAATCCGGTTGATGTGCCAGAATAAAATAGTATAACATTCCTAAAGTTGCAGCGGCTGAACATTGTTCACCAGGGGCAAATAATCCCACTAATAACATTGGTTCAAAAGCTTCTTTATAGAGTCTGGCAGAAACACCAAAAGTTTTGAATAATTCACGGGCTGTAATATAATCGTAACGTTTCCAAGCCTGATCTGAATTATCAAAATCAATCAAACTGTAAAGTAATGGTAAGGCGCTCAAACGGTCAATTAATGGTAATCTTTGAAATTGAGGATATATAAAAGTTCCTAAAGGTGTGGGAAGTCTGGGTAAATCTTGGAAAATCGGAGATTCTACTTCCAAACCTGCGGGAGAATATTGTGCGGAACGAGTCCAAGTTGTAAAAGGACTAATTCCCAATTCATTAATAAGAGCAAAAATATTTCTGTAAGGATACCAAAAGCCATGAATACCGGCTTCTACAGATTTACCTGCGGCTGTTTGCCAACCTGCTACTAACCCACCAGGATATTGTCCTGCTTCTAGTAATGTGACTTCATAACCTTGTTTTGCTAAATGGTAGGTAGCCCCTAAACCAGCCCAACCAGCACCAACTACTACTACCCGTTTTTGTTGTGATTCTTTTGACATTTTTTCGGCTCATAATTACACTCATTTAATAATGTATCTGATATTCAAATAATGTAGGATATGATATAATATTTATTTTGAAAAAAAAACAAATTTATTTACCAAAATGGTAAACTTATATTAGTCTACTAAGGCATGGAAATCATCTTCGCTGACGGGAAACTGCAAAAACTATGTGAGGAACAAAACTTAGCGGAAAGAAAATTAGGTGCAAAGTGTGTCAAGAAATTGAAGGCTAGGTTGGCTGATTTTGCTGCTGTTAGTTGCGTTAAAGAACTAATTACAGGTCATCCTCATCCTTTGAAAGGAGATAGAATAGGTGAGTTTGCAGTGAACCTAGAAGGTGGTAAAAGGTTGGTATTTAGACCCAATAATAACCCCATTCCCTTGCATGAAGATGGAAGCATTGATTGGTCACAAGTTACTGCTATTTGTATTGTTTTCATTGGGGATTACCATGATTGAAATAAACCGTTCCTTTACGCCAGATTGGGTATCTCCTCCTGGTGACACTATTGCTGATTTATTAGAAGAGCTTAATTGGACAGAAGCACAACTAGCAGAGCAGTTAGGCTTCGCTGCTAATCACGTTAGTTTACTTATCAATGGTAAAGCAGCTATAAATGAAGAAATAGCACTGAAACTAGAAAGGATTTTGGGTAGTACGGCAGCATTTTGGTTAAATCGTGAAGCCCAATATCAGGCTGGTTTAACACGGATAGAAGCAGAAAACTACAAAACAGAATACAGTCCAGTTCAGGCTTAAAATCTCCATTTATGAGATTAATTTCATTTTAAGCAAAGCTAGAAAGACCTAAATTGGGGGGAATATCTTGAATTCTTCCTGGTCCAATAGCTTGTAATCCTTCTTTGAGGATAATATCACCCGTATACAAGGCTTTACCGACTATCACACCTGTGACACCTTGGGGTTCTAAAGCTAATAAACTTAACAAATCGGTGACGGAACTTACTCCACCGGAAGCAATTACGGGTATGGAAATTGCCGCTGCGAGTTCTCGTAATGCGTCTAAGTTAGGTCCTTCTAGTGTGCCGTCACGGTTGATATCTGTGTAAATTATGGCTGCTGCACCTAATTCTTGCATTTGTACAGCTAGTTGGGTGGCTAATACTGCTGATGTTTCTAACCAACCACGAGTTGCAACTAAGCCGTTACGGGCATCTATGCCAATAATAATTTGTTGGGGAAATTCTTGACAGAGTTCTTGGACTAATTGGGGTTGTTCGACAGCGACAGTGCCGAGAATTGCCCAATTTACACCCAGATTAAATAATTGTACAACACTTGAGCGATCGCGCAATCCACCCCCAACTTCAATGGGAATAGAAAGATTATTTCTAATCGCTTCAATTGCTGCTAAATTAACTATTTTCCCAGCTTTCGCGCCGTCTAAATCAACTAGATGTAATCTTGTCGCGCCTTGGTCTGCCCACATTTTCGCAACTTCAACGGGATTTTCGCTGAATACTTGCGATCGCTCGTAGTCTCCTTTATATAGTCGCACACAGCGACCTTCTAGTAAATCAATTGCGGGTATTACTTCCATAATTGTTAATTGGTAATTGTTAATTGTCAATTGTCAATTATTCCTTAATTCCTGTACTGCTTGGCGAAAACCTAAAACTAGCAAAATGTTAGAAAGAGTTAAAAAGACTTCTGCACCGCCATGTAACCAGTCTATATTGGCTAATTGTTCTCCATACTGCACTTTGGCATAGATGCCGGCGGGGATTGTGACAGCAACAAATACCAATGTACCGTAAAATCCATATAGGGCTAAACGTGGCATTTGCGGACTACGGCTGATAAACCACAAGAAACCCAAATAGGGAAAGAGAGAAAGGGCAAACAGGGTTTCTTTTGATATCATTGTTCTGATTTGATAGATTGTGCTTCAATAGTGGTTGCAGGCTTTGTAGAACGCCAAATTAGATAAGCTGCTGCCCAAAGAGTAAAGTTACCAACTAATGTCATGGTAGCTTGGAGGGTGACTAACCATTCTAGAGATTCGGAATTGTCGAAATAATGCCAAGTGCAAGCACACATCGCACTGATCAAAGCTGGTAACATGGCAAAGGATAATCCCCACCAACTACGATTTTTGGTAAGTTCACCGTATATCCAGATTAGCCAAATTGCGGCTATCCACTCAATGACGCTAGAAATATGAATTATCCAGGTGGGAATCGAAAGGGCGTGCATAATTAATTCAAACTTCAAAATTCAAAATGGTCAAGATGCGGGTTTTATTGTCTGGGTATTACGGTAAGGGTAATGGTGGTGATGAAGCTTTATTAGCCACACTTCTGCAAATGCTACCACCTGATGTCACTCCTGTAGTGCTTTCTGGAAATCCTGAAGACACTCATCAGCATTATGGTGTGGAATGTTACAATCGCATGGCGTTTTTACAGGTAATTAAAGCTTTGCGTTCCTGTGATGCTTTTGTTTGGGGTGGGGGAAGTTTAATTCAAGATGCGACTAGTGTTATTAGTCCCTTTTATTATGGGGGATTAATGGCTTTAGCTCAAGTTATGGGTTTAAAAACTGTGGCTTGGGGACAGGGTATAGGTCCTTTGTTGCGTTCTCCAACTCGGTTTTTAGCTCATAGGAATTTTGCAGGTTGTAGTCAAGTGAGTGTGCGCGATCGCTCTAGTTCTAGTTTATTATCAAGTTGGAGTATACCCCATATCCTTGCACCTGACCCGGTTTGGGCGTTGGAGTCGAAGCCAGTACCAGAGTTAGTAGATTTACCAAAACCGAGAATTGCGGTGACTTTAAGAAATCATCCTCAATTGACAGACAAAAGGTTAACAATTTTAACTCAAGCTATAGTTAATTTACAGAAAGAAACTCAAGCTTTTATTTTATTATTACCATTTCAAAAAAGCGAAGATTTAGGAATTGCTGAAAAAATTCAAACTCAATTAAAAGACGTTAGTAAAATCCTTTGTTCGGAAGATCCACAAATTTTAAAAGGTGTATTTCGCGGTGTGGAACTGTCCATAGGAATGCGGCTACATAGTTTAATTATGGCAGCAAGTGAAGGTTCTCGTTGTTTTGCTTTGAGTTATGATCCAAAAGTAAATCAGTTAATGGAAGATTTAGAAATACCTGGTTGGGATTTAAAGGATTTACCAGATGATGTTGATTTAATTAGTAAAACTTGGATTGATTATTATTATAATGGTCAATCTTTGTCATCTGAGAAAATTCAATCTTTGATAAATGGGGCTTTTTTGCATCGGAATTTGTTAAAGGAAGCTTTGAGTTCTTGATTAGCTAATAAGTAATAAACGGTTGTACTATTGAAAATGAAGATATTCTACCACAACCAATTTAAATATTAATACTTATTAATTAACAATTCTTTTCTTTCATTTTTGGCTGTATCATATTTATTATTCATTGAAGGAGATATCCAAAATGACTCTCAAAGAACTACTTATCAAAGAAATTGAATCCACCCCAGATACTATTCTGGCTGAAACCCTAGATTTTTTATGCTTTCTGAAAACAAAGGAGACTCAAATACAAACCAAGTCACAACTACCAGATATTACTCAAAGTTCAGAAAATTCCACAGGACGGTCACTCCTAGAACACTTGAAAACAATTGGTAAATGGGAAGGTGATGATTTACAAAATTGTCTCCAGTTAGTTTATGATACTCGTGGTAAAGCCAAATTTGATGATAATAACCCATTTGAATAATGTACCTGTTAGATACAAATCATTGTAGCCGCGCAATTCTTGGTGATGAAAATGTACTTCATCATTTAGCTGAAGTGGAAAATTCCTTAGTTGCAACCTGTGTCATTGTTCAAGGAGAACTAGTAGATATGGCAAAACGTTCTCAACACACCGAAGCTAACTTAGACCTTGTTCATCGATTTCTTAATGGTATATATATTTATAATATTGATGAAATTACTGCTAATCTCTACGGAGAATTAAAAGCATCCTTATTTAATCAATTTGCACCGAAGGAAAAAAGCAAGCGGAGAAAAACAAAAATTACTAATTTAGGTTTTGATGAAAATGATATCTGGATTGCTGCTGTAGCTCTACAACACAACCTTACTATTGTATCATCTGACAGTGATTTTCAGCGAATTATACAAGTCAGAGCATTTTCAGTTAAATCTTGGTTGTAAATCCATTTTTTGACGTATGGACAGCACTATTTTTAACTAAACAAAATTCCCTAATAATTTAGTAATTTAGTTAAGGTTGATATCATCCCCAAGGAGGTTCATCATGACAGCTATCACCGTCAACTTAAACCCCATTATCCAACTTACCGACAACCAATTTTATCAACTCTGTCGAGAAAATCCTGAAGTCAAATTTGAACGCAATACAGACGGAAAATTATTGATAATATCAAATACAGGAGGAATAGCAGGAAATCAAAATGCTGAAATTTCAACAGATTTTGCTATTTGGAATCGTCAAACTAAACTAGGCGTTTGTTTCGATTCTTCCACCTGTTTTAAACTTCCCAATGGTGCAAATCTTTCTCCTGATGTTGCTTGGATCAAAAAAGAGAGATGGGATAAACTTACATC
Source organism: Anabaena sp. UHCC 0204 (assembly GCF_009711975.1). GTDB lineage: Bacteria > Cyanobacteriota > Cyanobacteriia > Cyanobacteriales > Nostocaceae > Dolichospermum. Next base: position 42,318 of record NZ_VIKW01000014.1, read on the forward strand.
AGAAGAACAAGAAAAATTTTCACCAATTGCCCCAGATTTTGTTTTAGAATTAATGTCACCCAGCGATAGTTTGCAAGAAACGCGAACAAAAATGCAGGAATATATCAATAACGGAGTTAAATTAGGTTGGTTAATTAATCGGAAAATGCGTCAAGTGGAAATTTATCGTCTTGGAAAACCCGTGGAAATTTTAGACTTTCCCCAAGAATTATCGGGTGCAGATATTTTACCGGGGTTTATTTTAAATATGGAAATTATTTGGGGATAGGTTGCTGAAATTCAACAACCGAATTATATTAACCAAACCTAAAAATGTGCTGTTATTATTTACTTCCACTGACAATTCCTGACCATTGCACCTTTTTTTCCCTTTCTCGACGATAAGAAAAGAAATGTTCTGGAGTTTGGAAAGTACAATAAGGAGCGATCGCAATTTGTTCTAAACTAATTCCTAATTGCTCCAACTGTAAAACATTCACCCGACGCACATCTAAACGTACCTTACCTGGTTCTATATCCCTAAGTAAAGGTGAATTGGGCAAATCATGTAACGTATCAACAATTTTTTCCAAGTCATCATCTGGTATAATGCTGCTGCCAATTTCCGCAGCCACTTCCACAGAAACCTGATAAACTTCCCCAGCAATAGCCGGACCCATCGCCACCCGCAAATCTGCTAGACTACTACCGTGCGATCGCATTCTCATGATAGCTTCCGGAATAATCTTTGCCGCTGTTCCCCGCCAACCAGCGTGTAAAGCCGCCACCTGTCCAGTTTTCACATCCCCAATCAACACAGGTGTACAATCAGCAGAAGCCACCCACACAGCTTGTAAAGGTTGCTGACTAATTAAACCATCTGCCAACGCCAAATCATCATCACTGGTATTGACATGATCATCAACCTCTTGAGGAGTCAAAACAGTATTGCCATGTACCTGTTTTAAGCGATAAGCTGAAGCCGCTGGTTGAAGTGCTTGAGTTAGCTCATTTGGTAGACGCGGCCAAAACTGTTGGGTAAAAAAACCATGAGACCAGGGTTTTAGAAGATTACAAGTCAGGTAAGGTAGACCTTCCCAATTGTGCCAGTGCCAAGTGTGCATCTTTAACCAAACCTAAACAGAAAATTAACAACTTTCCATCAATACTAACTTGAACAACAGCCAAAAAAGATTTGCCAAAAAATTTTGAACAATGGGGAACTGCGGTGGAATTTAATCAGCAACTTTTGGTAGATAGCTTGAAAGCAGAATATAAGCATCAAGATTTACCATTTTCTCTACATATTTTTAACACTGTATCCTCCACAAATCAAACCCTGTGGCAACTAATTGACCAAACAGAAAAAACCAACTCTGTAGTTATAGCCACTCAGCAAACCGCTGGACGGGGGCAATGGGGTCGTCAATGGCTATCTTCTACTGGTGGTCTATATCTTTCGATGTCCATAGTGCCTCAACTAGCAGCTACCAATAGTTATCAACTCACATTAGCCACTGCTTGGGGAATTACAGCACAGTTTCAAAAATGTGGTATACCTGTAGGCATAAAATGGCCAAATGATTTAGTATTAGATGGTCGCAAACTAGGCGGCATTTTGACTGAAACAAAAGTCAATAAAGGACAAATCACTCAAGCCGTTATTGGTGTTGGTATTAATTGGGCAAACTCAGTTCCAGAAACCGGAATTAATCTGCAAATATGGCAAAATTCCCAGAATTATCACATGATTAATCACCTGGAAATGCTAACCTCACAAGTTTTAATAGGAATTAAGTCCGGTATCGAGTGTCTACAGACAGAAGGAATAAACATCCTCTTGTCGCGCTATCTTGATGTACTCACAAATATGGGTGATCAAGTTTATGTCAATAATTTTTTAGGTACAGTGGTGGGAGTAACTCAAGAGGGTAATCTCCGGTTAAAAATGACAAATGATGATTTAAAAGCAGCGGTAACACCAGAAATTTCTTGCCAACCAGGTACAATCAGTTTGGGTTATCGTCAATCTTCTGTTTTATGATTTTTTTTGTTAAAAATGTCACTGCATGAACAGGTAAACCACTAGCTGAAGCAATTCTGGATTTGAGATTTGAGATTAGAGTTAATCTAAAATCCAAAATCTAAAATCTAAAATTGAATGACATTATTTCTTTAGACTGATTACACACAACAAAAGAGAACAAATGACGCAGCGCCATAAATCTGCCCATAAAAATTTTTACTACGGTGGTATGAGTAAACGCTTTGCTTCTAGACTACCAGCACAAAGCCTCTGTTTGTTAAGTAGCTTTAGTCTTCTCGGTAGCGGTTTTGTAGTTGCTCAATCGGAAACTTCATCAATAGATAACATTGTCCCCACTATTGAGAATTCCCAACCAACAGCAGTTAAAAATCCAGTCCAGAAAGAAATTGTGATTCCAGAAACAGTAAAGTCACAACCAGATTTTTCAGAACGACAAGTGAGGCTGAAAAAGAGGCTAAATAATAAAAATGTTTCGGAAGCAAGAGAAGTTGTTAAAGATTCAAAATCTAAAGTTGAAAATAATCAACTTCCTGCTAGTGTCAGAATCACAAAACCCAAGGTTAAAAATACTCAACCTACCGCTAGTGTTAGAATCACAAAACCCAAAGTTGAAAATACCCAACCTACCGCTAGTGTCAGAATCACAAAACCTAAAGTTGAAAATACTCAACCTACCGCTAGTGTCAATGAAGCTGACTCAGTAATCAAAAAACTTCCCGAAGTTGCCCAACCAGTTAATAATTCCCAAAATACTGCTAAGAAAACAGGGAATAACACTAAGGATTATAACAACGCTTATATTGATCCTACCGATTACAAAAATACAGCCACAGGTAACTATGAACCACCTAGTTCTGTCATCGTTACAGAACGTTCTAGTGGTTGTCAGGCAACTGTAGCAGCCGGACAAAGTGCTGGAAGTGGTTGCGCTAAAACTACTCAGACTCCTAATGTGGCTAAGTCGAAAGAATCATCACCGACTTGGCTGAAAAAAAGTGAAACTGCTAAATTATCTCCAGTTTCCCCTCAAAGAAAATTAGACGCACCAACTATAACTGCAAACAGAAAGCAGGATAATAGTGTTGCTGGGGCTGTTGCTCGTAGTGTTAGTAAAGTTAGTCAAAATAATTGGCAGGTTTCCAGAGCTAATACTAACAGTCATACAAAGGCTGCTTATAATGCTAATCGCTTTGTTCCTAGTCCTAGAGAATTTAGCACTACAACTGTGAATGCTACTCCTATTGCTCCACAATTAGGTAGTTTACCAGCACCGATGATTGAGGGTAATTTTGCCCCCCGTCCTAGTATGGTGTCTTATGACTTCTCTCTAGCATCAGTATTACCGCAAGTTCCTTATACTAATACTCTTGCTTATCGTGGTGGTGGTTCGGGAATGGTATTTCCACTAGCTGCTGCTGCACCAATTACTTCTTTATTTGGCTGGCGGATTCATCCTATCACAGGCGATCGCCGTTTCCACGCTGGTACAGATATAGGTGCGCCCACAGGAACACCAATTTTAGCAGCGTCTAAAGGTCAAGTAGAAACAGCTAACTGGTTAGGTGGTTATGGTTTGACTGTAATTATCAATCACAGTTCTGCTCAACAAAGTCTCTACGGACATATGTCAGAAATTCTTGTTCAACCCGGTCAATGGGTAGAACCTGGAACTGTCATTGGCCGAGTTGGTAGCACTGGTAACTCCACTGGACCTCACCTGCACTTTGAAGTCCGTCACCTCACCCAAAATGGATGGGTTGCTGTTGATCCAGGTGTACAGTTACAAGGCGGCCTGAGCCAGTTAGTTCAAACTACACAAGATAGAAGAACAGCACAAGCTCAGTAATTTAGGGATAGGGGATTGGTGATAGGGGATTGGTGACTTGCCCTGAGCGTAGCTGAAGGGTTGGTGATTGGGAAACTTATTTCTGCTCCCCTGCTCCCCTGCCCCCCTGCTCCCTGCCCCTGCCTCTTCTCTGTCACCTGTCACCTGTAACCTGTCACCTTCCCCCTCTATAAATACCCATTTTCCGCTAAAAAGGCATTTGTAATTTCCTCTTGTTGATGATGATTTTCAGGCGTTAGGAATTTTTCTACATATTTACCAAGGATGTCTCCTTCTAAATTTACCCAACTACCAGCGATTAAATGACTAAGATTAGTTTCGCTATATGTCAAGGGGATGACGGCAACTGTAAACTGAGATGACTCTGAGTGATAGTCAGCTACAGTCAGACTAATACCATTGACAGCAATGCTACCTTTAGGGACTATATAGCGGGCGATCGCTTTTGGGGCAACAAATTTCATTTCCCACGAAGTAGCAGTTTGTTCAGATGTGATTAGCTGACCAATTCCATCTACATGACCCATAACAAAATGACCGCCGACTTTACCACCTACCCGCAGCGATGTTTCTAGATTCACATATCTTTGTTGAGTTTCTTCTTTGCCTAATGTAGTGCGGCGGAGGGTTTCTGGTGACGCGGTGGCGATAAACCCATCTCTTAATATTTCTTCAACTGTCAAACATACCCCATCTACGGACACACTATCACCATAGGCTAAGTCTTGAATGATCATCTCTGGCTGACTAATATAATTAATCTGCCAAGAATCTGCTTCTAAGGGTTTTATGGTTCCCAAACCTTGAATTAATCCTGTAAACACAGCTTTTGCAAAAGTAAATCTATTTATTGCCTAATTCTGGCGGAAATCAACTAATAATTCCAGGAGAAAATGTAAAGCTTCTGAATTTAATTTCTTTCCTTATTTGGTAAATGAATATTAATACATTAGCATCAATCTCAAGGCATACTTGAAGGAGAAGGTGAAAGCAGGATGAAGGATAAAATATGAAGAATAGATAAACCTCAAATTTCAGTCTTGAGTTAAGTTAATTCTGTCATTTACCAACAATATGGCTGATGCCACGCTACGCTATCGGAGTTTAAGAGAAGCATTATAGACAAGAAAAGACCTATGTTAATTTCTGTCCCAGAAAGAACTGAGAAACTGTACTATCTGCTACATAGTTCCAAGCGATTAAAGAATTTTAGAGGCTGAACCAAATGATAGAAATGAAAGTCGCTGGTATAGCATTAGATGCGATCACCCGCAGCCCGATTGTACTTCTGAAGGATGGTTCAGATCGTCGCGCTTTGCCAATTTACATAGGCCAGGAACAAGCTAGGGCAATTATGGGGGCAATGGAAAATCAAAAGCCTCCTAGACCTTTAACTCATGACCTCATCGTGAATATTCTGGAAGCATGGAATATGACTTTAGATCGAGTTATTATTCATACTCTCCAAAAAGATACTTTTTATGCTGCGTTGATCCTGCAACAAGGTGATGTCAAAAAGGAAATTGATGCTCGTCCTAGTGATGCGATCGCCATTGCTCTCCGCACAAATACTCCTATTTGGGTCATGGAAGAAGTAGTCGCTGATGCTTCTATTCCCGTAGATCGTGATGCTGATGAAGCTGAACAGGAAGCCTTCCGTGAATTTATTTCTAATCTTCGTCCGGAGGATTTGATTAAGCGATTTGGTAATGGTGATAGCTAAAATCTGATAAACTTCTGAGGATTTCACCAAAAACCTAACTTTTTTGTAGGGGTAATTCATGAATTACCCCTACTTTTGAGATGTTTTGTGTAAGTCGTGAACTACTTTTTAACTGGTGTGCCGCAGGGATAAGTAGCTACTTTTTCTTGACTACTTTCACTTACTGGCTTGTCTTTAGCTGCTAGATAATCTTTTTGCAAAGTATCTAATAAAGCTTCGCGTCTGTCATATAAACGCTTGAGGGGACGGGGTGGACATTGATTAAGAACGTAAGCTGTCACCAAAGGCAAAGCGATCGTACTGTCAGTATAACACACAATTGCGCTAGGTAACTCATCAGGGTCAATTTTACCCCAACTTACAGCTTCGGCTGGAGTCGCACCTGATAAGCCACCTGTATCAGGACGAGCATCAGTAAACTGGATAAAGAAATCATGTCCCCGTTCTTCTAGCCCTAATACCTCGTGAATTTGCGGTTGTGTTTGTAATAAAAAGTTCTTAGGACTGCCACCACCAATAATTACCGCTGCACTTTTACCGTCAGTTTCTCGCGCACTATAGGCGATCGCTGCTGTTTCATTTACGTCAATAGCGGGATCTAATACCAACTTTGAACCTTCTAAAGCCAAAGCTGCGACATTCATCCCAATAGAACTATCACCAGGCGAAGAAGTATAAATAGGTACGCCACATTCATAAGCTGTGGCTAATAAGCAAGAATTTTTGACACCTAATTGCTTTTCTACTTCCCACACACATTTACCTAACAGATAATGAAATTCAGCCGTTCCCATGCGTTTTTGGAAAGGTTCTGCTTGGAGAACTTTGCGAATAAAAGCGTCGGTTTCTAGCAGTACGTCGTAACCAAAAATAATGTCATAAATTCTGATAGTTCCTTCTTCCCGCAATTTGACATCATCTAAAAAGGGACTACCAGCAAATAGTTCAAAACCTAAACCATAGTGCATATCATGGTAAAGATTCGCACCGGTGCTAATCATCCAGTCAATAAAACCATTGCGAATTAAAGGCGCAAAAGCAGAAACGCCAAAACCTGCCGGTGTCATCGCCCCGGAAAGACTAACCCCGACAGTTACACCCTCTTGAAACACATCCTTAGTCAGCAGTTGACAGGCTTCCCTCAACCGGGCTGAGTTGTAAGCAGTAAAATAGGTATCAATCAAATCAACCACGCTAACATTGTTAGACATTGGTATAGGTGCAATTTTCTTACCTTGCTGTTTTGACATTTTTGGGAAATCCTGAATAGTAAATACACTGAATATAATGTTATCGTATTCAAATGTACGGAAGTTGCTAAAATGTTTTGTAGCGATGTGAGTTAGCAACCATGCTCAGACGGATTTGGCAGTGGATCAAAAGGTTTTGGCGGCGTGTATTTATGAAAAAACCCACTTCTGCACCTGTGGAAGTAAAACCAGCGCGACGATTAACTGATGCTGAGTATGAGGCTTTATTTTTCCGGTTGTTGGCTAAGGTTGAACAGGGGTTGACCAGGGGAGGAGTCAAGGGGTTATTAGCTGTCAATGGTGTGACTGAGGCTGAGTTAATTATTTGGTTGCGGGGGTTTGGGGAAAGGTTATTAGTTGCTGATGCGCCCAATCAGGAGTTAGGTAGGCGTTTGGTACAGTTGCGTGATTTGGGGATGGATTTAGGTGAGGTGGCTTATCAGATTGGGGTGCAGTTGCAACCAGAGGAAACGAATGATGTTGTTATCCCATCTGCAAGCGAAGAAATAACGGAAGTTGGAGAAGCAGAAACTTGGTTAAATCGTGGTAATGAGCAATTGATGACGGGGGATTTTGAAGCTGCTCTTGCCTCCTATGACCAAGTTCTCCAATTTAAACCTGATGACCACCAAGCTTGGGACAACCGGGGTGCTGCGTTGGGGAATTTAGGAAGAAATGAAGAGGCGATCGCCTCCTTTGACAAAGCTCTATATTTCCAACCTGACTTCTACCAAACTTGGTACAACCAGGGTATTGCGCTGAGAGATTTAGGGAGATATGAAGAAGCGATCGCCTCCTTTGAGAAAGCTCTAGATATCCAACCTGAATACCACCATGCTTGGCACAACCGGGGTGCTGCGCTGAGTGATTTAGGGAGATATGAAGAAGCGATTGTCTCCTTTGACAAAGCTCTATATTTCCAACATGATGACCACTATACTTGGAACGGACGAGGTATCGCGCTGAGAAATTTAGGGAGATATGAAGAAGCGATTGCGTCCTTTGACAAAGCTCTATATTTCCAAATTGACTACCACTATGCTTGGTACAACCAGGGTATTGCACTGAGAGATTTAGGGAGATATGAAGAAGCGATTATATCCTTTGATCAATCTGTGCAGTTTAAATCTGACTACTACCATGCTTGGTCTGAAAGAGGTGTTGTGCTGGGTAATTTAGAGAGATATGAAGAAGCGATTGCGTCTTTTGACAAAGCTCTAAATCTCCAACCTGACTACCACTATGCTTGGCACAACCGGGGTGCTGCGCTGAGTAATTTAGAGAGAGATGAAGAAGCGATCGCATCATACGACCAAGCTCTTCAATTTAAACCTGATTACCACCAAACTTGGCACAACCGGGGCATTGCAGCCGGACAATCAAGGAATTGCGATCCCTACCTGAGTTTATTGAGTGCTGTAGCCAGAAGAAATCCCGATCTCAACCAGCGTGGCTATGATGGTAAATTAGCAAGTTATGAAGAAGGGTTGAAATATTGTCCCCAACCAGAAGCTCAAGGTTTATTACATCAGGCAATTGGTAATGCTCACTATTTCCAAGGTTTAAGCCAACGCCACCCCCGCACCTATTACCGCAAAGCCGTTAAAAGTTATAACGAGTCCCTCAAATTCCTGACAGTGGCAGATTTTCCCCAATTGCGCCTTGAGGTTTTACGAGACTTAATTCGCGTCCATTTGCATTTGGGCAAAACCACAGAAGCACAAGAACTGAAAAGACTAGGAACAGACTTATTGAGGCGCTTGTTAGATGAATCTCAAAACCCAACCCAGAAAAAACAACTAACCTTAAAATTTGTAAGTTTTCAACAATTCACTGTTGATTTAGCCGTGCAGTCTGGTAACTGGTGTGCAGCCTTAGAGTTAGCAGAAGAAGGCAAAAACGCCTGTTTAGGTTGGCTGTTACCTAATTTACCTGAAGATTCAACTTCCAAACCTCATCAACCCAAACTAGCCCAAATCCAACAACTCCTCAATCCCACCACAGCCATAGTTTACTGGCATCTCAGCCCCTACGCCCTCCACACATTCATCCTCACCGAGAACAAACCACCCGTTATTCTGCAAACCTCCAGCCAACACTTACAGCAATTTGAAACCTGGACAAAAACCTGGAATGAAGAATACAGCAAACACCGCAAAGGCAAAGATTCCCTCCCAGAAGCACAACCCACTTGGCGAGATCACCTACCCTCAAAACTGCAACAACTCAGGGAAATTCTCGACATAGCCGCCATTGTCAACATCATCAATGATCAAGAATCCAACTCCATCCAAAACCTAATTTTAATACCTCACCGCGACTTACACCTATTCCCACTCCATGCAACATTTCCTGATAACTTCACCATCACCTATTTACCCAGCGCCCAAATAGGGATTAACTTAAAAAAATTCAACCCCAACCCTACCCCAATTCATCAATTACCCATACTCAGCATCGAAAACCCCAATCATGAAGGCTACGGTAGCTTACCATACGCAGAAATAGAATCAGCCGCCATCAATCAACTATTCCCAATTTCTCAACAACTCGCCCAAAACCAAGCCACCAATCAAGAAGTTATCAACGCTTTGCAAAATAATTACGGTATTCTGCACTTCACCGGACATGGTTTTTATAACTTTAACAATCCCCAAAAATCTGCCTTAGCATTAAGCGGCAAAGACTTATTAACACTAGAAGAAATTTACAATATTCCCAACTTAAATAAATATCAACTTGTCACCCTTTCCGCTTGTGAAACAGCCATTACCAACCAACAAACCATCACGGCGGAATATGTAGGTTTAGTCAGTGCCTTTCTTGCCCAAGGAGTAAACACCGTCATTAGTACACTATGGACTGTACCCGACAACTCCAGCGGCTTTTTTATGATTTATTTTTATTGGCAACTAAAAAAAGGGAAACCACCAGCACTGGCATTAAAAAAATCTCAAAAATGGTTATCTAATTTAACATTTGCCAAACTAGAGAGAATTTATAAATTAATCTTCCCCAAACTACCCAGAGAAGAAGTACCATTACGTCCATTTATCCGCCCATATATTGCAGCTATACCATCAATGTCTATTGCGGAGAAACAGCAAAAACTATATGCAAATCCTTATTATTGGGCAGGTTTTACCATTACAGGCTGTTAACTTAATTTAAACCCAACAAAAAACCCCGACTCCTTAAAGAAATCTGGGTTCTGAAAGATATTTAATTCAGCCTAAATAATCTCCTGTTGCAAAACCCGAACCTGTTCAATAGACAATTCAGTAACTTGAGCAACTTGTTCTAAACTTATACCAATTCCTAACAAATTTAAAGCTATCTTTTTTGCTGTTTCCGCCATACCTTTGGCCTTACCCTCAGCCATACCTTTGGCCATACCTTTAGCTTTACCTTCCTCAAGAATTTCTTGATAAATCACTGATTCGCGCATAATTTTATGATTCAATCTCCTGTTGCAAAACCCGAACCTGTTCAATAGATAATTCAGTAACTTGAGCAACTTGTTCTAAACTCATACCAATTCCCAACAAATTTAAAGCCACCTTTCTTGCTGTTTCAGCCTTACCTCTAGCTTCACCTTTAGCTTCACCTTTGACTATACCTTTGGCTATACCTTTAGCTTCACCTTTGGCCTCACCTTCTTCAAGAATTTCTTGATAAATCACTGATTCGCGCATCATCTCACTCCTAAAGATTTTCTTAATTACATTTCTATCTAACACCAACCCTGCTAAAATACTGGTAGCAGCCGCTATATCCCGTTGTTGCTGTTGGTCTTTAATTGCTGCCACAGCTTGTGCTACCTGGCTTAATACTATTGTAGGATCTTTTGTCTGACTTAGCACAGCAAATGGCAATAACCCAGGAACGCTCATAAACCTTTCTGTTGGTTGCTCCCATAGACGGATAACTTCAAAATCATGGTAAGTATTGCTTAACTTAAAACTGTTTTTATGGACTAACTCAGAACCTGTTTTTCGCAAATAAATTACTACTTGACGCATTTCTTTATGAGGAAATAGCCGATATCCTCTCACCCGGTAATCTAACATCCTAAAGGGTATATTATCATCAGGATCTGTTTGAAATTCGATATGTAACACTAAATTATCTGATTGTAATAATATTAGTGAATCAGCGCGAATTGGTTCGTTAGATAATTCTGTAGGGCTAAGTTCCGTTAATTTCATTGGTGAACCTAGTAACCATGTTGCTAAATCGTCTTTAAAATTCTCGGCGAGATATTTACAGATATTGTCGTACATGATATTTAAAAGCCTTGACAATCTATTCAGTTAGGGTAGACATTGAAAAATTTGATTAATGTTAACCTAAATGATGTCAAATAAAATTAAGCTACCAATTTTTTGTATCTACCTTTTACCAAATTTACCATGAAAGACAACGATATTATCAGTGTATTTGCTTTTTTAACTGCTCTTGGTCAGTTAGATACACCACTGCCTTTTGATATTCAATCTCAAATTAATAATATTGGTAAAGCTATAGAGTTAAATTCTAGCAATATTCGTGGTTTGGACTTAATAGCTGAAAGTTATCCAGATTTAGATCGGATTTATCAGCAGGAAGTCTTGAAAATTCGCGGTCTTATCGGTGAACGAAACAAAAGTTTACCACCTGAACCTTTAAACAATAAACCAACTAATGAATTGACGAATGCAGCAGTTAATGTTTTTAATAGTTATGATTCTGTAGATACTGCTAAAAAAGTTACCACCTCCAATTTCATAACCAAAATTCTCGCATTTATTACAGGTAACGCAAATAATGACTGAACAAATTATTTATCCCACCATTAATTTATTTCTCTATGATTTGAAAGATGGTTTAGGAGAAGATGAAACCAAAGTAAATAAAAATTGTGAGAACTTCTGCCGAAAAATATACAATGATCTTGGTAAAAAGGAGTTTTTGCAAAAAGTAGCACAATTTGAGAAATATAAAAATTTTGACGCTGAAGATATAGAACTTCTAGAAAGTAGAACTAGAGAATTTCCTAGTCCTTTAGATGGCTATTACTACCCTTTACAAGTTAATGATACTTATTCATTGTTAGTTGATTATTCTGGTAAATTAGATGCTAATGGTCAACCTAATGATGATGTTCAAAATATTGATGATCAACCGTTTTTAAACCTCAAACAAAAAATAAATAATCTGATTGGAGAACAAACAGGAACAATTGGACAAACTTTGTTATTATGGGGAAAGCTAACCAGCCCTAAAACTGATTTAGAAATAGAAGAAATAGCTCAAAAATGCTATACTCAAGTTGTTAATGATTATAATTGGCAACGAGATTTAATTGGCAAAGGTGATTTAGGTGAAGGTAAAATATTTGAAATATGGTATCATCCCCAAAATTTAGAAGTAGAAGGTAAAGAGTTTTGGAATAAATTTCGACAATTAAATCAACATATCTTAATTTGGTTATTTCCTGAGCATATTTCACCCGATGAAATGCGAAAACAGGTAAAGAAATTATATCAAGATTTTTTAAAACTGTGGCAATATCGTCATAAAATAGTTTGGGCATATTATCAAAGTCGCTATCAAAAACGTATTCTTAAACAAGAATATGTTGATGTTCAACCTGCGATTCAACAAGCTGGTCAGTTAACTCGATTATTGCAAACTAATAATTTAAAGTTAAGTGATTTACAAACAACTTTGACAAACAATTTAATTAATCTCTCTGATTATACCATTGCTTTAAATTTTTTAGAAAATCACAGTCGCACAATTAAGCTAAATTTATATAATTACAAATTAAGATTAGTTGAAATCGAAAAAAAGTATCCAGGTAGTGATTTGGAAGTTTTGAAAAGGTTTAGTGAAAGTGAAATTTACGCGCAAAAATATCAGCTTCAAGTAGATGCAGATTATGAAAATCTTAGCCCTGGTTTAATATTACTGCAAAATCTCAATAGTACAATCCAAGGTATTATTGATTTAGAGCAAACTAAGAGCGATCGCACTTTGAATACTACCATAGCGATCGCTGGTGTGGGATTAGCCACCAGTCAAATAGCCTCTGCGGTGATTCTCGCTTCACCTAACGACTATAAAAATACAGAAAATCTGCCATTTCGGGTTGAAGTTTTTGGTTGGAGTGTAAGTATTGGTATTGTTTCAGCTATAGTAATGTTCTTTATTTTCCGTCTTATTAGACGCTTCTAGGACTTATAATAAACTTATATCTAAGGATTTATTTACCAACCGATGCCAACCCTCACAGATATTTCCACTTTGATTGTTAGCACACCAGGTACTTGTGGCGGTCGTCTGCGAATTGTTGACACTCGCATTACTGTTCAGTATATTGTCAATGAGATTAAATCTGGTATGACCCCAGAAGAAATTATCGAAGATAAGCCTTATTTGACAATTGCAGGTATTTACACTGCGTTGGCTTATTATTATGCTAATAAGGAATTACTAGATATTGAATTTGCTCGATATCAAGAAGAATGCCAACGACTCGAAGCAGAAGTGCTTATGTTTAAAAATCACCAAAAAAATAAATTATTACAATTTTGAATTTTTAAGATCGCAGCTAACAGAACTTATGTGATTTCTCGTCTATCATGACTAATGAATTTATCAAAGCCGAAAAATTATACTTCATTCTCTTAGTGTTAACAGTTATTTATCAACAGGGTTTATGAAAAGCGACACACCAGAAGAACTAAATACAGATCCAGCAGATCAAGAAATTTCCCGTTTAATTGATGAGGTGATGTCATCATCCCCCACTGACGACAAATACCGTCAAAAGATGCAGCGACGGAAAGAAGTCCAAGATCAAAGAATAGCTAAAGCCATATCTGAAAAAGGCTTAATTATTGTTAATACTGGTCATGGTAAAGGTAAAACTACTGCGGCTTTAGGAATGGTGTTGCGATCGCTCGGACATGGACACAAAGTAGCAATAGTCCAATTCATAAAAGGCGCATGGGAACCAGCAGAAAAACGCGCTTTTAGCCATTGGGAAAACCAACTAGAATTTCACGCCATGGGTGAAGGCTTTACATGGGAAACTCAAGATCGTGATCGGGATCTTGATAAAGCTGCTGCTGCGTGGGAAAAATCCTTAGAATTTATCCAAAACCCAGATTTTAAATTAGTTCTTTTAGATGAAATTAATATCGCCCTCAAACTAGGTTATTTACAAGTTGAAGAAGTATTAGCAGGTTTAGCCCAAAAACCACTAGACAAGCACGTAATTCTCACTGGAAGAGGCGCACCCCCGGCATTAATTGAAAAAGCCGACTTAGTAACAGAAATGACATTAGTTAAACATCCTTTCCGCGATCAAGGTGTGAAAGCTCAAGCAGGAATTGAATATTAATCTAAGTTGCTAGTCATCTAGTTAAGGCTGGTCATGGGTAATTGGTAATTGGTGATTGGTAATTGGTGATAAAATATTAGTCTTAATCCTGTTCATCCTTAAATCCTATAAATCCTGATTCTGACAATTTTCCTAACTAGCAACTTACGTTATTAATATCAATTGGGAATGGGGAAACATCTCCTCCCTTTCCCCCTGCATCCTGCCTTCTACCTAACACCATTGACTTCCTGTTTACACTTCTGCAACATTTCTCGATCATTAGCACTTAAAAACTTGAGAGGATGATAGTCTTGCAAAGTTACCGAGTGAGCATAACTTGTGGATTCATCATCACTGAATTTGGGAATTGTACTAGCTGTAGAAATTTCCATTGTCCCCAGTTCACCTGGTGAACTTCTTACTGTCATTGCTAATTCTCCAGACTGAGCCAAAGCCCCTTGAAAACAACTAAATTCTGATTGAGGCATATACAAAGCACCAATGACTTTACCTTGTTGTTTTTGAAAGAGGATATAACCTTGTCCTAATTGATTTGGTGTTGCAGACTGTCCATAAAGATAAATACCATCTTGTTGTGGAAATTGAACTATTCCTTTTCTATCTAGTTCTCTGGTATTTGTAGATAATGTTGTGAGATTTTCCGTTAATCTTTCAGCAGACTCTTCATGGGAATTAGCAACTGGCGATTTTTCAACTTTTGTAAAGTTATGACTATCAAGATTACTTTGTTGTTGAATTCTTGCCTCTTTCACCTCTCTAAGCCGTGATAAAAGATCAGGTTGAGAATTAACCTGACTTTGATGGGTAGGAATTACATAATTAGTAGCGATCGCTTTAGAGGGCAGTATTTCTTTATGTTGTTCACCAGCATAACTAATACCTAAAACACTCATAGAAAGAACTATGCCAGCGACGGGAACTTTTAATATGCTAGAAGTAATGAATTTAGAAATATGATTAAACACCCCGTTCCTCCTGTAACAAACTTAACTACTGCTTTCAAACTTGCTAGAATGATAACTAACTATTGATACTTCGTAATTCCCTCAAAGGTTTTATATATATTATTGGGATTAAAAACTATCTAAAAATGAATTTTTCCGGGATTTTGGTTGATAATTTGACAATATCATTGTTTAAAAATTTAAGGCTTCACCCAAGGTATTCACCCATTTGGGGGATGAAAAATATTTTTTTAACGATAAGACCCCTAGAGAATTTGTATAAGCAAATTGTGATCATAGATATTGCATCCACAGTCCAAATCACTTGTCTATTTTTAACTACAACAGCAATCTTGGAGATTTCGGACGAGATTCCTAAAAAACAAAAAAAAATCGCCCCCTGATTTAGGAGGCGCATCACCAAGAGGGATGTTTTGAAATACGCTGCTGTGCGTTTGCATTCCTAGCTGGCAATGTATTCTTTGACATTAGCTCGACGGCGACGTAAATGTGCAAGAGCTTGATGCTCTAATTGACGGACTCGTTCGCGGCTGAGATTCAACCGTTCACCGACTTTCGCCAAAGACATTTCATGTCCATCTTCTAACCCAAAGCGTAAGGCTAAAACTTGGCGCTGTTGGGGTGTGAGTTCTGCAAGTAGGTTATTTAAGTCCTGACGCAAGAATTCCTGAGTAGTATAATACTCTGGTGATGGACCATCATCTTCCAACATTTCTTGCAACTCAGTATCTTGGTTATCACCAACACGGATATCTAAAGAGACTGGTTGACGCGCCATGTTTAGATATTCACGAATTTGAGCAGGTTCTAACTCTAGTTCCCGCGCAATTTCTACTGGTGATGGGGATCTTCCCAACTTCTGCGCTAATTCCCGTTGAACTTTTTTAATTTTGTTCAGTTTTTCGGTAATATGAATTGGTAAACGGATGGTACGACCTTGTTGAGCGATCGCTCTTGTAATTGCTTGACGAATCCACCAGTAAGCATAGGTTGAGAATTTATAACCCCGCATAGGATCAAATTTCTCCACACCCCTTTCTAGTCCCAAAGTTCCTTCCTGGATTAAATCCAGAAATTCCATATTTCGCTTCTGGTATTTTTTAGCGATCGCTACTACCAAACGCAGGTTCGCTTCAATCATTTTTTGCTTGGCTCTCTTACCTTGCATCACCAATTGATTTAGTTCTGTTTCAGATTGGTTAACATGAGCAGCCCATTCTGATAAACTAGGTTCATGTTCGATTTCTTTGCTTAAAGCTTCTTTTGCTTCTAGCAGTGTCATCATTTGCTGTACTTGCTTACCATAAACAATCTCTTGCTCACGGCTCAACAAAGGTACACGACCAATTTCCCGCAGATAGGTTCGCACCATATCCGCCGTAAATTTAGCATTGATATTTTCCGTATGATTGTTAACAGTAGGCATTGGTGCTTTATCCTCTACTCCATAAATACAATAAATATTTTTCAACACAGACGAATTACTAAGCTTTCTATAAACATGACTGGTTATAGAGGTCTATCATCAGCAATTACATTGATCGAGCCTTTGTCAAGATGTTGCTACTCTAAATAGAGATTACCTTCCTCTCCCTGAAATTTTGGAGTCTCAACACAAGTACACTCGACTATTTTCAACAATTCTTCTTTTTTATCTAATAGTCGTCTAAAAAAACGGAGTCAGTATGACTTTACTTTGGTTTTATGTTACGACAAACAGAGTGAATAGTAAAGTTCCCAGAAGATAAATGTTTCAGTGATCAAGCCAAAAACTTGAAAACTATTTTACTTTAACTTCCTTAACCATTGCGATATATCCATAGTGACGCGAAAACCCCCTCTCAAGTTGCTCTCAAGTAGCCGGATAACCGAACTTGAGTTACTTCTATAATGGAGGGATGTTACGAAAGCGTCAATTGTCAGTTGTCAATTATCAGTTGTCAATTGCTGATTCAGAGCTAAAATCCTAAATCTGCTTTAGCTAGTTCAGCAGCGGTGAATACATCCTCATCTGACTTCTCTTCCCAAGCTATAGCGCCAATTTCCGCGTAAAAAGTGGAATCATAAGGACGAGTCCGCACCACCACCGGCATAGGAACAGCATGACCGAGAATTAATGCTTGTTGCTTAGAGTCTAACTTAGCTAAGACTGAGCGTAAACCACCTGCACCAGATACACCTGTAAAAATAGCATCAATATCTTTTTCGTCATTAAGCAAAGCAGTGATCCGAGTACCGATCTGGGACATGACTTCATTATCTATGCCTGATGGACGTTGATCAACTACCAAAAGTGTTACAAAATACTTTCGCAGTTCTCTAGCAATAGTTCCAAAGATTGTACTCTGCACTACTCCTGGGTCAAGAAAGCGGTGTGCTTCTTCTATTGTAATCATTAATGGTGTCGGCCGATCCAAAGGATTTTTACTTTGGAGAAATTTATCAGCTTTTTTCACATAATGCTCATGTATCCGTCTGGTGATCATATTCGTCACCAACATATATGAAAGCATATTCGACTGAGAACCAAATTCGATAACTACGTTTTTCCCAGCTTCTAGAGATTGGACAATATTTCTAATATAATTTTGGGGACAAGCACCGCGCATATATTTTAAACTATCTAAGCGTAATAACTTACGCTGTAATGCCATAATTGAGCCTTTGTGTCCCCGCTTCTCTTCACAAAACATCTCAATTTCTTCATTACTCATATTTAGCAACTGAACAATCCAAGATTTACCCAATTCACTAAATAGAATATTGGCATTATCTAACGCCGCTTCGGAAAGTCCTAATTCACGATTACATAATTTAATATCTTCAACTTCAATCTGCTCATAGCTCAGGTATAGTTCTTGTGCGTCACGTACACCCCGCCGCTTAGTAGAATCTGGATCAAGTGTGTAAACTTCAACTTGTCCGGGAAATAATTGTTTTAATCCCTTTACAGTATTAACGTTCTTACCTTCTGCTACTGCTTCCCAACCATATTCCGAGTGCATATCAAAAATTAGGTTAACCGCAGCATTTTTGCGAATGACACCAGCTAAAATTAAGCGGGTGAGGAAAGATTTACCAGTCCCAGATTTACCAAAAATCCCATTACTTCGTTCGACAAAACGGTTTAAATCAATACAAATCGGCACATCCATATCTAAGGGTTTACCGATGGAAAAGTTTTTGCGGTGAGGATCATCTTCCCAGCCAAATACCTTGCGGAAATCCTCTTCGCTTGCTTCGTAAACTTGGCTAAAATGACTAGGAATAGTTTTAACAGGTAACAATTCCATCGTCGTACTGGTTTGGGGTTGAAAAGAGGCTAAACCCGTAGATGATGGTACAAAGGAGTTGGGGGATTTACCATTGCTGAAAAAGACAGATTCATTAGATTCAGGGGTAAACATCAACATGGGTGCGAGGTTGATCATCCCATAAGTACCGCTTCCGGCTAATACCTCACGTAAAAAACTATCTTCCCAATTGGGAGGACTAGCTGTAATGCGGTCATTTGCCATACCCAAGGATACATCTGTCAGCATACAGAAAAAGCGCGATCGCATCCCCTGTACTACCAGAAATTTACCCACCCGCATATCTTCTACACAGATATCGGGGTGTAATCTCACTTCTAAACCCCCAGTCAGAGAACCTTCAATAACTGAACCTAATGGCTGTCCCAAATTCATTTTAATTTTGTCAGTTGTCAGTTGTCAGTTGTCAGTTGTTCGTTGTTCGTTGTCAATTGTTCGTTGTCAATTGTCAATTATTTAATCAATCTGAATGCTTGTTGGTGCATTTCCCACTGGTGGAGTTATTCCTGGTAATGGTTTTCTAAATTGTGCGTAAATGCGATCGCGCCATGCAAAAAATGCTTCATAATCAGGATTCTCCGCGAAAATGGGCAATCCCTTCCCCCTCAGTGATACTGGTAAATCCAAGTATGCACCATCAGGAAACTTTAACAGCATTGACAAACTAGCTACTGCTAAATCAGCTAAAGTTGGTTCATCACCTGTTAAATAAGGACTACCTACCAACAACTGGGTAACAATGTCCAAATCTTGTTTTAAGCTATTAATAGCAGCATTTACCGTATCTGGAGTAAAACCTACACCAAAACCCAGAACAGACAGAAAATCACTAGGAACACCTTCCAACACATTTTTGAGAATGTCTGGAGTTGACACCGGTAACAAGGACTTCCGAAAATTTGGATCTTGACTAATAGCTGCAAACAGAGCCTTCCTACCCTTAACACCTATTGACTCATCAGCCCAATCTTCCAACAATAAAGTCAAAGCCCGTTTTTTCGGATCTGTCGGTATCAGCGGCCGATCTGGATATTCTGAATCTAAATACTTAGCGATTTCTGTAGAATCTACAATATATCTATTTCTATCCTTTAACACTGGAACTTGTTTCTGTCCAGTCATCCGAAATAATTCTAGCTGTCCAATCCCCGGCGCAACTTCGATTTTACGATACTCTAATCCCTTATAATCAAGGATAAGACGGACTTTTTCAGAAAATTGAGATAATTCCCACTGATATAATTCTAGCATATTTTATACTTTGCAACTTTTTTGGTTCTCAACTTCAATAATTCTATCTTCAATTTCTAGAAATTTTTTTGTTAATCAACCATTTTTTGAAATTATTTGCTGTCACTCAACTTTAATTATCCTAACAAGGGATGTTTTATATTTTCGAGCTATTTCATAGGACTTAACTAGCGGACAAATATACTCTTAGTTTTAGATTCTCTCATATTTTAATGATGAGTCTTAACTTTCCCTCATTTTTCATAAGATGCAAATGAGGATGTTTAAGAATCCTGTATGTCTGATAATTAATGGGGGATTATAGCGATTGATATGAATGAAAATAATACAACTTTTTAACTTTTTTGACGATGCAAATTACAACTTAGCATAAAATTGCCTAATTTTACAAATATTTTCACTAATGGCGACCGACTCCTAAATTTGCAGATAGATTCATATTGACAAAATTAAAGAAATTTTCGAGTTGGCAAAATGTTATAAATCTTGATATAACTTGTAGACAATCAATACAAACAAAATTTATGAACGCGAATTACAGCAAATTATTGACCAGAATCACTGCAATCATGGGATTAATTAGTGCCAGTCTTTTGATTAGTACCCCATCTCCAGCAAAAGAATTACTCAATCCCAGACCAAGTATTTTCAACGAACCGCCTTACAATCGGGGGACAAGACCTAGTGAAACCCCACCTATCATCAAACCTACTCCTTCAGAAACAGAAATTCCTACAATCCCAACTACTCCCACCACACCCACAACAGAAACCAGGAACTTAATAGTGCTGGCTAACGCCAATGGTTCATTTAAAACCCTTATTAAAGCTTTAACAGCAGCAGGACTCACTGAAGCATTACAAGGAGATGGTCCTTTTACTATTTTTGCTCCCACAGATGAGGCATTTGCGAAACTACCACAAGACGCAGTACAAGATTTATTAAAGCCAGAAAATAAGGAAGTATTGCTGAAGGTTCTCACCTATCATGTAGTACCTGGTAAGGTACTTTCCGGTGATTTAAAATCTGGGGAAGTGAAAAGTTTACAAGGAGATCCTATTACTGTCAAAGTTGATAATAATGGCGTTCAAGTGAATGATGCAAAGGTAACTCAGGCAGATATTCAAGGTAGCAACGGAGTTATTCATCAAATTGATAATTTGATTCTGCCACCCAGCTTATAAACTATCCCAGAGCGGAATTAAATTATTAACAACAAGATCCCCGACTTTTTAGAGAAGTCGGGGATCTGACTTTGGCAATCTAACGAGATTTAGCAGTGGTTTTGGTATCAGTTGTCTTTAAGTCTTGAAGTAACTGCATCATTAACGGCTCAAGCTTTTGTGCTGTTTGTTCTTCTTGGCGTAAATTTTGCTCTAACAACTGTACAACTTGGTTTTGTCCCATTTGTTCCGCAACTTTAATTAAACCACGATAACAAGCAATTTCCATTTGTTCGATCTTACAACTACATCCTGCTAGTCCTAAGTCTACAAGTTTGGGATTATCAGCAGCTAGAAGTGCAAATTTTTGACCTTCACTAATTAAACTAGCTGCAACATCACAAGTAATCCGTTGTGGTTGTTCTCCTAAGACATTTAACACCTGTTCCAGGTTTCTAATCTGCTGTTCAGTTTCTTGAATATGTGTCTCAATCACTGCCTTCAACTTACTATTTTGACCACATTGCCACATCATCTGCTGGGCTTCTAAAAAGCGATTTTCAGCATCGTACATGGCGTTAATTTCATAGACAAACTTTTGCTGTAAGTTGGTGATTTTTTGTGTGCCTGGACGTTCTTTCAGTTGAACCATGATTATTCTCCTGATGGTATGAAGCTATATTTAACAGTCGTGCCAATACTTGTCAGTTAAGGAAGTTTGGGTAAAAGTGAAAAATTTGATCTATCCCTTGCCCCCTTAATCGCACAGTATTGATAGTCGTTCTATTAACCCTACGTCCACCTTGATCTATTCTCTTCATACCCAAGACACAGTATGGGGATGAAATCTGATTGTTATTTAAGTGACAAGATCACACATGGGGAATAGGGCAGAAGGAAGAGGCGAGACAATAGATTTCTTCCTAATTACGTTAAAGTAAAGATAAATTAAGAAAATGCTGTCAAATAAATGGCTGCTCCAAGTTTAGAAGTAATTTCCGCTCAATTAGAAAGTCCAAATTTGCGCGATCGCATGGTAGCTCTTGCTAGTTTGCGCCAAGTGTCTGCTGATGATGCAGTTCCTTTAATTAAAAAAGTTTTGGATGATGAATCTCTACAACTGCGCTCCATGGCCATATTTGCTCTTGGTATTAAAAAAACGCCGGAGTGTTATTCTATCCTGGTAAAAATTCTGGAAACAGATCCAGACTATGGTATCCGTGCTGATGCGGCTGGTGCGTTGGGATATCTTGAGGATAATCGAGCCGTTGAAGTGCTATCACGGGCTTTCTATGAAGATACAGACTGGTTAGTTAGGTTTAGTGCTGCTGTATCTTTAGGTAATATTAAAGACCCCCGCGCCCATGATATTCTCATCCAGGCGCTAAATAGTGAAGAAATAGTCATCCAACAAGCTGCTATTTCTGCTTTGGGAGAAATCCGCGATCTCGATTCTGTCACATATATTCTGCGCTTTGCCCAATCAGAGGATTGGTTAGTACGGCAGCGTCTTGCTGAAGCTTTAGGCAATTTACCCACTCTTAAAAGTGTCTCGGCTTTAAAATATTTAGAAAAAGATAGTCATAGTAACGTTGCTGAAGCCGCAAGGATTTCTCTACAAAGACTTGAGGAAGTAAACAATCTTAGTTGATATTAAAGTCTCTTCCTAGTTTTTAATAAATTAAGAGGAATACTCAAAATTGTGATGCAGGATAACTTCGTTTGTCAGTAACCCAGCCCTAAAGGGACTGGGCTTGCAAGAGTAATCAAGTAAGCCGTACTGACCAGACCACCCTGAGTTTACTCTCACGGTAGCCGTTATTTGAGTCATGACACCCTGTGGATGCGTAGCTAGTCCCCTGCTCTGTCGCTTGTGATTAAACAGTTCTAAGGTCACTGGAACAGTGTTGCAAGCCTAACAAGCTCTGATAACTGGTCAAAGCTAACATTACCCCAGAAATGGGAGGCACATCGCGTGCAATACATTATGCGTACAGAGTTGGAAAATTTGAATCGGTAATTGTCCCGTTGAAAGTACATCACAAAAGTACCCCGAATTTTCCGACTCCAAGGCGGTAATAAAAAAATATTCAAAGCGGTTTTAACCGCTTGAGTCGCTTCCCTCTCAGCACTAAAGTAACTGAGTTTCCCACTTACCGCGAGGTCTTATGAACATTGAGGAATTTTTTGAGTTAAGTGCTGGTAAATGGTTTTCCCATCGTACTAGCCACCATTTGGCGTTCAAGCAGTCTGAAGACGGCAAATCAGACATTGTGATTGAGACATTAGCCGCTGATCATCCAGAAGTAATTAAACTGTGTGAACAGTATGAAATTGAACCTAGTGCTGCTTCTTGTGGTGCAAGAGTTACCTGGAACGGCACAATGGAATGGGATGAGGAAAAACATGAAGGTTCTACGGTTTTAGCTACCATTCCCGATCGCAATAACCCAGATGAAGGTAGATTACTGAGAGAAATGGGTTACGCCGAAAAAGCACCCGTAGCTGGCAGCTATAAAATAGGCAGTGATGGCGCTTTAACTCTCACCACCGAGTATGAAACCATGTGGTCAGAAGAAAGGTTATGGTTTGCTAGTCCCAATTTGCGGATGCGAGTAAGTGTTCTCAAACGGTTTGGTGGCTTTAGTATGGCTTCCTTTACTTCCGAAATCCGCATGGGTAGTACCGCTGCATCTACAAAAGCTACTGAAGCAGCTAATTCTGCTACCAGTTAGGGAAGCAACGGGACAGGGGAAAATTACACAAATAGGACTTACGCAAAATATCTCTGAAACCTTCTTTTCTTCGTGTTCTTCGTTCCTTCGTGGTTCGTTTCTTCGTGACTTGTGCGTAAGTCCTGACAAAAAGGGAACAGGGAACAGGGAACAGGGAACAGATAAGAAACACTCATTTGCACCAGTTTAAAGCTCAGTCAAAAAAAGATGTTTTTAAACATGAGTTTTTTCTGTTCCCTATTGCCCGTTCCTTATTCTCTCTGAACAGGTTCTTAATTTATGAAAGGGTGGTTATGAGTTATAAAATGGATCGTCGTGCCTACGCTGAAACTTACGGACCAACTGTAGGCGATAAAATTAGATTAGCAGACACAGAATTATTTATTGAAGTAGAACAAGACTTTACAACCTACGGCGATGAAGTGAAATTTGGTGGTGGTAAAGTTATTAGGGATGGCATGGGACAATCCCCCATCTCTAATGCTGATGGTGCTGTAGATTTAGTTATTACTAATGCTTTAATTCTTGATTGGTGGGGAATTGTTAAAGCCGATATCGGCATTAAAGACGGCAAAATTTACAAAATTGGTAAAGCCGGAAATCCTTATATTCAAGACAATATAGATATTATTATCGGACCGGGAACTGAAGCCTTAGCAGGAGAAGGAATGATTCTGACTGCGGGGGGAATAGATTCTCACATTCATTTTATATGTCCCCAACAAATTGAAGTAGCGATCGCCTCCGGCATTACTACAATGATCGGTGGTGGTACAGGTCCCGCTACAGGCACAAATGCCACAACTTGCACTCCTGGTCCTTGGAATATGTACCGAATGTTGCAAGCTGCTGACGCTTTCCCTGTCAATTTAGGATTTTTAGGTAAAGGTAATACCAGCCAACCTCAAGGACTCGTAGAACAAATTGAAGCCGGGGCAATGGGGTTAAAACTCCATGAAGACTGGGGAACGACTCCAGCCACAATTGACACCTGTCTCACCGTGGCTGATGAATATGATGTGCAGGTAGCCATTCACACTGACACCCTCAACGAAGCCGGATTTGTCGAAGATACAATTGCCGCTTTTAAACATCGTGCTATTCATACCTACCACACCGAAGGGGCAGGAGGAGGACACGCACCCGATATTATCAAAGTTTGTGGACAAAGTAACGTTTTACCATCTTCCACCAACCCCACTCGTCCTTACACCGTCAACACTCTCGATGAACATCTGGATATGTTGATGGTATGTCATCACCTTGATCCGGCAATTCCTGAAGATGTATCTTTTGCTGAGTCTCGTATCCGTAGAGAAACTATTGCGGCGGAAGATATTCTCCACGACTTAGGGGCATTTAGTATGATTGCTTCCGATTCCCAAGCGATGGGAAGGGTTGGCGAAGTCATAATTCGTACTTGGCAGACATCACATAAAATGAAGGTACAGCGAGGAAGTCTTGCGGGCGATCGCCATGCAGATAATTTACGCGCCAAAAGATACGTTGCTAAATATACAATTAATCCAGCTATTACTCATGGTATTGCTGACTATGTAGGATCTGTGGAAGCAGGAAAATTAGCAGATTTGTGTTTGTGGAAACCTGCATTTTTTGGTGTCAAACCGGAAATTGTCATTAAAGGGGGCATGATTGCTTGGTCACAAATGGGCGATGCTAATGCTAGTATTCCCACACCCCAGCCTGTGTATATGCGCCCCATGTTTGGTAGTTTTGCTGGTGCAAGAAACGCCACATCATTAACTTTTGTTTCTCAAGCAGCTTTGGCAAGAGACATTCCTCAACAATTAGGGTTGAAAAAATTAGCGATCGCTGTTTCAGGAACTCGGCAATTAACTAAGCGAGATATGAAATTAAATGATGCTTTACCTCATATTGAAGTAGATCCCGAAACCTACGAAGTTCGTGCAGACGGTGAATTACTAACCTGTGAACCTGCAACAGTTTTACCAATGGCACAAAGATACTTTTTATTTTAGTCCACACAGGAAGACTTAGGGTTTGCCGAGAAAGTCATTTCGTGAGGACTAGGAGTAGGGGCGCAGTCCCTGCGCCCAGTCACTGAAGAAAAATTAGAAGCAGATCAGAATAGTCTCGAATCTGGGTTATTAAGCGTTGTCAATTGTCAATTATCAATTGTCAATTATTTAAAAATTCCTTTACCTTTGTTAAATAAGTTTCTGGATCTTCCAACATCGGAAAATGTGCAGTATTAGAAATAATAGTCAACTCGACTTTATCATTTAGTGCTGCGGCTCTTTTTGCCAATTCAGCCGGAATAATAATGTCATATTCTCCCGCAATTAATAGCGTCGGCACAGTTAATTTAGCAAATTCTTGGGGCATAAAATCCGCCTGTTCTTTACTAACAGACGTGAAAATTGTTCCCAAAGCTGTTTCATAATCAGCATTAATGAAATCTTGTAAAAAAGCCTGACGTTCAGATTTGGGAATAGGACTGTGGAGAAATCTAGCCATAAACATTCTGTCAGCCAAAGGGATTTTATCTAACCATTTGGGACGAAATTTAACTACTAATCCCCCGAATTTATAAAAAGCAGCAAAAGCCTTTTCATCATATTCAAAAATACCACTACAAGTTAAAATTCCCTTTTCCACCTTTTGAGGATAGCGGTTAAAAAACAAAGTAGCTATGGAAGCGCCCATAGAATGAGCATTAATATAAACACGCCCCAGGTGCAACCCATCTAATAAAGCTGCTAAATCCTCAGCGTAATCCTCTAATTGATAACTTAAATTTTCAATTCCAGGGGGTTTTTCTCGGCTAAATTTAGCCTGAGAACGCCCAAAACCGCGCATATCATAGAGTAAACAATCAAAGTCATCTAATAAAGCTTCCGCCGTACTTTGCCAGTATCTAGCCGAACCCGCCCAACCATGCAAAAAAACCATCACAGGTTTAATAACATCTGATGGTTTTTTCATCCACTCGTAATAATGCTCAACACCCCGAACGTTTATATAACTCATTTGTCACAAGTAAAAATTAAAATTAAAAATTGATAATTGTCAATTGTCAATTGTCAATTATCAATTATCAATTAAGCCGATTCTGGTTTAGGTAAAGAAGACGGATGTACTAATAGTTCAGCCGTTGAACGCTTCTCAACCATTTCTCTCGTGATAGTACAGCAAGTCACATCCTTACGGGAAGGTAACTCATACATGACATCCAGCATCAACTCTTCCACAATACCTCGTAAAGCCCGCGCCCCAGTTTTCCGCCGATAGGCTTCTTGAGCGATCGCTTTCAAAGCATCTGTTTTAAAATCTAACTGGACATTATCCATGTTTAGTAGTTTTTGGTACTGTTTCACCAAAGCACTACGTGGCTCAGTCAAAATTGCCATCAGCGCATCCTCATCCAGAGGATCTACCACAGCCACCATAGGAATCCGCCCAATAAACTCAGGAATCATCCCAAATTTCACCAAATCATCTGGTTCGAGATGACGCAATGTATCAGCAGTTCGTTTTTCCTTACTTTGTCCTTCTCCTGGTTGGACAAAGCCTATTGACTTTTTCCCAACTCTCTGATCTACCACTTTATCTAAACCAACGAAAGCACCACCACAAACAAACAAGATATTGCTCGTATCAATTTGGATACAATCTTGATATGGGTGCTTGCGTCCGCCTTGGGGTGGGACATTAGCCACAGTCCCCTCTAACATTTTTAGTAAAGCTTGCTGTACACCTTCTCCGGAAACATCTCTAGTAATGGAGGGATTTTCGCTTTTGCGGGCGATTTTGTCAATTTCATCAATATAGATAATGCCCCGTTGAGCTTCTTCTACATCCAAATCTGCCACTTGCAACAGTCGCAACAAGATATTTTCCACATCTTCCCCCACATACCCCGCTTCAGTTAAGGTTGTGGCATCAGCAACAGCAAAGGGAACATCCAGAATTTTGGCTAGAGTTTGCGCTAAGAGAGTTTTCCCGCAACCAGTTGGTCCAATGAGCAAGATATTAGACTTTTGTAGTTCAATAGCATCATCAGATCCCGATTTTCCACTGGCTTTAGACTGAATCACAGCCAAGCGTTTGTAGTGATTGTAAACAGCCACAGATAGCACTTTTTTGGCTTCATCTTGGCCGATAACGTGTTCGTCTAAATATTTTTTAATCTCTCTCGGTTTAGGAATTTGATTAAACGAGAGATTAGCCGAACGGGTACGACGTTGTTTTTCAGGTGGTTCTGACTTTTGGGCTGGTTGCGCCGCCGCAGTATTGGTATCCAGCAATTCCTCATCGAGGATTTCATTACACAAGTCAACGCATTCATCGCAGATGTAGACTCCCGGACCCGCGATTAACTTACGCACCTGCTCTTGAGACTTACCACAAAATGAACATTTTAAATGGGAGTCGTACTTAGACATATCAGCCTCTTATTTCAGAATGGTGACGTTTTACCCTGCTGTGGGAAGATTTTGTCTAGAAATGACCTGATCGATCAAACCATAATTCTTCGCCTCTTCTGCTGACATAAAAAAGTCGCGTTCTGTATCAGCTTCAAGTTTTTCTAAGGGTTGACCAGTATGTTTGGCCATTAATTGATTTAACTCACCCTTAATATACAGAATTTCTCGCGCTTGAATTTCAATGTCAATGGCTTGTCCTTGAGCGCCACCAAGGGGTTGGTGAATCATAATCCGGGAGTCAGGTAAAGACATCCGCTTTCCTGGAGTTCCAGATGTT
Source organism: Anabaena sp. UHCC 0204 (assembly GCF_009711975.1). Taxonomy (GTDB): domain Bacteria; phylum Cyanobacteriota; class Cyanobacteriia; order Cyanobacteriales; family Nostocaceae; genus Dolichospermum. The sequence continues at coordinate 70,730 of NZ_VIKW01000014.1, forward strand.
AATAAAAAGGCCCCCATGCTCGCGGCTAGTCCAAAGCAGATGGTGACAACATCGGGACGTATTTGTTGAATTGTATCATAAATTGCCATACCTGCGTAGACAGAGCCACCAGGAGAATTTATGTACAGTTGAATATCCTTTTCTGCATCTTCAGAATCGAGGAATAGTAATTGGGCAACAATAGAGTTAGCGACAACATCATCTATGGGTGTTCCCAAGAAAATAATCCGCTCGCGTAGTAGGCGGGAGTAGATATCAAATGCTCTTTCTCCCATACCAGACTGTTCTACCACCATCGGTACGATGTTGCTAGGGCTGCTGAAATTGCTGTTAATGCTGATGGGACTCAAGCTCGTGATTGGGTAATTTCCCGACTGCGATACAAGCATACTAGAATATTTAACAATAAATGGAATCGTGAACTCTTAACCATTATGCCTCATATAGTAGGAGTCAGGGGTAAGAGGCAGGGGAGCAGGGGGCAGGAAGCAAGGGGGAAACCCCCAAGACCGCGCTGGTTAACCTGTCACCTGTCACCTGTCATCTGTCACCTATCCTATTACTCAGGATTACTGGTTTCTGCTTCTGGAACTGCTGAATCTGTTTCTGCTTCTATAGCAGTTAAAGAACCTTCTGGGACTAATTCCACAGAAGAGTGTTCTAGTAACCAATCAACAATCTTTTTGGTTAAAAGTTCTTCTTCGACTACTCCACGCAGTCTATCTTCATCCAAGTCTTGATCAGGATACTCTACCATCAACTCTGTGACTCTAGCTTGAACTTCTGCTGCTGTCACTGCGATGGATTCGCGTTTGCCAATTTCTTGTAAAGAGAGAGAACGTTTAAGACGATCTATCGCTTCAGGCTTTGATCTATCTCGCAATTGGGGAATAATATCTTGGGTAAATAGCTTTTTAACATCTATCCCCTGCTGAGACAGCTTCATTGCTGTTTGTGTCAGCATAGCATCAACTTCTTGATCAATGAATGTTGTCGGTAAGTCTATTTCTACATAGTTGAGCAGTTCTTTTAATAAAGCTTCTTGCTGATTCTCTTTGGTTTTATCTGCGGCTTCTTTTTGATACCGTTCTTCCAAGGATGCCCGTAATTGATCTAATGTCTCAAATTCACTGACTTCTTGGGCGAAATCATCATCTAACTCTGGTAGTTCTTTGGTTTTGATTTCTTTAAGTGTGATGGTAAACAGAGCCGCTTTACCAGATAATTCTTCGTTAGCGTAAGGATCTGGGAATTGAGCCGAGACTTCTTTGGTTTCTCCAGGGTTCATGCCCACTATACCCAAGACAAAACCGGGGATAAACTTATCTTCTTGTAACTCAACTTGAAAATCAGTTCCTTCTCCACCGGGAATTGGTTTTGGTTCGGTGTCGGGGTCTTCACCTTCTGCTTTAGCAATCACACCTTTAAAATCAATTACAGCCACATCACCAATTGCGGCTGCACGTCCTTCTACAGGGACTAATGTTGCTAATTTTGCTCTTTGTTCTTCGATGATTGTATCTACTTGGGTAGGATCATATTTGATTTCCTCGGCTTTGGCCTCTAACCCAGTGTATTGGTTTAACTTGATTTCTGGGACTGTATCCACCGCAGCAGAAATAGTCAAAGGTTGGCCGGGGTCATAATTATTAATCAAATCATCGAAGGAAGAGCGTAATTGCGGTTGACCAATCGCGGCAATGGCTTCTTGTTTAATTGCTTGCTCAATACCTTCTTGAATTATTTCTTCCAGGGCGGCCGCCTTGACACGAGTAGTTCCGAGGCGTTGGATTAATACTTGCCGGGGTACTTTGCCTTTACGAAACCCAGGAATGTTGACGGTATTGCTTAAATTTCTAATGACTTGATCGTATTTTTGTTTGGTAATTTCCGGTGTAATTTCTATTTCTAAACCAATTTGACTGGCGGGAAGTCTTTCCTGGGTAACTTTCATGCTTTGTTTCTATTTTTCTGGTATTTTTATTTACGAGTACACACAAGACGCAATTGCCTATCACCACGGGAAGCGATCGCTCACGGCTTCGGCTATCACCATTTTCAGGCGTTTCTATCTTGAATATCTCACGGTGAGGATATGCTGATCAGGCATTATTCAAATCCAAAAATGGATGATTACCTCTAGCAGATATCCAGTTTACGGCCAAAAGCAAGGCACTGAAAACTTTCTCAAAACTTGACACTCTCCTGCCTAAAGGCAAGGAAATTCTTAAGACTTCACAGTCTTAATATCCTGTTTACACAGGTTCTCAGGCTCACCACGTTTGCCCAGTAGGGCGTAGTGATATCTCCTCAAGGTTGTTTCGGGCGTAGACTTTCCCCCAGTCCGGAGGTAGGTTTTTAATCTTGTACTGATTAAACTATCCTAACATCAGAATTAGGACTAAGTAGGTGAGTGTTAATTCAAAATGAGTTCTCTACGACTATTACACAATGACGTAAATAAGCAAATCATTCAAAATCCTTAACAAGCTTGTTCCATCTGCTTTGGGAATTTCTAATCATGATTTTTTAATTCCGCCCTGCGGTACTAGTGGACGTAGCAAGGTATAATCTAGTTCGTGAGGCCGGCGTAAAGAAGTTAGTAGGGAGTTTCTAGTAATATATCCCACTGATTCAAGATAGTCGCCCTAGTTCCGGTAATATAACTTTACAATCCCAGCTGATCAAAAATATCTAAATGTTAATTTTTCTGAGTTTCCTTTTTTTGCAGCTTGTTGTATGATAGAACATTATACGGTAGTATCTTTGATTGTTATTAATAAATTGCTGTAAACTACGATATCATCTATTTTTTAACTGCAATATAAACAAATGCGTCTCAAATTCCTCAATAATCGTCAAAAACTGAGATAAAATTCCAAAAATATTCAAATTTTATTATTTAACATCGGCTGTTGAGATCAACAACAGAGATATTTGTTTTTTTGCTTGTTCCGAAAAGAAAACGTGTTAATAACCTCTTAAAGGAGGAGTTGAGTTTGTCTAAATCCTATCGTGTAGCTATTTTGGGAGCAACGGGTGCTGTAGGCACAGAGTTGCTAGAATTACTAGAAAGCCGAAATTTTCCCCTAGCTGACCTCAAATTGTTGGCATCAGAACGCAGTGCTGGACAAAAACTAAGATTCAAAGGAGAAGATATATCAGTAGAGGCTGTCAGTAATCATTCCTTTGATCATGTAGATTTAGTCTTAGCCAGTGCTGGGGGCAGTATCTCCAAAGCTTGGGCAGGCATAGCTGTAGAAAAAGGAGGAGTGGTAATTGATAATTCCAGCGCCTTCCGCATGAACCCAGATGTACCTTTAGTAGTGCCAGAGGTAAATCCCCAAGCCGCATCTAATCATCAAGGAATTATCGCTAATCCCAACTGTACGACAATTCTGATGTCATTGGCAGTGTGGCCATTACATCAAGTAAAACCAGTCAAAAGGATTATTGCCGCTACCTATCAATCAGCTAGTGGTGCTGGGGCAAAGGCGATGGAGGAAGTCAAAATCCAAAGTGGCGCTATACTACAAGGAAAGCAACCAGTAGCAGAGGTATTACCTTATCCGTTGGCATTTAATTTATTTCCCCATAATTCCCCTTTAACTGCTTGGGGATATTGCGAGGAAGAAATGAAAATGGTGAACGAAACTCGCAAAATATTCGGTAATCAAGAAATCAGAATTACAGCTACTTGTGTACGAGTTCCCGTACTCCGCGCCCATTCTGAGGCAATTAATCTAGAATTTGATACACCTTTTAATCCAGATACAGCTAGAGAAATATTGAGTAAATCACCTGGTGTTAAATTAGTAGAAGATTGGCAAAAAAATTATTTTCCGATGCCAATAGATGCCAGTGGAAAAGATGAAATTTTAGTGGGGAGAATTCGTCAGGATATTTCTCATCCTTGTGGTTTAGAATTGTGGCTATGTGGCGATCAAATCCGTAAAGGTGCAGCATTAAACGCAGTTCAAATTGCGGAGTTATTAGTAAACAAAGATTGGTTTAGTCATTAATTTGAGGTGGGGAAATAACTGATAATTCCAATATGTGGGCGGGTTTTATATATAAATTATCAAATAGTAGCTATATTTATCTGCTAAACACGCCCATACGACTAAAAACTGATAAATGAGGAGAAAAAAGGGTGGGAGATTTTGGTACAATTGTAACGGCTATGATTACGCCGTTTAAAGCAGATGGTAGTATTAACTATGATGTGGTAGCCAAACTAGCAGATCATTTAGTTAACAACGGCACAGATGCTTTAGTGGTGTGTGGAACAACAGGGGAATCCCCTACACTGAGTTGGGATGAAGAATACCAATTATTTGTTGAGGTATTGCAAGCCGTATCGGGTAAAGCTAAAGTAATTGCTGGGTGTGGTTCTAATTACACTAAAGAAGCGATCGCCGCCACTCAAAAAGCAGCTAAAATAGGAGTACATGGTTCTTTACAAGTAGTCCCATATTACAATAAACCGCCGCAATCTGGGTTATATCAGCACTTTCAGGCAATAGCGCAATCCTGTCCTGACTTGCCAATGATACTATATAACATCCCCGGTCGGACTGGCCAAAACCTCAATCCAGAAACAGTAGTACGGTTATCAGAAATTGATAATATTGTAGGAATTAAAGAAGCCAGTGGCAACTTAGATCAAGTTAGTGAAATCCGTCGCTTGACACCAAAAGAATTTCAGATTTACGCTGGGGATGATTCTTTAACCTTACCTATGTTAGCAATAGGCGCTCAAGGTGTGATCAGCGTGGCTTCTCATTTGGTTGGTAATCAACTCCAAGAGATGATTCAAGCATGGCAAGTAGGAAAAACTCAAATTGCTACCGACATTCATCTACAACTGTTTCCATTGTTTAAAGCTTTATTTTTAACTACAAATCCCATTCCTGTCAAAGAAGCACTAAAACTGCAAGGTTGGGAAGTAGGTTCAACTCGGCCACCCCTATGTGAAGCTGATCTGGATGTTTCTCAAAAATTAAAATCAGTCATGGAAAAGCTGAATTTAATCTAAACAGCAATAAGTAAGCGACTTATAAATAATGTGTATGAATTGTTATTTGATTGCAATTGAAACACCTGTGCTACAACTGAACCATATAAAAACCATTCAGTTTTAAGTCCGTTTTACGTAAACACAATTGCATAGGACTGCATAAAAGCTGAATTTAAACAGAAATTTGGTGTTTTCTTTCATACAAGAAACCGAACTATCAACTGATTAACAACCAACAACAATCTCCAGGAGAAAATGTCTAAAACCGAAACTAATCCCACTCTCAAAATTATTCCTTTGGGTGGTCTACACGAAATAGGTAAAAATACTTGCGTTTTCGAGTATGACGACGAAATTATTCTCTTAGATGCAGGATTAGCATTTCCTACAGAGGCCATGCACGGGGTAAATATTGTATTACCAGATACAACCTACCTGCGGGAAAATCGCCATAAGATTAAAGGCATGATCGTCACTCATGGTCATGAAGACCATATTGGGGGCATTGCTTTTCACTTGAAGCAATTTGATATTCCTGTGATTCATGGACCAAGACTAGCAATGGCAATGCTAGAAGGGAAATTAGAAGAAGCAGGAGTGCGCGATCGCACAGAATTAAGAACAGTCATGCCCCGCGACGTGGTAAGAATTGGTCAACATTTCTTTGCCGAATATATCCGCAACACCCACTCCATCGCTGATAGTTTTACTGTTGCTATTCATACACCATTGGGCGTAGTTATCCACACGGGAGACTTCAAAATTGATCATACTCCCGTAGATGGTGAAAAATTCGACTTACAACGTCTAGCAGAACATGGCGAAAAAGGCGTACTCTGCTTATTGAGTGATTCCACCAACGCCGAAGTTCCCGGATTTACCCCTTCCGAACGTTCTGTTTTTCCCAACCTTGATCGAGAATTTTCCTACGCGACTGGACGCTTATTTGTCACTACCTTTGCTTCCAGTGTTCATCGCATCAACATGATTTTGCAACTAGCAAGAAAACATAATCGTGTGGTGACAGTTGTAGGGCGTTCAATGCTGAATTTAATCGCCCACGCTCGGAATTTAGGTTATATCAAATGTGAAGATAGCCTGTTCCAACCGTTGCATACTGTCCGGGGAATGCCAGATGATAGAGTGTTAATTTTAACTACTGGCTCTCAGGGTGAAAGAATGGCAGCAATGACCAGAATTGCTAACAAAGAACACCCCCATATCAAAATTCGCCAAGGAGATACAGTTGTATTCTCTGCTAACCCCATTCCCGGTAACACAATTGCAGTGGTGAACACCATTGATAAATTGATGATTCAAGGGGCAAAAGTAGTCTATGGAAGGGATAAAGGGATTCACGTTTCCGGACATGGCTGTCAGGAAGAACAAAAGCTGATGATTGCTTTAACTCGTCCTAAGTTCTTTGTGCCATTCCACGGTGAACATCGGATGTTAGTCAAGCATTCGCAAACTGCTCAAAGTATGGGCATCCCGGCGGAAAATATGGTGATTATCCAAAATGGCGATGTGATAGAGTTGACAGAAAATTCTATTCGTGCTACTGCAAAAGTACCATCTGGAATTGAATTGGTAGATACTTCTAGTTCTGGCATGGTGAGTTCTCAAGTATTGCAAGAACGCCAACGCATGGCTTCAGAAGGCATGGTGACTATTGCTGCTGCCATTGATTGGAACGGTAAGCTCATGGCTAGACCAGAACTGCATATGCAAGGTGTGGTGACAAGTATCGAGCGATCGCTCTTACAGAAATGGGTACAACAGCGCCTTGAAGAAATTCTCGGTGTCCGGTGGTCAGAATTTTCTCCCCTAGAAGGACAGCCCGCAGATACAGACTGGGGTGGTTTGCAAGAAATGTTAGAACGTGAATTAGCTCGTTCTATGCGGAGAGAGTTGCAATGTCAACCTTCTTTGACTTTGTTAATGCAAATCCCGGAAGAGCCTCCTGTGAAGGTTTCTGATGGCAGAAGACGACGCACTCGTTCTACTGCTGTGGCTTCTTAAGAATTAGCTCACGCAAAGTCGCAAAGGCGCAAAGGTGTTTTTTAGCATCTTTGCGTTTTTTTTATGTGATTTAAAGAACAATCTTACGTATCCTGCAAATAATATTTAAGAAGAGTAGTTAAGCCTAGAGATAGAGTTAGACTGAAAGTGAGGGGTGTAAGAATTAGAGTTATGGTGTCATGGAGAAAGAAGGGCGAGAGGATACCACAGCCGAAAGTTAGAGCCATCAATCAATCTAAAGGACTAGGGGCAGAGTTCAATAGCAGCATCATTGCTTGGCAGGAAAATCTAGCATAGGTAAGGTTGGAGCTAATCACCATCAGACTCAACAAAAATACAATGGTGTTGGCATCTATGTTCTAGCCAGTTTCCTGTCAATTTAGAATTCCCAAAGTTATCAACACCACAGCAGCATCAACTCAGTCCAGAAAAAACAAGTTCATTCGTAAACTGGAGTTGTAACCAAGAGCTAAAGCTAGGCAGATTCAACATAATTGACTATAAATGGCAAAATTAGTAGAAATAACTGCCTGGAGTTAGCTATTTGCAAGTATTTTACTTAATCTTGATTATTGATAATCATGACTGTATTAAGTTATGTTACAGTTAAAAAAAATCACGTCTAAAGGCAGATGTCTTCACTAAAATTTTAACTGTGTCAAGTTATCAATAAGATTAAATAAATACAGTATTGCTTTTGGGAAATTACGTTTAAAGTAACGTATCAATACATAGATTAAAAAGAGGCAGCAGTTCATTCCACTTTTGACAAAATTTCCGTCATAATACTGTTTTTCGATTTAGGTTCTTGTCATATTGTATATTCATCCGTAAGGTGAATACCCTCATAAGAAGAGAGGCATTACCATGAAGGTATCTAAAAATACCAGCAAAAAGATTTTCCTAGTAAGTTGGATTTCTCTACATCATGTAGACGCTGGTGAAGCTAATGTTAGTCCGTTACACAATGTTGCATCTAAACCTCTTTGGGACTTATTTGGTCCGTTACGAAATTGGGTAGACAACTTTCAAGTAAGCGATCGCCTATTAGCTCATCGGTTGTGTAAATTCATCCCGTCTCAGTGTCCATTTGAGCGTGATGTCCAAGTATTCGGTAAAACCCTGTTTCACATTCCCCCAATGTGTAAACTTAACCCTTTGTACGAAGAAGTAGTAGGTTTACGATTTAGAGCAATGTGCTATTTAGCTGATGCGTGTGGCGAGGACATATCACAATATTGCTAATTGCTGATTTTTGAATTACTAACAACCGACAACTAACTAATTTTTTTGAAGTTGCCATTTTTGGATCGCATCCTGAGCATCTTCATAAGCGATCGTCACTTCTGGAACTAAAGCAGCGGTGGCGATTGCCGTATTAAAATCTCCTTGAGCAGCACGGCTTTTAGCTAAATCTAAGATTTTTTCACTCCATTGATTAATGGATGTTTGAGCATTCTCAAAACCTGGTTGTCCCCGTTGTATTTTTTTAGCAACTTCAATGGCGCGATTATAAGTAGATGCTTGTTCGGGAATAATCAAGGCTGTTGCTGCTTCCAGGAGAGTTTTATTACTAACATACTGCTTGGCTTCGAGTTGCCATTTTTTAATCACACCTTGAGCTTGGGAATATAGCGGCTCTTTGTTGGTAATTAATTGAGCAGTGGCTATGGCGGTTTCGTATTGTTTTTGTTGAGCTTGTGTTTGGGCTAATTCTAAAATTAGCTGACACCAAGCCTGAATATTTTCTTGGGCTTGGGCGGATAGCGGTGAATTTGCAGGAATTTTCTGGGCTTTGGCGATCGCCATCTTCAAATCCTCTGGTTTAGTCGCCACCAGAGACATTTTTTCTAACTCTAATATGGCTTGATTCCGTTTTTTAGCATCGGGATTAAAACTAATTTGGGCGGTGCTGGAATTTTGGGTAGTGGGAAATGTTGGGGGAAATTGAGGTGGGTTAGTAGTGTTATTGGATATAGTTTTTGAGAAATTTTTAAAGCGGAAACTTTCGTGATTGCGGAGCAAAAATGTAGCAATTAACCCTACTATCACCATAGTTCCGCCACCCCAGATGATAAATTGTTGCCATACAGGTGTCTCCGTCTGACGTGAAGGATAAGTATTGGCTGTTGTCAGAGGGGGGATAAATCTGCCCCCTTGCTTCGATTCTGGAGACGTTGCTAAGGTGTGATTGCTTTCGACAAGTGATTGAGAACCTGATTCATTAATCTGGGTTTCTTGTGAAGCTATATTGTTGAGAGTTGTTTCTACTGAGGCATTTTCTGTCCACCAAGCCTTGTCTGTGGTGGTAATAAATTCACGATTTTCTAGGGGAGGTGCAGTTTGAGTGACAGCAAAATTTTCTTCTGGAAAAATGATTGCTGCTGAGTTTTCATCTAATGTCAACGGAGGTAAAATTACTGGCTGTGGAGAAGGAATAACAGTCACAGGGTTTTGGACTGGCCGCCAGTGGTGTTGACAAAGTTTGGGAGTCAGATAACTCAGATAAGCTGCTAAATCAGGGAAGTGGTATCCTTTCCCAGTATTCAAGGTTTCTAATAATGCGGCTGTGAAAAAACCATGACCTAATTCTGTACTTTCATGGGAAAATTCTTCTGGTTGACAAGAAATAATTGCGCCCATTTGGAGTTCTTTGGCAAGTTCAATGATTTCTTGTCCTACAGGTGCATCGGCTTGAGTCCCAAAAGCGCGGTTAATATCGAAGATGAGTAAGACATTGATGCCAGTAACTTGTAGACTTTGCATCAGCGATCGCACTTCTATACCTGTTTCGGGAACTTGATCAGGATTCCCACCGACTGGCATTAAATAATCTTGTTCTTTGTAGTTAACTCCATAGCCACTAAAGAATAACCATAAGTAGTCTTCTGGTTGCCAAAATGTCGCTGCTAATTCTTCTAGCAACGAGAGAATATTTTCTTTGTTTGGAGAGGAGGATTTTTCTCCGATAGGGGGCGAAGTATTGGTCATTAACAGGCAGTTTTCTGGTAAAAACCCTGCTTGGAACACCAAAAAATCTTTGATAGCCTCAGCGTCTGCTTGAGCGCAACTTAGAGGTTGAAATAATTCATATTGATTAATACCAATGGCGATCGCCCAGTAATTTACCATCCCGCTCTTTGTCGGTTGTTGTTTGCCAGAAATTGTTTTTAACAAGGGGCTTTCACCACAAAGCTAACTGATGTCTTATCGTTTAGGGAATTTTCACTTATTTCGCTCATTTGTTGTAGTTTATACAACATAAATAATTGTAAAATACTTGCACTCGATTTCCATGATCGATTATTCAGGAGCTACAAGTTTATGTTCAGGATTTATACACAACAACCATTTTCGGTTATCCCCTTTTCAATTATTGGCCAAATTGGCAAAAAAATCCGGATCATTCAGAGTGGAGTTTGGTTGTTACTAGCAATTCCTTTATGGTTAACGACAGAAGCGATCGCTCCACAAGTTGTCCAAGCTTACACAGCAAGAGTAGATTTGCTGATAGAGCGATTACCGGAGGAAAGCTACGACAACGTTCTCAGGAGGGCAGAAGCAGCCGCTAGAGCAACAACTCAACGTAGCTTTGACCAAGATATTTTGGTGACAGAAGTATCTGTGATTATTTCCGCACAAAATCAAGGAGCGATCGCACCAATTTTATCATTAGAAGTCAGTCGTCCTCAATGGAAAAAACGACCTGATCCCCAACTTTGGTCAAATTATTTCAAAACAGCACGCTTTTTATTGTTATTTGATCAAGAAATGACAACCAATCAACCAGAAGCCGCAACTCCAGCCCCTCAAAACCCCAACCCAGAACAGCCAACTAATAATCAACCCCCCGCTGATCCGCCAGAAAAACAATAATTCGGATAAAGCAAGACAGTATAAGACTTTCAACTCTGTTACTGTTCAACTGACACTCACTATGAAAGTCTGTCACCTGTTACAATAGTCGTTTTTATAGTGCCTGATGTCAATTCATCGCTTAGAATAGGAAGGTTGTCAAGAATCACGATATACCGCTGTCATGGCTGTTCCTAAGAAGAAAACATCAAAATCTAAAAGAGATAAACGCCGCGCTACCTGGAGACATAAGGCTGTTGTGGAAGCGCGAAAAGCTATCTCCCTCGGTAAATCTATTTTGAGTGGTCGTTCTAATTTCGTTTATCCAACTGCTGAGGAAGAAGAAACCGAAGAATCATAAGTGAAAATTCAGGAGTCAGAATAAATTTAGCTTCTGACTCTGTGAATCCTGGGCGCAAGCCCTGCGCCCCTACAAAGTTTTTACTTCATTAAATACCAAGAATTCGCCGCAAAAGTGATAATTTACCTTTATAGGGTGCGTATCGCCAATTTATATCCAAAGGAAATGAGTTTTGTAAAACACTTTTGTAATGGGAAAAGGTATCAAAACTAGCTTTACCGTGATAGCTACCAATCCCACTATCACCCACACCCCCAAAAGGTAAGGAAGAAACACCAACCTGTAACACTGTGTCATTAATACATACTCCCCCAGACGATGTTTCCTGTAAAATCTGTTTTTGCAGGTTTTTATTTTGGGAAAATAAATATAAAGCTAGGGGTTTTGGTCTAGAGTTAATTAAGGTAATCGCTGCATTGATATCTGTATATTCAATGATTGGTAAAATTGGTCCAAAAATCTCTTCTTGCATTACCGGATCTTCTAAAGAAACATTTTCTAGAAGTGTAGGCGCAATATAAAGTTCTTCGGATTTGGTTTCTCCACCAACAATGATTTCACCACATTTAAGTAAATTAACTAATCTATCAAAATGTTTTTGATGAATAATTCTGGCATAATCTGGACTGATAGCTGGATTTTCACCATAAAATTCTTTTAGACATTTTTGTAAAACATTAACTAAATCTGGTTTGATTTTTTGATCAACTATAAGATAATCAGGTGCAATACAAGTTTGTCCAGCATTAATAAATTTACCCCAAATAATGCGTTTGGCAGTATGTTCTAGATTAATATCTGTATCTACAATACACGGACTTTTTCCCCCTAACTCCAACGTTACTGGAGTGAGATGTTTTGCAGCCGCTTCCATGACAATTTTACCAATGGCTGTACCACCAGTAAAAAAGATGTGATCGAACTTTTCCGCTAGTAACTGTTGACTGGTTTCTACTGCACCAGGGACGACTGTAATATAGTCTGGAGGAAAGTATTTATGAATAAGTTTGATGATTAAATTAGAAGTATGAGGTGCAAGTTCTGAAGGTTTAATGATAGTACAATTTCCCGAAGCGATCGCCCCAACTAAGGGACAAATAATTAGATAAAAAGGATAATTCCAAGGACTAATAATTAATACTATTCCCAATGGTTCTGGATATATTTTAGCCGCATAAGGAAGAAATTCTAAAGGAACAGCAGCTTTTTTGGGTTTTGTCCAATTATTAATATGCTTGAGGGCATAATCAATTTCTTTACTAACAAAAATTTCTGTAGCATAACTTTCAAATTCTGGTTTATGTAAATCTGCTTTCAATGCTTCAATAATTGCAGCTTTATTTTCAGTTACTAATTGTTTAAGAATCTTGAGTTGGGAAATCCGAAAAGCCACATCTTTAGTTTTACCAGTTTGGAAAAACTGCCGTTGTTTGGCGATAATATCAACAATCTTTGGTAATTCAGTAGTAATCATTTCTTTATAGTGTTTCCTAATCTAATGAAGTACAAAAAATCTGCGTTTATCTGCGTTTATCTGCGGTTAATTTTTACTGCTTGTACCTCAGACAGGAATTGTTATCAGAAAAAAGCCATAAAACCCTTTTTCCCCCTGCTCCCTGCCTTACCCCAACGACAATTTTTAACGCCAACCTTATATCTTAAATTAAGCCTAGTTCGCGTTTCAGTAAATTAATTGACTGAGTGCCGATATAGTTCTCACAACGAATTAGTTTAGGTGGACGAATTAGGTCTTCTAAGACTGTTTGTACAGTTGCTTGTGCTGTTGAATGACTAATTTGATCGGTGCAAAATATGATTTCTGAGCGTTTAACGATCGCGTGTAATTTATACGCATCCTTGGGCTGGGCTGTCATCACTAATAATTCATCTCCTCGTAAACCGTGAAGAATCACTTCTGTGGCTCTGAGAATCCCCGAACTGAGACTAACTATTCCTATACAACTTGATTTTGGGAGGCTTTTAACTACAGTCAGTTCTTTCGCATAGTCGTGAATATCTAAAGGAATAACACGAACTGCTTTTGGTGCAGCGATCGCTTCAACTTCGCCGATAAAATAGCGACTAGTAACTAAAGTCGCTGAGGTTGTTTGGTCTAGTACCCCGATGAGTTTTTCCATTGCTACCAGTTGGACTGGGATTTGCAGAGATTCTTCTAGTTCATCAACCATTAATTCCCCCGCCCCAATATCTTGAGATGGAGTTACTACTAACACTCTGGCACTACAGCGCAAGCGCCAGTCTACCTCTGCTAGAAATAGTTCCCTAGCTTGATTGAGGGAACAGCCTTGGCTAAGTAACTCATCTAGGGCTTGTTGGACTACTTTATAGGCTTCAGGATGTTGTTTGAGAATGGGAGACTGTGAACGGCTTCCACCTTCATGACCTTGAGCGCGGACATAGATTCCTGAACCTGCCAGACTTTCAACAAATCCTTCTTCCTCCAACTGGCGGTAAACTTTGCTAATTGTATTGCGATGTAATCCGGTTTGCATTGCTAAAGCCCTGGTGCTAGGCAATTTATATGCAGGGGAATACTGCCCAGAAGCGATCGCAAATCGGATTTGATTAAACAGTTGGTTAGATGCGGGAATTTCACTATCTGGCTGAATACGGAATTGAATCATTACCAATTCTGCTCCATAAAATTGATGATAAATGGTTATAAACTACTTGTTAAATATATTATTAATGCAATACTGTTCGGTTCAGAGGGTAAAAAAAACCTTCACCCAAACCAATTTACAACTTTTAGGTTTTCAACCAACAAGTATTGATTATTAATGGATTAACTTTATTTGAAAAATATTACCAAAGAAGAATAGAGAAGTCAGGAGTCACCGTGTCAGAATAAATAGGAGTCCGACTGGTGGATATAACTATTATTAACTCTTCTTTGTTCCCTGATATTATGACAGAGCCAGCAATAAACACGGCCACAATTCAGATTTCTCAAAATAATTTTCACATAGATGCTTACTTAGCAAAACCAACAGCACCCGGTTCTTATCCCGGAATTGTGGTTTTACAGGAAATTTTTGGGGTTAACGTGCATATTCGGGATGTTACAGAACGAATTGCTAAATTGGGATATGTAGCGATCGCTCCGGCACTTTTTCAACGTCAAGCTCCTGGATTTGAAACTGGTTATACCTCCCAAGATATAGAAATAGGCAGAAAATACGCCTTACAAACCACAGCCTCAGAACTGTTGAGCGATATTCAAGCAGCTATTGACTACCTGAAAACGTTGCCCCAAGTCAAAAAAGATGGCTTTGGTTGTATTGGCTTTTGTTTTGGTGGTCATGTCGCCTATCTAGCTGCTACTTTACCAGATATTCAAGCCACTGCATCCTTTTACGGGGCTGGGATCACAACCCGCACTCCTGGCGGTGGAAAACCCACTATTACCAGGACAGCAGACATTAAAGGCACTATTTACACCTTCTTTGGTCAGGAAGATGCCAGTATTCCCCCAGAACAGGTAGACGAAATTGCCGCCGAATTTGCAAAATATAACATTTCTCATCGTCTGTTTCGCTACGATGGATCTGATCACGGATTTTTCTGTGACCGTCGTGCCAGTTATAATCCTAAAGCTGCGGCCGATGCTTGGGAGCAAGTCCAAAAACTTTTTAGTCAACTGGCCTGAAAATCTCCGCCGTCTTTAGCCAGTAGTGAGTCAAAAACTACTGACAAATGACAAATAACAACTTATCTGCAAAAGTCATGAATTCCGAATCTAAACTTTCTCAAACAGCCAACTCGTCTTTTTCGATGGACGATTTTGCCAAAGCCCTGGAAAAACACGATTACCAATTTCAAAAAGGACAAGTTGTCCGAGGAAAGGTATTTCAAGTTGACCATGATGGCGCTTATGTAGATATTGGTGGCAAATCTTCTGCGTTTCTCCCCCAAGAAGAGGCTTCTTTGAGAGCAGTAACTGATTTGTCGGAACTTTTACCGATGAATGAGGAACTAGAGTTTTTGATTATTCGGGATCAAGATGCTGAAGGTCAAGTTACCCTTTCTCGTAAACAATTAGAAGTTCGCAACATCTGGGAAAAACTGTTAGAAATGCAGGAGAATTCCCAAACGGTACAAGTGCGCGTCACTGGTGTGAATAAAGGTGGTGTCACTGTTGATCTTTTGGGTTTACGGGGATTTATTCCGCGATCGCACTTGTCCGAACGTGATAACCTAGATGCACTCAAAGGTCAAACTCTCACCGCTGGCTTTTTAGAAGTTAATAACAATACCAATAAACTCGTTCTTTCCCAACGTTTAGCAACTCGTTCTAGCAGTTTCAGTTTACTAGAACTAGGTCAATTAGTAGAAGGGAAAATTACTGGCATTCAACCTTTTGGTGTATTCGTAGATTTAAATGGTGTCAGCGCCTTACTACACATCAAACAAGTCAGCCAAAAATTCATTGAATCTTTAGAAAAAGTCTTTCAAGTTGGTCAGCCAATTAAAGCTGTAATTATTGATTTAGATGAAGGTAAAGGTAGAGTTGCTATTTCTACCAGAGTTTTGGAAAACCACCCTGGTGAAGTTGTAGAAAATTTCGCCGAAGTGATGAGTTCAGCAGAAGCTCGTGCTAATCGTGCAGCTAATAAAAATGCTGAATAGGTAATTGGTGACTTGCCCTGAGCGTAGCCGAAGGGTTGGTAATTGGTAATGCGGGCATTTGTCCCGTCTTCCTAGCATTAATTCATCAACTACTTTATCAACCAACATTTAAAAACCCCCAAGTAATATCCCTACTTGGGGGTGGTAACTGAAAGTTATTAAGCTTCAGTGTTGTGTTTCACTACTTCTACCTAATTAATTTCCGGTTTCTGTAAATTTATTCTTTAGGTCGTGGTGTTTTACCGCTAAACTATCGGCGAATGAATTAAAAATCACCGAACGGGATTTGAACCCGTGTCCCACTGACATTAATCTACAGAGGTTGATGTAGGAGGTGAATTTTTAAATTTAGCTTGGAGCAATAGGTTAAATCTAAATTTGATACTAACTGTGTCAGGAGTGCCTTTACCATTTGGCTATCCCCCGGTTTAAATAAGTCGAGGGAGTAGGAATCGAACCTACAAATTCTCCTATAGACACTGAAACTAAATTTGTACTCCAAATCTATTCTACCGGAAATTTGATGGTGCAAACAAATAACCAAAAATTGATCTTGCAACTTGGTTTTGTTGGTTGACTTCTAAACTGTTTGCTTGTTCTCTGGCAAAAATTACTTCTTGCATCAGTCTGTCTACTCTTCGCAGCAACTCATTTTGTCTAGCTTGAGAAATTGCTCCAGAAAACTTCACTGTTCGCCAATTTCCTTCAGGTATATCTTCTGATGACTCTTTCACCTGTGCAGGATGTTCTTTTGTGGCTTCATACAGTACCACAGGTTTAACTATTCTCTTAGTTTTGGTGGTTAATTTTGGTTCAGTTGCAAAGCATTCTTGCTGCTGATCATAAACCCAAAATTCACTATTATCTAAAACTGGTAATGTGGTAACAAAGGTTTTGATATCAAGTAATTGCTTTTCTAAAAAGAGTAGATAGGAAACAGGAACTTGAGTTAAAATAGTTGTACCATCAACTACTATATCTGCTTTTGCTTGAGCGTTAGCCCAATCTTGGGTAGCACATAAATTAAATAATTCCGCACAAGCTTGTTCATATTGACTCAGCAAGTCTTCTGCTTTTATTTGTAATGTCTGATTTTCTGGAGGATAAACATAGCCATCTTCAGCTACGGGACTAAATGTGCGGGAAATACCCTGAAACATGGGTCCTTTTTGAATTAGTTGATAAATAGTAGTTTTAGCTTTTGTGGCGTTAGATTTCACAGTCTGTAAAACTGCTATGACTTGATTTAGTTTCAATTTTATATCCCCCTGATAAATAATTATGTATTACTATATTTCTAATGTACTACATGATTAATGGTTTGTCAAATTTATAGCCTAGATTTATCCGTGAGGTCAATCACAAATCCAAAATTGCCTGATACCAGCTTTCAAAGTTTGATGAATGAAGGCTGAGTGAATTGAGATTTCTGTTCCCTATTTATTCAAAGTCAGTTAAAATAATTAAATTGAGATATAGAACTCCTGATTATGAATAATATATCACAAAATCAGTCTAACTCAGAAGCTGGTGGTGGTTTACCTGTAATTCAATATTGGGTAGAAAAAACTTTATCCCCCCAAGGGTTGAAATTATGGCAAACTCTCAATCATAAAAGTGCTTGTTTATCCTGTGCTTGGGGTACGGGTGGACAAAAAGGAGGCTTTGTAAATGAAGCGGGGGAATATTTACAACGTTGTGCAAAAAGTGTAGAAGCAATATCAGCCGAATTGCAACCAGGAATTAAACAAGATTTTTTTCAAAAATATAATATTAGTGAATTACAAAAACTGACTTCTCAAGAATGCGATAATTTAGGTAGATTAAGTTATCCTCTCATTCTCAAATCAGGTTCATCCCATTATCAACGGATTAGCTGGGAGGAAGTTTATCAAATTGCTACATCAGCCTTTAGTTTAGCACCAGAAAGAATAGCTAGTTACAGTTCTGGACGTTCATCTAATGAAGCTGCTTATTTATTACAATTATTAATGCGATCGCTTGGTAGTAATAATCTAGCAGACTGTTCTGATTTATGTCACGCCCCCTCAACCGTTGGCTTAAAAAAAGTTTTCGGCTCAGGCACATCAATGGTAAGTTTAGAGAGCCTAAAACACAGTGATTGTG
Organism: Anabaena sp. UHCC 0204; assembly: GCF_009711975.1. Lineage (GTDB taxonomy): Bacteria > Cyanobacteriota > Cyanobacteriia > Cyanobacteriales > Nostocaceae > Dolichospermum. The sequence goes on from NZ_VIKW01000014.1 coordinate 88,765, forward strand.
TGGTTTTAATTGGTTCTAACGCACCAGCAAACCATCCGCGATTGATGAACGAATTGATCCAATTGCGGTCAAGAGGCGGTAAAGTAATTATTATTAATCCCCAAATAGAAATAGGTTTAGTTAAATTTGCCTCTCCTGCATTTCCCATCAAATCATTACTGACAGGTGGTTCAGATATATCTTCTTTATATTTGCAACCAATTCCTGGTAGTGATGTCGCATTATTTGTGGGGTTACAAAAATCCCTCATTGAACAGAATTTAATCAAAACAAAATACCTAAAATCATATACAAAAGATTGGCAACAAATTATAGACTATGCCAAAAATACACCTTGGGAAAATATCACTAAAACCTGCGGTTTATCCCTAGAAGAAATCACAGCCACAGCTTATATAATAGGTAAATCAGAAAGAGTAATTTTTGCTTGGGCTATGGGTGTAACCCAACAAGCAAACGGAGTTGATAATATATTTAGTATAGCAAATACAGCCTTAATTACAGGTAATGCCGGAAAAATTGGTGCGGGAACAATGCCTATTAGAGGACATTCCAACGTCCAAGGATTTGGTTCAATGGGTGTGACTGTTCACTTGCGAGCAGAAATCAAACAAGCACTATCTAAACTATTAGGAAAACCCCTCAGTGAAACACCTGGTTATCATACCCGTGATTTAATAGCAGCAGCAGAAATAGGAAAGATAGATACACTCTTTTGTTTAGGGGGAAATTTGTATGCAGCGAACCCAGATTTACAGCAAGCAAAACAAGCATTATCACAAATAGAAACTATATTTTATATATCTACAAAACCGAACTTAGGACATTTTCACGGATTAGGAAAAACGCAAACTTTAATATTACCAGTTTTTAATAGATTTGAAAATCCTCATAAAACCACAACTGAATCAGGTAATAACTTTGTGAGGTTAAATGATGAAGGTAAAAGTCATTTACAACCCCATAATTCTGATTTGATTTCCGAAATAGAATTAATTACAGAAATTGCTCATGGTTTACATGGTGAAAATCCGATAAATTGGCATAAATTACAAGATACAGTTTATGTGAGAGAATTAATTGCTAAAACCATTCCTGGTTATGAAAAAATAGCTGATATTGATCAAACAAAAGAAGAATTTATCATTCCAGGACGGATTTTAGAAGAACCGAAATTTCCCACATCTGATGGTAAAGCGCAGATGTTTGTTACACCTTTACCACAATTAACAATACCTAAAAAATCAGATTTTGGTGTTGAGGAAAATCAGCCAGGAATTGTATTGATATTGGGAACAGGACGCAGTTATGGACAACATAATACTGTAGTTTATCGCAGTGAAGATAAATATAGAAATATGCCCCATCGTCATTGTATTTTAATGAATAGTTTGGATATTAAAAAAGCAGGATTTCAGGAACATCAACGAGTTATCGTTAAAGGAAATGCAGGGGAATTAGAGAATATTGAAATTATTTGTGGTGCGATTCGTGAAGGTGTAGCTTTTATGTTTTATCCTGAAGCAAATATTTTATTTAAAGCAGAAATAGATCCAAAAAGTGGCACACCTGCCTATAAAAGAGTTCCGGTTTTTGTTTATAGTAAAACATCATAAATATCTTGTTATCTCGTTCCCAGTCTCCAGACTGGGAATGCTATCAGGAGTCTCTGACTCTAGTTTAAAATAAAAGGCAGAGCCTTTTAACATTCATTCCCATACTCTGTATGGGAACGAGATATTTCTTTCATCTACTCCTGCACATATGCGAATCCCGTTTCAATCCCTAATAGGGATTAGTGAAAATTGCAATATCTTTTGAGTAAATATCTGACGATTTGGCTGTAGCGGTTGTTTCAATCCCTAATAGGGATTAGTGAAAATTGCAATTAATTTGAATAATTTAATGGAAATTGCGATCGCACGTTTCAATCCCTAATAGGGATTAGTGAAAATTGCAATGCACCGATTTTGGTGTTTGGAGTGGTCCGAATTTGAGTTTCAATCCCTAATAGGGATTAGTGAAAATTGCAATTCCTTTAATTCAGGAATCAACCTATCTTGAACTGTTTCAATCCCTAATAGGGATTAGTGAAAATTGCAATCACCCATGAGTACATCCTAATGCAGGATTTATAACATAATGTTTCAATCCCTAATAGGGATTAGTGAAAATTGCAATTTAGTGTTACTACGGATAAATCCCAAACAAAAGAGGTTTCAATCCCTAATAGGGATTAGTGAAAATTGCAATCTCTTACGAGTATGATGATGTCCGAACTATAGCTCAGTTTCAATCCCTAATAGGGATTAGTGAAAATTGCAATAACATTTTAAAATTACTTCGCCATGAACTCATTGGTTTCAATCCCTAATAGGGATTAGTGAAAATTGCAATGCATTGTCCACCTCTTTAGCTCTTACTATTATAGTTTCAATCCCTAATAGGGATTAGTGAAAATTGCAATCTTGCTTATATAAATTCAGTATAGTTTTATAGATTATGTTTCAATCCCTAATAGGGATTAGTGAAAATTGCAATCGTAGTTCCGCCGTCGAAATGAATCCCAAAATGTTTCAATCCCTAATAGGGATTAGTGAAAATTGCAATTCTGTTGATATGTTTGCTATTCATGAAAAATTAAGTTTCAATCCCTAATAGGGATTAGTGAAAATTGCAATTTAGGCAGACTCTACCATTAGCTGTTTTAGTAGAGTTTCAATCCCTAATAGGGATTAGTGAAAATTGCAATTCTATCCAAATAGAGGAATTAAAATCAAAAGTCAATAATCAGTTTCAATCCCTAATAGGGATTAGTGAAAATTGCAATTATTTTTTATGATGGCACTAAACTTATAGCCACAGTTTCAATCCCTAATAGGGATTAGTGAAAATTGCAATCTGTTTCCCAGCCTCCCCGACCTCTGGGAGGAAGGTTTCAATCCCTAATAGGGATTAGTGAAAATTGCAATATTATAGTCAGTCTTGGTGTGAGCCTTAGCGGAAGTTTCAATCCCTAATAGGGATTAGTGAAAATTGCAATAACTAAATGTAGATATCAAGCCTCATGTATTGAAAGTTTCAATCCCTAATAGGGATTAGTGAAAATTGCAATACCAAAGTTTGCGTCGAAAACCTACCCCAAGTTGTTTCAATCCCTAATAGGGATTAGTGAAAATTGCAATTTAGCTAGTGTGAGATAGTAAATAAGTCAAGGAAGTTTCAATCCCTAATAGGGATTAGTGAAAATTGCAATTATTCAAGCATTAACCAATCGAAAGCATGAGATTACACTAGTTTCAATCCCTAATAGGGATTAGTGAAAATTGCAATACCCTTGACCATGCCAGTCACATTTTCAAACACAAAGTTTCAATCCCTAATAGGGATTAGTGAAAATTGCAATTCAATTAAATCTGATAGAAGCCCCTCAAATGTCTGTTTCAATCCCTAATAGGGATTAGTGAAAATTGCAATAGCGGGGCGCTGAAAGCCTGAGTATATATAGTTTTCAAGGTTCGGTTGCGCGACTGATATCATAATAGTCCATTCCAGAAAAAGTGTCAAGAAGAAAAATAGCCGAAACTCTTACTGTGTAAGGTGCGCGAGAGTGTAGATAGAAAAAATCAGTCAAAGCCTTATGTAGATATAATTTCAGCCAAATTGAGAGAAAATGGATTTTTTACACCCACCTCCTCGCGCACAAAACCAAAAAAAGAGTCTGATTTCGTAGTTACTCACCCCTGTTCCAAAATAAAACGGTGATCCGTCATAGCGATTTTAGAAAATCATGAATATAAATAGTTGAGGAATATTTAAACCATGATACAACTAAATGCTTAGAACCACAAATTAACGTATAATATCACGTATTATCAACACCAAGTTTTATGACAGCGGTAAACTTTCCACCTGTAACAAATCTAATCCTTGGGCAAAAATCTCATCAATAGGTAACATTTGCCCTTCTTCAGTCATAAATTTATGGTCTTTTGTAGCGCGAATAATTGCCCCATTTTCTAACAAATATTCATAAACTTCCTGTTGTCCACGATTATGCCATTGGGCAATTGATTGAGTGTAAAGCATTCCATTACTATCAACAGTATAAACACTACATTCAACCTGTTTTTCAACAATTTCCCCAATTTGTAAAAAGCCATATTCAACAGTTAAAATTTCCGTATCATAACTTAAACAATATTCCGCAAACTTCAACATATCCCCAAATAAATGTTCAGAAACTTGGGGTACTACACCGTTTTTTGCAGAACCATCAATAAAATTTTGCTTTTGTTTCTCCATTTCCGATACTTTCTTTTTACCCATAGCCCGACGGAGTAAATCAGCTTGTCCTAAACTATAACCAGCCATATCTTGAGCAATTTTCATAATTTGCTCTTGATAAACCATAATTCCGTAAGTTTCATTTAATATTGGTTCTAAAATTTGACTATCATATTCAATTTCCTCTCTACCATGTTTACGATTAATAAATTTAGGAATTAGTCCTGCATCTAAAGGACCGGGGCGATAAAGTGCCAGAATAGAAGAAATATCTTCAATATTGGAAGGTTTCAAATCTCGAACTATCTGTTTCATTCCAGAAGATTCTAATTGAAATATCCCTTCTAAATCACCAGCTTCTAATAATGAATAAGCTTTAGCGACATCTTTGGGTAAGCTGGTATGTTCACCTTTGGATAATATTTTTTGGGCTTTTCTTTCCTGTCCTGTAATTTCATCAGGATCTATACGATATCCTTTACTTTGTTCAATTAAATCAATGGTTTTTTGAATTAGGGTTAAATTACGCAAACCCAAAAAGTCCATTTTTAATAATCCCAATGATTCCAAATCTTCCATGAAATATTGAGTAATTACAGAACCATCATTATTGCGTTGGAGGGGAACAAGTTCATCTAATGGTTCTGCGGAAATAACCACACCAGCAGCATGAACACCAAAGGTTTTGTTAGTTCCTTCAATTCGCATGGCCATATCAATCCAGCGCCTTACATGAGGTTCATTATCATATTTGGCTTTGAATTCTGGTTCAGGAGTTTCATCGGAAATCATCACTTTCAGCTTAGTGGGTTTACCTCGCACCACTGGAATCATTTTCGCCATTTTGTCAGATTCACCATAGGGAATATCCAACACTCTAGCCACATCTTTTAACACTGCTTTTGATGTCAGACGGTTAAAAGTAATAATTTGGGCAACTCTATCCACACCATATTTATTAGTTACATAATCAATGACTTGATCGCGTTTATCAATGCAAAAATCCGTATCAATATCAGGCATTGATTTCCGTTCAGGATTCAGGAATCTTTCAAATAGTAAACCATGATGTACGGGATCAATATTCGTAATTTTCATGGCATAAGCTACTAAAGAACCAGCAGCAGAACCCCGTCCTGGACCAACAGGAATATTATTATCTCGTGCGAATTTGATGTAGTCCCACACTACTAAAAAGTAGGTAGAAAATCCCATCTTTTGAATCATTTTTAATTCATATTCCAATCTTTCTTTATAGACTGGATCTACTTCATTGCGAGATTTGCGATGTAATCTTTCTAAAAGTCCTTCCCAAGCAACTTCTTCTGCATAAGTATCCGCAGTATGTCCTGAAGGGATTGTGGGTGTAGGAATTTGCGGATCACCCATAATATGATAAGGTTCAACTTTATCAGCAATTTCTTCTGTTGTGGCTATGGCTTCAGCGATGACATCATCGGTTAAATGGTCACGGAATAACTGTTGCATTTCTTCGGCAGATTTGAGGTATTCTGTGCCGCTATACCGCATTCTTTTATCTTCACTAATTAGTTTACCTGTTTGAATACAGAGTAAGGCATCATGGGATTCTACATCAAAGCAGGAGATAAAATGAGAGTCATTTGTAGCAATAAATTTAATTCCTAATTCCCGTGCAATTTTGACGATTTCTACATTCACAATTCGGTCTTCTTGTGAACCATGATCTTGAATTTCTAAATAGAAATCTTCACCAAATACTTCTTTATACCATTTGGCAACTTTTCTGGCTGCATCTGGACGATTACTCAGAATTGCTTGGGGAATTTCTCCACCTAAACAAGCACTGGTGACTATTAAGCCTTCACGGTATTGTTTGAGTAAATCTTTGTTAATACAAGGACGGGAAAAAATGCCTTTACCTTGTACTCCTTGGAGGTGAGAAATGGTGGTAATTTTAACTAAGTTTTTATAGCCTTGTGTGTTTTTAGCTAATACGACTTGATGATATTTAGGACGACGTTCTTGTTTGTCAATCTCACCATTGAGAATATACATTTCATTGCCAATTATTGGCTTGACGTTCTTGTTACGACAGATTTTAATCAGTTCAACTGCGCCATACATGACACCATGATCTGTGAGGGCGATCGCTTTCATCCCTAATGCGATCGCTCTATCTACTAATTCTGGTAGTTGACTAGCCCCATCAAGCAAGCTGTAATCGCTGTGAATATGTAAAGGAACAAATGACATATTAGTATTTGGTAAAGTAACGGAATTTTATATTAACAACTTGATCAACCAGAAAGATCAAAAGGAGAATCTGTATCAATGGTTTCTAACTTAGATAATATTTTAGATTTAATTTTTTCATATTCTTTTTTCAACAAATTTTTACTAATCTGAGGATCTGTTGATGAATTGGAAAAACTACTAGCTTGCAGCCATTCTTGTAATCGTTCACGTTGAGCAGGTGCAATACTTGACGGCAATATATGAGTACAAGGATTAGGAGTTTCTTTGGCAAAGAATAATAAACGATATTGACCAGTATTTTGTAATAACCGCGTAATTTCTTGACCAAAACTAGTCTTGAGATCCAAATAGTAAGGCAACCATTTAGCACCATGCTGACGGGTATAAATAACTGTAATCCATAACACTACTGGATGGGGAGAAGAAATAAATAAAAATTGATTGTAGCGAGTACAAACTAAACGTTTTTGAATTTCTTGTTGGGGTAACATTACCCAAAGTGCGGGTAACAGATTTTTGTTGTGGTAAATAGGTTGAATAAACCAAAACTAGGATCTTGAATCACCATAATATTACTAGGTTTAATATCACGATGAATGATTGGACAAATTTTTCCATCTACAATAATACCTTCATGAGCGCACTGTAATCCCAGCCCAATCTGTCTGGCCATGCTCAGAAATCTAGGTAAGGTCAGAATTTGCTTGCGAATTATATTACTCAAGCTTTGTCCTTGTAGATATTCCATCACATAGTATGTTTCATTTACGCCATAATCCATCACTCGGACAATATGGATACTTTTTTGACCTAGTAAAGCGCAAGTTTTTGCTTCTCGTTCAAATCGGTCTTGCAAGCGCATTTTTTCGTTTTGGACTGATAGAGACAAAAACTTAACAGCAACGGGGACACCGCCCAACAAAGTATCCTTAGCACAATAAACTCGTCCCATTGCTCCAGTACCAATTAGTTCTTGTATGTGGTAGCGGTTTCCGAGTAAGCGACCAATGTTGGGGTCTGACATAGAAAAAATTCGACTCCAATGTTTAACAATTCAGAGGACAATTTTGTGGGTTCTGTTTACATAGATGGGATATATTAAGAGATGAAGTCTAGATCAGACAACGGTTTCCAAGCTAATTATCCCTTTTTTGAGTAGATTTACGCAAGATACTCAATCCTACCCATATATTTACGTAAAATTGATTAATCCGCATTGAGTACATTTCTACTACTAAAGGTTACTATACTTTTGTGCTTGAATTAAAAGCACATTAAGGGCTGGCTTTTTGCCCACCCCATAAGAGTTACACTACATAATCAGATTTTTACCTTAGCACAAAGGAGCAGAGGCCAGTCCGCAAGGAGTAAGTGCGAAATATTCTTCTTCCTTCTGACTCCTGTAGGGGCGAAGCATTCAGGTGATAAATTATCGGTTTTTCCCAAGTAGGGGCGAAGCATTCGGACGATAAATTATCGGTTTTTCCCTTGTAGGGGCGAAGCATTCGGGCGATAATTTATCGGTTTTTCCCAAGTTTATTTTCCGAATGCTTCGCCCTTACACCGAATGCTGATGCTTCCAGCCCCCGTTAGGGATACGCCCTTACACCGAATGCTGATGCTTCCAGCCCCCGTTAGGGATACGCCCTTACACCAAATGCTGATGCTTCCAGTCCCGTCAGGGATACGTCCCTATGATTTCTAGCCCTAAGTATATACTGAGTTTTTGCCCAAATTGAATAGGATTGTCATGGCTATGATTCACATATTTATAAATGAGTGTAACAATTATATTTGACGTTCTAGACTAGCTTCCATTGTACTGTCTAAAAAATGACCAGCAAGCAGTCCGCTTGTTAAGTAATATTGATCGTCATTAATTCGATGCAAGGTTTCAAAACCACTACGTCTTTGACGATAGTTTCCCTCACTAGAAGTGTCATTGATTACCCAATAACGCTGCACAATTGTCTCTGGGCAAATCCAACCTTCACCTTCTACTTGTCCTAAAGAATTATGCTGGAGCAAAAAAGTATATTGGCGTTCTCCATCATGAAGTCGTCCCTTGTATTGAAAAGAGATTTCTGCGCGATCGCTGTTCGGGAATGTTAATTTTGTAGCCATAGAGAACCAATTATCTCGATTCCAAATCACCAATGTTAAACCTTTCAAGGGGATTGGTGGACTATTGCGTTCCAGCCAATTACCTTGCATTACCCAACGTCCTGGTTCTAATAAAAAAGTATGAGCCACTTGCTAAATTCCTTGTTTTCATCCAGCACAGTAAAATTTTAGAAATACGTATTACCATAGTCTTCTGAGAGAAAAAGGCGGAAATATAGCTGAGTTAGCTATGATTACCATGAATTTCCCCTAAAAGCACGTCATGGGATGCTCCTGTTACAGCGGGTAAATTACCCGTAATTCCCATGTTTCGCCAGTATGCTAAAACCGCAAATGCGATCGCTTCTTTAAAAGCGGCACTCAAGCCAAATTCATCAGTAGTTACAATCAGTATTTTCCCCAACAATAACTCTAGTCTATTTTTTAAGTAAATATTGCGACTACCACCACCACACAATATCACCTTATGTGGCCTTCTTGTGAGAAAAGTGTCATAACTATGAACAATAGAAGCTGCTGTCAGTTCTGTAATGGTTGCTAAAAAATCTGCGGGATTGAGTTCGTAGGCTTGGGCATCTTGTAAACAATGATGCAAATAATTTATGCCAAATAACTCCCGTCCAGTAGATTTAGGGGGTGGTAAGTGGAAATATTCTTGACTTAGCCATTGTTCTACCAATGGATCGCATGGTGTCCCACTAGCTGCCCAATCACCGTTTTCATCATAGGTTTTAGCACCATTTGTAAAATGCTCTACCGCTAAATCTAATAAACTATTACCAGGACCTGTATCCCAACCCCGAATTTGCGATAACCAATGATCACCACGGGCTGGAAGATAAGTTACATTCCCAATCCCACCAATATTTTGAACACAACGGTCTTCATGGGGATGACTGAGTAAATAAGCATCAACTTTAGGCACAAGCGGCGCACCATGACCACTGACAGCAATATCAGCAGTTCGGAAATTACTGATAGTAGTAATATTTGTTAAATGGGCAATTAAGTCGCCCCGTCCTAATTGGCAACTATAACCTAATTCTCCTCCTGTCTGGGGTGGCCGATGGTATACAGTTTGACCATGAGAGCCAATCAAAGTAGCCGCTTTATAACCAGCTTGAATATTTTGAGCAGCTTCAGCAAAAGCATGAGCGATCGCATCATCTATTGCGGCTAACTCTAGCATTGAGACAGCACTACCAGCCCCCAGATCCAAAATTTTTTCTCTGAGTTTAGGAGGGTAAGGATATGTTTCTCCTGCTAGTAATTCCACTTTCAGATCCAAATCCCTACCAGAAATTTCTACTAAAGCGGTATCTATCCCATCTACAGATGTACCACTCATTAAACCAATCACGCGAGTCGGCTGCATTGACTCAAATATTTTTATAGATTGTCAATGGTAGTGTAATTCATACAATTACCTATGTCAAAACAATACTCATATTTATGAGGCTGGTGATTGGTGATAAAATCTCAGTCTTAATCCTGTTTATCCTTAAATCCTGATAGCGCAGCGTGGCGTAAGCCATTTCAGACAATTTCTTTAACTTCAGTATTTGTAGAGTGCGTTATGCGATCGCACCCTACGGATCTTTCAAATATTAAACAACTAACTAATTACTAATTCCGTTGACGATTAATATCTTGTAAATCCAGAGCATAATTTAAACGTAAAATATTCACCCCTGGTTCACCGAAAAATCCTAAAAATCTCCCATCAATATATTTAGTAATTAAAGGAATAATCTCATCTTCTTTTATTCCCCGTGCTTGTGCTACTCTTTCTATTTGTTGTCTTGCTGCTTTCAAAGAAATATGAGGATCTAAACCAGATCCTGATGTATAAATCAAATCAGCTAGAGGTTGTTTATTGTCATCCTGAAATTCTTCTACTTGCTGGAGAATGCGTTCCTTGAGTTCTGGATTAGTAGCCGCAAGATTACTACCCCCAGAAATACCAGTAGGTTGAGCTTTTCTACCTTGGCTATACCTAACAGCACTGGGACGACCATGAAAATAGCGATCTGATGTAAATCCTTGACCAATCAAAGTCGAACCAATTGGTTGAGCATTGATATTTAACATCATGCTACCATTAGCTGTAAACGGGAACAGTGACTGACCTATTAGCAATACAAAAAGAGGATATATAATCGCTGTTAATAACCAAATTACCAGAGTTATTCTGATTGCTCTGATAGCTTCTCTGATCATAGACATAATTTAATTTTGAATTTAATTTTATCCGATTACTTACTCACGTAATTATTTACGTTAAACCCACAAATGTGAGCATCATATCTATTAACTTAATAGCAATAAATGGTGTAATCACCCCACCTAAGCCATAAATTAAAATATTTCGTTGGAGAAGTTGATTAGCTGTCAAAGGTCGAAACTTAATTCCCTTTAATGCTAGGGGAATCAAAGCCGGAATAATTAAAGCATTGTAAATCAGCGCCGAGAGAATAGCCGAATTGACGCTGCTTAACTTCATAATATTCAAGCTTCCTAGATTAGCAGCAGTAAACAATACCGGAATAATCGCAAAATATTTAGCAATATCATTAGCGATCGAAAACGTCGTCAACGCCCCACGGGTAATTAACAATTGCTTACCAATACTCACCATATCAATTAATTTGGTAGGATCAGAATCTAAATCCACCATATTCGCAGCTTCTTTAGCCGCTTGTGTTCCCGTATTCATAGCCACACCTACATTAGCCTGAGCTAAAGCAGGAGCATCATTAGTTCCATCCCCAGTCATCGCCACGATTTTTCCTTCAGCCTGTTCCCGTTGAATCACACTGATTTTGTCTTCTGGTGTAGCTTCCGCGATATATTCATCTACTCCAGCTTCTTTAGCAATCACAGAAGCCGTTATCCGGTTATCTCCCGTGAGCATAATTGTCCGCACTCCCATTCGCCGCAGTTGGTCAAATCGTTCACGGATACCCGGTTTAACAATATCCTTGAGATAGATCACACCATAAATTTTGTTATCGAGACAAACAGCTAAAGGTGTACCGCCTTGATGGGAAACTTGTTCGTAAGCAACATCTAATTCTGGGCTATCCTGTCCATGACGCGAAAGCACAAAGCCTTTAATTGCTTCTACTGCACCTTTTCGCACTTCCCTTCCTCCAGGTAAATTAGTGCCACTCATGCGCGTCTTTGCGGAAAATTCTATCCCTTGTGCCTGTTTGCGGTCTAAATCAAAATTAGCACCTAACTTTTCTGCAAGTCGGACAATAGATTTACCCTCTGGAGTATCGTCAAAAATACTAGCAGCCAAGGCCACATTAGCAATTTCTGACATTGAGTGACCATTGATAGGGATAAACTCTTCAGCCAAACGGTTGCCCAGGGTAATTGTCCCTGTTTTGTCGAGAATGAGGGTATTTATATCTCCACAAGCTTCGATCGCTCTTCCAGAGGTAGCAATAACGTTAAATTGGGCAACTCTATCCATACCTGCAATGCCGATGGTACTCAGCAAACCACCAATAGTTGTAGGAATTAGTGCTACCAACAAAGCAATTAAAATGGAGACACTAACAGGACTATTGACATAGTAGGCAAAGGCGGGAAGAGTCGCCACTACCAATAAAAATACTAAGCTTAGAACCGCTAATAATACTGTTAAAGCAATTTCATTAGGTGTTTTGGTGCGTTCTGCTCCTTCTACTAAGGCAATCATCCGGTCAATAAAGCCTTTACCTGGTTCAGCAGTGATGCGAATAATCAGTTCATCGGAAATTATGCGCGTACCACCTGTAACTGAACTAGCAACATCTGAACCTGATTCTTTAAGAACTGGGGCAGATTCGCCCGTAATTGCCGATTCATCCACAGAAGCGACACCCATGATCACTTCACCGTCAGCAGGAATTACATCACCGGAGACTACATAGATGGTATCTCCTGGTTTCAAGCTAGTGGAAGGAACTTCTGTAATTGTGCCGTCAACGGTGATGGTTTTAGCGATCGTTTCTGATTGGGTGGAACGCAAAGTATCAGCTTGGGCTTTACCCCGTCCCTCGGCTATGGCTTCAGCAAAGTTGCTAAATAGAACCGTCAAGAACAAAATTCCAGTTAACAAGCCATTAAACAGATGAGGGTTGTTTTGATTTATCGGTCCAAATAATTCGGGATCAATGGTCACGAAGAAAGTAATAATTGTTCCTATCCAGACCAAAAACATCACCGGATTTTTGATGGCATATTTAGGATGTAGTTTGATAAAAGCATCCCCAATTGACCGGAAATAGAGTCCGTTGTTTGTTACCCGCGTTTTTTTACGTTTCTTGCGCCGATAACGAGAACGGGGCGATTTAGAATTAGAGGTATTTGCGGCTGAGTTCATATATTGATAATTGATAATTGATAATTGACAATAGGTGATTAAGAGAAATATTCTCCTCATCACCTCATTTCTTCTAACTACCAGCGGCGAGTTTAAAACCTTCAGCGATTGGACCTAAAGCTAAAACAGGGAAGAATGTCAAAACTCCTAAAATTAGAGTGACACCAGCGGTAATACCAGTAAATAGTAGAGAATCTGTTTTTAAAGTCCCACGACTTTCGGCACTAGCTTGTTTTTCAGACATACTAGCAGCTAAAAGGATCAGGGCAATCATGGGGATATAACGCCCTGCAAAAATACTGACACTTGTACTTAAATTCCACCATAAAGTATCATTATTCAATCCCTCTAGGCCAGAACCATTATTTGCTGCGGCTGAGGCGTATTCATAAACTACTTGGGAAATACCATGAAATCCTGGGTTACTAATTCCTGATAGAGATATAGGATAAGCTAAAGCTACAGCACTGGGAATTAAAATCATCATTGGATGAATTAACAGCACTACACTAGCAAGAACAATTTCTCGTTTCTCAATTTTGCGCCCAAAAATTTCCGGGGTGCGCCCTACCATCAAACCGGTAAGAAAAACGGTGAGAATCAAATAAATAAAGAGATAAGCCGTTCCTACTCCCTGTCCACCCCAAATTATTTGTAAAAATAGGTTGAATAAGGTAGAAAATATGCCATTGGGCATGAGAGAATCGTGCATTCCGTTGACAGCACCGCACATGGTGGCGGTAGTTGCAATTGCCCATAATGCAGTTTGCGCCCAGTCAAATCTGACTTCTTTACCTTCAAGATTAGGTAATTCTAATCGCAAAGCATTGTTAATCAGGGGATTTCCTTGCAATTCTCCTATGGCTGTAACTCCAATCAGGAAAACAAAGATGATAAACACCATCCAAAATAATAGCCAGCTTTGTTTAAGGTTATTGGCAAATATGCCGTAGGTGTAAATTAGAGAGGTGGGAATGGCCAACATAGCAATGATTTCGATTAAGTTAGAAGCGCCATTGGGATTTTCAAAAGGGTGAGCGGAGTTAGCTGCGAAAAAGCCACCGCCATTTTCCCCTAACATTTTGATCATTTCCCAAGATGCTACTGGACCTCTAGCTATGTACTGAATTCTCCCTTCTAAGGTTTCTACTACGAGAGTTTCGGCTAAAGTTTGGGGTACACCTGAAATAATCAGAGCGATCGCCCCAATAATAGATAAAGGTAGTAATATCCTCGTGATAGCACGGGTAAAATCAACATAAAAATTTCCTAGTTTTCTCCCTGTCAACCCGCGGATAAAGGCTATTCCCACCACTAAACCACTAGCCGCTGAAGTAAACATCAAAAAGCCTAAAGCTGATGTTTGACTAAAATAACTAAAGGTGTTTTCTCCCGCGTAGTGCTGTTGATTGGTATTGGTCAGGAAGGAAAGAGTAGTATGTAGTAATAAATCCCATCTTATCCTCCCTAGTTTATTGGGATTCCAGGGTAGAAATTCCTGATAATAGAGGAGAGCATAAACCATACCACCCATAATTAAATTGCTGAATAGCAAGGCGCGGATATACTGCCAGCTACTCATATCATTTTTTTTACCCACACCTCCTAAAATGTAAATTATTGCCTCTATTGGCTTCATAACAGGATCAAGTATTGTCCTTTCTCCTAAAAAAACGCGGGCTATGTATTTTCCCAGTCTTGGGGTAATGACTATGACAATACACAGCGTTAAAGCAATTTGTAAAAAACCTTGTCCCATGTAATTTATACTCTATTCAACTCAAGTTCTAGCCAGTCAATACTCAACAATCATGTCTAAATTAGTAGTAAATTGAATTTTTAGCAATTAGATAATTTTTATACCATCTCAATTCATCAACATGGTATCGTTTTATCTGAATCTAGCTAAATATTTTATCCAGTATATTTTTAATTTATTTAACTACAGATCAAATATAGTTTACTATTCAATAAAAATATGCTTTTAATTATAGTTAAGTCTACGTAGGTATATATAATTATCTAGTTATTGGTAGATTTTAGAAATAAACTAATTACCCCAACTGACGATAAACTGCAAACAAGCAATCATTATATTGCTTTTCAACCTCAAGATTTGTAAACGCCCAGGCGACTTTGTATGGCTTTTGATATTCTCCTAATATATTGATCCGGTGACAAATATCAGGAATTTTGGTCAAATATCTGTGATTTAATGGGAAATCACAAGCAAATATACCTTTAACCCTTTGTGTCGCACCTGTAGTATATTTATATTGAATCATAATTGCTACACAGTAGGTATCCTCTGATGTATGCAGAACTTGAACTAACCCATCATGACTGATATTTACTAGATGATCAGGTAATTTCAAGCCTTCGCTAGTATCTAAAGGTATATTTTGAGATTTTACCCAGTCGAGAATTTCCTGAGATTTTGCCAGTGCTAACCTTTTTTGATAAAAATATTTAATATCAACAATTGAACTAATTATCCAATATACTACTTGTACCGATAGTAATACAAATCCGCTGAATATTCTTTGTAATTTATACATTTTAGTTATGATTAATATGATTAAACACTATGATTACACAATATATAATATATCTTGATGCTTGTTGTTTAAATCGTCCATTTGATGATCAAACGCAATCTCGTATTTATTTAGAAGCACAGGCAGTTATGACAATTCTGAGTCAATGTCAATCAGGGACTTGGAAACTCATCAATAGTAGTGCTTTAATCGCTGAATTAAACCAAACACCTGATATAGAAAGATTACAAAACATCAAAAAATTACTCTTTATTGCTAAAATTAAAGTTATTAATAACGCCTTCATTGAAAGCAGATCCGCTGAACTCCAAAAATTAGGATTCTCCAGCTATGATGCCACCCACATTGCCAGTGCTGAAAGAAGTCAGGCAGATATATTTTTGACAACAGATGATAGACTTATCAAAAAATATCAAAAATATTCTCAATTAATTAACGTCAAAACTAATAACCCTGTGCAATGGCTGGCAGAAGTAATACAAGCAGAGGAAAGTAATGATGAAAACCCAAAATGAAATTATCAAACAAGGCTATGATGCCTTAATTAATTCTCTGGGAGTTGCTGATACTATTCGGTTTATTCAATATTTTCATCCTGGTGAGGGAGACTATACAAAAGAACGTCATCAATGGCTAGATGAAAAAACTTTGGAAGATGTATTTATGGAAATAAAACAATTACCGGAAGACGATTTAAATCAATATGACGAAATTATTGAATAGTTCAACTCTTGCACTAAGGAACTAAACCACCTACGATTTTAATCATAGGCTAATAGTTAAAGTCCACTCAAGTGGACTAAAAAACAATCTTTAGTCTACTAAAGTAGACTTGAGCTATTAGACAGGGAATTAATTCCCTGGTATATTCATGATTGTTAATCCGATTACATTATGAATGTAATCAAAAACTATGTAAATTACTCTCAGAATATCCAACACCAACAAATGCAGGAGTAGATGTAGCTTGCTTATCACTCAATTCTAGCAAAGCTTCATTACAACGTTCCGCAATTTCTGGATATTTATTAGCATACCATCCCAGTGGTGTGACAATACAAGGATCACTAATATCAAAACCCAACTTAATGAGTTCTTCAGTTTCTTTAATTGCCAGATTGAAGATAGCATTAAGGTCTACAAATGGTTCAGACATATTTAAAACCTTTCTATTATTCTTGTGCTAGTCGCTGAACATAAGCGATAATTTCTGCTTTATTTATTATAGCTGATGGAGGAACAAGCCAACTAGGATAAAGATATACTTTCCGAGCTAACTGACGAGTTTTTCTACTATCTACTGATGTACCCCAACGATCTGGATAAATAAACCAACGGGTACTTAACCTACTAGGAGAAATAGCACCCCATGACATTCCATTAACTAAACAAAACCAAATAATAGCAGCAGGTGGATTTACCCATTGCTTACTTTCTACCTCTCCACACATCCAACCTTGATAACCAAAAGGTAGGATTCTTGGATTTTCCACTAAACCAGAAACACTCTTGACTGAGATCCAAAATAGCTGACGCTGATTATCACTGCTATATATTGGAATATCTTCATCAGTACCAAATTCTGTTATTCTTGATTCACCAGCATTGATACCACGATTTATTAACCCTTTACGAACTATTTCAACTGCCCGTTTTCCTTCAGCTAAGAACTTTTCCCAATCGGATGAAGACATAATAATATTTAATTAATTCAGCAAAAACAACATCATTTTATCTTACCAATGAATGAGACTATTTCCATCTTCTCTTTTTTCTCCGGGTCAGGTTTACTCGATTTAGGCTTTGAAACCACAGGTTATAAAATCGCCTATGTCAACGAAATCTTCCCCCCTTTCATGTCCGCATATCGCTATTCACGGGAAAAACTCAACCTCCCACAACCTGAATATGGATATCATGAAGGTGAAGCCGCAGACGTAAGTAAATTAATAGCAGGAATACCAGCAAAAAGATTAAATGAATTAGTCAAAGATTCCCGTAAATCAAATCATATAATTGGCTTTATTGGTGGTCCACCCTGTCCAGATTTTTCTATTGGTGGCAAAAACAAAGGACATTTAGGTGATAATGGTAAACTCTCATCTGCTTATATTGAATTAATTTGTCAAAACTTACCAGATTTCTTTTT
Source organism: Anabaena sp. UHCC 0204 (assembly GCF_009711975.1). Lineage (GTDB taxonomy): Bacteria > Cyanobacteriota > Cyanobacteriia > Cyanobacteriales > Nostocaceae > Dolichospermum. Next base: position 106,496 of record NZ_VIKW01000014.1, read on the forward strand.
ATTTGAAAATGTCAAAGGTTTGTGGAGAACAACAAAACACCGTTTATTTTTTGAAGAACTAAAAATCAAATTACAAAAATCTGGTTATATCTTAACAGAACGTTTAATTAATTCAATTGAATACGCTGTACCTCAAGATAGAGATAGAATTATTTTACTTGGCTTTAAAGATAATTTTCTCAAAGACATGAAAATCAAAGATGATTTTACCTTTCCTTGGGAAAAATATATTTTATATCCTCAAAATCAAGTGTTTACTTATCCTTGGAATAAGTGCGAACCATTTCAAGAAGATTCTATAATTCCTTGTCCTGAAAATATTCCTCAACAACTCACCGTTGAATATTGGTTTAGAAAAAATAACGTCCTAAATCATCCTAATGCTAAACACCATTTTCAACCAAGAGCAGGTAAAATTAAATTTGCTACTATTGCCGAAGGAGATGATTCTAAAAAGTCATTTAAACGTCTCCATAGATGGCGTTATTCTCCCACGGCTTGTTATGGTAATAACGAAGTACATTTACATCCTTACAAAATTAGACGTATTTCTGTAGCGGAAGCATTAGCTATTCAATCTTTACCTGCTAATTTTTCACTACCAGAAAATATGTCACTTACTAATATGTTTAAAACTGTTGGTAATGGTGTTCCATACTTAGCAGCTAAGGCATTAGCACAAACTATTCTTGACTTTTTAAATACTGACTTGTAAGAATAAGGGCGCACGCCCTGTGCCACTACTGTCTCACTTCTCCTGTATGTGGTTTAATATATAAGAAATACTTTAATTTTCATAAAGTTTAATAAACACTACACCAGAAAAACAAATGATGGCAGCAGACTATCCCAATATTGATATCGCGCCATTTATAGACCACTCTCTGCTGTTACCAATAGCTACGCCAGAGCAGATTAGTCAATGGTGCGACGAAGCATATAGATTTAACTTTGCAGCAGTTTGTGTAAATCCCTGCTATGTCAAGCAAGTAGTAGAGCTACTTCATAACAAAAATCCTCACGTTTGTACGGTAATTGGCTTTCCCAATGGTGCAACGACTTCAGCGGTTAAGTTGTATGAAGCTAAAGAAGCAGTAGACAATGGTGCTACTGAGTTAGATGTAGTCATTAATTTAGGATGGTTAAAAGCCGGTAAAACAGAGGAAGTTCACCGGGAAATTGCTACAATTTGTGAAGAAGCTGGACAGCCTGTAAAGGTGATTCTCGAAACCAACCTGCTCACAGATATGGAAAAACAAATAGCTGCGGAACTTGCCATGGATGCGGGTGCAGCGTTCTTAAAGACCAGTACAGGTTGGAATGGTGGCGCAACTGTAGCAGATGTTAAGCTTTTAAAGGAAATAGCAAAAGATCGGGTAGGAATCAAAGCATCAGGAGGTATTCGCACTCACAACGAAGCCTTAGATTTAATTATGGCTGGTGCTACTCGATTAGGTACATCTCGCGCGATAGATTTACTGCGTCAACGCAATAACCCAGAAAAAGAAATGAGTGAGTAGTCATTTGTTTGTTGTCAGTTGTTTTTCCCTTACTACTGACCACTGACTACTGACTCACCACTGACTAAAAATGAGTAAAACCTACAAAGCAATTGGCATTAATCTCAAAACTCAGGCGATCGGCGAATCAGATAAGATAGTCACAATTTTAACTCATGAATTTGGGTTAATTCGGGCGATCGCTCCGGGAACTCGTAAACAAAACTCCAGCTTGGGCGGGAGAATGGGGATATTTGTCATCAATGAATTACTAATTTCCCCCGGTAGAAATCTCGATAGAATTACTCAAGCTGAAACTATAAAAACTTATTCTGGTCTATCTAAAGATTTAGGTAAATTAGCTGCTAGTCAATATTTAGCTGAAATAGTCTTGTGTCAAGCTTTAAGCGAACAACCCCAAATAGAACTTTATGAATTATTTAATGAACATCTCCAGCGGTTAGAAAGTATCCCCAAAACAGAAATAAAAGCTGTAATTGCTCATCTAGTCCAAGGTGTATTCCACCTTTTAGGATTAGCAGGACTCACCCCCCAAGTAGAATTTTGCGGCTTAACCCAGCGTCTTTTAACTCCAGACTGGACAAATCCCCACTGGCAAGTAGGATTTAGTATTCCCACTGGTGGGATAATTTGCTTAGATGCTTGGAAAAGCTTGCGAAAAAAAATAGAGCAGGAGAAATGGGAAAATGGAGAGACGGAAGCCAGAAAAAACATAAATTTTCCTGATTCCTCAACCTCTAACCCCAGCTATGAAACAGTTTTTCACCAGCAGGAGTTACCAATTATTTCTCGTCGTTTGAATGGGAAAGAACTGCTTATGCTTCAACATCTGTCGGAAACAGAGATAATACAAATAGATTCAGCCGATTATTCTGGCTGGTTATCTGTTGAGCAAATTTTGCGTCAGTATGTCCAGTATCATTTTGGACAACCTATTCGCTCTGCCACTTTGATTGATTCTTATTTTGCCGCTAACCATGATGCAATCGTCTGATTTAGATAGAAAAAGCCGGTCTCTTTCACCTAGCCAAGCTAAAAAAAAGCATACAGCATCAGATCATAATGTTGCTTCTCCACCTAAACTTAGTCATATTCATAATCCAGAAATGTCATCACCGGATGTTTCTCAAGATGAAACTTGTACATCAGAAATAGAATCGGATCAATCATTAAAAATTACACAGACAAATGGCAATATTAATGGCGTTCAAGATGTTTTAACACCAGAAAAGATGCCATTTACAGATGCTGGTGATGGTGGACAAGCCACATCGGAAAAAAATAAACAAGCGGGTTTTTTACCTGTATTAAAAAATCCGAATTTTCTGGCTCTTTGGGCAGGTCAAGTTTTCTGTCAACTAGCAGATAAGGTTTATTTAGTATTAATGATTGCTTTGATTAACAGCCAATTTCAAGCTAGTGATCAGAGTATTAGTGGTTGGGTTTCGGCTTTAATGATGGCATTTACGATTCCAGCAGTTCTCTTTGGTTCTGTAGCCGGGGTTTTTGTAGATCGCTGGTCAAAAAAAGTCGTATTGGTAGCATCAAATATTTGGCGCGGTATTCTGGTTTTGGTAATTCCTCCTCTACTTTGGTTAACCCATGGTTGGCGGCCTGTGGGAGTTTTACCAGTAGGTTTTTTGATTATTTTAGGTGTGACTTTTTTGGTTTCTACCTTAACCCAATTTTTCGCCCCCGCCGAACAATCAGCTATTCCTTTAGTGGTGCGAGAAGAGGATTTGCTTTCGGCTAATTCTCTCTACACAACGACAATGATGGCTTCTTTGATTATAGGTTTTGCCGTAGGTGAACCAGTTTTAGCATTAGCCGATGGACTCTGGTCACAATTAGGTGGTAGTGGTGGACTGGGTAAGGAAATTTTGGTTGGTGGTAGTTATGCGATCGCTGGACTAATATTATTACTACTGCAAACTAAAGAAAAACCCCACCCCCCAGAAACAGAATTTCCTCATGTTTTCTCTGACTTGCGCGACGGGTTTAGTTATCTCAAAGCGAATAATCAACTCCGCAATGCTTTATTACAACTAATTATCTTATTTTCTGTCTTTGCCGCCCTTACTGTTCTCGCAGTTCGCATGGCAGAAATTATTCCTAATCTGAAAGCTTCTCAATTCGGCTTTTTACTAGCATCTGGTGGTGTGGGTATGGCTGGAGGAGCAACAATTCTTGGTCAATTTGGCCAGCGTTTTTCCTATAAACAACTCAGTTTTTGGGGTTGTTTAGGAATGACAGGCTCTTTAATCGGTTTATCTCTATTCACTACCCAACTCTTACCAGTGCTGCTATTCATCGCCCTTATGGGAGTATTTGGCGCTCTAGTCGGTATACCTATGCAAACCGTCATCCAAACCGAAACACCCGCAGCTATGCGAGGTAAAGTCTTTGGACTACAAAATAATGTGATTAATATTGCTCTCTCTCTCCCCTTGGCTTTAGCTGGTGTAGCGGAAACTTTTGTGGGATTAAAAGTAGTATTTTTTACCTTGGCTGCCATCGTCTTATGCGGGGGTCTCTTTACCTGGTATAGCCGAAATCATGATTCAGCAGTTAATCATCAAGAATAAAACTCTGTAGTGGCAGAATTTTGACGATCAATTCAGGTTCTAAGCACTTAGGCAGTTACTATCATTCTAGGAAGTTATCATCTGGTAAATAATCAACAACTGTATCTAACTATCGGCTTTCATGGTAAAATTAGTCCAGCAAGATGTAAAATACTTGCTGGGGATCAACTAAATAATCAGTATCTAAGTTGTGATTAATTTATACAGTTCATAACTTATTAACATTATCAATAAATTTATTTACTGAGTTTCGCCATTACTGTCATTTAAAAACATCTGAGCTTTTGTCATTCACAAAAATTCAGCAATCACAACAGCATAATAAAAACAGTATTGTTTACACTCGCTTTTCTTTCATAGATAACCAAAGAATGCGTATAGCTTGGATTGGAAAAAAAACACCCTTTTGTGGTAACGTCACCTACAGTCGAGAAATTACCAACGGATTGCTAGACAGGGAACATGAGGTTAGTTTTCTCCACTTTACTCAAGAAGAACCAACCAAAGACAATTGGCCTAATTGTCAAGAAGTTCCTTTACCATTTATTTACAAGTCCCAGGTTTACACAATTCCCTCTTTCAAAGCTACTAAAGTTCTGAAAGACTCTCTTAGGGAAATTAAGCCTGATATAGTTCATGCTTCTCTGACTCTATCAACTTTAGATTTTGTCTTACCAGAAATTTGTGAAGAATTAAATTTGCCCCTCATTGCAACTTTTCACACTCCATTTGCAGGGAAAGGCGCAAAATTAATATCTAGTACCCAACTTCTAGCTTATCAACTCTACGCTCCTTTTTTGGATCACTACGATCGCGTCATTATCTTTTCCCAAATTCAGCGGGAATTATTATCAAGCATGGGTGTTGGGGAAAGTAAAATTGCTGTCATTCCTAATGGTGTAGATACTGTCAAATATTCTCCTGGTATTTCCCATATTAAGGCCGAATTTGGGGCAGATCGTTTGTTTGTTTATCAAGGGAGAATTGCTCCAGAGAAAAACGTTGAATCTCTCTTGCGTGCTTGGAAACAATCAGACATGGAACCTAATACCAAATTACTGATTGTCGGTGATGGACCATTAAAGCCTTCTTTGGAATCGTTTTATGGGCGAGAATATGGCATCATCTGGTTAGGATTTATCGCTGACGAAAATCGCCGCATCGAAATTTTGCGGGGTGCAGATGTGTTTATTTTACCCTCTTTAGTAGAAGGTTTATCCTTGTCTCTATTAGAGGCTATGTCCTGCGGTTTAGCTTGTTTAGCTACTGATGTTGGTGCAGACGGGGAAGTTTTAGAAAAAGGGGCAGGTGTTGTAATTAATACAAGCAGTGTGCGATCGCAACTCAGAACCCTGTTACCACTATTCCAAGATCATCCAGAGTTAACAACATTGTTGGGAGAAAAAGCCAGAAATCGCGTATTAGAACGTTATACCCTCAGTGATAATATTACTCAACTAGAAGAGCTTTATAGCCAAGTTCTAGCACAACGACCTTTGACACTAAGTTGGGGTAGTTAAGCAGACATTCAACATATTATAATTATGGCTGACACTACTCTATCAGCCAGCCCGATTGAGAATTACTGATCACATCTTTCTCTCTGCTTCTATGGGGGAAAGATTTTTATTGTAGATTTAACTACTAAAATCCCAGTTTTTTATAAATCACATTTAATACATTTTGTCAATTCGTAATTTCTGTTACTTTACAAAATTTAAGATTGCCGTTACATTGCTTTACATAGCAGATAAGTTCATAATAAACATTTTTAACTTATCTCTCAACAGCGACTAATTAACAAATTATCTTGGAGATTCCGACTGTGGCTTTAACTATCCAGTCTGCTCAAACTATTTTTTCTAATACTCAAGTTCCTAGTCCCATTCCCGCAACCATAGCATTATTCGATCAACTTAACGTTGACGATCAACTAGCTTATCTTTGGTATGCTTATACTGAAATGGGTAAGACCATTACTCCCGCAGCACCAGGAGCAGCACGTTTACAACTAGCAGACAGTTTGCTGACTCAAATTAAGCAAATGACACGCGAAGATCAAACCAAAGTCATGCGGGATTTAGCCAGCCGTGCTGATACTCCTATCAGCCGTTCCTATGGTTTCTTTAGCGTTAATACCAAACTCGCTTTTTGGTATGAGTTAGGAGAATTGATGAAACAGGGAATCGTTACTCCCATTCCAGTTGGTTATCAAATGTCTCCTGGTGTAAGATTTGTGTTAGAAGCTACACAAAAGCTTGATCAAGGTCAGCAAATTACCGTATTACGGAATACCGTAGTAAATATGGGCTTTGATACTTCTGAATTAGGTCCAAGCAGTTACCCCAAAGAATCTACAGAACCTGCTTTCCAACGGACAACCCCAGTTATTTCCTCAGTTAAAATTGACGGGATTACAGAACCCGCTGTATTAGGCTACATTGAAGCCATGAATGCAGATAAATTTGATGATGCGATCGCCCTATTCACTAACGACGGTGCGCTACAACCACCATTTCAAAAGCCAATTGTAGGACCAGAAGCGATCGCTAAATATATGCGTGAAGAAGCACAAGGACTTAACATGATGCCACAACAAGGTATTTGTGAAGTTCAACCAGACGGTTCTAAGCAACTAAAAATCACAGGGATAGTGCAAACTCCTTGGTTTGGTGTCACAGTCGGTATGAATATTTCTTGGCGCTTTTTAATCAATCCCGATGGAAAAATCTTCTTTGTAGCCATTGATATGCTTGCATCTCCTCAAGAACTAATGAACCTACGTCGAGTTTAATCAAATCAGGAGGCTGTTAAAAATCAAGTTTGCATTGATATATTTATACAGCCTCCCAATTATAAGAAGAAAACGCCATTGACAACGGATAAAAAACTTGTTATCATAGTATTGACGAGGAAGAACTAGCTCAAGCGCATAAGCAAGCTATGAAGTATCAAGCTAAATGAAAACAGCTATTGAGATCAACAAATTATATGAGTCTAATTACTCACAATGGTTAGAGGAGACAATTGAAAGTCTCAAATCTCGCCAATTAGGGGAGATTGACTATGATAACTTAATAGCAGAATTAGAAGAATTGGCGAAAACCGAAAAAAGACGCGTAAGAAGTTTATTAGAACAAATTATTAGACATTTACTACTTTATCAAAACTGGCATATAGAAAAGCCCAGAAATGCTAACCATTGGGCTGCGGAAATTATTAGTTTTCGTAATCAAATTAATGAAGAATTAACCAGTAACTTACGCAACCATTTAGCAGAAAATATCAATCTCATTTACAGCAATGCCTTAGATTATGTTAAAGCCAAAACCAAACTTACCAACTTACCAGAAATCTGTCCTTACACCTTAGATCAGATTTTAGATAAAAACTGGTTGCCTTCATCTTAAAATCTTACTTTTGTGCCTTTGCATGAAGTAAATTCAATTATGCCCCAAACTCGTAGATTGTTCATAAACCTTCTTCAAAGTATTCACATCACGTGCAGAAATAAGCGGTGGATTGCGAACTTGAGCAAAATACATAGTATCAGTTTCTAGAAGACTATGCCCCCAAATTCCTAAAGCATGGCCAAGTTCATGACGTGCTGCTGATAAGACATAATCACCAGTTTGACTAGGACTCAATAGAATTGTGAAACGGTGAAATAAAATATTATTGAAATTATATAAATCATAACTAGCTAAAGCCGAACGCGCCCTAAGTATTTTCCTATTAGGATCAAGTTGCAAAGGAGGTGCTTTGCGAATAATGATAATATCTGCAATATCAGATGTTTTCACTATCTGCAAAGGTAAATAAATACTCCATTCTTGCACTGCTTCTAAAACACTACTAACCCATAGTTGCGATTGTTTTTCACTAATATTTGTTGGTGTTTCTATCTTCACTTTTATGGGAAAAATTGACCAAATTAAATAGCCAACTTTCGTAGATTTGATTTGATCAAAATAATCACCACTATTTGTTGGATCTTGCCATTGTGCCAAAGTTGGTGGTAAAGAATGGGGTTTTTGGATAATAGGTAGAGAGTTTCTTCCCTGTTCCGGCAAAACCGCATCAACTGGAAAATTACTCAAAATAACTAGCAGTCCTGTACTTATCGCTAAAGTCAGAACTGCTACTTGTAGTGAGCGAAATTGAACTATTAACCGTCGCCAAAATAGTTGATTTTGGGTGATCTTCCCCATGTTCGTTTTCAATTATTTGGGCAACCAGTTAGCACTTAAAACCACAGTTAGACCCAGAAAAACAACCGTTAATGCCCAAGTAACTCGATTTAAAGTATTTTCGGCACTCTTGGTGCTGCTAAATAATTGCGCTTGTCCACCAATAGCACCAATCCCATCACCTTTAGGACTATGCAGCAAGACGAGAACAATTAAACCCAGAGCAGAAAACGCCCAAATACCTTGTACGATGCTAGTAATTGTCATATTAGAAATCTTGATTATAACAAATTTTACACAATTGTAACTAAGAAAACAGTTAACTATCAAAAGTTAACTGTTAACTCAAGTATATTTTACAAACCTACTTGTACAGGAGTACGAGTTAGTTGTACATCATATTCTGCCGCTTTAAGTAATGATCGCCCTGTCATTTCTTCTGGTTGGGATATCTGTAAAATATCCAGAATAGTCGGGGCAATATCGGCTAATTTGCCATCATTTCTCAACCGTACATCTGTACCATATCCAGGAATTTTAGCTTTTTCGCCTTCTACCAAAATTAAAGGAACTGGATTAGTAGTATGCGCTGTCCAAGGATGACCACCTTCATCTAGCATATATTCAGCGTTGCCATGATCAGCCGTAATAATTGCTGTACCACCAGCTTTACCAATAGCGTCAATGAGACGACCTAAGCATTTATCTACTGTTTCAATCGCTGTTACAGTAGCTGGAATTTGTCCCGTATGCCCTACCATGTCTGGGTTAGCATAGTTCATCACAACTAGGGAGTAGATGCCCTTTTTAATAGCAGCGATCGCCACATCTGTTACAGCTTGTGCTGACATTGACGGGGCTTGATCATAAGTCGCTACCATTGGACTACTGACTAATTCCCGGTCTTCTCCCACACAAGGGTCTTCCAGTCCCCCATTAAAGAAATAGGTGACATGAGCGTATTTTTCAGTTTCGGCTGTTCTAAACTGCTTTAAACCACGATTAGCGATAACTTCACCCAGAATATTACTCAGATTTTGCGGCGCAAAAGCCACAGAAACAGGTAATTCTGGATCATACTGGGTAAAAGTTACAAAAGAAAGGGGTTGAATTTTCTCTCTTTCAAACCCGTTGAAAGTGTTACTGACAAAAGCTTGAGTTAGTTCTCTAGCACGGTCGGGGCGGAAATTAAAAAATATGACCCCATCTCCAGATTCTACCGCGCCTGGTTGCAGACGGACTGGAACAATAAACTCATCAGTCACACCTTGAGCGTAAGATGCTTGCAATAGCTCTACAGATGTAAGTCCATTGCCCGCACTATCTGTTGTCATCACATCGTAAGCGCGTTGGACTCGATCCCAACGGTTATCACGATCCATGGCATAATAGCGACCGCTGATAGTGGAGATCGCCCCAATTCCAATATGATCTATATAGTCTTCCAATTGATGAATGACATTAATAGCATCTGTCGGTTTGGTGTCACGGCCATCAGTAATGGCGTGGATACAAACTTGTGAAAGTTGCTGTTCCTTTGCTAAGTCAAGTAGTCCAAATAGATGGGTAATATGGGAATGCACCCCGCCATCAGAACAAAGCCCCACTAGATGTAACTTGCCATTAGCTGAACGGACTTCTTGGCAAATTTTGACAAGGGCTGGATTTGCGGCTAAAGAACCGTCTTCTACAGCATCTGAGATGCGTACCAGTTCTTGGGGTACGACTCGACCAGCGCCAATGTTCAAATGACCAACTTCCGAGTTGCCCATTTGACCTTCTGGCAACCCTACGGCTTTTCCTGATGTGCGAATGAGGGTGTGGGGATAGACTGCCCATAAACTGTCCATAATTGGCGTTTTGGCAGCGGTAATTGCGTTTCCTCGCTTTTCCTCACAGTAGCCCCATCCATCTAGAATGACTAGCACCACAGGAGCAACAGGTGCTTTGGTCATAGTAAAATTGCCCTTTACTTTTTGTAATACTCGAATGATACCATTGCTAACCACCTCTGGAGGTTAAATTCTACTGATTAATTTCTGATTTCTCGCTGGTTATAATGTTCCATCCAATCATAACGGCTTTTGTCGCTACCAGTAAAGATTGTGTAAAAGCAGCATATCCAGTTGGATAGACAGTTTTGATTATTGCTAAATCAATCTGTTTACCCAAGTTCCAGCGAATTTCTAGCGGACGCTGATTGCTAGTATCTTCAGACAAATACGTTGATTTGGCAATTGCATTCTCCAAAATATCTTTTGTATTGTCTAAATCCTCTAAATTTTTCAGTTCTTCCAACTCTACACCTAAAATAGTTGAAACAGTCTGAGTATCAGCCAGCAACCACGTCTCGAAATTTCTAATTGCTAAACCTCCAGCAGAGCGATCGCTAATTGCTTTTTCGTTAATATCTAAATGATTATCACGAATTTTATTTAAAGCTCGTTCCAAATCAATTTGTCTTTGCTCTAGTTTATCATCTGCATCAACCACAATGAGGATCATATCTATCTCTTCTGGCTTCCATAAAATAACAATTTGTGCTAGATATTTAGGATCTAAAATAGAGTGTCCAGTTCGTAAAGTAAGTTTTTGCCTTTCTTTAAATGATGGATGTCTTTGGATAAAATCACAATCAGGCAATCCAGCATTTTCTAGTTCGCGTCTAATTAAAGTATGCAGTGCGCCTTCATTTGTTCTTTCAATTACTTTCCCGCCATCTTCTGGTTTAATATAAGGAATACTTGCGCCCAATTCTGCTTCCCCTTCAGCAATTAGTCCAATCCGAATTCGACGGCTCATTCTGGATTGCCTCCAAACACATTTGTAAACCAAAGTTCACCCAATGCCCCATCATAAGCTTCTAAAGCTTTTTGAAACCGGACAGAATCTATGGGTAATTGATGAACTTGAGTTTTACCTTCTTTGTCTAACTCAACAGCACGCACTTGATGGGGTTCAACATAATTTAACAACACAGGAGAATGGGTTGTAATTAAAACCTGCACAGGTTTTCCAGTTATTCCTTCGGTGGAAACAATTTTTAGCAACTCCATCATTTTGTGCAGTAACCAAGGATGAACTCCATTTTCTATTTCTTCAAAGCAAATAATACTTGGAGTATTTTCTTGATACAGTGCAGTTAGAAAAGCCAAAATTCTTAATGTTCCATCTGATATATCAGATGCAGGAATATGATGTTCTGAATATCTATCAACCAATTCTAGTGAAAAGGTTTGATTCTCTCCACGAGGCAATACAATTTTTTTTATATTAGGAACAAGCTTTGTTAAACGCTCTTGCAATTCATCGAAACCTTCACGATTCGCCAGCAAAATATCAAGTAAAGCATAGGCAATTCCTTGACCATTTTTGTCCATCTTGCCATTTGATAGAGTTGTAATAGAGATAGCAATTGGAGCAAAATCGTAAATATTAACTCTTCTTAGGGCATTATATAGGGGAGAATCTAGAAATTGATTAGAAACTAAAAATTCTCTTAATGGGCTTGTATATCTATCTACTATAGTATTAGTATTTTCAATATTTTTTAATTCAACAACTTGCTCAGAATAATCAAAATAAACTCCTAATTCAACAATATTTTCAGATTTTTTAGAAAAATTTTCTGCTGACGGAAGGGTGCTAATCTGAAATCTAAAAAAGTCTGGTTTTCCATGCCAAAATTTAGATTCAATGCTCTGCTCATTCTTAAGTACAACTTCTAAAGACTCTGAAAAACGACGTATAATTCTCTTATGATCTGTATTAATTACCAGCCTTTGAATAAAATCAGACAATACAGCCAAAGCTTCACAAATATTAGATTTACCAGAACCATTAGGACCAATGAATACAGTCAGTGGTTCTAAATCCACTTCTGTATCAAAAAGGCTTTTGTAGTGTTGAATTCTTAGTTTAGATAACATCTGTTTGAAAGTAAATTAGCTCTTGCGTTGTTTTTATGGTGACTTGAGGATTGATTATAACATTAGATATATTATACGCACTGTTAGACACATTTTTAATAATTGCCTATTATAGCACCAAGTGCTATACTTTAGTTAAAGGAAACTAATATGGCAATGGCAATCTACAAAACCCGATGGTTTAACCGTTGGGCAAAAGATCAGAAGTTAAATGATTCTAGTCTGTGTAATGCTGTTACAGAAATGGTAGCAGGTCTTTACGAAGCAGATATAGGAGGTGGACTATTTAAAAAACGCATTGCCCGTTCTGGAAAAGGAAAGAGGGCTGGTTTCCGTACATTGGTTGCTACTAACAAGGAAGATAGCTGGTTTTTTGTGTTTGGGTTTCCAAAAAACGAGCGTAGCAATATTGATCAGGATGAAAAAGAAGCCTTGAAAAAACTGTCATCAGAACTGCTGTCTTTAACAGCAGAGGCTATTGAAACAGCAAAATTGAAAGATGAATTAATAGAGGTAATCTGTAATGAGGAAAAAGAAGTCAGCTATTCTTGAGGCTGTTCACGAAACTGCCATAGGACTATACAAGGCTGGTGTAATGAGTCAAGTTACGTTACGCGAATTTGATAGCTTGTGTTTACCTCCAATTGAACCGCTAGAACCTCAACAAATTAAGCAACTTCGTGAATCTTTTAATGTAAGCCAATCTGTGTTTGCTGCTATTTTAAACATCAGTTCATCAACTGTTCAAAAATGGGAAATTGGGCAAAAACGACCTACAGGCGCGGCTCTTAAATTACTGCATTTAGTCCGTGAAAAAGGGTTGGAAAGTTTAATTTATTAATCTAACCTGATAACCTAATTGCCAAATAAGTAAGAAATTGCGGTTTCCAACAGCCAGAATAATCTTTATTTAATCAGCAAGAAAAATAATAATGGTACAATCAGCCCTAAAACTAATCACAGTTAATGAATTTATTACTCAGTATGGCGACAATGAGAGCTATGAACTTATTGATGGGGAATTAATAGAGATGGAACCAACAGGACCTCATGAACAGGTATCATCTTTAATTGGGCGAAAACTGAATGTAGAAATTGATCATCAAGACTTACCATACTTTATCCCCCATCGCTGCTTGATCAAATTATTGGGAACAAACACAGCCTTTCGTCCCGATGTGATCGTATTAGACCAAACCCAATTAATCAATGAACCATTATGGCAACGAGAACCTGTAATTACATCAGGAAAATCAATTAAACTAATTGCTGAAGTCGTCAGTACAAACTGGCAAAATGATTATGCTCGCAAAATTGAAGATTACGCCCTATTAGCTGTTCCTGAATATTGGATTGTAGATTATTTAGGCATTGGTGGTAGAGAATATCTTGGCAAAATCAAGCAGCCAACAGTGACAATTTGTAAATTAGTAGAAGACGAGTATCAAAAGCGATTGTTTCAAAACAATGATCAACTCGTTTCCTCAATTTTTCCCAACTTGCAACTAACAGCAAAACAAGTCTTTGCGTCCGGGAGTGTTGTGGCTATGTAATTTCTCTTGTAATACTAATTTTACCTGAGACTGCACAGAATAATAATCATCCATATTTATCTGTGTTTATCTGCGTTTATCTGCGGTCAATAATTCTTAAAAAATAGGTGACAGAAAGCCAGAATCACAATCAGTCACCCATCTGCCAATATTACTTATTTCTGCTTTGCTCCAGCCTTTGCAGCTTTCGCAGCTTTTTTCGCAGCTTTTTCGGCTTCTGCTGCGGCTAACTTAGCTTGTTCTTTTTCTTCAGCAATCTTATCCAGATAATAGTGATAATCTCCTAAATAAACGCGGAATTCACCATCACGAATTTCGACAATTTTGTTAGCTACTTGAGAGATAAAATAACGGTCATGGGAAACTACGATCGCTGTACCGTCATAGTTTTGTAAAGCCTCTTCCATCATTTCCTTTGCAGGAATATCTAAGTGGTTGGTAGGCTCATCTAGAATGATTAAATTGGCAGGACGTAAAAGCATTTTTGCTAATGCTAACCGAGCTTTTTCACCCCCACTTAATGCCCCAACTTTCTTAAATACGGTATCACCAGTAAAGAGGAATCTTCCTAACAGTGTGCGGACTTCTTCATTTGTCCAATCAGGAACTTCATCATGAATAGTTTCCATGACGGTTTTATTTAAATCTAACGCTTCCGCTTGGTTTTGCTCAAAGTAACCAGGAATAACGTTGTGATCACCTAATTTAACAGTCCCTTCTGTAGGTGGTTCAGCACCCATAATGATTTTTAACAGTGTAGACTTACCTGCACCATTAGGACCAAGGAATGCAATTCTATCTCCTCTTTCTACTAGAAGATTGGCTGATAAAAACAGAATTTTATCCCCATAAATATGGGTAAAATCTTTAATTTCTACCACTTCTCTACCGCTACGACTGGCATCCGGAAAGCGGAAATGTAGCGTTCTCATTCCTCCCGTAGGTGCTTGGATGCGTTCGATTTTATCTAGTTGCTTTTCTCTACTTTTTGCTTGGGTACTGCGGGTAGCACTGGCGCGGAATTTATCTACAAATGCTTGTTGTTTTTCTAGTTCTTTTTGCTGACGTTCATAAGCATTCAGTTGTGCTGATTGATTTTCGGCTTTTTGTTGGAGGTAAGCAGAATAGTTCCCAAGATATGTACTAGAAACACCCCTTTCAGTTTCCACAATTTGGTTACAGAGTCGGTCAAGAAATTCCCGGTCATGGGAAACTATTACCATTGGGGTAGTTAAACCTCTCAAGTAATTTTCTAACCATTCGATAGTTTCTAAATCTAAGTGGTTTGTCGGTTCATCCAGTAGTAATAAGTCGGGTTTTTGCAGGAGAATTTTCCCTAAACTCATCCGCATTTGCCAACCACCGGAAAAGGCACTAACTAGGCGATCGCTATCTTCTAGTTGAAATCCCATTTCTGGTAAAATTTTACCGATGCGAGCGTCTAAACCATATCCGTCTAAAGCTTCAAACTGACGCTGCAACCGATCTAACTGATGTATTAGTTCATCTAACTCTTCTGGATTAGCACTTTCCATCTCGTGGGGTATCCGAGATAAAGCCATCTGCACTTCATTAGCTTCTTTAAATACAGTCCAAAATTCTTCTCTGACTGTACGGGTCGGGTCAACCTCAAACTCTTGGTTAAGATAAGCTATGTGTAAGCTGGCAGGGCGAATAATTTCCCCAGCAGTGGGTTCAATCTCCCCAGAGATAATTTTTAATTGGGTGGATTTTCCCGCACCGTTAACGCCAACTAAACCAATGCGATCACCTGGTTTGACTTCCCAGTTGATATCTTTAAGAATTTCGCCTGTAGGATAAATTTTACTGATATGTTCTAGTCGCAGCATGAAGCGTCTCGTAGGTAGAGGATAGTGGGGCAAAGCTAACGCCGTATACAATCTTAACAAAATTTAACGCCATATTTACAAATTTTTGACTATAAAAATAAATTCTCTCCTAGACAAGTCGTAACTGATAGCAATTTTCGTCAAATATAGAATCTATTCTTAAATTTCCTCTAGGGCATCTGGGTAATCATAAAAAATATGTAGTAAATTTACATAAAAAATTCTCTCCCCACCCATATTTTGCCTTTATTTTTTCAGCGATCGCTAATCAGCATTACAGATAACAATTAAGACATTATTTAAACTATTAGCTATAGTAGCTTTTTCGCATTTTCTGTTTATTATGCTCTTTTTTGATTAAATAATTTATTTATCAGCAATTATAGCTGCTATCTTTTCTTTTATTTGTTTAATGCTTACTGATTCTCAATTTATTTGTCATTTAATCAATAAACTCATTCTAAATTTGATTGAGTATTGAGATAGCAAGGTAACAATAATTAACATCTCAAATTAATAAAAATAGCCGAAAATATATCCTGCCAGGTTGACAATTTCTACCGTTATATTATAAAGAATTATCTTGGTGAACCCGGATAGTCGTTAGAAAGGAAACTATGCACATAGTTATTCTCGTTCTAGTTGAGGTACTAATTGTTATTGGACTGTCACGACTTGTAGGATTGGGATTTAAA
This sequence comes from Anabaena sp. UHCC 0204, assembly GCF_009711975.1. Classification (GTDB taxonomy): domain Bacteria; phylum Cyanobacteriota; class Cyanobacteriia; order Cyanobacteriales; family Nostocaceae; genus Dolichospermum. Next base: position 122,818 of record NZ_VIKW01000014.1, read on the forward strand.
TCAATTAAACAACCATTGGTAATTGGTGAGATTTTTGCTGGCATCATGCTAGGTCCATCATTATTGGGTTTAATTGCCCCCCATCTGGCAACTAACCTGTTTCCACCAGAAACAATGCCTTTTTTGAATGTTTTATCGCAAATAGGGCTAATATTTTTCATGTTTCTGATTGGTTTGGAATTAAATCCCAAATATCTGAGGAATAACTTAAAAACTGCTATTTTCATTTCCAATCTCAGCATCATCATTCCCTTTGCTTCCGCATTTGTTTTATCTTTACTGCTTTATCCTTTAGTTGCTCATAACAATGTCAACTTTATTCCTTTTGCCTTATTCTTCGGTGCAGCCATGTCAATTACTGCCTTTCCTGTATTGGCAAGAATTATTACCGAAAATAACTTACAGGGAACTCGTTTAGGATCATTAGCCTTAACTTGTGCAGCAGTGGATGATATCACAGCCTGGTGTATTTTAGCCGTAGCGATCGCTGTTGCTCGTCATGGTGATATGGATCAACAAGCTATTTTCATCATTATTAAAAGCCTGATTTATATGGGCTTTATGTTCACAGTTGGACGATGGTTTCTTCAACTTCTTAGCACTTATCATCGCCGGGCTGGCCGATTAAGTCAACTTCTTCTAGCTGTAATTTATATGGGAGTTGTTGCTTCTGCCTTAATCACTGAATTTATCGGCATTCATCTCATTTTTGGCGCATTCTTATTAGGAGCAGTCATGCCAAAAGATGCAGAATTAGTCAGAGAATTAGCTGTCAAAACTGAAGATTTTGTCCTCATATTTCTTTTACCAATATTCTTTGCCTACAGTGGTTTAAAAACAGATATTACTCTCCTGGACCGTCCTAAATTGTGGCTATTATCTGCCTTAATTTTATTATTAGCGATCGCAGGTAAATTTATTGGTGCTTATGTAGCTGCTCGCCTTAGTGGCATTAATAAAAAAGAAGCTTCAGCCATTGGTTGGTTAATGAATACTCGCGGTTTAACTGAATTAATCGTCTTGAATATTGGATTAGAGTTAAACGTCATTACACCTTTACTTTTTACCATGTTAGTAATTATGGCTTTGGTGACAACATTTATGACTTCACCATTGCTGGAATTGACATATCCTAAACGCCTAATCAGATTAGATGTCATTGAACCAGAAGCAGAAAAACCACCAAAAACAACACCAGAAATTCACGAACCTTACATTAATCAATATCGAATTTTAGTCCCAGTCGCTAATCCTAGTACACAAAAGGGTCTGTTACAATTAGCCACAGCGATCGCTATCAACTACCGACAACCTGCTATTGTTTATCCCCTCAGCTTAATTGAACTGGAAGAAAACTATGGCTTTGAGAATACCCCCACCGAAGCCAACCGACTCATTACCGAACGTCGTCAAAAACTAGAAGAATTAATTAATACCCTAGAACCACCAGAAACCCGATCCTATATCCATCCTATCGTCCGCATATCTAGCAATGTCGCTAGAGAAACAGCGCAGATAGCCAAAATTGAACAACCAGATTTAGTTCTCGTTGGCTGGCATCGTCCAGCTTTTAGCAACAATCGTTTAGGGGGAAGAGTCGGACAAATTCTCAGCACCGCACCAGTAGATGTAGCCGTATTTATAGATAAAGGTGGCAATCTTCTCCAAAGTTTATTAGTTCCTTACTCTGGGAACATTCATGACGATTTAGCACTAATTATTGCGTTGAGAATGCTGATTAACTGTGATATTTGTATGTTACAAGTTTTACAGGTATTTACAAGTGATTATATTCAAGACGAATTAAGTTACGAACTGAACGCCATGATTGAGCAATTACCGAGAAGTGTACGCGATCGCATTGAAATCAAAACCGTTACATCCCCAGAACCAATGAAAACCGTAGTTGCAGCCTCGGAAAATGTTGATCTCACTATTATCGGTACAAGTCGCGTTTGGGGAATTGAACGCCAAACACTAGGAAGATACACAGATCAACTCGCTATCCAATGTCGTTCTTCACTAATCATTACCCGTCGCTACAGTCAAGTTACCTCACATCTTGCTTCCCTTCTACCAGCAGTTAATACCCCAGAAGCAATTTGTAATTCATAATTTTTGCCAATTCCTCTTTA
>NZ_VIKW01000015.1 GCF_009711975.1 Anabaena sp. UHCC 0204
AAAATCAGTTCAATTTATTAAATGTAGTAGCACTCACAATTGATTTACCTGAATATAATTTATTGCGTGGTCAAGTTGGTACAATAGTTGAATTATTAGCCGATGGTGCTGTGTTTGAAGTAGAATTTAGTGATAGTAATGGACAAACTTATGAATCTGTTGGGTTGCGTTCAGAGCAAATTATGGTGTTACATTTTGAGCCAGCATCCCCTAATTTAGTGCTAGAAATGGTTACAGCGTAAGTAATTGTGGGTTGGGTAGAACAAAGTGAAACCCAACCTACAGAAATACTGATAAGCTATTTATAGTCATACTTTCAGACAATAGATCACATCTGTAGGGAAATATTATATGACTGAAGTAATTGAGATACCGGTTAGTTTGACTTATTTTAAACTTCCTGAAGCTGTACAAACACGGTTACAATTTTTATTAGATCGTCAAGATGCTGGGGAAGAATTGACTTTAGCAGAAAGAAATGAAGCTGAAGGTTTAGTTGATTTGGCGGAATTTTTATCTTTGCTTTCCTTGCGTTCTCAGCGTATCATGCGGGCGGGATAAATGGGTAAAATTCCAAGTTCATTACGTCAATTAGTTATCCAGCGTGCAAAAGATAGATGTGAATATTGTTGTTTGTCTCAAGCAGGACAGTAGGATTAACAGCTACAGGAAGAGGAACTATTGAAGCATTAAAAATGAATCGTGAGATGATGTTAGCAATTCGAGGAGAAGAGGAATTACTTGGCCGTCATCCACCATTTTAAGCCCCTTCGCTTGACTGGAGAAAACCCAACATTACACATTGGTATTTTGGGGTTAATTTTTTGTTTTTGCAGGTTTACAATATATAAAGTCACTCACAATAGACTTATGACACTAACCCTCAGCTTACCACCAGAATTAGAACAGTATTTAATACAGGAAGCACAACAGCAAGGACTTTCTGTGGAAACTTATACATTGGAACTTATCCAAAAATCTATTCTAGAAAAAGAAAAACAATTGAAAATAGTTAATGTACTTCAGTCTTGGATAGATGAAAGTGATGAACAAGAACAGCAAGAAACAGGAGAATATTTAATTAATGCTTTAGATGAAAATCGTTTATCCAATCGTCAATTATTCCCAGTTGAATTAAAAGGCGTAACTTGGTGAATCGAGTTATTTTGCTGAATGCAAAACCTATAGGTTTAGTCACAAATCCCAAATTGTCAGATGAAAGCCTTTATTTTAAAATAGTGACGTTACATACAGAAGCTGGTTTAATGGATATGTATATTACTTATAGAAGATAAAGGTATGGACAAAATCTAAAAATGTGTGTAACCACATTTAATTATTTATCTTATTTTAATTCTTAACCCAAGGAAGGTAGGTAGTTAATGTTTCAGAGTAATGGTAGTAATGATAAGAAAAACGTGGAAATTAATGATATTGAAACTCTTACAAAGCTTCAGAGTGATGCTAGTAATGATAAGGAAACCATAGAAATTAATGATTTTATAACTCTTACGAATGAACTACAATTACTGCGTCAACAAAAATTTACCTTTCTTTTAGTTGGACGTACAGGAGTAGGAAAATCAAGCACTGTAAATAGTTTAATGGGTAAAGACATTGCCACAGTTGGTGATTTTGAGCCGACAACTATGGAAATTAAAAGTTATGATTATGACACTAGTAAAAATGGAATTAAATTAACAATAATTGATACCCCTGGTTTATGCGATGATCTTGAAGAAGTTGGTAATGACCATAAATACCTAGAACTCATGCGTTCACAGATAAAGCAAGTTGACTCAATGTGGTTTGTCAGTCGTTTAGATGAAACAAGAGTTACTCACGATGAAAAACGAGGTATAAAACTAATTTCAGAAGCATTTTCTCATAAAATTTGGGAGCAAGCTGTAATTATCTTCACTTTTGCTGGGAATATTGAGAAATCAAAGTATGAGAATGTATTACAGAAAAGAACCGAATTAATTCGTAAAGAAATAGCAAAGTATGTTGGAGTTACCATTGCAAATAACATTCCTTCAGTGGCTGTAGATAATCAAAATAAAACTACTCCTGATGGGAAACAATGGCTAGGTGAACTTTACACTCAAGTTTATGTAAGAATGTCTACGAATGGTGCTGTACCATTCTTGATGGCAACCGTCGAGCGAATAAGACAACAACCAGAAATAATTGAAAAGCCAATTTATATAGAAATTGAAAAGCCAATTTATATAGAAATTGAAAAGCCAATTTATATAGAAATTGAAAAGCCAATTGATAAACAACAACTACCACGACTACCAGATAAGATTGACAATTCAATTCATGAATATTCTAAACAAGAACGAGGACTACCACAAAAAAAAGAAGAAGAAAATAACCATCCAATTTTCGTGAATCCTGATCAATATAAGCAAATTAAAGATAACGCTAAAAGAACTTGGTCAGAACGTTTTTTCGACAGCATAGAGACGGTAGGTAAATTGATGGAGAGAGGAATCGAAGTTGTTACTAAAACAACTATTCCTGTTGTTAAGATAGCAAAGGGTGTTGCCAAGTTATTCGGTTTTTAGATAAAAATGAAATGTAAATGCGTAAATTTTTACTGCTTGGAAGAACAGGTGTAGGTAAATCTAGTTTTATCAACGGTACTTTTGGCAACTACATTGCTAAAACGTCCGAATTTGAAGCTTGCACAAAATTTGTTGAGCATTATGCATACAATACCCCCTTGGGTAATGTAGGACTTATTGATACACCTGGATTAGCTGAAGATGATGAGGCTTGTGATAAGAAATACCTAGCTTTAATAAAAGAGAAAATTGATCTCAATCAAATTTATGCAACAATATATGTGAGTAAACTGAACGAAACTCGATTTTCTCCTGATGAAAAGCGAACACTGCGACTTTTAACTAAGCAATTAGGTGTATCTATTTGGAATAAATCAATCCTTGTTTTAACTTTTGCTGCGTCTATTTCTGAAGAAAAACGTGAAGAAATAGCATTACGAAGAATTGAACATATTCAGGAATATCTGCAAACTGTAACAGCAGAGAATAAAACCACTCCACTATTCAAAAACTTTGATCAATGCTGGTTAGTAGATAATATTGTAAATAATTGGGCTTCAAATGCAGTTTCTGTTATATCTCTTCTAACAACCTAATATCTTATATTTTCATTAGTTTCACCAAACGTAGGTTGGGTTTAGAAGATTCAATAAAACCAACCTGTATTTCTTTACAATTAATGTTGGGTTTCATTTCATACCCTTCGGGAAGCAAGCTACAACCCAACCTACTCATTGCCAATATCATCATCAAAAATAATTTCCTCACCCGCACCCCACATCATGTCATACATACCTTGATGCACAGCGCGATGAAAACTTGAATATTCCCAATCTTTTGGTGCTGTTACCAAACCATGTTTCACAGGATTATAATGAATATATTCAACGTGATTTTGAAAATCAATTTCATCTCTAATTAAATGTTCCCAAAAACGATATTGCCATATAGCCCGTTGTTTTTTCTTTTTTCTAGATGCAGATATATTTTCTGGTGAAATAGTTTCACATTTACGACTAAAATAACTTTTAATTAACCGCCAACGGGTAGAAAAATCATGATCATTTTCTGGTAAAGTCCAAATACAGTGGAGATGATCAGGTAAAATAACAACAGCATCTATAATAAATGGATGTTTCTGCATTACATAACCAAAAGCATCTCTTAATAAAGAAACATTTTTTGGTAAACATAATATTTTTTGTCTTTTATCTGTCACGACCGTAAAAAAGTATGCTCCTCCTACCACATTGGCGCGGCGATATTCCATACTATAAATATCCTGTGATTAAAGTTATGTTTTATGATGTTGATTTTCCTTGCGTCAACCCAACCTACTTAATAGTATAATTGATAAATAACAGATATCCTTAATTAGCATTATGACTACAGTTGCTATTGTACCTACATCAAATGCCAGTGGAGAAAAGTCTTATCGCGCGATCGCTGGAGATAAACAGTCTGTTGGCAAAACTGCCGGTCAAGCTTTAGATGCTTTGACTACACAGTTAGGTGAAGTTGAATTTCGGGCATTATTAATTATTGATAATTTTCATGCTGATCAATTTTTCACTAACGAGCAAAAACAACGTTTATCCGAACTAATGAATATGTGGAGAACAGCACGAGATCAAGGACAAACACTTCCCCCAGAAATACAAATTGAATTAGATAATCTTGTTAATGCTGAACTCAATGCCGCTACAGCTAGAACTGCATCTTTAGCACAACAGTTGAGTCAATGAATCCATTTTATCATCTAGTAGCAGATCGCGCTTTTCATCGCTGTGAATATTGTCATGCGCCGGAATTAGTATTTAATTTTCCCTTTGAAGTTGAACATATAGTTCCTACTTCTCGTGGGGGTGTTAATGTTGAAATTAATTTAGCCCTTGCTTGTCGTTCTTGTAATCTACGAAAAGGATCTCGTATTGGTGAAATAGATCCCGAATCTAATACAGAAGTTCGTCTTTTTAATCCTAGAGAAGACCGATGGGAAGAGCATTTTCAAGTTAATTCTGAAACTGGTTTAATTATAGGTATAACGCCTATTGGAAGAGTAACTGTAAAGAGTTTAGAGCTAAATAGTCAATCTCAAGTGATAGCAAGACAATTATGGATTCGTTTGGGATTATTTCCATAAAATGGAAAATTAGAAATGAAAAAAATATTTCCCCCAACTATAGAAAAGCATTAATTCCCCCACGGTTATGGTAAAATTTAACTGCGATTTTTAGAAAATTTAAAAAACCAATGTATTCGATAGGAGTTTATAAAGTTCCTGTTATAACTATAAAAAACACCCGTGTCATAGCTACTTTAGAACCTGCAAAAGAAGAAGAAATGCCCACATTTGGTAAATAGAATTTTCGGCGTTGCTGAATTAGGGTATGAAATTCAAAAATCAATGATTTCAAACTCTTACTCTCTGTGACTGGAGCGCCTCTGCGTGAAACAAAATCATACTCTTAATCAGCAACGCCCCTTTTTTCTTTAAGACTTTATCCGGCATTGAGCCTATCCGAATTAATTGAAGAATAAAAATCTTCCAGTCGGCTTCAGCCGACTTTCGCTATTATACTGGGAATTCATTCCTAGACAATTAACCCCCAGAACCTTCTACCACTTCTAATAAACTCCGCAACATCCAATAAGCAGAAGTACCACCAGGATCTTGATGTCCAATACTGCGATCGCCTAAATAACTCGCTCTCCCCTTTTTTGCTAACATGGGAATAGTATCTTTTAATCCCTGTTCTGCCGCTTGTACAGATGCCTGTAAGGCTGCTACAATATTTAAATTATTTCTAATTGCTTGTTCAAAAGCTGTAACAGCAGGAGATAATACATCCACCATTGTTTTGTCTCCCAATTGTGCCTTACCACGCTCAATGACACCATCTAAACCAGATTTTAGTAATTCCAGCATATCCTCTTCTGCTAATGCTTCCTTGCCAGCGGTGGCTGCACTAGCTCTTAAAAACCATGTACCATATAATGGACCACTTGCACCACCAATGCTAGAAATCAAGGTCATGCTCACAGTTTTGAAAATGCTGCTAATATCTTGATCAGCAAAATTGGGTAAAATGTTAGTAATTTTTTTAAACCCACGATCCATATTACTACCGTGATCAGCATCACCTATGGCTGCATCTAATTCTGTCAACTTATCTTTATGATGCTCAATCACATGAGCATATACTTGTAACCATTCAATAATTTGCACCTGAGTAACCATTTCAAACTCCCCAGCGTAAACTTGGCGTTTTGACTGGTGCATCCCAAAGACGAATCATCTCATCATCTAATTTTAGCAGTGTGATGGAGCAACCTTGCATATCTAATGATGTCATGTAGGGGCCAATTAGATTCCGCACTATTTGCAGTCCTTCCAATTCACAAATTTCTGCGAGTTTGCGATAGACAAGATAGAGTTCCGCAATGGGAGTCCCACCCATACTATTAACATAAGCGAGGAGGCGATCGCCTTTTTGCCAGGGTTTATTTAATAGTTCCAAATCTCTCCATTTACCAATTTGATGATCCCATTCTCGCACTATGCGCCGATAGTTTGTATCATTAATAATAGAGTTTGCTAAAATCTCTGTAATTTCATCACCTGATTTCATGGGAACTCTTTCTTTGCCAGGTTCTCCATGAATACCAATTCCTAATTCTATTTCATCTTTACTCAAGGTAAAAGTAGGTGTTCCTTTGGCGGGAACTGTACAAGAAGTCAACGCCATACCCATACTTCTACCGTGAACATTCACCTTTCTACACAAATCTACTAATTGGTGTAAATTATACCCTTGTTCTGCGGCTGCTCCACAGATTTTTTCTGCTAATACTGTTGTTCCTACACCCCGGCGGCCTTGGGTAAAAAGACTATCTTTGACGGCGATATCATCATCAATTAAAATGTTAACGGCGCAGATACCTTGACTATGAGCTAATTCTATAGCCATTTCAAAGTTCATCACATCACCGCTGTAATTTTTCACAATATACAAAATACCCGCACCACCATCTACCTGTGTTGCGGCTGCTAACATTTGGTCAGGGGTGGGTGAGGTGAAAATTTCTCCCGGACAAGCAGCATCCAGCATTCCTAAACCGACAAAACCGCTGTGCATTGGTTCATGACCACTACCACCACCGGAAATAATGGCGACCTTTCCCTGGACGGGTGCATCGGCTCTATAGACAAAGGTAGGCTCATAGTTAACTTTAATTAAATCGCTATGAGCTAACATCATCCCTTGGAGACTTTCCCTCACAAAGTTTTCTGGTTGATTAATCAGCTTTTTCATAGTGGAAGTCTGCTACCAATGACTAATTACCCAATTGTCGCTGTAATTGTTTGAGTTTTTGATATATTTCTGGTAAGCGGCTATAAACTGCTGATACTTTGAGGTAAAGTTTGTGGGGTATGGCTGGACTACCTGAGACAATTTCTCCTGGTGCTATATCGCTGTGAACACCACTTTGAGCCGAAGCGATCGCCCCATCTCCAATTTTGACTTGGTTGGCTATTCCCACTTGTCCTGCTAAAATTACCCGATTTCCAATCTTCACACCTCCAGCCATGCCTGCTTGACCTGCTATGGCGCAACCAGAACCAATTTGAGTGCCATGTCCTATCTGGACTAAATTATCAATTTTAGTATTTTTACCAATTCTCGTTTCTCCCACTGCGGGACGATCTATGGCTGTATTACAACCTACTTCTACCCCATCTTCTAAAACAGTGTAACCTGATTGTTCCATTTTCAACCAACCTGTCCGGGTAGGGACAAAGCCGAAGCCTTCTGCACCAATAACAGCACCGCTATGAATCATACAATCTGCACCGATTTGGCTGCGTTCGTGGATGGTACAGTTAGCGTGTAAGGTAGTGCGATCGCCTATTTTTACTTCTGGATAAACAACGACGTTGGGGTGAATAATTACACCATTGGCAATTTCTGCACCTTGAGAAATGACAACATGAGCGCCAATATAGACATCATTACCAATTTTGGCGGTGGGGTGAATAACTGCGGTGGGGTGAATTTCTGGAGTGGGTTGATATGGTTGATAAAAAAGAGCGATCGCCTTGGCAAATAATAAGCGTGGTTCTGGGGTTACTAACCAGGCTATACCCCTCTGGGTGGCTTGAACTTGTAATTTTTCATCTTGAGGTAAAATTAAAGCACTAGCGTCTGTAGAGGCTATTAAAGAGCCAAATCTTGTTCCTTCTACATAACTGATAGTGCCTGTAGTAGCTTCATCTATGGCTGCAACTCCCATAATGTCTAAATCTTGCTCTGGGTTAGCAGTGAGGCTGTGGGAAGTTATCGCGTCATTTAATTTGCTGATAATTATGCTGAATTTCATGATTTGATTCTGAGAATTTCAGGGTGATAAAACTCATCATGCCTTGATCCGGTCTTTTTTGTTCACTACTTCAGGATTCAAATAATATTCTTCAGCATGATAGAAATAATTGCTAGATTCATTTTGCTCAATTACGCCATTAACCAGTAAACCCAAAACATTATAGCTAGGAGATTTGAGCATTTCTTTCACAGTATTGGCACTAGTATAATCTACCACTCCAGGTCTAGCTACCAGCAATATACCATCCGTCATTTGACTTAGCGTCAGTGCATCAGCCCCAATCAATAGAGGAGGAGTATCAATAATTACGTAATCATATTCTTCTGAAAATTCTTCAATTAGTGTAGCCATACGTTTTGAATCGAGTAAAGCCAAAGGGTTAGGGGGTCTCATTCCGGCAGTTATCACATCTAGATTCGGCATAACTTGAAAACTAATAGCCTGAGATTTTTTCTGACTAACAAGTAACTCACTTAAACCTGTTAAGTTAGGTAGTTTCCAGAAAGAATCCTGAGAAGAAATTCGCATATCTGCATCCACAAGTAAAACTTTTTTCCCTAATTGAGCTAGTGCTGTTGCTAAATTAGCTGATACTGTAGACTTACCTTCGTTAGCAACTGAACTTGTGACGATAATTGTTTTGATTGTCTTATCTGAACTCAATAATCGGAGATTAGCTTGAATCATCCGGTACATTTCACTAGCTAAAGAGTAAGGCTGATCTCTGACAACAATCTCGTAGCTTGCTAATTTTTTAGCAACTTCACGAGAATTCAATTTTTTGCCTGATAAGGGAATCTTCCCCAATACAGTATATTTATAAATATCTGTAATTTCTTTCAGAGTTTTTAGAGAACTATCCCTCATCTCTAAAACTAGAATAGTGGTAGTAGACAAAAACAGTCCTAACATCATGCCGAGTGCCAAAACAATTTGTTTTTTCCCTGATATTGGCTTTTTGGGAACTTCAGCTTCAGCAATAATTCTGGCATTAGCTGTATTTTTATTTTCTGCTACCTTTAATTCTTGAACTTTTTTCAAAAAAGTTTGATAGCTAGATTGGGCAACTTCAACTTTTTGTTGTAGATTATTATGTTTTTGTTCTAAGTAAGGTAATATTCTCACCCGTTTTTCATAAGCAGTACGAGATTTAAATAGGGAAGCCAATTTTTTATTCAAGCCAAATTGTTGAACTTCTAATTGCAGAAAATCATTAATCAGGCTTTGTCTAAGTTCTCCAATTTGGAATAATCTTTGAGGAAATTGAATTTGGCTACCAATTGTTTTTTGAATTTCTTGTTCGAGAAGATTACTTAAATTAGCTTTTTTTGCTTCCAGATTAATAATTATGGGTGTGTCAGCTAAAAAACGGCTACGCTCAATTGCTAACTGCCGTTCTAGTTCTTGTAGTTGTTGTAGAATTCCCTGTACTGCTAGTGACTGACTTAAGGCACTTACGGCAATTGCCTCTTGGGAATTTTGTCCTAAGCTGTCACGCAGTGCATTACTTTGGGCTTTTAAATCTTCTAGTTGAGCCGTAATCGTATTAATCTGCTCGGTTAAATTGCTAATAATAGTAACGGCTGATTTTTTTTCTTCTGCTAAATCTACAATTTTATACTCCTGCCTAAATTTGCGTAGAGCGATTTCCGCAGCATAAACATCAGATTGACTTTCAGGAAGCTGCTTAGTGATAAATGCCAGAGTTACTTCTGCCTCAGAGCGATTTGTAAGAATACCATTTTCTAAATATAAATTCATTACTGTATTGACTACTGCTGCTGCTTTGTCAGGGTATTGACTGGTATAGGAAAGTCGTAAAACATCTGTACCACCAATAATTTTTAACTTCAAACCTTCTGCTAGGTCTTCAATTTCTAGGGGTTCACCTGTTTTGTTTTTGAGTTGTAGTTGGTCTATTGTCTGCTGCAAGATAGGAGGAGAATAAATCACTTCCATCTGAGTATTGATAGGGTTTTGAGTTGATACGAGAGATGTTAAATCGCCTGTTGATCCTTCATCCAATTTACTAGGTAAAAGATTAGATCCTAATACTTGAAAAGAGGGGGCTTTGAATAATAGTTTTCCTTCTGCTTCGTAAGATGGTTTGATAAAATTTATAGCTATGGCACTCAGAAAAAATGTAGCTAGAAAAACACTGGCAGCAGGGGTAAATTGCCTTTTTACAACTAATAAATAATGACTTGGATCTATATCAATGGCTTCTCTAGATTCCATAGAGCTTTGGGACATAATATAATATTCAAAAAGCTAGGTTTAAACAAAGTGTTCAACTAAATTTCTATTGCTTGAAAGTAGGATCAAATATTTGTTATTAATATCTATCAATAATCCTATTTGATAACATCATAGACTTTCTCTGTTAAAAAAGGTTCAAAATCCTCTCAGCGTTTGGGACAATTATCAAAAGCACGAGCGATCGCATTCCAGACTAATTTGCGCTGCATCTGTGCATCTAACGGTAGGGTACGGACTGGTTTGCGATCCGGTCTAGGTTGAAATTCACCAAGCCATGTATATTTATCGCTTAATCCCCAAGTAATTACACCAATGACAGCTTTTTCATCTAGAGCTGCTGAAAGATAATCTTCATAAGCTGCGGCCACAATGCGATCGCGGACTTTAATATCTATGGGCAGATTTTTATCTGTCACATCCAATTCTGTAATCATAATTTTTAAGCCCAAACTAGCCACATCTCGCAGAAATTGGCGTAGCTTTTCCGGGTTAAATTTTCTGTTACTACCTGGACTTAAATGTGCTTGAGTACCAAAAGCATGAATTGGAGTTCCTCTAGCCTTTAAACCTGTTAATAAATTCAAAACAGCAGTTCTTTTAGCGTCAGCTTCCGGCGTATCGTAGTCTAAACCAAATTCATTATAAACTAACAATGCTTTTGGGTCATACTCAGCCGTGAGACGAAAAGCTAAATCAATGTAATTCGTACCCAAAGAGTTTAACCAAGGAGTGATTCGCAAACCATCATCCCTACCATCTTTTGGTTCTATAGCTTCATTTACCACATCCCATGAATGAATTTTTCCAGTATAACGTTTAACAACGGTTTGGATATGGTTTTGTAATAACTGCTGTGCATTTTTATTATTAACTGTCTCCTTAAACCACTTGGGTAAGGACTCATGCCAAACTAAAGTATGCCCACGCAACAGGAGTTTATGAGTAGCAGCAAAATTAGCTATCCAATCAGCATCAGTAAAGTCAAACTGATCAAATCCAGGACGAAGCATTGCATCACCAGCAGTCCATTTAAATTCCCATTCTGGGACAAACATACTACAATTTTCAACTATAGCAGCTATATAGGCCGGATCTGATGCAAGATATTTTTTGGTACTAGCTGTCCCATAAATCAATCCTTTCTTAGCAGCACGTTGCTTTAAAGAAAGCTCCTGAGAAACTGTAAAATCTCTTTCAGGATCATCAAGTGTTTGTATTTGCTGATGATGAGAAAAACCTCGACTTGTTGCCACTGCACTGATAGCTGCTAAACTACCTAAGCCGAATAAAAGGCTGCGTCTGCGAGTTAATTTTAAGATATTACTCATTTTATTTTTGATGATTTTTCTGATTGATTTGCGATTAGCCCTTCATTAATTCGTTGTTTGAACACCCGATAAAGAAATAACGGATTGCCTACAACATAACGTTCCCAAAGACGAGTAGGTTCAGTGATTAAGCGGGTTAACCACTCAAAGCCATTATCAGTCAACCAGCGTGGACCACGATATACGGAGTCAGTATAAAAATCTAAACAAGCTCCTAATGGTAAAAACACGCGAGTTTCTATTTGATTACAGTTATCCAAAATCCATTTTTCCTGTAATGGCATCCCGAAACCAATATATAAAACGTCAGGTTTAAATTTATTAATTTTCTCAATTACTGCATCATTTTCACTACCATTTTTGTCAAAATAACCGTGATGTCCTTCTACAGATAAATTAGGTGCGATCACTTGTAATTTTTGAATTGCTTTATCCGTAACTCCAGGTTCACCAGCAAGCAAAAATAAAGAAACATTCTTTTGCTCACAAGCTAAGGCTAAATTTTCTATATAATCAGGACAAGTCATACGATGTCTGGATTCAATCTCATATCCTAGAATTTTTGCCCCCAGGATGACACCAGTTCCATCGCAAAATACTAAATCAGCATTATTCATGAAATCTCGATACCAAGGCAATTGACAAGCAAAGTTCATCCCTCGCACATTTACGTGTCCTATGATTGTTTTCTTATCAATCTTTCCAGCTTCTACAATGTATTTAATTAAATCTTGTACCGTTAATTTATGAAATCTTGTATTTAAGACATTGATTTCGGGAAAAGTTTGTATTGTCATAGTATTCGCCAAAATTAAATCAATTAGAAACAGTTTACAGTTATTTCAGTCTGTTAACTCAATACAGATTGATAAATATTAGATAAAGAGACAAAATAATTTTTGACATCAAAAGGCTTGGTACTATTTCTAGCATTTTCACCCAATCTCCTTTTTAATTCTTGATTAGCGAGTAATAATTGCATTGCTGTTGATAATTCTTGAATATTGCCTGGTTGCACTAACAACCCGTTTTTATGATCAATAACTAACTCAGGAATACCTCCCACTGGTGTAGTAATTACAGGCAATCCCCAACTCATAGCTTCAAGTAGTGCCATAGGTAAACCTTCGTTATATGAAGGCAATACAAAAACATCTGCTTTTGCCAAAAGTTCATCCCGTTGTCGTTCGTTTACCCAATCCAAAATAGTAATATATTCACTTAAATTCAGCTTTTTAACTATATCTCTAGCTTTTTCTCCTTCTCCATCTCCGGCCATAATCAATTGTGCATTTTGTTTTTGATCTGTAGGAATAGCAGCAAAAGCATCAATTAAATCAAATGCTCCTTTGCGTTCTCCAATCCTTCCCAAAAATAAAAAATTAACTTTTTGAGATTTAATCCGTTGGGGAATTTCTAAAGGAAATTTCACTGGATTAGGTAGAATAACTACTTGATCTACTTTCAAACCAAGATTTTCCATATAGAATTTTTTCCAACTTTCGGATAAAACAATAAAGCGAGTTGATTTGCAAAATATCCAACTTAATCCGACTTTAATAATTTGCGGCAAATTGGCGTAAAACACATGAAAATCAGCACTATGAGTATGAATAATTACTGGTTTTCTCAGTAGCCAAGCAATCGTGGTAGTAAATGCTTGACGAAAAGCACTACCTCGCTCGGAAACATGGATATGAACAATATCAGCTTCTGATTTTAAAAGTCGCCATGATAATAATAGTAAAGCTTGAATAAATACGAATATTTTACGTATTGTTGATCCATTTGGCAAAGTAGATATATGAATAATTTCGATTTCCGTAGGAGCTTGTTTCATGATTAATTTTTCGACAGAAACTATCCCTCCTTGTCTATCTAAACTTTCACCTAACATGAGAATTTTTAATTTCTGCATAATCCAACTGTATTTATTTTCTATTAAATGCTGAACATTTTATCCTATAGGACTGCGCTCTGCGCTTAAAAATAACCTACATATCTACCCCCCTTATTTCTTTATTGCCTGTTGTTTGTTGCCTATCAATAGCCTCAGAAATATATATGGATGAACTTATGTAGAGTATCCAAGTAAGACTATTTGTTTCAAGTAAATTTGTTTCAGTCAAGTTAGCAATAATTAAAAAAGATGTATGTAATAAAGGGTATAAATCTACAGATTGGCTAGTGATACGCACCCAATATAATGATTGTAATAAACTGCGCCTAAATCCTAATAGAAATATCCCTAAGCCTAAGAGACCTAAATCTAGCCAAAGAGCTAGGAAACCATTATGAGGGTGGGTTGGTGTCCATCCAGAGCCACGCCAAATGTAGGCAGATTCACCATCCCACCCCTGCCAAAAGCCACCGTAACCATAACCTATCCAAGGATGTTTCCAAATCATGTCCATTACCAATGGCCACAATTCTGTTCGTCCAGTTAGGGTTGCATCTTTACCGATTGAGGCAAAAACAACCGAGGCATTATTAATAAACCAAAAATATAAAATTTGTCCTAAAGTGAGGATCATAGTTAGCATTGGTAGCATCAATAAATAGGGTAGACGCAAATTCTGAAAAATAAAATATACTAATGCTAAAATTAATATGTTGAGAAGAGATGAACTTGATGCAGCCATTAGGATAAGCAGGATTGATAAGCTAAAACCTATCCACATCAGTAAACTATGCTTTTTACTCTGATAGGCAAGGATTAAAAAAACCATACAACTATATACCATCCTTGCTCCTAGACCATTTTTATGTAGAAATACTCCTCGCCACTTTCCTTGATGAATACCTCCCATGATCCCATATTTTGGTAATGCTACAGCAAAAATAAAACTCAATACGACGATAATCCCATATGTCCAACCCAATAAATTCAGTTGCTGCTTTAAGGTGTAACGGGAAGCAAAATAAAGTCCAAATAAGCTAGAACCAATCAGGGTAATACTATCTTTTAATGTTGTTCCTTTCTCAAAAGACCAAAGCATAGAAATAGCCGCAAGCACAACTAAAAGAAAAAGCCAGCGGTCTTTACTCAGAAAATAAAGCGTATTTTTCCAACGTAAACCCAATAGTAAGAAAGTAACTATATAGATTAAGAAATTAATAATCCTAATCAATGAACTATCAAACTCAACAAACTCATTCTCCTGCGCTCCTCCTGATAGAAGGAGAAGCAGAATTGCACCTGAATAAACTAACAGGACTGCTACTGTAAATCCCTTTTCAGCAAAAACTAGTAGCTTGTTCATAACTAAACCTCATGCAGGCTAAAACCATAAGCTTGGACAATATTGGCGGAAAAACTCAGATATAGATATCAAGAGAAATAGTAAATGCACTTAATTCCTGAATTTTGTTGGATTTAAACTGGCTTTTCACACTCTCCAGTTTTCATCAAGCTGGACATGGTTTCTACCAGAAATTATCAAAACTTGTACTCATAAGCCCCAATATCATAACCAGTACCAGAGGGACGAATACTTCCGGAAAAATCGGATGTTAAACCTGTCCGCACTAAACCCTTATTAATTGCTGGACTAGTTGACTGAAGTTTGAAGTCGTTTACAGAAGGATTCACAAACTTCGGATCAGCAACTATATCGTTAGTTCCTTTAACTGATATTAAGGTACTATTTGCGTATAAGTTATAGTTGACTGTTAGGTTTGTATTATTCCAGCTAAAATTCACATTCTTATTCGGAAAAGCATAAAGAATGTTACTAAGGATTTTGACATCAGATGTTGAATTAGCCGTTATTTGCCCTCCTTTAATAATTTCTGGACTTTGGTTATTCAAGTAATTTGTATTATGAACAATATCTATATGTTCACTTAGATAAGTAGTAATACCCGCTCCACCATTCTTGTATGTGAGATTGTTTTCAATTAAAGTACGCCCAGTATATGCACCCAAGGTAGAGTTATTTTGAGTATTTTTGGAATCATCAATAATGATGGCATGACCATCTGTAATCTTTCCAGTAGCAAACCAGGGAATGTATTGGCGATTGTTGTAGATTTTGTTTTTCCTGACAAACATTTTGTACCCTGTGTTGCTATCAAAACGCCAATTTTGCCATAAGGAAATGGCACTATTGCCATAGGGTGAGTACCAGGAATTATTGAATACTTCATTACCTTCAATTGTCACATAGTCTGTTCGAATGGCTGAAATGCCGCCACCGCCGCAGTCATGAACCTTATTATTAAGAATACGGATGTGATGTGGATGACCATTTTTGCGTCCATCAATACTGATGCAGTTTCCACTTGTGAGAGGATTGGAAGTATTGGTTTTCTGACTCAAGGCATAATTAAGAGTGATATTAGCATTGTTGCCGATCACTTCAAGACCGTTAATTTCAATATAAGATGCTCCATCTTGAATCAAAATTCCATGCCATGCGTTGTGTTGAATTTTCGGAAAATGTCCAGGAAATGCTTTATAAGTAATCCATGCACTTGCTGTTCCAGAACGTGTAATTTTTACTACTTGTCCTTGAGAAGGCGTATTTTTGTATATGCCATTCATAATGAGAACGGTGTCACCAGGGTTGGTGAGATTTGCTGCCTTTTGTATAGTATTAAAGGCAGAGGTGGTAGAGAGTCCAGTATTACTATCGCTGCCAGTAGCACTGACATAGTAGGTTTTGGGTGTAGTTTGGCTGTATAGTGTCGGTTTAGTCAATAACTGACTTGCTTTGTCCAAAACAGAGGTGTTTATTTTGTCTCCGCTTACTATTGTGCTAAGTAGACAAGGGAGCAAAAGGGATGCTGTCAAACTGAGTCCAGGTGTTGCCATAAATAAAGGAAAGGTAAATTTTCTACTTACGTAATACTACTATAGAGGATAACAAGAAATTTTACATTACTTTTTCCATTTTTATGGCTGTGTGATATGTTTCTATTGTTTTCTCAGCAATATTTGACCAGTTTAAATCTTGCTGAGAACGAGCTAATGCGGCAGTCTGCATCTGATGTTGTAAATTGCGATCGCTCAATAAATTAATAATCGCATCAGCCAAAGCTTGGACATCACCCGGTGGAACTAAAAATCCATCTTTTTGATGTTGAACTATCTCACTTAATCCTCCGATATCAGAGGCCACAATTGGTGTTCCCATACCATAAGATAATGCGGCTACACCACTTTGGGATGCTTCAATATAAGGTAAAACGGAAATGGTACTGCGTTGGAATAATCCCGCTACCTGTTCTAGAGGAATAAAATCATTTAATAGTTCGATGCGGGTACTGTCATAACCGCTGGGAAAGTATTGTTCAATATTTTCTCCTCTTCCAGCAATAATTAACTTAACTTCAGGAATTTTGGCAGCAATTAAAGGCATTGCTTCTATGAGGTATTTTAAACCTTTGTAAGGCCAAATCCGCCCAAAAAACAGCAATGTGTATGGCTCTCTGGCTACATTATTTTTCCCAGATCGGCGTTGATATAAACTACCAAGCTCTCCATGCGGTATAATATTAACTTGTTGCTGTGAGACTTGAAAATTTTTAGTCAAAGCATCTTTGAGAGACTGAGTATGGACAATTAGTTGTTGAGAACGCTTGAAAGCAATACGCTTGGTGTATTCTGAACCAAATACACTTTGGCGATCGCCTGGATGACGAAATACATCATGAATGGTTGTTACCAATGGTGGCATTTTGTTAAGAAATAATGTCAAGTCATACCAAGGATCGTTAGTCTCTTGGACGTGCAACACATCTGGTTTTAGTTCTTTAATAATCCGCATCATCGCTGCCATAGACAAGAGATTTCGCGGGTCTCTAATCCTGGGCTTAGGAAAGCTAATTGTGCGAATACGGCTATCAAGATTATTCCGGCATACAGCAGATACTGTTTCTGGGTGAATTAGTGTTAAATCAACATATTTAACTAGACTATTAGCTAATTCAATGGTGTAGTCTTCAAAGCAAAAATGTAGCAAGGCGATTTTGAGCATAGATAATCCTGAGTTATTAGTTTACATAAACCTATTTAAATATTTTCAAGACAGCAGGTTTGAGAACTTTTGAGTAAAACCGAAAAGCTACACCTTTGAAGATATTTCTATCTATTTCTTTGACAAACTCTTTAGATCGAAATTGAGCGCTCATTAGTTTAATACTATTAACTAAATCATAACGGTTTTGTTTTTCAAATAATTCGACTAAATCAAGATAGTAAGCTTCTTCGTCAAAATGCTGAACTTTTGATTTTGTTAATAAAAGATCTCCAGAAATATCATTATTTGGGAAAGTTTTTGCCTGTTCTAACATCCCTAAAGCAGCAAGTTGAGCCATTGTAGCCACGCATTTTGGGCATTCACCACAGTTTACATATCCAGTCGGCAAATTTAACTGGTCGCACACCCTGAGAGTTCGCATAGCTATATCCCATCCAATAACTAAGTTAGTTTTAGAGAATCGGGAAAGGGCAATATATTCATGGCGAATTGTTAAATCATAACTGCTATATTGGGGGTCAAGGAGGGGGTGTGTTCCCCAAGGTTGTAAGTAAGAAATTTCATCGCTGGAACTAATAGCAACGCTGGCTAGTCTGTTGCTGAAAGCATGACCAACAGAGGCTAGTGCTGCACTAGTATAATAGTCTTTCCAGAATTCTATACCACCTTGTTCTATATCTAAATCTTTAACGAAAGCATAAAGGTTTGTATAAACAGGAATGAGGGTAAGTCCAGCATCTTTTTTAATCTCATTAAAAGAGATGTATGCTTTTTCAAAGTTTTCTAGAGTTGTTTCCGAAAACCCATAGATAAATAATCCATCTTTGATTGATCCAGGATGTTCTAAGGGGTAGTTAATCCGGTTAAGTCGTAAAGTAGCTAATGTATCAATACCTCCTGTAAAAAATATACCTGCTCGCTTAGATGTGGCTGGTGTTGGTACGCTGCTGCTGATTTTGGCTTCGATCTTAACTCGTAAGCGATCGCGTTTGTACCAGGTTGTAACCAAAGCCATCGCTGTTTGTAAATTTTCTAGTAACTGTGGGCAAATTTCCTCATCTATAAAAATCCTTTCTTCTCCATAGTAGAAAGCCACCATTGTGCAAGCGATTAAAAAACTATGGGGATTGCATGATAGGTCTTGAGCATACTCTTGGGTAGTGGCAATATAAATTTCTTGGGGTGCGCGATCGCGATCTTCCCAGACTACAGTCGCCCTCACCTGAAATAAATCACCTTTTTGTTCACTCGTTAAATTAATAATTTTCATGATCTAAATTTATACTTTGTTGAACACTTTTTTCCATGTAGCATTGACACCGCCTAGAGCCTGAATCATCAAACCGCCAGCGAATAAACTATAGGCAATGGTAGAAATTATCACATTTAATATTAAGTTGAAATTGAACTTTTGCAATACAATAAATACTAATGCTATCCATAGAGTAATTATGAAGGGACGAAACATTATTTTCTCTACATTTAATCTTAAAATCCGACTATAAACCGCATAAATAAGTATAGTACAAGAAGCAATTGTTCCTACTACTTCCATTAATGCCGCACCCATTAACTTATATTGAGAAATTAGTATTACACCTGATACTCCTCCGATAAAAGTTGTAGAAATCGTTTCAATGAGATTAAATTTCTCCAATCCATAGGCTAAAAGTAGATAGTTAAATATTCTGACAACCGGATATAAAATTAGGGCTAATGAACTGATCTGTAGAGCTAAAGTTGCCTGATTAAAATTAGAGTCTTGATAAATGAACTTGAGTAAATCTCCTCCGATAAAGAAAATTCCTACCACAAATGGTAATACCATTCCCATGAGGACTTCAATAATGTTTTCAGTGACTTGCCGTTGATTTTCCTTGGGTTTGTCTACTGCCTTGGTCATGCTGGGAAAAACAGCCAGACTTAAACTATTCACAATCATCATCAAGGGCTGTTGTAGTTGTCCAATAGCACCATAAATACCAACCATAAGCTCACTGCCTAAAAGTGAGATAATGAGGATATCTAATCTACTAGAAACTATGCCGACTGCATCAATAGCTAAAAATGTGCGAGCAGATTTTAATAGTTGCCATATAAAATCTTGGTCAATATGCCATTTGGGTTTAACTGTTTGGATAATTAAAATCCACTGAATTACAAAAATAAAGGTTTCAGAAATTACAAATATTCCAGCTATATAATTGATTCCATACTTCAGAGACATACACCATATCATTACCAGCAAACGGAGAATATAAATAGGAATTGTAGAGATAGCAATTAAATTCATTCTCTCTTGTGCCTGAAAAATTGCCTCCGTGATGTTAGAAAGGGCAAAAGGAATAATTGTTAAGCCCAATATATAGCAAACCATCGAGGTGTCAGGATTATAGGGTAGTATAAACACCATAACTACCAGTGCGATATAACCGATAATACTTAACAGAAATTGTAGGAAAGTGCCACTAACTAGATAAACTGGCATTTCTTCAGGATTGCGAGATAATTCTCGTGTAAATAAGGTTTTAAGACCTTGTGAAACAATGCTGACAAAAATCAAGTAGTAGCTGAACGCCAAGAGATACTGCCCTAATGCATAAGCTCCTAAATTACGAGCTATCGCTGCTGTTAGTAAAAAAGTGCTAATACTTTGTACTAATCGGTTCAGCAACAATGCAAAAGTATTTTTTGCTAGTTTGTGTTTTCCCATTATGTTTGATTAATTCTTACTTTATTTAGATAATTTAGGCATGAAATTGACTATAGATTCTTACCTGATACTTTGGGGGTAACATTAGAAATTTCTCTTTGTTTTTTAGTTGAGTAGAAAATGTCATAGGCAGCTTTATTACCAAACAGGTAGAATTGGATACGACGATTGACAATACTGGGAATATTCAGACATAAATGGAGAAAGAAATAAGGGTTATAGAGCATTGTCTTGAAGGCTTTTAACCATTGCTTTTTCTTGAGCGGCTCTATAACCAGGTAGTAAGCTAAATGTCTTTTCAAGATTTGATAATTTGCCAATAAAGCATCTTTGAGATCAGGTGATTGACTCTGAATTTGCTCTTTTTCTATGAAAGTTAATGTTGCTTGGCAATTTTGAGCAAGACGGATTACTTTGTCTGTATAAACTAAAGAACCTAAGCGAGCCAGATAAAAATAATATGCTTCTGGAACTAGAAAAAACCGCGCTCCCCTGACTAAACAAGTTAAGGCTAACCAAAAATCTTCAGCCACTTTTATGGTTGCATCATATTGAATATCTTCTCGAATCAAAAACTCGCGTTTGAACAAAGGTTTCGATATACCTAAATGCAGTCCTTGTTTTCCATATACATCTGTTGCCACAAAATAGACTGGCTCGATTTGCTTAATTGTTGATATAGACTCTTCACTTTCTTTAATGAGGGTACTCCAAGGATGTTCTTCACCATCTTTAATCAGATATAAATCATCAGCAATCATATCTGCATTTTCTTGGTATGCTAATTGCACAAGTCTTTCTAGTCGTTGTGGTGCATACCAATCATCTGAATCTAAAACAGCAATCCAATTACCCTTAGCTTCCTTAATGGCTCGGTTGCGTGTACCACCAGCACCGAGATTTTTAGGGTTAACAAAAACTTTCAGGCGTTCATCTGTAAACCTTCTAACTACTTCTAATGTGTTATCTGTTGAGGCATCATCTACGACAATTACCTCAATATTTTTTAGAGTTTGTCCTAGTGCTGACTCTATTGAGCGAGAAATGTAGGCTGATGTATTATATGTAGGAATAATTACCGATACTTCTGGTTTCATGATGAACGTTTCTGTTATTTAATAAGTTGTTGCAATTGTTTTTTAACCCATCTAAGTTTTTGTTTTAAGTGATTAAATGGCACGGATCTATCAAGCCTATTTACTTCTTCATCTGATAGCTTGATTGTCAAAGCGTCCACTGATGCTTCAACGCTAGTAGGTTTACTAGCTCCGATTATAGGAACAATCATCACTGACTTGGTTCGTAACCATGCCAACATGAGGTTGTATATAGAAATTCCCTTTTCTTGGGCTACCTGGGTGAAAACCGTGAGATTTTCCAGAGTGCTGGTACGACGCACACCTTGAATACCACCAAAGGGACTCGATGCTAAAAAGGTTAATTTTTCTTGGTTAGAATAATTCAACACTCCATCAAACTCATGATGGCGATACCAAGGATTTAACTGGTGTTGAATAGCAACAACTTCAACTAAGTCACGAGCGCGTTTGATTTCTTCTACCGAGTAATTGGACAGGCCAACAAAACGAATAATTCCCTCTGCGACTGCTTCTTTGACTGGGGTAAGCGATTGTTCAATAGTGTAGTTTGGATCAGGTCTATGATGTTGCCAAATATCTATGGGTTTATCACCACCAAGAGCTTCAAAGCTTTCTCGAATTGTCTGCCGTAAATGCTCAGGACTGCCACTGAATACCCATTCTCCTTGTGGACGGATATAGCCCCCTTTTGTCGCTACTAAAACATGGCTAGTATCACCGTTGTACTGGTTAAAAGCTTTATGAATTAGGCGCTCATTGTGATGTTTGTCTGATTCATCTTTGCAGTAAGAGTCAGCGGTATCAATTATATTTATGCCTAAATCTAGGGCGCGATGGATAGTTTCAATTGCTTGTGCTTCAGGGGGTTTAGTAATTAAGGAAAGTCCCATTGCACCAAGGCAAAGTTCACTAATCTGAACATTAGTATTACCAAGTTGCTTCATTTCCATGACTTAATCTCACTTTTTGAATTTGACATATAGTGATCTCAAATTAGTATCAGGCTAAATTTGGGGGTTAGCAATGGTAATCTACAACAACTTCTTTACCATCGTCCAAGACAGCCTTTTTAGCATAGCCAAGGATAACTTTTTCTAAGCCATATTTATAGACTATGCTGCGAATTTTTTCAATTTGTTCATGTTGAAACTGGAAAAACTTATACGCAGTCAAGCGACATTGCCCTTCAACAAATAAAATAGCTCCTTCAGAAAAATACACTGGGTGGGTTCGACAAATAAATGGTTTGTGTCCATTACATAAGCCCATTTTGCTACAGTAAATAGTTTTTCTTCCTAGTAAATCTTCATTGTCCGTTAACCGAAAATCCCAGTCATTGATGGCATCCACAAACATCTTTTCTTCATTGGGCAACAAATGAAGTTGTGTGTTGGCTGAACAACAAGTGCAACCCTTTAAAACACCGCCATCATAATCAGGGGTATTTAAAGGGCGATAACAGGGATTTCCATCACCAACTTCACTATATAGTTGTTCAAACCATTGACGAGTAAAAGGCTGAACACTATTTTGAACTTCAAAATCTAGAGGAACCTGTAAATCAGATTTGCTAAAACTTTTTTTGAGTTTTAACCTTCTGAGGAGATAAACCGCAACTCTCTTCACTAAACCCAAACTTTTTAGAAGCTTTTCCATCTTAAATTCCTAATTTTCAATCGTCGATTTTCTGTGCATCCCTTTTTGCCTTAGTCATTCACTGGAACTTTTAAAAGTGACTTACCATCAAAATAATCGGGCGAAGTTGCACCCATTAGTTCCAAAATAGTTGGGGCTAAATCCACCGATTCACCATCTGGCAAACTAGAACCAGGAGTAAGCCCTGGACCCTTGGCCATAAAAAATCCTCGATTCCAGTGAGTACCAGCACGGAAGTGAGTGATAGGTCCAATGCGTCCAACATCAGGGCTATCTATAACATCTGTTATTTGTTCGTGCCACAAAACTATCAAATCTGAATCTGGATGTTTAGGATCGTTATCTGTAGCAGATTTTCTGGTGCGTGCGACTTGTTTGACTAAGGGTTTTCCAGTTCTCGCATCTTTGAGACGATAGAGCATCTGAGTTAGTTCATTACAGATATCTTCATACTCAGACGCTGAAACAATTCCATTTCCTTCTCTTCCCTCCAAGTTGATGCGAATATGTCCATTAGCAAAAGTTGGCAAAGCAAATGCTTTCATTTTAGGCCAAAGCGGTTTATACCAAGTAGCAGGCATCCAACCAAATGGAACAGATAGCATTGAGTAAGGGCTGGCTAAACCATTTTGATCAGAGTGTAAAAATTTACTAGGAATCCAAGGTCTCAAAAACCGCTTAATGGGATTAGGTTCATAGTTTTTCATCCACATCTCCCCTAACCAAGAGTTGCGAATCGGATTAGTTATCATTGGTGGTGGATGAATGTCTGGGTTTCCCGGTGCAATAGCAACTTTTCCTGGGAAGTTGTACCTATAAAGCACTTCTGCTAAAAAAACAGCACTTGGCAAATCACTATAATTTGGTCCGATACCATGCAATGAAAAACACAAGATATAAGCGTCTTCGGGTGCTTTCTCTAATATCTTTCCTATTCCTAGATCAATGTTTTCGTATGTTTCTAGCAATGGGTCAGGAATAGTACCATTTTTACTCAGGTGTGAGTACAGTGGGTGATCTGGTTGGCTGTAATTATATATATCGTGGCCTGCTGTATGTGGTTCTCCAAAAACTGTTAAGTACAGATCCCAAGATTCTTGTTTGAGTAAATCGCAACAAATATTTGTGCGAAAGCTAATACTCTCTTTGAGAGCTTGTTGCAGCCATTTAACATAATCTTTATCCCACCAAATGCCAGTGTCATTGTAGAGAACTGGATTTTTGCCATATTGGTTAATGATATTGGTGAGAAGTTCAGGAGGATGAGATTGACTAGGTGCAGAGGGGAAATGTCCTCCCCAACCTGAAACTTGGACACCATTTACTCCCTCAGAAATTCTTGTCCCGGGTACATCAAAGACTGCTACTTTGTATCTATCCCCTAATGCGTAAAATGGAAGATATTCTTGATAGTCATAACCACAAAGAGGCACATCGCAATCTATATCGTAGGTTTCTGGTTTATATGTTAGGGAATCCCAATAGCCAATTTTATCAGAACTACAACCTGTGGCAAATTGCGCCCACAATCCTTCTGTTACTGCATATTCTGTCTTTTGACCGCAGTATTTGACCGTATTACTAATATTAGCATAAGCCCCTTGCTGTCGCAATTTACTAATATTTTTCAGATATCCTTGGGAGATCCATTTTTCTATTAAAACTGGGTCTCCAGAATCTAGACCAATAGCAATTACAGGTTTTTTCATGTGATTATTTTACATTCCCTAAATACTTTAATTTCTACCGTACAAGTTTCATAAGCTCCTTCTTTGTTCAAAACTACCTGTACTGTTTTTGAGCTTTGATGCTGCTGTAGTTGGTTCTGGATCTACATTGGAGAGTATCAAGAAATGTGGTCGGTTATGTAACTTCATTTCCTGATTCATTTTTCCAAAAAAACTGTATCCGACGATTTAAAATCAAGGGAAGTTGTATGAAGAAATGTATAAAAAAATAGGGATTTTTTAGCATTTCCTTCAAAGCATTTAACCATTTCTTTTCTTTTAGGGGTTCTACAACACTGTAGTAAGATAAATACCTTTTAAACGCTGTATAATTTCTGCATAAAGCATTGTATAAACGTGGTTGTTTGGTAGCTATCTCCTCTTTTTCTACAAAATCAACAAACTTATGACAAGATTGTATAAGACGTTCTACTTTAGAACCATAAACTAAAGAACCTGAACGAGAAAGATAAAAATAGTATGGTTCTGGGACTAGAAAAAAACGCGCTCCCCTGACTAGACCAGTTAAAGATAACCAAAAATCCTGACCCATTCTTACACTTGGATCATATTGAATCTGATTTTGAATAAGAAAATCTTGTCTAAACATAGGTTTTGATATTCCTAGATGTAGACCTCTTTTCCCATATACATCTGTTTCCACAAAATATACTGGATCTATTTGTTTGGTTGTGCAAATAGATTCTCTACTTTCTGTGATTAGTGTACTCCAGGGAGCATTTTCACATTGTCTAATTAGATATAAATCATCTGCAATCATATCTGCCTTTTCTGTGGATGCTATTTGCACAAGTTTTTCTAGTCTTTCAGGAGCATACCAATCATCTGAATCTAAAACAGCTATCCATTTTCCTGTTGCTTCGCTGATAGCCCGGTTGCGTGTTGCAGCAGCACCCAGATTTTCCGAATTAACCAACACTTTAACTCGTGGATCAGCAAAGCTACTGGCTATTGCTACTGTATCATCAGAAGAACTATCATCTACTACAATGAGTTCTAAGTTATTCAGGGTTTGTTGTAATACAGATTCAATAGCTTTAGCTATATATTTTTCTGTATTGTAGGCAGGAATTATGACTGATACTTCTGGATTCATATTGTTTTCTAAGGTGGATTATTTGTTTTATATTTATTATTTATTAATAAGCTCCTTCCTTATTCAAAACGACTTGCACTGTCTTCAATAGAATCTGGAAATCTAACCACAGTGACCAGTTTTCAATGTATCTGAGGTCGAGTTTCATGATTTGTTCAAAGTCTAAAATGTTGGAACGTCCTGAAACTTGCCACATTCCTGTTACTCCTGGTAAGACTTCTTGACGGATAAAATGACGTTCGGAAAATTTATCTACATCTCTAGTGGGTAAAGGACGAGGACCAACTAAACTCATTTCTCCAAGAATAACGTTAAATAGTTGGGGTAGTTCATCTAAGCTATAACGACGGAGAAATTTACCTATACGAGTGATGCGAGGATCGTCTTTGATTTTAAAGATAATACCATCTTTGACTTCATTTAAGGCTTCTAATTCTTTTTGGAGTTTGTCCGCATCTGTTCTCATAGTCCGGAATTTCCAGACTTTAAATTGTTTTCCACGTAAGCCTATGCGGGTTTGTCTATAAAATACTGAACCTGGAGAGTCTAATTTAATGGCAATAGCGATCGCTAAATATACAGGAAAGGTAAAGATGAGAAATAAAGTCGCAAAGCAAATATCAAAAATTCGCTTAATCCAGAAATCTTTACCTATAATTACTGGACACATAAAACTTAAACAAGTCATACCTCCGACATTGTGTATTTCTATATCTCGGTAAATTGCTTTTAGTTCTACAGGTAAAAGATGTAGCGTAATACCTGATGCTTGAAATAACCAGCATAAAAACATTCTATTTTGGATAGCACTCCAAGAAATAAATACTTCTGTTACTCCAAGTTTATTAAGTGTTTCTAAAGTTTTTTGACGATTATTCCTATCTAGACAGTTAGTGTTATTACTCCCAGCTATGATGTAACGATTTTCTTTTTTAATAAAGCTAAAAACTATTTCTTCGTCTTGGGAATCACAAATAATGAAAACTGGATTACAACCAATTTTTTTCTTTTTCCGCAAATATTCAATACTGATGTTGATTACTAATCTACCAACACAAACTAAAGATGTACTCATTAACAAAAAAAATATTAATGTTGAACGTCTCATATCTTCAATTGGTTGATATAAAACACTGAACATTAAGATCACACAATGAGCAAAAAATAGTGTTTTGATAATATTCCCATAGTTCGCACGTTTTGTGCCTGGTTCATAATTACCTTGAAAGTATAGTGATGCTATTTGAATAAAAACCGCTATCAATATTGATGAATATTCGTACTGTCCAACCCAAGCTAAACGATATTCAGCTAATATCCAAGCAATTAATAGTAAAATAGTATCTACTAAAATTAGTGTCATTGATCGCAGCCACCATCCTCCTTTACGTACTTTAGCAAACGTAGGTGCGCGCAAATCTAATTCCGCCTCACTGAGGTTACTACTAATTAAGCTTTGATTGTTCATGACTCTATCCCTGGTAACAAATTGGAAATTAAGGTTTATTCAGTATTTTTACTGTTTAAAATGGTT
This sequence comes from Anabaena sp. UHCC 0204, assembly GCF_009711975.1. Taxonomy (GTDB): domain Bacteria; phylum Cyanobacteriota; class Cyanobacteriia; order Cyanobacteriales; family Nostocaceae; genus Dolichospermum. Next base: position 27,377 of record NZ_VIKW01000015.1, read on the forward strand.
TCGTTATTAACCAAAACAATAGGCATTAGAAAAACTTATCCTTTGAACGCAATAAAGCGTTGGATAAGCAGTTTCTTAATTACTAAAGACAGCTTTTTAGTGGACTCATTAAAAACGATGAGTCAAAGAAATATTTTTTTAGTTCGACATCTTCCTAAAATATCATATTTTTTGATACTGTAAATAAGTCAAAAAGTTTCTTTATATTATCTTATTGCTATTTTCACATTAGATTTAGACAAACACTTTTTGCTTCCTTAGGTGATGTTACTTAAGTATATACCCAGGATTTATTTTTGTAGATTTAAATGGAATGCGTATAAAAATCAACGGTAATACCTTGTATAACTATGGATAAATTAGTTATTAAAGAATTAAATTGCATAACATACAGCATATTTTAAATTCATCAGGTACAAAAATACCCCATCCGCGATGTTACACATTTCTCCCTGATTAAGGGCAGAGTTGGGAAGGGGTGTACTTTATACACCTGAAATATACTGTAGAATGAAAACCTTTGAGTTTGAGGATCGGAGCTTGACAGAGAGTACCAATGTGCTATTGTTAGTCTTGAATTACCATTGCTTGTCCAGCTAAAGAGGCTGTTGTCCAAGCACTTTGGAAATTAAAGCCTCCGGTGACACCATCAATATCCAAGATTTCACCAGCAAAATGCAAGCCGGGAACTATTTTACTTTCCATGGTTTTAAAGTTAACTTCTTTGAGGTTGACACCACCACAGGTGACAAATTCTTCTTTAAATGCGCCTTTACCTGTAATTAAGTATTCTCCCTGAGTAATTTCTTGGACTAGCTGATTTAAAGTTTTATTGGATATGGTTGCCCAACGGTCTTCTGTAGTAATATGGCTACGAGTGATAATGTATTGCCACAGACGATGAGGTAAATCTACTCCTCGATGTAAAGCGATCGCTTTTTTGCCCCATTCTTCTTTTACCACTAACAGCCTTTTTCTAACTTCTTCTTGTTGTAAGTTTGGCAACCAATTGATAATTAATTTGCCTTGATAGCGATTTTCATGAAGTATTCTTGCACCCCAAGCGGAAAGTTTGAGAACTGCTGGACCACTTATACCCCAATGGGTAATTAACAAGGGTCCAGTTTGTTGTAATGGGGTTTTACCTGTACCTGACAACCGTATATTTACTGAATTAACACTAATTCCTGCTAGTTCCCGGAGTTGGCTATCCGTAATATTAAAGGTGAAGAGAGAGGGAACTGGGGGTTGGATGTGATGACCTAATTCTCTAGCGATTTTATAACCTGCTAAACTGCTACCTGTAGCCAAAAGTAAATGATCGCATTTTTTGGTTTCTCCCGATTTGAGGAGAATTTCAAAACCCTCATTTTGTCGAGTTACAGCAGTGACAGGTGTACCAATCTGGAGTTCTATTTTGGCAGTGAAAGCAGCTTTAATTAAACATTCTGCAATTGTTTCCGAACGATCTGTAATGGGGAACATTCGTCCATCAGCTTCTGTTTTTAAGTTTACCCCATGTGCCGCAAACCAAGCAATGGTATCTAGAGGTTGAAAACGGCTGAATGCACCCAACAAAGCTTTACCACCTCTAGGGTAATTCTGGACTAAATTCTTGGGTTCAAAACAAGCGTGAGTGACATTACAACGTCCCCCACCGGAAATGAGAACTTTCGCCAAAGGTTGACGACTGGCTTCGATTAAAGTAACTTGGGCTTGGGGATTAGCTTCAGCACAAGCGATCGCACCAAAAAATCCCGCCGCCCCACCACCAATAACTACAATTTGCAAGGGTAACAACTTCAAAAATTTATTAATAGCATCTATTGACTAGATTAACTATTTATTTACACTTCATATAATTCAAAATCAGCTTTTTCTGCACCACAAACTGGACAAACCCAATCATCTGGTATATCTTCAAAGGCTGTTCCTGGTAGTATATCACTATCTGGATCACCTATTTCTGGATCATAGATATAACCGCAAACGCTGCATATATACTTTTGCATATTTTTTTCCTCTGGCAAATTAGCAGGCTAGAGAAAGAAATTAAAAACGCCACCATCTCTTTTGAGCATAACTGAAAATTGCCAGAGCGATCGCCCCCAATAGTAAAAGAGCAATGATACCACCAGGTAGAAAAGTTATAATACCAAACCCTCTGAGTACAAACAGGGATATACCCATACCCAGCAAAACACCAAAAGTCTGGGTTAATTTGCGATTTAAAGAAGATTGATTCACTGAATTTTCCTCTCAACTTTAATTTACACTTGATCTAATCATATCAGGTAGATCATAGCCCCCTCCTCGCTTGTAGGAAGTAGTTTAGGAGTGGGGTTATTGTCACAGTCTTTTTGTTAGGACTAGTAGGGGCGCAGGGCCTGCGCCCAGTCAGGAATATAACTTGCGCCCAGTCAAGAATATAACTTGCGCCCAGTCAGGAATATGACTTGCGCCCAGTCAGGAATATGAACTTTAGACTAATTATCTACGAAAAATCTATAAATTAAACCGTAATTGAAATTGAGTGAGTTAAACTCAGTTAGATCATCTGATCAATCGGTTAAAAAAGTAACGAAAATCACTATATCTGTATTTTATATGGCAAACGCAAATCATAAGAGTATGGCTAACACCACCCTAGCGGTATCAGATATGCTTTGGAGTCAAGATAAGCAAAAATTGTTGATTCAAGGGGAAGTATTGCTGCAAACCCGATCTCATACCAATTGGGGAGGTGGTGTCACTGCCTGGATGTATGTCCCCCTGATTAGATCCCATGTCTGGCAGCAAATTACAGATTATCCCCGCTGGGTACAATATTTTCCTGATATTACCAAAAGCGAAGTTATATCTAAAGGTGATGTCAAACGTCTGTATCAAGCTGCACAAAAAGCTTTTTTATTTTTCACAGCCCAAGTAGAAATTTATCTTAATGTGGTGGAAGTTTTAGGACAACAAGTTCACTTCCGCATGGAGAAAGGTACATTTGAAGATTTTCAAGCCAGTTTAGAATTGAAAGATATGGGTAACGGAACTCTTTTAGCCTATACAGTTCAAGCAACACCAAATATTCCTATCCCTTCTATTTTTATTCAACAAGCAATGAACTTGGAGTTACCAGCAAACCTTTCAAAAATGCGACAGGTTCTCTGTAATAAATAACCCAAGTTGCTAGTTATCTAGTTAAGGTTGGTGATTGGTGATTGGTGACTTGCCCTGAGCGTAGCCGAAGGGTTGGTAATTGGTAATTGGTGATTGGTAAATTTCTGTTTTCATCCTGTACATCCTTAAATCCTGTACATCCTGATATGGCTTGCGCTACACTATCAGAAAATTAAATCCATTGCTTCCTGAATTACTTCATCCCGATTTACCAATTCCCCCAACTCATCTGCTGCATACCTACCTTCAAAAGCCTCTAAAGCAGATTTTCTTAAAGCTGAATCATAAGCATCTTGCAAAGCTTCCAATAACTCATCTTCCGTTAAATAATTACCCTTACCCTTGGGGCGTTGATTAGTACGTTGAATTTGTTTAACCGAATTAAAAATAGAAGTTTCCCAAGACCTAGTAGAGCGTTTTTCCGCCTTTTGTTTAATTAAATGCAATAAAACAATAATCCCATAACTAAAAATCTTATTTAATTTATCCGACTTACTCATTTCCTCCAACTCTTCCACCAATTCCAAAGCTTCAGGAATTTTACCATCATGTAATAATTCCTTTAAAGTTAATAATTCTTCCATCGTCTTTTATGACTCCTGTTTATACACAACCTCTCATACATCAACATTTACATTATAATCTAAAATTTTTCTTCCTTTGCGCCTTTGCGTGAGAAATTCAGATTTTATAACAAACCGCAAAATACACAAAGGAAGAAGAGTTTTTAGGTAGGTGAATCCTGTAAATCCTAATTCAGACAACTGCCGGATATTGTTCCAACACCTGCCGTAAATATTGTCCAGTATAAGAACGGGGATTTTTCGCCACATCTTCCGGTGTTCCGACTGCGATTATTTCTCCACCTTTATCTCCTCCTTCTGGTCCCAAATCTATCACCCAATCAGAACAACGAATTACATCTAAATTATGTTCAATGACTAAAATTGAATTTCCTTTATCCACCAATCTTTGTAAAACATCTAGCAATTTGTGGACATCATAAAAAGATAAACCTGTGGTGGGTTCATCTATTAAATAAAGTGTTTTTCCTGTCGCGCGTCGAGATAATTCTGTGGCTAATTTCACCCGTTGGGCTTCCCCACCAGATAAAGTTGTGGCTGGTTGTCCTAACTGTACATAACCTAAACCAACATCAACTAAAGTTTGTAATCTAGTCACAGCTTTGGGAATGTTTTGACAAAAATCTAAGGCTTCCTCAACCGTCATATTCAAAACATCAGAAATTGATTTATCCTTATATTTAACTTGGAGAGTTTCTCGGTTATATCTCGCACCTTTGCAAATTTCACATTGTACATAAACGTCAGGGAGAAAATTCATTTCAATGACATTTACACCTTGTCCACTACAAGCTTCACAACGTCCACCTTTGACATTAAAAGAAAATTGTCCGGGTTTATAACCTCTGGTTTTAGCTTCTACAGTTTGGGAAAAGACATCACGAATGATATCGAAAACTCCGGTGTAGGTGGCTGGGTTAGAACGGGGAGTTCTACCAATAGGTGATTGGTCAATGACGATCGCTTTATCAACGCAATTTAAACCTTTGATTTCATCTATATCTTTGGGTGCGGGAGCTTTTTTGAGGAGATGATGTTGTAAAGCTGGATAAAGTAATTCATTAATTAAGGTAGATTTTCCTGAACCGGAAACACCTGTCACAGAAACAAGTTTCCCCAAGGGAATTTCTACATCTATATTTTGTAAGTTGTTACGATGGGCATTTCTAATAGTTAAAGCCCGTCCGTTTCCTTCCCGTCTTTTAGCTGGGGTATTGATGACTCTTCTGCCTGATAAATAAGCACCAGTTAAAGAATCTTCAGCATTGAGTAAATTCTCGAAACTGCCTTCGGAAATAATATTTCCGCCATGAATTCCTGCACCAGGTCCAATATCAACTATATAGTTAGCTGCGCGGATAGTTTCTTCGTCATGTTCGACGACTATTAAGGTATTTCCTAAGTCGCGTAATTTGGTTAATGTTTTGAGTAATCTGCCGTTATCTCTTTGATGTAAACCGATACTTGGTTCGTCTAAAACGTAAAGAACTCCTGTTAGTCCCGAACCGATTTGTGTCGCTAATCGAATCCGTTGGGCTTCTCCACCTGATAATGTCATGGCGGGACGATCTAAGGTGAGGTAATCTAAGCCAACATCTAATAAAAATTGCAATCTGGCTTTTACTTCTCTGAGAACTAAATCAGCTATTTGAGTTTGGCGATCGCTCAATTTTAATTTTTCTACTCTTTCCCGACATTCTCGAATGGAAACGCTGGTAAAATCTAAAATTCCATATTGTCCTAACTTTACTGCTAAGGCTTCTGGTTTTAATCTTTTCCCTCCACAAACTTCACAAGGTTGGTCAATTAAATATTCTTCCAATTTCTGTTTAACTAACTCTGTTCCCCCTTCATACTGTCTTTGTAAAATGGGAATTACACCTTTAAATGTCTGCTTTTTCTCTTCTGTGGTTTTTTTGTTTTCTTCTCCATACAAAACAACTTTTTGCTGTTCCGGTGTCAACTTACCCCATTGAGTTTGTAACTCAAAGCCATAATTCAAACCGACAGCATACAGCAACTCCAAATAATAGGAGTTTTCCTTTTCTGACCAAGGAGCGATCGCTGCATACATGGGCGAATCTGCATTAGGTACAACCAACTCTGGGGAAAATCTTCTCAAAGTCCCAATCCCGTGACAATGGGGACAAGCACCATAAGGGGAATTGAAAGAAAACAATCTTGGGGATAATTCTTCCATTACCGCACCATGTTCCGGACAAGCAAAGTTTTCAGAAAATACCATTTCTATCGGTAATTCTTGTTCAGAAATACCTTGATTTTCTGCCTCAGTTGTTATATACTTACTATCAGAGCGCTCCAGCGCTATTTTGGTAGATGTCTCATTTAATACCTCAATTATGGCAATACCGTGAGATTGCTTAAGACAAGTTGCTAGAGAATCTACCAAACGCTCTTGCATTCCATCTTTTTTAACTAATCTGTCAATAACCAGTTCTATAGTATGTGTATTATTTTTGTCTAACTCGATGGAATCTGATAGCTCGCGGACCTCTCCATTTACCCTCACGCGAACAAATCCTTGCGCGGCTAAACCAGAAATTAATTTGCGGTGAGTTCCCTTTTTACCCCGGACTACAGGGGCTAAAATTTGGAAGCGGGTACGGTCAGGAAGTTCCATGATGCGATCGCACATCTGGTCAATGGTCTGAGGGGCAATAGAGCGATCGCAGTGCGGACAATGGGGTTCACCAGCCCGACCATATAACAATCGCAAATAATCATAAATTTCCGTCACCGTTCCCACAGTTGAACGGGGATTATGGGAAGTTGATTTTTGGTCAATGGAAATTGCCGGACTTAAACCTTCGATTGCTTCGACATCAGGTTTATCCAACTGTCCCAAAAATTGTCGAGCGTAGGCGCTGAGGGATTCCACATAACGACGTTGACCTTCAGCGAAAATGGTATCGAACGCCAAGGACGATTTACCCGAACCAGAAACGCCAGTAAAGACAATCAGGCGATCGCGGGGCAATTCCAAATCAATATTTTTCAGATTATGCTGCCTAGCGCCCCGAATGCGGATAGTATTTTGGCTATTGTGAGCGGATGGAAGCACATCGTTTAAAGAAGCAGCGAGATTTTCTGACATATTGACAGGCTAAGGAAAGGTTGCACGGTGAAACAATCCTTAATAATACTATCTTTGCTCAGGTTATAGTAGAGTATCAGTTATCTTAATTTCCTACCCAGGACATAACCTCATGTTTTCGGTTCTTCAGTATCTATAGGAACATGACTTAAATTTTGAAAATATACTCAGATTTAAAGTCTTACTGAATAAGGCTTTTATTTTAGTTTTTCCACTTGCGATATGATTTTTTATATTTAAAGTAAGTTACTTGTAATTCAAAGTATTTAGTATGACAGAAGCAAAGAATTTAGAACAGAACCACATTAACTCAGAATATGAAGAAGATATAGATATTGAAGCGGAAGAAGAACCGGATGAAGAACCAACACTTTCTCAAGGATTTGATCCGACTTGCATTAGTATGGGAACTAATATCATGACCGTACAGCAAATTCTGGACAGATTAAATAATCATCGAATGATCGCACCTGAATTTCAACGAAAAGAAGGTATTTGGACTAGAACTGCAAAAAGTCGGTTAATTGAATCTCTTTTATTGCAAATTCCTTTACCTGCTTTTTATATTGATGCAACTAATGATGATCAATGGCTAGTCATAGATGGAATCCAAAGAATAACAACATTTAAGGAATTTGTCACTGATCAAAGTTTTAATCTGAATGGATTAGATTTTTTCACTGATTTACATGGTAAAAAATATCAGGAACTTACACCTCGTTGGAAAAGAAGAATTAAAGAAACAAAATTAACAGTATATTTAATTTTAAGAGGAACATCATCCGAAATTACTTTTAATATATTTAAACGTATTAATCAAGGAGGAACTGCACTTTCTGCTCAAGAAATGCGCTATGCTAAAAACTCTCCAAATAAAATCACAAATTTATTAAAAGAACTTTCTGAATCTCCAGAATTTAAAAAAACAACAGATAACGGAATTAAAGATAAAAGAATGATTGATCAAGAATGTATTTTAAAAGTTTTATCTTTAATGACAAGTAATATAGATAACCTAAATTTCAAAGATTATGATTATTTTTTAGATAAAAAAATGACCGAGATGAATCAAATGGATGATTCTGAAATAGAGAACATTAAACAAGAATTTTTGTTGATTATGAATCTTGCTTATGATTTATTTGATAGACAAGCATTTAGAAAACCAAAACTATCTACCATAAAGCAACAAAAAAGATATCCTATTAATAAAGCATTATTGGAAGCATGGTCAATCAATCTTGCTAAATTAGATGATCAGGAAATCAATATTATTAAACAAAGAAAAGAAGATTTACATCAAGTTTTATTAAAAGAGCAAGAAGATGGTAAGTTTGATAGTATCTTATATAAAAGTGCTGGAGATGCTAACAGCGTCAAAGAACGATTTAAACATATTCAAGGAATTATTCAAAGTATATTATCATGATTAAAAAATTACATTTAAAGAACTTCAAAGCATTTGCAGATGAAAATTTTGATTTTAAACCTCTTACCTTAATTTCTGGTTTAAATAGTACAGGTAAATCTTCTATAATTCAATCATTAATTTTATTGCGCTATGCTTATATAACAGACTATTTACCGAGTAATGGGCTAAAACTTGATAGTGAAATAGCTTATATAGGTACTGCTGAAGATGCTCTATATGAAAATGCGGAAGAAGAATTAATTAGCTTTGGAATTACTTGGGAAAATGATCAGCACACAATCTGGAATTTTGATTATGATTCTCCTAGTAGTAATGTGCTACCAATTGCATTAATAATTAATGATGCTCAAATTAATCAATTTAATTTATTTAATGATAATTTTCACTATTTAGGTGCAGAAAGAATTACACCAGAGGAATCTTATCCTTTATCTGAAAATGATGTGGTTAAACATAGACAATTAGGTAAAAAAGGAGAATATACCGCACATTTTTTATATGAATTTGGTAATCAAGATATTCCCCTTAGTGAATTAAGTCATCCTCGCAGTAAATCTCAAAGTTTGAAAGATCAAGTTGATGCTTGGATGGGAGAAATTAGTCCTAATATTAATATTAACATAAGACAAGTTGCCAATGCAATGACAATAAAATATTCTTTTGGAGTTAGTAAAGAATATTCTCCTTTTAATGTAGGTTTTGGTGTCACTTATTCTTTACCCATTCTAACAGCAGTTCTTTCCTCTAAACCAGGAACAATGATAATTATTGAAAATCCTGAATCTCATCTTCACCCTCAAGGACAATCACAACTAGGTCAATTATTAGCTTTAGCTGCAAATCATGGTATTCAAGTTATTATTGAAAGTCACAGTGATCATATTTTAAATGGTATAAGAATTGCTGTTCATGATGGTAAAATTAAGCCAGAAGATGTACAATTACACTTTTTTGAAATACAAAGTCAAATGAATGAAATTAAAATTATTTCTCCTAAATTAGACAAAAAAGGACGTATTAATACAATTCCTAAAAATTTCTTTGATGAATGGAATAAAAGTTCAAGAGCATTATTAGCACCAGTGGGAGATTAAATAATGGATATTCAACTGGTATTTAATGAATTATGTCTTTTGAATTTAGAAAATGACGAATATAAAGCTAGAGAATTAATGTCTAACTTTATTCAAACTTTAAGAGAAGCATTAGAACAAGGTTTACAACAACAATTACTCAGTAATGATAAGTTTTATAATATTAATCTTGCATCTGATTATCCTATAGGAAAATGGCTCAATGATCCAAGTGTTGATCAAGTTGAACAAGATTTTATTTTAAGTATGCAATTTTTTGAGGTTGATGAAATTTTTGATCAAGATCAAGAAACTGAATTATTATATGCTTGCACATATTGTAATAACGAACCGAAAGGACTTGTCTATGCTTATAGATTAAAAGCATTATCTGTTAGTTTAAAAACATCAGAATTATGGGAAAATAGTGTGATCTCTCTCCTAGAAGTTACAACTAATGAAGATGGAGAATTACTAGAAGAAAATATAGAAGTTAGACACGCAAGCAGTATAAATCATGTTATTGAACATCAAAAATGGATTAAGAATCGTCTTCAAGATAATATTGATAGTGGCTTAGATTTATGGAATAAAAGAAAAAAGATATTTCCTCATTTAGAATTTTGTGATTCTGTAGAAAAACAATTACAAAATATTAAAAACAGTCATCCTATATTTCAAGCAATTATTAAAAAATTAACAGAAGTTGAAAATGCTTCTAAAAATTGGACATCAGGTAATTTTGATCTCAATAGTTTACCTAGTAAAGCAACTCCCGAAAGTGAATCCAGATTACAAAAATTTGAAAAAGAGTTAACTTTTCAATGTCCTGACGGAAAAAAAAGATTATTTAGTTTGCATATTCGCATGACTCCAGGTGCATGGAGATTGTATTTTTATCCTTTAAAACCAACTGAAATTATGATTGGCTATATTGATATTAAAATTCAATAAATAGACTTATATCCATGATATCCAAGGTTTTATTCCACTATTTGCTAGGGTTACATGAGATTTATAGCCTAATTATTGAACTTCTACTTTTTAAGGACTCACTAATTATCAATTACCTGTCCTAACCAATCAATAATTTCACTATTCACAATATCTGGAACTTCATCATGGGGACAATGGCCAGCACCGGGAATAGGGACAATTTTAATATTTTGGCCATTTTCTCGTGCTGCTTCATAGATATTCGCTCCCGTAATTGGTGTCCAAGGATCTTCTGCACCCCAAATTACTAATAACGGAAATTCTAACTTAGGTAATAATTCCTCTGGACTAGGTCCGGGAGGTGCAGTCAGAATAGAAGCAAAAACTTCTTGCGCTCCTGGATCACAAGATGGGTTATAAAGTAAATCAACGAGTTCATCTGTTACTGCATTGCGATCGCTATATACTTGATATAGTGTCCGGCGAATTTGCGATTTTTGGCGAATGCGGTTAAAGACGAATTTACCTGTAATGGGATTAGATACCAATTTATTAAAGGTTGCTATGAAAATGCGAAGAACAGGGTTCAATTCATGGGGACGGTGACTCAAACCACCCGCAGAGTTAATCAATACTCCTCCAACCGCAATTTCCGGGTATTCTGTTAAAATGATTAAACTTAAAAGTGCGCCAATGGAATTACCAATAAATATAGCTGGTTTTTGAATATGTGCGTTCCAAAAATCTTTTAAGAGTTCTGCCCATATTTCCATGCTATAATCTATAGTTGCTTTATCAGAACCGCCAAATCCCAACAAATCTAAAGCAAAGACTTGATAACCAGCATTAGCCAAAACTGGGATATTTTTACGCCAATGACCAATGGAAGCACCAAAGCCATGAATTAGCACCAAAGGCTGACCTGTACCCATAACTGTATATTGAATTTTGTAATCTCGCCAAGTCCAAATCTGTTTTTCTAATGTCTGCAAATCTGGGGTGCTAGTTGTCATTTGTTAAGTTTCCTAAAGTATTATTTACTTATATAACAATATTAAATTATTCGCAAATTAAGTGGTATTGCAAGACAGATAAAAATGTCAGCGTTTTGTGATATTTGAGATTTGTGGTTTATTTCGGGGTTGGATAATTGAAGATGAATTAATCTCACGCAAAAGCGTAAAGATCAGAGTTTTAACAATTCTTAAATCGAAAAAGCTCAATTTTTTCATTTATAACTATCTATAAGATCCAAGGTCTTGTATAATACTGTTTTTTTATCATCATTTTTACTAGCATTAAATAGTGCCTGTATTCAGGAACTTTTAGATATAGGAAAGACTCTAGAAATACTGGACATCAGGTGTGAGATAAAATCAATATGAATTCTATGAACTTGAGTTATTGGCCGAAGCTTGTTGTGATTGCGGTTTTTGTAGTTTTGTTTTCGCCAGTATCCGCCACATTAGCAGCTACAAGTTTATCCAATAGTGCTGAATCTCAATTAACGGATTCATCTACAAAGCAACTTTTAGCTGATAATAATGACAACGACGATGATGATGATGATGATGACGATGATGATGATGATGATAAAAAAACAGGACGTACTACCCGTCAAAGAAATACGGTTAGAGAACGTAAGATCATAAATACAACTAAAAGTAATTCTCTGAAAGGGAAAAAATCAGAATTTACCTTAGTGGTTTTGCAACCAGGTGGTACACTATCAGAAGTAATTGCAAGGGTTTCTCTCAAAGGTAAACATGGGAAGAAATACCATAAAGAAAGATTTTTAGGTGATTACAAATATCAAATTAAGCAAAAAGCCAAATTTGCGAAAGGTTTCAAGAAAGGCGATCGCATTGTTGTAAGATTGTACAATACCCAAAATACCTTCATTGGCTATAGTGAATTTGAATGTCTACCAGGACACCAAACCGTTAACCTAGTTCTATCACCCCAACCTACACAAACTCAAATAGTTCGGACTGTTTACGGTGTAGATGCTAACGAAGATAACATTGTTGATAGCAACACTACCAGCTACGACTACTTCACCCAAGTCAAAGAGCAAAAAGTTATTTTCCTCAGCAGTTCTCAAAATATTAACACCACCAAGTTTCAAGCCACAAACTTGACTAATGTTGCTAAAACCAGCATTTATCCGACATCATTTAAACAGGGTGAGTATTCCTTGCTCAGTAAGTCTTTAAATATCTTTAGTTCAGACTTAGCACCAGCCCTCACAGCTATACCTGGTAGTTTAGTACAGTTAACACAAATTACTAACAACTCCAGTTTTAATCTGCAAAAATTATTAACATCCTACCGTCAAATAGGTGTAGCCAAAAGCATTCAAACAGCATTTTCTGATATCTCTACAAACTACTGGGCTAACGACTTCGTTTCCGAACTAGCAGCAATGGAAATTGCTCAAGGTTTCCCCGACGGTTCTTTCCGTCCTGACGCACCCGTTACCCGTGCTGAATTTGCTACTCTCCTCCAAAAAGTTTTTAGTAACAACAAAGTTCGCCAAGTTACCAGTTTTAGAGATGTTTCCCGCAACTACTGGGCTTATAACTCTATCCGTGAAGCTTATCAAATGGGCTTTTTTAATACTGCTGGTAACAACTTCAATCCTACACAAAATCTCACTCGCTTAGAGGTTTTAGTCGCCTTAGCAAAGGCATTAAACTATAAAACCACCAATTCCAATACAAGCATTTTATCAGCCTACAGCGACATCTCCAGCATTAGTAGTGAATCTCGTAGCCTCATCGCTTCACTAGCACAAAATGGCGTACTTGTCAACTATCCCAATACAAATTTACTCGATGCTAACAAAGTAGCTACCAGATCAGAAGTTTGTGCTTTACTATACAGAGCTTTAGTAAGCAAAGGTGATGCTGTTGATATTGGTTCACAATACACAGTTAACTCTTCCTCAGATAATGATAACGACGACGATGATGATGATGATGACAAAGGAAAAGTAAAACCTAACCGCAGCGACAACGACGATAATGATGACGACGATGATGATGATGACAAAGGAAAAGTAAAACCTAATCGCACTAACTGTAACCAAGGTATTGGTAATGGTGCGGAAGGTTGCGATCCTGGTAAATCTAGTCCTCGTGGTGGTAGCAATGATGAAGGAGGAAGAACTCCGGGTGGTAAAAAGTAATTTAGTTTAGAGTAATTGGTAATAGGTAAGAAATTGATCTTGCCTTTTGCCTCTTTGTCAAAAGTAATATAAAATGCTCTGTGTTATCAGTAAGCTTCACTAGCATCAAAAATTTCTGATCTAGGGAAGATTAGTACACTGGCGAGAGTAAAATACAATGAATCCTATTAACTTAACTTATTGGAGTAAACTATTTGTTGCAGCCGTCTCTGTTGTCGCATTATCGCCAATATCTTCGGTATTAGCAGAATCAAAACTTAGTAATTCCCCAGCAACGCAACTTTTAGCAAATCAATTTGACAGACAACCAGTTGATATTCCCATTATTAGGGATTTTTCCCCAGAAAAAAAATCAGAATTTACGCTTGCTATATGGCAACCTGGTGGTACAATTTCCGAAGTAATTGCCCGTGTTTCTATTAAGAGTAAATATGGCGAAAAGTATCATCAAGAAAGATTTTTAGGTGATTATAAATATAAGATTAAGCAAAAAGCTAAATTTACGAAAGGATTTAAATTAGGCGATCGCATCGTTGTGCGATTATATGATACTAGCGATCGCTTTATTGGCTACAGTGAATTTGCCTGTTTACCGGGAAATACTGCCGTCAATCTGATTTTATCAGCTAATCCTAGTGAATATCAAGTAGTTCGCAGCCTTTATGGTGTTGACATGAATAATGATAGTGTTGTTGATAATAATACTACCACTTACGACTATTTTACAGAAGTAAATAATCAAAAAGTTACTTTCCTCAATAGTTCCCAAAATATTAATATTACCCAATATCAAGCTGCCGGATTTTCTCAAGTTGCCACAACTGGTGCTTATCCTATCTCCTTTACAGAGGGTGATTTTGCTTTAGTTGGTAAATCCATCAATGCTTTTAATTCTAACTTAGCAAAAGCCTTAACAGTTACTCCTGGTAGTTTAGTACCGTTAACTCAAATTAACCAAAATTCTAGTTTTGCACTCGGACAGTTATTAAGTCAATACCGCCAAATAGGTGTAGCCAAAGGTATCCAAGTATCATTTTCTGATATTCCTAACAACTATTGGGCTAAAGAATATATTGCCGAATTAGCAGCAATGGAAGTAATTGGCGGATTTCCTGATGGTACTTTCCGTCCGAATGCACCAGTCACTCGCGCCGAATTAGCAGCCTTATTACAAAAAGTCTTTATCAAAAGTAAAGTCCGCAAAGCAGTTAATTTTAAAGATGTCCCTCGTCAATATTGGGCTTATGATGCTATTCGTGAAACTTATGAAATGGGCTTTTTTACCATCCTTGATAGTAAAAAATTTAACCCCACACAAAAGCTGAAACGGTTAGATATTTTGATCACTTTAGCCAAAGGATTGAATTATAAATTTACGGGTTCAGCAACAAATGTTCTTTCAGTTTATAGCGATGCTTCAAGTATTAGAAGCGAACATCGTAATTTCATTGCTGCACTCACAGAAAATGGTGTAATTATCAATCATCCCAATAAAAAACTGCTAAATACTAAAAAAGTTGCCACCAGAGCAGATGTATGTGCTTTACTGTACAGAGCAATGGTTAGTGCTGGTAAAGTAGCAGATTTACCATCAAAATAAACTGTCTAACCTAACCTTTTCCGGCGTTGCTGATTAACGGTATGAATTTTAGTCTCACGCAAAGGCGCAAAGACGCAAAGGTAAGAGTTTTAAAGGTTCAATTTAGGAATTTCATACCTCAATATGGCTATCGCCACGCAGGCTATCAGCAACGCCCCTTTTCCCTTACCTACTTTTTCAACTTAGCTATCGAGGTGTAGATGTTGACTGTTACCAACTCAAGTTACTCTGAAAAGTGATTGACATAAGTTGATAACAAAATAAAACACAGAATATGGAAACAGAACATAGTCTAATTTTGGATTTAACAATCGTCTTAGTCGCTACAGCACTAGGAGGATTTTTGTCCCATCGGTTACATCAACCTGTGATACTTGGTTATTTAGTGAGTGGTTTTGCTATTGGACCCTTTGGTTTAAAGTTATTAAGCAATGTTGCTGATATTAAATCTTTAGCAGAAATTGGTGTCGCTTTTCTACTGTTTGCTCTGGGTGTAGAATTTTCTTTAGCAGAATTAAAACGAGTTAAAGATATTGCCATCAAAGGTAGTTTACTACAAATTGGTTTAACAATTGCTCTAGTTGCAATAGTAACTGTCTCCACAGGTTGGGCTTCTGGAATTACAAAAGGCATTTTCTTAGGAGCAGTTTTATCTCTTTCTTCCACAGCAATAGTATTAAAAACACTCACAGAAAAGGGTGAAACTAATACCGTGCATGGACAAATTATGCTGGCAATTTTAATTACCCAAGATTTAGCTTTGGGTGTAATGTTAGCAATACTTCCTGCTTTGCAACAACCCGAAAATATTGCTGTAGCATTGGGATTTTCTTTACTCAAAATTGCCCTGTTTGCAATAACAGCAATTATATTAAGTGTGTGGATAGTTCCCCGCATTTTAAGTAATATTGCTGCCACAGAAAGTAATGAATTATTTCTGTTAGTTGTCATTGCTTTATGTTTAGGAGTTGCTTTAATAACTGCATATTTAGGTCTTTCCATTGCTATGGGAGCGTTTGTTGCTGGTTTAATGATATCGGAAATTGATTATGCTGATCAGGCACTAGCAAAAATTTTACCGTTGCGAGATACATTTGCTAGTCTGTTTTTTGCATCAATTGGAATGCTGATTGATCCAACTATTCTGATCAACAATTTTGGACTAATATTAGGACTTGTAACTTTGGTATTGTTGGGTAAAGCAGCAATTATTTTAGGCATTGTTTTAAAGTTTGGCTATTCTCTCAAAAATGCTATTATAGTCAGTTTAGGAATTAACCAAATTGGTGAATTTTCTTTTGTATTAGCATTAGCTGGGTTAAAATTAGAATTGCTGTCTCCACAAACCTATTCTTTACTATTAGGCACAACAGCAATTACACTAATTCTTACACCTTTCTCACTCAAAGTTGCACCTTTAATTGCCGATTATCTGAATCAAAATCCCTTCCTCACAAAGTTCTTACAACGCTTTTCTGCACCAAAAACAATATCTATGCCAGAAATAATTACTGGTCATGTAGTAGTAGCAGGTTATGGTAGAGTTGGGCAAGTAATTGTCAACATCTTACAAACAGAAGGATATCCAGTTTTAGTAATTGAAAATAGCGAAGCATCTGTACAAAGATTAAGAACACGCCAAATTCCTTACATTTTCGGTGATGCAGATTCGGAATTAGTATTAGAAAAAGCACATTTAGAAACTGCCAAAGCTTTAGCGATCGCCCTTCCAGATCCTGCCAGTACCCGCTTACTTTTGAAAAATGCTTTGACTATTGCCCCTAATTTAGATGTAATTGCTCGTTCACACAGTAACAAAGAAATTGACATCTTGACTCAAATGGGTGCGAAAGAAGTCGTACAACCTGAATTTGAAGCCGCATTAGAGTTAGGAAATCATTTACTAAAAACCTTGGGTGCAGCAGAAAATTACATCCAAACTGTGATCAATACTATTCGCAAAGATAGATACTTAAGTGTTAGACCAGACAAAGAATAAACGAAATAACAAACACCCGTATTTATCTGCGTTCATCTGCGTTCATCTGCGGTTAATTATTCTTGAAATCTTATTCTATTTGGTATAAGGACTCAAAAAAATTGTCAAATCAGGTGGGCATTGCCCACCCTACCTTAACCTTTAACGCAAAGAACTTGTTTAAGTGTTGCGACTATTTCCACCAAATCGGCTTGATTTGCCATTACTTGCTCAATAGGTTTATAAGCAGCAGGAATTTCATCTAACACTCCCGTATCTTTACGACATTCTACACCTTCAGTTTGGGCAATTAAATCATCAAGAGTATAGACATTTTTAGCCTTACTTCTTGACATTAATCTCCCTGCACCATGGGAACAAGAACAAAAACTATGAGCATTACCTTTACCTTTAACAATGAAAGATTTTGCTCCCATTGAACCAGGAATAATCCCATAATCTTCTGTTTGAGCGCGAACTGCACCTTTACGAGTTACATACACATCTTCGCCAAAATGTACTTCTTTTTCGGCGTAATTGTGATGACAATTTACCTCTAATAAAGGTTTGGTAACTTTTCCTCCATTAATATGTTTTTCAACGATTTTTTTAAATCGGAACATCATTACATCACGGTTAAAATGTGCATAATTTTGCGCCCATTGTAAATCTTGCCAATAGGCTTTAAATTCTGGTGTCCCTACGACAAAGTGAGCTAAATCGGGATCTGGTAATTTATTATTTGCCATTTTCGCTAATTCTTTAGCAGTATTAATATGGCATTGTGCTAATTTATTACCAATATTGCGAGAACCAGAATGCAGCATTAACCAAACTTGGTTTTCTGTATCCAGACATATTTCAATAAAATGATTTCCTCCCCCTAGAGAACCCATTTGTTTCATGGCTTTACTTTCTAAATCTTGCACACCACGATGCAAGTTAGAAAAATCGCGCCAACGTTGCCAGTTAGTTACTGCTTTTTCTACATCTTTGTTTTCATTAAATCCTGTGGGAATTGCTGCTTCAATATCCAGGCGAATTTTCTTTAGTTTGCCTTCTAATTGTTCACCTGTAAATTGTGTTTTGATAGCACTCATACCGCAATTGTGAACAAATACTCCTGCTTTGAGAGCAAAGTTATGATACTCCGGTACTGTGAGACAATACACATTTTCTGTGTAATTTAGGGGAATTATTGCAACAATTTTGTGATTATAATGAATGAGATCATCTATCAGTTCAATATTTCCTGGACGGTTATCCAATTCATTAATTTTACCTAATAAACCAGAACGAGCAATCATCCAATGTGCCTTTTGCCATCTTCCAGAATATGGTTGAGATATGAGTGTATAACCATCTTTATCAACTTGGGAATAAAAAGGCATTAAAGAAGTACCTATTTCCAGTAATTGTGCTTCTTTGTAACTGCCATCTCGAAGCATAAATTGATGATCTGGAGTACAGATTATCTCTTCACCATTATCTAAAATTACTTTAACAAGAGGCGCATTTGTTCTCGTTAATTTTGCAGTAGCTTTAGCAGCTACAATTTTTCCGGTTTGGGTGCAGGCATAAACTATAAATTCTTCATTTTTGTCAACTAATCCTTTGATAGGATAGGATTTTCCATCAACTAAAGGAATCAAAGTTTCTCCGATAAAGCAACCAAGATCCACGCCAACAGCCGCAGGAATAATAGCGTCTTTAGTAGCAATAACTGAACCAACTAATGCGCCTTTTCCTAAGTGAACATCGGGCATTAAAGCCACGTGCTTAAATACAAATGGCAATGAGGCTACATTCTTGGCCATTTTAGTTTCATCTGAGCCTAAAGAATGATTTGCCCAAGATAAAACCGGGTGTGGTGTAGTAATTCCTAATTGTTCGTAGGGCATAATTTTAATTAACAATTTTAGATGAATATGATGATCGGTTTGAGAAACTCTCTCTCTTGATAAGTGGAGAAACTCAATAAATATATCTTTTTAACAAGAACTTTTTAAACCCAATCATTACATACTACATATATATTACATGAATTATAATTTTGTCAACCTATATTTACAAAAATAGGTTAATCTTGAATATATTCCGGTAATTCACTGTGATCATATTTTCCTGGATACCAAAATGAATAATAATAATCTGGAGGATTGTTTCCAGTTTGCACTATGAGTTTAAAGGCAGTTTTATTTGATTTTAATGGTGTCATCATTAAGGATGGACCAATTCATATCCAACTAATAGATGAGATTCTCGTTCAGGAAAATCTTCAACCCCAACGGGTGCAGGAACGTCAAGCTAGTTTAGGTAAAATTAGTACCTGTGGAGAGCAAAGCCATCGCGCTTATGTTCAGAACCTGCTGAAAAATCGTGGTAGGCTCGTGACGGAAGAATACATGATGCAGTTACTCACTCGCAAAGCTCAAGCTTATGTGCAGGAATTGGAGAAACTAGAAAAATTGCCTTTGTATTCTGGGATTGAAGATGTAATTTTTCAGATTCGTTCCCGTCATCTCAAGTTGGGGTTAGTCAGTGATGCTTTATACCCAGAAATAGAAATAGTATTAACATCTGCTAAATTAGCTGAATACTTTTCTGTAATTGTGTCGGGGAATGATATCAGCACGAGTAAACCTAACCCAGAAGGTTATTTGTTGGCTGTTGACCGACTAAATCAGGAATATCCAGAATTAAGTCTAAAACCTCATGAGTGTTTAGTGATTGAGGACACTCCCGTAGGTATCCAAGCCGCCAAACGCGCTCAAATGCAAGTGGTAGGAGTAGCAAATACTTATCCCTTCCATATGCTCCAACGTCAAGCTAACTGGACGATTGATTATCTGATTGATTTGGATTTACAGCGGGTACAGGAAGTTTTTTCGCAAAAAGATGTGGAAACTATTGTCCCTGAATGTTAAGATATGGTATGTATGTCAGATTAATAAGGGGAATTAGCTCAGTTGGTAGAGTGCTGCGATCGCACCGCAGAGGTCAGGGGTTCGAGTCTCCTATTCTCCATTGTACATTCGCACATTATATGTCGCATTTCGCAAATTAATGTCGTTATTCTCCAGATACGGTATTCGCAAATTCACTTTATTTAGTAGAATTTGATCGGAAAAGAGCGATCGCTTCCCTGGATGAAGGTAAGGCTGTGATTCCTGTGTGGCTGGATGTTATTTATAAACAGTTGACACTGAAATTGACACGCTAAATTATGAAATAACTAGCCATAAGTAATGAAACTTATAGGTCTCTATTGCCCATTGACTTTAAATAAATACAAATTTTTTGATTTAGAGTGTATCTTCCATTCGTAGCACGTGTTGTGCTGACAGCAGAAATACTATTAAGAAACACATTAAGATGGAAAATCTAAAATTATTACTTAGTAAGCTGTATAAAAATGTATTTTTTGAAAGTTATAGAGAATTAGTATAAAGGAATTTGACAAATATTACTTTACCAATGGACATATTTAAGAGAAAAATAAGCGCCAACTACTTGATAATAAGAACTTAAAAACTCAGTTGCTTTGGATTGTTTTAGAAGATTCAGTTTTTTTAACCTGTCTGCTTCTGTTCTTAGCTGTTTGCTTTTTCACAGGAGGACTGGCATTGTTTTCATAATTGTTCCGCATATCTAACCAGAGATGTCTTAGATCAAATTGGGTAGGCTGAACATCCAGGCGATCTAGCCTATGTTCAAGTATACTGGTTTCCACTTTCCAACCTTCCGGTGAAAGAAGAATCTCTGGTAAAGAAGCAGATACAGCAAAACTATTTACTTCATTTAAGATATCTTGTAGCTCCATATCCTGAACATAACCAATCATTGCACCTGAAGAAGTGAATTGACCGTAACGGTGTGTACTTGTCGTAAATCTAAGAATTCCTTTGTTGACATATTCCGCAACAAAACTCCTTCCTGAAATATCTTTCTTCCCTAAACGTTTACATTCTATTTCATAGTTTTTGAATATTGAATTTAGGTTATCCTTTTTTCCTAATCGATCTCTAAACTCCCATTGAAAATCAGGTTTTTTTATTTCATAATCCTCAAAAACTTGCTCATTTTCTAGATCGGGTTGTTTTTTGAGGTTAAGTTTTGGGCTTGTAGCAATATCAGTTTCATTAATTTTTTCCCACTCAAGAATAGCACGACGGATACATATATCCAACCTGCGATTTAGGCTATCACCCTTTTGAGCATCTTCAATCAATGGAAGAGAGGAGCTTTTGTTAAGCATTTCTAATGCTAGAATAATTATTTCTAATACGCACTTCTCAAAGTTAGCCCACGAATTTAACTTACCTAGTAAAAGACCGCTCATAAAGAAATATCCTGGTTAGACTCCTGCAAATTGATGGCTTGAATTAGAGTTGCCTCGACATCTTCACGAGCCATACTCTTTGTCCAAAGTCTTTTTTGATTACGCTTAATGATTATAATATTAGTGTCTGTTACTACACGAATCATACCATCTATGTATATACGATTACTATCGTAAGGCACTAATAAGCTGTCGTCAAGTTCTCTCAACACTTGTATCCATGCATCCTCATCATTTTCTGGAAGTTGAGAGAATGATTGACCTACTTCTTGTGTAGAAAATATAACACATAACATAGTTGTTATTTTACAAGAAGATATTATTCTCCAGCTAAACTCTCCTTCTGGATAAATCTCACGGTTCCAAATTTTCAAGAACACACTCAAGTAATCTTTGAACTCGTCTGAAATTCCTATTGCAGATGAAATATCTTGAAGAACTCCATACTTTAGCTGAAGTCCATGAGCAATTACAGGCTTAACCGCTTGACTTTTAATATTATTGTAAAAAAATTCGATGCCAGTATCACACATATCACGAATTAAGTCACGCTCTGATACTCTTAGTTCATATAGATCAAATACTGCTCCATCAAGTTGAGATTCAAGCTTGGCAATCTCCTTATTTATTTCTAACTGAGTTTTGCCATTTAACGCCAACATATTTCGAGGAGTTAGGTTAAAATTTATCAATTTATCAACAATAAGAACAAGTTTGTCTCTTTGTTCCTGAATTTCTGGAAACCGAATTGGTAAGTCGAGTAGTTCATGATAATAAATTTCATAATGCCAGTTTCCCCAGTTACTACTAGTTAGAAAGAAATAGTATCTGGCAAGTGATGACCATAAAATTCCTAAAATAACTTTGTACCGCCAATCAGTCGGCTCTGCTAGTTTTATACAATAGATAGAGTGACGAAAACAAAACGTACTTGACTCAAGACGAGAAATAATTTGTCCTTTAGGTGAAGTAGTCTGAGAAATACCACGTTTTATTAAAATCCGCATTCCTGAATATAAATTTTCACTTTTTCCTGTACGGTAAAGTCGCTCAGGAATAGTTTTAAGTTGCTGCATATCCAGAAGACCATATTTTGTAAAAAATCTAGTCGGAAACTCTCTGTAATTGGGAAGCTTTTCACTTGAAAATGAATCTTTTCCTTTTCCTTTCTGGAAACCCTGGCCTGAATTCTCAATATCGCAAAAATCTCTTAGTGGCGGATTTAGTTCTAAAACATCAATCAAATCATGATCTCTGTGATTTCCCCACCAATAAATTTTCCACAGTTTATCATTTTCAATAAAATCACTTTGCCGAACTCGTTGAATATCTACATGGCTTAGGACTACTGATTTTAAACTAGCAGCATGAGCAGATTTTTTTGCAGAAAAATAATCAACTATTTGTTGCTGAGTATCAATATCAGATGTTTTTTGAAAAACTATAGATGCAAATGGAGAAATTGCTTTGAAAAATATATCTCTTGTATGGGAAAAATTGATAACTTCTATCAGTTTAATTGAGCTTAATAACTGCTGCCGAAACTGCTTGCTCTTTTGGTGACGTTTGAAAAATATACCAGTAGAGACTAATAGCCCTGCATAACCTCCATCTCGTAGAAGATCAAGTGTTCTCCAAATAAAAACTTGAGACCTTTCTTTATCACCAACTGGATAACCTCTTTCACTACACCATTTAAGTCCTTTCTCTAAAGCTGCTTTCCCTAATTTATCATCGTCTTTAGGTTCACCCCAAGGTGGATTACCAACTACAATATCAGCACAACTACTGCCAAAATCACTTAGTACATTAATATCATTAACTTTTGATTCTATATCAAAAGCATTGGCTTCAATTAAATTATTGAATCTTTCATTAGATGTTAAAATATCTTTTTGGTACTTGAGACTAGGAAGGGTTTGTCCATTTTTTATCTGCTCCCAAATCGCTGGTGGTTGTTGATAATGTAAGAGAGCTAAATACAAACTAAAAGCAGCAACACGCACAGCCTCTTCATTGATCTCAATCCCCGCTATTTGCTCTCTAATAATTTTTCTAAGCTCTTCCGAACCTAGTCTTGTTCCATTTTGCTTATAGGTAAGATAACGTACAATTCTTCTAAAAGCTTCAACCAAAAAAATCCCTGAACCACAACATGGATCGATAATTCTAGGATTCTTTTCAAGAGATTGTGGTGTGAGAACTTTAGAAAGAACAAATCTTACAAGCGAGCTTGGAGTATAGTGTGTACCGTGGTTTCCTGAATCAGCATTTGAAGTTAAATAAAATTCTTCATAAATACTGCTAATAAGTTCAATAGGAATAATGTCAAACTTGTATGCCCAAAAGAAAAGTTTTTGCTGAGGATCTACATCGCCTCTCAAGAAACCTTGCACTAACTTAAGATGTTCTATGTCTACTGCTTTTTTTTCTTGAATATCAGATGGAAACATATCCCCATTAAAATCTTCTGATAGCTTATCAAATAAAGCATATGTAAATTCTTTATCTTCTAAAACTCGTGGGTATAGAAGCCTTTCCATATCCTGATGAATGTCAGATTTACCTATTTCTCTATTAAGTATGACTTTCCATGCAGGGTTTTTTGCAGCAACTTCCTCGAAGTAATCCCGAGTCAAAATCTCTCTGTCTTCCAAGTAACGAATGAAAATTGATCTACCAATTAGTGCATGAGCATATTTATCATCTAGT
The DNA here is from genome assembly GCF_009711975.1 of Anabaena sp. UHCC 0204. Taxonomy (GTDB): domain Bacteria; phylum Cyanobacteriota; class Cyanobacteriia; order Cyanobacteriales; family Nostocaceae; genus Dolichospermum. The sequence continues at coordinate 51,510 of NZ_VIKW01000015.1, forward strand.
TTTTTATCCACGCTAGGAGAGGTTAGTCTAGCACGAACTGTCTTTAAATCCCTAATTAGAGATTGATCTGCACGTTGGTCATCATGACCAAAATGTTTTTCTTCAAAAAGCTTACCTGATTCTACTATTTCTCGGTGGTAATTATTTAGTTTTTTCGCAACTTCAGATGCTTTTTTTACAATTGCTAAAGGCTTAATTTTTTCCCATTCTTGAAGTGTTTTAGCAGGAGGTTTTGTGAGATCATAAACAGAAAGTTCACCTTTTATAGCGAGAAACAAAATTTGAGGTCTAGCCATACACCAGATACTGTTAAAAGCTTGTCGCAGAGTTTCTCTATCTTGGGTTTCCCGACTTGCAAAAACAATTACAGGATCATCTTCTACAAAAAAAATCTTTTCTGCACCAACTTGCTTGGCCAGGGACAACCAGTCCCCTTTGTTAATCCATTGTTCCAGTGTTAAATCATTAGGAGTAGCGTCTGCATCCAAAAGTTCACCCTCGTTAAAATCAAGAGCGGAATAAGCGGTTTCTAAAAGTTCGCGAATGGAGCTTAACCCTACAACCATTGGATTAGACTTAAATATTTGGACTGGACACAACCATTTGAAATATCATCTTATTCCTTACAGCTACCCTTTGCAAGCATTCCTTACTTCTGTTCGTCTTCACCCCTCCATCTTTGACCCGGATTTCTCAGATTTCAATTCGCAGTGCTATGGAAATATGTTTTTGCGCTCTTAACATCTCCCCAAACGCCATAAAACACCGATGACACCAACCATCAACCCACAATGCTGGAACTTTAAACCTAGCCCCACAATTAGGACACTCAGACAGCAAACTTAAATGATGATGCTGACACGCCTGAGTCACCTTAAACTGCCACTCAATCCGATGACAAGGCGACTCACATAACAAGCAGCACAAAGTCGAATAGGTTCAAGATTCATTCCCACCCCAGCAGGTGGTAACATCTGCTCTAAATCAGCATCAACCCCCACAGCCTTAGCCACAGCCTCCAACTGTTGCCGAGAAGGAGGGGGATTAAAACCCACATTCCGCAGTTATTGAAGCAGATTAAATAATTATAAATTGTAAGAGGTTGTTTGAAAATTGGTTCTAGTCGCATAATTAACTCCCGAACAATCAAAATGAATTAGATTGAGTGTTGGGTTAACCAAGCTTCTAAATCAGCCACACTAGAAAAATCTAATAACGCCTCTCCTAAATTTTCTAACTGTTCAATTGATAATCCTGTAATTCGCTCGATTAATAACGCATCAACTTCACCAATCCGGCGATGTAGTAGACGCAGTATTAAGTCTTTTTCTCCTTCTTGTCTTCCTTCTTCTTTAGCTTGTTCTCTATTTCTTTGATAAAGTGGTTCTAGTCGCATAATTAACTCCCTATCATCTGTTTCTAGTTCTTGATTTACTCTCAAATTTTCGCGCAAGTTGTAAACTAATTCCAGGGTGGCTTTTTGGTAAGGATGATCTAATGGTAACGCTTGCAACTCGATAACTGCTTGTGATTGTATGCTTCCCCTACCCAAAAGCCTCAACCATAAAGTCTCCGGTGTTTGCGGTAGTTGGTGTATCGCCACAATTGCTGTTCGCAAGGCATCTGCTAAAAAATGTACTCCCGATAACCAACCTTCTTTTTGGATAGTTCCAAAGCTAGATAAACGAGTTTCAGATATAGTGGGGGTTAAAATCCACAATTTAGGAATTTCTGACTCCTGAAGTTTGATTTTATTGGCTTTGGCTTCTCGTCGCAATAAAGCCTTTACTTCTAATAACTTGAGAATACAGTCGCAGATTTCATCGGTAGAAGCTGGATTGCGGTATGGTTCTATTATTGCAGGATTTTCGGCAAGTCTTCCTAGTAACCCCAGTATTTGTAATTTAGAAGTTTGTTGTTTAGCAGGTGTAAATAAAACATCTATTTCTTTAATCTCTCCTGAAACTTTTTCTGATGCTTTGACTTCTCCGTAATCTTTTAATAATTCTTCTAGATAGTCTTTGGCGAATTTATCATGTATAAACCTAGTCATTGAATTTTAATCTTGAGTAAAATCTGGGAAATAATTTAGACTTCTATTATATAGCAGTTAGGACTTACGCACTGTACAAATTTACCACTATGTATATGTGTATAAACGAAATTCCCTTATATCAACAATGATTTAGAAGATTACCACCTAAATCAACAGACATCAAAAAACCTCTACAATCGCTACTGTATAGAGGTTTACGAGCTAAAAGGCTCATCTTTGGCTTGACTTAGATGTATTTTATGACAACACGAAATATCTACCAGCTAGAGGCGATACTGTAAATTGATATCTGGTGGAGTGATTGTAGTTTACCAGCTAATTAGTTGAGGTTATTAACTGGTTTTTGAGTAGGAGCTATTGCTGTTTTGGGAATTTCAATGACTGGGTTGTTTAAAGCAACCATTAAAGGTAAATCTACAGCTACTGGCTGTGTAGCTTCTGGTGTCAATTCTGTCATTGGTCGTGTTTGTGCCATTTCCAGCATTCTGGATGAGTTACCTGGTAATAAACCAGAAATTGCCCCCAAAACACAAGCAGCTATGGCTGCACCACCAAATATTAAGCTGAACTGGTAACGGCGGTTAGCACGAGTCAATACTTGCTCAATCGTGGTTTCCGTTGATTGATTACCTGCGGGAATAGGTATATTATGCAAGCCTTGTCTGAGATTTAATAGTCTTTTATACAAACATTTGATAGAGGCATCTGTTGATAACCATTCTTCTACCTGCCTGCGTTCAGTAGCTGTTACTTCGCCATCTAGGTAGGCACTTAATAACTCGAAACAATCGCGCTTCTCCATATCCATAGTACCCGTTGATTCATTTTTAGTTCTCAATGGCAGAAAATATATATTTTCTTTGACAGACCTTAATATTTCTTAAATTCTGCCATAGAATTGAGGGAACATGATGTAGATTATGTATCTAGATAGCTTTGCAACTGAGTTTGTAATCTCGATCTAGCTCTAGCTATTCTAGATTTCACTGTTCCTAGTGAAACTCCGGTGATTTCAGCAATTTCTTCATAAGCCATCCCTTCAATTTCCCTAAGAACTATTGTAGTCCGAAAAACCTCTGGTAAATCCGCGATCGCTTCTCGCAACTGCTCATAAAATTCTCTGGTTGTCAGTTCCTCTTCAGGACCTGGCGTATCACCGGCAATTTCCCAATCCATTTCACCGTCATCTAACGTCCGCGGGGCATCCAGTGATAGGGGACTGGCGACCCGTTTGCGTTTGCGTAACTCATCATAGAACAAATTTGTGGCAATCCGACTTAACCAACCGCGGAATTTAGCAGGTTCTTGTAATCGGCTGATATTCCGATACACACGAATCCAAACTTCCTGGGCTAAATCGGCTCTGTCAGACCAATCAGGCGCTAAATGATATAACACTCGATCAACTTGAGTTTGATAGCGGCGTAACAGTTCTGCAAAGGCAGCACGGTCTGGACGCAATCCGACTTGACAGCGCAAAATGAGATCGTGGTTTGAAAGTTTGTCAACTTGCACCGATGCTGCTGGGTAGGTGGCATCAACTGTTGACCAAGATACACTAATGGATTGACTCATAGATAGGACTGGCTTTAAATCACTCCCCTCTATTAGACTGGATAATTAATCAAAAGTTCCTCAGTAAGGTGACGGATTTATAATCGGAACACGGAAATATAAATAAAAAGGAGTTTTCACAGGTTTCGCAATCGGAGTGTAGGTATGGGAAAAGAAGGAAAAAGATGACACGGATCAAGTCTTTGTTAAATTTAAAATAGTGATCAGTTTGACAACCGTCCACTAAAATACTTGATTGGTAATTGGTAGTTGGTAATTGGTAAAATTTTATTAAGTACCAGTTCTCAGATATGTCAGGGATAAATAATAGGCGATCGCAATGGCAAGAAATGAATCTGTAGTGACTATGGTCATGTTTCTCTGTTTTGGTACAGCAATTTTATCTCTGGCTGTCCATTTACAGACGAGGAGTACAACGGGACAGTTAAATCAATCTGCATCCACAGGAGTCTATAGGCAACGTTCACAAGTAGAAATGGGAGATAGTGCAATTGCTGCTTCTGTGCCTACCTCTCCTCAAAAATCCGCTGTGATCAATTTGGATTCTCCAGGGAAAACGCCTCAGTCAAGTTTAGCTACTGTTAGAGATGCTATAAATAACTCCAGAAAGCCAGTAACTGCACAAGATGGGACGCAAGTGGTGGTGGATTTAAGCGATCGCCGCGCCTATGTTTCTCGATATGATGAAGTGATAGCTAGTTACCCCATTGCTATAGGCAAAAAGGGTTGGGAAACACCAACCGGCAATTTTCAAATCATGCACAAAGAACACCATCCCATCTGGCGACATCCCATTACAGGTGCAATCTTTGAAGGTGGAACTGATAGTCCTTTAGGAGATAGATGGATTGGTTTTTGGTCAGATGGCCGTAACGAAATTGGTTTTCATGGTACACCAAATGTTGATTTAGTAGGCGCGGCTGTTTCTCATGGTTGTCTGAGAATGCGTAATTCTGATGTCAAAATGTTGTATAGCCAAGTGAGTATAGGTACACCAGTATTAGTGCGTGATTGAAAATTTGAGGATACATGACACCAATGCGATCGCTATATTCCGTCCTCAAATGGCGTAATCTTTGTATATTTCCGAATGAAGTGTGGAAAGCGGGGATACCATAAACTTAATGTCAATCATGATCAAGCCGTGACAGCAAACCCAATTAATCAATCAACTTCTGTTTTTCGATTGTCTCCCCTCATTCGGATCACACTGTTAAGTCTATATTTAGCATTGACTGTTCCTTTACCCTTCTTAGCACAAGCAACAGCCGCACCTACTCCCCCTTCATTATTATGGGTGGGAATTGGTTGCGGCTTTGTGTTGTTGTATGCGGTGTTGACTGAAAGGGTAATTTTAGATGAAGAAGGGATTAAAGTGACTTACCCAGCCTGGGTTCCCCGGTTTTTCCGTCCAGGTTGGAGTTTATCATGGTCAGATGTCAAAGAGTTAAAACCCCGTACTACTGGTCAAGGCGGTTTAGTCTATTATTTCCTGAGTCAAGATGGTAAAGCTTATTTATTACCCATGCGTGTGTCTGGATTTGCTAAGTTTGTAAATATAGTCCAAGCAAAAACAGGCATTGATACCACAGAGGTTCGCCCTCTATCACAACCTTGGATGTATTTAATTCTGTTAGCCTGTACCCTATTATTGCTTTTGGTAGATGTTTGGACTATTCAAACTGCTTTGTTAATGGGTAATTAATAATTATCAATTGTCAATTGTCAATTATCAATTGTTCCCTATGCTCAGGCTAGAATCTATAAATCTTTATCGGCAGTTACAGCATCAACACCAATACCCGATTTTACAGGATATTTCCTTTCGGGTATCACCAGGCGATCGCTTGGCCATTGTCGGTGAAGCTGGTGCTGGTAAAACTTCCTTATTACGCCTCATTAACCGCCTAAGTGAACCCACTAGCGGCAAAATTTATCTCGAAAATCAGGAATATCGCCAAATTCCCATTATCCAACTGCGTCAACAGGTAATGCTTGTACAACAAGAATCTAAGTTGTTGGGGATGACAGTTCAGGAAGCTTTGGCTTATCCTTTAATTCTGCGCGGTTTACCGAAGCAAACCATTCAGGAAAAAGTCAGTTATTGGCAAGAACAACTGCAAATTCCTGAACAATGGTTAGGACGAACTGAGGTGCAACTTTCTTCTGGACAAAGACAGTTAATTGCGATCGCTCGCGCCCTAGTCACCCAACCCCAAATTCTTCTCTTAGATGAGCCTACATCAGCCTTAGATGCCCCCAACTGCTCTAACTTAATCAATATCTTCACCCAACTAACTCAAACCCAATCAACGGCGATTTTGATGGTAAATCACCAAATAGATTTAGTTCAAGAGTTTTGTACCCATCTCTTACATCTTCAGCAAGGTCAATTAGTAGTCAATCAACCCGCTGCTGAGATAGACTGGGACAAGCTAACAACCAGCTTGATGCAAGCAGAAACTCAAGCACTAGCAGAATGGACTTAAATAATTGACAATTGACAATTGACAATTACCTGCTTTAAGAACTTTGAGTAGTTAGTACAGGGATTTGATTAGTAAATCTTTCTCTGGCTAATTTTGTTTGAGTTTGGGGAATGTTGACGTTCAAAATTTCCATGTTAAATCGGTATCCAACATTACGGATAGTTTGGATTAAGCTAGGTTGACGTGGATCAAGTTCCACCTTCTTCCGCAGCGATAAAACATGAGTATCAATGGTACGTGGGTTATCAATAGCGTCAGGCCAAGCACGACGCAGTAATTCCGCTCTACTCAAAGGCACTCCTCCAGCTTGTGCTAAAACATACAATAAACTGAATTCCTGGGGTGTTAAGTCAATAAATTCTCCTTGGAAACGAACACGACGCTGGACTAAATCAATTTGCAAACTACCATAATCTAAATAAGCTGGTGCAGTCGGTGTCCGGTTACGGCGCATAATTGCTTCAACCCTAGCCAGAAACTCTTGCATTCCAAAAGGTTTGCTTAAATAGTCATCTGCTCCCGCTTTCAAGCCGGCGACAATATCAGCTTCGTTTGTGCGAGCAGATAACATGAGAATTAACGGCTGTTGCTGACGATGTAACCAACGGCAAAACTCCACACCATCACCATCTGATAAATCCGCATCTAGAATGACTAGAGTTGGTTGATGACTGAGGAAAACTTCTTTTGCTTGATAAATACTGGCAGCTTGATGAACTCGGTATTCTAGTTGTTGCAAGTGCCAACCCAACAACGACCTCAGATGGGGATTCCCCTCAACAATTTCTATACAAACCGAACCCACAGTTGCAAGACCCCTTAGCGTTGATGAATCTCAAATTAACAATCTCATGCTCAAGGTTTTGTAGTTTTTGTTACTTGATTAAACATATCCTTTACATTTTCCTCAATAAAACCTTGCAAAAAATTTATTTTTTACTGTATTTGCAGCCAGGCTAGTAGATTTATTAAATTTTCATTACATTTATATATTAGCTCAAATTGTTATTTATCTATATTTAGGCAGGAAAAAGAGAAAATTACTTTCTTATCATCTGTCAGCGATTATTAAAGTTTATTTGTGGTCATTTGTCCTACTCCCTAAGAGATATGGTAAACTAACATAACAGTCATTTACCAAAAGGAGTAGCATAAAAATCACACCTGACTATTACCAAAGGTAGAGACGGCTTGTCCTCTATCCCTGTTGCAGCGAAAAATCCCTCAAACTTAATTATACAGATTTACGCATTAGTGCCTAGATTTGTATCTTCAAACAGCAAAACACAAAAATTGGCTAGAGATCAATTTAGCTCTGTAGTTGCCAATATTTCAAAGCAGACATTTCACAAAAAAATCGTTAAAATACCTTAGCAAATAACCATATTTACCATTTTTCGACTTAGAATCTAATTAAGTTTTTAGCTGCTGGGGGGTCTCACCCAAGGTGAAAAGATTAACTTATGAGTTAATACATAAAAGGGAAGTGATACTTCATTGAGCGTGAATCATCATCTACAAATTATCATTCCAACGAGATTAACACAGCAGTTATGCTCCAAGACACACAAACCATTCGGTACTACCAAAGACTGACTGACGCCTTCGTCGAATTATGGAATCGCGGTTATCGTATGGATGATATGCGGATGTATTTGGATGGATATCTCGCCGCACTTCGACATAGTAACGTGATTGAGCCTTTTTGGGTTCATCGCCTAGAAGAAGAAGCCAGCCGCTATTTGCACGATGTCTCTAATTTTGCCATGGTTCAACCAGAACCTGAAAAGCAACATGGATATTACTAACGAACCTACCTACCATGATTGGTAGTCTGCCGCTGTCTAGCGTAACACGTTTTTTGTATTCGTCAATAGACATCTAGCAGAAATTAAATATGCGTTTTCCAGAACCCCTGTAGAGTCGTTCCTTATGTATGGATTCTTGGCTCTACATTCTTTTTCACTAGATATCTAATAGGGTGTAGCAGTCTAAAAATTTGGAAAATACTGTAATTGATTAAACTATCCCCCTCACTGTCATCTGACTGAGGGGAATTTTGCTAAGTACCTGAGCAAAATTAATTCAACATTTGTGGAACAAACAAAAATCTCTATATTCCTTATCTATTCCCTAAATAATCAAAATAGTTGATGCTTTAACACAAGGTTAAGATAAAATATATTTCTCATTAAAACTTGCATTGTTTGTGCATAAAAATTTATTGATTAATTTTCACCTGCGTATAAAATATGCTAGATTACTGCAAGCTTATGAATATTCTCTAAGAGTGTTCCAAACAATAAATGATCCAAAACCAGAGATTGCTTCATTCCGCTCCGCTCCATATGGCTAACGCCACGCTCCGCGAACGCAATGACAATTGGGCATTTTTTTACTTGGAATACTCTAAAGAGATTGACATTAAATACACGGAAATTTAAGGTAAATATGGTGCAAATTCTTGACTCTACTTTGAGAGAAGGAGAACAAACTCCAGGAGTTTATTTTTCTCCAGAGAAAAAAATGGTAATTGCCCAGTTTTTAGATCAGATAGGAGTTGATATTATTGAAGCGGGTAATCCCGCAGTAGACAGTGAAATTGCTTTAGCTATCACAAGAATTTCCCAAGCAGGATTGAATGCTAAAATAGGCGCTCATTCCCTTTGTAAAATAGATAATGTGAGAAAAGCTTTGGATTGTGGTGTAGATTTTTTAGGTGTATTTTTTAGTGTTTCTAAAAAAAGATTACAACAAGATTACAATATTAATTTAGATGCAGCTATTGAAAAAATTATTGAAGTAGTTAGTTTTGCCAAAGAACAGAAGCATGACTTATTAATTAGATATACACCAGAAGATACAGTGCGATCGCCTATAGAAAATGTCATAGCCGCAGCCAGCGCAGCCGTAGAAGCAGGCGTGGATATAATTAGTATAGCAGATACTACAGGTTACACCACACCATTTCATCCCCAGCGCAGTATGTATTTTTATGTCAAAACTCTCAAAGAGGAACTAAAAAAACGTGGTTTGCATCCACAAATAGAAGTGCATTGTCATAATGATAAAGGTTTAGCTTTAGCTAATGCTCTAGATGCTTATAGAGCAGGTGCAGACATTATTGATGTCACCGCAATGGGATTAGGAGAAAGAGCCGGAATTGTTGATTTAGCCGAACTAATGATCAATTTAATAGATATGGGTGAAGAAGAAAAAAATTGGCAACTTAACACTATAGATGATTTATATAAATTTGTGAGTGAACATTCTCATATTTCCATTCCTCCCCATAAACCTATCACTGGTAAAAATGCCTTTACTCATTATGCAGGTGTTCATGTTAAAGCTATAGCGAAAGATGAGCAGCTTTATCAGAGTTTAAATCCGCATATTCTTGGTAAAAAAAGCAGCTTGGCATTAGGAATGCAATCAGGATATACTGCTGTGCAACTGGCTCTGAAGCAGATTGGTAAAGGGGATTTAGCTGAAAACCAAGATTTAGTAGGTAAAATTCTCCAAGAAATTAAAGTCATTGCTAAAAGAGGAACTCCCATTGATATAGAAAAAGAATTACCCTCAATTGTTTATCGCTGCTGTACTACCATTCATCCCATAACTAATGGAATTGCCACTTTTTCTCTTTAAGTTAGCCAATTTTGATACAATTTAAACTACAAAGTGACACCTTATTCTGTATTCATTTTCACCAGGGGTTTCTATGGAGATATTGAAATCAATTTTTGATTTATGCTTGTATCCATTCAAGCAAATACTCGTTTCAGATTCACAAATTTATTGGTTGTATCTGCTTTCTTCATTATTAATAGCACTGGTAATTTATTTACTAAGATTTATCAGTACAAAAGAACAAAAAAGCTTTCTAGAATACTTCTTTCCCAAAGAAATTTTTCTTCATAAATCAGCCATTCTGGATTATCAGAATTATGTGCCGATAATGTTGATGAAAAGCTTTATCTTAGTACCGTTTACTACGATACTTTCGGCAACCTTTATTGCGAATATGGTTAGCAAATCTCTAACCTATTTAACTGGAATCACTACTCTTTTTCCCATAAATGAATCCCTCATTTTGTACAATGTAGCTTTCAGTATTTTTGTCATAATAATTGTTGATTTTGGTTATTTCTACAATCATTATTTAAGACATAAAATTCCTCTATTCTGGGAATTTCATAAAATACATCACACTGCTGAAGTTCTGACTCCATTTACTTTATTCCGACACCATCCTCTTGACTATGTTGTTCAGACAATGACAGTTTCTATCTGTTCCGGCATAGGCATAGGATTATGGACTTATGTGTTTGGTAGTCAAAATCAAGCCTTATATATTAATGGCATTCCTGTTTTACTCTTTGCCTTTTATTTAACTGGTAACTTCCGCCATTCTCATATTTGGTTAGCTTTTCCCTATTGGATAAGTCATATCTTCATCAGTCCGGCTCAACATTATATTCATCACGCTAATGAGTCCAAGTATTACGATACAAATTACGGTAAGATATTCGCTTTTTGGGATTGGATATTTGGTACATTGTACGTGCCAAAACAATATGAAAAGTTAGATTTAGGTTTACCTAGTGAAGAAGGAAAGCCATTTAATAGTGTACTAAACTTCTATTGGCAACCATTTAAAGCTGTTTTTCATCAGCAACGAAATCAATAGCCTTTATCCTCACCATATTTGACTAAGAACACCCAATTATCAAAACAAATGCCAAAATAAAAACTAACCTTACCAATTATTTTGGATGTAAAGAGAGCTTTTACATCCAAAAAAAGTCTTGATATTCAAATGTTGTCGGTTCAAATAGAGAAAATAATAATGATATTAAAAATTCAGGAACAGGAATGTAGTGAGGTCAAGCAAAAAACACAAGTTACTAGTAAGTGGTGGACTATACTGGGCGTGAGTATTGGTGTATTCATTTTTTCCTTAGATGTTTATATAGTTAATCTGGCTCTACCAATTATGGTAGAATCCCTTCATACTACCTTTGCAATTAGTCAATGGGTGGTATTGAGCTACTTATTAGCAATATCTATTTTTGTCTTGAGTGCTTCTAAATTAGGCGATATGTGGAGCAAAAAAAAGTTGTACATTATCGGCATGATAGTGTTTACAATTAGCTCTTTGCTATGTGGACTTGCACCAAATATAGGTTTATTAATAGCTTTCCGTGGTTTTCAAGGACTAGGTGCTGCATTTATATCAGGACTGGGAACAGCAATGATTGTAGAAGCTTTTCCAGTAGAAGAACGAGGGCTTGGTTTAGGTATTCGGGCTGGAGTTTTTGGTTTAGGTATGATGCTAGGACCGACAATAGGAGGGATATTAATTACTCTAGGAGACTGGCCTTTAATCTTCTTTATTAATGTGCCAATTGGAATTTTAGGGATTTTAATTGTAGCCTATTTTGTCCCATCTTCTATTATCAATGGCAAAAAACAGCAGTTTAATGTGATAGGAACAATTTTTCTGACATTAATGTTAACCTGCTTGATTTTGGGAATAACCTTATTAGAAGAGCAAAATTATAACTTAAATATTGTCCTATTTTTACTATTATTATCTATTATTTCTTTAGTCCTTTTCCTGTTAGTAGAAACGCGGGCTTTAACCCCTATTCTAGATTGGAAGATGTTTAGCTCCCTCGATTTAAGTTTAGGTTTAGGATTGCGATTTATAGGTAACTTAGTGATTGCAGGTGCAATTTTCATCCTTCCTTTCTTTTTTAAGTTAGTCAAACAATATCCTCCTGACAAAACTGGTTTTTTATTAGCAATTCCACCGATTATTATTGTCTTAACAGCACCTATCGCAGGAATTCTTTCTGATAAATTTGGCTCACGGATTATTAGTCTAATAGGATTAGTCTTAATGGCTATAGGGTGTTTCTTAATTAGCACCTTTAACACAAAATTAACTATAGTCAACTATATGATTGCGATTGTCCCCTATGGTTTAGGAATAGGAATGTTTCAATCTCCTAATAATAGCGCCATTATGGGAGCAGCACCAAAAGATAGTTTAGGTATTACTTCAGGTTTATTATCACTATCAAGGATATTAGGACAAACTGTAGGTGTACCATTAGTGGGGGCTATATTTTCATTTGTAACTCTTAAAAACACTCAATTAACTAGAAATATTGATGTCACTACTGCACCAATTGCATCATTAGTCTTAGGAACACAAATTACCTTTCTGTTTATTGCCATTCTTTTACTTGTTTCCATAGTAGTTGCTATTTGTTTATGGTGGTTTAAAGAAAAGCCAGTATCACCAGAAAAGCTCATTTCTGATTAAGACTTATTTCTCGCTGTAAATTGATAGTTTCTTCAGATAATTGACACAATTCTTCTAAACATATCTTTTCTGCACTATACAATTCTGCCATTTTCTTTGTAGCAGCTTCTATAATTTCTTTACCGCTTCTGATTTGGATATTTAACTGATCTTGATTTCCATCAAAAATTACAAAGATTGAAATGTTTCTTCCCACCGTTTGTGCTGTACCTCGCACCTTAAAATCAGTAATAAATTTTCCTTCTGCGGGAACATGAAGAGGTAAATTTGCAGATTGAATCATTTCCTGTATATCTGTAAGTTCTAAACTAGAAATTGCCGGCATTTTTTCTTCAATATTCACAAATTTTGCTAAATCTGGTTGGTTAATGACAACATCATCTAATGATTCATATTGAAATGTAATTTTTCCTGCCAAATTATCAGTAATAGCGTAAATTTGCACAGAGTATGGAGGTTTAGGTACAGAACCTTGTGCATAGAATAAACTTCCCTCTGCGGTGACAGTAATTTGAGGTGTATCTGTTAGAGTTTGTAAAGATTGAAGATTAGCGATCGTACTTTTTACAAATACAGAATCAAGTCCTAAGATAGAAGCTAATTCATTAGCTGTAGGGGGAGGATTAAATTCCATACCAGCACGAATAATAAACTCTTCCAAAACATTAAATTTGCGAGGCTCTTTAATAGTTAATTCTAAAGAATTTTGAGTTACCGTATAGCGAAATTGACTCGCTGCTAAAACTGATAAACAAGAATTTTCAGCTTCAATTTTCTCAACTATATATTTTAAATTTTCATCAATCGGTTTAACTACAGAAGCAGGAAACATCAATAAAACCTCCATGATCATTAACAGTGTTTGCAACTTCAGAATACATAGTTCCTACTGTACCGGGTTTAGCTGTAAATAAATCGTGACAACCGACAATTACCAGTAGTTCTTGAGCGCGAGAAAAAGCCACATTCACCCGTTCTGGTTTATTTGCAAATCCCACATCTCCTTGAGGGTTATTCCGCACCATACTCACAATTACCACCGCTCTTTCCATACCTTGAAATCTATCAACTGTCCCCGTTCTAATTTGTAAAGAAGGGAAAAGTTCAGATTGTAGACGTTCATCAATTTTTCTTAATTGAGCGCCATAAAATGTAATTATAGCTATTTCTTTTTTAGCTTCTCCATTCGCAACTTTATCAACCCAAACATTTTCAAACTGCTGACAGATACTTTCAATCACATCAATTTCTTTAGTATTAAAAAATGAAGTTCCATTTCGTTCTTCTTGAAACTCATTTTCTCTCGGCATTTTCACCCAAATTAAATGATGATATGGTTGAATAATTTCACCTGCTAAATTGTGAGCGCGTTTAGTATCAGGTTCTAAAATTCCACATTCTAATTTACCATGATAAAATTGATTAATTGCTCCCATAATCATGGGGTGCATTCGATATTGAGTATTCAGCATTTTTTTAATGCTTTTATCAGCAGTTTCAAACTGACTTTTAAATAAGGATTCTTCTAAAAATTGCAATTCTTCTCTAGAATTACCCATTGTTTTAGCAACTTCTTCCACAGTGCTAGTATCAAGCATAGGTGGTAATTGTCTATGATCTCCTACCATGACCAATTTTTTACCTTTTAAAGCTGGAATTAGCAATTCTGGAGGAGTGCATTTGCTAACTTCATCAATAATCACAACATCAAAAGATTGAAATTCTTCAGAAAAATTATAATTTGCAGCTTGAACGCAAGTAATACCAACAACGTTAGCATTATCTAAATAAATTCCCCTTAAATCTTTGCTATCTCGTTCTGAAGGTTGACGCAATTTTGCAACCCAATCTTGAACAAAGTTTTGATATTTATGCAGATAATTTTCTTCACTTTTTAGCTGTCGTTTCCATGACTTGAATTTATTTTGAATAGTGCATAAAGAGTCTGAATCAAATAAATTATCATTAGATAATTCTGGTTTTAATTTATCTGGTATTGTTTGCCAAATTGACTCCCACCAATTCCGTTCTCTAATTAAACTATCTGATAACTGTAATTGTAATTTCTTTTGTAAATCAGATATTTTTATTTGCAGTTCTTCAAGTTCTTGTGTATAAATATTAGTTTCTTCTTGCAAATTTATACTTTCCTGGTTTAACGAGTCTTTAATTGTTTCTAAAATAGTAAAAGGTTTGAAGGATGAAATCAGAGTATCTAGTTGATTAATGCGATTTTCCCAAAACTTAACTTGTTGGCAAAATTCCTGGGGTTTTTCCCAAATATTTGCTTGTCTATTTAGGTATTTTTCTACTAAAACCCGGAATGGATTGGGAATATTTGGCTGTTTATGAAGTGCTTTTAAGTTATTGATAAGTTCTGCAAGTTTTAAATTAGCAGATTCTTTAGTTTTCTTTACCTGAATTTTAGCTTCAGATATTTGTGCTGAGGAAATTTCATTTTGAGGAAGTTCTTGAAATTGCTGTTGTAAAATTTCTAATTGTTGTTCAGCTTCGGTTTTAACTCTTAAAACACACTGACGCGCATGAACTAAGATAATATCTAGTAATTCTTGGGTAATGCGGGTAAGAGTCGCTTCAATATTATTCCATTCAAAGGATTTACTATAGGTTTTTTCCAATCTAATTAAAAATACTTGAGTATTTTCAACTAGCAATTTTCGCTGTTTGGGGTTGAGAAGTGGATAATTTTGAAATTCTTGATAGGTTTTTTGCCATTTAATTTGATCATTTTTTGATAATACTATGGGAATTTGGCTAAAACTTTGCTGTAAAAAATAACTAAAATCATGTTTTTTGCCTTTTCTATCCGTAAAATTCCCGGCTATTTCATAAGATAGGGCTTTTGTTAATAATCCCCACTCTGGTAAACTGATTTGATAATTTTGGGGAACAATAGTTAATTTTAATGTTTTCGCAAACATCAATAAACCTAATGGTAAACCTACCATACTTTCTGTTAATTCAAAATCAGATTCTTGACATTCTTTCAATGCTTGATACAAATTATTATAAGCTGTAGGTTTCCATTCAACAATGGCTTCAACAATATAATCAATTTCCCGTTTGCGATTTTCCCAAATTTTAATTGTTGGCTGTAAATCGTTTTGGTTACTAGATTTTTGATGATCTGTTTCTAATTTCTCCAAAGCCAGAGAATGCTGTTGGAAAATATAAACTAGTTCTGCTACTTCGGAAATAGCTAAAGCCAGATTATTCGCATCTTTTAATCCGGCTTTAAATTCAGAAAGATGTGTTGTGATATTTTCCTGTAACCAAACTGCTAAACCAAATGCACCTAAACTTGGATGCACAAAACCAAGTTCTTCAATATATTTAATAGCTTGACGGACATTTTCTCGAAAATCTTCTACTTCTTTGTTATTTTTTGTATAAGGCTTAATACGGGGTAAAAAATCTTTCATTTCTGAAGATTCCCAGTCTATGTTTGTGGTATTTATTAGAATATTTTCTAACCCAGTAATTAAGGATGCAATTTCATTTTTATTTACTAAGCTTTGATTATATTCAATTTCTTGATTTTGATAACTTGTCTCTAAATTTTCTTTCTCATTTTTAAGTTCATTTTGTTGTTGGTTTAATTCTTCTTCAGCTAGAAAATAATCTGTAAATCGTGGTAATAATGGTAATAATTTATTGATGTTTGTGATATTCTCTCGACGTTGACTGAGATTATTTTCACAGTCGGTAGCGGTGTTTTGCAACCATGTACCAATTACTTGATCTTCTAAAAATGGTTGTCCTTCTTCTCCCACTTTTTCAGCACGTCCTTTTCTGACAGCGCGAATAACGGGATTGTGAACTAAGCGACTGAGAGCGTTATCAACTGCTAAATTGGCTTGAGAGGTAATTAATGTTCTTCCCCCGCGCAATGCTACTTGATAGCAAATTTCGGCAATTACGGTAGTTTTTCCTGTCCCTGGAGGTCCTTGAATCAGAACTAAATCTTCTGCGGAAAGTACCTTTTCGACTGCGGCTTTTTGTCCAGGATTAGCAGAAGATAATAATAAGTCTTTGGATTTTAGTTTAATTCTTTTTGTAATTGTTCTAGCTTGAGAAGCGTCAAATAGGAAGTTACCCAAATAGGGGTTTTGTGTGCGTCCTTGTCTTAATTGTTCTAAAGCTTTTTCTTTACGTTCAATTTGTTTGATGTCTCCAGCAGCATCAAAAAATAAGTACCCCTTATTAGGAAGTTGATAATTACCTTTAGCTATATATTCGATTATTTCACGTTCTAATCGAATATGAACCAGATTATGTTTTTGATCAATTTTTTCAATAGTTCCTAGTTGACGACTGTTACGGCGATTTCTGTCGGTAGGTACGGAATCTAAAAATTTCACTTCCTGATTTTTGGCTTTTTTTACTCGTTCCCAAAAGTTCTCTACACCTAAAAAATGTTCTTCAGAACCGTCTAGTGTGGCTGAATTGACTTTAAGTTCTAAAGCGATTTGTCGGGAATTTGAGCCGTAATTATGACTGAGGAAAGATACACAAAATTGTCGGGATTTGGCAATACGTTCTTCAACTTTTAAAAAGGCTTTCCAGGCTTTGAGTTGATCTTCTGTAGGGACATGATTTCCGCAAATTGGCATATTTTTTATTTTTGCCAATACTGTTTTCGGAATATCCAAACGATGTTGATGATTGGGAATTAGCCGCAACCAATAAGGTAAAGCATAACCGTCAATGTTTCCCCGCGATTCTTGGATTAAATAAGCTGATAAAATTTTAAATCCGCCATTTCCATCTTGACGAATAGCAGCTTTCATTCCTAAAGTTTTACCTAGTTTTTTGAGTCTTGGTGGTAATTGAAAGTTATCTTGATCTGTAGCTATAGTTAATTCCCAAATTTCTTCTCCTGGTTCTTTACCTGTTCCTTGACGACGAATATAAAACAAGCCGGGGGTTTTTCCCACTAAATCAAATAATAATTCATTAGCACGTTCTCGCCGTTCTCGAAAGTCAGGATATAATTGTAGTGATGATTGACCTTCAAAATGGCGAACTAAATTATCAACTGCTGAACCTATGAACGTATAACCGCAATCTTCTATCTTTGTTTTACTATTCATAGTTTTGATAAATAATAGTAGTAATAAATAATTTAAAGTTCAAAAATAAATCTGAAATCATATCATAATTTAAGATATATCAGGTGTTGGGTTGCGTTCCTTAACCCAACCTACACCTAATAGTTGATATTAAGAAGCTAGTGCTACTTCTACAACTTGTTGTAATTCACCTTTGTTGTACATTTCAATGAGAATATCAGAACCGCCAACAAATTCGCCGTTAATGTATACTTGGGGAATTGTAGGCCATTCTGAATATTCTTTGATTCCTTGACGAATTTCACTATCTGCAAGTACGTCAAGGGTTTCAAAGGGAACTCCCAAGGTATTGAGAATTTGGACAACGTTATTAGAGAAACCACATTGGGGCATTAATTTGTTGCCCTTCATGAAAACCATAATTTTGTTTTGTTGTACCAAGTTATCAATTTTTTCTTTGGTTTCTGGTGTCATGATTAGTTATTTCCTGTGTTGCTGAAAGTGATTAGTCAAGAGTTGAGACAATTCTAGATTTTGTTTTTTGAGACAAAATCCCTAATTTTAAATTAGTTTGTGGCTTGCCAAGTTTCAGGAGTGTAGGTTTTAAGTGCTAAAGCATGAATTGCGTCGGTTGACATAGCTTGTCGCAATGCACCGTACACTAGCTGGTGTTGTTGCACCAGTCCTTTATCTGCAAACTGCGATGAAACTACTGTTACTTGATAGTGATCACCACCACCTGTCAAGTCTTGTACTTGCACTTGGGCATCTGGCAGTTGTGCCTTGATCATTCCCTCCACCTGTTGCGGACTTATCATCGCAATTCCTGAAAAAACTTACTTCTCTATTATTAACAGATATGTAACGATTGCCTGTTGCTCATTAGCATTTGCTGATTATTTCTTACCTTGACGAGGATAAGGTGCATCCACAAAACCTAGTTCAAATAATTGTTGATAAGCTTTTGTACCTAATTCTCTGGTGGGGTTTTGACTTTTGATGATTTGTACTAGTAAAGGTACGGCCAATTCTGGCTGATTTTGCGCTCGATGGACTAAGGCTAGTTGATAGGTGGCTTCATCTCGTTTTTGAGCAGTTGCTAAGGCTCTTTGGCGTTGGGAATCGGATACACGAATATCAATGCCGGCAAAACTGGAATTTAGGTCTTGATAGAAGCTGGATAATTGATTATATACCTGGCGTGCTTCTTGGAGTTTTTTGGCTGCTAGGGGGTAGTTTTGATTAGCAACCGCTTGGGCTGCATCGTTCATTAAGCGATCGCCTCCTTCAATACTCAAGACACTATTACTAGGTCCAGTGGGGCTGAGGGTATTAGGTTTATCTGCTTCAGTGGGTTGTGCTTGACTAATAATAACTGATAAGTTTTGGACTTGAGCCTGGGCAGGTGATAGCAGTCCCAGAACTGTAATAAGTGACAAAGACGTGAAGCGAATTAAGGGCGCAACAGCAACATTCATGAGGTTCATTAGGGCAAAAATTATATAAAAAATATTGAGAAACTCTGTGTATCTTAACTCTGTTTGTCCATCAAGTCGTTTTTGATCTAGTGCTTGTTCCCTTTGTGGTTTTTATGGTGATTTGCAAAAAAAACAGGAAAGTCGGAGAATTTGGCAACGAAAAGGCCAACCTTCCCACAGGCTGGCCTCTCAAAAAAATGTTGTTCGCGTTATCTTCTTAGTAGAGTCAAAACCAAATTGCGCGTTCCCAAAATTCAACGGGCAACCTTTCTTAACAAGATTGTAACAGCCAGTACAGTTTTTTCATGAAAATATCTTAAAAAATATCTGTCCTGAGTGAGGAGATTTTCTATTCTAGGGTAGATGACAGAAGAGGCAGGGAGCAGGGGGGCAAGGGAGCAGGGGAGCAGGGGCAGGGGAAACCCTATTTATTTTTCTTCTTCAATGCGTGACAGCTTAGGCTGGAAAGTATTTAGGGAGCTAAGTTTTATCACCAATGACAGATTGCGGTTTTCCCCAAATAATAGTTTCTTGTTTATAAACCACAAGTCCTGGTTTCGTTCCTTTGGGTTTGTAGACGTGCTTGGGTTGGGTGTACACTACCGGTACTTGGTCACTTTGACGGGCGCGACTGAAATAAGCTGCTAGGTTGGCTGTAAATTGTAAATCAGCTTCTTCGGCGACTGTACCGGGTTCTAGACGGAGGAGGGTATGACTTCCGGGAATTTCTTGGGCGTGAAACCACAAATCATAATCCCCGGCTACACGAAAGGTTAGTTGGTCATTTTGGAGATTATTGCGACCGATAAGGACTTCAAAGCCGCTGGGAGTGCGGTAACGATGGAAATTGGTGCTGGGAGTGTTGGCGCTGCGGCTGCGATATTCTGGGTCTTCTAGATATTTTTGCCCAATTAGTTCATCACGGATTTCTTCTAAAGCTTGTAAATCTTCTGGGGTTTGATAGTTGTCTAGCTGAGAAATGGTTGCTTCTACTTGTTCCAAATAGTCAATTTCTGCTTGGACTGCAAATAGTAGTGGTTCGACAGCGGCACGGGCGCGTTTAAGTTTTTGGTGCTGTTTGTAAAGCTTTTGGGCATTTTGAACGGCGTTTTTATCTGGGAAGAGGGCGATCGCTCTTAGTTCTCCAGTTTCAAAATCTGGGAGGCTAATTTCTTGCATTCCCGGTTGCCAGTGGTGGAGATGTGCCATTAATAAATCAGCTTTTTGGCGATATTCCTCTGCTTGATCTGATTGTTGCAAGCGATCGCTAAAAGTTTTGGCTTTGGTGCGTAATTTACCGAGAATATTCACCAATTTCTGACTTAATTGATGACGCAGTTGCACAAATACTTGTTGATTCAACTGGTCAGTATAATAACGGTAAATTAACTCTTGAATACTATTAGCTGGTGCGACTCCTCCCCAACCCATGACAGTATATCCATTGTCTGTCCAGGCTGGTTGAAATTTACCTGCTTCTAAAGCTTGTAGCCATTCTTGCCAGCGGTGAAATAAGTTTTGCCAATCATTGGCAGTCAGGGCATCAGTATTTGTATCTGGTGTAATATTTGCGGCTAAAAGCATCGTATCCAGCAAAGCTGCACTCAAACCACTATAACTTTTGAGTAACTGTCGTTTAATACCACCAGGAACTAAACTTACCCGTTCTTGCCAGCGTTCTAGAGACTCGCTAAAACTAGGGATTTTGCCTGTTAGTTTAGGAGGTGTTTCGTAATTTTGTCCAGTTTGGATAGGACGAACGCTAGATTGTTGCTGACTAACTTGATGGGCAGCGGTGATAATTTCATTACTAGCATCAGTCAAAATCACATTACTGTATTTACCCATCACTTCTGCATAGACGTGATAGAGAGCGTTTTCCCCAGGACGACGAGCAAATTGCAAATCAATCACCCGTTCCCAAGGAGAAATAGCTTCAATTCCTACTAAGGCCAATCCACCCAACTGATGTCTTAACTGTTGGCTGAAAGTAAAAGTATCTGGGTTACGTGGTGGTGGATCACCAATACAAATATGAGCAGCTTGGGGATGCCAGCAAACTTCCAGCCAACCCCGTTGATTTAAAGTTCGTAAAGCAATAGCAATAGTATAGCGATCGCGTTGATATACCTGTTCTGTGCGTGCAGGCAACCAGTTCGCGCGGATTTCGCTACAAGCAGCAGTTAAAGCAGTAAAGTCAAGGGGTTGCAAAATAATTAGTTACAATAACGAAGTTTTTCTTACTAATTAGGTTATCAGCAAATCCCAAAAGCCGGAAATAATGACTATAACATTCTTCTTCTTTTCCGATTTTCAGGCTGTGTTCTCCGCAAAGGGACTACTTCTGCTTCACTACTTTCCCTAGCTACGCGAATTAATAATGCCGAAGATACCAAACTGGAAATCATGGAATTACCACCATAACTAAACATGGGTAGAGGTAAACCTGTAGTAGGTAGCGCACCTGTTGTGACACCAATATGTAATAATGACTGTCCAACCATGACAACCACTACACCAATCGCTACTAATTGGGATGTCAAATTTTTGGACTTGATGGCAATGATTAATCCTAAAGTAGCAAATATGGCTAACAATATTAATAGTAAAATCCCACCAACAAAACCAAATTCTTCCGAAAAAATTGCAAAGATAAAATCAGTATCTTGAATTGGTAAATAAAACAGCTTTTGTTGAGAAAGTCCAAACCCAACTCCCCATGTTTGCCCTGAACCTACAGCTAATAAACTTTGTACTAACTGATAGCCGTCTCCTGTGGCATCAGCCCAAGGATTGAGAAAGGACATAATTCGTTTACGTTGATATTCTTTAATACTAATACTGAGTAATGCTAACATTACCCCACCAATAGCTGTTCCTCCCAAGTATTTAGTCGGTATTCCTGCCGCTAAAGCAATAAACCAAATTGTCATTCCACAAAGTGCTGTTGTACTTAAATTAGGTTGAGCAAGAATTCCTAACAAAACCAGACAGAAAACACCCAACCAAGATAAACGAATTCCCCAGTTAAGTTTTTCCCACTGACTAAAAAGAGTCGCACTTTGTAAAACTAAAAATGGTTTAATTAATTCTGATGGTTGGATAGGAATTGGTCCAATGGCTATCCATCTAGCTGCATCAAAGGCTTTTCTTCCTAATCCTGGTACTAAAGTTAGAAAAATTAACATCAGGAAAAATATCAAAAACCAATGAGCTACTCCCAAAATTTTCCGTAATGGCAAATTAACAATGATATTGAAAATAATTAAGGCAGCAAAGGCCCAAATAAGTTGACGTTTGAAATAAAATAAACCATCACCTTGACGGTCATCAGCTACAACATAGGATGCGGAAAAAAGGATAATTAAGCCAATAGACATCCACAGAAATGTTAACCAGCGCAATAACCGTGCTTCTAAAGCCCAGCTAGAGACAGAATCATCAAAAAATGGTATGAAACGGAGTAGATTCACAATATTTGTCAGTTGTTAGTTGTCAGTTGTCAGTGGTAATGCTTATTTATCAATTACCAATTACCTACTTAAATCAATACTAAATTATCTCGGTGAATCACAGTATCTACACCTTCATAACCTAAAATTGCCGGAATTTCCCGTGAATGTCTTCCGCAAATTTTCTGCAATTCCTTGCTATTATAATTCACCAATCCTCTAGCTATTTCTTGTCCATTATTGTCATACAACTGCACAGCTTCTTGATTGTCAAATTCCCCTTCTACAGCTTTAATTCCCGCTGCTAATAAAGATTTTCCGCCTTGAACAATAGCTATAATTGCTCCTGCATCTAAATATAATTTTCCCCCTGGTATTAAACCATAAGCTATCCAGCGTTTCCTGGCTGAAGTTGGTTCTGGTTGGGGTGTAAAGTGTGTACCAATCAGTTCCCCTTGAATAATTTTTTCAATGTTGCGGGGAAAACGCCCTTGGGTAATGACTGTACGGATACCAGCAGCGATCGCAATTCTAGCCGCAGAAATTTTAGTCATCATCCCCCCAGTCCCCCATTGAGAACCCTGTCCCCCAGTTTGAATCTGTAATTCTGTCAGTTCTTGCATACTACTAACTAAACTAATCGGTTTAGCATCGGGTACGGAACGAGGATCGGCTGAGTATAATTTATCAACATCCGTTAACAAAAATAGCCAATCTGCTTCTACTAAACTGGCTACTAATGCAGACAAGGTATCATTATCCCCAAATTTTAATTCTTCTACTGCTACTGTATCATTTTCATTAACTATGGGAATGACTCCTAAACCCAGTAATTCTTGAAAAGTATTATTGGCATTAAGATAGCGGCTACGTTGTACTAAATCTGCTCTGGTTAATAATACTTGAGCAATGGGTTGTTGTAAAGTAGTGAATAAATCATCATATATCCGCATTAATCGACCTTGCCCAACTGCTGCTACAGCCTGTTTTAAAGCTATGGTTTTAGGACGTTCTGTTAAACCTAACCGCGCACAACCTATTCCCACAGCACCGGAGGAAACTAAAATTACCTGATGTCCTTGTCGTCTCAAATCACTGAGAGTTTCCGCTAAAGTAGCAATGCTAGAAAGGGCTAATTGTCCCGTTTCTGGTTGAGTTAGGCTAGAAGTACCGATTTTAACAACTATTGTTTTGGTCATTAGTCAGTTGACATTGATACATAAAAAATTGTACAGCGCCAATCCATCTATAGTGAAGGTTGACGCTGTACGGGTTTATATTTATCTATTATCTGCTAGGGTCTTTTTTGGCTGACCCTGATGTTATTAACATTAATAATCGCTGATTTTGGGGAAACTATAGAATTTCTTAAGTATTTCTTTAGGTTTACTTTCCTGACGAATTATAAATATTTATGAATTTTTGTATCTTTTTCAGTAAATAGCACAATAAATACTTATACAGAAATCCTATTTAAGTCTAAAATAAAACAATATATTCGTTTTTTACTGAAATCTCATTACGAAATTTGTATATTTTGTCTATAAACTTAATCAAACAAAGTATTTACAATCACGTTGAAATATGATTGCATACTAATTAATATATCTCTTGCTACATCAAGTAGTGAGATTGACGTTAATAAATTAACTATTGATACTCCCATAACTAGACATTGATTAGCTAATTCGTGGTTTAGGCTTAGAAAATAACAGAGGGAAACTGAATGGTAATGAATATTGATGCTAAATTAAACAATGCCCGCACCCTATTAAACGAATTAGGTAACTCAATTGCTAACTTAGTTAATTCCTCTCCTGATGTATTTGCAGATCCGGGAATTAAATCAGCTTTAGACGGTTTTTTAGATGCTTTTGAAGAAGCGGTAGAAAGATTAGAAAATCCCAGTTTTCGTATTGCTACTATTGGTACAACATCCTCTGGAAAATCAACTATAGTTAATGCTTTAATAGGGCGAAAAATTGCCCCCATAGAAGCAGGAGAAATGAGTGGAGGAGTTTTAACACTCAAACATTCTCAAGAGTCAAAATTAATTATTGAAAAAACCACAGATGCAGCTTGGGAAACAGGAGAATGGACGGGATTAACTGATGATGATTTATATCAACGTATTCGTTCAGTCATGCACTCCTATCATGAAGCCAGACAAAAACGCGAATATGTTGCACCCCAAATAACTGCTTATGTTCCTTTATTACCAGCTTGTGATCCTTTTTTATTAGGTTTACCTCCAGGAATAGGCGTAGAATTAATTGATTTACCTGGTTTAAAATCAGTACAAGATCGGGCTAATTTGGCAACTATTCAACAGCAAGTAAATAAGGCTTTTAGTTTAGTTGCTTTGGACTATATGCAGATAGATGATAGTCATAGAAAACGATTATTAGAAGAATTAAAAAAGGTTGTTGAATATTTACAAGGGCGTACAGACTCGATGATTTTTATTTTAAATCGAGTTGATCAACGTGGTGCGGATGATTTACCTTTAGAAGTGCGAATTAATAAGTTAAGGGAAGAAATTAAAGAGACATTATCACTGGCTGAATTGCCTGATGTTTTACCATTTAATGCTCGTCTTTTATATTATGCCCAATGTGCTTGGGGTGCTGGTGCTTTAAATAAACCTTCAACAGTTGATTCTAAATTAAGATTAGAAAATTTAGAAAAGATGTTTCAAGATTGTGCTGGAGTAATTAAGCTAAATCTTAAAGGTAATAAGGATTTAAAATATTGGTTTTTGGAAGTTGAAGAGAAAGTTGAAAATAATGAAATAATTGATGATGAAACCATGTTAAAAATCCTTATTCATTCTTTAGAATGGAGTGGAGGTAAGGAACTATGGCGACGTTTTAAGGTCAGAGTAGAAGAATCATTTGATAAGTTGGTAATTTTTCCTGCATTAGTAGAAGTATTTGAAAACTATTCAGCTTTATCAGAAGTATTAGATGTTTTGATTCAAACACGAAAAATTGACAATCAACAACAAGTAGAACTAGAAAGAGATAAAATAGCTAAAATTCGTCGAGATTTACAGGCAAATATCAATCAAGTTATTCAAGATTTTCAGAAACAAAGTGAATTGATAATAGAAATACTCGAAACGAATGATCCAAAAAAGATGGTTAATCTAAAAAAAAGACATGAGGAATTATTTGGAAATTTATCCCCTTTACTCGACACTGCTAATAAAGTAGGAACAGATATAACTATAGATTTAATTGTTCCCGTGCGGGATGCTTTAAAAAATAATTCAGGAGTTTTTGAATTAAGAGATAAACTTCAGGAAGTTACATCACCTGCATTAGCTGATGATATTGCTAGAAACTATGATAATGTTAGTCGCAGATTAAGTAAGTTTTCTCCACAATCAGAATACTTGTTTAAAAGTGTAAGGGCTGATGATGAAACTGCTAAGAAAGAACTTGAACATGATGAACGCTATCTTAGGCTACTCTATCACTGTATGAGACAAGCTATGTCAACAAGGGCAGAATTTTTTCTACAAGGAAAAGCACAACAGTTTTATGAATTTTTAAACTTTTTAGTTAATCAACAAGTTGAATTATTGACAATTTGCTTATCAGAAGAGATTTTTGCTTCTTCAATTAATATTGAAAAAGCAACTATCAGTAATTTCCTCAAAAAATTATCTCAAATTCCACTTACTTTACCAGAAGAATTGTTTGATTTAGAAGATAAGATTAAACAAAATCGTGCTAAGAAAAAGGAGGTGGTTGGACAAAAAACTGAATATGTACAACGTACAAAGACAGAATATGAAAATTACACAGAATACTATCAAAGTGGTTCGTGTTATAAAAGCACAAAAAGTAGAACCGAAAGCAGACCAGTTACTCGTAATTACACAGAAACAGTAACTCGTGATATTACTGCGGACGTTGAATATGTCGAATTATTTCTACCATCTCCAGATTTAATGGCGAAACAATGGTTAAGCGGTATTGAAAAAGGCAAAGGTAGTTTATGGAATATTTTATTTGATTGGATTTGTCAAAGATTAGAAGAAGTCAGTAGTATTTTTTCAGAATCAGTCAATGAGATTACTGATTTAACTGAACGTGCTTTAGAACAGCAATTAATGATTATTGAGGAAAACTTTGAACAAGAAAAAGAATTTTGGAAGAAATTTGATATTGAAAAAGATAGTATAAACACAATTTGTAAAACACTAAAGGAGGAATACAGTAAGTTCTAATTCTGATCTGATAAAATTGGTTACACCATCTAACTCGCACTCTAAAATACCTTTGTTTTACACACTTTCAAAACCTAAATTATTATGAAACACAATAATGGATCTGAATCTAATATATTCCAAGAATTGGGACAAAAAATCATGGATGTTGGTAAATCACTTGTAAAGATTGGGGAATCTATTATTCAAAACAACTCTGAAAAACAAGAAATAGAAAAACCACCACAAAAAGATAAGAGGATACAAACAACTCGTAGAACAGTAACAACACCTCCTCAACCTGTTTATAATCCTCCCTCTCCCATAGTCCAAAAAAACACTAAACATTTTTTAGTGTTAGTTCTATCAGTTTCAAATAAATACTTTCTGGAATTGCTGGACAATCAAAAAATCATTGAGGCAAATAATACAAATCAACTAATGAAAATGACAAAGTTTATCTGCTTAGGTTCTAATAATCAACATCAGCAAATAGAATTGGCTTTTGATAAGTATTCAGTATCAGAAATACAAGAATCTCCAGATGACATTGTTTTATTGTATATTACACTTGAAAAATATCATGAGGGGTTTAAACCTAATAAAAATCAGCTAGATAGATATGATGCTTTTAGTAGTTTAACTTCTATAACTGATTTTCACATATCTCCTAGATTAAAAATGGAAGCATTAGATGTTCTTGAATTTTATAGTCTCTAACATAGGTCTATGAAAATGTTAATTGATACAACTCTTTTATTAAACAGTCCAGAAATTATCCAAGGTTTATTAAATGGTTCAATGCAACGCTATGGTAGCGTTATTCGCTGGTCTGCTGGTACAGAAAAAGCAGGTCAAATTGTCCGCCATTTAGCAGAAACACCAGGACTAACTAACAAATTAGTAAATATTCCATTTTCCCCCGTGTTAGGAGGAATAGATGTTATAGGTCATGGATTAACCTATCATAAATTAATGGGAATTGAAAAAACCTTATCATCAGTGATGGGATTAACTCAAATAGCTGCTGGTGCAAGTGTTTTAAACCTGGGAGTAAGTATTGCTGGTTTTGCTTACATGGGTTATAAATTACATCAAATTCAAAACAAGTTAGGTCAAATTCAACAGTCAATGGAAGCAGGATTTGAACGACTAGAATCTGGCTTAAATAGAATTGAAAATCAATTAACCCAAGGTTTTAATAACTTAGGAAAAGGTTTAAATAGAATAGAAAACAAATTAGATATTATTTCTGGACAACTTGCCTATTTATATCTTTTAGTAGAAGATAATCGCCAAAAACAACAAAATTTAGCAAAAGCAATTTCTCATATTCAACAAGCAATGATAATTAAAGAAATTGCTTCTTTAAATGCCGAATTAAACGACAGAAAGCTATTCCCCAGTGAATCACCAAGAGAATGCTTAAAAGTTGCTAACAGAGTACGATTATTTTTATCAAATCAAGCGTTACAAATTTCCCCAGCATTAGACGCGGAATTAATGCTAAATACAGATATTGCTATTCAAGGTTGGGCGGTAGCAACAGCAACAGAAGCTAACTTATTATTAGAAATTGGACAACATCAAGAAGCTAGAGAATTACTATCTGTAGAAGTTGCCAAATTTCAACAAATAGCCCAAACTTGGGGAAACCAATTAATCAATGATGAAAACTCTTATTTATCTACAACTTATCGGTTTACACATTCTCGTTTTCAAGAACATATTACACTGGAACGAGTACAAAGAATCACCCAAATTTACCCCCAAGATTCTACATTATCACCTGAAGATATTCGCCGTAAAAAAACTAATATTGATGTAGAATTTCAAATGTCCTATAGTAATCAATGGGATGAAATCTGGACACATCGGCAAATAGCTATAGCTGAATATTTAGATACCCTCAGCGAACTTTTAGCCAGATTAGATAGTTTACAATCTTTTGCTGTTTTATGTGAAAGTGAAAATGTCAAAAGTAGTAAAGATATTCTTCCTAATGAAAATACACCACCTGGTTTGTATCTTTTACCTTATGAGGAGAAATCAAAATGACCATCATAGAAAGAATAAAATGTATTATTCCTTCATTCCTACTTATAGGAATTGGTATTTTAGAAATTAACTATCCTCACTTCATGGATAATTTTGATGATGGTTATACAGGGCGTGGTATATCAGGCTTTATAATGCTATTGTTCGAGTTATTTATCAAGTTTACATGGGGCAAGATAGAAGGGTTTATTGCAATTATTATAGGTATATTTCTCATAGTAATTTTCTTGTTGCCAGATTTTGAAACCAAAAATGAACAAACAGCAGAACAAACAGAAATAAATAATCAAAAAAAATCATTAACTAAATCTCTATCTTCAGCAGCATTTCGCGCTGGTAAATCTTACTTACAACGAAAATATGATCAGAAATGAAAACATGAAAATAAATTTCCCAACCATTACTTACAAACTTACTCATCGTCTAATTACACACCTTCAATAATCAAATAAATAAACTAGCGGGAACATGAAAATATTTACCTAAAAGAGTAAAAATAAACTCACCTATTTAGGAAATTTCACAACTACAGATTTTTACTTTTTAATCACTTTACCTGTAATAGATGCACCTAATATCTCTGATATCCAGACTTCAATGTTGCGGATGGGATGGGTGCTGATAGCTGTAAAATCGGGATGAATGATTGGCTCGACTAAAATTGTAAACATTCCCAAACGATTACCTGCTAAAACATCTGTAAACAAGCGATCGCCTACCATTCCCACTTGATGTGCAGGTAAATTCATCTCTCGTAACGCCGCTCTAATTTTCCGCCGGGAGGGCTTAGTCGCACCTAAATAGTAAGGTAAATTTAGAGAACGGGCAATACTACCAATTCTGGCTTCACTTAAATTATTACTAACTAACCACAGTGCTGTGCAAGTCCGTATCTCTTCTACCCATCGCTGTAGTGCAGGGGAAGCAGAACCCGCTCTAATTGGTACTAACGTATCATCAACATCTAACACCAGTCCTTTCAGCCCATATTGTTGGATCACATCTGGTGTCAGTTTCAAAACTGAACCCGCTAAAATCAAGTCAGGCTGTAAGAGATGGTTTCGAGTCATAATTTTGTATAGTTAACCCAAGTTGCTAGTTATCTAGTTAAGGCTGGTGATTGGTGATTGGTGACTTGCCCTGAGCGTAGCCGAAGGGTTGGTAATTGGTGATAATTGATAATTAGTAATAAAATGCCAGTTTTCATCCTGTACATCCTTAAATCCTGGACATCTTGATTCTGATAATTTATCTAACTAGCAACTTACATTATTACTTTTCCCCGTCTTGTAAAAACGGGGATTATAAACTAATGCTACAAGGAAGAATAATTATTCAACCTCATTAAAAAGATGTTCTTCTAAAAGGGGTTGGAACTGACGAAACTCTTCAGGAGAAAGTAATTCTGGCTCACCTGTCTTAGTAATCCTAGCGAAAAATAACAGGGGATCGAGAGGAGTATAAATTGCATACTCCTGTTCATCATGATAAAAAGTTGTAATTTCCAGTAGTTGCTCAGGCTCTAAACCGTTTTCTTCATCTTCAATTTCTAAAGTGAATAATTTTGATTCATCATCTTCAGGAGGCAACTCACCGGCTACAGTCAAAGCGTAAGCAGTATTTTTGAGAATTAGGTTTTGCTCAGAAAGAACAGCTTGAGCCGTACCAAAAATCTCGTCAATGATTTCATCATCTTCTACCAATACGGCTTCTTCTTCGTCGCCATCAACTTGCCAAGCAAAAATTTCTATGGGAGCATCTACTGGCAGAAGGAGAACATATTTTTCCCCATCAACTGAGAGCGTATGCTCAATATAACATTCTAGAGTTCGTTTTAGTTCATCTGTTAAGGTCAGAGAATTCCCGGAATCGTGATCTTCAGAAAGTGGAGAGGAAAACATAGCTGGATTATGTAACTTTAACAATATTTCAATTGCTACATAAATCCTAGACAAGTCTAGACATTTATTTCTTACTTCAACGGGAGCATGGGAGCATTTATCCCTCTGTAAGCTTACACGCTGTAGCCAAACGCGATTAATTAATTGCTCTTAAATATGGAAATCATTGAACCGTTAAACGACAGTCAATGTCAACCATAAATTCAGAGATGCAAGTAATAGTTTTTAGAATACCATGGGAAAACCAATCACTCATCAGTAATTGCTACTGATCTCTTTATCGAACTACGCCTAGCATCTAGCCATTGTTGTAAAATTAATGCCGCCGCCTTGCGGTCAATTAAACCCTTATTTCTAGATGGGGAGCGATTTTCAGCTATCAATAATTGTTCTGCCTGAAAAGAAGTTAATCGTTCATCCATATATTCCAAAGGAAGTTGGAGCGCACCAGCCAATCTAGCTGCAAATTTCTGCACATGACGGGCTTGAGTACCTATAGAACCATCCATTGAGTATGGTAAACCAACAATGAGAATTTGTACCTGTCGCTCATTCACTATTTGTTGAATTTGCTCTACATCTTCTATAAAAGACCTGCGCTCAATTGTCGTAATACCTGTAGCAATCAAACCAGTCCCATCACATCCCGCTAACCCAATGCGTTTACTACCAACATCCACACCCAAGGCGGAAATAAATAATTTTGATGACTGTTGAGAAATCACGCTATGGTTGCTCCTGGGAAGGCTCTATAGATGAGTCAGATGGGCAGGGTGTATCTATAGTAGGGTTTTTATAAGTGAAAGCCACATTTTCGGACTGAATGGGTATAACTTGTTCTTGCTGTACCTGCTGTGCTTGCTGCACCCATGACATCCCCCCTGGTATGGGCTTCCGCGCTGGTTGTAAGCCTTGTAACACTTCTTGCCACTGAATCCCTTCTAAAGAGACAAATTTTGACTCTCGTAGTTTATGCCAGACTGAGCGAGACATGATCAAGGTATGTTCTATCCGTTTAGCCCCAATCCGCTCTAAATATTCTTCCCTTTCTGGTTGATAGTCTGAAGAAGCTAATTGTAACCCTTGTTGCGGAAAATCTTGGGCAATGCGGGCTAATTGAGACAATAGTTCAGGATACAACCAAGTATAAGCCGGATGCACCGTAAGTGAAGCTACATGAGGATTTGTGCCTGTGCGGTCAAGCTGTACCTGAAAATAGCCAATGGCTGCTTTGCGCTGGGGTTCAAAGACATAGCCGCTCACAACTTCAATTTTAGTCATCCACTGCTTGAGTCCATCACTAATAGCCCCAAACAAAGTGGTTTTAAAGTCGTGGGTGTGACGATCAAATACTTGCCTTACCAAAGGAGGCATAGATGCTGTATCTAGTTGATATAGTAACTGAGCATCAGCGTTACTAACTGGTAATAGATTGGGTAAATCTGGTTCGGTTTGGATTAATTCAGCTAATAACTGGGGACTAATTTCCCAGTATGTCATTTCTGCCAGCCGTTGAAATCCATTGTGCCGATAAAGTGCTAAGGCATCAACATCATTGATATTAACTTCTAATATCCAAGTTCGCGCTTCTAAAATTGATTCAAAGCAATGCCGCAGCAGTTGTGAGCCTACTCCTAGCTTATCCCCAGTCGCTTCTAGCATCACTCTGTCAATGCGCCAAGTGCTGCGAGTCCGATTAAAGGGTGATACTTGAATCATTCCCAACAGTATCCTTCCCTGTTCGGCGACGTAGCCCCAAAAGCGGTACTGTAGTGGGTTGGGAAACCAACTTAAGAATTTGAGTAATCCATACCAACGTCGTAGCCATTGCATTTGACCCATGGCTTCACCAACTTCTTTGGGGGAAAGATGGGACAATGATTCTTGAGTTAAGCGATCAATTCCGTCCAAGTCCCTATGTTGAACTGGTCGGATTACAACGCTGAGGTTTCGAGGGAGTAGTGAAGTCATGTTGATTCAAGCCGCCATTTAACCTTTACAAAATGCGATTGGTGATGTAATTCTGGAATTATTTTAACGGCTTTTTGCTCTGAGGTCTTGCTACCAAAGAGTGATTTTCTTAACTAAATACGTAAAAAAATATAAAAAGCAGAAATCGTTAGTATGCCCTGCGGCTGAAAACAACAATATCTGCTTTTATTTTAGGTCAATTATCGTAAAAATGCTGTTAAATCTATAGACTTTGGCGAGAAGCGAATTTTTCAAAGTCAGCTTGGGTTTGATGAAGTAATTGTTGACGACTATCTTCTACAGTCTGTCTAAGGCTTGGAACTAAGTTGCGAGCTTGTAGTGTCATGTGTAGTTGTAAATGAGCAACATATTCACTAATATCTTGATTATTTACAGTTGCGCCCGTTAATACGTTTAATTCCATTGCCACTGTGTTCTCCTTTGTGAATTCAGAGTAATTGCTTGACCAAATCCGAACCTATCATATTTTTCACCTAGCTGCTGATTTTGCAATGAAGTGTAATGATTGGGGAAGAGGCAACATCCATGAATAAAGATAAAGCAGGAGTTAGAAGTCTTAGGGGCGAAGCATTCGGTGTAAGGGCGTTCGCGAAGCGTGCTGAAAGCATCAGCATTCGGAAAATAAACTTGGGAAAAAACCGATAATTAATCGCCCGAATGCTTCGCCCCTACTTTGTGTATAGGTTTAAATTTAGATTCTGTACCTCATTGATATGCAATCAGCATGAAACCCAAAAAATGCGTTGGGTGGCGTTGTCGCTTAACCCAACAAAGTAGAAAATGGACAAGGTATTGGCTGTAAATAACCTTATTTTTTACGAAATAGCAATTTTCTAATCTGCCCAAAGTGTATAAGTTTCCTGAAAAACCTCATCCCAACTTAAAGCAATAATATCTGGTTTTTTGCCCATTTCATCTCTAGCATCCTGTTTTGCAGACACAAAACACTTATCCCAAATTGACTTCAGAAAATCTCGATTGAGACTTGGCATTTCCTCTTGACTGGCAGTAATTTCTGCCCTAGCTGAACGAATAGAAATTACCCAACTAGCACTACGTTTTTCCGGTTGACATTTCCACTTAATTATATGCAACATCAATCGAGTTAATTGACTAATTACTGCTCTTTTTTCTGAGCGCCCCATTGACTCTGCTAAACTTTCTAAAATATGATCAACTTCTGTCATTTTTCCCTCCTGTAGTAATTGTTTTGCTTTCACTACAGCTAAATATGGCGATTGAAAAACCAGTTCATCATAAGGTACTGTCATGATTGATAACCTCCTTAGCTTGTTTTTCACCAAATCTTTAATCAAAGATGGTAATGTTTTAAAAACTTCGAGAAAAATATCTCTTTGTTATTAGATACAATCAGCAACAAGCTCTGCCTTAAGAGTATTGTAAATTTACAAATCAGTCAATAACCGTTATAATCTTACGCCTCATAGATAAATTATTTAGCAAGCCCTAAGTAAATTTGGACATAATTCCCAGCTATACATATAATATATGTATGCAAGTTGAATGGAATCCTGAAAAAGCTAAAAGCAATTTACAAAAACACGGAGTCAGTTTTTCGGATGCTGAGGCTGTGTTGTTCGATCCTTATGCACTTTCTTTTGAAGATCAATCAGCACAAGGTGAACAGCGATTTATTATTATGGGAATGGATCACCTTTGGCGGTTGCTGGTAGTAGTCTATACCTATCGAGGTGATAACATTCGCTTAATTTCTGCCCGTCCCGCTACTCCTAAGGAGAGACGTGAATATGAAACCGGAATATGATTTTGATCAAGCTAAACGGGGTGCGATTATCCCACAACAAGGTAAAACTCGTATTACCATCTATATTGATGATGATATTTTGGAAGCGTTTAGACAAAAAGGAGATGCTGAAGGGAAAGGTTATCAAACAATGATGAATCAAGCGTTACGAGAATATCTTGATCAAGCCAAACCCCCCTTAGATGAAGATACACTACGCCGAGTTTTTCAAGAAGAACTGCGGGCTGTAACTTTTGTTAGTTCAGTTTGATCTAAAGTTTGTAGTGAGGAATTTAATCCTAATTTAAGGGCTGAAGCCCTTACTAGCAAATAATTTCAAGATTTTTTATTACTTAGTGTTGATAAGATTTAGCTGCGTAACAGCTTACTTGTAGCAATGACCATTCAAGTGAGGTACAAGCAGTATTAATGAAACGCAGATGGACGCAGATAATTTTGTACTTCACCAGACTAGAAAACACTATATCATTCCATCACTGCTAGGACGGATTTTGGTAGTAGTTTTTCTTTAAACCAAATTATTCTGGCGGGAACATTATCTAGTTTTATACCGGCTTTTTCTAAGTTCAATCTTTCGGAAATTGCTAAAATTAAATTATCACAATTTGCTTTTCTGACTTGAGCGAATTTCTTTTGTAAATATTCTGGCCGCCAATAACCAACAATTTCTAATAAAAATGTCCGTCCGTCAGGATGAACTAGCCGAAAATCGGGAATCATTACGCTACCAGGAATGGCAATTAAATCAACTTCTCGCTCTAATATCCAACCACTTTTTAAAGCATCCCATTTACTAGCAAAAGATTCTTCTAACATACTATCATAAGGTTTACCTGGGGGATAGTGAGAGACTAATCCACATTCAGAATTCAGGGTAAAACGTCCTGTTTTCCATTCATTGGTGTAAAAATCACGGGTTTTTAAAGTTGCGGATAAACTCCATTTGGTAACATGAAGTAAGGCGGGAATTAGTTTGGCTATGGCTAAACCGTAACGGGTGCTGGGAGTAAATAAACTTGTGGGTCCATCTACACTAATTGTAAAACCATGATCGGCATCACCTTCAATATAAGCCATTAATTGAAATAGCTTTAAATAACGAAATAAGAGTTTATATTCTCCGGGAACATTGCGATGGGCATTTAATACTAATTGACTGGCTTTGTAAAAAACTCCTTGCACTTGAGATAAATTATAACGATGTAACACATCTTCTGGTTTAGGAGCTTCAAAAGCAGTTAAAATTTTATTTTCCGATAAATCGGCGTAAAGTCCATCTCGGATTTGAATTGGTAAAACTTCTTGGTTAAGTTCTTGACTTAAATCCTCGGCAATTTTGTTGAGTGTAATATCAGTTGATTCTCGACTAGAAACAGATTTTGCTGCTAAAGCAAATACCCTTGCTCTTAACATGGGTGGTTCGAGAGGACTAACTATTTCAAAGGTGCAAAAACCACTTTTGAGAATATAGGCTAAACCCCTTTTCATTCGGTAATCTGTTGTATCTCCTTCAAAGTCAGATAATTGACGTTCTAGTAAACCTTGAGTTTTTCCTACTGCTTCCTGAAAAAAACTAATTAAATCAGTAGCTAGACCCAAATGTTTATGATCAAGTTTCAGTCTTTTTGGGATAATTTCTTCGCCGTTTTGGCGGTGTATTAGTAGATCCGTTGGTAACATCTTTCTTTTCGGTTGAATAATTAATTTCTAATTGTTCGGCTGCTTTTAAGTCGCTTTTATTTTCCCTACTATAAATAACTTGTAAATTTGCTTTGTTGGGATTTTCTTCTTGGCTGTTATTTTCTCCTCTGCGTCTAGCAGAAGTTCTTTCCTCGCTGGTGTCTTCAGCTATGACTTCATATAAAATTGCTTGTTTATTTGCTATATTTCCTTTCCGTAATATTCTCCCCAAACGTTGAATATATTCCCTAGTTGAACCTGTACCTGATAAGATAATGGCGATACTGGCTGCGGGGACATCTACACCTTCATTAAGAACATTAGAAGCAACTAAACTAGTATATTCACCTTCCTTAAATTTAGTTAATATTTCATGCCTTTCTTTGACTGGTGTTTGATGAGTGATCGCGGGAATTAATAAATCTTGAGAAATGCGGTAAACTGTGGCATTATCAGCAGTAAAAATTAAGATCCTTTCGGAAGAATGTGTTGCTAATAGGTCTACAAGTACCCGAATTTTACCATCAGTTCCCAAAGCGATTTCTTTGGCTTGACGATGTGCTAACATGGCTCTGCGTCCAGGTTGCGATCGCGCACTCATTTGTACAAACATTTGCCAACCTTGAAGACTTCCTAAAGAAATTTTTGATTGCTTTAAAAAATCATTGCGCGTTTGAATTAATTGATTGTATTTCTCCCGTTCTAATTGGGATAATTTAACTTTAATTTGGACTATTTCATGGGCTGCTAAAGCCTTCCCAGCTAAATCTTCAGGGCGTTGACGATAAACTTCTTTACCAATGAGAATATCTAAATCAGTGTGTTTACCATCTGTGCGTTCTGGAGTTGCGGAAAGTCCTAAGCGATAAGGTGCGATCGCATATTCAGCAATAACTCGGTTAAAATCCGTAGGTAAGTGGTGACATTCGTCAAAAATTATCAAGGCATATTTATTACCCAAACTTTCTGCGTGAATGGCCGCACTATCATAGGTAGCAACTAAAATTGCTGTTCTATCCCGTGAACCACCCCCCAGTAAACCCACTTCTCCATCAGGAAAAGCCGCTACTAAGTGAGCATACCACTGGTGCATTAAGTCCAAGGTTGGGACTACAATTAACGTTGTCCGTGGTGTAGCTTGCATGGCCATTTGTGCCAAATAAGTCTTACCTGCGGCTGTAGGCAAAACAACTACCCCCTGTCGTCCCGCCAGTTTCCAAGCTGCTAATGCCTCATTTTGGTGGGGATAGGGTGTCATTTCCAAACTAGCAACCAACTCTAGGGGATAAAAAGCCTTGGCTTCATCAATAAACTCTGTTGCTTCTGCTTGGAGGGCTTCGACTAAAGAACGGTATCTAATCGCAGGAATCCGGAATTTTTCGACTCTATCATCCCAAGTTGCATAGTCTATCCAAGTTTTACTTCGTGGTGGTGGGTGTAAAATTAACGTACCACGATCAAAAGTTAAAGTCGGGTGACGAACCATTTATTTTCTCTCGATACGGTTACACTGATTTAACTACTCATAACGCAAAACGGGCATGATGACTAATATTAATGCTGTCAGAACCCAGCTAGAGGCAATTGTTGGTCCAGAAGTATTCGACTTCGAGACAAATGAAAATTTTGCTGAATCCTATAGAGAACAGCGCAAAGTTTTCCTGCTTAGTCGGATGAAATTACAAGCCAAATTGATGATCATTATTGGCTTAACATTAACTGCTTTTTTTGTCTGGGTAAATGAAGGCATACCTCAAAAAATACACGCTTTTAAAATTGGCTTATTAATTGAGTTTTTTATTATTCTTTGTTGGTTTTTGTGCAAAAATCCCCTAGCACGTCGTTACCCACAGATGATTTTTTTAAGTTTATGTTGGTCAGCAACTTGTGCTATCCAAATTGATACAGCTATATTATTTAATTATGTTGAGCCACTCACAAATATTTGGAACTTGATGTTTATTACCCAAGCAACAATTATCCCTGTTCAATGGCGGATACATTTAATATCACAAGTAGGAACAATTGTTTGTTATTTAGGATTATGTGTAGTATATAGACCTACTTTTAAATTCCCCATAGCTCATTATATAGAACAAGGAATATATTTATTTTGGACGGCGATCATTTGTGTTTTTTCAGTTTATTTATATGAGAAACTCAAGAAAAAAGAATTTCGTGCTAAACGAGAATTAGAAATAGCCCAAGAACAATCAGAAAAACTATTATTAAATATTTTACCTGCGGTAATTGCAAAACAGTTAAAACTGCAACCAACTACTATTGCCGACATTTTTCATGAAGTGACAGTATTATTTGCGGATATCGTCGGTTTTACCGAATTATCAAGTCATACATCACCACCGGAATTAGTAGAATTATTAAATCAAATATTTTGTTTATTTGACGAATTAGCAGAACGTCACGGAATCGAAAAAATTAAGACAATTGGTGATGCTTATATGGCTGTGGCTGGTTTACCTAATTATCAGAGTGATCATGCTTTAGCGATCGCCAATATGGCATTGGATATGCAAAAAGCTATGATTGAGTTTAATCAACAAAATAATTTATCTTTTCAAATTCGTGTGGGTATTAGCACAGGTCCCGTAGTCGCAGGGGTGATTGGTTTAAAGAAATTTGCCTATGATTTGTGGGGTGATACGGTGAATACAGCCAGTAGAATGGAATCCCACGGTATACCTGATAATATCCAGATTTGTGAAGCTACTTATCAATTATTAAAAGATAAATATCTGTTGGAAAAACGGGGGTTGATTAAAATTAAAGGGAAAGGAGAAATGATGACCTATTTACTACATGGAAGGAAGATGTCAGACATAGGTTAATGTCAATAATTTAATAATTCATTCAAATCCCCGATTTCTTTAAGAAGTCGGGGATATATTCAATTGAGAGTTTGATATTTAATGAACTTGAATTTTCAAAACTACTTTACTAACAAATGTTTCTAAAGATCGCCAAGTGAATAGTTTACGTCTAATTTCCTCAATTATTGTCGGTTCTTTGATTGTAGAAACCTGTTCATCTAATAGCAAATTTATCACTCTCCCATTGTTATATTCAAATTCAAACACTAACTCACCGCTAACACTATCAGGAACTTGAATTAATTGCAGGTATTGAGTGATTTGAGAAATCATTTGTTGAGTTAAGCCTGTAATACTTACTATTTGTAAACGAGAAACAAGTGCATTACTTCCCGGTAAATATTGTGATTCTTCTAACTCAATTTCTAGTTCATCAGGTTGATTTTTTGGTGATGGAGATAGAGAATCATAACTACTAATGATAGCTCCCAAATCACTAAACTCATCATCCGAGCTAATACTCTCTGATTGCAGCCAATTTCTACTTTCTTCTCTCTTAGGAGCAGAAATAGACGGAGCGGGTGCAGGTGGAATATTAGCCATTATACTTCTTGTTCTAGTTAAAAACTCAGGTGTCTCAGATTGAGCTACTTTTTTGGACGTAGCATTACCAAATATACCTTGATGGCTAATACCTTGTGGCATTTCTACTGGTACTTGTAGAGATAAAGAATCTTGGAGAGGATTAACTCTCACATCATCACTAACAGCAACAAAGGCAGTATATTGGGATAATAACTGATAAGTTAATGCCGTATTTGTCACAGCTTCTACACCTGCTTTGGTGTCACCACTAACCATTTGATTCATTAAATCTTTAATGCGATAACGTCCCCAAAGTTGAGCAATACCAGGATTTCCTGTAATATCAAAGTTCAAATTAAAAGTTTGTTGATGGTATTTACCACCAGCAGTCATACTAGTAATATGCAATTTTCCAGCCAGACAATCTGGTTTACGTCCAAATAATATTAATGGCTGTTCTGCAAATAAATCTGGTGGTGTTAATGGATAAATAATTGGTGATTCTCCATCACCTTCCCATTGCAATTGAATGTTAGTCAAAACGGGATTATTAATTTGTTGGTAGAATTTTTCTACTACTTCATTAACTGGTTCATCGTGACGAATAATCCGCGCTATTCCTCTACCTATTTCGGCAATTCTATTCAATAAGAAACGATTTATAGAACTACCTGCACCAAAACTATGTAAACGAGTTCCCGGTTGAAGATGGCGTTGTACTTCTGCTAAAATTTGGTTTTCATTACCGATATAACCATCTGTTAATAACACTATTGTTCTTAACCTACTAAAATCTGTAACTGGGAAATTTAAGACTTTGCGAATACCTGGTAACATTTCTGTTCCCCCACCTGCATTTAAGCGATTAATATAATTAATTGCTGCTGTACGATTTTGGGGAGTATTATTTAAAGGAATCGGTGAAAGTTGCTGTGTAGTGTCAGCAAAATCAATGATGCTAAATGTATCTTGGGGATTAAGTCCATTGATAAATTGACGCATTAATTCTTGACATTGATTTAATGGTGCGCCATGTTGAGAACCAGATGTATCAATTAAAAAGATGACATCTTTAGGAACTAATTGATCTGGTTGATATTGAAGTGCAGGAATTAGATATAAAGCGAAATGTCCACCTCTTTCATCAGCTTGGATATGTACACTAGCTTGAGTATTTTTAGTAGCTATTTGGTAGCGGAGAATTAAGTCTTTGTTGGGTATTGTATCTCCACCTGCTAGTTTTATTTCTGCTATTTGTTTGTTGCGGGTAATTTGAATATGGTGAGAGGGTGAACTAATATCCTGAATTTCTACGCCGGCGTTAATTTCTACCGTGACATTAATATCATGGCGGGAGCGTTTTCCTACTGGGAGAACAGGAGCATTTAAACGGGAAGCATCTGGAACTAAATCGGTATCTTGATTGAGAGTCATGGGTGCAGATGCAGAACCACCAATAACTGTATTTTCCTCAATAGTGATACCGGGAATGTAACGGGGTCCAACTACCATTGGAAAGACAAATTCATAATTTCCACTCTCGAATTTGAGGCTTTCAGTGTAGCGAATGATGACATCAATTTGTTCACCGGGTTTGATGTTAGCGAGGGATTGGGTGAAAATATTGTCTCGTTCTTGTTCTAGAAGTCCTGCGGTGCGTCCTTCCCGTTTAGCTTGCTCGTATATTTGCTGTGCTTCTTGGCGTTTTTTGATACTGCCTTGAATTGTGCGATCGCCTATCTTGATCAACATATCAT
Source organism: Anabaena sp. UHCC 0204 (assembly GCF_009711975.1). Lineage (GTDB taxonomy): Bacteria > Cyanobacteriota > Cyanobacteriia > Cyanobacteriales > Nostocaceae > Dolichospermum. Next base: position 92,793 of record NZ_VIKW01000015.1, read on the forward strand.
CAACAGCAGCTTCATCGGGTAAGGGAAAAATATATGTAGCTTCTAAGGTAGTTGTAAAGGGGTTTTCAAAGCTTTGGGTAACTTCTACCCGCGAGATATTACCATTAACTTTAGCTTTAACTTCGGTGTGTTTGAGGGGAAAAGCGATCGCTTGCTGGTTAAGGTTTTGAATGTATAAACCACTGGTTTGAGTTTCTAAGTTGCGAGTCATAGTCTTTACCTGTCGCTATTGTTTGTATGTCTCTAGCGTAGGTTGGTTTTGTGGGGAGATATGCTCAGTTTTATGCTCAGTTGCTGCTCACTGGTAGGTTCAGGGTTATTAATTTTCAATAATTAGTCAAACAAATCTATTATAATTAATTCATCAATTATGATTTTCTACATAATTATGCAAAATACCTTTATTCCGGAAGAAGAAGTAACTTTTTTTGAAGAAAGTGAAGATCAAGATATTAATTCGGATTCTTCTATAAATTACAAATCACAATTAGAAGAAATCTCAGAAGTTGTTGTAGTAGGAACTGACTGGACAACAGCAACAATATTTGATCAAATGGTTCGTGAGAATATACAGTTAAATCCCAAATTTCAGAGAAGAGATGCCTGGAATATAACTCGTAAAAGCAGGTTTATAGAATCACTGATGCTTGGGTTTCCTGTTCCACAAATAGTATTAGCAGCTAATCAAAAAGAACGTGGCAAGTTTATAGTTCTTGATGGTAAACAACGGTTACTCACAATCCTACAATTTTATGGTAGCAGTGAAACTTCAAATAATGGTTTTGCGTTGAAAGATTTGGAATTTAGAACTGATCTAAATGGATACACTTATGAGAATATAGAAAATAATATTTCCTTCCGAATGGAACAAAATGCTCTTGATAATCAAACTATTCGTACCATATTAATTCGGAATTGGAAAAGCGAAAATTTTCTCTATAAAGTATTTCTACGGTTGAATGTAGAAAGCACTCCTTTATCTCCTCAAGAACTCAGACAAGCACTGCATCCAGGTGAGTTCATTAATTTTTTAGATGATCAATCTATTAAAAGCCAGGCTCTTAAAAAAATATTCAAATCTAAAAACCCTGATTTTCGGATGCGTGACGTTGATTTGTTATTGCGTTATGTAGGATTCCATTATTTTCTGTCTGAATATCGTGGTAATCTGAAATATTTTTTAGATATGACTTGTGAAAGACTTAATGAAGATTGGGAGAAATTACATAATGATATTGAAAATGTAGTAAACGAATTTGAGAAAGCAGTGCAAACAACCATTCATATCTTTGGAGAAAAAAATTTTTCTCGGCAATGGTTAAGCAACAATAAATACAAAGGACATTTTAATAGAGCCATCTTAGATGTAATGGCTTTTTATTTTTCTGATGAAATCATCAGACAATCTGCTGAAGAACATAAACAAGCAGTTGAAGAGGCGTTTAAAAAATTATGTTCATCAAATAGACAATTTAGAGAAGGTATTGAACGAACAACTAATAATACTCGTGAAACTTACAATCGTTTGAGATTATGGGGAGAAAGTCTTTTAGAAGTTTTAGAAATAGAGTTTAATCTACCTGAGCTTGTTGATAATCGGATTATTTTCAATGGTTTGAGGTAGGTTATAAAAATGCCTAAATCTAATAGATTTCGTATTTTAAACCAGGAATTAAGTAGGCTTAAAAAGCAATTAATTCCAAAACCTAGTTTCACAGGTTTATATTCTGATAGACAGCTAACTAGAACTGTTGCATACCGAGTTTTAGCTCATGCGGAAATTGAATCTTATCTTGAAGATCGAGCTTGGGAAGTTGTTCAAAATGCCAAAAATATTTGGGATAATACAGGTAAGATTAATCTTACTTTAATATGTTTACTTGGTTTTTCTGGATTAACTATGGATGCACCACCAGAAACACTGAGTCCAAAAAAAGGAAATAAAACTGTTAAAGATGAACAAATCAAAATCCAGAAAAAAATAGATTTAGCTTTGGCAAATTTTAAGAGGATTATTAATGAAAATCATGGACTCAAAGAAAAAAATCTTCTAGCTTTACTTTTACCTATAGGGCTAGATATCAAGGATTTAGATACTTCGTGGCTTGTTACTATGAACACATTTGGAGAAAATAGAGGTGAAGTAGCTCATAAATCTGCTAGTTTTTATAGTATTATTCAACCAATAAATCCCGTAGATGAAGTAAATATGGTTAAGCAAATTATTCAGGATCTTCTCAAAATAGATGAGTTAATGAATCTGTTGATGAAATAAATATTAATTAATATTATTTTCTACCCTATAATTAATTCTGATCTCAAAATATATGTCCAATTCTCTTAAAGCATCACCCACAGGATTAGAAATTGTTGATAAAGCCCGTCAGCGGTTAGGATGGACTAAAACCAGCACTGCAAGATGGTGGCAAGATGCTCATACTTCTAAGGCTACTTTACGACGATTTTGGCAAGGCGATCACATTCAGAAAGAAATCTTCATCGCTATCTGTCAAGCTGTGGGAATTAGCAATTGGGAAACTATCACAGATTTAACTGATATTAATACAGATAATTCTACACCCTATATAGATTGGGATGAAGCGCCTAATGTAGAAAGTTTTTATGGTAGAAATCAGGAATTATTAAAATTAGACAAATGGATTAAAAATGGTTGTAAATTAATCAATATTACGGGAATTGCTGGTATTGGTAAAACTTCCCTTGTGTTAGCTTTAGTAGATCAGATTCAGTCTCAGTTTAATTGTTTAATTTGGAAATCTATTGATAATATCTTCTCAGTTAGTGATTTATTAGCTAATTTATTAAATCAGTTTAATTTACCTCTTACTGCTGATATTAATGCTGCTAGTTATCAAATTATCAATTATCTTCAAAAGCATCGCTGTTTAATAGTTTTAGATGGCATAGATAATATTAGTGAAAATTTAGAATTAAATAAATTTATCCAACAATTAAGCCTTCATCGTCATCAAAGTTGTATAATTACAACCAGTCGCAAAAAACAAAATAATACAGAAATCAATCCCAAAATAGTTGCTAATCTGGCTTTAAATGGGTTATCAAAAACCGAAGCTTTAGAATTATTAAATTCACGGGGATTTACAGGAAAAGAATTAGGAATATCTGCCTTAATTCAACTTTATCGCGGTAATCCTTTAGGCTTAAAACTGGTAACACCGTTAATTCAATCTATGTTTTCTGGTAATGTAGCGGCATTTATTAATCAGAATACCTTAATTGTAGGCGATCGCTTGCGTATTGTCCTCAAACAACAATTAGAAAACCTCTCAGAATTAGAACAAGAAATTATTTACTGGTTAGCAATTTGGCAAGAACCAATATCTTTTGCTCGCTTGCAAACTCACTTAATTGTATCTATTGATCCTGCTAAAGTTTTTACAGAAATTATCGAATTAGAACAAAAATCACTTTTAGAAAAGTGGGTAAATGATTATGAACCTTCCTTTACATTGCAACCATTAATAATGAAAATAGTCACAGATGAATTAGTTGAAAATGCAACTCATGAAATAAAAAAATGTACAGAAAATCAAGATATTAGTTATTTAAAAATATTGCGAAATCATTGGTTATTACGCCCAGGGACAGATGATATTGCTGGAGAAAAAATTATCAAGCAATTGCGAGAAAGTTTATTCCGGATTTATGGTGCAAATTTACCCCAAATATTAAAACAAATTTTATTACTTTTAGATAACAAATCCCCCTTAGTAATTGGTTATATTGGGTGTAATGTTATAGCTTTGGAAAATTTCAATTAATAAAATCTAGATATAGGTAATTTTTCAGAAATTGTCAAACTCAATATGATTATACTTAGAATAGGGAGTATAATTATATCATAAGTCTACAAGCTGAATATTTACACATTTTCCTGCTCAAATTAAGTTATGATAATTTTTAGTTGCTTCTGATACGGCATTTTTATAGACATCCAGAGATAATAATTAGATATTCAATCAATCTTCACTACCATCTGACACAAAATTAGCAATTAGTCTTAGTTGACAACTAATGACTAATAACCAATAACTAATGACTAATTAGGTTTTGTTCTGATGATAAATACTTACACCACTCAAGAGTTAATTCAAATTTTGGCAACCGAACGCCAAGCCTGTTTAAAAGGGGAACGTTTAAAATTAGAAGTAACAGTTTCTGGTAATCCACTTATAGACCAGTTTATCAGAACTGATGGATTACAAAGATTTACTGCTTATCAAGATTTTAAGTCTTCCATTCACGAATATCAAAGAGCAAATCAAGTCTCTGGAATTATTTGGAAAGATATAACAGTCAAGGGTAATACTCTTCATTATCCAGAAATTAATAATGAATTGATAGCTTTAGAAAATGACTTAGAAATATTAAAAAGTGCCAAAAATTCAATTTTAGATTTTTGGTATCTAACAACAGTAGATATGGATTTATATTTGAGTTTTAGTAATGGTAAACAACATGATAGAATTACTAAAATAGATGTCGAGAGAATTGCTCAAATAACAGAATGGGCAACTTTATTAAAATGGGAAAATCCCAATTTTTTAGAACTTATTTTACAATTAGGTTGGGGACAACCAGAAGAAGCTGCTTATAAACGGGGAAGGCCACTAGCTGGGAGTGATTTTATTCATGCCGTCAATCCGGGTTATTATCCTATAGGATAGTATCAATCAGGATTTAAGAAAGTTCGTGAAAACAGATACCATATTTTATCGTCTATTTCAAAGTTTTCCCAGCGTCTTCTTTGAACTTATTAATCAACCCACAGAAACCGCTAATACTTACCAATTTTCATCCGTTGAAGTTAAACAACTAGCTTTTCGTATTGACGGCGTATTTATTCCCAAGGGTAATGCAGCATCATTACCTATCTACTTCCTAGAAGTTCAATTTCAACCCGATAAAAAAATATACTCTCGGTTTCTTGCTGAAACATTCCTTTACCTTGATAAAACTCAACTTACGAACAATTGGCGAGGTGTTCTAGTTTATCCTACCCGTAGCATAGATATAGGGGAAACAGAAAGATATATTGAATTACTGGCATCTGGACGCATACAATGTATATATCTCGATGAACTAGACTCGACAACAGAAGTCTCTATTGGCGTTGAAACTGTTAAATTATTAATAGAACCGGAGTCAGGTACAGCCACAAAAGCTAAGGAGTTAATCAATCTCGCTAGACAACAAATAACCTCAGCCATTACCCAAAGAGAATTTATCGAATTGATAGAAACAATAGTTATTTACAAATTTCCCCAAAAAAATCGGCAGGAGATTGAGCAAATGTTAGGATTAAGTGAATTAAAGAAAACAAAAGTTTATCAAGAAGCTAAGTTAGAAGGCAAACTAGAAGGTAAGTTAGAAGGTAAATTAGAAGGTAAATTAGAAGGCAAACTAGAAGGCAAATTAGAAGCTATTCCTTTTATGTTGAGCTTAGGTGCAAATGTAGAACAAATAGCAGAAGCATTAAGTTTGGATATCGAGTTAGTTCGATTAGTAGCTAAGAATGGGTAATGGATAATAATAAATAGTGAAAAAGGGAGAAGAAAAATATATTTCTCTCCCTAATTTATAACATCAGAAAAATCTAAATTTTGCCGATGTTATGCAGTCCTAAAATAATACCTGCGCCTAAAATATGCCCAAAGGAAGTAGTTGCTAATACCGCAGGTAAACCAAAACCACCAAAAAATTGAGGTGCTGGTAATTCTGGTTTAGCGTTAGGATGCTGAATAGTAAATTTACCGACAGCAATAGCAAAGATATTGGCAATAATCATAATTATGCCAACAGTAGGACTCCATTCTAGAGGTGGGATAGTGGTAGCGGTAGCGATTAAGGTTGAAGTTAACATTTCAATTACTCCTGATATTTTTGAATGCTTGACAATATAATCTGAATATTGACAAAAAAAAATCTATATAATTGCTTACTTTGTCACAAATTTTAACAGTTGTTTTCAATCTATAATATAAACAAGTGCTGTACTGAATAGAAAATTTTCATATTTGCTGTTTTAATACTTATGGTGTCCGAAAATGCTAGTGATTGCTAAGATAAGAGTAATTATTTCCTGAATTGATCATGTCCTCAACTCTTGATTCCTTACCACCCGCATTAAATAAAATTGTCCAACGCTTTCAACGGGCTACAGAACCAAAAAGACGCTATGAGCAGTTAATATGGTATGCTCAGAAGCTACAAACATTTCCAGAAGCTGAGAAACTGCCAGAAAACAAAGTTCCTGGTTGCGTTTCTCAGGTATTTGTTACAGCTTCATTAGAAGATGGTAAAGTGATGTTTCAGGGTGATTCTGATTCTCAATTAACTAAGGGATTATTAGCATTATTGATCGAAGGATTAAATGGATCAACACCTACAGAAATAGTCCAACTTACTCCTGATTTTATTCAAGAAACTGGTTTAAATGTGAGTTTGACACCTTCTCGCGCTAATGGTTTTTACAACATTTTTAAAACTATGCAGAAAAAAGCTTTGGAATGTAAGTTAGAAAGTTAAGAGATTAGGAGATTAGGGATTAGAGCATGGGTAAAGTTGTTTTATGACTAACTTAATCAGATGTCTACTAATTTATTAACAAATCCTGCTGTTGGTGCATTTGGTGGCAAAGTACAGGAATATTTTTGGCAATGGGAAAACCAACAGTTACGAGTGGTTTATGAAACCATTGGTCAAGGTTCACCAATTTTGCTATTACCGGCTTTTAGCAGCGTTTCTACAAGGGAAGAAATGGGAGATTTAGCACGATTACTTGCACCCCATTTTCAAGTCACTGTTATAGACTGGCCTGGGTTTGGGGAATCTTCTCGACTTAGTTTAGATTATAGACCAGTCATATATCAGCAATTTTTAGCAGATTTTGCAAAATCTGTGTTTAATACGGCAATTTTCGTAATTGGTGCTGGCCACGCTGCTGGTTATATTCTCCAGTTGGCTTTGAAAGAACCGCAGATATTTGCCAAAATTGTCTTAGTCGCACCAACTTGGCGGGGTCCTTTACCAACAATGGGCGCAAGTCAGCAAATTGCAGCTATGGTAAGGGGAATAATTAGATTTCCCATTATTGGTCAATTACTGTATAAACTCAACACTACTCCATCATTTTTAAGTTGGATGTATAGTCGTCACGTTTTTACGAATATGGCAAAACTTACACCCAATTTTATCACTAAAAAATGGCAAAGTACCCAGCAACCGGGGGCGAGATTTGCTTCAGCGGCTTTTGTGACAGGTAATATAGATACATTTCGGACTCAATCTGAATTTCTCTCTTTAGTTCAATCCTTGTCTATACCCATTATGGCTATCCTTGGCGCATCTAGTCCTCCCAAATCACGCCAAGAAATGGACGCATTAGCAGCTTTACCAAATGTAGACAGTGTAGTTGTTCCCGGTTCTCTAGGACTCCATGAAGAATTCCCCGTGGAAGTTTTTGAAGCTATATTGCCATTTTTAAAGGTTGTTTAAAAAGCAAAAAGTATCAATTGCAATAATTTAAAATGCGGGATTATGTTCATAATCCCAACATTTATTATCACGCCAAACTCTATCTGTTGCTTCACAGTTTTCCTGGTCTTTAATGCCAGGAATTGATGTAGGGTGAATAGTGTTTAAGCTGGATGTAACATAAGAGATCAGAAAAGAACCTGTAAAGAAACCACAAAATATTAATGTTCCAAAAAAAAACGTAAAGCTGACAAATTTAACAGCAGCTACAACAGAAATAGTCCGTTTTTTTCCATAAGGTTTATAGCGCATACATTACCTCAAAATGGTGTTTGTGGCAGATCACACCCTGGGAATGTTTACGCGCTGATAATATAAACTTGCAAAATTATTTATAGCAGAATGTGATGGGTATTTCTGTTAGCTAATAGACAAAGCTAAATTTTAGAGAAAGAAACCTGCAATATCGGTTTTTAATATTCCTCAATTGTCTCGATTTATTGTGGTGCGGGTCTCTTGCTCGCTAATTTCATACCAACTTCATCAAATCTTTACACAAATTTTACGTCTTATGACGGTGCAAACCACTGACTTAAAGCAATTACAACTGATTCATCAGTATATTTAAGTATGTTTTTTCTGTAAAGATAGTCTTAAACTATTGACCTCGCTGATGGTGGTATGAAAATATATTTTCAGTGAAGGTACTCAGACAAGCTCGGTGGCCAAATCACCGCAATCAGTTCTCAAAATATATTAATAGGTGGTTTTTAACTATAAAAAGTTTATATCGAATCGCACTTGTGAGTATCTACACTGTCAATATTCACTTTTTTAGAGTAGGACTTACGCAAGTGTCACACCAAAAATCTGTTGTAGGGTGCGTCAGATATCAAGAATCTGTTTATTTGCAGGATTTATGCAGTCTGACGCACCCTACCAATGTAACAGTTGCGTCAGTCCTGGAGAGACTGGATCTGATAGAGGCTTTGTGGTGTGGGTCTCTTGCTCGCTAATTTCATGCTAACTTCATCAAATCTTTACACAAATTTTACGTCTTATTGCGGTGCAAACCACTGACTTGGAGCAATTACAACTGATTCGTCAGTATATTGAATTATGTTTTTTCTGTGAAGATAGTCTTAAACTCTTGACCTTGCTTGATGCTGGTATGAAAATATGTTGTTAGTTAAGGTACTCAGATCAGCGGTATGTAAAATTACCGTAGTTGAATTCTAAATATATTGATAGGTAGTCTTTACCTGTTTAATACTATCAACATTTACTTTTTCAGGAGATAAGAATCATGCCCATATCGAATTTGATCAAGAAGTTATCAATAAGTCTGATTGGAGCAACAGTCCTTGGTTTAGGAACATCAAATGCAGCACAGGCCACTTCTTTTTTCGTTTCTACTAACGACGGGAAAGTTGGTACTGTAGATCAAGCAACAGGAGTATTTACTCAAATTGCTAGTGGTCCAGTATTTACTGATATAGCTTTATCTAATTCAGAAGAGATTTTTGGGGTGACTTTTAGTCAACTGTATAAAGTTAACCAAACCACAAGTACATCCTCACTAATTGGTAATTTGGGTGTATCAAATATGAATGGGCTAGGATTTACTACTAGCAACACACTCTATGGAACTGGTGGTTCTAGGTTTTACAGCGTTAATACCTCAACAGGTGCAGCCTCTTTAGTATCTAATATCTCTGGATTTAGTAGCAGTGGTGATATAGTGTACGACCCTGTAAATAATAGATTTCTAGCTACATCAGCAGGTGATAGCTTGTGGTCTATTGGTTTAAATGGTATAGCTAACAAGATTGGAGATATTGGTTTTGGTGATGTCTATGGTTTAGCTTTTGATGACGATGGGACTTTATATGGTTACACTGCTAATAGACAGCAGATAGTTATTAATCCAACAACAGGATCAGGTACATTTAATCAAAATGTTACTGGTATTTCTAGTCAGATATTTGGTTCTGCATCACTGCCATCAACAGGACCAAGCACTTCTGTACCTGAACCTGCTTCTGTATTAGGTTTGTTTGCCTTTGGTGCAATAGGTGCAGGTTCTTTGCTTAAACGTAAGCAGCAACAACAAGCGACGGTAAAAGCATAATCGTCCAATCTCCTATTCCTCTATTTCGCGCCAGTTACTACAACTGAGGAAGCCAAAAATTCACCTATTTTACAACAACAAAAAACCGGGAAACTGAAATGCCCCCGGTTTTTTGTTGTCAAGGTATAGTCTAGCTATACCCTAATTTATTGCTGAGAAAGATTAAACTTTAGCAGCCGCTCTCATTACCAATTCGCCTTTAGTATACTTAGCAGCAAAATCTTCTAAAGAAACTTGCTTAATCTTGCTTGCGTTACCAGCAGTACCAAATTGTACATAACGGTCAGCACAAACCTTTTGCATATATTTAATAGAAGGCTTGAGGAAGTGACGAGGATCGAATTCCTTGGGATTAGCAGCCAAAGCTTCACGCACAGCAGCGGTGATAGCCAAACGGTTATCGGTGTCAATATTTACTTTACGAACACCACTCTTGATACCTTTTTGAATTTCTTCTACAGGTACACCGTAGGTTTCAGGGATAGCACCACCAAATTGGTTAATCAGTGCAATCAAATCTTCAGGTACAGAAGAAGAACCGTGCATTACCAAGTGGGTGTTAGGTAGACGGCGGTGAATTTCTTCAATGCGGCTGATAGCCAAAATTTCACCAGTGGGTTTGCGGGTAAACTTATAAGCACCGTGGCTAGTACCGATAGCAACAGCCAAAGCATCTACTTGAGTTGCTTCTACGAAGCTAACAGCTTCATCAGGGTCAGTTAACAGTTGAGAATGGTCTAGTGTACCTTCAAAACCGTGACCATCTTCAGCTTCACCAGCACCGGTTTCTAAAGAACCTAAGCAACCTAGTTCACCTTCAACACTCACACCCAAAGAGTGAGCTACATTCACTACTTCGCTGGTAACTTTAACGTTATACTCAAAACTTGCTGGGGTTTTAGCGTCAGCTTCCAAAGAACCATCCATCATGACGCTGGTGAAGTTGTTCTTAATTGCTGAGTAGCAGGTAGAAGGAGCATTACCATGATCTTGGTGCATGACAATGGGAATCTCTGGATAGGTTTCTACCGCAGCCAAAATCAGGTGACGGAGGAAGTTTTCCCCTGCATAGTTACGAGCGCCGCGAGAAGCTTGTAAGATTACGGGGCTATCTGTATCAGCCGCCGCCTTCATGATTGCCTGAATCTGCTCTAAATTATTAACGTTAAAAGCTGGAATGCCGTAACCGTTTTCAGCAGCGTGATCCAAAAGCAACCGCATTGGTACAAGCGCCATATATATTCCTCCTAATTTGGGTATCAGCTAGTCAGTTTAATAGAAGCGTAATCTTTATTTTAATGTAATTTTTACGCTAATCTTAAGAGTTTTTTCAACTTCTTATAGGAAATTATAACCAGTAGCGGGTGCTTATGTTTAAAAACTTTGCAGGCTTACCATATCAAGATAATCTATGGTTTGTCAGTATTGCCGTTATTTTTACTACTGTTAGCTAAGTGGTTTTAGTAAGTTTAGATACAGAGTTAGGACTTACGCATTGACAGGAATAACTAAATATGGCGGATGAGTTTCATGTATGGAAAGGTGATTTTTGGGCGATGATGGGCGATCGCTAGATGATCCAAAATGTAAAAGATGGTTTTGTCTAGATTTTGCATATTAGGTACTGAAATTTATTCTTTTTAGGTGCGATCGCTCTTACCTCAATTCCCATAATTTCATCCATGTATATACAATACTATTCTACCGATTCCTGACTATCCCCAAATCCTTGACGGGCAAAGATTTCAATCATCTCGCTGCGAGTTAAATTATTTGTTGCTGCTAATTCATCCAACTTTGCCCAAGCGGTATCTGTAAGCCGGATAGACCGCAACTTTTTAGACTCAGAACCATAATCAGCCTCAAATTTGCCCCCTGGTGTCCGCTTACGTCTGGGTGATTTATGCCTTGTTCCTGAATACTTATCACCATGTATATCTATTTTGTTACTGGTGATTAAATTAACTAGATTATCAATCAAGCGATCGCTCTCCATTGGTAAAATATCTCGACCATGCAACATATCCTGAATAATCTTAAAATGCACTAAAGTACCCATAAAAATCCTTGCAGCCACCGCTGCATCAGGTAATTGCAATTCTGGATGCGCCGCAAAATATTGGGTAATTGTATCTAAACCAGTTTTATCTACATTGCGAACAAAAACCTGCGCTAATGAGGGAAAACGCCCAGATTCGGCAATAATCAACCTTACAAAACTCAATAATTCCTGTGAACAACCAATACTATTTAAAATATTGTTAGCAATCCGACGCAGAACTATTTCCGGTTCTCCTGCGAGAAATTGCGGATCTTGGGGGTTAAAAACTGCCAAATATTTTTTCTGCACTAATTTTTCAATCAGCGCCGTAAATAATCCTTCCTTATCTTGAAAGTAGCTATATACCGTTGTTTTCGACACTCCTGCGGCTGCTGTCACCTTATCCATCGTTGTCGCTGCGTAACCATTTGCCAAAAATTCCTGCATTGCACCAGCCAAGATAGCATCAACTTTTTCTACTAACAGCAATCTTTCTACAGGAATTTCTTCAACTTCCTTATTCTTTTTTCGCATATAAGATTAATTATTTTGGTAATAACTCTTGACAAGATTGTAATGGACGGTTTAGTTTAGTTGTATAACTAAACTGATTAGTTTACTTCCCATTTTAAATCATAGGGGAAAACTTATGGTGCGTGATATAACAGCTAAAGATTCCGCATTCTGGAAACCTAGTTCCCGGCAATTGATCATGCTGACAACAGCTATAATTATGACAATTTTAGGAATCAAAGGGTATAGATTTTCACAAGTCCAATCTCAAAATACTGTAATCCAAGCTGCCCAAATAACTACACCACAAATTAAAACGGTGACAGCATTAGGAAGAATTGAACCCAAAGGCAAAGTCATCAAACTTTCTGCACCTACATCTAGTCAAGGTAGCCGAGTAGAGACACTTTTAGTCAAAGAAGGGGATAACATAAAAGCAGGGCAAATCATCGCCATTTTAGATAATCGTCCCCGTCTCCAAGCCGCTTTTCAAGAAGCCCAAGCCGCAGTGAAAGTTGCCCAGGTAAACTTAGAAAAAGTCCAACAAGGCGCGAAAACAGGTGAAATAGAAGCCCAAAAAGCCGATATTGCCAGAATAGAGGCGCAAAAACTCGGAGATGAATCTGGACAAAGACAAACGGTTGCGAGATTAGAAGCGCAATGGCAAGGAGAAACAAGCGCACAACAAGCTACAATTAATAAATTACAAGCAGAACTGAAAAATGCTCAAGTAGAATGGCAACGCTATCAGCAACTTTACCAGGATGGGGCAATTTCTCAGTCATTATTTGATAGTAAACGTCTCAGTGTTGATACTATTACCCAACAACTGAGCGAAGCTAGAGCTAACCTCAACCGCATTGATAGCACGGGACGTCAGCAAATTAGTGAAGCTAAAACCGCCCTCACCCGAATTAATGCCACAGGTAGCAAACAAGTCATTTCTGCCCAAGCCACATTAAATAAAATAGCCGAAGTCCGTCCAGTAGACATAGCCGCAGCCAAAGCCGAGGTTAACCGTGCAATGGCCGCAGCCCAACAAGCAAAAGCAAATTTAGATCAAACTTATGTTAAAGCACCTCAAAATGGTGTAGTTTTTGACATTTATACCCGTGCAGGTGAAGTAGTATCCAATAACGGCATTGTCGAACTTGGGCAAATAAATCAGATGTATGCAGTAGTTGAAGTTTACCAAAGTGATGTTAGTAAAATCCGTCCCCAACAAGAGGTAAAAATATCTAGTAACTCCCTGACTGGAGAATTACAGGGAAAAGTAGATTGGGTTGGCTGGAAAGTGCAACGGCAAAATATTATCAATTCTGATCCTAGTGAAAATATTGATTCTAGAGTAGTAGAAGTTCATGTCCAGCTAGATGAAGCCTCAAGCAAGAAAGCAGCAAAATTTACCAATTTGCAAGTTAAGGCGGTAATTTCACTATGATAGGATTTATTCAAGCAATCCAAAGACGCACACCGCTGGGATGGTTGCAACTTAACCATAGTAGAAGTCGCTTATTAGTTGCTATATCGGGAATTGCCTTTGCAGATGTGCTAATTTTTATGCAGCTTGGCTTTCAAAATGCCTTGTATGACAGCAATACCACCTTAAACCGGGCTGTGCTTGCAGACATCGTTTTGATCAGTCCGCAAAGCCGAAATATGCAAAATATGTCCACCTTTTCCCGCAGAAGGTTATATCAAGCTGCTGATGTCCCTGGTGTTAAATCTGCCGACTCCATGTATATCGGTCTAGTTACTTGGAAAAATCCCCAAACGAGACGAAAAACCACAGTTCAAGCGATCGCTTTTAATCCCGAACAACCTGTATTAAATATACCAGAAATCAACACCCAATTAGATAAAATTAAATTACCCGATCATTTTCTTTTTGATCGTGGTGCGAGAGGAGATTATGCTCAAATTTTGAGTCAAATAGATGCAGGTCAAATTGTCACCACAGAAATAGATAAACGGACAATTAATATTAGTGGTTTATTTAAATTAGGAGCATCATTTGGGGCTGATGGAACAATAATTTCTAGTGATGAAAACTTTCTACGGATCTTTCCTAGACGCAAAGCAGGAAGTATCAACCTTGGCTTAATTTATATTCAACCAGGATATGAACCAGAACAAGTAGCAGCAGCATTAAAATCCCATCTCCAAGATAATCAAGATGTAAAAGTTTTCACCCGCCAAGAATTTATCAAATTTGAAGAAGCATATTGGAAAAAAGAAAGTCCCATCGGCTTTATTTTCACATTAGGCGTATCAATGGGATTTATTGTCGGTGTGATCATTGTTTATCAAGTTCTCTCCACAGACGTAAATTCCCATCTCAAAGAATACGCCACATTTAAAGCCATGGGATATCAAAACTCATATTTATTAGGCGTAATTTTTGAAGAAGCCATAATTTTAGCAGCATTAGGCTTCATTCCCGGATTAATATTACCAATAGGACTTTATCAACTAGCAAGAAACGCCACCAAATTACCCATATACATGACCTTAGCTAGAGCATTAATGGTTTTTCTAATGACAATCATCATGTGTATAATTTCCGGCGCTATAGCCACCAGTAAACTACAATCAGCCGATCCAGCCGATATGTTTTAAACTCCTCTCTGCGCCTCTGCGTCTCTGCGTGCAAAAAAATCCTGAAAACCTAATTATGCAAACTATTAACCCTCAAAAACCAGTAATTTTCATCCAAAACCTTGACCATTATTTTGGAACTGGAAAACTGCGAAAACAAGTATTATTTAATATCAACCTCACCATTAATACAGGAGAAATTGTGATCATGACAGGTCCCTCTGGATCTGGAAAAACCACATTATTAACCTTAGCCGGTGGATTGCGTTCTGCTCAATCTGGAAATTTGCAAATATTAGGTAATGAACTATGTAACGCTAATTCCCAACAATTAACTCAAGCCCGACGCAGTAATGGCTATATTTTCCAAGCCCATAATTTACATGGTAGCTTAACAGCCATCCAAAACGTGAGAATGGGTTTAGAATTACAGCCCAAAATAACTGCAAAAGAAATGTTAATGCAGTCACAAAAAATGCTAGAAGAAGTAGGATTAGGAGATCGCCTTAATTACTATCCAGATAACTTATCAGGGGGACAAAAACAACGGGTTGCGATCGCTCGTGCATTAGTAAGTCAACCGAAAATCGTCCTAGCTGATGAACCCACAGCCGCACTTGATAAACAGTCGGGACGGGATGTAGTAGAATTAATGCAAAAATTAGCCAAAGAGCATGGTTGTACAATTTTACTTGTTACCCACGATAACCGGATTTTAGATATTGCTGACCGCATTGTTTATATGGAAGACGGCCATCTTGTCAGAGAAGAAAGCGGTTCTTTACAGGGTATAGTTAGTTAAAAATACCCAGTTATAAGAACCGCCAGGGTAATATTAACAGGTAGCTTGTTGGATTAAAATATCCAATTCCTGCTGCATTTTACCTTTGACTAACTCATAACATTCATTCACATAAGTGCGATCGCTTGCGGCTTCTCTTCCATAGCGTTCAAACACAATTGGGGGACAAACCCTTGTATAGATAGACACAGGCAAAGGAATATTAGGCAAAGGTCCAATGGCTAATCCCCAAGGTAATCCCAGATAAATGGGAAAAACCACCGGATCAATCCCAAGCAGCCAAGGCATCCCCATTTTATGAAATTGGTGCATGATTTTATACATATCAGCTAGAACAATCAAGGTATCATGCGACCCCCAGGAAATTGCCGGGACAATAGGCACATTTTCCCGTAGCGCCAACTTAATAAACCCCCTGCGTTCAGCAAAATAAATTTTATCCCGCATCCTATGAGGTCGAAAGACATCCTCCGCACCACCAGGATAAACTAAGACACTAGCACCAGACCGCAAAGCAGCATAAGCCATTTTGGGATGCGCTCTCACTGCGCCAGCCTTCATCGCCATTTCTGCTGCTGGAGGGAATACATCCCAAACTTTAGGGTGCATCAAGCCATAAATCGGTCGTTTCACACCAAAGCGGCGGAACCAATCATACAACATCATAGAAGTATCAGGAGATGCAAGTCCGCCATTATGAGAACCAACAATCAGGATTTTTTCATCGGGGACATTTTCCCAGCCACTAGTTTGGACTCGAAAATAACAATTATATAACAAGCCCAGGATAGGCATCATAGACTCGATGAACCTTGGATCTCGTTGATCCAAAGACCATCCCAGGTTAGTGTTTTGAGGATGTTTTAGGTTTAACATCAGGGAATTTTATCAGGATTTATACGGATAAAACAATCCGTTTTTTGCGGTTTTATGATATCTCTATCTTTATTCTGCAATGTTTTTGCCCAAATTGCCTCCTCTCAATCAGCCATAATCAAATTTTTCTTGACTGAGCTTTAAACTCAGCCACTTTTGTTTCTTATCTGTTCCCTTTTTTTGTAATTAATTGTCCATTCTCAATTATTGCCAGCAGTTATGGTTGATAATTAATATTAAAATAAAATCCATTATCCTGAATATTATTACCTTTATCCTCAAGATTAATAAAAGGAAAACCATAGTCAAGTCGTAAATTAAGTCCTGGTAAAGGTTGCCAAATCAACCCTATACCTGAACTGATCAAAAATGTTTGTTTTGATAATTCATTAGGATTTTGAGAAGCATTCCAAACTTTTCCCAAATCTAAAAACGGTGCAACTTTAAATGTCGAATTTAAAGTAATTCTATCTTCAATAGAGAAAAACAATCCATTATCACCAGAACGAGTATTTTGCCGATAACCACGGACTGATTGACCACCACCAAGAATAAACTGATGAGAAGGTAACAACCCATCTGGAGTCAGTTGTAAATTAGCTTTGATAATTAATAAATTATTAGGACTCAGTTGTTGCCATCGTTGTACTTGACCACTCCAACTGAAAAAATATCCATCAGGAACAGGTTCTTTATTAGAAGTAGGATTAAATAGCCCAGTCCCAATCTTAAATTCTGAGTCTAAGAACCAAGCTCCTTGCAGATCACGACTAGTATAATCTTGACGAAATGAAATAACACTACTACGACTGACACCATCTTCATTAGGACCAAAACCAAAAGCAGTTGGTTGATCAAAAGTAAAAGTTTGACCATTATCAACACTCAGACCTAAAGATAAAGCCAACTCTTTTTGAGAAGTTCGGACTATTGGTTGACGATAAAATATTTCATAAATCTGTTTTTCTCCTTTAATATCTAGCTCATCAAATGGGGATTGAGTAATTTTTGTTGAATTAAAAGATGCTCTGAGTTGCACTTGACCATTCATCGAATTCACAGGAATTTGATATCCAAAATCTAATACCTTACTTCCTCCAGTAAAAGTAGTGCTGTAATTAGCTGCAAATATATCTCCCAATCCTGTGACATTACGATAACTGAAACCAACACCCACTTTTTCTGAACCGATAGTAGCAGGAGATTGGTTATCAACGCTGATATTAGTAGCTAAAGTAGGTGCTTCTTTAACTGTAACTACCAGTATCTTTGACCCATCATTAAGTTTCTGCGGATTATTTTCATCTTCAGGTGGATCACTTAAATTTGCTTCAACATTAGTGAACAGGGGATCTTGTTTTAGTAGTCTTAATTTATCTTCAATTTTGCCGGCATTGAAAGTTTCTCCTGTAGCTAATTGTAGCCGACTCATCACATAAGATTTTAATATTTCCGTACCTAGTATCTCTATCTTTACCAACCGAGTCTCAGTAACATTAATCTCAATAACACCATTTTTAATTGTTTGATCTGGCAATGGTCTTGCTGTTGCAATATACCCATTTTTTTGATAAAGTTCCTTGATAGTATCAGCAATTTCCTTAGATTTCTCTCCCAACTCTTCTGGAGTAAAATCTTTACCCTCAAATTTTTGAATTTCTTGATTAATTTTATCTTCGCTAAAAACTGTATTACCAGTAACTTTAATTAAACGAATCGGAATAAGTGCTATTTTTGCTGGAGTTTGTGGTGTAGGAGTTACTTTTTTTTCTGTTGTCGGAGCAATAAATTCAGTAGCAGATTCAGAATTATCTTTAGAAGTAATTTTACTATCTTGATTTGGTTCTGATATCTGAGTTTCTACCTCTGATGTTGGTACATTTTGACTTGGTTCGGAAATTTGTATCGTTGAATCAGGTGGTTTATTTGGTAATTCAGATTTTGGTGGAATAGATGTTGCAGTTATATTATTAATAGCTAGATCAGGAATATTTGTTAAATTATTAATTGGTACTGCGGCGGCCATAGAGTTAGCTACAGCAACAATATTTTGGGAATTTTGCCGAAATCTGATTCTAGAAATTAAGCCATCCTGCTCCCACATAACTGAAGAAAATTCAGAAGGAGGATTTTGTTTTTCACCAGCTACTAAATAACCACTAATTTTCTCTTTGAGAATAATTTTTGAGCCGCTATTTTGATGTTCGCTGAGTTCTTCACGACTACCTAAAGAAGCTGGAGAATTAACAGACAAACTACCAACTAAACAAGCCTGAGATTCTAATTGACAATTAAAAATGCTAACAGTTATACCAGGATTAACTAAAGAGGGAGAAACCTTCACTCGATAATTACTTTGTTTTTCTGCTGAAAGATAAATAGCTGGAACTTCCGAAGGTAAACGCAATAATAAACCTGGTTCTAACTGATTTTTAATCTGTTGTAAATATGGCGTAAAAATCTGATTGTAACTATTATTAGAACTGGCTTCACTAGCAGCAATATTGCCTACTATTATTAGTCCAGGAAGTATGAGAAAAACTGTATTTAAATGCCGATTAATCACAATAGCTCCCTGTTCCTCTGATTATTGCTACAATATTTGAATCAAAAAAATAGGACTTATCCAAGAAGTATTAAACTAAATGTCTTTTAGTCGGTGTTTTAGATATCGGAAACCTGTTAATCATTAACAAATTATTAAGTCTAAAACACCTTATAATATATCATTTTTATAAGTCCTAACCAGACTAAATCCCAGGGATTTCCGATAAATTACCCTGTAATTCTTCAACTTGAAACCTAGTTACATCTTGCCATTCTTCTAGGGTAAAATCATATCCATGTTCTTGAGCCATTTGCACAAATTTTTCCAGATTTGGCGCTGAGTTTAGTTTTTGCTTTAAATCGGCATCAATTTGCACTTTTCTAAATAGTCTTACTACATTCTCTTTGGCCATAACTATAAATTCCCATGAAAATTAACCAATTAAAACAGTCGCACAACCATTAACAATCTTATTTGGTGGACCAACAGCTTCTAAAATCGTACAGCCTAGAAAACAGGCAGGTAAACCATTAATCAAAACTGTCGCACTACCATCAATCACCACTCCAGGTCCATGAGGTGGGATTGGTAAAGGTGTCATACAAACATGAATATCAGCACCAGCAGCACTACTGCTAATAGTGCTACCCATAGTCGCCGCGGCTGCCGCTTTAGTGGCTTCCTCCGCCGCTTTAGCTGCCGGCATTCCTGGTGTACCAGTTGCGGCTTTAGTGGCAGATTCAGCTACTTGAATCGTAGTATCAGATATTTTTTTAGCAGACTGTAAAGCCGAAGCAATAGCTTGTGGGACACCTCTCCATGCAGGTAAACCACCAATAAACACATTGACGCTACCAGGACCTGGTGTCAACATTCCTGGTAAAGGGTGGGCGACTTTATCCGTTATTCTCGCTGCGGGTTTACCCATAGAAATTTCCTTTGTTTTAATTGAGTTTAATTACAGCACCTTTAATAGAAATACTAGCATTAGCATTAATATCAATAGTAGTTGTCGCATCAAGTTTTATACTACCTGCTGATTTCATGCTAATACTCCTTGAGCTATCATCCAAAACATAGCTATGACCACCACTAGATTTAATTTCGATTTTCCTATTTTTATCATCTAATATTATTTTGTGATTGCCATTAGTGGTAATTGTCACACATTCTTCTGTATCATTAATGTTGATTTTATGACCCTTAGTTGTCTTAACTTCAAAACCAGCTTTTACTGCACCTTTTGCTTCTTCTACAAATTGCATTTTATGACCAGTCCGAGTTTTAAATGTTCGTAGTCTGACTTTACCACCTACAACTGTATCATCTATCTTTTCAGGTGGTTTATCTTTACCGTTCCAGACTCCACCTAATACATAAGGACGATGAATATCGCCATGTTCAAATCCTACTAATACTTCATCATTAATTTCTGGCAAACAGTCATTGCCTCGATCTGGACCTATTCCATGTCCAACTATTCTTGCCCAATTACTTTCGTGATCTTCTGTAAGAGTGGGCAATTTTACCTTAACTCTACCCAATCCTTCAGGATCTTTATTATTACTAACTATTCCTACTAAAAGAGTCTGTCCAGGTTGAAGGTGAGTCGCTGGGGATAAAATAGACAAGAGATCACCACCACGTAACCCTCTAATACTAAACTCTGTTGTATATACTCTTTCATCATAAAGGTGGCGAGTTTCAGTCACATAATATTTACCACTATATTTTCCCATACCTTCTAGTTTTACTACTTGCCCAGGACGAATCTTGGGGTTTCCTAATGCTCTAGCATCAGCATGAACAAATTCACCACCTAATTCATCAAATAGACCTTGAGCAATCTTCTTTGCTTCTCCAGAGGCGAATACAGGTTGATCGACGACAATCATTTTAGGTGCGCTATTAAAAGCTGTACTTTTTTTACTACCTTTACCATGATCTGTCTCTGTAAAAACTTTTTCTGCATTAACAGTTTCGACAATAGGTAGTTTTTTCATGTAGTCCCAACCACGAACTTCTACTTCTTTCACTTGTTGACTACTACTAACTCTAACTCGAAAACTTTCCAAGTCCTCTAACCATTTAAGTGCTATTTCCCCATCACTTTTTGGTTTACGAAAGTTCAGTTTTCCGTCCTGGACAAAAAATTCAAATCCATTGCGAACTGCCCTTTCTTTTAAAAACTCCATATTAGTTTGGTTTTCTTGGAAAATGTATTTATGTTTAATTCCAGTTTGATCAATAGTACCACTGGGTATACCTACTTCTTGAGTAATCTTATTAATAATATCTGTATCTGTCATATCTTGAAATGACCGATTATAGCGCCCCCGATGTAATCGGTGGGAAATATCATATCCTCGAATGATAATTGGGGCTTGAGAACCACTGGTAAAGTGTGTCTCCATTGCTGTAATTTCCCCATCTATAAGATAACCTTGAGTCCGATCTGGAAACTGATCTGTAGTAGCAGAACTAAATCCTATTTTGATTTTTTTACCAATTTCAAACAACTTTTGATGTTTCCCTGCTGGTTCTGTACTTTCACGTCCTGATAGATAAGGATTATTAATGACTAAAGTAAACATTCCTGGTAAATGTAAACTTTCTTCAACTGAAATTTGAAGAATATCTTCCATTAATTCCGGTGAAGCAGATGCTCCATCAATTTTTAAAATTGGTTTAGATGTATAACTAGCTGTCATAGTATTTTACTGTAGATTGGATAATGGTCTAGATCGATCAATGATTTTATTTCTTAGTTTTGTTATTACGATTATCTTGTTTTTTCTGATCTGGGGTAGGATTTGGTGTACCTCCTGGTCCTTTTTTACTAGATAAATCTATTTCTTCTAAGGTTAAATCCACAAATGCTCTCACTGGTAAACCATTGGCATTAAACATAGTTAATTTATATTTTAAGGTTTTGACAAAGCATTTCAAATAATTTTGACCTCCCCAAGTAAATAAATAAAGAGGAGGTCGTTTTACACCATCTATTTCTACACCGAATTCGACAGATTTTTTAAATGCTTCTATGTCTTTAATAACAGTTTCACCACTTTCATATCTATCTATGAGAATGTTACTGATAGTCAATGTATAAGGATTAGGATGCTTAAAACTAGTTTTGTTCATTCCTTCCTCAGTCCGCGCACCAGGAGATTGTTCTAAACTAATACTACGACTAAAATCTAGCTGATTTGGATTGAACATAAATTCGATATGATAACCAGTGTCAATAGATAGAAGTTTAGCTTTAATTGGAGTTGCCATATTAGTTGTTGGTGTATATTTTATGCAAGTGGATATTGTCTAATAATTAATAGTAATTTCGACTTCTTTCTCTCTCTATTTCTAAACGCTGTCGGATAAAACCATATATCTCTCTTGCTAATATTTCTAGGTTTTTTGAGTCTTCATTATCGTCTTTATGATCTGAATGTGTTTGAGATTCTGCTGTGCTAGAGCTATCAACATATGATACTGCTTGATTCGTACTTGTCTCTTGTCCCACTGTGGCTGAGGCCATCTGGATCAAAGATTCTATACCATGACTATTACGAGTATTACTATAGTCACTATTATAATATTCTGTGTTAGTATTTGTTAAATTATCTGATATTCCTGAATCAAAGTTTTCTTTTTCTTTAGCAGAGAAGGAAGACATCTGTATACTGGGTTCGGTAGTATGAATTTGATTATATATAGAGTGACTATTACCCATAAGTTCGTCAATACTTGACCAAGAATTGGGTATTTCTGTGCTATTTACGGATGGTTTTGATTGTTGATTATGTTGCTGATTACTATTGTCTGATTTTTTTTGTAGTCTAAATGGTGGAGTGTTAATATTTTCTCTACTATTTGATATGTTATTTGTTGAACTATCGAGTACATTATTTTCTGAAAAATAGGAAGTTTCTCCTTCTCTTGTGTTCTGTATCGTGCTAGTTATTCCCCGACTAAATTTAGAGATTGCATTAGATCCAATTAAGCTACTTTGTTGAATCATGGGTTTTGATAAACCTAGTGGTTTTGTAGAAACAATACTTTCTATGGTTGTAGGTAATGCAGGAATTTGTTGTAATTCATTATTAGGTGTTTCCGAGAAAGTCTGAATATCAGTTTCTTCTGGTTCTGCAAAAGTCTGGATATTCTCTAATTCAGAATTAGGT
>NZ_VIKW01000016.1 GCF_009711975.1 Anabaena sp. UHCC 0204
TAATTAATGAACCGTAAACAATATTTAGTTTTAGATACAAATATTCTCGTCAGTGCTGTTCTTGCCAAAACAAGCAAAGCGCGTCAAGCTTTAGATCAAGCACAAGATATAGGAAAGATTTTAATGTCATCTTCTGTTTTATCGGAAATAGAAGAAGTTTTATTTCGACCTAAATTTGATAAATATGTTACGACCATAGAACGACGATCAATTTTTTATATGAGTGATCATTAAAAACCATTATATCTTAATTATTATGGCGTGATAGTAAGGATTAAATCACTGAAACGGTATAACCCTCACTAATTTTTCAACGAGTAACTACCGCTTAATTTTATTGTTTCTATATCTGCCATAGGTAAAAGCAAAGTATCCTCTATATATTGGCGCACATTATGGCTGACATAACAATCACTATTTAAGCATTCTAGTAGAAAGTTATTGGCATCATGATATTTTTGCAGTAGTTCTTTTTGTTCTTCGCTGAACTGCCAATCATGACCAATATTGCGATATTTAATCATGATATTTCTTAATTCTTCATTCCATGCTTGACTATTAGTTTTCCACCAATTCATATAACCTTTTATATCTTCGTCTCTGTCTGGTATTTGCTCTTGGAGTTGTTGTAGAGAATGATTGAGTTTTGGGTCAAGGGTTCGAGAGAGGTCGTAGTCGAGGCACAGGTCGAGGGTTCGGGAGAAGGAGTGGTCGTGGTCAAAAGAGTTGTTTTGCTTGAGGTAAAGGTGGAAGTCGAGGGATTGGTAGAGGGCGATGTCGAAGTCGAAGTCGAAAAATGGATCGATGGTAATGTCGAGGTCGAGGTGAAGATACAGGTCGAGAGAGTCGTTGTCGAGATGGGGGTCGAGGTAGAGGACAAAATATAAAGCTCTAACTGCTGCTGGTTTGTAAGAACCCTGAACAGAAAGAGACTTATTTTTTACCCATATCAGAAACTGCTGGAACTTCTCATATTTATTTACTAACATATCAATGTTTTTCTTGATAAACAGCAATAAACGCTCTGCATGAGGTGACATCTCGACCGCTAATAAACAAACTTCCCGCCAGCGTTTTTCAGTAAAATGACTAACCAGACTTTGCAAAGCATCATCTGATGATTGTTGGACTAAGATGAATTCTCTAGCTGTGAAATACTCATGAAAAGTTAAATGAGAAAAAGAGTAAATACCCTTCGCTCTTTCTACTAATAATCCATGTTGAGCTTCAATTGATTTGAGAATTTTTTCACTATCCAGTTGCAATGCTTCTGGGTCATTATTGGCATCCGGTAAATTTATAATATATTCTGTGATGTATTGTTCTGCCACTTTCTGTTTGAAGAAATAATCACTCCGTTCAAAGGTAGTAAAAGCAATTTTACTGAGTAAATCTTCCTTGCGCTGAGGTGATAGTCTTCCGTAAATCTGGTCACGTTGAATACCCCGCTTGGCATCCCATTTTTTTAGAAGTGCATCTAGTCCTTCTTTGTATAACTCAGAACGATTTGCCGGAAAATCTCCTGATTCTTCAAATGCCAAACAGAGTAAGGTGAGTAGCAAGGGATTTGTGGCAAGTTCTTGAATAGGTTCATTATATTCAATATGTTTAATAAAATTTTCTGGTTTGATGGGCTTATTTTTAAACCAGTTAGTTGCAAAGGTGGCAATTTGTTCTTGGTCAAAATCAGCAACTTCTACCTCGGTAAATTTTTCAAATGTATATTCTTTTGCGGCAATGCGGCAAGTTATCACAAATTGATTTTGCTGAAAATTTCTGGACAAATTAGTTATTTCTTTTAAGATGCGGTTACTATCTTCTTCTCTAACTTCATCTAAACCATCGAGTAGAATAAACATTCTCCCTTGATTTAATAACTTTTCTACATCCTGACAATTGAAATTTATACTTGAACTTTCTGCAATGATAAATTTTAATAAGCTTGGTTTATTATCAGCTTCTGCAAAGTTTTTGAGAGTAACAAAAATCGGCACAATATGAGAATGAAATACGCCCTCAATACATTGAATTGCTAAATATTTCAAAAAGGTAGTTTTACCCGCACCTGGCTTTCCCAAAATCATCAATTTGGGATATTTCTGTACAGCATCTAGCCCAGGTACTCTCTTGATACTAATTTTTCCCATTCCAAAACGGTCAAAATCTTCTTGATTACATTGCTGTAGTAGTTCTTCAATTCCTCGTCGTTGTTTTCCAGTGATTGTTTCTAGGATGTTGACGCTAGTGTAGATGTCATTCAATCCGATAGGCTGTGTCATATCTAGCACCCGCATTGTGCCACAGCGTTCTTGAATGAGGGGTTTTATTTTTTCCCGTACTTTTTTGACAAGGGTATCTATCTCAATACTGGTGTCTGGATTCGCTTCTGTCTCTGGTTCATTGACTTGAGTAATTACCTCTTCCCAGTCTAGTTCTAAAAATTCGCAAATTCGGACAAAGAGATTACGGTCAACTGGTTTACCTGTCAAGAATTTACTAATTGGTTGACGAGTAACATTTAACTCTTTAGCTAATGCCTTCTGAGTTAAAGAAAAGCGGATTAAAGCCTTTTCTGCTTTTTGGATACCTTCTGGAGAAGAGGAGAGTGAACGACCCATCATTATATAACACAGCACTTTTATTGATTTTAACCGCCAATTTGATAATTAATCTCATCTCATACACAAATCACTCATAGCGCAAGCCTGTACTTAAGCTTACCGCAATCACCCACCTGTAAAGCTATAGAAAGAAATAAATTTTACGAGGTTTTATGGATATCTCTACTCTTCTTTTAACAGCTTTAATCACTTGGGTAATTGAAAAATCTTCTGATGCGGTTCTATCTTGGGTGATGAAAAAGCTAAAAGACAACTACTCTAATAATAAAGATAATGACAATAGCAATACATAAACGCATTATTTCCAGGTGAAATAAACCTCTAGGGACTTTCTTTAGAGGATGAATGCACAAATCTAAATTAAGGCATTGCTGAATTGAAGTAAGTTACTCAGCTTGTCAAAATATGAAATTGATAAATCAATAATTTCAAATTCTTACTCTCTGAGACTCTGCGCCTCTGTGTGAGGTAAAATCATACTCTTAATCTCAGCAATGGCTATTTAAACCACTTCACAAGAATGAACTAAAGGTAACAACGGTCCTATTTGTTCCTGTCCATTTACAGCCAAATCACTATGACACAAATACAATTTATCAGACACACGCGCTAGTAAATCGGCGACAATTTTTTCTAGTCTTTGTTCTTCGGCTAATTGTTCATCTTCTGCTGTCCAAGGTTGTCCTAATCTATCTCGTAAAAATAAAGTAGCACCAAATAAAGTAGCTGCACCACCTTTTGCCCATAGCGGTGAACCAATATCTAACCAAAAATGCCAACGGTGATTTTTACGACTCGCACGGTATTGGAAGATAGTTGCTAAAGTTACAGCTTTTCTACTGTTACCAATGGGACGCACTGGATAGGGATTTGCGGTAATTGTCCCCCGTCGCAGCAGTTGAATAAACTCAGCAATAGTGATATTGAGAGTTTCAGGTGTATGCAGTGAAAGTAATAGAGGATCGGTTTGTTTTAAGCGAGTGTCTATTTCCCAATAATGTTGAGCGGTTTCTAGTAATTCTCTTAATGCTGCTAATTCTTGATATGAAGGGTTTTTCTCGTTAGACACAAAGTCTTGAATGGCTTTGTAGAGGAGAAAAATGGGGGTGAGGAGAAGACGCTGTTGATATTGCGATCGCTGTTCTTCCAGCCAGTGTAATATTTCTTCATAAGCCTGAGTCGCAATATAGCCAATTCTATCCCAGCGTTCAAAGGTTTTGACTGGTAATAAATCGGGTGTGTCGGGGTGGGGAACGAAGCAATAATCGGCTATTAACCCAGCCCGGACTGGATCTATTCTAGAATGATGAAATTCTTTTTCCTCCCCATCTTGCGTTCTCTGTTGACTCAACACAACCAACATTTCCGCCACTGCATCCCTATCTACTAAGCGTCCCAATCCGGGATAGACTAGAGCCATTAAGGTGAGTAATGCTCTGACTACCGATGAACTGATTAAAGGGCGTTGTTCGTTGAGAGATGTAACTTCGATATTTTGTTTAGTTAGTATTTCTACTAGGGTATAACGAGCGATCGCATCTAAACCTGGTGCAATAATCGCTACTTCTTCTGCCGCTACTTTCCCGGATTTTATCCCCTCAATAATTGTCTCGGCTGTTTGGCGTAATAGCTGGGCGCGAGAGGTTGTTTGGATGGCTTGGACAGAAGTAGGTAAACGCAACATGATCATTGGCTGTGTTACCAATTCTACCATTTGATTAGTTAGGGAAGAGGCCAAACTATCTAGCGGTGGTTCAGTTAAATTTTCTACTTGACAACGCCCAGCTAATCTGGATAAATACTGAGGATCTGCACCTAAACCCCAGCGGATTGCCCCTTGAGGATTATAGCTAAATGCCCCTACAGCGCCAGAATCTAACAAAAACTCAAATAAGTTAGCAGCGATCGCCGGATAATCATCCACATCGTCTGCTATTATGCCCTGATAGCGTTGCTTCAAATGCTGCTGATAGCTATCATGAGTTAATAATTGTTGGTGATAAAGTTCGGTAATTAACCCATAAGTTAATAACCCTCTTTCTAAACACCAATTCCGCCAATTTAGCAACAAAAAACCTAAAAACTCCGGTTCTAAATTGATAGAATCATTTTCTAACCCACTTTGCAAAATTTGGGGAATTTCTTCACACCGCACACCACTATAAGCGGCTAATTGCCATAAATCCAAAATCCGCCTTACCAAACGAGACTCATTGATTCCCACACGCCGCAAAATTTCTACATCTAAGTGAGAACTCCAGAGTTTTGTCGCCAATTCTTGTTCCATTTCTGGACGTAATCTGACGGGAAACTGTGCTTTGAGTGACAACGAATCAATTAATAATGGCCAAAATAAAGTTACCTCATCTTGGAAAAAACCCAAAGCTGTTTTGACGCGAATCGGATATTTTCCTAATGTTAAACTAGCAATCAGATCAGCTAATTCTCTGCGTTTATCATCATTAGCGGCCAATAGTAAAATACCTGCTTCTCTTTGGCGTAAATTTGAGGTTTTAACTATAGGTTGATTTTTTTGATTATTAATATTTTTAGTATAAAATGAAGCAAATACTTGATTACCAATTTTTAACCAATCATTAAACTGGTTTACCAAGCGAGTAGTTTTACCACTGCGGCTAGTACCAAAAATCCAGAGAGAATCAGAAACCATACCTCTTGCGTTAACCTAAGTTTAAGAATTAGTGGATCATGCCAGATAATCGTCAAGGATGAAAAACACCGTGTTTAGCCAAAAAATATACCCTTTTTTGTTGGCTGCTTACAAATGGTATCTACTGACACCAGAGCGTTCTTTAGATACAGCTTATCAAGCAGCTATCAAAATTAAGGAAATTGAAGATAAACACTTCAATGGTAACAAAATAGACTCCGAATTTACCATGTACAGCACCAGTGTCATGGATTATTTTCAAGCAGATTTGCAAAAATTATTAAAAACTGTACAAATGCGGCTTACCGAATTTAAAGCTAGTCGCTGGTTTTCTAATGAATCTAAACAAAAAGCTGCCATAAAAGCGGGTATTACCTATTCTAGCCCAGCATCAATTTTAGAGAAACTAGAATTCATTGATCAAGTTACCTCTAAATACATTAATAATGATATAGATACAACTTATAATAATCCCCCTTCTCCAGTCGTTAAAGTTCCCCCAAATTTAGTTAATTCTCAATCATTTATCCCCAAAACACCAGATCAAGCTAACCCCAATATCCGGAAAGGAAAAGCTAATTCTACAAGTCTTTTACCACGCTCAATTTTAAGCACTATCACTCGCTTACAAGTAGAGTTAGATCCAGCTTCTGAACAAGATGTAGTTAAAACTTTTCGGCAAACACAACAAAGAACTATTATATCAATTCGATTTATACTTCTACTAATTATTGTTCCTCTCCTCACCCATCAAGTCACAAAGGCTTTAGTTGTTGGTCCTTTAGTTGAACGTTTTCGACATGAGGAAACAGGGGAAGTTTTCTTAAATAAAGAAATGGAAGAAGAAGCATTATTAGAATTACAAAGGTTTGAAGAAAAAATTAAATTTGAAGCATTAATTAGTAATGCTCCTCCTCTGAAAGATGTAGAAATAGAAACTAAAGTCAAAGAAAAAGCTGAGGAATTAGCTCAGGAATTTCGTGGTGAAAGTGCCAATGCAATTAAAAATGTATTTGCGGATATTTTTTCGGTAATTACTTTCATTTTGTTGTTATTAATTAGTAAACCTTCTATTGCGGTGCTAAAAGATTTCTTTGATCATATAATTTATGGTTTAAGTGATAGCGCCAAAGCATTTATTATTATTTTGTTTACTGATGTTTTTGTCGGTTTTCACTCTCCTCATGGCTGGGAAGTTCTCTTGGAAGGTGTCTCACGTCATTGGGGATTACCAGCTAACCGGGATTTTATTTTCTTGTTTATTGCCACATTTCCCGTAATTTTAGATACGATATTTAAATACTGGATTTTCCGTTATTTGAATCGAATTTCTCCTTCTGCGGTTGCTACATACCATAACATGAATGAATAGTCTTGCTAAAAATAAAAATATTATATAAGTAGGTAGATGCTAATCACCCAACTATGTAACGAACTGTAAATTACCCAAAACTCTTGGGATTGCTGCGTTCCACTCCGTTCCACTCGCAATGACATAGTTACAGCACTTCCCGCTCTAATGAAATACAATGGAAGGCGGGGAAACCCCGCCCCTACGGGTTTGACAATAAAAAACTGTACCTCATAACAGAGGGAAGTGCTGTATAAGTTTTCCCACCTACCTACTTAGCGTTTCCTAATCTACTAAAATACAAATTTATCTGCGGTTAATTCTTTCTTCCGTGTACCTCACTTAGATGTAAATCGCTATAGCAATAATAAATAACAAGATCCCCGACTTCTTCAAGAAGTCAGGGATCTGATGAATATGGGTTTTATTGATTTCTTAAAAATCTAACCTAACAACTCAATGTTAGAAAAGATAAAATCTTGAATGGAAATATTTCCGGCTATTTCCGTGCGAATTTCTCGACGGTTGA
Source organism: Anabaena sp. UHCC 0204 (assembly GCF_009711975.1). GTDB lineage: Bacteria > Cyanobacteriota > Cyanobacteriia > Cyanobacteriales > Nostocaceae > Dolichospermum. The sequence goes on from NZ_VIKW01000016.1 coordinate 7,173, forward strand.
GAATGTAATAATTTCCTACTTTTTCATACTCATCAGTAAAATCGCTTTTACCGCCCTTTTGTGCGCCGGTTTCGGGGTCATGATATACAGAATTGTATGTGTGAGAAAGATATCCTTCTCCTGTGTCGTGACTGCTAAAAGTGTCAATAGTCACATAAGTACCGTGAATTAAACGGTGAACGTGGCAAACTTCGTTGTTACGCACTTTGTATTTATCTCCTTCCGCTTTACCACCAATCAAAATTTCTACCGCGCCGGTTGCGTCAGATGCTCCAGTTCTAAAGGTATTTGCGCCGTGAGTTTGTTCAAAAGCCCGACGAACACGGTGAACGGCGATTTCCCAAGCTTGTCCGTGAATTGCTTTTTTAGCTGCTTCGTCTTCTACGTTCAAAACTTCTGCTTTCAAATTGGCATCAATCCGCACTTGACCTGTGATCACTTGGTCATCATGCTTATAAGTAATATCTGCGGTATAACCAGGAAAATTACTATCCCATGTATAACGGTTTTCATAAGCTGCTTGGAAAAGTTCTTGGGCGGAAATTTGAGTAACTGTCATAATGCTTGTCCTCTGGTTACAAGTAAAAATAGCTTTTTATCGTTGCTGGTATTAGCATAGAGGTAATTATCGAGGTTCGCATAGACCCCAAATGGGTACACTTATGGCTAAAACTCTCCACGCCATTTTTCAAGCGATCGCTAATGTCCAAAATGAGCAAGAATTAAAACTAGCTCTCATGGATACCATTGGCGACCATTTTGCAGTGCAACATTGGGGTATTGATCTCCTAGATGACCAGTTAAATACTAAAATTGAAATTCCCGAAATTCCTGCTGTCTGCTTAGAAGCTAATCCCGTCGGGCGCTATGTTGTGGAACGTCACGCCCCCACCCATGAACAGTTAATTTTCTCCCCAGAAGACTGGAAAAACTATTGCACCCGTCACGAACACGTGATGACTGGCCCCATAGTTTGTGATGGTCAATTAGTGGGGACTTTAAACTTTGCGCGTGACCCTGGAAGTCAGCCTTTTGATAGTAATGATTTAGCTGATTTAAGTGCAGTTTGTCTGCATTTATCGGCGAAAATAGCCACACTCCGAGCCAAACCAAAAACCTTTTCATCTGTTGGTAATTGTCCCCTGACAGCGCGGGAATTAGAAATTGCGGAATTGGTAGCCCAAGGTTTCACTAATGGGGAAATTGCGGTTAAATTATGGATTACTCAAAATTCTGTGAAGCAAGCTTTGAAAAGAATGTTTCGTAAATTGGGCGTTTCTGCTCGTGCAGAAATGGTGGCAAAATTACAAGATAGGTTAGTTTCATAAATAGCTGTAGCACTCCTATTTTATTTGTGAATTTCAATCAATTTGATTTCACAAATATTATTTCCGAGTGCTTGTGAAAAAAATATTATAAAATGATTTAGCTAAATTTATTTTAAATCTAATAAACTACTAATTAGTTTCGGTAAATCACTACAACAAGGATTAGAATATTCATATAATTCGTCACGTTCTATCTGTTTTGCAATTTTCTCAGCAGATTGAATAGCTATTTCAGTTATTAATTTTAATGGTTTGGGATACAGACACATTGATTTATCATAGTCAGGTATATGCTTATTCAATAATTTAACTAGTTTATCACAGTTAATTTCTGCTAAATGCTCTTGAAAATGAATTAAATACCAAAGTTCAAAACAGGGATTTGTAATTGCTAGATTAATCTTTTGACTGTTAGCTCTATTAATCGCATTTTGCCAACTCGTAAGACTTTTATTAATATGTTCATCTCCATCAAAAACAGCCCAAGCAGCATCATTTTTAGTCCATCCTTTTTCATATTTTATTTGCTGTCGTTTTTCGATGAGTATTTCAATAATGTTACCTGGATCTGTTTTCCCTTTATTACGCAATACGATAATTTCTAAAGTTGGTGAACGTAATTCATTGCGAATACTATTGAAATAAATTGGTTCTGTTTTACTTCCTTCACAAGCAATTAATATTTTTTGAGTAATTTTCCTGCTAGGTTGATTACGTTCTAACTTTCTTGACATTCCTCATCACCCTGTAATATCGTTTCTTCATCAGATGGTAAGAATGGAACTGCACCAAAGCGTCCATCTAAATAAGCTTTATCAATCGCTAAATCATTGCGGACATGGAAATCTGTTAAAGGATATAATTCTGTACTATGGTCAGGGCGTTTTTGTGTAAACCATATTTGATCACGTCGTAGTAAGTTATTTCTTTGCAATGTATTATCATGGCTTGTGAAAATAAGTTGAGCATTTTTTGGGTTGGTTTTGGGATTTTGGAACATTCTAATAATGCTTTTTACAATGTTTGGATGAATATTTGCGCCTAATTCATCCACAATTGTCAAGCTTCCTGCTCCTAAAGTTATTACTATCCGAAACGCCAAGCTAAATAGACGTTGCGTTCCCAAAGATTCTTCATCTAAAGTCCAAGAAATTTCATTACCTTCCAAAGTATTATGTATAGCATATATATTGTAGTCAAGCAGATCATCTGATTTTTTTTTGATCTCAATTCTAGATAGCCCAGTATCAAATTCTTGTACAATTTTTAATGCTTGTGGTGCTATTTTTTTCTGAAATTTAGAAGCATCAACATATTGCATTGCTTTTATTGAGGTAACTTCAAATTCCTCACTACCTAAATGAATTCCTGGCCAGCGATCTTCAAGCGAACTAATTAGAGATTTAACTATATTCACCTCTAGTTTAAATAATATATTAATAAATAACTCATTTTCTCTAATACTCTGCTGTAGTTGATTATGAGAACCAGCAAAATCATCACCAGTTTTCCAGATAAATTGGTTGCTAACTTCATCCCATTTACGATTAAATAAACGACGAGTTCGCTTGGTTGTATTTAAGGAATAATTCAAATTCTCTGAAATGACACGACGTTGATTAATTTCTAATGAATAGGTATAAATATTATTATCAAATATAGTTCTTAATTCAAATTTTGTAGGTTGTTTAGCATAGATACTATCTAATTTAAAAGGATCTAGTTTGGCATATTTAAAAGTTCTCTGGAGATTTGCATCTTCTTGTATACCATAAACCATTATCAACAATAAATAATCCAAAGCTTGAAGAACATTGCTTTTACCTGACGCATTAGCTCCAAAAATTGCTAAAACAGGTAAAATCTCCATATCCCAACCTTCAACATGATACCCAGGTGCAATTTCATGATCTGATTTTATCCCTTTGCGTTTGCTGGTTGCGCTTGTCTTGCGAGTGCTTTGTTTTTGAGCAACAGCACTGAGAGTTACAGGTTCTTTAATGGAACGGTAGTTTTCAACAGTGAAGTCTACAAGCATAATTTCAAGGTACTCAAAGCAGTTTTTTGTGATTTCTTCACATAAATCTTATCGTAAAAGCCAATAAAATCGCTACTTTAACCACAACTCGTTATATTAACTTACAACTACTGCGGACTATAACCAAAAGATGATTACATTCTGTTACACACCACAACCCATCATATTAGTATTAGATTAAGAATATAAATATACACAACTCAGTAAAACAGACTGAATAATTCAAAGTTTGTAGTCAGGACTTTAGTCCTAATTTAAGGGCTGAAGCCCTTACTACCAAATTATCTCAAGATTTTTACATTACTTAATCTACTTTGATTTATTCTCGTCTACTTACTGACAACAGAAATAGGTATAAAACAATGATACGGTTAAAAATCTGGCAATGGATTATTCTAGTTTCACCAATTGCGGTAATTGTCTCTTTCCTTCTTGTTTCCGCAGGAATGCAAATTCACGCTTGGGGATTAAGTTGGATTTGGGCTTTATTTACATTTGTATTTGTCGGTTGGCGGTGGTTGCTGGTACGCTGGACTAAACCGCCTATAAATCAAATTGAAGCTGTATTTGCAGAAGTACGAGAAGAGTTAGAAACTGCTACAGAAAATAATTTAGTAAGCAGAACAGATACGACTAAAGACGTAGAAACAGCATTACAAAATATTCTCACCGCAGCCGCTAATGATTTACCTATTTGGGAAGATTGGCAAACTTTTTGGAGAAGATGTCAAGATTTAGTAGTAGCAATTTCTCATATCTATAATCCTGAAATCAAATATCCACTTTTAAATATTTACATTCCTCAAGTTTACGGTTTAATTCGAGGAACAGTAGATGATATGGATCAATGGATGCAAAAATTATCTCCTGTTCTCAATCAAGTTACAGTTGGACAAGCTTATCAAACTTATGAAGTTTATCGTAAATTAGAACCATCGGCTCGTAAATTGTGGAAAGTTTGGAATTGGGCGCAATGGGTATTAAATCCGGTGGCTGCGGTGGCAAAAAAAGCTAGTGAAGGTGTGGGAAATCGAGCTTCTCAAGAATTACTAATAAATTTGAGTCAACTATTACGAGAAGCGGCTTTGCGGAATTTATGTAAACAAGCGATCGCTCTCTATGCCGGCACTAAAATTGAATTACCTATTCCCACCCTACCCCAGACCAAAACCCAAACCTTGCGGGACATTCTCACCCAAGCTGAACCCCCAGAAATCGTTGCCCAAAAACCCGTAAATATCCTCATTATCGGGCGCACAGGTGCAGGAAAAAGTAGTTTAATTAATACTCTTTTTCAAGATGAATTGGCTGAGGTTGATGTTTTACCCAGTACAGATGAAATTCAAAATTACCATTGGGAAACGGAAACTGGGGAAATTCTCAACCTTTGGGATACTCCTGGTTATGAACAGGTAAAACGGGAAGATTTGCGAGATTTAGTGATTGATTATGCTAGTAATGCTGATTTACTTTTATTAGTTACTCCTGCCCTTGATCCGGCGCTACAAATGGATGTAGATTTTATTCAAGATGTAAAATCGGAAGTTGCAGATTTACCGATTATTACCATTGTCACTCAAGTAGATCGTTTGCGTCCTATCCGCGAATGGCAACCTCCTTATGATTGGGAAAAAGGAGAAAAGCCCAAAGAGATTTCTATTCGAGAAGCGACAAAATACCGTCAACAACTATTAGGAAATTTCGCTAATTTAGTTTTACCTATTGTCACAAGTGATCCGAAAAATAATCGCAGTGCTTGGAATATGGAGGCTTTATCTTTAGGATTGTTATCAGCAATAGATCCGGCAAAACAATTACGTTTAACGCGCTTTTTACGTAATTTAGAAACCCGCACTAGTGCAGCAGCTAAAATTATTGATCATTACACATTTCAAATGACAACGACCCAAGGAATAGCTGCATTACTAAAAAGTCCTGTTTTGCAATTTATTTCCACTTTATCAACAGGTTCTCCTACCCTTGCTTATTTACTAGCAGAACAAATTCCCATTGAACAATTACCGATAGTGATTGGGAAATTACAAATGGCTTATGAACTTTTTCCGCTGTTAAATACAGACAATTCCAAAACTCGTAATTTTGATTTACTATCCCTATGGCCATTGTTGTTAGAAAACCCATCTACACCAGATCGTAACGCTTGGGCATTTGGTCATGCTTTAATAGAATATTGGACGCAAGATTTAACTATTGAACAACTGCGAACCAGATTTAATTATTATCTTCAGCCGTGAAAAATTAGAGCTTTTTTCTGTGATTGGGGATTACCAGCCAATCGTGATTTTATTTTCTTGTTTATTGCCACGTTTCCCATAATTTTAGATACGATATTTAAATACTGGATTTTCCGTTATTTGAATCGGATTTCTCCTTCTGCCGTTGCTACTTACCATAACATGAATGAATAGTCAAATATTTACTAGGATTACTATTAGCTTACCTGTATTAATTGCTGTTTTCATCGCCGGGATACAGCCACTGCACAATCAAGAACTCAGTTCTCCAGAATGTCGGTTAACAAAATGGAATTTACCAACATTAGCTAATCCAACCAAAAAGAAGTTACCTGTACTGATTTCAAGAGTTCCAGTTACTTGTTGTCAAGAAGATGTTTCTTGTCTAGATCAGGGGATTTATGAAGATAAAAAAGCTCTATTACAATCAATAGATTACAGTCTTAAATATTTGCAAACTCCAAGGGCGATCGCTGCTTATCAAAAATCAGAAATTACCAGAGAAAGAGTTTATCAAAGTTTGCAAAGGTTTCGTCAATTGTTGATTTCTACAAAATCTGCTCAAGCACTACAAGCAGCTATAGAAAAAGAGTTTGTTTTTTATCAATCTGTGGGTAGAGATAATCAAGGAACAGTTCTATTTACTGCTTATTATGAACCTTTATATTTAGCCAGTCGTCAACCTACAAAAGAGTTTCGTTATCCAGCTTATCGCTATCCTCCTAATTTAAAATCTTGGGCTAAACCTCACCCTAACAGATTAGAATTAGAAGGTGCAGATGGTTTACAAGGTGGAAAAGGAAAATTAAAGGGATTGGAGTTATTTTGGTTTCGAGACAGACTCGAACCTTATATGATTCAAATTCAAGGTTCAGGACGACTCAATTTAACAGATGGAACTCAAACAACTATAGGTTATGCAGGCAATACAGCCTATAATTATAGAAGTTTAGGAAGGTCTTTAGTAGATGATGGTAAATTGCCTTTAGAAGGGTTAACTATGCCCATTATTCTGGATTATTTCCAAAAATATCCCCAGGATTTAGATATTTATATTCCACGCGATCGCAGTTTTGTATTTTTTGAGGAAACCTACGGAAAACCAGCCCAAGGTTCTATTAGTGTACCACTAACTCCAGAGCGTTCTATTGCTACAGATAAATCTCTGATGCCTCCAGGGGCTTTAGCATTAATTCGCGCTCCTTTTCCCTATATAAATAAGAGTAATAAAATCGAACATCGGCTTGTCAGTCGTTATGTTTTAGATCAAGATACAGGGGGAGCAATTAAAGGCGCAGGGAGGGTAGATTACTTTTTAGGAACAGGTGAAGCCGCAGGAGAAAGGGCTGGGGTAACAGTCAGCAATGGACAATTATTTTATCTGTTACTCAAACCGTAGAATTTGGCTATTATCCTAACTAAACTCTTGCTAATAAAGGTGCAGCCGCTAAGAGGGTTTGGGTATAGGGATGTTGGGGATGGGCAAAAATCTGTTGTGTTTGTCCTAATTCGACTATTTTACCACCGTGCATAACTGCAATGCGATCGCACAAAAATCTTGCTAACCATAAATCATGAGTAATGAATAAGTAAGTGAGATCAAATTCAGATTTTAATTGCAACATCAAATCTAATACTTGTGTCTGCACACTAGCATCTAACATACTCACTGGTTCATCACAAATTACCAATTTAGGACGAGTAATTAAAGCGCGAGCGATCGCTACCCGTTGTTGTTGTCCCCCTGATAAATCGCTAGGATACCGCTGATAATATATTTCTGCTGGTGTTAATCCCACTTTTTCCAACATCCATAAAACTTGTTCTTTGGCTTTTGTAGAATTAGCTAAATTGTGAATTAATAAAGGATCAGCAATACTTTGTCCCACCGTCATAGCTGGATTTAAACAAGCATGGGGATCTTGAAACATCATTTGCATTTGTCTACGAGAAGAACGGATTTCTTGCCGCGACAAAGTAGTTAATTCTTGTCCTAAAAATTCAACTTGTCCTGATGTGGGCGGAATTAATTGTAAGATAGTTCTCGAAAGTGTACTTTTACCACAACCAGACTCTCCAACTAATCCTAATATTTCCCCAGGATACAATTCTAAATTAATCCCATCTACAGCTTTAATTGTTTGAACTGCACTTTTAAATAACCGTTCAAGAAAATTTGGTTCGATGGTATAATGTTGCTGAAGTTCGGTAACTTTTAAAATTGGTGATTGATGACTTTGATTGTGATTAGTTACCAATTGATCATCATTTTCTTTTTGAATGTGTAAAGCTGCTTTTAATAATGATTGAGTATATTCATGTTGGGGATTAGCAAAAACAGTTTCTGTTTGCCCCATTTCTACCATTTTTCCCTGATACATGACACCAATGCGATCGCAATATTCCGCTACCATTGCTAAATCATGGGAAATTAATAACAATCCCATGTTTTCTTCCGCGCACAATCGCGTTAACTCTTGGAGAATTTGAGCCGAAACTGTGACATCTAGACTAGTTGTGGGTTCATCAGCGACAATTAACTGAGGATTGAGAAGTAAAGCCAGAGCGATCGCTACCCGTTGACGCATTCCCCCGCTAAACTCATGGGGATACTGATTCCAACGACTAGCAGGAATTTTCACTTTTTCTAAAGTCGCTAAAGCCTTTTTCTTCGCTTGCTGTTTGGATAGTTCCGGTGCATGAGCTTGTAAAGTTTCCAGGCAATGATTACCAATAGTCATTAATGGATCAAGTCGCGTCATCGGATCTTGAAAAATCAAAGCAACCGCTTCTCCTCGAAATTTCTGCATCTGCATCGCAGTTAAATCTAATACAGAATCTCCTCGAAAAATTACTTTACCCTCAACACGGCTATTAGGTGGCAGCAACCGCATGATTGCCCTACCAATAGTAGATTTACCACAACCAGACTCTCCCACTAAACCCATTCTTTCACCGACTTGGAGAGTAAAAGATACATCATCAACAGCCCAGATTGCACCTTCCCCACTTCTTTGGGGATAAGATACACGGAGGTTTTCAACAGTAAATAAGGCTTCATTCATAGTTAATTATCAGCCTAGTGCGATCAGTTTTTATAAAATCGTCAATCTAGATCAATCTAGAATAGTCTATCAGGTTAACAAAAAACGGTGTTACATGGCGATAAGTATGCTGATTGCAGTTTAGTTGAGTACGTAATGGGAATATAAATCGCTCACTTGTTATTTATTTTTAATTACTGGATAAGGCATAATCATCAATATTTTCCTAAACTACATTTATCTTCATTTAAGATCCAAATAGGCTATTTTTAATGCCAGTTTAGGATAACTTGGTTAGTAATTCTAAGAAACGTTTAGATGTTGGTGTTAATAGAGTACGACGATAAGCATCTGCTGCTTTTTTAATAGCTTCTGCTTGAGTTGGGTAAGGATGAATTACACCAGATAACCCATTTAAACCAACCTTATTAACAATTGCTGTAGTTACTTCACTAATTGTTTCCCCAGCATGATGGGAGACAATAGTTGCACCTAAAATTTGATCTGAGCCTTTTTTGTGGATGATTTTCACAAACCCATCTTCTTCACCATCAGCGATCGCTCGATCTACACTACTAAAAGGAATCTTAATCGTATTAATATCAATACCCTTGTCTTGAGCTTCCTGTTCATACATTCCCACATGGGCAATTTCTGGGTCTGTAAATGTTACCCAAGGCATCACCACGCTACTAAGTTGAGATTTTCCGAAGCCAAAGGGAGAAAACAGAGTATTCTTAATCACAATTCGCGCTGCTGCATCAGCCGCATGAGTAAATTTCCAATCCATACAAATATCACCCGCAGCATAAATTTTGGGGTTCGTTGTCTGGAGGTAATCATTAACTTTTACTCCCTTTCTTTGGTCATACTCTACCCCAACACCTTCTAAATTTAAACCTTCCACATTTGGTGCGCGTCCAGCACCAACTAAAATATCATCAACAACAATTGACATTTTAGAACCATTGCTAAGAAAGTGAATCAACTTCCCTTCAGGAGTTTTTTTCACACTTTGTATTTGACTATTTAAAACTAACTGAATACCTTCGCGGATGAAAACATTTTGAACAATTTCTGCCGCTTCTCTATCTTCTTTATTTAAAATGTGGGAACTTTTATGAAACAAAACAACTTGAGAACCCAAACGTTGAAAAGCCTGAGCCAATTCACAACCAATTGGTCCACCACCAATTACAGCTAAACGTTGGGGAAGTTCAGTAAGTGAAAATACAGTTTCATTAGTCAAAAATCCAGCATCTTCAATTCCTTGAATTGATGGTCTTACGGCTCTAGCACCTGTAGCAATCACAGCTTTTTTAAAGCGAAGTTTTTGATTACCAACTTCAATAATATTATCACTCGCAAACCGACCGCCACCCAAGAAAACATCAACTCCCAACTTTTGAAAACGATGGGCAGAATCATGATGACTAATACCCGCTCTTAAACGGCGCATTCTTGCCATTACTGCCGCAAAATCAACATCTATTTTTTCTGGAGGATTAATTCCTAAAGCCTTAGCTGCCAAGATTTCGCCGACAACACGAGAAGAACGAATCATACATTTGGAAGGCACACAACCGACATTTAAACAATCACCACCCATCAAATGTTTTTCAATCAAAGCCACCTTTAATCCCACATCTAAACCTGCTGCACCTGCGGCCACAACTAATCCCGCTGTACCAGCACCAATCACAACTAAATCATAACAATCAACAGGTTGAGGATTAACCCAATCAGATGGATGAACATGAGAAATCAGTTTTTGATTATACTCATCCATTGGTGGCATCGTCACTTGGGAAAATTCAGAATTTGACATAAATTAACTCCTTTAATCTTTAAATAAGTAGGTGGGCGTTAAAAATTGTCGTTGGGGCAAGGGAACAGGGAACAGGGAACAGGGAACAGGGAACAGGAAGAGAGTTTTGGGCGATTTTACTTTTCTTCACATACCTTTAATTTTTTCTGCTCACCTACTTAAATAATCAGTCACCAAACATAAATAAAAAAAGTTTGTAGTGAGGACTTTAGTCCTCATAACCAAATAAAAAATATGGCTTAACAACAATATTTTTTTTATGCTGTTGTTGTATATTTTGGATTTTGAATTATTATTAATCTGTTCCCCGCACAGGATAATTCTTTTGTAAAATAAAGTCAATAGCAGAGAGCATATCTGATATAGGTGGACGACCAAAAGGTGAGCTATTGACAGCAGCATAGAAAAGTGTACCGTCTGGCTTAACTAAGAAAAAACCAGGTTCACAAAATAAAAGAGGTTCTTTCTCAAAAGCACCTTGGGAAATATAAAGTCCCCAACTGCGAAATAAATCTATGCTGGCTTCATAGCCAATTGTGAGATTTTTAATTCCCCATTCAGAGATTGATTTTTGAGCATCTGCTTGACTATCGCCACTAATAGCGATCGCTTCCACTCCAAGTTTAGTAAAATCTTCTAGAAGTCTTTCCAGTTCTGCTAAATAACTTTGACAAATTGGGCAGAACCAACCGCGATAAAAAATAATTAATGTAAAATTTTGGGGTTTCTGCTCAGAGAGTTTCCAAACTTTATCATCGAGAGTTTTTACTGCCAATTCAGGAACTTGAGTACCAGTGAGTAGTTTGATTGTTTTTGTTTCAGTCGTAGTCATATTTTCCTCTCATCTAAAAAGTAGTAAATCTGGATAGGAATTACTATAAAACTTCATCTTCTAACGCCTTACGAGCAACTTTAGTGACATAAATTGTCACAGCAACCGTAGCAATAAAGCCGATAATCCGAATTGCCCACTGGACACCGGGATTTCCGGGTTGAGATTCAGTACCAATGGTGGCAATACTTCCCGCTAAAGAACCGATATAAACATACATAATTGTGCCGGGAATCATGCCAATTGAACCCAGAACGTAGTCTTTGAGGGAAACTCCAGTTACGCCATAGGCATAGTTCAACAGGTTGAAAGGGAAGATAGGAGAAAGCCGGGTTAACAGGACAATTTTCAATCCTTCTCTACCCACAGCTTCATCAATCGCCCGAAATTTACTATTACCTGCGATTTTCTTAGCCACCCAACCCCTAGCCAAATAACGTCCGACTAAGAAAGCTGCGGCTGCTCCTATAGTTGCACCAATGAAGACATAAAGTGAACCCATAACCACGCCAAAGACAACCCCTGCACCAAGAGTCAAAATTGACCCTGGCAAAAAGGCGACGGTGGCAATGATATAAAGTAAGATAAATGCCAATGCTCCTACAGCACCAAGACCATCAATCCATTGCAAAGCATTTTTTAACCATACTTGGGGATTAAATCCTGGAGTGTTTTGAGCCGATTCTTGTCCAAAAGCTGGTTCTGTGGCAAATACTAAGGTAATGCTAAATGCAAATAGTATGAGGACAGCAAATTTAATCAGCTTTTGCCAGTTTTTAGTTGAGATATCTGCGATAGTTCTATTTTGATCTTGAGGAACTATCAAATTAATCAATCCTGGTTGTAACATGGGTGATTTCTCCTGATTAAACATTTGTGTTTAAAGCTTTTTTGGCTAGGCGTGCTAAATAAATAGTCAGTGCAACTGTAGCTATCAATCCCACCCCCCGAATTAACCATTGCATAATTTGGGTTTCTGGACTGTTGAACTGATTCGGTTTTCCTAGCATAGCCAAATCGCTAACCAGAGAACCAAGATAAACATACATTACAGTGCCGGGAATGATACCAAAAGAACCCAAGATATAGTCTCTCACAGAAACCTGAGTCACACCAAAGGCGTAATTTAACAGGTTGAAGGGTAAGATGGGGGAAAGGCGAGTCAGGAGGACAATTTTGAAGCCTTCTTGAGCTACTGCTTTGTCAATTGCTTGGAACTGAGGATGAGTCTCAATCATTCTGCAAATTGCTTTTCGACACAAACAACGGCCAATGAAAAAAGCCCCGGTTGCGCCCAAAGTTGCCGCAATGACAACATAGATTGATCCCCAAACTAAGCCGAATAATACACCTCCACTCATGGTTAACAAAGCACCAGGGATGAATAGTATCGTTGCTATGTTGTAAATGACTATAAATGCGATCGCTCCCCAAGAACCGAGACTTTCCACCCAATTTAATGAAGTCCGTAATAGTTCTTGAACATTAAATTTTTGAATAGTAGCGATCGCCATAGCAACTAAACTACTAATCAGCAATAGTTTGATTTGGGAACTGAATCGGCGTTTTCTCGGTTGGTTCATTTCATTGGTTTTTTCTTGGTCATTTTTTCCCATGTAGGGGCGAAGCATTCGGGCGATAAATTCTCGATTTTTTCCATGTAGGGGCGAAGCATTCGGACGATAATTTATCGGTTTTTTCCCATGTAGGGGCGAAGCATTCGGGCGATAAATTCTCGGTTTTTTCCCAAGTTTATTTTCCGAATGCTTCGCCCTTAGATCGAATGCTGATGCTTCCAGTCCCGTCATGAATACGCCCCTACGACTCCTGACTCATGCTGTATTGTTCTAACTGCCAACAAACCATTGAGTCCCCGTAAATAGGTAATATGCCCCAGTCAGGATCAGCGCCATACTACCAAAGCGGATAATTCCCTCAGAATGTTGTAACAACTGCTTACTTTGTTTAGCCAGTCCTGTAAATAAACTAGCTAGGAAAATCAACAGGGTGTAGCCCAAAGCGTAGCTAACCATCGTCAGCGTCCCCAATATCTGCGAACCTGTTGCCGCTGCTGCTGCCAGTACCGCAAATAACACCGGACTAGCACAGGGGGAACTCACCAAAGCAAAGGTCAAACCCACTCCATAAGGACCAGCTTGGGGCAAATTCACATTCATCTGTGGTAGGGGAATATTTACTACTCCCATCAACCACAAACCCATTACACCCATAATCAATCCCACAACAATATTGATATAGCCTCGGTACTCCACCATTACAGTGCCGGCAAAAGATGAAACCAAGCCAAACATACTTAAAATTGTCACTGCTCCCAGGACAAACAAGCCAGCTTTAATAAAAGCATCCCCACGAGATTTAATATTTAATGTGCCGATGTAACTGAGGTTGACCGGCAAAAGTGCCAAGATACAGGGGGAAACACTAGCAAGTACCCCACCAATAAACGCCAAAGGTATCAACACCAAAGGATTTCCTGTGTCCTGTTGATCAAACCACTGCTGATAACGGTTTTCGACAATGGAAATGACTCGTTCAATCGGGTGACTAATCACTGATCCAAGGGTGATCACCAGAACTAGGGTAAATAATCCTAATCCAGCGTAAATTAGCCATTTTTTTGAGATTTTAGAACGCTGGAAAGAGGTTTGTTCTATTGACGATTGAGGTATTTGTTTCATGGATTTCTTCTGAAGTCAATTCATCTAAGCAAAGCAAGGCGCAATTTATTTTTGGGGTTGGATAATGGCGGAATTAATTATGTTTCGCGCAAAGACGCTAAGGAGCAAAGTTTGAGATTGGGAATTTTCTAATTTCATGGGTTTATTTAGCTAAAGCGACATCAAGAACTGTTTTATAATCTTCTAAATTAGGATTATTGCGGTGTTGTGCTAATACTTTTCCTGTTACAGGATCGATGATTGTGAGCATTCCTGTTTGAGATTTGTTTGCAGCTAAAAATTCACTAAGTCCTAGTTCTTTTGCTTTAGCTTCTGCTTGGGCTGTGGTGGATTTATCGCTAACATCCAAAACTACGAAATGAACTTTTCCGTTATAGTCTTTTTCTAATTGTGATAATGTTGGAGCAATATTTTTACAGGCAGAACACCAACTAGCAAATACATCTACTAATACTGGTTTATCTTGGAGTTGTTTAGCTAAAGGAGTTCCTAGAGATTTGGCTTTACCTACATTGGGATCTTTTTGAGCAACATCTGTAGTTGATGGAGCTTGATTTTGAGAAATACTATCTGATGTTTTTGGGCTGCATGATACTGTCAAAATCAATCCGCCTAAACACAGTAAATTTAGTAAAATTTTGGTATGTTTGTACATTAGTTTTTCTCCTCAAGTTTGATTTCAATTACTTTTTGGCTAAAGCTGTTTTGAGTATTTTGGTGTAGTCTGCTTTATTAGCATTGTTTTGGTAAATTGCTAAAATATTGCCAGTGGACGGATCAATAATAGCTACAGTGCTGGTTTTACTCTTATTAGCTTTTAGGAATTTACCCAAACCTAATTTTTTCGCCATTGTTTCTGTCTGTTTTAGTTTGGCTTTATCAGTTACATCCAAAACCACAAAGTTAACTTTGCCGGAATATTCTTGTTTCAATTGCGACAGAGTGGGGGCAATATTTTTGCAGCCACTACACCAAGTAGCAAACACATCTACTATGACTGGTTTCCCCTGAAGTTCTTTAGCTAGAGGTCCGCCTACAGAATTGGTGGTAGCAGTAGATGGTTTTACCTGAGCAATTTTTGTGATTGATGTTTCAGTTGCAGAAATAGTAGCTGAGGTTGTAAACATTGAGGCAGTAAAAACTAGGCTGCTCAAAGAAATTTTCAGCAAGGAATCTATATATTTAGACATTAAATTTTTCCTGTTCTCAATATTGAATTGCAAGACGCTACCACAATCGCCTGGGAGTGCATTTTGTGCTTGTTCTCCTCAAAATCGTAATTGCAATGGCCAATTGTGGGGCATCTATCTATAAGACGAGTGATTATGAAAACTGGATTTAATTAAATCCCATTTATTGATAAATTTTTTTTGAGAGTATCCAATCCGATCACCTGATATCAGTCGTCATCAGAATAGATGGTATTTTCTAGAGGAAAGAGTTGCTTGTTTGATTTTTGGAGAAAGGTAATGAAACAAAGCTTATCCCTTACTTGCTCTGGCATATATTTATACCTGTTTTTGCAACAGCATGGAGTCTAACCTTCCCCAGTCCAATTCTCAAGATTTGTCATCTTCTACAGATGAAGCTTTGTTTATGGCGCTCAAAAATGGCGATTCTTCGGCATTAAGCGTTTTGTTCAATCGTCATGGTCGCTTAGTTTATGGATTAGCTCTGAAAATTTTGGCTGATTCCCAAGAAGCTGAAGACTTGACTCAAGAAATTTTTCTCACACTGTGGCGAAAAGCATCTAGTAATCCAGATTGTCGCTTTTTTGTGCGCTATTTGGTAACGGTCACGCGATCGCGGGCAATAGATAAGTTACGCGCTCGAACTAGACAACTCAAACTTGTGGAACGCTGGGGACAAACAATGACAAATGAAGCAACACCAGAGTCTACACCCGTTGAACAAGCGAGTTTTGCAGAGCGAGCAGAGCGAATTTACAATGCTTTAGCACAACTACCCGAAAAACAACGTCAAGTCATCGAACTCGCTTATAACCAAGGATTAAGTCAGTCAGAAATTGCTAAACAAATTGATATTCCTCTGGGTACAGTTAAAACCTGCACTCGTCAAGGATTACTAAAACTCAAGCGCATTTTACTAGATTCTGATTTATCAATATATGAATAAATCTTTTGATTCCGAATATATAAATAACCTAGCTGCGGGGTTTGTCGTTGATGATCTCACCCCTGAAGAAGCTGAAGAGTTTCGACTATTAATTGATGAACATCCAGAACTGATTACTGAAGTTGATGATTTGCAGGAAGTTCTACGACAAGTATTAGATGGCTTTACTCAAGTAGAAGCACCAGCCCATCTACTACCCAAAATTCTAGAACAAGCTCAAAACTCTGCTCATCAAGCTACTGTACAAGAGATTAAAGTTCAGGAAATTAACAAGTCAACGCCAACACAAAAACCACTCCCATGGAGAAGAATTTTTGGTAGCATTGCTGTACTATGTGCAGTAGTTCTAGGGCTTGATAACTATCGGCTACGACAAAATCTGGGTATAATCACAGCAGAAAACCAGCGTTTAGTTCAGGATTTCGCTCAAGCTCAAGTTGTGAAATCCATGCTCCAAAATAATGAAACGCGACTGTTTACTTTTAAAGGAGTCAACTCCACAGACGTGGCTTCAGGGAGTATAGTTATCAATCCTGAACAACAAAAAGCGGTAATGCTTTTTCAAAATCTTCCCGCTCCACCTCCTGGTTATGTCTACTTATTATGGACAGTTGTTGCTAGTGAGAAGTTACCCTGTGGTGAAGTCAAGCCATATCTTTGGGGAAATGCTGCCTATGAGTTACCATTTACAAATCAAATGTACAAAGAATTTTCTCACCCAGAATTTTCTGGGATAATTGTCACCTTAGAAAAAGATCCAAATGTCTCTCGTCCCACCGGTACTATCATCATGAAAAGTTCACAAATTTGACATCCAATCCTGTTGGGTTAAGCGACAGCAAAACCCAACAAATGCTGATAAATTTTGGGTTTAGATCAAATTAAAGTACCGCCACAACTAGAACCAGAACCAGCAGTACAACCGTAACAGTAATTTGCAGTTCTGATATTTTCGATTAAATCTAATGTCCCAGCAGTCAATAATTTATTAACAGTTAACATTTCACCATCATGAGTTTTTGATGGTAGATTTTCCATCTGATTAAAGTCACAATCATAGACATTACCCAGATAGTCAATAGAGAGTTCATCTCTACACATTAAATGCTCAACAGTAGTAGAGTTAAAATTAGATTCCAGAAATTGCAGATAAGGTCTGTGTAGTTCTTTGCGTTCTAAATATAACTTAGTTCGTCCAATTGGCAGATTTGTAATTGCGAATAAGTTGTTAAAACAAATCCCAAAATGTTCTTGTAAGAACACCTTGTAATCTTGTTCCAGACTAGCTTGATTAGGAGTGAGAGAAAAGTTGGCTGTAGCCGGAAGTTGAGGATTATAAACTAAGTCAAGGATTAAATTGGGGTCTTGACCATAACCAAGACGATTCAGCCATTGCAGAGCGCGAATTGAGGCATCATACACACCATTTCCCCGCATTTTATCAACATTGTCAGAGAGATAGCAAGGTAAAGAAGCCACAATTCTGACTTGATTTTGAGCGCAATAATCAGGAATATCACTAAACCCTGATTCAAAATAAATAGTCAAATTAGAGCGCACAATTACCTGTTTGCCATTAGCTCGTGCCACCTCTACAATTGGTTTAAAACCATAGAGCATTTCCGGAGCGCCACCTGTCAAGTCTACAAATTTAATTTGGGGAAATTTCTCAATTAATGTAATTAATTGCTGACAAACTTCTGGAGAAAGTTCTTCAGTGCGTTTGGGACTAGCTTCCACATGACAATGACTACAAGCCAAATTACAACGTTTTCCCAAATTGATTTGTAAAACAGTAATTTGCTTTTTTGTTAAAGGTAAATTCAGCTTTTTTCTAAAAGGTGTGATGACTGAATCTAAAGCTAAAGGAATTACTTTTTGCTGAACCATTTTTAATCTTAATTCTAAGCTAAAAAAAAAACTAATTACGTAAGTTGCTAGTTAGGGAAATTGTCAGAATCATGATTTACAGGATTTAAGGATGAACAGGATTAAGACTGAGATTTTATCACCAATTACCCATTACCAATTACCCATTATCAGCCTTAACTAGATGACTAGCAACTTGGGTTAATTAAGGAAGAATAACTAACAACAACCGCCACCATTGTAATGCCAAGTTGAATCTGTAATCAGTATTTCTTCTGTGTGTAATGCAGCTAATTTTGCAGCAGTTTTATCACATACAGCCGCAGGGATTCCTTCTTGGAGAATGTGTCCAGCTTTGTCATCAAAAAATGGTTCTACTCCAGTGTAAATAGCTGTTTTACCTGTAAAAATACAAGCACCATCTTCAGGAATTGGCACATTAAAAGCTACAGAATCGAGACTTTCTAATAGTAAATGTGATTCTAAACCATAATTTTGGCGATTGAGGATACGGTAAGGACGACGCGCTCGAATTTCTACCTGACCAAAGCCAGCATTAACAAGATGTTCGATATACTGCTCGTAAGTCATTGCTCCCGATAGGCACATAGCCCGCAGTCGTTCATCATTTTGCAGATGTTCAGGAATAGGACGAGTAGCAATGGGATCGCTCATCAGTAAGCGGCCATTGGGCTTTAAAACCCGAAAAGCTTCTTTTAAAGCTAAGTGTAAATCTGCTGGTTTAAAAATATTAAATAGACAATTTTGTGCTACTACATCTACAGAAGCATCAGGAACAGGTAAAGCAAAAGCATCTCCTTCTCGAATTTCCACAAAATTCGGCTCAAACCAAGGATTTTCTTGAGCAGCAAGTTCTAAATTACGAATTGCTGCTAACCGCATAGCTGCTACAGGCTCAATTGCAATCACTGACCCTGGACGGCGGGAAAAGTAAGCAAATTGTAGTGCTTCCAAGCCACCACCAACACCTACATACAGTACAGTTGGGTCGTTAGCTAGTTCTGTGGAATGAACCGTTGTACCGCAACCATAATTCATTTCCTGCATCTGGATGGGAATTTTTAGTCCAGGTAGCTGTAGAGGACTGCTTTGGACACAACATAATCCAATTTGTGGTGTTTCGGCGACTTCACTATAAAAGTTAGCGGTTGTTTCAAGATAGGTCATGAGAATTTTCTGGTGATATGACAGGAAAAGTGTGCTGTTTGGTAATTTTAAAGGGCTTTATTATTAAGACGAAGCTGAAGCCAAAATGGATGTGAAGACTACCCACGAATACCATTCAGATATGCAGATGTTAAAGTGTACTGCGGGGCGGTAAAAATCTGCTCGACTGTTCCATATTCAATTAATCTTCCCACTTCTGCTTGTACCCAAAATAGGGCAGCGTAATCGCCAATGCGTCTAGCTTGAGCAAGGTTGTGGGTGACAATTACCACTGTGTAACGTCCCCGCAGACTGGCAATTAAATCCTCAACGACTCCACTAGAAATCGGATCAAGGGCGCTACAGGGTTCATCAAATAATAAAACTTCTGGTTGCAAAACCAAAGCACGGGCAATACATAATCGCTGCTTTTGTCCGCCAGATAAAGATAAGGCAGGAGTATTCAGTCTATCTTTAACTTCGTTCCACAGTCCGACATCTTGCAGTGTGGTTTCAATCAGCCAATCGAGTTTTGCGCGGTTTTTGATGCCGTGTTCTTGTAGGGGAAATGCCAAATTCTTCCAAATGGAGAAGGGGAAAGGATTAGGCTTTTGGAAGATTGTCCCCACACGCCGACGGAGGGTAATTACATCTACATCGTTATTGAGTATTTCTGAATCATCTAAGCGAATACTACCCGTAATTTTGGTGTGAGGTATCAAATCAGTTAAGCGATTCAGACAACTCAAAAAACTACTTTTGCCACAGCCAGAAGGTCCCACCAATGCGGTAATTTTACCTGCTGTAATTGGCATAGTAATATCTGTAAAAGCAGCTTTTTTATCGTAATATAAACTAAGTTCCTGAATGTGCATTGAAGGCAGAGATAAGTGAGAATTTTGTCTAAGTTGAGATTTATTGATCAAGATGTAATTCTCCCTGCTAACAAAAATTGGGCTATCCATGTTGCTATACCATTCACCAGCAACAATAAAATCAACAGTACCAAAGCAGATGCGTAGGCGTTAGCATCTCCCCCGGCCACATTCATGGATAAATCGAAAATATGAACCGATAGCGATCGCCCAGAATCTAGTAATGACTCTGGCATTCGATCTACATAACCACTGGTAAAAATTAGTGCTGCTGTCTCAGCGATCGCTCTGCCAATTCCCAATACCAAACCCACAATTAACCCCGGTGTCGCTGCTGGTAATAGCAGTTTCCATAATGTGGTGGTGCGTGATAATCCCAAGGCGGCCGCCCCTAACCGATATTCCACCGGCACAGCCCGAAATCCCTCTTCTGCGGAACGAATCAATATCGGTAACACCATACAAGCCAACGTCAACCCCCCAGACAAAATCGAAAAGCCTAATCCCAACTTAATCGAGAAAAAGGCGTTACCAAATAAGCCAAACACAATAGATGGTACTCCTGCCAATACATCCAAACTACGGCGGATTAAAAGACTAAATATACTTTCTGTTGTGGTAAATTCAGCCAACAGTACTGCAGTACCAATGCCGAGGGGAAGAGAAACCGCCATACAAACCCCCAATATCAAACAAGTAGAAATCAGAATTGGGGCAATTCCCCCCTCACGTCCAGCATTTCGCGGTGCAGTTGTCAGAAATTTCCAAGATAGCTGCCCGACACCATGCCAGATAATATCGCCTAAAATCCAGCAGAAAATGGCGGTGACAAAGAGAGCGATCGCCCAAAAAATCAAGGTAGGTAATTTTTTAGCCATAGATGTTTCTCCTGCTTATCCCCTCGGAAACGCCGACTAAAGAGGCGATCGCCACCATCAGCAATAAGCCACTCACAAACAATGCTGAACGGTGATTACCTGTGGCATAAGCCATTTCTAAAGCGATATTAGCGGTGAGGGTACGAACAGGATCAAATAAGCTTTTGGGAGTCTGTACGACATTGCCGCAAACCATCAAAACTGCCATTGTTTCCCCAATAGCCCTTCCTGTTCCCAAAATCAAACCAGTAAATAAACCAGATTTAGCCGCAGGTAAAACCACGCTTCTAATTGTTGCCCATTGAGAAATTCCCAAGGCGGCTGCACCCTGTAGATATTCCTGGGGGACTTGGGCAAAACTGGCGGCTGCTGTGAGTGCGATTGTGGGTAGAATCATTAATGTCAAAATAGCGATTCCTGCTAACAGGCTAGTTCCTGGTGGTTGCAGTTTGCCAATCAGTGGCACGAGGACAACTAAACCCCAGAAACCGTAAACTACAGAAGGAATTCCTGCCAGTAAATTAATTAATTGCCGATATAATCCCCCAACCAAAGGAGGCGCATAATACTGACAAAATATTGCCGAACTAATGCCTAAAGGTGCAGCGAAAATTACTGCCCCGATTGTTACCAAAAGACTTCCCCACAGCATTGGCAGCAAATTATAGAATCCTTGAATTGGATGCCAAGAGCGATCGCTAACAAAACGCCACCATCCTAAATGTCGCAGGATCGGCAATGCTTCCAGTAATAAAAATCCGGTAATTAGGACAACAATAATACCTGTAATTAGAGCAAATAACCGTAATATCCACAGGAAAACAATATCACTTTGAGATGGGGACAAAATCCTGTTTTTTAACAATGTCATGGACTTGTGGCGATTGTGCAAACTCGATAAATGCTTGATCTAAGCCTTGGGGCTGGGTTTTAGTCACCAAATTTAGAGGACGGGAAAGGGGAAACGTCCCATTCTGGATATTCTCTGTGGTAGCTGTGACTCCATTCAAGGGCAATAATTTAATCGGAACGCCATTATTGATACTAAATTCAGCCGTACCAATTGATACGTAACCAATGGACTGAGGATTACCTGCTACTGTCTTAATACCTTGCTGATTGTCTCCAATCACAACTGATGCTTTGATATCGCTATTCTTGAGTTGGAAGTAGTTCAGAAACAGTTCTAGGGTGGAACGTCCCTCAGCTTTATTGACAACGGTAATCGGTGCATTTTTGCCGGTAATCTGTTGCCAGTTGTTAATTTTACCCGTGTAAATATCAATAACTTGTTGATTTGACAGGGATTTGACTGGATTTTCCTTATGTAAAATTATGCCAATTCCGTCACGGGCGATCTCAAAAGCTTGTAAATCTCTTTCTTCCTCTTTGAGGCTACGAGACACCATCCCAATATTAGCAACACCTGTACGTGCATCGGCAATACCGCGAGATGAACCTCCTGTTTGCACATCCACTCGCACATCAGGATGTTGAGATTCAAATAGCTTACCCATTTCTGCTGCTAATGGTGCAACTGTACTAGAGCCTGTTAAAACTAACTTTCCTTGTAATTTATCGGTTGCTTGATCGGTTATTTTTGAAGGTTGCGTACAAGATTGTAGTCCTAAGCAAATTGTCAACCCAACAGTAAATGTTAGATTTTTGAGTTGTTTCATCGAAAAATTGCGTCTAAATTTTTACTCAAAGGAGAGGAGACAACAGCCTAAATCAATTGCTTTACCAGTGTTGACTTGTCGAATCGTCGGTACAAAATGGTAAAGTACGGACTTACCATCTCGTATCGCTTCTACAAAACCTGCTTCCCGCAAGATTTTTAAATGGTGGGATAACAAACTCTGCTCTAGCTTCAAGACAGCATTCATTTCTCCAACGTGTTTAGGACCTTCCATGAGAATTTTCAGAACAGATAGACGAGTTGTATCTGCTAAAACTTTGAGTTGACTGGCGCAAAAATCTGGAGACGATATGGTTTTTGAGTTCATCGTTCATCATGAATATGATCTGAATAGCTATTGATATGAATTTTTTTTCAAGCCTATCATAAATGGTGATACGAAGCTGAAACCAAAATGGATGTAAAGCCAGCAAAAAATACTACTTATCAATAGTGTAGAGGGTATCTAAATCTTTGAGATAGTACAGGGTAAAGCAAGCAGCTAACATAGGCCAGGCAGCGAAAAATAGCAGATTCTCGAAGGGATCAAAATATTTCCGAAAGGATGAGAAGGTGGAAACAGAATGGAAAAATAGCACCAATAAGTAAGTCCACCGCTTTTGGAAACCTGCGACAAATCCCAAAATTATTACAAGCTGAATTGTTCCAATGATGTAAATTGGGATATTGCTTAGTCTACCAATTAAATAAAAATTCTTAAAGATTGCTGCTGCATGATCAGGCTTTACAAATTTATCTAAAGTCCACATCAGCATGACAACAAATACGCTCAGTCGTAGTAAGAGTAAAGTAACAAGTGATTGAGAGCAGATTGTTCACGAATAATAGTTGCCAAAGAGGGAATATTCCCAAGTTGAGAAATCCGGTCACGGACATACTCAAAAAAGCTTATGATTTTGTTTCACGCAGAGGCGCTCCAGTCACAGAAAGTAAGAGTTTGAAATCATTGATTTTTCAATTTCACACCATAATATGGCTATCGCCACGCAGGCTATCAGCAACGCCAAATTTAACATCTCTACAAGGGTTTAGTTAATAACGTAAGTTGCTAATTGTCAGAATTAGGTGGTTATCGAGTTTCGACTCCGCTCAACTACCGCGGAGTCGAGATAATTTACAGGATTTAAGGATGAACAGGATTAGGACTAAGATTTTATTACCAATTACCAATCACCAATCACCAATTACCAATTACCAGCCTTAACTAGATGACTAGCAATTTGGGTTAATACAAAGTCTTCACCCATTCCCATTCCTGGGTTAAGCCATCTCGCAAAGATACTTGGGGTTGATAACCAAGTATTTTCCGGGCTTTGGATACGTCAGCAGCGGTGTGACGGGCATCTCCCATGGCTTTTTCAATATGGTTGCGTTTGATGGGTTTACCGACTATTTCCGCCATTGTATCTAAGACTTCCGCTAATACTACCCTGCTACCACCGCCAATGTTAAAAATTTCGCCTACAGCTTCTGGTACAATAGCAGCAGCTAAGTTAGCAGCGATCGCATCACTGACAAAAGTAAAATCCCTGGTTTGTTGTCCATCACCATAAACAGGAATTGCCTCATCTGCTAACACTGCTTTAAAAAACTTATGAAATGCCATATCTGGGCGTTGTCTGGGTCCATAAACTGTAAAATATCTTAAAGCCACAAACGGCACACCAAAGTTTTTATGATATAACATTCCCAAGCGTTCAGCCGCTAATTTAGTAATACCATAAGGTGACACGGGCAAAGGTTTAATTTCTTCGTTAGTCGGTAAAGTTTCGGCATCACCATAAATACTAGATGTAGATGCAAAAACTAACCTTTTCAAGTTTTGAGCATCCTTAGCAGCTTCTAATAAAACTTGTGTAGCGTTAATATTCCGTTCTGTATAAGCCCGAAAACCCTTACCCCAACTTGCTCTGACTCCCGCTTGTGCCGCTTGATGATAAATACATTCTACATCCAGCAGCAGTTTTTGCCAATCTAAAAATTGAATATCCCCTGCCACTAAAGTAAAATTAGGTGAATCTTGAAAATTAGCAATATTTTTCCGCTTTAACAGTGGATCATAATAATCATTAAATTCATCAATGCCAATGACTTCATTTCCCTGTTTTAATAATGTCTCAGCTAGGTGAGAACCAATAAAGCCAGCAACTCCAGTCACAATAATTTTATTCATGTTTCCGATTTTGTAATTGGGGTGTAATTTTCTTTAACAAATTAATCCTAACTATTTATATAGCATTTCTTAGTCTAACGAGGTACAAATTTATCTGCGTTCATCTGCGTTTATCCTCTTCCATCTGCGGTTAATTCTTTCTTGTTGTATCTCACTTGAATGGGAATTGCTATATATTTTCCCATACATACTATTGTAATACGCACAATACCCGATTTATTCAATAAGTCGGGTATCTATTTCTATGTCTTCAACAAATTCTATCTATAATCCTGTCGTTGAATATCTCGTAATCTCGCTGCATCACGCATATTATAATCAGTGCGAGTAAAGCGATCTAACTGCATTTCAAAGAATTCTCTATTTGCCTGTAAATGCTGGGGATTTTCATCATCTAAAGGATATAAAAGGGCAGTTCTCAAAGCTTGAATTACCGCAGATGTCACATTATACATAGAACGTTGAAAAGTAACCCCCAATTGAATGAGAATATCTTCTTCACCACGACAATATTGTTGATAATAATCAACTAGATATTGAGGCAGAAAATGCAACATATCTTGCATTAATAACGTGGGAGGAATACCAGATGTACCAACAGGAAATACATCAGCATAAAGAATCCCATAATGGAAGTCTTTTTGATCTTCCGGAACTTGTCCTGCTTGGGCATTATAAGACTTTGTACCTCTAAATGGGGCTGTGCGATAAAAAACAGCTTCTACATAGGGTAATGCGGCTTCATATAGCCAAGTAAAACCTTTTGATTTGGGAATGATTTCATAGCATTCACCATCAATATAAACATGATGATAAATAGGACGACCGGCGATCGCAAATATGCCATTTATGAGAAAATTCATAGCATCAGGTACACCTTTGAAACCACCTTCATCATAAATATCGGACATTTCAAAAAATACTGGTGCCATGACTTCCCAGAAAAGTCCTAAGTTAGAATAATAAGACATCATTCGGCACTGTTCCAAGAACATATCTGGAAACAGTTTATAAAGTCCTAACATTAAGGGATTTTTCCGAAAATAAGCTTTAATGGCTTTATCAGCATTAGCTTTATATTCTTCTGAATCTAAGTAAGCATCAAATTGGTTAACTGGTGTATACATTTGGCGATGCCAAAACATGGCTCGCATACAAGCTTCGGCAAATTCCATATTGATTCTGTCATGGAATAAATGATGGAAAATCTTTGGCATTTTGGAGGTTTCACCTTTTTCCATAAATGCCAGAAGTTCAGGATGTGCAGTAGCTTCACCCCGCCAAATTCTTAAATCAGCATCATCTCCTGCATAGTGATTATGTAAGTCTAAATACTCTTGGGGTAAGAAATATTTAAAAGCGGGTAAAGGATCTAAAAATACTCTTTCAGCAATGTAAAGTAAGTCTCGCCAATAGAAATCCATCGGTACAGCATAAGCTTTATAAATACCGATAATTTGCATGAGGTTTTCGGGTGTATCTGGCAACATTGAACCGCCAGCTTCTAAGCGATGAATAATTTCTGCAAATTCGTGTCTTGAAGGTGGGATTTTGGTAGTTGGTTTTTCTGGAGTTTGTACCATTTTGATTATTTCCTTTTTAAAGTTACTTCAACGCAATTTCAGCAATTACGGTTTTTTCAATAGGGGGAATTGCGGCTACCATTGCTGTAGTTGTGGTTTCACTCCAACGCACTAACCAAACTGGTTGTACTCCCAAAAAGATAATTAGAGATGCCAAAATGAGTGCGGGTACTTTTTCTGCCCAGGATACTTGAGGATAATAGGCTAAGTTATTTTGCAGTTTACCAAAGCAGGTACGGTTGAGAAGAATTACAAAATAAACTGCGGTTAACCCAGATGCGACTACACATAAAAGTGTGGGAATTGGGAATGTTGAAAAACTGCCTTGAAAGGAAATAAATTCGGCAATGAAACCTGTTAAACCGGGAATACCAGCACTAGCCATGCCACTTAAAACCAGTAAGGCACTAATTAAAGGTAAACCGCGAATTGGACTCATTAAACCATTAAGTTTGTCTAATTCTCTTGTGCCAACTTTGAGTTCGATAATTCCGACTAAATGGAAGAGAATAGCCAGGATAATTCCATGACTAAACATTTGGGCAACTGCACCAACTAATGCTAAAGGTGTGGCGGCTGCGGCTGCTAGTAAAATATAGCCCATGTGTCCGATAGAACTATATGCTACCATGCGTTTGATGTCTTTTTGAGCGATCGCTACTATTGCCCCATAAATCGCGCTAATTGCCCCCCAAATTGCTAAAGTCGGGGCGATAATCTGCCAAGTTTGGGGAAACATTCCTAAACCAAATCGCAATAATCCATAAGTTCCCAGTTTTGCTAATATTCCCCCTAACAAAATAGCGATAGGTGCGGAAGCTTCAACATAAGCATCAGGTAGCCAAGTATGGAAGGGAATTAACGGAATTTTGATGCCAAAACCTAAGACTATTCCAATTAGTAATACTAATTGCATTCCCGCAGAAATGTTTTGTGTCGCCACAGCATCAAAAGCAAAACTCCGAGAACCAGTTAACCACACCATTCCTAAAAATGTGGCTAAAATTAAAGCCCCAGAAATGGCTGTATAAATCAGGAATTTCATCCCCGCATAGGCTCGTTTTTCTCCTCCCCAAATGGAAATTAGTAGATAAAAGGGGATTAATTCTAATTCATAAAACAGGAAAAACAGGAGTAAATTTTCTGATAAAAATGCACCGGCAACGCCACCACTGACAAACAAAATCAGGGAATAGAATAAACGGGAACGTTCTGTATCTTTACTACTGCTATAAATAGCTATCCAAGTTAATAAGCTATTTAATACCAACATTAATATTGATAGCCCGTCAACTCCTAATTGATAATTTAAACCTAGTGTTTCATTCCAAGGGATATATTCTTGAAATTGCATTCCAGGAGTGCTGAGATCAAATTTCAACAAGATGAAAATATTCCATAGCAAAACTAACCCTGTAACGGTTAAAGATGCTAATCGAATCCGACTCGCAGGAATATCTTTTGCTGGATAAAAGCCGATGATTATAGCGGCTATAATTGGTAGCCAAATTAAAACACTCAACATAATTTTTTTTAATTGACAATTGAAAATTGATAATTGACAATTGGTAATAATAGCAATTACCAATTGATTTAAATGAATTAGCTAACTAAACTGACTTTGCCGGTATCTAAGTCGTAATAACCACCAACTATTTGAAGTTTGTTCAATTTGATTAATTCCAATAGCACTGGTGATGCTTTTAAATTATCAATTTGTACTAAAATGTTGGCTTTACAGGCGTTTTCTAATCTATCTCCAGGTTGCCCTTGAGATTTTTCTACACCAGGCTTAATTGCCTCTAATAAACTACCAATTTGTCCTGGTACTTGTGCGCCTTTGATTGTGGCATCTACAGCACCACATCTTTCATGGCCTAATACCATAATCACTTTCGCACCTAATACTAAGCTGCCAAATTCTAGGCTACCAATTTCTTCTGGTGTGGCAATATTACCAGCAACACGACAGACAAATAAATCTCCTAAACCTTGATCAAAAACTATTTCTGCTGGGACTCTGGAATCTGCACAACCAAGAATAGAAGCAAAAGGTTTTTGTCCTTTGGCAACTTCTCGTAAGCGTGTAGAACCTTGATTTCCATAGCGACGTTTTCTGTTCGCAAATCTATCATTACCATCCATTAATAATTGTAAGGCTTCATCCGCAGAAATGTTATTTTGGGCTACGGCTGGTTCAGGTGTAATTAGATGGGAAGAAACTGCAACGGCGACTCCGGCACTAATTATGCCTGTACCTATTTGTAGTAAATTGCGGCGAGAAAGTTGTTTGTTAATCAATGGATTATCCTTCCGATGATTTGGATGACAATTATTATTTTAAATTATCATTGGTAATCTAAATCATAGATATTTAAAAAATTAAATCTATGAGTTGAATTCCCCAAAAAGGCCATGTTACACAAGCACCTAAAAATCCGACTCCTAAGAGAACTGTTAAGGCATAAAATTGAGTTTGTCCATTGTTGCTATATTTCAATCCTTCCCCACCTAATAGAGAAAATAAACCTACAAAGTTGACGATACCATCAACTACAAATCTATCCAACATATCGGCAAATTTGGAAAGTTGGGCAACACCGAAAATAATGGTAACTTTGTAAAGTTTAGGTGTATAAAAATCGTAAGCAAGTAAATCTTGTAAACCTTGCCAAGGTAAACGAATTGGTTTAGGAATGTTGCCTAAATAGATGACGCTGCTAAGACTACAACCAAAGATACTTGACCAAATTAATAGTAGTGCGACATCTTTATTTAATGTTGCCCAATCGGGAAGTAATGATAAACTTTGCAATACTAAAGGTAGATGTAAAACAAAGCCAGATAAAATCATCATTGGTAAAACCATTAACCATAAGGCTTCAGGACAACGTTCACTCATTTGTTTGGGTTTACCTCCAAAGATTAAACCAAATTCTCTTGTTAAACTGAATGCAGTTAAGGCATTTACAACAATAACTATTCCTACTAAAATTGGTTGTGTTGTCCATAAACCATCAGCTAATTTAAACAACGCCCAAAAACTACCTAAAGGGGGAAAACCAATTAAACCCAATGTACCGACAATAAATGCTAAACCGGAGATGGGACGACGTGACCACAATCCACCAAGTTGGGTAATATCTTGGGTGATACTGTTCCAAACAATTCCGCCGGTACTCATGACTAACAATGCAGAGGCGAGGGCATGGGTGAGGACTAATAATAGTGCGGCTTCGTCTTGCTGTGTGCCTACGGCAATAAATACCAATCCCATGTAAGCACTAACAGAGTAGGATAAACAGCGTTTAATGTCAATTTGAGCGATCGCAATTAATGAAGCACCAATGGCTGTGACTGCGCCAATAGCAACTATTGTAGAAGATGCTACGGGGGATAAACTAAACACAGGTTGCAATTTGATTAGTACATAAGCACCACTGGCAACTACCACCGAACTCCGCAAAATTGTACTAGGAACGGGTCCCTCCATGGCCTCATCTAACCACAAATGCAAGGGAAACTGAGCGCATTTACCCATTGGTCCGGCAATTAATCCCAAACATACTAAGGTAATAATTGTGGGGTCAACATTCGCCGTAGCCGCCCATTCCGCTAACTCTGCATAATTCCAAGTTCCTGAAAGTGTCCAAAGTCCCAAGACACCCATTAATAAAAACAAGTCTCCTACCCGTTTGGTTAAAAAAGCATCTCGCGCCCCAGTTACTACTAAGGGCTGACTAAACCACAAACCTACTAATAAGTAAGTTCCCAAGGTGAGGATTTCCAGAATTACATAACTGAAGAATAAATCGTTACACAAGGCTAAGGCACAAAGACCAGCTTCAAATAATCCTAATAAGGAAAAGAAACGTCCCCACCCCCAATCCATTTCCATGTAACCAATAGCAAATATCTGCGCCAGGAAATTCAAGCCGGTAATAACAATTAACGCCCCAACACTGACGGCAGAAATCTCTAAATTAATGGTCAGGTCTAGACCTGCTGTAGATAACCAACGAATAAATACTTCTTGGGGTGGATAATTCCAAGTCGCTGGGAAAGCCAGGACAGCATGAGAAAATGATAAAAAGGTCATGACCACATTGACATATCCCGCTGGTCTAGGACCTGTTTTCCGAATAATGCCCGGCGACCAAGGTATGGCTAAAAGCCCACCAATTAAAGCATAAATAGGAATCAGCCAAACAGTGTCTAGAAAATACTGAGCCATTCAATTACCTCTATAGTTTACAGCCAAACTTAAAGAAAATACATTAATTAGCGTTGATCCCCATCCACCTAGTGATGATAGATCAGAAAATTTATTTTTGCTTAATATTGTTAGATTTAGCTTACCGTTATCTGGGTCAAAAAGAAATTATTTAATTAGACAAATCTGCGATGCTTCCGCTAAATAATTCTTATCTTTCCAGGAATTGAAATATCAAATAGTAACTATAAGTATCAATCTATGGATTTATTTTTGAATAGTATATGTAGTCGGAAGGGGCGGCATTTTCCACCCCGTCTTATTCACACTTTAGGGATTATGTCAAGCTGCAAATTAGGAAAATTACTTTCTGCAATGATTACTGGTATATTGATTTGGCTAATGGGTGCTGGTTTCATATCCCGATAATCGAGGATTTGGACAACAATGAGGTAGGCGATCGCTAAAAGTATAGAAATTGCACCTGTAATAATTGCAACTATTTGAGAACGGTTCATGAGTGTTTCCTGCAAATTAAGTTATTGTTACCTTTCTATATCCACATTGCCATAAACTCTGAAATCAGTTCCATTTGCCAAAATATATCTGAAGCTGATAAGATAACGACAACAAAATAACAGCATATAGCAATAAATTAATATGTTTAATTTAAAAGCGATTAAAGTGTTCGCAGAGTGTGTGCTTTGGCACTCAGCGATCCACAGAAATTTCCCAACAAATGTCATATTTTCTTTGACGACAAAATCAGCTATATGTCTAAACTAGTTTTTTCGCTTACAAATACACAAACACATCATAATAATTGAATTATGGATGAGTATATTAAACAGATAATTAAAGAAAATCTCAAAAAATCAATTAGGAATTTTTTCAAAGGTAAGAAAATAGAAAATTACCAAGTATTAGATGATATTTTCCCCAAAGAAAGACGCATACGTTCTCTGATTGGTGGACTAGAAACAAGTTTAGGAACAACTTGTTGGGAACCTATAGCCAAAACTTTAGCAGAATTAAATGGATTTGAAATCATTACCGAAAAAATATTACGTCCTCAACCATTTCCTAAAGAATTAGATATTGAATTAAACAAATTAATTTATGAACGTGAAAATAAACATAATGGAAATATGATTTGTACTCAAGAATGCATACACCGCCTTAAACAAGCTGCTGTAAAAATTAATCCTGAAGAAATTATTAAATATACATCTCCTCCTTCTGGAACAGGAGTAGATATTCACTTTTCAAAAAATTGTATTGAATATATTTTTGATATTAAAACCACACAACCAAATCAGGGTGGTTTCAAAGGATTTAACAAACAAATTCTAGAATGGTATGCTTACAGATTTGCTAAAAATCCTGATGCTAACTTAGAAGCGCGTATTGCTATTCCTTTTAATCCTTTTAAAAAATCTTGGTATGAAAAGCAAAAAAGTATGTTATCTAGTTCTCCTCTAGATATTACCCAAGATATATGGGTTGAAAATGAATTTTGGGATTTTTGTTCAGGAAAGGAAAATACATTTGAGGAGTTACAATCACTTTTTGTTGAATTAGGACAAGAAAACTTTGCAGCAGAATTTCATGATATTTTTTATTCAAATTAGTTTAGATATCAAGAATTCTCAGTAATTCTTTAGCTACATACTCAACTACAGGTACAGGGACTGCATTACCAAACTGTTTTTTAGCAACTTCATCTTTTTTATGGTATTCAAAATTCACAGGAAATCCTTGTAATTTACAAGCGTGTTTTGCAGTAATAGGTATATATTTCTGCGGTTGATAAATTTTCTCTAGGAAAAGATTTTTATATTCCTGTGGATGAGTAGCATGAATAGATACAGTTGCAATATAGTCTTTACCACCAGTAGCAGTTAAAGTTGGAAAAATATCAGCCGTAGGTAAAATAATTCTATAAATATTATTAATACCGGTCATATTTTTAGAGTTTACAAATTCATATTTATGATCAGAGGTTAACCGGAATATTCCTTTTTTAACTAAAATATTTAATTCATTTATCTCTATATCAATTATTATTTCTCGAAAATTATCAAAAGATAAAGGATTACCATCTTTATTGCCATATTTCTTACTTCTTCTATATTTGAGAAGTGTTAAGCAAATCATTTTTTCTCTATCACTGGTATTGATAATATCCCAAGAATGAATTGTTGTATGTCCATTTCTTAAATCAGAAAAAATGAAAAAATCATTTAACTCATCATCTTTTTGAAATCTGGTTCTTGATGGTGGAATTACCCCTTTAAACAAGGTATTTGCATCTAGTTTAACTTTTTCAACAAAATTAATATTTTTCAATTCATCCAAAATATCTAAAACTTTTGGGTGAATATTCAAAGGTTTAGGGAATTTATATTCCTGACATCCTTCTATATCTTTTCTAATTCCAACAATAAAAACTCTCTCTCTATTTTGAGGTAAACCAAAATCGTAAGCATTAATAACTTTCCATTTAACGCAATATCCTATATTTACCAATTCATTAAGAATCAGTTCCAAATTATCCCGATTTTTAGGACTTGCTAATCCACTAACATTTTCAAAAATAAATCCTTGAGGTTGATTTTTATTCACTAGTCGAATGACATCAAACCATAATTTTCCTCTAGGATCTTCAAATCCCCTTAAACAACCAGCAACAGACCAGGGTTGACAAGGAACACCACCAACAATTATGTCAATATTGGGTGGAAGATCGCTAATATTGGTAATATCTCCTAACTCAATTTCATGTTTATTAAAGTAATTAATGAAATTTTGCTGATAAACATTAATTGCTTGTTTGTCTATTTCAGAATATCCTAAACATTGACCACCTAATTTATTTAAAGCAATTCTAAAGCCACCAATACCAGCAAAAAGATCAATAAAAGTAAATTGTTTTTGGTGAGTCACTAATTGTAGAGGCAATTCTATTTGTTTTGCTATTGGTAAAAATATAGATTTCATATTTGTTAGCTAATTTTATCAACTAACTATTAATAGTTATAAACTTAGTATATCATCAAATATACAAAGTTTCCAGTTTTTAACCCGGTGACAACCACTTTACTTCTAAAATACAAGGTTGGGTTAAAAACCAAAATTCAACAAACTCACATAAATAGTAGATTTACCCTCTTTCTACCTAACCTGCAATTTTTCTAGCTGAAACTCCTTGGTTTATGTATCCAGCAAAGATAGTATCAATATATAGAACTTTGCTGGAATTAACCGTTATGTCACTAACTGAAGAAATTCTCTCTCAACTACCAGGCGATATTTTAGGCGGTTTACGACGCACAGATAGCATTTTAACATCCCTCCGCGCCAATAACGCACCCATACCCAACGTTGTTAAAGAAAGTCCAGAAAATTTAGACTCCGTGGAATTTGACGTGATTATCTGCGGGGGAACTTTGGGAATTTTAATCGGTTGCGCTTTAGCCGTGCGTGGTTTACGGGTAGCATTACTAGAAAGGGGAATTTTGCGCGGAAGAGAACAGGAATGGAATATTTCTCGCAAAGAATTGGAAGTATTTCGGGAATTGGACTTGTTAACAGCAGCAGAATTAACAAAAACTATTGTTACTGAATATAACCCCGCACGAGTCAGTTTTCAAGAAGGTACAGAAGTTTGGGTAGAAGATGTTCTTAATATTGGTGTAGATCCTATTTATCTACTGGAAACTTTAAAAACCCGTTTTCTGAATGTTGGCGGAAAGTTATTTGAAAATACACCATTTAGTGATATTGTAATTCACCCAAATGGAGTCATAGTAAATAACCAATTTACCGGAAAATTGTTACTGGATGCAATGGGGAATCTTTCACCAATTAGCCAACAAGCACGTCAAGGAAAAAAACCAGATGCGCTTTGTTTAGTTGTGGGAACTTGTGCGAAAGGATTTCCGGAAAATAACTCCGGGGATTTGTTGTTATCTTTCACGGCTTTGGAAAATCAATGTCAATATTTTTGGGAAGCTTTTCCAGCCAAAGATGGAAGAACTACATATTTATTTACCTATATGGATGCAGATCCACAACGATTGAGTTTAGAAACTTTATTTGATGAATATTTACGCCTGTTACCAGAATATCAAGGTGTGGAAATTAATGAATTAAATTTTCAAAGGGCGTTGTTTGGTTTCTTTCCTAGCTATCGTCAAAGTCCTCTCCAAACCCTTTGGAATCGGATTGTACCAGTGGGAGATAGTAGCGGAAATCAATCACCTTTAAGTTTTGGTGGTTTTGGGGCGATGGTGCGTCATTTACAAAGGTTAACTTTGGGAATTGAAGAAGCATTAAAAACTGATCAATTATCTGCTCAATCTTTAGCAATATTGCAACCCTATCAGCCGAGTTTAAGTGTAACTTGGTTATTTCAAAAAGCGATGAGTGTAGGTGTAAATCAGAAAATTGATCCCCATCAAATTAACGCTTTACTCTCGGCTGTCTTTGCCCAAATGCAGCAGTTAGGTACACCTGTTTTAAAACCTTTTTTACAAGATATTGTCCAGTTTACAGCGTTAACCCAAACTTTGTTAAAAACTGGTTTATCTCATCCTTTATTAGTTGCCAAAATTATCCCCCAAGTTGGTTTATTGAGTTTAATGGATTGGATGTTACATTATGTAAATTTAAGTGTGTATACTGGGTTGTTTTCTCTGACTCCCATGTTAGAACTATTAGTTAATAATTTACCAGCAGAAAAACAATATTATTGGCATCGGTTAATAGATCAATGGAAATTTGGATCAGGTCGTGATTATGATGAATAATATTTAAGGACATCAAAATAAGGAGATAGATGTGTTATACAATATATATTTTCCCTGGTTAATGATGACAACAGAATCAGGTTTTCTTTTCACACCTCCCTGGTTTTGGTTAATTAGTGGTTTAGTTTTAATCATTGGAGATATACTATTCTTTAAAAAACTATCGCCTAATTTTCGCTTTATTGGTGTATCTATGGGGGTGGGTGCAATATTTGTGGCGACTGTTTTATGGCGTAGTGGTATTTATTTCGGGATCAAATGGGAACACCTGATGTATGATGAATTTGAAACCCAAATATTTTACTGGATGGGTGTTTCTTTATCTCTGATCATCTGGATACGTCCTGTATTAATTCCTCGCAAAAAATTTACTATTCAAGCTGCCCAAGAAGCCACAACTTTGACAGAGATTTTACCAGGAAAACCGGGTAGAGTCTTGTATGAAGGTAGTTCTTGGCAAGCTAGTTGTGCTAATGCTGAAGGTGCGATCGCGGCTGATCAAAAAGTTTATGTTTTACGAAGAGAAGGTAATACTTTAATCGTGGCATCAGAGGCATTTTTTAACAACTAATTGGTTGATAAATATATTTCATTGAGTTATTTGGGGGTAATTGATTATGCAACTATTACTTTTTTTAGCAGGTACGATTATTGCTGCTAGTGTTGGTGCTAGTAGTATTAAAATTGTCAAACAAGGAGATGAAGCTTTAGTAGAATTTTTAGGGCGATATGATGGTAAAAAGTTAGAACCAGGGCTGAATTTTGTCACTCCATTTATATCGCACGTGGTGTGTACAGAAACAAAACGGGAACGAGTTTTAGAAATTCCACCGCAAAATTGTATTACCCGTGATAACGTCTCAATTACAGTAGATGCGGTGGTTTATTGGCAGGTAATGGATATTGAAAAAGCCTATTATCGGGTGCAAAATCTCCAATCTGCAATGGTGAATTTAGTTTTAACTCAAATTCGGGCGGAGTTGGGGAAGTTGGAGTTAAATCAGACATTTACAGCGCGAACAGAAGTAAATGAAATGTTATTAAGAGAACTGGATATTTCCACTGAACCTTGGGGCGTGAAGGTGAGACGGGTGGAACTGCGGGATATAGTTCCTTCTAAGACAGTACAAGGGGCGATGGAATTACAAATGTCCGCAGAACGGAAGAAACAGGCGACTATTTTAACCTCAGAAGGGGATAGAGAATCAGCAATTAATACAGCCAGAGGTAAAGCAGAAGCCAATATTATCGCCGCAGAAGCTCGTCATAAGGTAGCAATTTTAGATGCACAGTCACAAAAACAACAGCAGATATTAAAAGCAGCGGGAACTGCGGAAGCAATGGATATAATTGCGAAAAAACTCAAGGAAGATACCACTAATACTCAGGCTTTACAATATTTGTTGGTGCAAAATTATTTGGAAATGGGATTAGAAATTGGCAGTAGTGAAAGTAGCAAAGTTTTGTTTATGGACCCGCGCACAATTCCCGCAACTTTGGATGGAATGCGATCGCTTATTTCCGAAGTATCTAATAATGAAGAGATGAAAGTTTAAAATTAGCGCAGCTTTAGATCCGCGACTTCTTAAATAAGTTGGGGATCTGATTAACTTCTATTTCTCATATCTAAAAACTTCAATTGTTGATATAAACATTCACGAGTGTGCATATCTGCCATTAATTCATCTGTTGTGGTATTCAGAACCACAGATAAGCCATTATTTGGCATCGGTTAATAGATAAATGGCAGTTTGGATCAGGTCGTGATTATGATGAATAATAACTAAGGATAAGATGATTGAACGTAATTCTTTCAGGGTAAAATACTTTGTAGTATTGATTGGTTTTCTAAGAGAACGACAAGGATTTTTAGAGGAGGTTCGCCAAGGTGTCAGATTACCTATTAAAATCATTTCTTTATTGGTTTGTAGTTCCCTATTTTTAGCAATGTACGGCGGAATTATTGGTGCATCTCATAGTTGGATGCAGGCTTTATCTTCTGCGGTGAAATTACCAGCACTTTATCTGATTACATTGCTAATTTGTTTACCAACATTGTTTTTTGCAAATATTATATTTGGTTCAAAACGGACTTTTGCCCAACATTTTGCATTGGTACTAACGGCGATTTCTGTCACCAGCGTACTTTTATTTAGCTTTGCCCCAATTACTCTGTTTTTCTTAATTACAACCAATAATTACCAATTTTTAATTGTGTTAAATGTCATTATCTTTTCTTTAACTGGATTTATTGGTGTTTCTTCTTTATATAATGCTACGAATGTAGTTTTAGAACAAGATGATGAAAATAGTAAAACCCGTAAGACAATTATCCAATCGTGGTTATTTCTTTATGCTTTTGTTGGTAGTCAATTGGGATGGACTCTGCGACCTTTTTTCGGGACACCAGACTCTGTTTTTCAATTATTTAGAGAAAGAGAAGGCAATTTCTACTTAAGTGTTTTGCAAACTTTGGGTTATTTATTAGGAATTCGTTGATATGGCGGATATTAAAGGCAGCAGTAAAGCTTGATATCCGCGACTTATCACAGAAGTTGAGAATCTGATTTTTAATCAATTTCTATTTCTCATATCCAAAAATTTCAATTGTTGATATAAACAACGAATTTGCTGTAAATTCACACCTGCTGTTTCGGCTTTTCGTAATGAGTTACCAAAAATTGCTTCTACTTCTAAAGGACGCTTTTCATCAAAATCAATTTTCATGCTGGTGCGGTATGGCTTCATTTTTATGGTGTAATCTAACATTGTTTGAATGAAGCTTTCGGGAATAATTCTGCCTGTACTTTTTGCCCCTGCGGCTACTTCCCACATCAAACTTTCTACTAATTTCCGAGTGTGCATATCTGCCATTAATTCATCTGTTCTGGCATTCAGAAC
The DNA here is from genome assembly GCF_009711975.1 of Anabaena sp. UHCC 0204. Taxonomy (GTDB): domain Bacteria; phylum Cyanobacteriota; class Cyanobacteriia; order Cyanobacteriales; family Nostocaceae; genus Dolichospermum. The sequence goes on from NZ_VIKW01000016.1 coordinate 45,502, forward strand.
CACAGATAAGCCATTATAGGGAATATTCCAAACTAATTTTTTCCAACGTCCTAATAGTAAATCTGCTAATAGTTCTATGGATATACCTGCATTTTCAAAATCAGATGCAAGTTCCTGCATTTTTTTTGTAATACCAGTTGATTGATAATTAGACGTATATTCACCTAATGTAATTTGTCCATAATCTAAATGATGAATATGTCCTGGTGCAACTTTATTAGAACAGAGAAAACATAACCCGCCAATAATGCTGACATTACTCACAATTTCGGCAATTTCTGCTTCTATATCCATGCCATTTTGCAATACCAATACAATTCCGTTATCTTTAACTATGGGTGGTAATAAATTTGGTAAAAGTTGATTTTGAGTAGTTTTTAATGATACTATAACTACATCACACCGTGGCATTTTGTCAACATCATTATAGGCATTAACTTGCGGGAGGGTAAAGTCACCATCTTTTGACTCAATAATTAAACCTTGTTCGCTTACCTGTTGATAATCACTTTTGAGTAAATAGTGAACTTCTAAACCGGACTTTTGCAGTTTTGCGCCATAAAATCCGCCTAATGCACCAGTTCCCAATATTGCATAAGTGCGATCGCTCATTTTATATATAGAAAAATTTTAGGAAAATCATCAGAGTATATTTTACCAGAATTTTAAGTGATTAAACTTAAACATGATTTACTATTTTTATAACCTTTGGTAGATACGAGGTAAAGTCAATGGCTGATATTGTTGATATTGCAGTTAGTAATGATGCGTTTAAAACTTTGGTGGCAGCGGTACAAGCTGCTGGCTTAGTAGAAACATTAAAAAGTCCTGGTCCCTTCACTGTGTTTGCACCAACGGATGAAGCTTTTGCTAAGTTACCCCCTGGCACAATTACAACTCTATTACAAAATATTCCCCAGTTAGCAAGAATTTTAACCTATCACGTTGTGCCTGGGAAGTTAACAAAGGCTGAGTTGGCAAAACTGGGTACAGTGACTTCTGTGGAAGGTTCTCCTATTAAAATTAATTGTGATCATGGTTTTGAGGTGAAAAATGCCACGGTTTTAGCAGCAGATATTGATGCTGATAATGGGGTAATTCACGTTATTGATACTGTGATTTTGATGGGTTAATCCCACAAGCTGATTTTTTGATTTTGATAACCTAATAGAGACGCTAATAAAACGTCTCTATAATGAATAAATTTAGTTCTCAGGGCTAATTATTAAAAAAATGTAACATAAATGGTGCGATTACTCACTTTTAGGCTAAGATAAATATAGTTGTCTAAAAGCCCTCTACTTTATAATAAAAACCTAATAATAATAACCTACAATTATCCCCAAAAATTAATGTTAGATTTCAACACCTTAACTGAATTTTCCCGCAACAACTGTATAGGCATTTGCGCCTTTCTTGTTCCAGCCAATATCCTGACAACATTATTAACTCTGATCCTGACATTCCTAAATCGTCCCATGAGTCAAGTATGGATATCTATAGGATTAGCCTTTACATTTGCTAGTGTCATGATGTTGCACGTTTATACTTGGTTTATGATTGGTGTAGTTATGCCACCAACTTATATCTTGTTATCCTTAGCTGTGACCTGTTTATTGACTAATTTTTTGGTAATTATCTGGAAAAAAAGTCCTCTACAATTGTTTTCTTTTGGTAAATAATTACCACAGAAATGATAATTTCAACAATGTCAAATAAACAGTCAGAATAGTAATTTTTATTTACTATTCTGACTATCGTTAATAGCTGTTAGGTTACAGCTTTTTTTTAGTTTTAATAACCCCAGCCATAGCCAGGTCCATAGCCATAACCGCTTTTGGAAACGTCGTGAGAGTAATTGTGAGATTTATGTTTATGGTGATGGTTGTAATGAGAATGACAACTATGATGACCACCACCGAGAACATCTTGTACTTCCTCGTTAGCTAGTTCATTGAGAAAACTAGCAGCATCATTAAATAAATCATAACCTACTGGAGGTAGTGCAGAGATTTGGATATTAGCCATGATAATTTCTCCTGTATGTATTGTATTGATCAAAGACAAATCAGATTAGACTTGTTATTTACTAACCTTAGTTTTGATTCTTCCAAAAATAATTGATAAATTCAAGGCTTTGATCACCAGAGATCAGACTTAATGCAATTATTTTTGTCTAGATATTGATGGTAATTAGCAGTTAAATGATGTCTGTTAATTAACGGTTTTTTGCACTGATTTGAAGCTATAGTAGAGATGTTTCATGCAACATCCCTACAAAAAAAGTTATTTTTCTTGTGTATTGGATTTCCCTCAAAAGGCAGACTTAATTAAGTTTGTTTTGTCTAAAATACCAGTAAATAGTCAACACCTCTAACCCTTATCTTCCCATCTCTTTAATTGGTAAATTCTGCCCGCAATTGATTGACAACTCGATCTAAACCAACGGAATGGGCAGCTTTGAATAATAAGCGATCGCCTGTTTGCGTAAATGTTTTTAATCTCTCTACCAAATCAGCATGAGTAGTGAAACACTCGCAGGATATATTATCAGCACTATTAGCAATAATTTCGGCATCTTGGCCATCAACTAATACCAGCAACCCATCCAGATGCAAATTTTTAACCATTTCCCCGACTTTTTGGTGTAGTTCGGCGGATCTTTCTCCTAATTCCTTCATTGCCCCTAAAACTGCAATTTTCCGTTTTCCAGGTGTATCCGCTAACAACTGTAAAGCGGCTAACATGGCTTCTGGGGCAGCATTATAGGTTTCATCCAAAATCAGAATATCATTAGGTAAAGTGAAGCGTTGACTTCTACCTGTGGGCATATTCACCATGACACCAGATTGTAATAATTGCCAATCAATTTCTAATACCTTAGCTACTGCTAAAGCTGCTAAAAAATTAGTAGCATTATGACGACCAGGTAAAGGTAAAGATAGGCGCATTCCCCCTACCTCTACAGTTTCATTATCAATTAATGTGCCTTGAATATCGCCGCCAGATAAACCATAGGTAATTACTTTTCCCTGCCAAAATTTCGCTGCTGTTGCCATTAATAGGGGATAATCATGATTGAGAATGGCGATACTATCCTCTGGCATTGTCGCTAATAATTCACACTTAGCTTCAGCGATCGCTTCTTCTGAACCCAATAACTCAATATGTGCTGTTCCCACATTAGTAATTACACCGATGGTTGGTTTAGCAATTTCCGTAAGTTCGGCAATTTGTCCCTTCCCCCGCATCGCCATTTCGATCACAGCAAAGTCATCTTTTCGATCCAATTCTAAAAGAGTTTTGGGAACACCAATTTCATTATTAAAATTACTGTATGTTTTGTGAACTCGTCCCTTGGTAGCTAAAACCGCCGAAATTATTTCTTTCGTTGTCGTTTTACCTACCGAACCCGTAATCCCAATTACAGGAATAGAAAAGCTTTCGCGCCACCACTTAGCAACTTGTTGATATGCCTTTAAAGTATCTTTAACCCGCAAAACCGGAAAACCGGGATTTTCATAAGCATAATCAACTATGGCCACTATAGCCCCTTTAGCGATCGCCATCGGCACAAAATCATGTCCGTCAAATTTCTCCCCTCGCAAAGCCAAAAAAACCTCACCAGGTTGCAAAATTCGGGTATCTGTTTGTATACCACTACCTAGCTGAGTCAATGTAGATACAGATACATTGGCAGGTTTAGCGACAAGAACTTCAACCAGTTGAGAGATAGTAGTGAAAACTGGCATACTGATAAACAATAGGGTGTTTTAAGAACATTAACATTAACACCTTTTTGGATCACATATAGCAGAATTCAATTTCTTCCTACTCTATAGCTTACTGTTGTAGTAGGGTGCGTCAGACTGCATAAATCCTGCAAATACACAGATTGTTGATATCTGACGCACCCTACCAATGTGCCAGTTGCGTAAATCCTGATGATAAAGGACGGACAACCCCTAATTGCCCGCCCTTTATGTGCTTTTTAGCAGCGTAACAGCTACTTCCCCACGGCTAACTGTTAGCCATGATTTTAGCTGTCACCCGCTTTTTCAATAGTCTCAATTACTGCTAAACCTATACTAGAAGCTGCGATTAAAATGATTGCTGATGCGAAAAAAGCACTGGTAAGCATCTGGAGGGCTTGGTCAAAAAATATATAGGTGGTCATTTGTTCACCTTCTGAACCTTATACAGCTACTGGTACTATTTGTTTCTTCACAGCCCGGTGGCTGAATTCCTTGTGATCGTATCTTAACAAAACTTTAGCTCTTTCATAACAAGATTATAAAGTTTTATTACTAAAGATTTGATGAATTTTAACTTTATTTGGTTAGGTACAATACTGAAAAAGGCTGAAAGTAGAAATTGTATTCACTATCAGTACAGTAATGTCGCCATCTTAATGGTTGTAATCGCTACCTAGATTTTATTGCTAACCATGGAACTCATGCTTTTCGAGGTATCTACACAACGCTTACTATTAAAGCCTATTTCTATGGCATATAAGACAGAAATTTTTAGAGAATTTACCAGGGAAGTTTCGACTTATTTATATTCAGAACCAGCAGAAAAAATTCAGTATACTGAAAAATTCATTAATCAATCTTTACTAAAAATAGAAAAAGGAGAAGAATTAATAATTGTGATTTTAAAGAAAGATTCTCAAGAATTTTTAGGCTGTACTGGGATACATCAAATTCATAGTAAATACCCACAATTTGGCATTTGGCTAAAAAAATCAGCACATAAATCTGGTTACGCCACAGAAACAATTACAGCCTTGAAATCATGGGCTGATCAAAACTTGAATTATGAATATATTCAATATTCTGTAGATGAAGCAAACACTCCCAGCCGTAGGGTTGCAGAAAAACTGGGAGGTAAAATAGCTAGAAAATATGACCATATTACCTTGAGTGCTAAAGTCTTAAATATAGTGGAATATAGAATTATCAAACACCAAAATTCAGACTTTTAGGAAATAGCTATAGCAAAATCAACTACCTTATACAAGGTTGAATAGTGGCAATTACTGATTCAGCCAGACTTGGTAAATCATAACCGCCTTCTAACCCAAACACAATTTTTCTGGTTATACCTAAACAGTATTCTGTAAATAAACCAAAATCTGCTGGTTGTAAATTCATACTTGCTAAAGGATCATTAGCATTACCATCATAACCAGCACTAACAATCAGTAAATCTGGCTGAAAATTTGTGAGAAATGGTAATATATTTCTTTCCCATAACGGTTGATAAACAGTAATATCACTACCAGGAGGAATAGGTAAATTTAATACATTATGATGTGAACCTTGTTGAGAACTTTTCCCTGTACCAGGATAAGCTGGGTATTGATGAAGAGAACAATATGCAATTTCTGAGTGAGTTTCTACTATTGCTTCCGTACCATTACCGTGATGTACATCCCAATCTAGAATAGCAACACGCTTAATTCCAGGTTGTTGCAAAGCATAGAAAGCTGCAATTGCCGCATTAGAAAATAAACAAAATCCCATACCTGTACTACTTACCGCATGATGTCCAGGCGGACGCGCTAAGACAAAAGCAGAATCATCTGTATTTAAAACTGTATCAACTCCATCTAACCAAGCACTAACCGCCAACAAAGCCACATCATAACTACGGGGGGAAATGGGAGTATCTCCATCTAAATAACCACCACCAGAGGAGGCGATCGCCTTGACTTTGTTAATATAAGTTTTAGTATGAACACTTTCTACGCAAGACATTAAAAACGGTTTTGATGTAATGGGTGTAGGTATTTTCCAAGTAATTTTGTCTGCAAAACTCGCCGCTTTTAAAGCGTTGACTATCGCTGTTAACCGGGCTGGGTTTTCTGGATGATAGCTTCCTGTTTGATGATCTAAAAATTCTTCAGAATAAATAACCTGTAACATATATTTCCACATCCAAAATCTGAAATGTAAGCTAGGGAAAAGTCAAGAAACCTATTTAGCTGATATATTACACTAATGGGTGGCATATAAATCTCTTACTTCCTTGAAAAATCAGAAATTTGGGTAATGATTTAATTACAATAAGTAACATGAATAATCTTAATCTTAAACTTAAAGGGATGAGTTGCGCGGCTTGTGCTAATAATATTGAACAAGCGATTTTAGCTGTTTCTGGAGTTATTGAATGTCATGTTAATTTCGGTGCAGAACAGGTAACTATTAATTATGAACCCAAACAGACAAATATAGCAGAAATTCAAGCAGCGATCGCTAATGCTGGTTATTCATCTTTTTCATTAGAAGCAGCAGGTGAAAATGCAGCAGAAACAGCGAGTACATTAGCAGAAGAAAGAGAACTCATAATTAAATTAATAACAGGGGGTGTAATTAGCATCTTTCTGTTTTTCGGTTCTTTACCAATGATGACAGGGCTACATTTGCCATTTATTCCCGCATTTTTCCATCATCCTTGGTTACAATTAGTATTAACAACGCCCGTGCAGTTTTGGTGTGGTTGGTCTTTTTTCCGCAATGCTTGGAAATCCTTAAAACGCCGCACAGCAACGATGGATACTTTAATTGCTTTGGGGACAGGAACAGCTTACTTCTATTCTTTATTCGTTACACTTTTTCCTAGTTTATTTATTTCCCAAGGTATAGAACCTCATGTTTATTATGAAGTTTCAGCAATGGTTTTAACTTTAATTTTGTTAGGACGATTTCTGGAACATCGGGCTAGAGGACAAACCTCCGAAGCTATTCACAAATTGATGGGAATGCAAGCGAAAACAGCGCGAGTAATTAGAGATGAAGTAGAAATAGATATTCCCATTATTGAAGTTGTAGTTAATGATGTAATTGTAGTTCGTCCTGGTGAAAAAATTCCTGTAGATGGAGAAGTAATTGATGGTACTTCCACAGTAGATGAAGCCATGGTTACAGGTGAAAGTGTCGCCGTCAAAAAACAGCCAGGAGATGAAGTAATTGGGGCAACAATTAATAAAACTGGTAGTTTTAAGTTTAAAGCAACGCGGGTAGGGAAGGATACGTTTTTAGCCCAAATTGTCAAATTAGTACAAGAAGCCCAAGGTTCAAAAGCACCGATTCAAAGATTAGCAGATCAGGTAACTGGATGGTTTGTGCCGGTTGTAATTATGATTGCGATCGCTACTTTTGTTATCTGGTTTTATATTACAGGAAATTTTACCCTGGCAATGATCACAATGGTGGGGGTTTTGATTATCGCTTGTCCCTGTGCTTTAGGTTTAGCTACTCCTACTTCGATTATGGTGGGAACTGGTAAAGGTGCAGAAAATGGCATTTTAATTAAAAGTGCTGAAAGTTTAGAATTAGCGCACAAAATCCAGACAATTGTTCTCGATAAAACTGGAACTTTAACTCAAGGTAAACCTACAGTTACAGACTTTGTTACTGTTAAAGGAACAGCAGATAATAATGAACTTAATTTATTACAGTTAGCCGCAAGTGTTGAAAGAAATTCTGAACATCCTCTAGCGGAAGCAGTGGTAAAATATACGATTAATCAAACTGTAAATTTAGTAGATGTGAATGATTTTGCAGCTATTGTTGGGAGTGGTGTTCAAGGATTAGTTGCTGACAAATTAGTACAAATTGGCACACAACGCTGGTTTACAGAATTAGGAATTAATACAGATGCTTTACAGCCCAATCAAACAGCTTGGGAAAGTGAGGGAAAAACAGTAATTTGGTTAGCAGTAAATGGTAATTTAGAAGCAATTCTCGCTATTGCAGATGCCCTTAAACCTTCATCATTAACAGCAGTAAAAGCACTGCAAAAATTAGGTTTAGAAGTGGTAATGTTAACAGGAGATAATCAACCAACAGCACAAGCGATCGCCGATCAAGTTGGAATTACCCAAGTTTTTTCCCAAGTTCGTCCAGACCAAAAAGCAGCTATGATTAAATCATTGCAACAAAGGGAATTAGGGAAAAAATCTCAAATTGTCGCTATGGTGGGAGATGGAATTAATGATGCACCAGCATTAGCACAAGCAGATGTGGGAATTGCTATTGGTACAGGAACAGATGTGGCGATCGCTGCTAGTGATATTACTTTAATTTCTGGCGATTTACAAGCCATTGTTACAGCCATTCAACTCAGTCGCGCTACCATCAACAATATCCGCCAAAATCTATTTTTTGCCTTTATTTACAATATCATCGGTATTCCCATCGCTGCGGGTATTCTCTATCCTTTCTTTGGTTGGTTACTTAACCCAATTATTGCCGGTGCAGCAATGGCTTTTTCTTCTGTTTCTGTTGTTACTAATGCTTTAAGATTGCGTAATTTTAAATCAGGAGTTAGATAATATGTTAATAAAGAATTAACCGCAGATTGAAGATGATGAACACGGATAAACGCAGATAATTTTTTTACTTTCGTAGATTCGTTATAAAATGTACAAATTTAATTGTCAATTATCAATTGTCAATTATCAATTGTCAATTGTCAATTGTTAATGGTTAACTGTTTTTCTGAGTTGTTCATGATAGGTATAGATTAACCACTTCACTGCAAGTGAAATCTACAAATGAACACCAATATAGATAATTTTAACTCGGTTCGTAAGCCAAAAATTTTCAATCAGTCAGACAGTTTTATTGAAGGTTGGTATTGGGTATTACCTTCTCAATCTTTGCTAATAGGTGAGGTTAAAGCTGTCACAATTTTTGGCAAGGATTTAGTTGTATATCGTGGTAAAGATAGACGTGCTATTATCTTAGATGCTTACTGTCCTCACATGGGAACAAGTTTAGCAGAAGGTAATGTTGAGGGTAATGAATTACGCTGTGTTTTGCATCGCTGGAAATTTGATGCAGAAGGCATTTGTGTTGATGTTCCTGATTTAGATGAACCTGTAGCCCTGAAAGCAAAAACTTGGCCAACAGCAGAACAATATGGGATGATTTGGATTTGGACAGGGGAAACTCCTCAACAACCTTTACCTTTTGTTTTAGATTGGGAAAATCAAGAGTTTGATGTTTCTCTAGGTTCTCAATTTAGTATTAATTGTCATCCCCATCTGTTGCTTCTTCATGGTGTTGATATGCAACAAATTAATCTAGTTCATAAATTACCATTAAAGATGGTATTGGAGAAACAAGAACTAAATCAAAATGCGATTATTTTCAGCAGTATTACAAATATTAATGGTAAATCATTTTGGTTGAATCTCTACCGTTGGTTTTTTAATAATTCTCTTAATTACAGTGTTTGTTATTGGTATGGAACAACCTGTATAGTTTCCTTTAGTAATGAGTCTACCCATCTACATTTGATGTTTACAACTCGGATGTTACCAGGGGGAAAAACAGAAGGACAAACTTTATTAATGTCCAAAAAACGTAAAGGTATTTTAGGAAAGTTGATTAATAAATTAATGCTGAGGGTAGGGAAAAAAATTAGCGATCGCCTACTCAAAACCAATGATAGAATTTTACAAACTATGCAGTTCGATTTAAAAACACCTATAAAAGCTGATTTGTCAATTATGCAATTTATTAACCATTTAGAACGACAAAAACCCCTAACGTGGGAAACTTGGTTATTAGTGAGATCAAGAGAACGGGAGGAAGAAGTACGTGAAGAGCGGGAAAAACGCGAAAAATGGCGCGATGAGTTAGTTAATGACTAAAAAATCTATATTTTGACAATAAAAATGAAGTGGACTCGCCACTTCATCAATTCCCAGGTAGAACCTATAAATGAGTATAACCACTATAAATTTTGAAAATCGTATAAATACATACCAATTTAGATAACTAAACGATATTCTAGAAAATGTGAAGATATATTAACAGACGACTGACTGGGCGCAGGCCCTGCGCCCCTACGACTCCTTCTGCAAATCATCAAATATGCTAGAAACACAAGAAACAAATAAAGAACCATTATGGCTGGCAATTATCCGGCTATTGCGGTGGAATAAACCTGAAGGTAGGTTAATTCTCATGATTCCTGCATTATGGGCTGTATTCCTAGCGGCTGCGGGGAAACCACCACTACCCCTCGTGGGAGTGATTGTGTTCGGTAGTATCGCCACCAGTGCGGCTGGGTGTGTAGTTAATGACTTATGGGATCGAGATATTGATCCTCAAGTAGAGAGAACCCGCGATCGCCCCCTGGCCTCTCGCGCCCTTTCTGTGCAAGTTGGTATTATTGTCGGTTTAATTTCCCTAGCCTGTGCCGCCGTTATCGCCTTTTATCTTAACCCTTTAAGCTTCTGGTTATCCGTGGCCGCAGTCCCCGTCATTGTCCTTTATCCCGGTGCAAAACGAGTATTTCCAATTCCCCAATTGGTACTTTCTATTGCTTGGGGTTTCGCGGTTTTAATTAGTTGGAGTGCAGTTACAGCCAACATTACAGCACCAACTTGGTTACTTTGGGGAAGCACGATCCTCTGGACATTAGGATTTGATACTATTTATGCCATGAGCGATCGCCAAGATGATCAACGAATTGGTATTAATTCTAGCGCCTTATTTTTTGGTAAATATGCCCCTACAGCCATTGGTATTTTCTTGATTGGCACTATTCTCCTCTTAGCTGGATTAGGTTTCTTAATTAACTTACATACGGCTTTTTGGATCACTTTAATTATGGCTACCATCGCCTGGATCTGGCAAATTATTCGCTTACAACAGCCAGAAATACCTAACCCTGCGTATGCAGAAATGTTTCGTCAAAATGTCTGGATTGGTTTTTTAATCTTGCTAGGAATGATTGTTGGTTCTTTTTAATTTTGTAGTTAATTTAACTATTTATAGGACTAATAAATAGGTTGGTGTTAAAAATTGTCGTTGGGGCAAGGGAACAGGAAGAGAGTTTTGGGAAATTTTACTTTTCCTCACACATTTTGGTGATCTCACGTTCACCTACTTAAGAATAGATTCAAAATTATCAGGACAATTGTTTTAGTGGTTGGGATATTAATCTACAAGCTAGATCCAACCAATCCAATGAAACAATCTATTTTTGTTAAAGTCGCTACAATAATTTTACTGTCCTTTGGTAGTTTGAGTCTAGTTATGGGCAGTTTTTTGATTACTAAAGCCAATAGTAATACTAAAAAATTACAAATAATTACTGATACATCGCGCTATCAAGAAATTCGTCATCAAAAATGGTCAGATATTCAGCAAATTCAACATTTTCCCTCAGAAATTCCGGCTGATTCCCAAGTTTTACAAATGGCTTATTCCCCTGGATTAACTCCAGGAAGTAGTTCTTGGCAAATTCGGCTGAAACAATCACAAACAAATATTAAAAAATTACTTACACAATACCAAAAAATCTCTCAGCATCAATACTGGGGCGGTAATACAAATAATCATATTAATCAACCAAACGGTGTACCAACAACCTTTTTTTATACTAGCGATTCTCAGATGGAAACCTTTCCCAGTACCTATCAAATATTGGTATTAAAAGCAGAAGATAAAAGTCAACCTGGCAGTAAATGGAATCATGGTAAAAGCTCTGGAGTAGCCATTGATGTTACATCTTCAGAAATTATCTATTGGGCTGAAAAATGGTAACAGTATTTCCAGATTTAAGACTATTCTTATCTCCTGCTAATTCTGTTTCGGTAACGCCTACTCCATGCGTCGCTACGCAAGCTATGGGTACGCTACGCGAATGTTTGTATAGTAGCGTTCGCGGAGCGTGCCGGAGGCATCTTTCTAATCGCCATAAACTTTTAAAACATCCTCTTAGAGGGGCGGGGAATTATGCGATTTAATTGTCAATTAGGGCTGACTGTGAGTTTGGCTAATACCTTTTCTATAGCTTGCAAGGCTTGATTTATTTCTATTTCGGAAACAATCAAAGGTGGTACAAAACGGACGACTTTTGGACCTGCGGGGACGAGTAATAAACCCTCTTCCATGGCGGCTTTCACAACTTCAGCCGCAGTTAAAGGAATATCGGCTTTGAGTTCCATGCCGTTGATTAAACCCCAACCGCGGACTTCCAAGATATGCTGGGGATATTTAAGAGCGATCGCTCTTAATCCTTCTCGCAAATGTGCGCCTTGTTCTTCCACATTCTGCAAAATATTCTCTTTTTCCAAAGTCTCACAAACACTTAGCGCCACACCGCAGACAAAGGGATTACCGCCAAATGTGCTTGCGTGTTCTCCTGGTTGGAAAATATCACAGAACTTTTTACTCATCATTGCCCCAATGGGAATACCACCACCCAAGCCTTTAGCACTGGTGAAAATGTCTGGTTCTACACCCAGATGTTCATAACCCCATAATTTACCACTGCGTCCCATTCCCACTTGCACTTCGTCAAAAATCAACAAAATGCCGGTTTCGTCGCAAATCTCGCGTAACCGCTGGAAGTAGGCAACATCCCCAGGACGAACTCCACCTTCCCCTTGCAATGGTTCAATTAAAATAGCTGCTACACGATAATTACCTTCATCCAATTCAGTCACAGCGGCTTCCACTGCTCGAATATCGTTGTAATTTACATAATGGAAACCAGGCACTAAAGGATCAAAGTGTTTTTGATACTTTGGTTGTCCAGTAGCGGTAACGGTTGCTAAAGTCCGTCCATGAAAACTGGCATGGGCAGTTAAAATTATGGGGTGGGCAATTTCTAAAACTGTATGAGCATATTTCCGCGCTAGTTTAATAGCTGCTTCGTTGGCTTCAGCGCCAGAGTTGCAGAAAAATACCCGTTCTGCACAGGAATGATCAACAATCCATTTCGCTAATTCACCCTGTTCAGGAATATAGTACAAATTAGAAACATGATGCAATTTCTGGATTTGGCGTGTCACAGCCTCTACCATTGCTGGGTGGGCGTGTCCTAGAGTACAAGTTGCAATACCAGCAACAAAATCTAGATATTCCTTGCCTTGGGTATCCCAAACACGACAACCAGCACCCCTTTCTAAGGCCAAGGGAAAGCGTCCATAAGTGGACATCACAACTTGGTTGAAACTATCTGTATCAAAGGGTGTGGATGACATAAAACCTGACTCTTGAGGGATCGTGGCTTGTTCAACTAGACTTGGGAATTTCACTACCGCACCTCCTGAAAATCCTTTATCGTAATACTTTACTAGGTTCTCGGAAATCTTTCAAAATTTATTTTTATTGAGGAGTGAAATGGACAGACAAAGAAGCTTTTTAATTTTTAAGTTCTAATTTTGGATTGCCTGTGTATTCTACCCTTGAGCAAAAATATCAACGTATTCAAAAGGAATTAATGGCTGGGGCCTTTGCCCTGGGCTGTATTTTTTTAATTGGCATTTTATGGTATTGCCTGGTTGAGGGCTGGACATGGGAAGATGCAGCTTACATGACTGTGATTACTTTAGCAACTGTCGGTTATGGCGAAACTCACCCATTGGGTAGTCGGGGACGGTTGTTTACCATTGCCTTAATTTTAATGGGTGTGGTGAATCTTGGGTATATTGTCAATAGATTTTCAGGTGCAATTATTGAAGGCTATTTTCTGGAAGGAATTCAACTCCGACAACAAAGGCGTTTGATGGAATCATTATCAGAACATTATATTATTTGTGGATTTAGCCGCACTGGACGACAAATTGCCAAGGAATTTCTGGCTGAAGGTGTTACTTTTGTGGTGATTGATGCGGAACTTGAATCTGTACAAAAAGCCCAAGAACTTGGTTACAGTGTTTGTCAAGGTGATGCGACGCTAGATGAGATTTTGTTGAAGGTGGGTATTACTAAGGCAATTTGTATTGTGGCGGCTTTACCTTCAGATGCAGAAAATTTATATACTGTTTTATCGGCAAAAACTCTGAATCCAGGAATTAGAGCGATCGCTCGTGCTAGTACGGAAGAAGCGGTACAAAAATTACAGCGTGGCGGCGCAGATGCCGTAATTTCACCCTACATTACTGGGGGTAAACGCATGGCAGCAGCAGCCCTCAGACCGCAAATTCTAGACTTTGTGGATGGGATTCTCTCTGGTGCAGACCGCCAATTATACATGGAAGAATTTTTACTAGATCCGACCAGGTGTCCCTTTGTTGGTCAAACTTTACAAAAAGCCAAATTGCGATCGCAATCAGGGGCTTTAGTTCTCGCTATTCGTCGGATTGATGGTACTCTCATTGGTGGACCAACTGGAGATACGATTTTAATGACGGGAGATACCTTAATTTGTATGGGTACAGCGGAACAATTACGGGGTTTAAATCAAATTCTTGGTCCTATTAATTCTATACCTTTAAAACGTCCGAGAAATAGCTAATCTACTGAAAACGATGATTAGGGTGCATTACGAAATTACTAACACACCCTAAAAAATTGGATAATTTACTTTTTATACATCTCTAGGAAGCTGCTTTAACTAACACATTAAACTTGCGTTTGTTCTTCAAAGTAAATGCGGCCATCCCCAAACCAAATAAACCTAATGTGGCACTAGGTTCAGGTACGTGTTTTGTAACTACAGTAAAATTATTAAAGTGTGCCGTACCACCCCCTATAAGCTGATGAGTAACGCTATAAGCACCTGTATCTATAAAGTTAGTCAGGTCAAAATCGGCAATTGTACCAGTAGACTCGCTTAGTAAATCAATTACAGTAGTCGTAGTTAGTCCTGTCTTGATGTTGTTTAGCAACAAGCTAAGAGTACCTCCTCCAAAAAAAGCGTAGTTAAAGTGGAGGATTGTCTGTTTCTTTTTGATAATATCGAACACAGGAGAAAGACCAGAAGTGGCAGATGCATTTCCCTCTAGAGAAATCATATCAGATGTAAAAAAGGGAGTTGCAGATGATGTTGGGACAATTTGAGCGTTTCCTGCCAGGGTGAAACTTTCTAAGGACAAAGGTATAGTCAGATTAGCAGCTTGTGAAGCATTAGCACCACCAAGAATTGATAAACCAAATGTAGTACCGATAATAGCCGCTGTTAAAGTTGTACTCTTAATAGATTGAAGATTAAACATTGACTAGCTCCTCTGAAATACTAAATTAGAAAGAATTGGATAAAAAGTAGGTTGTTCTACTTTTCTAGGACTTACGCACTGTACAAATTCACCATGATGTGAATGAACGAAAATCAGTCGTTTCATGTACTTATAATACACAGATAAAGAGGAATTACTATCTATCAAAAGGTAGATATTAAAACAATAAAATACTCAGTCTATAACTAAAACGTCCGAGAAATAGTTAAAAATAGAATTGTTTTGCCAGTTAGAAGATGGTAAAATTACCGCAGCTTTTTTGTATAACTTGTAAAAATATGAAACTAACTTTAGTAACGACCACTATTTTTACCTTGACTTTAGGATTGTACACCCCAACAGTCACTGCTGAACCTACAAAAACACCCAAAACTTTCACACAATGGTGTCAGCAAAAAGCCAGTTTACCTAAAGAAACAAGACACATAGTGGAAGTATTATTAAAAGTTGCCGAAACACAAAATTGTAGTCAAGCTAATCAAACGCTGACTAATTTAACCTTGCTTAATCTTAGGGAAAATCAAATCAGTGATATCAAACCTTTGTCCAATCTGACTAATTTGAATACTCTTATCCTTGATCAAAATCAAATCAGTGATATCAAGCCTTTGTCTAATCTGACTAATTTGAATGCTCTTAATATTAAGGAAAATCAGATCAGCGATCTTAAACCTTTATCCAATCTGACTAATTTAAATGCTCTTAGTCTTGAAGAAAATCAAATCAGCGATATTAAACCTTTGTTCAATCTGACTAATTTAACTTATCTTTATCTTGATAAAAATCAAATCAGAATCAGCGATATTAAATCTTTGTCCAATCTGACAAATTTGACTATTCTTAGCCTTGATAATAATAAAATCAGCGATATTAAACCTTTGTCCAATCTGACTAGTTTGACTGTTCTTAGCCTTGGGGAAAATCAAATTAGCAATCTTAAACCTTTGTCCAATCTGACTAATTTGACTACTCTTAGCCTTAGAGAAAATCAAATCAGCGATCTTAAACCTTTGTCCAATTTGATTAATTTGACTGTTCTTTACCTTGGGGAAAATCCACTTATCTCTAAAAAATGTCCCGTCCAACCAGAGTCTATTTGTCATTTTTAGCGAATATTACCAGGCTAAAAGTGTAAATTTCAGTAAAAATGCTATTCCACTAAACCATGCTTGATGGCAAACCTGACTAACTCTGCACGGTTGCTAGTTCCAGTTTTTCTCAATAAGCTGCTTACATATTTTTCCACTGTCCTGGGACTCAAGTGTAAATGATTACCAATTTCTGCATTGGAAAAACCATGAGTTAATAACTCTAAAACTTCCTGTTCTCTTGCAGTTAGCGGTATCAGTATTTGAGAGTTTTGCACCTGAGTAGATATGGAAATATTACCGTTCTCTTCTTTTGTATATGTGGAAACACTGGTTTCTTCCTGATGAGAAAAGCGATATTCTGATTGGATAATTTGCGATCGCTCTAATAGATTACGAATAGCAGCGGCTATCTCCTCTAATTCAAATGGCTTAGGCAAGTACAAATCACAACCAGACTGATACCCCAAAATTCGTTCTTGGGTTTTGGTTCTCGCTGTTAACAAAATCACAGGCAATAACCGAAACGCCGATTGCTGACGCACCCGACGCACCAATTCATAGCCATTCATCCGAGGCATCATAATATCAGTCACCATCAAATCAGGACGGCACTTTTCCACCATAGCCAAAGCATCTACACCGTCATCAGCCGTAATTACATTGTAACCAGACAAATCAAGATAATCGCTAATGGATAGGCGTGTACCTAAGTCGTCATCTGCTATGAGAATAGTCAAGGGCATGGATAATACACCCCTATAATTTTTTTGATTGAGTAATGTGCTGTTATGGGCAATATCAATAGACACAGGCAAAAATAGTAATCCTATGTTTCATACTATGACAGGATTACCTACTAAATAACGAGAGGAGCAATGATTTATAAAGAAAATCTTAAATCTTTAGAAAATGTTAACAAAACTTTACACAATTTGCAGTCAAAGCTCAGTAGTAGCCAGTCATAATTTTTACTAATCGCTAATTACCAATTACTAATCACCTGTTCCCCGTCCCTTTGAATTACAATTAATGAAAAAGCTAGTCTAAATAAATTTTTAGGCATATTTATTAAAACTAAGAAGATTTTCAATGAGTGATAAACAGAGTGAAGGTTACAAAGTTATTTGTGATAATAGACAAGCCCGGTTTTTGTATGAAATCATAGAAACCTATGAAGCTGGAGTTCAGTTGACAGGAACTGAGGTGAAATCAATTCGTGCAGGTAAAGCCAATCTCCAAGATGGTTATGCCTTGCTTCGTGACGGTGAAGCATGGTTAATCAACGTGCATATTTCGCCTTATACCTCCAGTGGTGCGTATTTTAATCATGAACCGAGACGAACACGCAAGTTATTGCTTCACAAACAAGAACTCCGGAAACTCATTGGTAGGGTACAACAGGAGGGTTTAACTCTAGTCCCCTTAAAAATGTATCTCAAACGGGGTTGGGTGAAAATAGTTATTGCCCTTGGTAAAGGTAAAAAGTTACACGACAAACGAGAAAGTCTCAAACGTCGTGATGATCAACGAGATATGCAAAGGGCAATGAAGAGATATTAGCTTAAACAGTAGAAGCCTCTCACATACTTGATCAGGGTAGGTCTATTACCTACCCCAAAATAGTTTAATTTTACCCTTCTATTGCTTCTTTAATCCACTGTTGTAATGTATTAACAACTTCCTCAATCGGGATTTCTTGAGATTCCTTATTTGCGCGTTTGACTACTTCGACTTTACCATTTGTAATCGCTCTGCCGGTGACAATTCTCAAGGGAATCCCGATTAAATCTGCATCTTTAAATTTAACACCAGCGCGTTCATCTCTGTCATCTAACAAAGTTTCTACACCTGCTTGATTGAGTTCCGTGTAAAGTTTTTCGGCAACGGCGATTTGTTGGGCATCTTTAATGTTAGGAATTGTAATAATGGTGTGATATGGTGCGATCGCTACTGGCCAAATTATCCCATCTTTATCATAGGATTGTTCAACGGCTGATTGTGCTAATCGAGACACACCCACACCGTAACAACCCATAACTAAAGGCTTTTCTTCCCCTTGTTCGTTGGTATAAGTTGCACCCATGGCTTCGGAGTATTTTGTACCAAGTTGGAAGATGTGACCGGCTTCAATACCTCTAGCTGTTTGTAGGGTTTGGTTTGGATCATGGAGAGAGCGATCGCCTAATTTGGCTTTACGAATATCTACGGTTAATGCAGGTAGCTTAAATTGCTCACCCCAATTTGCCCCAACTACGTGAAAACCGCTTTCATTTGCACCAGTGACAAAGTTCTTTAACTCCACAGCAGTTTTATCCACCAACCGCACAAACTGAGAATTTACCTGTTTACTTCCCGCAATATAATCATCACTAATATCCGGTGCGATATAACCTAAAGGTAAAGATTTCCCTTGCCATGCTTCTTGAGCTTCGGCATTTGGTACAGTTAAAGTGAGAATAGTTTTAGCACCAAATTGAGGAGCTAATTTAGTTAATTCATTTTGTAATTTAACTTCATTAATTTCCTGATCTCCGCGAATATTGATTAACACCAAAACCGTTAAACCGTTATCATATACAAGTTGATATAAAACGTTTTTAACAATTTGGGTAGGATCACATTTCAAAAAATTACAAAGTTTTTCAATTGTATCAGTTCCCGGAGTTTCTCGTTTTTCGTAAGTTGTAAAAGGTGAAGTTTCCGCTTCTGCTGGTAAAGAAACAGCCTTTTCTACGTTTGCTGCATATTTACCATCTTCAGTATAGAGAACTTCATCTTCTCCCGCATCTGCTAACACCATAAATTCTGTAGAACCAGAACCACCAATAGCCCCAGAATCAGCTTCCACAGCCCGAAAAGCTAAACCAGAACGCCGTAACATATTACTGTAAGCGGTGTACATTTCCTGGTAAGTTTTTTTCAAACTTTCTTCATCAGCATGAAAAGAATAACCATCTTTCATGATAAATTCTCGTCCGCGCATTAAACCAAAACGGGGACGAATTTCATCACGAAATTTAGTTTGTAGTTGATATAAATGTACAGGTAATTGACGATATGAACGAATCATATCACGGGCAACTGTGGTAATTACTTCTTCGTGAGTTGGGCCAAGTCCTAATTGTTGTTCTCTTCTATCCACAAGAGAAAACATAATTCCCTCAGCCTTAGTATAGGTGTCCCAGCGTCCCGATTCTTGCCATAATTCCGCAGGTTGTAACTGTGGTAATAAACATTCTTGTGCGCCGGTAGCATTCATTTCTTCCCGGACAATTTGGGAAACCTTTTGCAAAACCCGCCACATTAGGGGAAGATAAGCATAAATCCCACTACCGATGCGACGGATATAACCTGCACGGAGTAACAATTTATGGCTAGGGATTTCCGCATCAGCAGGATCATCCCGCAGTGTAACAAATAACATTTGTGATAATCGCATTGTTTTTTACCTTACTTACTAACTTTTCAAATCAGTTACGTCTAAAATATTTCCATGCAATCAAACAGGTTTGGTATTAAAGACTTACAAATTAGACCATAATCTAAATTAATTTATTTCTGCCTTTGCGTCTTTGCTCCTTTGCCTCTTTGCGCGAAACATTCCTAAAAATCTAAGTTCCGACTATTAACCATTTAACTTGAGGAGATAACTACTTTGTCAGAATTAATGTATCAAGCACAACCACCTTTAGAATTTATTCCGCCGTCTTTTAATCCTTTGTTGTTAAAATTGGTACATATTCTGCTACCAACTTGGATACGTTGGCAAACACCCATTAGCAACATTGAAGCAGACAACGTTGAAGTTTTGGCGGATTGTTATCAGCGGTTTCAGGATGGTAAAATCCGGTTTATGTTGGCGTTTCGTCATCCTCAAACAGCAGACCCTCTTTGTTTAACTTATTTACTCTCCCAAATCTTGCCTAAAGTAGCACGAGTTGGGGGTACACAGCTACAATATCCGCTTCATACCCATTTTATCTATGATCGGGGCATTCCTCTCTGGGCTGGTTCTCATGTGGGTTGGGTAATTTCCCATTTGGGGGGAACTCCCATTCAACGTGGTAAAGCTGATTGGACTGGGTTGCGTTCAGCGCGGGATTTGTATATCAATGGTCAGTTTCCCATGGCGGCTGCCCCAGAAGGTGCTACAAATGGTTTATCGGAGATTATCAGTCCTTTAGAACCTGGTATCGCACAGATGGGTTTTTGGTGTGCGGAAGATTTACAAAAAGCAGGAAGAGATGAAGAAGTTTTAATTTTACCAATTGGCATTAAATATAGTTATGTCAATGAACCTTGGGATAATATAGCAAATTTATTAACTGAATTAGAAGTAGCTAGTGGTTTGTCTGCAAATCAAGAGAAAACTGAGGCTGGTTTTGCTGCGCTTTATCCTCGGTTATTAGGTTTAGCAGAACATTTGTTAGGGGTGATGGAGCAGTTTTACACTAAATTTTATCATCAAACTTTGCCTGATCAAAAAATTACCAATGGGGAAATTACAGATAGAAATGAGGCTTTAGCTTATCGGTTACAAGCTGTTATGAATATTGCGTTATTCATTGCTGAACAATATTTTGATTTACCATCTAGGGGAAGTTGGAATGATAGATGTAGAAGGGTAGAACAATCCGGTTGGAACTATATTTTTCGAGAAGATTTTAAGGATATTAAATCATTATCACCTATTGAGAAAAGTTTGGGAGATAGAATTGCTGAAGAAGCATATTTTCGGATGTGGCACATGAGGTTAGTTGAGAGTTTTGTTGCTGTTTCTGGTATTTATATTCGAGAAAAACCAACTGTGGAAAGATTTGCTGAAACAACTTTACTTTTATGGGATATGGTTAATAAAATTAAGGGTAATAGTCCTGCACAGCGTCCACAATTGGGTAAGCAACAGGTGAAGATGACTGTGGGTGAACCAATATCTATTTCTGAACGTTATTCGGGTTATAAAAGTAGTCGGGTTGCTGCTAGACAAGCGGTATCTGAGTTGACGAATGATTTACAGCAGGTTTTGGAGGGTTTGGTGGATAAGGGATGATAAATAATTAAAAATCAGGGCTATTGCATTCTCAAAGAGAGGATAAAAAAACAATCATTAAACAACATCCTGATGACTTACGCAATAACTCTCTGAAACTCTTATTTCGACCTGTCCTCTGCGTCCTCTGCGGTTCGTTTCTTCATGATTTTGCGTAAGTCCTGATCCTGAAAATCCTGAAATCCTGAAAATTATCTCGACTCCGCGGTAGTTGAGCGTAGTCGAAACTCGATAACCACCTGATTCAGACAATTAGACATCTCCAAAATCCCCACAAACAATCATCCAACAACATCCTGTAAATCCTTAAATCCTGGATATCCTGATCCAGACAATTTTAACCCTTGACAAAATTATCAACTTCAATTATGCTGATGTTATAAGTGGAAAAGTATGCGCCCATATATATAAGGCTAATATTTATAGTATCCTGCTCATAAAAAAAAATTCCGCCTAGCGGCGGGGGCAAGGGAAAAGAAAAAAGAGCAGAGGGTAAGAGGGAAAAAGAGTAAAGAGCTACTGAGTCCTGGAAGATACGACTACACGGAAACCCAGGAAGTCGTACCTAATGCCACGCGCGTCCCTGTAACGATCCGCAGCACGACAGTAGCTAGCGATGCTGTTCCAAGAACCACCACGCAGCAGTCTTGGGTTGTTGCCTAGCCTTGTCAAAGCAATACCGTTTATAGGCGCATTTATATAATTTTCTTGCCAATCATCTTCGCACCATTCCCACACATTGCCGTGCATATCATACAAACCAAAAGCATTAGGGGGAAAAGTTCCTACATCTGTGGTTTGTTTTCGATATTTACCTTTGGGTGCAGCAGCGTAGGCATAGTCACCATTATAGTTTACCAAATCTGGGGTAATACTTTCACCAAAATAAAAAGGTGTCGTTGTTCCCGCCCTACAAGCATACTCCCATTGTGCCTCACTGGGTAATTTATAGTTTTTACCTGTGTTTTGGCTTAACTTCTGACAAAATGCCACTGCATCATTCCAACTCACTTGTTCAACAGGACGATGGTTGGTGAGCGGAGTCGAACCATTACCTTTGAAGTAAGCAGGATTACTCCCAATAATAGCTTGATATTGTGCTTGAGTCAAAGGATATTTACCGATAAAGAAGCTGGGAACAGTAACTTCATGTTGGGGACTTTCATTATCTCTTCTTTTCGCTTCATTTTCCGGTGAACCCATGTAAAATGTTCCTGCGGGTATTTCCACCATTTCCAACTTCACCCCATTTCCCAAATCTTCCACAAAGTAATTTGCTGAGTGGTTGCGTCGGTTGATAATACTTCCTTTTGCGTTAGTTGTGACAACTTCAAATGTGAAAGTTTTGAGATGATTATTTTGTGATTGAATACCTAAAAACTGAAACCATGCGGCTATTGACTGAGGACGGTTTCGATAATCTAACTCCATTCCCTTGAGAATAGCATCATTTACCTTTTGACTAATTGCAGAATTGTATTGTTGCGGTGGTTCAATCGCCATTTTCATATCTAGCATAATCTTAGCATTCAGATAAGGACTAGGCAGAGGAATAAAAGGAGGTTCATGAACGGCGATAATTACATATAATGTCGCAGCTAAAGCATAAATATCTAAAGCCGGAGTAAAATTACTTCTATTTTCAAATTGTTCTGGTGGTGCAAAAACGGGAGTTTTGGCATTTGTTAAACTCATCAATTCGGCAAAGTTGACTTCTCTAGCTAAACCAAAATCAATCAAAATGGCTTTATTATCCGCTTCTCGCAATAGAATATTCGCAGGTTTAATATCTCGGTGCAGATAATTACGACTATGAATATAACTTAAAGCTTCACCAATTCCTTTAATAATTTCTAAACCTGCACTTTCACTAAAAACACCATTCGCGTATAAACATTGTTCTAAATTTTTGCCTTTGACATATTCCATCACCATACAAGATAAACCATTTTCTTGAAACAGTTCAGGATACACTTTGACAATGTGAGGATGATCAAAGGTAGCTAACACCATTGCTTCAGTGTTAAACTTGTCCTGTTCTTCTGCTAAAAACTCTCCAAAACCTTCTGTGTTTCCATATTTATCTCGATAGCGTTGTTGTAGAAAAACGACATTGAGACTTTTGATAGCTACTTGTTTTTTACGTTTATGATCTTCGGCTAAATAAGTAATACCAAAACCACCCTGTCCAAGAGTATCAATAATTTCGTATTGTCCTCTTTTTAATTTTTGCCCTGGGATAAAATAACTCATAATTAATGTAATCTATAAAAATCCTATTTGAATTTTGAAAAAATCTCAGTTAGGCAAAGCTGTGATGTACCATTAATTAAGTTTACGGTGCTACGTATCTTTTAACAATCAAATATTATTCCTGTATAAAGATGTTGTTATAGCGGTATGCACTCTTTGTGAGATACAGTCATTAAATCGCAAAACCTGTAGGGGTGGGGTTTCCCCGCCCTCGATTGTATTTCATCCGACCGATAACCGCTATAAACAGATTGATAAGTAGGTAGGTGGGAAAACTTATAACTATGTCATTGCGAGTGGAACGAAGCAATCCCAAGAGTTTTGGGTAATTTACAGTTCGTTACATAGTTGGGTTGATTAGCATCTACCTACCTAATTGCTGAGAGACGTTGAGTAGCTTAGTATTCAGTATATAATTATTTTATCCGAATCATGATATTTGCATAATTTTAGTCACAGCTACACAAACAAACTCCGTCTATGCAGAATAATATAGTAATTTGAATGAAATGAAACCCAACACTACCCATGAAGGCATTATTATCATTAATGTTGGGTTTCCTTGCGTCAACCCAACCTACGTCGTATAACTTCTAGCTTTGTATTTCCTGCTTTTTAAGCTCAAAAACTTTTCAGCCCCTGCACATAAATATTACTTATTTATTTACGAATAAATATCAGAATTTTGTATATTTATATATTTAAGCTGTGATTAGAGACTTAGATCACAGCAAATGCTGATATTTTCGATAATAAAGGTATTTTCTGTATTCTTGCCGAGGCCATAAATTACCAAAACACCAAAAAAATGTATTTTCTGATACAGAATATTGATCGTTATTAAATAGAGAATCAACCAACTTTAAATAAAGTTAATGACAATTTCACTTCCTAAAAGCAGGAATTAACTTAATAATTTCTGCCTCTGTTCTCCGTCTATTGTTCTTAATCATATTGAACAAGTATGACAGATTTGTAAACTGCATATTGGCTAATGATCTCAATTATGATATTGTTTAGCTATTTTTGCAAAAACAATCATGTATTTGGGCAGATTTGTCAACATGAACATGAGATAAAAAACCTAACTTTAATTAAGTTATTCAGGTCCTTTGATGAACAATATTAATTACAGCTTTTCTAGCAGGAAAAACAACAATGAATAAACGTATTCGTCCCTTGTATCGCCTTCTAGCACTAGCTATTGGTTCAATGGTGTTGGCAATTTTTGCGCCTACAGTTGTCCAGGCAGCAGATCCTGTGACACTGGAATCTTTAGATGCAACCACCAAACAATTACAAGTTTCCATTGATACTACCTGGGTCTTACTCACAGGCTTTTTAGTATTCTTCATGCAGACCGGTTTTTCCATGTTGGAAGCAGGTTTACTGCGCCAAAGAGGTGTAGTTAATGCCCTATTGGAAAACTTCATTGATGCTGCTGTCACTATTATTGTGTGGTGGGGTGTAGGCTTTGGAATTGCTTTTGGAACAAGTGCTGGTGGGTTTATTGGTACAGATACTTTCTTCTTAAGCCAACTACCTACTGATGGTGTGTTTACCAACGGTGGTGTACCAGGAATTGCTTCTGGACTCAATGCTTATACCTTGTTCTTCTTCCAGTTTGCCTTTGCAGCTACAGCCAGTACAATTACAACTGGGGCAATGGCAGGAAGAACAGACTTTGTGGGTGATTTAATCTACAGTGCAATTATGGGCGCATTTAGCTATCCCCTGATTGTGCATTGGGTGTGGAACTCCAGTGGTTGGTTAGGAAAAATGGGTTTTCATGACTTTGCTGGTAGTACCGTAGTTCACACCGTGGGTGGTTGGACTGCCTTAGTTGGTGCTTTTTTACTTGGACCTCGGCCTGGACGGACTCCTTGGGGACAGATTCCCCCCGCCCATAATTTGGGTTTGGCGGCTATGGGAACAATGATTCTCTGGTTTGGCTGGTACGGCTTTAACCCTGGTTCAACTCTAGGTGCTGGTAATCCTGGCTTAATTGGTTTAATCACCCTGAATACTACTCTTGGTGCTGGTGCTGGGGCGTTAGCAGCATTGTTTTATCAATACAAACGTTCAGGTAAATGGGATTTAGTCTATTGTCTGAATGGTTCTTTAGCCGGTTTGGTAGGTATTACCGCAGGTTGTGCTTTTGTAGCACCTTGGGCGGCGGTTGTGATTGGGTTAACTGGTGGAATTTTAGTAGTTGTCGGCATTGATATTATTGAATCATGCAAAATTGATGACCCTGTGGGAGCATTTGCAGTTCACGGTATTAATGGCATGATGGGTACACTTGCAGTTGGCTTTTTAGGTCAGTCAGAATTGACTTTGAATAAAAAAGCCGGTCTGTTATTAGGTGGTGGTTTTGATTTGCTAGGTGTGCAGATTCTGGGCGTAGTTGCAGTATCAGTTTTCACTATTGCTTTTGCCTTTGTTATGTTCACTGGACTCAATGCCATTGGTAAGCTGCGTGTTAATCCTAAAGCCGATAAAATCGGGATTGATAACTATGAACATGGTGCAACTGTATGGCCTGATGTTTATGCAGTTGAGGAGTTTGTAGAGGAGGAAAAAAATCACTCCACAAATCCTCAAACCAGTATGTAGGATTTGCGGAATCCGTTGTTGGTGGGTTAGCTTGCACGTTAACCCACCCTGGGTTTCACACAAAAACGCCAACCGGAAAAAAATGATTTTATGGTGTTGACAAAAAATTTTCAGTGTGTTATCATAAAATTGATAAGGAAGAACTATCTTATAATAAATACAATAACAAGATCCCCGATTTCTTAAAGAAGTCGGGGATTTAAATGTTAGGGAAAATGTCAGAATCAGGTAGTTACTGAGCGAAGTCGAAGTACAGGATTAAAGGATTAACAGGATGAAAACAGAAATTTACTCACCCATTGCCAATCACCAATCACCCATTACCAATTACCAACTTGGGTTATTAATTCTTAGCTGCTGGTTGAGAGTTGGGAATGGTAATATCTATGTTTGTTACCTGGGCGGACAGGTTGGTTAATGGTTCTTTGATAGCAGTTTGATTTCCTACTACTAAAGTAACTAATTTTTCTGGTTTCAAGTATTTCCGCGCTACCCGTTTTACATCTGCTGCTGTGGTAGCAGTAATAGCTTTTTGATAGCGAAATAGGAAATCAGCGGGATAACCATAATATTCGTAACGCATTAACCTAGATAAGGTTTGGCTAGGATTTTGAAAATTGAAGACAAAGGAGTTGAGTGTCGAGTCTTTGGAATTATTTAATTCTTTGGCTGTGATGTTTTGAGTTTGCAAACGTTTAATTTCGGTTTGCAGTGATTTGATAAATTGGACTGTGGTTTCTGTGCGAGTTTGTCCACCAGCAACGAATGTTCCTGGATAGTCAAAACGGGGACTCCACATCCCATAAACAGAATAAGCTAAACCTTGACGCGATCGCAATTCATTGAATAAACGTCCCCCAAACCCATTTAAAACGCCATTCATGACATCTAAGGCTGGATAGTCAGGATTATTGAATTTTCCACCTAAATGGCCAATTAAGACGCTGCTTTGAGTAAGTTGGGGTTGATTAACGACGAATACACCGCCTAAATTAGCTTGAGTGACTTCTGGTAACTGGTTTTTAGCAATTTGTAGGTTGGGTTTCCAGTCACCAAATTTGGATTGAATGAGCGATCGCATTTGTTGAGGATCAAAATCGCCAACAATCCCTAAAATTAAGTTATTGGGGTGAAAATATTGTTGATAAAACTTCAAAACATCTGCACGGGAAATTTGATCTAAAGTTGCATATTCAACTGTTCGCGCTAAGGGACTTTCTTTCCCATAGATTAATTTTCTCAACTCCCTACTAGCAATACTATTAGGATTATCATTCCGTCGGGCAATACTACCGCGAATCTGAGTTTTATCCAAATCCAACTTTTCTTGAGCAAAAGCTGGTTCTCGCAGTACCTCAGTAAATAGCCCAAATACGGTTTCTAAATCTTCACTCAGGGCTTCAAAACTAGCACTACCAGCAGCTTCACCAATATCTGTTTCTACGGCTGCGGCTCGTTGTTCTAAAATCTCATTTAACTCATTAGCAGAATGCTTTTGAGTGCCACCACTCCGCAATGTAGAACCTACCAAACTAGCTAAACCCGTTTTTTCAGCTTGTTCCCAACGGCTACCTGTTCTTACTAATGCTGTACCAGTTACTAATGGTAATTCATGATCTTCCATCAAATAAACTACCAAACCATTTTCCAGTACATACCGTTCATACTTGGGTAATTTAATTTCTGAGACTGGGGAAAATTTCAACTCTGTGTAATGCTTTGCTGCTGTTGCTGCTAAAGAGAAATTCGTCGTCGAAAAATTAAAACTTACCAGTAAACAAGCAACAACAACAACTAAGGTAAAAACAAATCTTTGTCCCTTAGAAAATGGTGATTTTTTGCTTTTCAAATCAAACCTCAACATATTTTTCTGCAATTTTTGTTCAGGATTGAAAGATTAATCCTGTTTGAATTTAAGAATTTTGAGGACAACACGGCGTAAATTAACCAATTATTAAAAATCTCCAAAAAGCTGGAATAAATTGCTTTTTTAATTTTTAATTATTAATTTTTAATTCCGCCCTGCGGTACTATCCTGGTTGTTTTGATAACAACTTACCAACTATGCGATTTTCTGGCGTAAAAGTTGTTTTTGCGACTCTTTGAATATCTTCAGGTGTCACTGCGGCAATTTTCTCCAATTGCTGAAA
This sequence comes from Anabaena sp. UHCC 0204, assembly GCF_009711975.1. Classification (GTDB taxonomy): domain Bacteria; phylum Cyanobacteriota; class Cyanobacteriia; order Cyanobacteriales; family Nostocaceae; genus Dolichospermum. The sequence goes on from NZ_VIKW01000016.1 coordinate 73,654, forward strand.
TAAATTCCGCCAAGAACCAGTTTTTACTTCATATTCTAACAACTGTTGCGCCATGCCCATGTTAGAATTAAGAGCGCGTAATAAACCTGCTCTGGCTTGGGTTTTCAGTCTTGCTAATTCCACCGCAGATACAGGTTCAATTTTCAATTTTTCAATTTCTTCTCTTAAAGCGATCGCCACTTCATCCACTGTTTTGCCTGGAGATGTGAGAGCATAAAAGAACATAAGATTAGGATATTTATCCCCTGGAAATCCACTATAACCTTGAGCATTTAGGGCTAAACGTTGTTTTTCTACCAAAGACTTATAAAGTCTTGATGTTCTCCCGTCACTCAATAAACTACCCATCAATTCATATACTGCATTGTCAGGATGGGTAATAGCAGGACGATGATAACCTTCTAAATACCAAGGTTGGGTAGGTAATTCTAAAGTAACTTCCCTTGTAGCGGTTTGTGGGGGTTCTACTGGTAATTTTTGCTGGGGTTTGGGTTTAGCTGCATAACGTCCAAAGTAAGTTTGTGCCAGTTTTTTCACTTCTACTGGATTGACATCTCCGACAATAGCGATCGTTAAATTGCTGGGAGGATAGTAAGCATCAAAAAACTTCTTTACGTTCTCTGGTGTTAAGTTGCGAATATCCTCATCATAACCAATTACTGGTCGTCGGTAAGGATGAACTTTGAAAGCAGTATCTATGAATTTTTCCACCATCTGGCCGATAGGTGAATTATCTACCCGCATCCGTCTTTCTTCCAAAATTACATCTTTTTCTTTATAGAATTCCCGAAATACAGGTTCTAAAAAGCGTTCAGATTCTAAAGACATCCACAGTTCTAATTTGTTAGATGGAAAACTGTAAAAATAGCGAGTTGCTTCGGAGGAAGTCGTAGCGTTTAAACCCACTCCTCCAGCTTGTTCAACAATTTGCCCCATTTCGTTTTGTTTAACTAATTTGAGGGCTTGGGTTTCTACTGATTGAAACTCAGTTTCTAACTGCGCTAAATCATCTTTTTTGCCCTTAGTTTTGGCAGTTTTGATTTGGTTATCTAACTGTTCTAACCTTTCGAGGAGTGGTGCTTCAGCTTTGTAATCTGTAGTACCTATGCGCTTTGTCCCTTTAAATGCCAGATGTTCGAGAAAGTGGGCTACTCCTGTTTGTCCATCTGGTTCATCAATACCACCAACATCAGCATAAGTGACAAAGGAGACTACAGGCGCTTGATGTCTTTCTAAAACAATGAATTTCAGCCCATTATCCAGACTAAATTCTGTTAATTGATTAATTACTCGTTCTAAGTAAGGTTGAATGGAATTTTGGGATTTTTGCAGGGCTATGGCCATTTCTGGCATCCACCCCCATCCAAATATGATCAGCGCCAAAGCAGCGGCTACGAGACGACGGAATGGTGACTTTTTAGTGCCACCCCGGAATAAATCTAAAATTGCCTGGTGCATAAGCAAAAGTTAAAGTAAATTTACATTCCTTGAGAAATCGAGTAACTAACACAAAGAGAGTTAACCTTCTATTAAGCTTTCTGTAATTTTTGCATTCCATGTTGCACAATAGGGCTACAAATCTTGTTTTGGAGATATCAAAATAACTACCATGCGAGTTTTCCATTCTCCTCCACCGTCAGAAGCACAGACGCGCACACGCATTTTGCAAGCAGCACAACGGTTGTTTGCCGCCCAAGGATTCGAGGGAACTACAACCCGTGATTTAGCAAAATCAGCAGGGATAGCCGAAGGAACTCTCTTTCGTCATTTTGCCAATAAAAAAGCAATTTTGGTGGAAGTGGCTACTAGCGGCTGGGTGGATATTCTCACCGATTTGCTAACAGAACTCAGCGAAATGGGTAGCTATAAGGCGATCGCCCAAGTTATGCGCCGTCGGATGTGGAATTTGCAAAAAAACGCCGATATTATGCGCGTTTGCTTTATGGAAGTGCAGTTTCATCCAGATTTACGCGATCGCATTCAAACAGAAGTTATTGATAAAATGACAGATGTTGCAGAAGCATTTTTTCAAACGGCCATGGATAAAGGCATCTATCGTCAGATGGATGCCAAACTTGTAGCTAAAGTTTTTCTGGGTTTATTTGCGATCGCTGGTTTCTCTGATAATACCCTCATAGAACCCAATGCCTCCCCCCAAGAAATGCAAAAAATGGCGGAAGGATTGGCGGATATATTTCTGAACGGTGTCCTAGCGAAGGAATAAACAACTGTCAATTGTCAATTATTAATTACCCATCGCTTGGGCTTGGTGACTCCATTGTTGGACTAATTCAACTGCTGGACATAAATCGCGGTTATGCAATGTTGCTACTTGCAAACGCATAACTTGTCTATGTAATCTGTGAGTAGGAGTTTGCGCTAATTGGGCTATGGAAATAACACCAGAGTGAAGCAATATACCGCAATATTGAGTTCCTACACTGGGAACACGGGCTAAACCTGCTAAAACTACCCATTTATTCACAGAATGGATATTTACCTTTAATTTACCTGCTAATACTATTCTCTCTTCGGGAGTTTGACCTCTTTTAAGTAGTTCTTCTGTGGTATTGATGCCACAATTTTTTAGTTGGGCTTGATCTTCTGGACTTAATCCTGGTAGATCTTGAACAGGCCAATCAGATTTTTGGAGAAGATTTCTATTATTTACACGATTAATGGTCATTTTTTCAGTTTTTAGTATGGGTTAATTTATGTAAAATTCAGAATTGACTGATATCTTACTTGCTGAATTCTCACATTTTTATCAAATCACCATCCCTCTTGAGGACGGTATTATTGACATTATGACCTATAAAAAATTGAAACTTCAATTTATTTATTGCTCAACTTCCTTCATTAAAGGATGTTCATAGTCAATAATGCCCGATAAGCGTCAGATTAAATCTAAAAAATTAATTACAAATATTAACCTAATCATTGTCTTCTATCCCCAATTTCTGAAAGAAGTCGGGGATCTGATATGATATTAATTTATAATTAATTCTCCTCGCATTACTGTTACAGCTTGTCCAGATATAAAGACGCGATCTTTTCCTGGATAGTACACTTTTACCACACCACCCCGACTGGAAGCTTGATAGGCTAAAAATTCATCTTTTCCCAATTTATCCCGCCAAAAAGGTGCTAAACAACAATGTGCTGCACCAGTTACAGGATCTTCATTAATCCCTAAACCTGGGGCAAAAAAGCGGGAGACAAAATCATATTCTGAGTTAGAATTGGCGATGCTAGTAACGATAATATCAGCCTTAGTGAGGGTTTTCATCTGTTGGAAATTGGGCCGCATTTCTCTGACTAATTGCTCAGACTCTACTTCTACTAAATAACCCAGAGAATTTTCGACTACAGATTTACAAGCTACTCCTAAAACTTGACTTAATTCTGGAGGTGATTCTATCGCTTGGGAAAGATTTACCGGAAAATCTAACTGAATCCAATCATTTTCTAGTTTAGCTATTAGTATACCACTTTTTGTATAAAAACACGCCTCTTGATTTGGCAATAAATATCCTTGAGACCATAATACATGGGCGCTGGCTAAGGTGGCGTGTCCACACAGGGGAACTTCTACTGTCGGTGTGAACCAACGTAAATTGAAACCGTCATCTTGTTTGACTAAAAAAGCGGTTTCTGATAAATTCATTTCCTGGGCGATATTTTGCATCCATAATTCAGATTTGGGACTATCTAAAACACAGACAGCCGCAGGATTTCCTTTAAAAGGTGTATTTGTAAAAGCATCAACTTGAGTAATAATTTGATTCATTTTGAGTCAAGGAATCAGGAGGTAGAAATAAGAAAAAATGAGACTGGAAGAAAAGATTTTAGATAATTATCTATATCTATGATTCTGTATGAGAAATTAGCCACTGTTCCAAGTCGCTAATTTCTGCAAAGTCTAATAATGCTTCTCCCAGGTCTTCAAGTTGTGTGATGTTTAAATTGTTGATACTTTGGATATACACATCTGCCAATTTTCCAAACCGCTTAGATAACTGCCGCAGCAGTAAGTTTTTCTCACCTTCTTGTCTACCTTCTTGTCTACCTTCTTGTCTACCTTCTTGTCTACCTTCTTGTTCACCTTCCTGCTTTGCTTCCTGATATACCCTTGTTTGCTTAATATCACTTACTAAAAACATGGCTTCTATCTCCTGACGGCTTAATTGTGAAAACTTCGACACCAAGACAATTTCCAATAACTCTATAATACCTTGTCTTTCTCTCTCATTGCTAACTTCTGTCTTTGTTCTTGCCATCAAGTTTTGAACTAATTGTGGTGCTTGGTTTTCTTTACTGACAATTAGTTCAATTAACCCTACCCCTATTGAACCTGATGGTAGTTCATCTAAATAAATTCGTTTGATGCGACCACTATTAACTAATTCTTGTTGGTAATTAGTTAATCTTTCCACATCTAAACTCCGTTTAGCAAATAAAGCTACTGCTTGCCAATCTTGTTCTGGTTTATATTGATTGAGATAAATATTTATCTCTGTGATTAATTCCCAGTAAAATTCTGGTTTATTCTGAAATTGGACTTCGACAAAATAGATGGGTTTTTCCTCACTATTTGGCATGAATATTCCATCAAATCGAAAGGCTTTCTCTTTGACTTCTACAGAAGTAAACTGATAACCCTCTGCATTTTCTGTGGGTTGTCCCAGTAGTTCAAATAATAGAGTATGGAACGTCAGGAAGATTTGGTAGAATATTGTATCTGTGTGCATTATTTATGATTTAATTCTAAGTTAGTAGCTTCTGCCAAATGCTTAATTAGTGTAGACTGAGGTAAGGGACCTTGCAAGTGATTCCAAGGTAAAATTTTCTCAGTTGACCAATTACTATGGACATAAAAATCTAAATCAGGAATTTGTCCTTTCAGTTGTTTAAAGGCGCGTTTGTAACTTCCCAAAGAGTCGCCAAAATCACGGGTTAATTCTAATAATAGAGAAAGCCGCCGATCGCCTCTGGACAACAAAGCCTGTATAATTGACCAATTATAACTTTCTGGTCTAAACTCTATCCCTTGAGGTTTTAGTTGTTTTTGTAATAATTGTAACCGCTTCTCTGCTTGTTTATTAACCCCAAACCATTGGAATGGTGTATGGGACTTAGGTACAAAGGTACTGCATCCTAGTGTTAACCGCAAACCCGGCGCAGCTTTTTTAACAGTTTGCATCATTTTTACAGTTGCGTCTAAATCTTCGGCTTCTTCACCGGGAATTCCCACCATTCCATAAAGTTTTAAACTCGATAAACCACCAGCTTTTGCATTAATAGCTGCTTGAATAATTTCATCGTTCTCCAATTTTTTATTGACAATTTTGCGAACTTTTTCTGAACCACTTTCGACAGCAATTGTCAATGATCTTGTATCTCGTTTTGCCAAAGTTTGGGCTAATTTGACTGTGACTGTATTGGTTCTCACCGAAGCCAAACTTAACCGCACATCATCATATTTGGGTTGACTAATATAATCCAATAATTCTGTAAATTCTGGATGTTGAGTAACAGAAGCACCCAATAAACCTAAACGGTTTGTAACTGTTAAACCCCGTTCAATTCCCGGAATTAAAGAAGTTTCTAAACTCGCAGTTCTAAAAGGTAAAGTTAAATAACTAGCTAAACAAAAGCGGCACATTTCGGGACAACTCCGCACCACTTCCACCATATAAATATTTTCCCAAGCAGCTTTTTCTGTGACGACAGTAGAAGTAGAAAGGGTATTTCCTCGGTAAGTTTGCTTTTGGATAATAGGGGGAATTTCCGCAGCAATGGGATTAATTGATTTTATTTCTCCATCTGGTTCTACATATTCAATTACATATAAACTAGGAATATAAATTCCTGGAACTTGCGATAATGTTTTTAATTGAGTTTCCCTATCTGCATTTCTGATTTTTTTATAAGTATCTATAAAATCACCAAGGAGATTTTCACCATCTCCCAATAATATAATATCAAAAAATTCAGCATAAGGTTCAGGGTTGGCTGTGAGAACTGGTCCACCACCAAAAATTAAAGGATGATTTCGATTACGAGAATTAGCCCGCAGAGGAATTTCTAAAGATTCTAAAAGATTAAAAATGTTCACATAATCCAATTCCCAAGACATAGAAAAACCCAATAATTCTGGATGTCTAGGAAGTTGTTCACGAATATCAGTAAATAAGCGACTTACCTGCAAATCCTCACGCATGGCCAAAGTCGCCCACACCACCTGATAGCCCAGGCTAGTTATTCCCACCGTGTACTCATTGGGAAAGGCATAAATGAGCGGGATAGCGTCATGATTGGGGGTTGCGGGGGTAAACAGGAGGCGTTCTAAGTCAAATACAGATGATGTCACAGCTTTTTTAGTACGGTTATCTATATCTAATTTTAAGCCATAGAATTATCAAGTTAAAAAATAATGTCATTGCATTGGCGATAATAATGGGTAAAGCACCAAGGATAATACCATAGATTAACCACAGAAATAAGCCACTCATGAAGATAATCAGCATCACATAGGAAACATCTTTAGCTGATTTGGTGCGCCAAGTTTGGAACATTTGCGGTAAAAAAGCGACAGTAGTTAATGCACCTGCAACTAATCCTAAAATGGTAGTTAAATCCATATTTAACAATATCTCCTAATTTTTAAGATTATATTACATTAATTCTCGATATTTAGCTAAATATTGGCAATTAACTGTTGCAGAAGTTCTGAGAGATGATGTTACTTGAATCATATTCTCGGAAAAAAATATGATTTGTGAGTTATTGTTTTGATGATCATTAGGGCATCCTAAAAATATAGATCAATGACAATCTCTAATTAATGAGGAAGGAAACATGAAACGATATATACCCTTTTTTATTATTGCCTTTATTCTATTTGTAACGATAGGAGATAAGATATTACCAGGTGAGTTAGGAAAATCAAGCATTCAAACCCGTACAGCTTTAAATAATTTTGCTCTGAATCTATTTCCCACTGGTAAGCCGAAGACAAACCCCTATGAACGCACAGAGAAGGAATTACAAGAATTAGAAAAACGCAGGTAGAAATATCAATCAACTTGAGGACAATTATCCCACAAAGTGGAAATTTCTCGTAAACTCTGATGAGTGCCATTACCTAAGATTAAATGATCTAAAATGGGAATGGCTAGAAGTTCCGAACCGGCTAATAATTGACGAGTTAATTCTATATCTGCTTCACTGGGTTCTAAACTCCCAGAAGGGTGATTATGGGCAACTATTACCCTGGTAGCACCTTGACGAATGACTTCTCGAAAAATGTCACGGGGAGAGGCTAAAGTTTCCGTGGCTGTACCAATAGTAATTACCTTTGTTCCTAATAACTTATTTTTGACATCTAATAACAAGACTGCAAATCTTTCTTGATCTTGCCACATCAAGTCTTGACTAAGCACCGCAGCCGCAGCAATGGGACTATCAATAACTGTACCATCAGCAGGACGACATAAAAAAGCCCGTTTACCCAATTCAATTGCAGCTAGGATAGTTGTGGCTTTGGCTGGACCCACACCGGGTATTTCCATTAACTCAGCGGGGGTAATATTTCGTAAAGCTGCTAAGGGGTCACACTGACTTTTACCCAATTGTTGTAATATATATTGTCCTAAACCGACGGCTGAGAGTTTACCCGGTCCTTGACCAGTACCCAACAGAATAGCGATTAATTCTGCTGTAGCTAAAATTTTCGGACCGTGAGTGATTAATCTTTCACGGGGGCGTTCATTTTCGGGTAAATCGGCTATTCTGAGGCAATAAGTCATACCAATTTAGGATTTGAGATTGGGAATAATTGGGTAGATGCAATACTTATTTATGCCTTATTTATTGGCACAATTATTCCTCATTGACAATATCTTTAATTTTTGTGGAGATTACCTAAGTGCTACTGAATGAGCAACGTGAATTACTTATTGGTAAATTTGCGTAGCTTTGAGCATATGGTAGGTAATAATTAACTGAGTGAGGGCGAGGGGATAACTTTGCAGAGTTTCTCCAGTTGTACCAGCAATTTTACCTAATTCGGGATTACTTTCGCGATCGCACACACTATTTAAATGCGGCATATCGTTACACATAATCCGTTCGATTTTATTCACCTGTTCCAAGGTTGCATGACCGTCCACCTCTAAAACATCCACCGGTTTTCCCATATCTCTATCTAGTCCCAAGCGGATAGCTGACTGGGAATCACCATGACCAGCGTGAATAATTTCGGTAAAATCAGGGTGAGGAATCGAAGGACGCAGCACCAAGCGCACATTTAAATGTCCATTAGTTTCATCTATTTCACCATTGGGAGGATAAAAACTCACAACAATATCTGACCATTGACGCTGGGGACGGATATACATTTCTGAGTCAGGTTCGCGTTTATCTAACTCCGCTAATACCTGTTCTGGAGTATAACCGCGCTTTTGAGTATCCCGTTTCACCTTCCAATCAGCGCGAAGTGGTTCAGGAGGGGCAAGATAGACTTTCACATCATAAGCATCACGGGCTACACGGGTAGAATAACCTAGTAACCCTTCAATAATCACAAATTTACTGGGTTTGATATATTGTGGCGGCTCAAATGTGCCTGTTTTATGGCTGTAAACGGGCTTGAGAATTGCCTGTCCTGTCCGTAGCAGCGATAAATGTTGCTGCATGATATCCAGATAGTTACAATCAGGATGCAGGGCTGTAATCCCTAATTCGGCCCGTTGTGTGCGATCGTAACGGTGGTAATCGTCTGTACAGATAATAGTCACATTTTCTGGACCGAGTACCTGAGCAATGCCTTTAGTCAGAGTTGTTTTACCAGCAGCACTATCACCAACAATACCCAGAATAATTGGACGGCTCATGAATACCCCCTCTGACGCGAGTAAGTTTATAAGAATAGTCTCTAATTTTAGGGCGCAAATCAGCTATTTTATCCAGAAAATCATATCGTTGCAACATCTCTACATAAACTCACTGGATTTTAATTATTCGTAGGGGCAATCCCCCTGTGGTTGCCCAAATACCGGGGTAGGCACGGGGGCGCTACCCCTACATCAAATCCAAATCTTTTATATATTTTGTCTGCCCACCAACAACATCCGCGCTTCTATTGCTTCCCATGTCGTCGGTGATACCCGCACTGCTGCTTCTTTGCATTGGATAATCAGGTGATTGGCGTAGAGATAATTATCTAGGGCTTTGATTTCTTCGTAAGATAAATCAATCATTTCTGGGGTGAGATTAAAACCATTGATTAATGTTTTTATCAACTTTTCAGTAAAAGCTTGATGTATTTCTTTTGGTTGTTTGTCATCAGGTATTTTAGCTTTGAGAGCTTCTAGTCGAGCAAGTAAAACAGTTAAATTGAGCTTTTGATTATATATTTTGGATTTTTCTAATTCATTAATGTATTTAATAAATTTAGTTATGGTGTTGGCGTTGGCGTTGGCGTTGGCGTTGGCGTTGGCGTTGGCGTTGGCGTTGGCGATCGCAACTGCACGTTTCCCAACTGGTTTATAATCACCTTGAGATCCTACTGTGACTTCTTCCGCCCAATTTAATAAAGCTTGTAATTTTGGGGTATTGATATATTTTTGTGCTTCCTTTTCCATTAATAACAACAAATCATCTGCACCACCCCGCATTACTCCAGCAACTAACAAAAATACCTCTTTCCAACGTTGATTTGTCAGATGTTCAGTAACTAATTTTTCAACTAGGCGATGATCATTAATATATTGTGCTGTTAAATATTCCTGTAGCGTCAGATGAGAAAAAGAAAATACATCTTCCGCACGTTCTACTAAAATTCCTTGTTCAATAGTAATAGCATCCAATATTTTCCCAGCATCTAAATTTTTCGGTGCATTATAATTATTAGAGAGAAATTTTTGAATTTGATTTAAAACTTCTTGCTGAGAAAAGAATAACTTATTTGATGCAAAATTATCATAAGCAATCTCTGCCAACATAATTTTTTCTAAATCAATACCAAGTTGACGATAAACTGGTTCATAAGGTAATCTTTTTTCAGATGCCCATCTTCTCAACAAAATATCTAAAGCATTACCATATAATGTAGCTTTCTTTTTTGGTAAATCTTGAGATTCATCATACTCTAAACAAAGAAAAGTTAATAATAAGGGAGTTCTGGCTAATTCTCTAGTAGCTTCCTCACTGTTAATTTTATTCCAGCATTTTTCCGCAGTCTCTAATTTTTTATCAACTTCTGAATAAAACCAGTTATTAATAAACTGTTGAATTTGTTGATCATCAAAATCCGCAATAATAAATTCTTTGAAGTTATTGAACTTTTGGCGATAGGCAGCAGTACGACAGGAAATCACAAACTTATTTTGCTTGTATTGCTTAACAAAATTTTGTATCCCATCAATCACTAATTCAAAATTTTTATTCGCTACTTCGTCTAAGCCATCTAATAAAAGTAATAATTTTCCTTGTCGTAATACTTGATTAGTAAATTCTTTTGCTAATGGCAATTGACATGATATAAATTCTTGCTGAATAATATCGTAAATATCAACTTTATCTGTAGTAAATTGTTTTAGTTCTAATAAAGCAGGAATATATTCACCTTTAACTTGACCAGATTTACCTTTGAGTGCTTCTAGTCCTATTTTTCTTAGAAAAGTAGATTTACCTGCACCCGGTTGTCCCAATATCATTAAATGTGCATATTGGTTAGCAATTGTTATTCCATTTTGTCTTGCAGATTTTTCATTAGTCAATCTGCGACTACCATTTTGACGATAATTTTCTTCTAATGTTGTTACTGATTCAAAAGTTCTAATCTCATCAGGTTGTAAACATTGGACTTCTGTATAAATATCATCTAAATTAACAAATTGCGACATTCCTAAAACTCGTAACCGATTATATCGCTTTTGATAATTAAGAATGTATTGTTTAGACGCTTGATAAATTAATTTTTTTGTTTTCTGATCTAACTCAATTCCTAAAATTTTAATATACAATTCAGCAAAATGATTAACTGCTTCATCCGGTGCAACTTCCGGTAGTCCCACCAATTGATCTAAACTAACATTATTTACGCCAGATAATTCTAATGAATTTAATATATCTGTTGCTGAACCTTCAACAACTAAAACACGACTCATTGTGCCACCGACAGGTTTTAAAGACAAATTTTGTAACTCTTGAATTGTGTTACCTATAACCTGAGAAAGTTGATTTTTTCGCAGTTCAATTAATGCTTGTCTATAAGCAATAGGTGAAGGAAAATTCCCAGGTTCAAGAATTGGCAATGCTTGACTATTCCTGAGTTGATTTTCATTACCCAAAGTCATAATTACCCGAATTTTTTCATCACCCCTTGCATTCATTAAAAATTCTTCCAGCAAAGGATCAACTTTAGTAATTTGGTCTTCTTTAAGGTTCATATAGTGTAGTTGGTATTTGAACTAAACCTTTACCTTGACGTTCTTTATCCAGTCCCAAATCTTTACAAGTAGAAAGCAGTGCATCAAATAAATCAAGGTATGTAATTGTTTGATATTTCTCTAATATTAACGCAGCCACACCGGAAACAATAGGAGTTGCCATTGATGTTCCATCCCATGCTTCATATCCTCCACCCATAACACTAGAATAAACTCCTTGTCCTGGTGCAACTAAATAAGGAACTTGATATTGATGGTTATTAATTGCTATTGTGCCACTACCGCTAAAAGCTGCAACTTGATAATTGGAATTTATCGCACCTACAGAAAGTGAACCTCGACAATTAGCAGGTGTATCACTTCTATTCATACCATCATTACCCACAGCACAAACAGGTAATATACCTACTGCTAATAAAGAGTCAATTAAATCGCTAATTTCATCAATAAATGTGGGAATACCTGCGGAAATATTGACTATATTTACCTCCGGTTGCATTGCTAACCAGTCTAACCATAAAAATAAATCTGATAGTTTACCTGTACCTCCCGGTATTAATGTTCCGCTAATGAGTTGAGTTTCTGGTGCTACTCCAATTTCTTGTCCACAAATTAACCCAGCAACATGAGTACCATGACCTTGTGTATCTTGATGAGATATAGTTTGAATTTGCTGTGTTCTGTTATTCAGACTGTAAGATGCAATTACTTTTCCTTGTAATGTTGTGTGGTTTGCTTCGATTCCCGTATCCAAAACAGCAACAGTGATATTTTTTCCTGTGCCTGTAAATCCCTTTTGACGTGCTAAATTCAGATATATGGCTTCTAAATGCCAAAGATCATCTGTGGTGAGAGTGGTTTTCGAGACTGCCGTACTTTTATGTGGTTTAATTAATTCTATTGGCAAATCCCGTAAAATTAAAGCATTAGGTAAATCTTGCCGTAGTTGTTCAACTTCTTCATCAGGTATATCAACAACTTTAGCACCTGTAATATTAGAATAAGTTGGATATTCAGTAATTGTATCTGTATCTTCTAAATAACTAATTATTTCTTGATATCCAGAATCTTCTTGCCAAAAATTCACTACGTCTGCAACTTGTGAAGGACGACTTTCAGCCGTAAATTTTCTCGATGCTAATTTTAAAGAACGTGCTACCGATGTTGTCTTAGGACGAATAATATAAATAGTCATCAAGAACCCCTTACCAAACAATTGCTATACAACATATTACTAGAGTAAAGGTCGGTTTAAAAGAGGAATTGGGGGTTGACATTTGATTTTAAATTTGTTATCATAAAGTTGATAAGGAAGAACTATCATAAAATAATTAATAAACTTCCAGTAAGTTAAACAATATTGACTTGCGCCCCGAATAAAAATAATTACAATACTTAAAAGCCTGTTTCCTCCTATAGGTGCATTAATCCCCAAATATAAATTATGTCAAAACAAACCCTGGGTTTAGAACAAAGCGTGTATGATTATTTACTTTCAGTTTCTCTCCGCGAACCAATTACTTTAACCCAACTGCGTCAAGAAACCTCTCAATTGCCAATGTCTCGAATGCAAATATCTCCTGAACAGGGACAATTTATGGCATTGTTGGTGAAATTAATAGGAGCAAAAAAAACTTTAGAAATAGGTGTATTCACTGGCTATAGTTCCTTGGTAGTCGCGTTGGCTTTACCCGCCGATGGTAAAATAGTTGCCTGTGATGTTAGTGAAGAGTATACCAACATTGCTCGGCGTTATTGGCAACAAGCGGGAGTGGAGGATAAAATTGACTTGCATATTGCTCCAGCCTTGGAAACATTAGATCATTTACTAGCAGCAGGGGAAGCAGGAACATTTGATTTTGCGTTTATTGATGCTGATAAAGGCAACTATGAAAACTATTATGAGCGATCGCTGCAACTAATTCGCCCAGGTGGACTAATTGCCATTGATAATGTACTGTGGTCGGGTAAAGTTGCAGATACAGAAATACAAGACAATCAAACTAACAAAATTCGGGCTGTGAATCGCAAATTACATCAAGATTCCCGAATTACCTTGAGTTTAGTTCCCATAGCCGACGGATTAACCTTAGCTATGAAAAATTAGGAAAATCAACCCAATGGAAGAACTACTTACCCTCAAAGAACTTCTGCACCAAGGCAATATAACAGAAGCCTTATTGATTGTCGAAGAATTAGAAGAAATGAGCAAATCTGATAAACTGAATAAAATATTTAGCTATGGCATCATTTTACTTCTACACCTAATTAAGCAATCTGCTGAAAACCGCACTACTAGGTCTTGGAATCTTTCTATTCGTAATTCTGTCAAGCAAATTCAACGCAGTAATTCTCGTGAAAAAGCCAAAGGAACTTATCTGAGTGAAACAGAATTAGCAGCGACTCTAGAAGATGCTTATGATTTAGCGTTAGAAAAAGCAGCAATTGAAGCTTTTGAAGGTCAATATGAAGCAGAAGAATTAAGCAAATTAGTCCAACAAGAAGAGATTATAAAAAAAGCAATGAATTTAATTTGGGAAAGAGAAATAGATGCATAAAACAACTGTAGAGACGTTCCATGGAACGTCTCTACAAAAATGAGATAGGACTTACGCAAAATATCTCTCAAACTTTCTTTCCTATCCCTAACGGGACGCTGCGCGAACGTGTTCTTCGTTCCTATCCCTATAGCTCCTACGTCGCTACGCAAGCTATCGGGACGCTCCGCGAACGTGGTTCGTTCCTTCATGACTTGTGCGTAAGTTCTGTGAGAAAAAAGACACATTTAAATTCGGTTCATGTTTAATTGAAACTGTTTCCATTTTTCCTGTTGACGTACCCTTTTCTCCTCTGTCAAACTATCAAAACAGTGAGAACAAGAAATACCTTCTTCATATTCAGGTAGAGATTTATCATCTTCAGAAATAGGATGTCCACAACAAAAGCATAATTCATAACTTCCCATTTCTAAGCCATGACGAACAGCCACTCTTTCATCAAAAACAAAACATTCTCCTTCCCATAAACTGTTTTCCTGGGGAACTTCTTCTAAATACTTGAGAATACCCCCTTTCAGGTGATAAACTTCCTCAAAACCCTGAGACAGCAAATAAGAAGAGGCTTTTTCACAGCGAATACCTCCAGTACAAAACATTGCCACTTTCTTATGTTTGTGGGAATCAAGATGCTGTTCTACATATTGGGGAAAATCTCGGAACGTTTCAGTTTGGGGATTCTTCGCACCTTTAAAAGTACCAATACTAACTTCATAATCATTGCGGGTATCAATGACAGTCACTTCCGGGTTAGAAATCAAATCATTCCATTCTTCCGGAGTAACATAAGTTCCCACTTTTTCATTAGGGTTAACTTCTGGTAATCCCAAAGTGACGATTTCTGGCTTTAACCGCACTTTTAGCCGTTCAAAAGGCGGAATTTCTGTGTAAGATTCTTTATGTTCTAAATCTGCAAACCGCGAATCAGTCCGCAGAAATGCTAAAACCCCATCAATTTCCTGACGAGAACCGGCAATTGTGCCATTAATTCCTTCCGACGCTAGTAAAATAGTTCCTTTGATTCCTTGTGACTGGCAAAAAGATAATAAAGGTGCTTGCAGTTCTTTATAATCAGGTAAACTGACAAATTTATACAGTGCAGCAACAACTATAATATTTTCTGGGTTCATCTGTTTACAAAAAAAGAATAATAGGATATTATCTTGTCAATGATTAAAATTAACCCATTTCTTAGAAAACAGAAACTTAGTTAATTTTAACAAGACTTAAGCAAAATATCTCTCAAAGCCTCTTTTCTCTGTGAACTCTGTGCCTGGAGTGGTTTGTCTTTCCGTTAGGTGCTTGAATGTTTTTTTATTTGGAAGTCCCTTAATGATGTTTAAGAATTAGCGAAAAGTTATTTGCTGGCATGGGATAGATTTTTTGCAAAGATAAATTGTGTGTCTTCGCCACTTTGATGATATCTTCTAAATTACGCACTCCCCAATCTGGATTTTGTGCTTGTAAAGATTCATCAAAAGCAGCATTACTAGGCGCTGTATGTTCTCCATTTTGTTTGTATGGTCCATATAAATAGAGGATACCACCAGGTGGGAGAATCCGTCCAGCCCCCGCCATGAGTCCTAAACAGGCAGACCAAGGGGAAATATGAATCATGTTAATATTGACAATAGCAGAAATAGGCGGTTCTGGTAACGGCTCTTTTTCTACAGGCCATATTGGCGAACTGGCATCTAAATCTAGGGGTGGTTGAATAGAATCACAGGGAAAATATTCAGCCCACGCGGCAATACTGGCACGAAGTTCGGGGTTAGGATCAGAAGGTAGCCATTGTCGGGGTGCTAGGTGGTAGGCAAAAAATGCAGCGTGTTCACCTGTGCCACTGGCTATTTCTAGTATAGTCCCATGTTTAGGCAATACTTCTAAAAGTACCTCTAAAATAGGTTCACGGTTACGCTGTGTTGCGGGTGCAAATTTTCGCTGGTCTGGTGGTGTATTCATTATGATAATTAAATTAGCAGCGATCGCTCATTTTTGGTTTTTTCGCCACACCACAGGAGAACAACTTGCCTAAATCTATTCATTCCACCCAACCACCACTCAAATTTATACCCCAACGTCATAACCCCCTCATTGTTAAAATTGTCTCTTGGTGTTTGCCTTTTATCCTGTGGGTGAGAACTAGACCTTGGCTACCTGCGGGTATTGTCAATATTGAAGCTAAAAACGCTGAAGTCTTAGCTAAATTATACCACGAATTTCAGGCAGGTAAAGTCCGATTTTTAATCGCTTTCCGTCACCCAGAGGTAGAAGATCCCCTTTCTATGTTATATCTGCTATCACGAATTGTCCCCAAGGTCGCCAAGAAAAAAGGAATTAACCTCAAATACCCAGTCCACAGTCATTTTATGTATGAACGGGGAATGACTCTATGGGCGGGAAATTGGTTAGGATGGTTATTTTCCAGACTTGGTGGTGTACCAATTCGTAGGGGAAGACGCGTAGATAAAAACGCCATCCAAATGGCACGAGAATTATTTGCAAATGCAGAAATGCCTATAGCTGTTGCCCCAGAAGGTGGTACAAATGGACACAGTAGTATAGTCAGTCCCTTAGAACCGGGTGTAGCCCAGTTGGGTTTTTGGTGTGTGGAAGATTTAAAAAAGGCTAACCGGGAAGAACAGGTTTTTATTATTCCTATTGGCATTAAATATAGTTATGTTAACCCACCTTGGAAAAAAATAGATTGGCTGTTATCTAAATTAGAAGCAGATAGCGGTTTAGAAGTTACAGAGATTAGTACAAATGGGAAGGAACAATCAGAAATTTTATATCAGCGGGTGCTGCGTTTAGCTGAATATCTAATTTCTGAAATGGAAGCATTTTATTGTCGTTTTTATCATCAAGAATTTACAGAAATTATAACTTCAGAAAATCCCCTAAATGAGGTATTAATTACTAGATTACACCGCTTAATGGATACGGCTTTAACCATTACAGAAGAATATTTTAATATCCAGTCACAAGGTAATTTTATTGATAGATGTCGGCGTTTAGAAGATGCTGGGTGGAATTATATTTATCGGGATGATATCGCTGATATTCAAAGTTTACCACCTTTTAAACGTGGTCTGGCTGATTGGGTAGCCCAAGAAGCAGATTTGAAAATGCAGCACATGAGAATTGCTGAAAGTTTTGTAGCTGTGACTGCTAATTATATTCAGGAAAAACCAACAGCGGAAAGATTTGCAGAAACGATATTATTAATGTTTGATATGTTATCTCGCATTCAGGATTCTACTTTACCAGGAAGACCGCGTTTAGGTTGGAAACAAGCTATGATTTTTGTCGGTGAACCGATTAATGTTCATGAAAAATGGGAAAGTTGTCAGGGAAATAAACAAGCTTTGCGAAAGGGTGTTAGTGACTTAACGCAGGATTTACAGATGATGTTGGCGGAGTTGATTAAGGATTAAGTTTACGCAGAGGCGCAGAGAGGTTTTTTGCGTCTCTGGGTGAGGTTTTATAAGAAATATTCTACAGTCCAATCTTCGATGGTTAAATCAGGAACTTTGATAAAGTCTTTGTAATTTTGAGTAACTACAATTGCTCGATTAACTAAAGCTATTGCAGCAATTCTTAAATCTTGTGAACCGCTATTAATTTTTTGCTGTCGTAACTTTTTATAACATTCACAAGCTGCTTCATTGAACTCCAACAAATTGACGCTACAGAAGAAATTTTGAGTTAGTTTTAAATTTCGATGAGCAGATGCTAATCCTTGTAGATTTTTATCGCTATTACATTTATTGATAATAGCTAGTCTACCTTTTAATTGTTCTTCAAGCGTGATAGTTGTAATAAATATGCTAGAACTATTAACCGCTCTAATACGTTGAATTATTTGACTATTTTCATGTTGTAAAAGAGTCACAATATTAGTATCAAGAATATATATACTCACGCTGCATGATTCTCCTCAACAAAAGCTTCCTCAGCAGCCATTTCTTCATCTAATTTACGCCGATTTACTGCCATTTCTTCGACAAATTCATCCAAAAATGGGTCATCTTTGAACATACCAGCAAATTTGACCAAAGGGTTAGACTCTTCTACAATTTCTTCAGGTATTAATATTCCTGCACCAAAGCATAGACGCAACGTTACCCACCATAAGTAAGAGAAAATAGGACTGGAAAAGTCATTATCATTAATTAAACCGTGAGCCATGCGATTTCTTAAATTTGACCCTGATTTCTCTATTAATAAACCTTGAAGATCAAAAAGTGTATCTTCATCAAAAATTGAAGTAATTTGTGGATATTTACTATAAAAAAGAGTTGCATTTAAATTATTTTCTTGTTGAATACCATTATTTTTGTTGTCAATTCCAGAAGTTATCGCTCCTCTATTAGAGAGTAGATAACGAACGGAGTTTTCAATTTGGGGAATTAAGATATGAGTAGAAGTAACAAAATCTCCTATTAATCCAGCATAAAGACCTTTGATAAATAACTTTTCTCTTCCCGGTGGTACAAAAGGGTTATTTGAAACTAATGAAATTAAGTCGGTTGCTTTTATTTTGTTTTCTTCCGATTTTTGTATTATATGTTCCGAAATAATTTGATATCTAGCTTGTTCAATAAAAGCCTGAGCATAAATTTTTTGATATTCAGCAGCTTTTACATACATTTCAAACCTAATTGCTTCCTCCCCCTCATTAGAGTTAGTGATTTGACGCGCTACATTTTTACCCATCTCATTCATTTTTACTATTGGGAAGAAACGGGATAAACTAGCTGTTTCCTCTACGATTTGTCGCAGTTCTGAAACTTTAGGTGGAGTTGCTAAAGAAGCCAAAGATAATAGTGCTTCTGGAAATTCTTTCCCTCTAACCTGTGATCTAGCTAATTCTACTTCTTCACTAATATTAAACTCTGAAGAAATTGTTATTAACTCATTAGATGACTTTTGCTGATACTCAAGAAGACGTTTGTGAATTTGCTCTAATTTATTTTTTATTACTGCTTTGTCCTCTTCTGTACCTTGGCTTTGTAACCTCTCAAATGCTTCAAAAGCTTTCTGTAAATCATGGGATGCTTTTAAGTAAGGGGTTGGATGTTTAGTTAAAGAATCTTCAGCTTCCTTGATATAAGTTTCAGCCGCAAGCATTCTCGCTGTATATGCTTTTTCTGTATTTTTTTCAATGCGGTGCCATTCTGCCTTGATTTTCCAGTAGTTTCGGGCTTTATCCCACTCTTTGCTAGATTCTTGAAAAATTGCCCCTTTCTTAGCTACAGCAGAATATTTAGCAGTATTTAAAAGTTGTGTTTTCCGCAAAAGGTTTATGTTTTTTTCGTCTTGTAAAAGCTCATGGAGCTTTATTGATAGCCATAATGGATCTTCTCCTTGGTAGCGATTTAAAACCTCGTCTATATATTCAATAACAATTTCTGGTTTATAATTAATTTTGCGTGCTAACCTAAGTGATCTTTCTATTCTATCAACACAATGACTCCATTTTTGAGGGTCTTCTAATTTTTTAGCAGATTCTAAATAAGCCTCAACTGCTAACTGCGCCATTTGGTAGTTACCATTTTTCACCCACAGAATATCAGCTACTCGTGCCTGAAGTTCTGGATCTGATATTTCAGGTGCAATTTCAGTGAGAAAGTTTAAATATTCTTCTGTGAGGTTGCTAAAAACTTCAGCAAAAAACTCATCGTTTGATTCTGGCTTGATTGCAGCACCAGTTACAAAAGCCAAAATTTCAAAAACAGTCTGTTCCTTAATATTGACTGCTGCTTCTGCTTGTTTTGCCTTATTCCAGAAAGCCATGTGATAGCTAAGACACTCTTTTCTCTCGCTGCTATTAACCACTTCTTTCCAGCCAGAGTTAATAAAATCTTCTTTAGTGAGAGGAGGATTTAGTGATGACATAACTTAAATTTACTTGCTGATAAGTCTATTGTGGAAAATATATGACAAATTAGGCGTTATTACTGCTATCCCTATATTAACCCAATGTGCAAAATATCGCTCACGCCCCTAATTACAGGTTAGTAATAAATCTTACTTTTATCGCTTAGAAATAAAACAGTATCATGATAGTAATAGATACTGATCTATTATACTGACTGGGGGCGATCGCTTCACTCACAGCAGCGATCGCACATTCCCTCAACTGTCACCTCATATCGTTCTACTTTTAACCCCTCCCGCAGTTGACTGACATCAATATCAGGGAAAGCATTCCAGTTAATATCTTCAATAGCGCCACAGCAGTTACACCGAAAATGATGATGGGGGGCAACATTGGCATCATAACGAGATACCCCTTCTTCTAATAATACTTCTCGCACCAAACCCGCCTCACGCAGTGCCTGAAGTGCCGCATACACAGTGGCTTGGGAGGAAGTAGGTGCTTCCTGATTCAAGTCCCTCAAAATTTGATCAACCGTCGGATGATCTTCTCTGGCTAATAGGTTTGCATAAACCCCAAATCGCTGGGGAGTAACTCTCAACCCTCTACTCTTCAGGGTTTTGACAATATCATTAGCTTTTTGCTGCATAGGATTTACTTAACTATATAAAGATATAAACTTCCATTATAACTCTTCCTTTCTCATAACTACACCTTTTTAATAAATACATTATAAAATAAGTATTTATAACTATTGACTAATTCCTAAATCAGAATTATTCTGATTTATAAGATAAGCTATTGATGCCCAGCAATCAAGCAGCAACACGAGTTAAAATCTTCCATCTAAAAAAGAGGTATTTATGACTGCTATTACTCACGTTCCAAATGTAGTATTCAAGACTCGTGTTCGGGATGAATCTATCGGTGGACCAAATCCTTATACTTGGAAAGATGTAACTACTGACGAGATTTTTGCCGGTAAAAAAGTAGTATTATTTGCCCTACCTGGTGCATTCACCCCCACCTGTTCTTCCACCCATTTGCCTCGCTACGAAGAACTATTTGAAGAATTCAAAGCCCAAGGTGTTGACCAAATCATTTGCCTCTCAGTTAATGACGCATTTGTTATGTTCCAATGGGGTAAACAACAAGGTGCTAAAAACGTCTTCTTGTTACCAGATGGTAGTGGAGAATTTAGCCGGAAAATGGGAATGTTAGTTGATAAATCTAACATCGGTTTTGGAATGCGTTCTTGGCGTTATGCAATGGTTGTTAATAACGGCGAGATTGAAAAAATGTTCATTGAACCTGGTTTTGAAGACAACTGTGGTAGTGACCCCTTTGAAGTATCTGATGCTGATACTGTTCTTGCTTACCTCAAAGGTGTAGAACGTCCTGCTGAAGTTGCACCTCGGTTAGCATTTGTTGGTTAATTACGAAACCTCAAAACTTCTAACTTTTGACAGAAGTTTATAGTTTTTAATTCATCTAAGGCAAAGGAAGTCACTCTAATAAGACTTCCTTTGTTTTTTTGTTTTGACAGACAAAAATTTTGGAATTCTGTCCACTAAATAAACTTGAAAAACTTGAATTGATGGAATGAAAAACGAAAATATAAGAGAAGAAATGTTAAATTTGTAGCCTGATTTTATCCCAGCTTAGATTGGGAAAGGAAAGTAAAAAATGCGGATAACAGTTGCTGACATATATCCTCACAGTAGCGAACAGATGCTCAATGACCTCACTCTTGAGGAATTGACTAATGTTGTAGGTGGTTACAGAAGAAGAAGACGCAGAGGTTCTCGGTATGTAGAACCCTCAATAAATCTGGATATAGATACTGAGCTTGAAAGCTGGAGGACAGAATTAAATACGATGATGGAAGACCTCAGAGACGATTTCAGTAATTAAGCAATATCCTGATTATTGAATAATCTCATAAATATCGTGCGTTTTTATGCTTATGAATAGGAAACGCACGATTTTTTATATATTTACAATTAGTTTTATCAGTATAAAAACTTGCAAATTATCACTAAAAATAATCTTCAGTAAAAATCAATAAAGATGTTTAAAGCTAGAGCTAATACTTTTTATAAACAGACTCAACTCATTTATTTATGTCTTTTTTAGCTGGCTCTAACCCTTGATTTTTTCTAATTTCATGAATAAAAATTAGATCAGCGGTTAAGACAAGGCAAGCTTAACTGGCTCTCACAAAATATCAATTGCCTGACGATTAATTTAGGAGGAAAGAAATCATGGCTAGTATTAAACTTTCTCAATTACACGCTAACGGTTCTGAATTGTTCCAAGATTCCGAAAGCTTTTTAAATGAAATGAATGATGTAGATACAATCTCCGTTCAAGGTGGTAGCGGCTCTGGAATATATGATTTAGTCCAATACAGTATCAAGGGTAAAGAGTTTGTTCTGTTAGGCTTTGCGATTGATAACGTTGTCTCTTTAGCTAAATCATTTAGCTATGACTCTCACGGTGCCGGCTACGGATACTATTAAAATGAGATAATAGGCAAAATTAATTGCCTATATAATCCCATAAAACTCTGGTTCAGTTAAGAATCTATTACCCTTGTTCCCCTGAAATAAAAGGGGAATAAGGTTTTAGATAACTTATTGAACCCGATTAATAAATTAATAAATACCTGGTGTTTACCTACACTTTGCGGCTATCATATTTTGCAATTAGTGGGCATTCAGCAAATGGCAAGAATTACAATTTCTGATTTACATATCACCCAAGAAAAATTATTAATCAATGAAATTAGTAATCTGGAATCTGTCTCTATATTTGGAGGAGATAGTAACAATTTTCAGGAATTAGTTAGATTTGGAATTAAGTCTATGGAATTTATTTTATTAGCTTATGCTATAGATTCCATTTCTTATTTAGGGAGTTCATTTAATAACAAAGATTAAACATTATTTTTTCAATATTTTGTTAATTAACTAACCGGTGTTAACTGATTTTTCATTAAAACCCATGCCATTTTTAATAAGTTCTGCCAACGTTTTTGACTATCTAGTTGATCACAAAATCATTCATCCACAAGATCAATCATTAATTAAAATCGAGTTAAAATCAGCTAAAAACTTTAATTTATTAATTAGTTTACCAGATGGTCGTCAACTTCTTGTTAAACAAGAGCGTCATGATCAAAATGGTAAAACATTAGGTGAATTTGTAGATGAATGGAAGATTCATGATCTCTGTCAGAAATTCCTAGAAATCAATCATTTACGATCATATTTATCAGAAGCAATTTATTTTGATTTAGAAAACTCCATTATGGTGTTTAACTATCTAAATCAATATCAAGATTTATCAGAATTTTATGCCAAAAATCATGTATTTCCCACTGATATTGCTCAGTTGATTGGCTCAAATCTGGGAGTATTTCATCGGACAACAATAAATCAAGAAAATTATCAAAAAAGCTTTGAAACTTCTCTAGAAGCTCCCAATTTAGCCAAAGGATTAAATAGAATTACACCACAAATATTTGGCAATCTTCCTGCTGATGGTTTAAGGTTTTTTGCTCTCTATCAACGTTATGATAATTTAGGAAAAGCAATTGCCGAATTAAGTCAGGCTTTTATACCTTGTTGTCTAACTCATAATGATCTCAAACTCAATAATATTCTTTTATCTTTGAATTGGAAAACAGAAATTGAGCAGAAATTACCTGGTCATCAAAGTATTATCCGATTGATTGATTGGGAAAGAGGTAATTGGGGAGATCCTGCTAATGACTTAGGTACAATAATTGCTAGTTATCTACAAATTTGGTTGTATAGCATAGTGGCTAATAAAACTATACCTATTGAAGAATGTTTACGTTTAGCTGCTATTCCATTACCAATGATTCAACCTTCTTTATCAGCATTAGTTAGTGGTTATTTAGATAACTTTCCGGAAATTTTAGAACGCCGTCCAAATTTCTTGGCATTAGTAATGCAATTTAGCGGTTTAGCATTAATTAGAGCTATTCAAGCTAAACTTCAATATGAAAAAACCTTTGGTAATTCAGGTATTTGCATTCTCCAAGTTGCTAAGAGTTTATTATGTC
Source organism: Anabaena sp. UHCC 0204 (assembly GCF_009711975.1). Taxonomy (GTDB): domain Bacteria; phylum Cyanobacteriota; class Cyanobacteriia; order Cyanobacteriales; family Nostocaceae; genus Dolichospermum. The sequence continues at coordinate 97,642 of NZ_VIKW01000016.1, forward strand.
GTCCCCAAGCATCTATCCCGACAATTTTAGGAACGGAATTTTCAACAGCAATTTCTCAAAACTTATCTCTTGCTTAAAAAAGGAAACTCTATATGCAAGTATTAGATTCTCTACAAAATCAACTTTTGCAATTGCCACAAGAATTACAAGCAAAATTGGAAAATATTACTAATCATTTAAAAATTGAATCATTTTATGCTATTAAGCATCCAGAATACAACTTATTAGAATTGCCAGAATCTGTAATATCTAACTTTAAAAAGTTACCTTTGGATATTCAAAATAAACACTTGCGAATTCTATTACGTAATTTTCTTTACAGTGCTTATTACAATGGTTCTTGGCATAACTCTGCTGATACCCAGGATAATAATCTGAGCAATAATAGGTTATTGGGTATAGATATGGCTTTTTATGAACAACTACATAATCATAATACAGGTATAGGCTATTGGAGTCAAAATTGGTTAGTAGTTAATGAAGAAGCTGATGGATCTTTAGCAGTTCATAAAAATGGTTTAACCTTGCATATTGAGCGTGATTTGTACTTATCAAGTATTGATAAATCTGCTACTGTTGGTAATTTAGTAGCAATCAAAATGCCTAAAAATTTAGTCCAAAATGGATTTTATATGGCAGTATCTAATTTAGGAAATCAAGATCATCAAGATATTGTCAGAATATACTTTAATGTATCACCCGAAGGTGTAGTATCAGTAATGGAGAATTTAACTAGAGAACTCAATCATATTCAAGTTGCTTTCTCATTTAAAGCTTTATATAATCCTGATGAATATCAACGTTATGACTCGGCAGTGCTGTATTTCAATAAGCATGAATATCAAGCCGTTTACCCTGTATTAAAAAAAGTTTATTTAGAAAATCAAGGCAGTTTTTCGCCACAAGTTCCTTTGTTTACTAAGCTATTAGCACCCGGATTAGGTTGTGCAGAAGAACCAGACAATAAATTTGGTGAACAAGAAAGTTTTGGTACTAATCGTTGTCAAATTATTGCTAATGGTTTAATTACGGCTTGGCAAGCAGGCAATAATACACCTGAAAGTCGAATGACAGCAATTTTTGAACAATTTGCATTACACAAAATTAAACTACAATATCCTTATCTTAATACCCATTCTGAAGATGTCTATACTCCTTTAGATTGATGACATAAGTAGGTGAGCATTAAAATTTCCTAAAAAGTAAAATCGCCCAAAACTCTCTTCTTATTCCCTTGCCCCAACGACAATTTTTAACGCTCACCTACTTAAGTAACTAGACAAAAATAAATCAACTTAGATTAAGTAATGTAAAAAATATTGAGATGATTTGGTAGTAAGGGCTGAAGTCCTTAAATGAGGACTAAAGTCCTCACTACAAACCTGGAATTATTTAGTCTGTTCTACTTACTCTCATTTTAACTAGCTTCACTCAATATTTCTACTGAAGATGAAGTAGAATTTGTCTCTTCTTCTAATGTAGCGATAACTGTTAATTTACTAATTTGCTCTTGTAACCAATTAGTAAATAAATCACCAAGAATTTTTACGCGCATTTGTTCATTTAATTGGGGTTCAATTATTTCTTCAACTATAATGATATGCGCTCCTTTGGGAGTAATTATTGGTTTGAGAATTTGTGGAGGATTAGCTGCAAAAACTGCGGAGGCAATTTCTGGTCTAAAGTCACTTCGTTTGCGGATACCTTGATATCCTCCAGCCCTGCGGATTTCGGGATTTTGGATATATTGACGAGCGATTTCTTGAAAACTAATTTCCCCTTCTTGAAGAGCATAAAATATTTCTAGAGCTAAGTCTTCATCATCTAATATTACTTCATAGGTAACTGCTGCACTGTAATCAATTTGGTGGGCATAAAAGAATGGTTCAATTTTATCAGCAAATAAATGATGAGCTAATTTTGCTGATAGGAGATTTAGCTGGGCTATTTCTTCAAAGTTATCTAAAGAAAGATAATGTTTTTGTAACCATTCCCAGGTTTCTTCGGCTTTAATGAGTTTATTAGCTAATCGTAAACTATCTGCGGACTGTTGTAGTTCTGATATTTCGATATTAATACCCTCTTTTTCAGCACTTTCAGCAATAATTTTTTTAGTAGTGATCGCTTCTAATAAACTAGGAATTTGACAAGATATTTTAATGTGATAAATAATATCTTCTTGGGATACTTTTAAAATATCTGACATGATGTTATTTCTCCACTTACTAAACTAATTTAGATATATTATTTGCTGTTACTTAAATCAATTATTAGTGTATCTATCATATTTACCTGATATATTAATCTCATATCTCTATCCAATGATACTTTTAATATTTTTGATAATTCATAACAAAACAATTACCAGGCTTATATCCCCGATTTTTAAATAGTCGGGGATTTTATTGTTTCTGATTTATTTAGTAGATGTTCAGATTAATAAATAGATGGCTGTTCTTGAACAACCAACAGTAAAAATCTTGTTCTCATAGAGACTAAATGATCTTTTATATGATGTTTGTGGAGATAAATCATAACTCTTAAAGCTCTAAACCATTTTTTTGTAATTTCTTAAATGGGTCTAAAATGAAGTCAATAACTCGACGTTGACGGATAATTACTTCAGCACTTGCTGTTTGCCCTGGGGTGAGAGGAATCTGTTTATCTCCAACTTGAACATAAGGATTATCTAAAGCGATATCTAATTCATAAGTTTCTATAGGACTGTTACTATTTTCCTGGATTTTAGAGCTAGGTGAAATCCAAGTAATTTGCCCTGATAAAACTCCAAATTCTTGGAAAGGATAAGCATCAAATTTAATTTTTACTGGCATTCCTACCTTGACAAAACCACTATGTTGACTAGGCATACGTGCTTTCAAAATCAAAGCTGCATTTTTGGGTGCAATTTGAGCAATCATTTGTCCAGGTTGGACTACAGAACCAGGTTTTTTAATAGGTAATTCAAAAATTGTGCCATCAATAGGAGATCGGACAATTCGTTGTTGTAGCTGTAAATTTAAAGATGTAATCTGACTCTTTGTTTGCATAATTTCTGATTGAAGAGCAGTAATTTGATTTTGTAAATCTTTAAGCTGTTCCTGATTTTTTAATAAAACTAATTCACCTCCTTGCATGGCACTGTTATAACTACTTTCTTCTTCTTGTAATCGTAATTTTGCTTGTTCAATATCTGATTCAACTTGATTCATTAGCGACTGATAACGATTAACTTCTTCTCTTAATCGTAACTGTGCTGTTTGAATATTAAATTTTGCTTCTTCTTGTAAACGTTGACTCTCTTCAGCAATTTTTTCTAATTCGACTACTTTAGTTTGAGGAATTATACCCTCTTTTAAAAGTTGACGATAACGGGCAACTTCAGCAATATCTCGACGCAAGCGACTTGTAGCTAACCTATAGCTACTTTGAGTAGATTTTACATTCTGTTTTATTTGATCAATTTGGGCTATTTTCTCCAAATTTTGAAAATTAGAAGCACTTTTCCGGGTTTCAAATGTTTGCCGGGCTTGATTTACCTGAGCGAGTTTTTCTAATGATTGATATTGATTTTGCTGATTTTGAATATTGATTGCCATTAAAACTTGATTTTTGAGTATTTCCAGTTGAGTTTCACGATTTATTAAACCTTCTAATTTAGCTTGTGTCTGTTGAATTTCTGTTTGTAAAACTTCAGATTCCATTTCCACTAAAACTTGCCCAGCTTTAACTTGTGTGCCTTCTTTAACATTCACATTGATGACACTTCCAGTTACCACACTATCTAATTTTTGTGTTGCTCCTTTGGGTTCTATTCGTCCACTAGCATTACCTGTTTCATCAACTTTAGTTAACATTGTCCAAGGTAAAATAATTGCGGCAAAACTGACTAGTAGATACAACATGGAACGAGTCCATGCTTTTGGTAAAGCATCTAGTAATTCTTCTGTACCGTAAAACCAATCTTTGGCTTTATCTAATGTCTGAACTTGATGTTGAATAAAAGCTTTAGGTTCAGGTGGATTCTGTAGCTTTGTGGTAGTTGTTGATTGTGGATAAGTTGACTGTGGCATAAGTAATTGAGGAGGATAGGAATTCAAAAGGTAAAATTATCAACAGAGAATAGAGACGTTAAATACAACGTCTCTCAAATTTTGATTTAGAAGATGATCAATTAAACTAATTAATCAATTTGTTTGTGCTAATTGTTGTTGATTGAGATAGAAATAATGTCCTTTTTTGGCAATTAATTCTTCATGTGTACCGCTTTCCACTAAAACACCACGATCTAAAACTAAAATGAGGTCGGCATGACGCACAGTGGAAAGACGATGGGCAATAATGACACTTGTCCGTCCTTGGAGAATTTTTTTGAGGTTTTTCTGAATAATACGTTCAGATTCAGCATCAAGATGACTGGTAGCTTCATCTAATATTAAAAGTCGGGGATTGCCTAGTAAAGCACGGGCAATTGCTAAACGTTGGCGTTGTCCTCCTGATAACATTCCTCCACCTTCACCAATTTGGGTTTCATAAGCCATTGGCATTCTTTTAATAAACTCATCTGCACCTGCAAGTTGGGCTGCTTCCATGATTTCTTCTAAAGATGCTTCGGGATGGGCAATACTGATATTTTCCCGAATTGTTCCCCCGAATAAAAATGTATCTTGATCAACAACTCCAATTTGCGATCGCAATGAATGTAAGGAAATACTAGTCACATCTTGATTGTCAATTAAAACTCTTCCATCTGTCGCTGGATATAAACCTAAAATCAATTTAGAAAGGGTTGTTTTACCTGAACCACTCCGCCCTACAACTGCGATAGTTTGCTCTGGTAAAATCTCAAAGTTTAGATTTTCTAAAATGTTAATTTCACTTTCATTATGAAAACGGAAAGTAACATTATTAAAGCGGATTCCTCCCACCAATCTGGATAAATATTGCCGGGGTTGATTTTCTAAATCTTCTTCTGGTTGTGCTTCTAAAACGTCATTAATCCGTTCTGTAGCAACAATCACTTCTTGTAATTGATTCCACAAAATAATTAGTCTTTGAAAGGGCTGAATAATGTTCCCTAACAACATATTAAAAGCAACTAATTGACCAATAGTAAGTTGATTCTGAATAACTAACCAAGCCCCAAACCATAGTAACCCAGTGCTGGCTAAGGATTGAACAGTAGAACTAACTAATTGCAGTTGATTACTAACTACTTGACCATTAAAGTTCTTTTTAATTAAATTATTTAGTAATTCTTCCCAACGCCAACGAACTGTTTGTTCAATTGCCATTGAGCGAATCGAAGAAATCCCAGTCAAGCTTTGAATTAAATAACTATTTTCCAGTGTTCCTGCTGTAAATACTTCCCGACTAATCCTGCGTAAAAAGGGTGTGGCAAAAAATGTTAATAACACAAATGGCGGGACAATTGCTAATGTCATGAGTGCCATTGGTGGACTATACCAAAACATTAGTGCTACATAAACAAAGACTGTGAGTAAATCTAAAGTAATAGACAGAGCTTCACCAGTCAGAAACCGTTGTATTTTTTGATTTTCTTGGACACGGGAGACAATATCTCCAACATAGCGGGACTCAAAAAATGCCAATGGTAAGCTAAATGTATGTTTAATAAAACCAACCATTAATGCTACACTAATGCGGTTGGCTGTGTGGTCAAGTAAATATTGTCTTAACCCATTAATTGCCACACGAAATAAACCAAAGATTAACAATCCAAATCCTACGGTATTTAAAGTTAAAACGCTCCCTTGGACAATTACTCGATCTAACAAAAGTTGAGTAAATAAAGGTGTTACTAACCCAAATATCTGAATTAAGATGGAAGCAATAAATACTTCTAATAGGACTTGAAAATGCGGTCTAACTAAGTCCAATAACTGCCAAAATGGCGTGTTAGCTTCTTGTGTTTTCTTGAGTGAAGCTGTAGGTTCTAATAATAAAGCGTAACCAGTCCAACCTGCTTTGAATTGACTAATTGTCAGGTGACGTTGACCAATAGCAGGATCGGCGACAATTACCTGTTTTTTGGTAATTTCATAGACAACAATGTAATGTTTTCCTTCCCAATGAGCGATCGCTGGTAAAGGTTGTTGAGCAAATTTATCCAAGCTGGCTTTGACTGGACGGGTAGCAAAACCAAGGCTTTCTGCGGCTGCACTCAAACTCCGCATGGATGCACCACTACGGTTAACATTAGCTAGATCCCGCAGTCTATTAATACTGAGATTTTTACCCCAATAACGACCAACCATCACTAAACAAGCAGCACCACAATCAGCCGCACTTTGTTGTTCAAAAAATGGATAACGTTTACTAAATTTACGCCACCAATTGCTGGCAGTAACAGTAGGAATAGGGAAATATTTAGGGCGCTTTGTCGGTTGTGTTTCGGGAATTATCGGTTGGCTAAAATTAAGACTTTTTGCTTCTTTCGGTATTTCTTGAATGGGAATTTCTGGAGATTTGGGAGTATTAATTAATTCGGCTTGATGCCACAACCGCTCATAAATACTCGGATATGTTTCTATTACTTTCCTCAATGTTTGTTCGGGAAGATAGGCAATGTTTAAATTCACGGAAGCTCTAGCAACATAACTGCTAAAATCTTGCTCTGGAAATAAAGTTAATTCCCCAAATGATGATCCTGGAGTGAGGGTAGTAATTAAGTTATTGGCACTATCAAGTAATCTGGCTTTACCTGTCAAAACAATGTAAATTCCTGGCTTGGCTGTATCAGCTTGCCAAAATTGCTTTGCTACTGGTGGTTCAATAATTTCTAAACCCTGGATACAATCTGCAACTGCTTGATCTGATAGCGAATCACCCAAGGTTTGTTTAATGTGTGTAGCTAACTGTTCTTGAGAAAACGCTGATCGCATTTCCTAACCTCCAAAACACTATTATTTATTGGTCTGCATGAGATTAAATGACCAATTGAAACTAGGTTCAGATGGAGAATGTAAATCACGAATTGTAATTGCCACATCCTGATTTTCAGTAGTTATCAATGGGGAACTTTTTCGTTTAGTAGAAAGTCCCATTTGTTTAAGAAGACGGTTAATATGGCGATCGCTAATTTGAATTCCCAATTCTTTTGCTAAATGTTTACTCAACCATTGAGCCGTCCAATCACTAAAAGCATAGCCATATTCACGGGGACTACAATTAACTAATTCTTTCAATCTTTCAATATATTGATGATTAACAATCTTTGGTCTACCCAATGGGCGCTGATTCCATTTGTGCGCCATACCCGCCTCAGCTATTCCTATCCAATACCTAGCCATTTCCTGAGAACAACCAATCATTTCACAAATATGAGTTTGCGATTTCCCCATATCTGCTAATAACATAATCTCAATCCGTCGCCGATATTCTGGTTGTGAATTACTTTGTAAATTTTTTAGTAATGCTTTGCGCTGAAAAGGTGTTAAAAATTTACTTTCGTAGGAATCGTAAATATTAACAACCTGATCTTGATGAGAATAAGATGACATAATTCTTACCAATTGCCTTCTACTTTCAAATGTGGGCAAATCTATCTTTTACATCTATTCCTCAAAAATAGATGCAAAAAATTTCCAGACATTCAGTATTAAATCTGTAGGATGTTTTATGGGTATTCATTTAATTCTCAATATATGTGCAACAGGCATAGCTGTTATGTCCCTTAATAAACAGCATTGTCTGGTAAAACACCTACAGATAAACTCAAAAAATTTCTGTCACTAATGCCAAATTTATCTGCATTAGTTAATTATCCAAAAATCCACTTAGGGCATAAAAGTATCCCTAGTTTAGATTTGAGGATCTTCACAAACACTGGTATTCAGGTTTATAAATTAACCTTAAAGTATTTAAATTCATGCAGTTTTGATCACCCAATAATTACGGAACATCTGTTCCACACATTGCAGCCTCAAAGTAGATACAGTCAGAAAGGATATAATCTATCTCTTAACACTATCCTAAAATTAGAAAATTCTCATCAGCAGACTTTCTTAAATATAAGATTGTCTGTTTGATAAATTTAGATAAAAAAGTGACAAAGCTTTAATTGTTATTTTTAAATTCTGCTATATCTTTTTCTAAAATTTATATAAAAAATAAAATCTTTACCAAATATTCATAATATCTTTACATAAAATTTATATAAACTGCAAATTGTTAAAAATATATCAAGTGTCTTTAGACCTGAGATATAAGCGACACTATGGCTAACGCCACGCTACGCTAACGACAAGCTCAGTGACCGCTCGTGCAGTTCGACAAGCTCACTGACATAACTTCCCTGTGTGATGATATACAAGAACCCCACCCACTACGGGTGAAGCTCCCATACACCAAAACTAGCTATCAACTCCAGGCATCAACTGTTTGCCAAACTTAGCGTAGAGAGCCGGAATAACTAATAAAGTCAAAGCTGTAGATGTAAATAAACCGCCCAAAACTACAATTGCCAAGGGTTGCAGAATTTCATTTCCAGCCCCACTAGCGATCGCCAAAGGCAGCATACCTAGTGCGGAAGTGAGTGCGGTCATCAGGATAGCATTAACTCGTTCTAGTGAACCTTTAACAATCACATCTTGCAGGGGCATTCCCTGAGCAAACTTATTGTTATAGTTGTCTACCAACAACAAACCATTGCGGACAGCAACGCCAAATAGGGTAATAAATCCAATCAAAGAAGCGATCGACATCACACCGCCACTCAAGGCAATGGAAACAATGCCACCCACCAAAGCCAAAGGTAGATTGAGCATAATGGCGATTGTCGCGGAAAGGGATTTAACAGAGAAGAACATCAACACTGCAATCACAATCGCTGCCAAAATACTAAATACCAGGAGATTATTAGTAGCACGCTGTTCAGACTCAAACTGTCCACCGTACTGGATGAAGTAGCCATTGGGGAGTTTGATTTTCTGTTGAATTTGGGATTGAATATCGCCGACGACACTGCCCAAATCACGCTCGGCCACATTTGCCGAAACAACTATCAGCCGTGACACATCTTCCCGATTTACAACATTCGCCCCCATACCGTATTCTACTTTAGCAACCACACCCAATTGGATAGTTTGCCCAGTTGGGGTAGTGATGGGAATAGCGCGAATGGCATCTAAACTATTGCGGGCTTTCTCCGTCAAAGAAATAGAAATATCAATAAGCTGCTGATCTTCTGCCACTTGCGACACTACACGACCATTCAGGGCAGTTTCGACCACATTTGACAACTCCTCCATAGTCAATCCATAGGTAGCGGCAGCAGTGCGATCATAATGAATTTGTACCTGACGAATGGGCAGTTGGGGTTCAAGCTGCAAGTCTACAACCCCAGCAATGGGCTGAATCACATCTCGCACTTGTTCGCCAATCTTTCGCAGTTCGATTAAATCAGGTCCAAAGATTTTCACAGCGATCGCACTTCTGACCCCAGATAACACTTCATCCATACGGTGAGAAATAAATCCACCAATGTTAGATGCTACACCAGGCAGTTTATTGAACTCTTGCCGCAATTGTTTAATACTGGCTTCCCGGTCTTCGAGGGCGCGATCGCTCAATTCTACATCCACATGAGCCATACTCACTCCCGCCCCATCTGCATCCCCTGGAGTGCGTCCTGCCCGTATCTGCACCCACTCATACAAAGGATTATCTTGAAGCGCAATAGACAGTGCTATCCCTGCCCGATTGGTCATATCTAGGGAAACACCCGGAAATAAAACCATTGAATTGACCAATGATTTCTCCTGAAATTCGGGGAGAAACACCCGTCCCAGGGAGGGAATAATCGCAAAAGCAGCAACCAAGGCTGCAAGTGCTACACCTAAAATAATTTGAGGCGATCGCAGCGACAGATTTAACAATGGACGATATAACCGTTCTGCCCAACGTGAGATAAATGTACCTTCTTGCGGTAGGGTTTGGTTTGCCAGCAGAATGGCACACAAGGCAGGTGAAAGGGTCATAGCCACCAAAGTAGACGCACAGATTGAGAGCAAATACGCAAAACCCATCGGTGCAAAAATATTACCCTCAACACCCGTCAAACTAAAAATTGGTGCAAACACGACCACAATAATCACTGTGGAAAAAATCACGGCTAACCGCACCTGTACAGAGGTTTCATACACCACCTCAAAGGGATGCTTCAGATTGCCCTGTGCCTGATTAGTTCGCAGTCCCCGATAGCAGTTCTCCATGTCCACGATTGAGTCATCCACAACTGAGCCAATGGCTACGACTAAACCGCCCAAGGTCATAGTGTTAATGCCCAAGCCAAAAGCTTTCATGAACATTAAGCCAATTAACAAGGAGAGAGGAATTGCACTCAGAGTAATTACGGCAGTACGCCAATTCATCAGAAATAACAGCATAATCACCGACACGATGATGATGCCTTGAATCAAGGAACTGCTGACATTGGCAATGGCAGTATCAATAAAGTTAGACTGCCGAAACGTCCGCGCTACCTGCACATCAGAGGGAAATGTCGCCTGTAAAGATTGCAGCATCGCTTCTACTGCTTTTGTCACCGTGGGAGTATCAACATCCGGCTGTTTGTTAATCATCATCACCACAGCCGGCTGACCATTAAAACTAGCATCTCCCCGCTTCAGTGCTGCACCCGTTTTGACTTCCGCCACATCTTGGAGCAAAATCGGTTTCCCATCTTGCACCTTGACCACTGATTGCTGTAAGTCTGCAATTGATTTTACCTGCCCAATACCGCGCACCAACAGTTCTTGACCACCTCCAATGAGAAATCCACCAGGAGCGTTAGAATTTGCGCTTTTAGCAGCATTGGTAACTTCAGTCAGGGAAACATTGAGCGATCGCAATTTTTCTGGATCAACTAGCACCTGTTCCTGTCGTTCATCCCCACCGTAAACAGTAACTTGGGTAACTCCCGGCACAGATAGAATTTGATTGCTCAGGGTGCTATCAACAAGACGGCGCAAATCCATCAGCGAGGTTTTCCCCTGCCCATTCACAGTAAAGGCATACTGTAAAATCGTACCCAAGGGCGATGCTAACGGTGAAATTTCCGGTGGATGGACCCCTTCAGGTAACTGATTTGTCACCTGCTGGAGTCGTTCTGTCACTGATTGCCGAGCTTTATAAATGTCCGCTTCCTGGTCAAACACCACCTGCACCATAGACAGTCCGACTTTGGAGGAAGAACGCACCGTAGTCACCCCTGGTAAACCATTCACCGCACTTTCAATCGGCACAGTAATTTGTGATTCCACTTCCTCTGGAGCTAGTCCAGTCGCTTCGGTGTGAATATCCACTTGGGGGGGCGCAAATTCAGGAAAAACGTCCAGTGGCATCTGTGTAACAGTAAATACTCCCCACACCGTTACTAAAATCGCACAGATAACTATAAACCAACGTTGAGCAATTGAGTTTTTGAGAATCTGATTCAGAATAGAATTCAACATTTCAATTAAAAATCTCCCTTATGGGACTTACAGCAGTTTTCATGTATTTAGACCACACACTGATCTCTGTATTTCTTTCTTCCTTTGCGCCTTTGCGCCTTTGCGTGAGATATAAAAATGTGGTTCATTTTTTTATGATTTTGCGTAAGTCCTGTCTTATTCCGACAAGTCGCTTTTCTTTTTACCCATACCTACGACAAAAGCGATCGCTCCACCCACAAGCACAACTCCACCACCAACTCCTGCTAAAATACCCATCGGCAATCCGCCCGATTGCTGAGTTGTTTCACCAGCCTGTGAGACGAGATTACCGCTTGCATCATGGCTATGAGGTATTCCTTGAGCATCTGCCTGAGCATGGGTTGTATCAGTTTTAGGAGTGGGACTCGCGGCTGGACTGGTTGCTGTATCGGCGGTTTGAGTTTTGCGCGATTCAGCATAGAGCGACAAACTACCTTGGGTAATGAGCTTTTCCCCAACTGACAATCCTTTGGTAATAGCGATTAATTCGCCTTTAGTCGCACCGGTGGTAACTTCCACTGGCTCATAAAAATCCTTATACTGCACAAAGACTATCTGTTTATCATTGGCATCAACCAATGCCGTTACCGGAATCATCACAGCAGATCCAGATTTGGCAGAAGAGGCGATGGGCGTGACAACAATACCTAACAGTTGATCGGTTTGAGCATTGACTTTCACGCGATTAATGCCGCCCGTTGCTTGAAATTCATCACCATGCCCAACGTGAGCAAACACAACTGCGGGCGCACTAATAGTTAAACTGGCTGCCAGAATGGAACTCATTAGCATAAAAGGTTTCATAATCACTCCTCACAATACGGGTTAAACAAAAGTTCTCCATAGTTTGCCAAAGGTCAGATGAAATCCAGGTGAAATGGCAAATGTTTTTGTAAGATCAAGCTCGTGGTTGATTTCCCTGAAGTGATGCGAATTTTACTGGTGGAAGATGAAGCGGATTTGGGGTTGGCAATTAAGCAAGTTCTGATTAGCGAAAGATATGTGGTGGATTGGGTGACAGATGGCACTGAGGCATGGCTCTGTCTGGAAAGCCAGTGGACAGATTACACAGTTGCTATTGTTGATTGGCTGCTACCCGAAATGTCGGGATTGGAGTTATGTCAGAAGCTCAGACTACACCAAAATCCCTTACCAGTGCTGATGCTGACTGCTTTGGGTCAGCCCGAAAATCGTGTAGCAGGGCTGGATGCGGGGGCTGATGATTATTTAGTCAAACCGTTTGTGATGGAAGAGTTGCTGGCACGGTTGCGGGCGCTTCAAAGGCGATCGCCTCAACTACAACCATCCACCCTGACTGTTGCAGGTTTTACTCTGGATACAGCAAACAATGTCCTTCAAGTAAATTCCGATGGATCTACGCCTCTAATAATTCCCTTAACCACCAAAGAATTTCAGTTGCTCATGTATTTGATGCAGAACCCCAATCGCATCATTCCCGGTAGTAAATTACGTCATCAACTTTGGGACATGGATGAAGAGCCGATTAGTAATGTAGTTGCAGCGCAAATGCGCTTATTACGGCGCAAGTTAGCAAATCATGGTTGTCCCTGCCCGATTGAAACTGTTCCCGGTGCTGGCTATCGTTTTACAGCTAAATGAACTACATTTTTATATCTCACGCAAAGGCGCAAAGGCGCAAAGGAAGAAAGAAATTAATTTAGATAGGACTTACGCACAAGTCACGAAAGAACGAACCACGAAGGAACGAAGGACACGAAGAGAAGAGGGTTTCAGAGATATTTTGCGTAAGTCCTATTAGAGTGTGGTCTAAATACATGAAAACTGCTGTAAGTCTCAAGTTGATTCTCGGACATGAATAGCTACTCTCTTTTTCGGCGCAGTCGTCTACGGTTAGCCCTCTGGTATGCGGGAGTTATGGGTGTGATTTTGAGTGTTTCTGGTTTGGGGATGTATCGCGCAATGGTACAAACAAAGTGGGCAGGAATGGAGCGCGAAATTGAATCAATTCCTGGAACTTTACACGATAGCGTTGAACCACTGTTACCGCCTTCTGAAGAACCGACTGCGGTTTTGCAACAAATTTTTCCCGATCTTTGTGTAAGTGGACAACCTTGTAAGGCTACGCCAACGCTGATTCAACGGCACACTATCGGCATCAGCGATCGCACTACATACTATATTCGTCTGTTCAATCATCAAGGGAAACTTCTGGCTTTTTCACCCAATCAACCGTTATCTCTACCGCCAACTCTCAACCGCAATTCATGGCAAACTTTTCGCACGGCTAAGGGCATTCGCTATCACCAATTCACTACAATTTTGCATAGTGCTAATGCTGATTCATCTTGGGGCTATTTACAAATTGGCCGCACTTTAGAACATTTTGATGGGGAAATCAGGCGGATTCGATGGATTATGGCGATTGGGTTGCCTATTGCTCTGAGTTTGGTTGCTACTTCCAGTTGGTGGCTTTCAGGATTAGCCATGCAGCCGATTTACCAGTCTTATCAGCAACAGCAACAGTTTACTGCAAATGCTGCCCACGAATTGCGATCGCCTCTGGCTAGTCTGTTGGCGACTGTGGAAGCTATCCTCCGTATACCGCAATCCAATCAACAAGATATACAAATAATGCTTCATACTGTTGAGCGACAAGGGCGGAGGTTGAGCCATTTAATCGCTGACTTACTCTTGTTGACCAGTCTGGAGCAAAATTCAGGCGCAAAACCTTTTCAGCCCTGTTGCTTAAATGATTTGGTAAGCGATTTGACCGAAGAATTTTTAGAACTGGCTACTGCTGCTGATATTAACTTAACCTGCCAAATTCCCCCTTGCGAGGTTTACACTCTAGGTAATGAATCGCAACTTTACCGTTTAGTGTCAAATTTGATTGCCAATGCCATTCAGTATACACCCAGAGGTGGATATGTAACTGTTAGCTTAGTCAAGGGTGATTATACTGCTGTGATTGCGGTGAAAGATACGGGGATTGGGATTGTGCCTGCTGATCAAAAGCGAATTTTTGATCGCTTTTACCGTGTTGACGGCGACCGCTCTCGTAAAACCGGAGGCACAGGGTTGGGGTTAGCTATAGCTATGGCGATCGCCCAAAAACATCAAGCGAGTCTGAAAGTTGAAAGTCAGGTGGGAAAAGGTAGTATTTTTACGCTAGAGGTCTTATGAAAAAAGAAGCTGTAATATTTTTACAGCCTCAAATTTTTGTTACATCAATTGCCAGTTGACATAACAGTAATAAGTTGATTTGCGAATAATAGAATGATTTGACCATGACTTTTCCCTTTCCTAATCTACATTTGGTACTAAAGTTAGCCAAACTTTAGTGACACCAAATTCAATAGCAGGAGTCCTAGAGTCATTTCCATCTTATTAGGGCAACCCACCACCCCGATTGAAAATTACTCAGACTTATTAGGAAAAAAGACCACCATTAGTCATGGTTCATCAATCTTGATGTAGAATTTATTTAATTAATGAGAAACTGAATGCTAAAGCAATCAGCCTATGTGTTTCATGTACAGACACAAACAGTTTTTTGGGAAAAATGCAACTGGTCTGTCATGAACCTTTGTTTAGGTTGCTATTTCTAATTTATAAGATGTTACCCGTGTATATTTGCCATTCTGGCAGATTTTTACAAAGGCTTCAGTAATTGCAGTTACTCACATTTTATATCAGTCCATATTGAGTAACACACAATTACGGTATTGGCAACAACATAGGGCATGAATTGTATCCCCGACAAATTTTAAATTTCGCCCTGGGTACTATGCTGATTTCTTTTCCCTACTGTTAGCCTTTTGCTTGCCTCCCACTTCCAGATAAGCTATGTCTTTAATCTTGCTTAAACAGCTAGATGCTAGACTGCTTTCAGTCCTTTTTTCTCCGGTTGGTTTAGCAATTTTCAAACTTTCATTATTTTGGGAATTTGACCTACTTGTGCGGGCATTTTCTTTCAAGATGCGGTTATAAGTGCGATAAGGGATATAGTGCATCGGATTATAGCCAACGAACCGCAACATTAAAACACAAGCCCAAGAATACTTCCCGGCTAAAATTGCTTCAACTACTTGGTCAAACTGTTCGGGATGAATTTTTGGTTCTAAGTTGTTACTACTGCCAGCAATATCTTGATTCATAATCTTAGTTGTCTGTGAATTGAGTAAATTAGTCCAGTTTCTGCAAATGCGATTGTCTTGATTGCAGTTGATAAACAGCTTCAGCTAAATTGCTGTTGCGGGAATGACCGGAATCTATAGGTAATCAATTGGTGGCAGATGTTGATGTATAGTAACAACTTTTTGACTGACAGTAATTGCCAGCCTAGATACCTCACGGGAATGGAAGACTGAGCTAAAAATTGCATTTGACCTGATGATTTTTTTCATAACCTGACCTGCGATTGAAAACCTGACTGTTTTTAATCAAGCCTGTGTACTGCTGTGTTTTGCCGTATATACCCTGATTGTCTGGGCAGTTTTCCAGTTTTCATTTAGTCATACCTATAGCTTTCAGAGGTAATGTGTATTAATTACTTCTGGGCTTCAGGTTTGTACTGACTCATGAATCAAAGATAAAAATTTACCTTTTTTCTGGTTTCTACCTGGAGAACTTGAGTTCAACGTAGCTTTTCGTAGATGCGATTGTGTACTGTTGAAACTTCCAAGTGGAAATTTTCTGCTTTTCCTTAGTTACTGCTGTATAACTTCTTACCATTAATTATGATGCTTATCAGTAAAAGCTCATATTTTCTTAACGGAGTCAGGAAAATCATTGATTTCTCAATTTCAATAGCCACATTTTTATTTATACTATTTTTTGTCGCTAATGTCATCTGCCAAACTGGCAAGATTTAAGTTAAATTTACTGAACATATCTAGATATTTACTTATGTCTTGTGCAAGTTTGAGTTTTGTCCCCACTCCTAAAAAAAAGAGGGGGTGACACCCCCCATTTTAATCTGATTGGCAGATGCTATTATCGTAATACGAAGCAAAAATACTACGACTGAGTTCAATCTATATTCTTGGCATATAGATTATATGAGATACATTTTAAACAATAATATCTATGATTTTAATCCCCAATATTCCTACATTTATGATCTAAAAATATGAAGGCGTTTAATGATTAAAGCCTTGCTCTAAAAGAGTTACAGAATTTTATGTCAAGTTGAAGTTAACAAAAACTGTGATTGAATATGAACTAAAAAATAAAATAAAGATTTATCCAACTTCATGATTTTTGATAATCTAAATTTATATAATTTATTAATTAATCTATATATTTATTTTTGAGTCAAGTGAACACTTTTAGTCAGGTGTAGATAGATAAAACTGTATCGCTATGAACTTTTAATGATGATTAAATTAATTTACTTATATTCATTTGCTCATTAGGCAAAATTGCTTTGTAATTAAATAATAATTTTGATAATTAGATGTATATAGCTGATTGATATAAGTGAGATTACAGTGATAGTTATTAAGTTGATATAGTGGGAATAACTATCATTATTTGTCATGATTTACTGATGATATTCCTGATTGCAGTTGATACTTCGGTCTGGATTGAGAATAAATTCCGTATGGCAACTCAGTATCAGGAAATAAAATATTCTAGAAAATTCAGTATGTGAACCGCTGTTGTTCAGCGTTGAAAGGGGATTCACGACGGGAATTTTTTTTCCACCGCTCTAAAAAAATTAAGAGCGAATTACTTGACAAAGAATAATGAGGAGGTTATATTGTAACTCCCAAGCTGTTGAAGTTTTTCTAAACTTTTCAGTGATAGGGAGAAGTTTTAAAAGCGATCGCTAAATTAAGATTTTTATACTACTAAAACTACCTGGGAACTTATACCCTAAACTGCGAGTCATAAATAACAACTGCATTTGAACCTGACGAACCTGACAAAATAGATTGATAAAGCTACTGCTGTCCTTGCTTTATTGAACTAGACCGATACTACTTGTAGGATTAGATAATTGAAATCTACTGATAAATTTTCATCTGTCTCAACTGGAGTACAAGAATTATTTAAGTAGGCAATTTCAATTTTTGATCCGGTGAAGGTACGACATTTAAACTTTTTTATCTCCCATAACCCTAAATAGAATAGGGGGCTGGTGAGTATATATTGCTGATTTGGCTAAAAAGTTAACTTTGACTAATCACCAAATTCAGTACACAAAAATTATATCTTTACCGCTTGTACGCGATGCTATTGCCACAGCCTCTGCAAAACGCAATTACTTGTGTAATTTATTGTTAATTGCTGATTTCTCATTTTTTCAGTGGCTTTTCGATTGACAATTAACCCAATAATACTGAGACAGAGAATTTACACGGTGATTGATCAACATAACTAAATCAGGGAAAAGAGGCATATCTTAAAGCATTATTTTTCAGATTTAAATTCCTCAACTCTTACCATTACTGATTTTTTTGCCGATTTCCGGAAATAACAGGGAAATTTGATCTCAAGTCTGGAGATTTTGTAAAGCAGAAGATCCCCGATTCATCTAAGAAATCAGGAATCTACAGCTTTGTAGCGAATCCCTAAGGCAAAAATTAGGTATTAA
>NZ_VIKW01000017.1 GCF_009711975.1 Anabaena sp. UHCC 0204
GCTTTTCCTACAAAAAATTCGTCAAATAGGTATAATGGGGCGCTTAAAAATCCTAATCCATTCAATATCATTGCTTTCATTACTTGTCCTGGTGTGAGAATTTCTCTTGTTTTTATTCCCACTATTTTATTCACTTCTTCTACCAATTCCATCTCATCTATTATTCCCGCTACTATTCCCGCTACTATTCCTAAATGGTCTATATTTAGGATTTGCATGGCTTCTTCTGACTCTTTCATGGCTTTTCTCTTTCTCTATTTCGCACTTATTATTTTACAATAAATAGCCTGAAATGATTACCAGCTAATCTTTTCAGGCTTTGCAGTCTTACAATTTATAATTATTTAATCTGCTTCAATAACTGCGGAATGTGGGCTTAAAAGAGATGAAAATGGGAAAATCAAGACCTATTTATTGAGAATAACCCGTGGTAATTGAGAATTAAACCATGAGTTCACAAAATCGCGTTGCTCCCAGTCAACAGTAAGTTTGTAATTGTATTAATCAAATCTTCTTTTGGGGCTTCTAAGTCAATTGTTTGTAAACAGCCTGACGCTGCTAATTGTTTAGCTCGTTCATCAGTAGCATCCCCATGCAAAGCAGAAGCTAGCTTGTCTGCTGTTCTCCCGCTACCAGCAATTACCATCACTAAGCGCCCAGCAATGACGCTGTTTAACGCATCAATAAAAGTAATCTCGCCACCATTAATGAGGACTGTAATTGAGGGCGCACCATTAGCTAAAAGGGTTGCTACCTGTACTATCCAGGGAGATTCATCACCCCAATTACTGCCAGGAACTAGGACAAAATGAGTATGATGTGCTTCTAGAGGTGTAGCATCCTCACTCAAGACTGTCGTTTGCTTAGGTAAGACTACTTTTGCTGTAGGAGCTACACCAATTAGGGGAAAGTCCGCATTGATTTGGCTATGGGCTTTACCCATCAATTGCATCACTCCCGCATCAGTACCACCATCCACCACATAAGCCCCCAAGCGTTGAGCTATTGGTGCTAAGACTTCTACGAATAGCCTTTTGATACGCAAGAAGTCCGCTTCGCTAATCTGACTAGCGCCCCCTACTATCACTAAGACGGGACGGGAATTACTTAGCCCTAATTGCACTAGAGCCTGGGGTAATTCTGCGGCTTCAGATACCGTAACTGCTACTGCTGCTTGCTTGGGATTTAAAGTTAGGCTAAAAAATTTGACCATTTATTCGGAGGAGAGCTTGCAAAAATTTAAATATTTACAGTATTACAATACTATTGCCAAAACCCTGAAACCCTATTGATATCGTCACGATTTTATTGGGTTTCAGACCTATTTGGGAAAATTGGCAATAGTGTTGGTATTAAGTTTCTATTTGATGTTCTATAGCAATCCTATATGTTAATCCAAGAAAATTACTATGTAAATTATTGACAAATTAAAGTATAGTGTTTTCAGTAAGAAATTGTGCGTAATTTTACTGTAATAAGGCTTTGAACCCACCGTGAATCACCGTAGGAATTTTGATGACCGTAAGCCTGGGTTGTTCCTAGCAAGGGGAACTATAATTCCGATCACTGTAGTATCGATATTTACCAGCAATCCTTGCCTAGCGCAAATCACACCTGACACCACATTGGGAAATCAAAACTCCCGTGTGATGAGTGGTGTCAATATTAAAGAAAATCAGGCTGACTTAATTGAAGGTGGTGTCCAAAGAGGCAGCAACTTATATCACAGTTTTTTAGAATTTAATGTCAATAATGGGCAAAGGGTTTATTTTGCCAACCCTACAGGCGTTGATAATATTTTAAGTCGAGTTACTGGCAGTAACCCTTCTCATATTTTGGGGACTTTGGGCGTAAATGGTGCAGCTAATTTATTTTTGCTCAATCCCCAGGGGATTATTTTTGGGACAAATGCCCAGTTAGATATTGAAGGTTCATTTCTGGCTACCACAGCTAACAGTTTTGTGTTTCCTGATGGTAGTGAATTTAGTGCTACTAATCCCCAAGCGCCCCCACTGTTAACAATGAGTGTACCCGTGGGTGTGCAGTTTGGTTTACAGCAAACGGCAAGTATTACCAATCAAGGACAATTGGTAGCAGGAAAGGATTTAACGCTGAATGCAGGAAATCTGGATTTACAGGGAACAGTTCAATCTGGTGGGAATTTAACATTACAGGCGCAGAACAGTTTAAAAGTTAGAGATAGCGCAACTAATCCTTTCATTGCGGCGGCGGGTGGGAATTTGCTGGCGCAAGGTAATCAGAAAGTCGATATTTATGCCTTAAATCACCCAGATAGTGGCTTTTACTCTGGTGGCGATATGGTCTTGCAGTCTAAAAATACCATTGGCAGCGATGCCCATTTTTGGGCTGGGGGTAATTTTAGGGTAGAAAGGTTGAACGGCGATTTAGGTAATCTGTTTAGTCCTGATGATCCAATAATTCGTGCTGCTGGTGATGTGAGTTTTGGTAGCTACGAAGGTGCATCTTTGCACATCCTGGCGGGTGGGAGTGTCAATATTTCGGGTAACGTTAGAATCACGGGCGTAGACAGCACAGGCAATTCTCTTCGAGAAACCGTTAAGCTATCGGATGGAACAACAATAAATATTGATGGTAGTCAAACACCAACTCTAGACATTAGAGCAGGGGTAGATACAAACTATATTGGCACGCCAAACTTTACACCCAATTTCCCGATTGGATTCAATCTGCAAAATCCTACAACAACCAATACTCCAACAAATGCAAATATTAGCATCCAAGGTTGGATTTATAATACTTCACGCTTTCAATCTAACAGTGGAGAGACACTTGTAACTAATCAGTATCATCCCAATGGATTGGCAGGTGATATTACAACTGGATTAATTCTCGTTTATGGTAATGTCGCTGTTGATTCTCGGGGTGATATTAAAACTAACGGGAATATTGATACTACTATTAATGACAATGTAAAAGAAAACAGAACAGGCGGTCGTATTAAGCTGTTCGCAAATAAAAATATCTTCGTTAAAGGTAGTCTGTTATCTAATGTAAGCAGTGGGGGTATTTTGGATGGCAATGGTGGTGATATTTACCTCAACAGTCGTAACGGAAATATTGATATAATAAACGCGAATGTTGCATCAGAATCTCCCAATAATGGAATTGCTGGAAGTGTCAGGATTGAAGCGTTAGGAGATATATCTATTTCTAATAGCATGATAAAAGCAATTAGTAATAATGAGATCGAAAAATATAAGAATAACATCACGATTAATTCTACGAAAGGTTCCATTTATTTAAATGGCGCTACATTAAATACCACTAACAAAGGTTCTGGCTATGCAGGATATATCATAACTAATGCTAGAGACCAAATATCTATTCTCAACGAAAGCAAGATATTTAGTCAGGGAAGTAATGGGGTACTATTAATTGGTATTAATCTAATAATAAAGACCAATAATGATGGAGAAATAAATTTTGATTTCGATCCTAATCAAACCAATACGCCTAAAAATATTTTGGTTGATAATAAATCAGAAATAAATACGAATAGTAATGGTTCAGATCAGGCAGGAGGTATCATCATTAATGCTAGTGATCAAATATCTATTCTCAACGAAAGCAAGATATTTAGTCAGGGAAATAATGGGGTAATATTAATTGGTATTAATCCAAAAGAGTTGATCGATAATGAGGAATCAATAAACATTGAGGCTAATATCAATAAAATATATACACCTCGAAATGTTTTGATTGATAATAAATCTGAAATAAATACTACTAATACAGGTTCAGGTAATGCAGGAGGTATCATCATTAATGCTAATGACCAAATATCTCTCGACAGCAGCAAGATATTTAGTCAGGGAAATGATGGCTATATTGACATCGCCACAGGCAGCTTGTCTCTGACTGATGGCGCTCAAATTAACTCCAGTCTAGTTGATAAAGGAAACAAAGTTGGCTCTATTTCTATTAAGGCAAAAGATAGTTTATTACTTCAGGGGAATTCGAGCCTCAAGAACACAGACGATCAGACAGGTATTTTCACTCAAATTATTGACAAAGGTGAATTGCTTGACTCCGATGGCAAGGGAAACGTTACAATTAATACAAATCAGCTGATTATCAAAGATGACGCTCGTTTGTCAGCAGATAGCTATAGAAAAGGTGATGCAGGTGATATCAAAGTCAATGCACAACAGATTGAGTTAAAGAATGACGGAAGAATTATCAGCGTTGTTAGAGACAACGTGGATGGTAATAGTGGAAATATTGAAATCAACAGTCGCACTCTTGCTGTTACAGATAATGCACGTATATCTGTGAGTAATCTAGGCAAAGGTAATGCTGGCAATGTCATAATTAATGTTTCTGACTTAGTGTTCCTAGAAGGAAAGGGTCGGATTTCTAGTAGTGTCAGAAACACAGCAACAGGCAAAGGTGGAAATATTAATATTGACACTAACTTCTTGACTGCTGACAAAGGAACAATAGAAGCTCAGAATCAAGGTCAAGGAGATGGTGGTAAAATTGCTATTAAAACAAATAATTTGCTACTTCGTCGCCAAAGTAAAATTACTGCTACCGCAGGTTCAATAGATAATCCTGGTAATGGTGGTAGCATCACGATTGATGCCAAGGATGGATTTGTTGTAGCAGTACCATCGGAAGACAGCGATATTATTGCCAATGCCTTTGGTGGTAAGGGTGGCACGATTGTGATTACTGCTAACCGCATTCTCGGATTTCAAAACCAGGAAAATTTGAGTTCAGAACAACTGATGAAACTTGATAAAAATGGCATCAGTGACATCAGCGCAAGTTCCGATGTGGGTGAAAATGGAGAAGTATCGTTGAATACTCTCAGTATTGACCCTACTCAGGGACTTGTGACACTGCCGACAAATCTAGTAGACACTTCTAGATTAATTGCTCAAGCCTGCGGTAGTAACAGTAACGTTGCTCAAGGAAAAAGTGAGTTTGTAATTACTGGACGTGGCGGACTACCTCCTAGTCCTGATGATACTCTCAAGCCTGGAGCTATTTCACCGGAATGGGTAGCAAATAATACTGTAAATGCTGGTAATAATTTAGGAAGTATGACGGAGATGAATTTCAGGCAATTATCAGCAAATAATTCCGATACCTTAGTAGAAGCAGTGGGCATGATACGCAGTGCTAATGGAGAGATTGTTTTAACGGCTCAACCAACAACCGCTACTGGGTTACTGTCGGGGCTATCTAGTCAGGTTTGTAGTGTTGTGCAAGGGGATATCAGACAATGAACCGACTGAGTAGGCGATCGCCTCATCTATATCAAGACTATTCACATCAGGTTTATAGATTATTCCTAATCACAGGGTTAATTCTTGGTGTTTATGCACAACCCTTAGCGGCTCAAAATGCTCCCATAGAGGTAAAACCGCCTTCAATACAACCATTACCCCAACCACAACCATTACCAGAACTACCACCTCCAGAACAGCTACTACCCACTGCACCCCAGTCACCAACTCAACCAGATGTTAATCCTGAAACGTTAGCGGAAACCTTGATTGTAGAACGGTTTGAGTTTTTAGGAAACACAGTTTTTAGCAACGAAGAACTGGCGAAGGTGACAGACCTTTACCTCAAACGCCCAGTAACCTTTAATGACTTACTCCAACTCCGATCAAAACTGACGCAATTATATATAAATAGAGGCTATATCACCTCTGGAGTGATTATTCCCCCCCAAACTGTGAAAGCAGGGGTAGTGGTAATGCAGGCGGTAGAAGGAAGTTTAGAAAAGATCAATGTTACAGGTACAAGCCGCCTCAACCCCAACTATATCCGCGATCGCTTGGCGATTGCTGCTGGTAAACCACTATCGCGCGATCGCCTACTTGTAGGACTGCAACTATTACAACTAGATCCTTTAATTGAAAGTATATTTACAGATTTACAAGCCGGGATTCGTCCGGGGACTAATATATTAGAAGTTAAAGTTACGGAAGCCAATACTTTTAGCACTCAACTAGCTCTAGATAACCAACGCAGTCCGAGTGTGGGAAGTTTTCGCCGACGCATCAATCTTAGCGAAGCCAATTTGTTAGGGCTAGGAGATGGTTTAAGTTTAGGTTACACCAATACTGATGGAAGTAATGGCTTTGATGTCAGCTATAGCCTACCCGTGAATCCACGTAACGGAAAGCTGATTTTTAGCTATGGTAATACTAATAGTGATGTTATAGAGCGTCCTTTTAACTCTTTGGATGTCAACTCCCAGTCCAGATACTACGAATTAACCTTCCGTCAACCCCTCTTACAAACTCCCACCCAAGAGTTCACTTTAGGAATCACCGCCAGCCATCAAGCAAGTCAAACATTTTTAGGTTTTGACAACATTGGGGCGTTTCCCCTAGCGGTTGGTGCTGATGACCAAGGAAACACGAGGGTTTCTGCTGTCCGATTTTTTCAAGAATGGACTCAACGCAGTAGCCAACAAGTCATAGCAGCGCGATCGCAATTTAATGTCGGCTTGGGAATTTTAGATGCCACAATCAATAACGATGCACCTGATAGTAATTTTTTTAGCTGGCGAGGACAAGCACAATGGCTGCGCCAACTAGCTCCTGATACCTTAGTGCTGCTACAAGCTGATATGCAGTTAGCCGATAGAAGACTGTTAGGACTCGAACAATTTGGTATCGGCGGACAAACAACTGTGCGCGGATACCGTCAGGATCAATTGTTAACAGATAACGGTGTGCAAGCAACCGCAGAAATTCGCTTCCCAATTGCGCGAGTTTCTCAAGGAGTCTTGCAACTCACGCCTTTTGTAGATATAGGTACAGGCTGGAATAATGGCGGTTCAAATCCCGATAATAACACTTTAATCGGTACGGGTATGGGCTTACTGTGGCGACAGGGTAATAATTTCACTGCTCGTTTAGATTGGGGTATTCCGCTGACATCAGTTAATTCTCAAACGGATAAAACATGGCAAGAAAACGGTTTGTATTTCTCTTTGATCTATACAAATTTTTAATTTGGGGATTGATGCTAAAAGTGAAAAAATTTTCTGAAAAACAAAGCCAGAAATTCTGGTATGGAGTTTTGGCTTGTCTGACAACTTTACTATGTATATTAGTTTCGCCTGTGGTGGCTAGTAATGTGGACACTCAAGGTTTGACTACATCGGTGGTTGCTTCTGACTTTTCACGGGATCTAGAAAACCTCTCTCCTCGTAGGAGAGAGGCCTTGACTACTCCCCTTTCCCTTGTAGGGAAGGGGGCTGGGGGGTTAGGTGATCCATCTCCACAGCAAGCAGCTAAAAATCTCTATATGAATGGGCGATTTACACAAGCAGTCAAGTTATTACAGCAAGCCTATCAGACCAAGAGCGATCCAGTAGAAAAGGCGGTGATTCTGAGTAATTTGGCTCTCAACTTCCACCAATTAGGTCGTATTGATGAAGCAACTAGGGCAATTGAGGATGCGATCGCTATCTTACAAAAGATACCCAATTCACCGCAACACCTGCCAGTTTGGGCGCAAGTTTGGGATGTCAAAGGTAATCTGGAACTAGCCAAGGGTAAAGCCGATGTCGCTTTGTCATCTTGGGAAACAGCCGCCTCACTCTACCAACAATTAAAAGATAGCAATAGAGCTACCCTCGCTCAAATTAACCAAGCACAAGCATTGCAGAGTTTAGGACTCTATCGCCGAGAAATTTCTTTACTCCAGAATTTAACAACGGATCTACAAAAACAACCAGACACCCTCGCTAAAGCGGCTAGTTTTCGCAACTTGGGTGAAGCGTTGGCGCTGGCTGGTGATGTTCAGGAAGCAGAAAAACATTTACAAACCAGTCTGGAAATTGCCCAAAAACTGCAATCACCTGAAGCAATTGCTAAAGCTTACCTGAGTTTGGGGAATCTTGCTTATATTCCCGGTAGCAGCACAAAACAAAAAAATACTGCTCTGGATCATTACGCAAAAGCAGCCGTTTCATCAACTACTGCGACTAGCAAAATCCCTGCCCAACTTAACCGTTTACGCCTATTAATTGAGTTGGAACAATGGCCAGCAGCTAAAGCATTGTATCCCGAAATTCAAAGTCAAATTGCTGAGTTGCCCCTGGGACGTTCTGCTATTTACGCTCAAGTAAATTTGGCGCAACGCCTTTTAGAAATGAGGCAAAAATTCCCTGAACCCAACCCAGAAACAATTGGTAAAATTTTAGCTGTGGCACTTCAGCAGGCGCAACAATTGCAAGATGTACGCTCAGAGTCTTTTGTATTAGGTAATCTGGGACATCTATATGAATTATCTCAACAATGGTCTATAGCCCAGGATTTAACCAGACAAGCACTAAATTTATCACAGTCTATTCAAGCACCAGATATTGCCTATCGTTGGCATTGGCAAATGGGACGTATTCTCTGTCAAGGTAAACCCAGTTGTGAGCAACCGGGAGATATTACAGAAGCGATCGCTGCCTATCAACAAGCATTTAATACTCTACAAAATATCCGTGGCGATTTGATTGCTACGAATAAAAATGTGCAGTTTTCTTTTCGGGAAACGGTAGAACCTGTATATCGGCGTTTAGTAGATTTATTACTGCAATCATCAACACCAAGTCAAGTAAATCTGATCCAGGCTCGCAATGTTATTGAAGCACTGCAAGTAGTGAAATTACAAAACTATTTACAACAAGCTTGTGAAGATACAAAATTAGCACTCGACAAGGTGATTGATTCTCAAGACCAAACATCGGCTGTTATCTATGCAATCATTTTAGATGACCGTTTAGAAGTTATCCTCAAGCGGCCTAATAAAGAACTTAGTCATTATGCTACCTCACCTCAAGAGAAAATTGAGGAAGTTCTCAGCCGACTATATGAAAATCTGCAAGAAGTGGGTAGTTATCCAGAAGTACAACAGGATGGTCAACAAGTATATAAATGGCTGATTCAACCAATAGAAAAAGAGCTAAAGGAAAGCAAAATCAAGAATTTGATTTTTGTCTTGGATGGTCAGTTTAAAAAAATTCCTATGGCTAGTCTTTATGATGGTCAGCAGTATCTAGTAGAAAAATATTCTGTCTCCTTAGCTTTAGGGTTACAAGTGCGTGAACCAAAACCTTTAAACAGAGAAACTATGAAAGTTTTGGCTGCTAGTTTAACTAAACCACCAGATAATCAAGAATTTTCTGGTTTTTCTCCTTTAGCAAATGTTTCAGTCGAAGTGGAGGAAATCAAGAAGACGGGATTAGCCGTGAATTGGATTGCTGACGAAAAATTTACCACAAAAAACTTTAACCAAAAGCTAAATAGTTCTAATTTTGAAATAGTACACTTAGCAACTCACGGTCTATTTGGTGCAGGCCGAGAAAATACTTTTGTGGTGACGGCCGATGGGAAGTTGAAGATAGATGATTTTGATCAATTGTTTACTACCCAAAGCGAAAACCGCACTCATAAAATTGAGTTACTGCTTCTGAGTGCTTGTCAGACAGCTACAGGTAATGACCAAGAAGTGATGGGCATTGCTGGAACTATTGTCCAAGCTGGGGCTAGTAGTGCGATCGCCAGTTTGTGGGATCTAGACGATGAAGCCAGCGTTCCCTTCATTAAAGAATTTTATCAACATTTAGGAAAACCCAACATCAGCCGAGCCGAAGCCCTGCGTTTAGCACAGCAATCTTTACTCAAAAACCCCAGATATGACCACCCTCGTTATTGGGCCCCTTATGTTTTAGTGGGTAGTTGGCTTTGATGTCAATCTTCAAATATAGGATTCCGGTTTTGTTTTTGAAATTGCTTGTGGAGACAGGCAATAGGCAATAGGCAATAGGGTTTTAAGAGATTTAAGTGTACGGGGTTTTTTCAATGAGCAAATAGAAATCCTATATTAAATATAGTGTATTAAATTGGTGTTGTTAACGAATAGATAAAATGGTAAATTTTACTTAATCAATTAATATCCTCACTACTCTGTCTACGGCTATATCACTGAGACGTAAGTGATATAAGTAATCGTTCAAAAAACTATGTATGAAAACGAGTATTAATCCTCTAATATGAATAGCTTTAACAATTCCTTTATTTCTTATGGGAGAGCAGATAGCAAAACCTTTGCCACTAAGCTGTATCAGCGACTTGTAGAAGCCGGTTTGGAAATTTGGTTCGACCAAAATGATATCCCTTTAGGTGTTGACTTTCAAAATCAAATAGATGATGGCATTGAGAAAGCTGACAATTTTCTGTTTATCATTGCGCCCCACTCAATTAACTCCCCCTATTGTGGTAAAGAAATAGACCTAGCAATCCGCCGTAATAAACGCATTATTCCCTTGCTACACGTAGAACAAATTACTCAGGAAATTTGGCAGGAACGCTATCCTGGACGTGACGCTAGTGCGTGGGAAGAATATAAAGCCAAGGGTCTACACTCCAGTTTCCCCAATATGCACCCAGCTATTGGCAAAATTAACTGGGTATATTTCCGTGAAGGTATAGATGACTTTGAAAAATCCTTTGCGGGACTGCTAGAGCTATGTTCTCGCCATCAAGATTATGTGCATCAACACACATACTTTTTAGCCAAAGCCTTGGAGTGGGAGCGACAGCAAAAAAACTCACAATACCTGTTAATTGGTGACGAGCGAGTACAGGCTGAAAACTGGTTAAAAATCCGGTTTAAACATGAGCAACCACCATGTCAACCAACGGATTTACACTGTGCCTTTATTTGTCAAAGTACCAAGAATGCTAACAACCTGATGACTCAGGTGTTCCTCTCTTACTCAGAAAAAGAGAGGGAAGTTATGGAAAAAATTGCCAATATCTTGATGCGAGAAAGCTTCACGGTTTGGACAAACAAAACAGATATTCAGTCTGGCGCGGATTTTATCGAGTCAATTTATCGCGGTATTGAGGAAGCGGACAATGTTGTGTTTCTGATGTCGCCAGCCTCTTTGCAATCAGAATATTGTCAAATGGAACTGTCTTATGCTTGCTCGCAGAAAAAACGGATCATTCCTCTGTTAATTGAACAAGTGGAGGTAGAGCAGATTCCTGTTGAACTACGTACCCTACAGTTCATCGACTTGACAGAGCAACAACAACAGGAAAAAGATGCCAATATTGACAAGCTAATCAATGTGCTGACTCAAGATGCGGCTTACTACGAACAGCATAAAATCTTATTAATAAAAGCTCTGAAGTGGGAAAGACAAAAACGCAATTCTAGTATTCTGTTGCGGGGTTATAATCTGAGGCAGGCGGAGGCTTGGTTAAAGATAGCTCAACAAAAAACCCAACATCAGCCGATACCTCTGCAAGTAGAGTTCATCACCGAAAGTCTCAATCAACCGCCTCTGGTAGCGTTAGATGTATTTATTTCTTACTCTCGCGCTGATTCTGATTTTGCCCGCAAGCTTAACGATACATTACAAATTCAAAACAAGACTACTTGGTTTGACCAGGAAAGTATTGCCTCTGGTACTGACTTTGAGCAAGAGATTTATAAAGGGATAGAAAGCACTAACAACTTCCTATTTATTATTTCGCCAGACTCTATCAGTTCACCCGACTGCCAGGTTGAGGTAGAGTATGCGGCAAAGTTGAATAAGCGGATTGTGACTGTTTTGTATCGGGAAGTTAATTTTGGGGATCTTTCTCCAGAATTAGCAAAGGTGAAGTGGATTGATTTTTGTCAGCATGGAGGAGACTTTCTGACTAAATTTGGGGAATTAACCAGAACATTAGATGCAGATCCAGATTATGTGCGATCGCACACTCGGCTGTTCCTCAAAGCCAAAGAATGGGATGATACTAAACATGACGATAGTTTTTTGCTCCGGGGTAAAGATTTAGTCGCCTCTGAGGAATGGTTGAAGCAGTCTGATAACAAAGAACCAGTCCCCACCAATCTACAACTAGAATATCTTGCAGCCAGTCGCGCTCTCCCCTATCGCAAAATCAAGCTCCGCACTGTGCTGCTGACTAGCTTGGCTGTAACAACAGTTACGTTCATTGCCAGGTTTATCGGATTTACCCAACCTTTGGAACTCGCAGCTTATGACCAGATGATGCTGTTACGCCCTGATGAACCAAAGGACGAACGATTTTTAATGGTAGATGTTGATCCAGAAAGCCTGGAGAAGTTGAATGAAACTGGCAGATATCCCGGTGGTAGAGGTTCGATTCCTGATGCAGCTTTAGATGATTTACTCAAAAATCTGTCCCAGCATCAACCTAGTATAATTGGTCTAGATTTCATCCGTGATTTTTCGGCTGAGGGTGGTCTAAAACAACGTTTGCAGCAAACAAAAAACTTCATTGCAGTCTGCAAAAACAGTTATCAAAATAACTTGGGTGAAAACATTCTTGGCTTTAAACAACCACCAGAAATCCCTGTAGCGCAAGTTGGGTTTAGTGACTTGGTTGATGATGATGCTAAAGGTGGTCGTTATGTGCGCCGACAATACTTAATGCAAAAGCCAGACCCTAAATATTGTCAGACACCAGACGCTTTTAGTCTAGTAATTGCTCGTCGCTACCTAGAAGCCCAAGGTCAAGCTTTCACCTCTCCTTTAAATCCCCAAATCTCAAAATATGACCAGCCTATGAAGTTTGGCACAACAGAGATTCCTCAACTGCTGGGATTAGGAGGTGGCTACCAAGACATCAATAATCAGCTTCAAGGCTATCAAACGATGCTCAAATATCGTACTTTTGGCAGCGACCCCAGTAATTTTGCCCCTAGAGTCAATATTCTGGACGTTTTGGACAATAAAGTTTCTGCTGATCAAATTAGCAATCGGATTGTACTGATTGGCTTTACAGACAGGCAAAACAGACAAGCTGATTACTGGAGTACACCCTATGGTGACGTTGCTGGAGTAACCTTGCATGGGCAAATGATCAGTCAGATACTGAGTGCGACCTTAGATAATCGCTCGCTCATCTGGTGGTGGTCTCTTGGTTATGAAACAATTTGGATGTTTGGTTGGGCTTTGGTAGGTGGTTTTGTCTGCTGGCAATTTAACCGCACTCTCTATACAAGTATAGCTGTAATAAGCTTTGCTGGCTCCTTATACATTATATGTTCTGTAATTTTAATTACCCAAAGCGGTTGGATACCTTTTGTTC
Organism: Anabaena sp. UHCC 0204; assembly: GCF_009711975.1. Classification (GTDB taxonomy): domain Bacteria; phylum Cyanobacteriota; class Cyanobacteriia; order Cyanobacteriales; family Nostocaceae; genus Dolichospermum. Next base: position 13,137 of record NZ_VIKW01000017.1, read on the forward strand.
CAGCGTTTATGGTATTTTTATTAACAGGTACAATCGTATTGTACTTGACTAATAAACTTCGTAAAGGATAACTTTACACAGCAAATTAAGAGGTAACTGAAAAATGCGTTGTCAAAAATTATTGCCCTGGCGATCAATTGTTTTTATCTGCACGCTAACAACTGTCTTTTACTTTAATTTTTCGTTGCCCCTTTTTATTCAAAAAGCTCAAGCCCAGAATTTGTTTGAGCGAGTCAATCGGATGTTTTCTGGTTCGAGGAGTGAGGGTAATGCGTCTGGACGTTCACGGGGAGGGGCGACGCGATCGCAATGTTCTCAAATAGATAGCAACAACCTCATCGCTTTAGTTCCTAAGAATCATGGTGGTTTAACTACTCAAGAGTACCCCCAGTTCTGGTTTTATTTACCCTTTGGTGGTGATTCCCAGTCGCCTCCAGCCAAATTTAGATTATTGGATGAGCAAAAAAAGTCTGTTTTGACAAAGCCATTGCTGTTCTCTTTACCAGAAAAAAAAGGCATTGTCAGCATTAGTTTACCCTCTACCGAAAAAGCATTATCAGTAGGTGAAAAATACTATTGGTACTTGAATATTACTTGTGTTAACCCTGAAGGACTTAATACCAATATCAGCGTTAATGGCTGGATTCAGCGAGTTGAAGCTAGTTCTGACATAGTAAATAATATACAAGAACCCGGAAATCAACCACAGTACATTCCTGATGCAGAACAGGATATTTGGTATGAAACCGTTAGTCAATTAGCTCACAACCGTGTCGTTTATCAGCAAGGATGGACTAATTTATTATCACTTTTTCAGCTTCAGGAATTCGCTAATTCCCCTGTTTATGAACTCCAACGACAAAAGGAGTAAATCAAATTATTTAAGAGGCTATTTATATTGTGGTCAAGGTGTGACTTGAATGAAAAAATGCTTAACGGGTAACAAGGCGGTTGAATATGAGATGTGGCAATAATTTGAGAAAATAAGAAGGTGCGTTTGCCCTGATATCATGACTTTTGAAAGCAATAGCGCTAAGTAGGTAAACTACTATTCAAAAAGTGATATTTTTATGTAAGATGCCTTATGTGAGTTGAAAATATTGTTGTTTTATAAGGGTTTTCAGACTTCCCTAAAACGGTAATTCCAGAATCATCAACGGTATTACAAGGGTTGCACCATTTAATTCACATAAGCCGTGTAAGTATAGCTAGAAGCTTTTGAGAAATTTAAAACTATGGCTAAGAAAAACGACTATCGTCAATACCTTAAACAGAGCTTCTCTGGACTTATTGACCGGCTCGACTTGTCAGACTTGCGAAAAGACTTTCTGAAAAATCGCTGGCTCGACCAAGTAATGTGGCTGGAGGGACGAGCCACCAAAGAACGCAATGCTCATCACAATCTCAGAATGATTACCATCATTGGCGGGGTAATTGTCCCGGCACTAATTGGTTTTCAGAAGGGGAACCAGAAGTGGCAGGAAATTGCTGGCTGGTCGGCTTTCGGTTTAAGTCAAGTAGTAGCTGTTTCTGCTGCGGTTGAAGAGTTTTTTGGTCATGGTGAGAAGTACCGCAGCTATCGTAATACTGCCGAAGGCTTAAAAATTGAGGGGTGGCAATTTTTCCAAATGGCTGGACCCTATCGTCAATTTAAGACCCACTCCGATGCCTACACGATTTTTGCTGAACGCGTTGAACAGTATATTCAGCAAGACTTACAGGGCTTTATTTCCCAATTAACAGAACGACAAGAGGCAGGCAATAAGCAGACACAAGAAACAGCCACAAAGAATACTGAACTTGCCCTAGAAAATCTCAACGAGCAGTTGCAGTTACGGGCGCAGTATGAAGCCCAACTTAAGGAAGTAGAAGCCGAGAAGCAGCGCATCCAAACCGAAAGGCAGCAGTTGGAACAAGAGCGCTCTGCTATACAACAGAGCGATAAAGAAAAACCAGCGCTTCTGTCAGCCCAATCAGATAAGCAACCTGATTTAAGTCCTGTTGGTAATTTATGGCAAGAGGATGAAGAAGATCGTGACAGCACCAGCCTCAACGCTGATTCAGTAAAGTATCTCAGTGCTAACGAGATTTTGGCTAAGATTAAGAACAATCCTATCAGCAGGAACGGTACAGCAGCAACCCAGCCCACGGAAACGAAACAAGTCTCCACAAGTATACCTATGTGTGGAGTCGAGCTAATTAAAAAGTTTGAAGGTTGCTATCTTAATGCATACCCAGATCCTTTAAGTGGAGGGCTACCAATCACAATTGGCTGGGGTACGACTAGGAAACGTGACGGTAGTCCGTGGTACATGGGAGATAGTATTTCCCAACAACAAGCTGATGAGTTGTTGATTTATCAGTTGGAAACAAGCTACTTACCCGATTTAATGAAAATACCTTCCTGGGGCGAACTCAACCCTAACCAACAAGGGGCATTACTCAGCTTTGGCTACAACTTGGGGAGTAAATTTTACGGTGCCTCTAATTTTGAGTCTATGACTAGAGTCTTAAAGAATCGTGATTGGGCTAATATCCGCGAAACTTTCATCAAGTATCGCAATCCTGGATCAAATGTTGAGCAAGGACTGAGGAGACGAAGAGAAGCTGAAGCTGAACTATTTCTGAAACCCTACCCCTAATGGTCTAGCATTTAAATTTTGAGGGATTAATTTAGCTAAATACCAGTAAACACGCTTTGAAACACAATAAATTTGCTTCAGTAAACAAAAAATAAAGGCGATCGCCGCAGGACAAAATTATGATTCGTAACAGCAACAAGTATTCAATCAACGTAGACAAAATAGGAACAGATGTGGCGATTAGCATTTCTTTGGAAATAGAAATGAGTCCTGAGCTAATCGATCTGCTGTTACGTGACTTAAGAAGCGATGTCAGAGACTTTAATGAAGCCCGTATCCTAACTGAAATCATCCGCGACCCTATAATCATCTATAGCCTCTGCCGACGCATAGAACAGGTTAAAAATCAAGACCTTATATATGAAGAAACCCAGCATGGAGACATGAACAATCAACAGCTAACAAATCAAAACTGGAGTTTGAACACAGCAAGCTATACTTCAAACGACTCATAGCTGGACTTTTTAAAAGCGGATGCAAGTGTTGCGTGTTCAAGGTTTTAGCGATTCTTGAAAAGTAAAGCTCCAAGCCGCTTTTATGATCACAAAATTTTGCCGTTCCTTACTTATCTATGAACAGTTAGTAGATATCATAATATGGTTAATATTGTATCTATTGAAGAAAAATATACAGAACGATGGCAAAGCTGCAAGGTGCAATCAAATCTTTTGCCAGAGTTAGAAAAAATTGCTGAAAAGCTGTATTATGATCGCGGCTTTTACGAGAAAATCGAGTGGTACTATCCCAATTTACCTTGGTATTGGGCAGGAATCTTACACACTAAGGCGGATTTCCAGGATTCTACGCAATTCTTCGATCAAATCACGCACAAGTTGAGGAAGATTCAGGGCGAACAGATACCAACAAGGCTCTCATCTCGCTTACTTGCCTTCGATGCGTGCAACGACTTCCAGGGCAAAGATAGCCAGGGAATTACGCCGTTTGTTTGGGCTGGGACTAATCACACCAAGACTATTGATTCGGCTGCTGGTTGTGGGGCAATTTTGTACTTTCTGCAAGCGATAGGACTCAAAGATGACCAGACCGAACAGGGGCTATTTAATCTCACAGTGACTTCTGACACAGTGTTTAAAAGCTGCTCATTGCCCTCCAACAAGCTCGATACATCAGAAAAAGCTACTGTCCAAGCGGGGAGAAAGTTAGAAATTACCCAGGTGGCGATCGCAGACGCTCACCATGTCCGAGTTATGCTTAAGGCTCCAGTTCAGGATCGGCGCACTTGGTTTATCTATGGTGGGCATATCCAGATTGACGGTTGCAAAATCGCAACAGTTACGACCAAGCCTAAAACTCTAGAAGAGAAAATCATTGCCTATTGCCAGAAGAAGGGCTACAGAATTGACAAAGAACCTGGATACAAAAATATTATCTATATCGAAGGTATGAACCCGGACGGAACACTCAATGACAACGCCCTCAATGTCTGGAACGACCTCCGCATCGTGATTGAGTTTAAAGACGGCAAGCCTAAAATGATTGGCTGTTGGGAAGCCACAACCAACCCAGGTAAATACTACACGTACAATCCTATGAACCCCAAAGGTGCGGCAATCATCGCCTTCGGGCAATACAAAGCATGGCAGGTAGGAATTCACACACCAGGTGGTGGACATGAAGCTCTTGTGCAAACAGGTGGTTCAGTAACAGTCCATCGTGATGCAAATCGGTCAGGAACCCGCGATGCAGGTGACACTATTGACTCAGGTATGTTTGGCATTAACCAACATTGGGGAGGTGATAACCCTAAGTCCGACGTAGGCAGATGGAGTGCTGGCTGTCAAGTAGGTAGGACTAGACAGGGACATCGTGATTTCATGGCGATCATTAAATCAGACCCACGCTACCAAGCTAAACGTAGCTTTATCTTCACTAGTACCATTATTGACGGCAAAGACCTCCTAGCACAGTTCCCTGCAAGTTGATGTTCTCCTAATGACCAGAACTATATCTTGCGATCGCTCCTGTGTAAGGGTACAGTGACCCCCACCAAGCGAGTGAAATTAGGTTTTCATTTTTGCATATTTCGGTTTTCATGTATAGGCTTTGTGTCAAAAAGTTTATATTTGTGTGTCTGTGTCTTTTGGAATGTTCTCTGAACATCTCAATAAAGAAGCTTAATGTTAACGTTTCTACTATGATTAACTCACAGTGATCTTCATACCTTCGCTTTCATTGCCTAACCTGTCCACAGCACATACAGCATAAATTCCTGGTGGGACTGTGGCAAAGGTAGTACCAGCGGATAAAATGCGTTGAATGATCCAATTATTATTACTTTGCAAATACAGAGTCCAAGAACGTACAGGTTGATCATTTCCTGGTTGCCAGTTTAATTTACCATCAATAAATTTGAGGTTTTTGGGAGGGGGTGGCGTTGTCGGACTTTGCCATGACATAGTGGGAACTATAGCAGGTGTGGAATAATCGGTTTTCAATTGGTCATTGATGCTTTGACGATTTTCCTTGATGCTACTCATACTGAAAAAGATATTACCCAAGGAAAGATTACTAGCTAAATTGCGAGAAATCTGAATTTGCTTGGCAATTTCGCTATTTTTCCAGTTTTTGCCATCTAGTTGTCCCAGATTGTTACCTGTATAAACATGACGCTGTTTGGTATTAACTTGAGTCCACCATTTGAGGAGAACTTCATAACTTTGTTTGGTTTGGTCAGTACGCCAATAGAGTTGAGGGGCGATATAATCTATCCAACCTTGTTGTAACCATTTTTTAGCATCAGCATAGAGGACATTATAGGCATCTAAACCAACAATACCAGCGGGTTCTCCAGGACGATAAATACCAAAGGGACTAATCCCAAATTTAACGTGAGGTTTGGTAGCTTTAATTCCTTGAGACAGCCGCAATACCATTTGATTGACGTTTTCTCGTCGCCAATCTTCTAGACTTAGTTTACCCCCGCTGGCTGTGTAAGCTGCGTAGGTTTTTTGATCTGGGAAAGATTGACCGGATATGGGATAGGGGTAAAAATAATCATCTAGATGAATTGCATCTAAGTTATAACGACGGACAACATCAATAATGACATTGTAAGCTCGGTCTTGAACGATTTTTGCTCCGGGGTCCATCCATTGTTGAGTACCCCATTGGTAAACAAGTTCTGGGTTAGTAAGGGCGATGTGGGGACGAACAGGAGAAACCCGACTATTAGCTCTAGCGCGGTAGGGATTGAACCAAGCGTGTAATTCAATATTGCGTTGATGACATTGGGCGATCGCAAACTCCAAAGGATCATAAAATGGTTCTGGTGCTTTTCCCTGAGTTCCTGTAATCCAAGCACTCCAAGGTTCTAACTCAGAAGCATATAAAGCATCACCTTCTGGTCGTACCTGCAAAACTAAAGCATTGAAATTCAAAGATTGTAACTGTTTAATAATCGCCACCAATTCCGCTTTTTGCTGTTCAACAGTCAGTCCTGGTTTAGACGGCCAATCATTATTCCAGACAGATACAACCCAAGCCCCTCGGAACTCCCGACGATGACTGACTTTCACAGTATTAGCAACTGTAGGTAAAGGTGGCGGAACAACAATATAATTAGAAGGGATTTTTTCCGCCTTTCCCAAATATACTAAAGCTTGATAAACTATTGCCACCACATCAGCACGAGTAGCGGCTATTCTATAATTAAGTATTTTTACATGGGGATAATTGACCACCCAACCCACACTAGTCGCTAAAGCTATCTGATTAATCCCATAGTAGGGAATCAAAGCTCCATCTTGATATATATCTGCAAGTTTACTTACCAAGTCAACTTGACTAGAAATGATCGAACTCAAGCCATTGACCATGGCCACCAACACATCACCTCTAGCAATACCTTCATTTATCCCGAAACGCCTATTCGGATAACCTACCAAAAATCCAGTTTCATATACTTTTTTAATCGCATTTATCGCCCAATGTGTATCAGGAACATCCACGAAAGGAACATACTTGCGTTTGACTGGTTGAGAAAAAACTGCGGCGATAATGGCTGCAAACTCAGCGCGAGTCACAGAATTATCTGGGCGAAAAGTTCCATTTGGATACCCGTTGATGATTCGCCGTGCGGCTAAGGCTTCAATAAATGGTCGAGACCAATGACCTTGAATATCGGAAAATGTAGTAATATTAGATACCATAGTTAATTATCAGGCTACAGTTTTTATCTTACTTTACCAAGATTCATTAACAGTGATCTGATACAATCAATCGCTGATACAATCATTGGGGGAATCGTCAAAATCCCAGTCTCTCCCCCCTGCTCCCCTGCTTCTTTTGACCTGAATGCCAACTATTAATCTTTGATTGTTACACTTTCACAACCAATTCACTAAAGATATATGGTTACACAAACATCAGGATACGTATCTGAACGACGGGAAGCGATTCTTGAACAAATTCGCGCCCAAACCTCCATTTTACTTGGTTTTGACGATCCTTCCGAACTAGATATTAATAGTTCTTTACTAGAAATGGGTGCTGATTCTATCGCTATGATGGAAGCCGTCGCCAAAATTAAAAAAACTTATGGAATTCAGATTGCGATTCGGCAATTTTTTGAAGACCTCACAAATATAGATGCTTTAGCTACTTATATAGATCAGAATCTGCCACCAGAAGTAGATGGGTTAAATTCTTTACAGCCTGAATCTGAAGTAGCACCTGTACCCCAGACAAACGGAGTCACTTATCAGCCCCGGTATGAAATACCACCGCAACTCCCCGTATCCCAGACAAACGGAGTCACTTATCAGCCTCGGTATGAAATACCACCGCAACCTACAAACGGTAATACTCATGTAACACCAGAAAATTATGACACAGCCGCTGATACAGTTTTAGAAAAGGTGATGCGGCAACAACTGCAAGTCATGTCCCAGCAATTAGAATTGTTTAGAGGTTATGAAGTACCCACTGAGCAAAATAACGGTTCAGCTTATATAAATAATCATGTTACACCCGCACCCATCCCCCAACCCGCACCTATTGTCCCACCAGCGCCTCCTGTAGTTGTCCCTAAGCGGGTACAAAGTAAACAGTCAATCACCTCACCGGCTGAACTGAGAAGACCTAAAATAGGGGGACTAACAGAACAGCAAAAACGTCATATTGAAGAATTGACCCAACGGTACAATCAACGCACCCCAACTTCTAAAAAATTAGCGCAAAAATATCGCCCCATTTTAGCTGATAGTCGCGCTTCCGTTGGTTTTCGTCCTTCCATTAAAGAAATGTTATATCCCATCGTTGCCCAGCGTTCTCAAGGGGCGAGAGTATGGGATATAGATGGTAATGAGTACGTTGATTTAACAATGGGACAGGGTGTACTCCTATTTGGACATCAACCAGACTTCATTATGGAAGCTATCCAAGAGCAAATGAAGTTAGGTATCCAATTACACCCCAGACATCATTTAGTAGGAGAAGTTGCCCAACTGGTACAGGATCTCACAGGTGTGGAAAGAGTATGCTTCTCCAACTCAGGTACAGAAGCAGTTGTCACCTCTTTACGGTTAGCTAGAGCAGCCAGTGGACGGACTAAAATTGCCTTATTTGAAGGTTCTTATCACGGACATGGCGACTCCACACTGGTAAAAAGAGAGATCATTGATGGTGTTCCTACTACGGTCACTATTGCGCCTGGTGTCCCGGCTAGTATTGCTGAGGATATGGTTGTCCTCGATTATGATTCTCCAGAAAGTCTGGACTATATTGAAGCTCATGCACATGAACTAGCAGCGGTATTAGTTGAACCTATCCAAAGCAATAAACTATCCTTGCAGCCGAAAGAGTTTTTAATCAAACTCAGACAAGTTACGGAAAAAGTCGGAGTAATCCTCATTTTTGATGAAATCACGACCGGTTTTCGGTTTCACCCCGGTGGCGCTCAAGCTTGGCTAGGCATTCAAGCTGATATTGTCAATTATGGTAAAGTCGTGGGCGGAGGAATGCCCATTGGGATTATTGCAGGTAAAGCTAAATACCTGGATTATGTTGATGGTGGAATGTGGAATTATGGTGATAAGTCTTTTCCAGAAGTAGAAAGAACTTTTTTTGGGGGGACATTTTGTATGCACCCTCTAGCTATGGTGGCGACTAAGGCTGTGTTACAACGTCTTAAAGATGAAGGTCCTGCACTCCAAGAAAAACTCAATCAGAAAACAGCCTATTTAGCTGCAACTCTGAACAATTACTTTTTAGAAAATGACATTCCTATTGAAGTAGAATATTTCAGTTCTATTTTCCGGTTTTCTTTTACCAGCAACTTAGATCCTTTCTTCTATCATTTAGTGAATAAAGGTGTTTATGTCTGGGAATGGCGGAAATATTTCCTCTCTTTTGCTCACACAGATGCGGATATTGAATATATAATTCAAGCCGTTAAAGATACAATTCAAGAGATGAGAGCAGGTGGTTTTTTTTTAACATCAACGCCTAACTTGTTAACGACAAAAACACCTGTTGTTGAAATTGAAAAAAATAACCAGCAGCAGGGATTTTGGTCAAGACACAGTGCTACATCTTCACAGGATTCTGGGAGTAAGTTAAGTTATATTCCTAGCAAGTCCCAAAAACTAAAATTCAGTTTATTTTACTTCGGTAACTATAATTCTGAATTTAATCTTGATAAATATAACTTGCTATTTTCAGGAGCGAAATTTGCTGATGAAAATGGGTTTGCTGCGGTTTGGTTGCCAGAAAGACATTTTCACGACTTTGGCGGATTTTCTCCCAACCCCTCCATTCTCAGTGCCGCTTTAGCCAGAGAAACCAAGCATATTCAATTGCGGGCTGGTAGTGTAGTATTACCTCTGCATCATCCTATCCGGGTGGCGGAGGAATGGTCAGTGATAGACAATCTTTCTCACGGAAGAGTAGGGATTGCTTTTGCTTCCGGTTGGCACGAAAATGATTTTGTATTTGCACCAGAATCATTTGGAAAACATCGGGAATTGATGTTCCAAAACATTGATAAAGTTAAACAACTTTGGCGCGGTGAAAAAATTCAAGTTACCAATGGTGTCGGTAAACAAGTGGAATTGGGGATTTTTCCCAAACCCATGCAGGCAGAATTACCAACTTGGATTACCATTGTCAATAATCCCAATACCTATATTCGAGCCGGAGCAATTGGGGCGGGGGTATTAACTAATTTAATGGGACAGAAGATAGAAGATTTGGCGAAAAATATCCAATTATATCGTCAGTCACTGTTAGAAAATGGTTATGATCCTGATGCTGGTCATGTGACGGTTTTATTACATACATTGGTAGGTGAAGATATAGATTTAGTCCGCGAACAAGGACGACAACCAATGTATAATTACATGACTTCCTCTATCGAACTTTTCAAAAGTATGATGGGGAATCAGAATTTATCAACTAATCTGGATGAATTGACAGATGATGATAGGTTGGTAATTTTGGAAACTGGTTATAAGCGGTATGTGGAAAATAGTGCTTTAATTGGGACTCCGGAATCATGTATTCCTATTATTGAGCGGTTGAGAGATATTGGTGTAGATGAAATTGCTTGTTTAATTGATTTTGGTGCAGATGAAAATATAGTTTTGACAAGTCTGCCATATATCAATACCATTAGAGAGCATTACGAAAATCTGACTGATAAAATCCCTTTAGCGGAAGCACAAAAGCAATTATGGTTTTTAGATAAGTTAGGAGAAAATAGCGCCCTGGCTTATATTGATTCTTTATGTGCAGAATTACGAGGGAAGTTAGATATTGATGTTATCCAGAAGTCTTTACAAACTGTTGTGGATAGACATGAAGCTTTGAGAACGAGAATTGATGCTGAAGGAGAATTTCAGGAAATATTACCTTCTGTGACTGTGAATATAGAGGTAATTGATTTCTCAAATGTATCTGCTAGTGAACAAACATCTCAAGTTAAAGAATGGATAGAACAGCAGTTTCAAAAACGATTTGATTTAACGCAAGCGCCGCTATTTCAAGTTTATATTCTCAAATTGGCGGAGGAAGTACACCAACTAATTACTAAGGTACATCACATTATTGCTGATGGTTGGTCTGTTTCCTTAATTCTCCAAGAAGTTTGTAAATTATATTCTGCTCATTGTCAAGGACAAACCTTGTCATGGGAGAAACCAAAGCAATTTCGAGCATATATAGATTGGCAAAATCAACAAAGCCAAACTGAGGAAATGAAAGTTCATGAATCCTATTGGTTAGAACAGTTTTCTCAATCTATTCCTGTTTTGAATTTACCCACAGATAGACCTCATCCTCCTATGATGAGTTATCGGGGAAATAGACAAAGTTTGAAAATTGATGCTCAATTAGGTAATGCTATTAAACAGGTAAGTAAACAGCAAGGTTGTACGCTGTTTATGACTTTGCTGGCTACCTATAAAGTATTGCTGCACCGACTGACAGGGGAAGAGGAAATTGTTGTGGGTATTCCCACCGCTGGACGTTCTTTAGCAGGCAGTGAAAGTATAGTTGGGTATTGTGTTCATCTCTTACCTATTAAAACAAATTTGCGTGCAGATGCTACTTTTGGGGAATACTTAAAACATATTCGTGGGGTGTTGCTGGACGGTTATGAACATCAAGATTATCCTTTTGCCACTTTATTGAATAAGCTGGATTTAAATAGAGATTTCAGTCGTCCTGCTTTGGTGTCAGCCGCATTTAACTTGGATTTACCTTTGGGGAAACCGAGTATGTTCGGTGTAGAAATGAGCTTTATGTCTCCGCCGAAAATTCCGCTGGCTTATGATATTTATTTGACGATTAGTGAAGCGGAAGGTGAACTATTTTTAGATTGTGGTTACAATTTAGATGTGTTCAATGATGAAACAATTCAACGCTGGTTAAATCATTTCCGAACTTTGTTAACAGCGGTTGTAGAAAATCCTCAACAGCAATTAGGAAAAATACCGCTGTTGACAACAGCAGAACAATATCAACTGTTAATAGAAAGGAATAATACTCAACGTGATTATCCCTTAGATAAATGTTTGCATGAATTGTTTGCTGAACAAGTAAAACTTACCCCCAATGATATCGCTTTAGTCTTTGAAAATCAGCGATTAACTTATAGAGAGTTGGAGGAAAAAAGTAACCAACTAGCGCACTATTTACAAAAATTAGGTGTGCAACCAGAAATGCTAGTGGGATTGTGTGTAGAGCGATCGCTCGAAATGATGATAGGGTTATTAGGAATCCTCAAAGCTGGTGCAGCATATCTACCCCTAGATCCTGGTTTCCCCGTTGAACGGGTGGCTTATATGTTAGCAGATGCCCAGGTGACAGTTTTACTCACCCAGCAGTTCTTACAGGAATTTTTACCCACTACCACAGCTACCATAGTTTGTTTAGATACCAATTGGGAAGTAATAAGTAAGCAAAATCACGAACCCCTATTTACGTCAGTCAAACCCGACAATTTAGCCTATGTGATTTATACTTCCGGTTCAACTGGGCAACCCAAAGGCGTTACCATTACTCACAAATCCATCGTCAATTACGTATCTAGCATTATTGAACGGCTGCATATCGAACCAGGTAGCAACTTCGCTTTAGTGTCCACCATTAGCGCGGATTTGGGCAATACAGTCATTTTTCCGGCGTTGTGTACAGGTGGACAACTCCACGTTATGTCTTGGGATAAAGCCGCAGATAACAAGGCTTTCAGTCAATATATAGCCGAAAATGCGATTGATTATTTGAAAGTCGTCTTTTCCCATTTAATCGCTTTACAAAATCCTACCCAACCTAAACAAGTTCTCCCCCGCAAAGGCTTGATTTTAGGAGGAGAAGCCACCCCCTTAGATTGGGTAGAAAAGATGTTAGCCTGTGAACCAGATTGTACAATTTACAATCACTATGGACCAACAGAAACTACGGTGGGTGTATTAACATATCAAGTTAATCCCAAACAACCTTTACCGACATCTGCAACTCTTCCCCTTGGTAGTCCAATTAATAATACCCAAGTTTATATATTGGATGTCAATTTGCAACCCGTTCCGGTGGGAGTTACTGGAGAAATTTACATTGGTGGAGTGGGAGTTAGTCGCGGTTATCTCAATCAACCGGAATTAACAAAAACGAAATTTATTCCCAATTTATATAGTCATAAAGCAGGAGAAAATCTCTACAAAACTGGAGATATAGCCCGTTATTTAGCAACAGGTGAAATCGAGTTTTTAGGTAGGGCTGATAATCAAGTAAAAGTCCGCGGTTTCCGAGTAGAGTTAACAGATATTGAGTCTGTTATATCTCAACATCCTGATGTCACAGAAACCACCGTTATCCTTTCAGAATCTAAACAATTACTTGCTTATATAGTGCCACAAAACCAACGCAGTCCCATAGCTGCGGGGATGAATCGCTATAAATTGCCTAATAATATGGCAGTGGCACACCTCAACAAAAATGAGACAGATTACATCTATCGGGAAATATTTGAACTGCAAGCATATCTCCGTCATGGGATTACTATTAATCCCGGAGATTGTGTTTTTGATGTTGGTTGTAATATCGGTTTATTCGGCTTATTTATCTCGCGCATTTGTCCCCAAATCAAAATTTACGCCTTTGAACCAAATCCCACAGTCTTTAAGATTGTCCAGGCTAATTTGTCACTTTATACAGTAGATGGAAAAGTCTTTAACTGCGGGATATCAGATCAAAATAAAACGGCTGAGTTTACCTTTTTCCCTGGATTTTCTCTACTTTCTGGTTTCTATGCAGACGCAGAAGTTGAAAAGGAAGTAGTCAAAAACTTCGTTAGTAATCAACAAGATGTAGCATCTCAAGATTTCCTTAACCAAGCTGATGAAATTCTCGAATCTCGCTTTCAAGCAGAAACATTCACAGCTAATTTAAGAACTCTTTCAGATATGATTGCTGAACAAGGAGTTGAAAAGATTGATTTACTAAAAATCAATGTTGAAAAAAGTGAATTTGATGTTCTTAAAGGTATTCAACCGCAAGATTGGGCAAAAATTCGCCAACTTGTAGTAGAAGTTGATGTCAAGGAAAACCTCGAACCCATTGTCACTTTATTAGAAACTCATGGGTATGATTTGGTGATTGACAAAGATGTGTTATTAACTAACACAGAACTTTGTTACATTTACGCTATTCGTCCTTCCGAAAAAGGCAGATTAATTAAACAGGAAAATCCAGCAGCCCATATTCAGCAATTACCAATGGTAGAAGAAACTCTCCTATCGGTAAATGAAATTAAGCAGTTTGTGAAAGACAAATTGCCAGAATATATGATGCCTAATGCTTTTGTGCTGTTAGAAAATCTGCCTTTGACACCTAATGGTAAAATTGACCGCAAAGCCCTACCAGCACCAGATCAAAGTCCTCTAATTGAGACAAAATATGTAGTTCCTCAAAACGAAACAGAGAAAACTATTACTGCAATTTGGCAAGAAGTTCTACAATTACCACGAGTAGGAACTTATGATAACTTCTTTGAACTGGGAGGGAATTCCTTACTGCTAATTCAAATCCATAGAAAATTGCAGGAACAATTAGCAATAGAAATGCCTGTCATTGATTTGTTTACCTATCCAACTGTTAAAGCTTTAAGTGCATATCTCTCTGGATTGTCTAACCCAGAAGAGGAAGCCGAAAAAGCCCAAATCCGTGCCGAAAGCCGCACTCAGGGGAAAGCAATGATGAAACAAAAACGTCAAATGCGCGGTAGGTAATTAGTTTTTGGTAATAGGTAATTAGCAAATATCCTAATTACTTATTATCAAGGATTTAACTATAAGTGAAGTTTTTACAAATCACAAAATTCCTAATTTAAACTTATGCCATTAGCAAACTCTGATTATTCCATTAATGATGCTGATATCGCAATTATTTCTCTAGCTGGACGTTTTCCCGGTGCAAAAGATATTGAATCTTTTTGGGAAAATCTCAAAGCAGGTGTAGAATCTATTTCCTGTTTTTCTGAACAAGAACTTTTAGCAGAAGGGGTTAAACCAGCTTTATTAAATAATCCTCATTATGTCAAAAGTTCCGGGGTATTAGAAGATATTGATTTATTTGATGCCAATTTCTTTGATTTTAGTCCTAGAGAAGCCGAAATCTTAGATCCTCAACAACGGTTATTTTTAGAATGTGCCTGGGAAGCCATTGAAAAAGCAGGTTATGATCCTCAAATATATAAAGGCTTAATAGGAATTTATGCAGGAGTGGGGATTAATAGTTATTTATTAAATAATCTGATTTATCACCGTGATTTGTTGGAATCAATTGGTGAATATCAAGTAATATTAGATAGTGATAAAGATTTTTTACCTAGTCGCGTTGCTTATAAATTAAACCTCAAAGGACCGGCTGTAAATATTCAAACAGCTTGTTCAACCTCTTTAGTTGCTGTACATTTTGCTTGTCAAAGTTTATTGAGTGGGGAATGTGATATGGCCTTAGCAGGAGGAATTACCCTGCGCGTACCCCATAAAAATGGTTACTTATACCAAGAAGGCATGATCTTATCACCCGATGGTCACTGTCGCGCCTTTGATGCCCAAGCTAAAGGAACTGTGGGCAGTAATGGTTTAGGGATAGTATTATTAAAAAGATTAGAGGATGCGATCGCTGATAATGATTGCATCTATGCAAT
The DNA here is from genome assembly GCF_009711975.1 of Anabaena sp. UHCC 0204. GTDB lineage: Bacteria > Cyanobacteriota > Cyanobacteriia > Cyanobacteriales > Nostocaceae > Dolichospermum. The sequence continues at coordinate 28,446 of NZ_VIKW01000017.1, forward strand.
AATCAAAGGATCAGCAATTAATAATGATGGTGCAGTCAAAGTAGGTTACACAGCACCGAGTATAGAAGGACAAGCCGTAGTAATTACCGATGCTTTAGCTGTAGCTGATGTTGAAGCTGATACCATCACTTATCTAGAAGCCCACGGTACAGGGACAGAATTAGGAGATCCCATTGAAATTGCTGCCTTAAACAAAGCTTTTCGGCAAAAAACCCAAAAAACTCATTTTTGCGCCATTGGTTCTCTCAAAAGCAACGTAGGACACATGGATACAGCCGCAGGGGTAGGGGGTTTAATCAAAACTGTATTGGCATTGCAACATAAATTAAAACCACCAAGTCTGCATTTTCAATCACCTAACCCGAAAATAGATTTTGCCCAATCACCTTTTTATGTGAATACTCAACTATCTCCTTGGGAAAGCAGAGATGATATTCCTTGTCGGGCAGCAGTGAGTTCTTTCGGAATTGGTGGTACTAACGCCCATGTAATTTTAGAAGCAGCACCCAGTTTATCAGATTCGGAAACCTCTCGACCTTGGCAACTCCTGTTAATTTCTGCCAAAACTAATACCGCACTAGATCAAGCTACCACTAATTTAGGGGCATATCTGCAAAAAAAATCTCACTTAAATCTAGCAGATGTGGCTTATACCCTCAGTTGTGGACGTAGAGGATTTGATCAACGTCGGTTCTTAGTTTCTGAAAACATCAATGAATCTGCGGTACTTCTTAATACCTTGAATTCTCCAGAATTAGTCACAAATACTCAGGAAATAAAAGAGCGTTCCGTTGTCTTTATGTTTCCAGGACAGGGTTCTCAATACGTAAATATGGGGCTAGAATTATACCAAACTGAATCCGACTTTCGTGAACAGGTAGATTTATGCTGTGAAATCCTCAAACCCCAACTAAAACTAGATTTACGAGATATCCTCTACCCCAAACCCGCACAAATTCCAGCAGCAGAACAGCAACTACAGCAAACAGCCCTTTCGCAACCAGCTATATTCGTCATTGAATACGCCCTAGCTCAATTATGGCAGTCCTGGGGGATAATTCCCCAAGCCATGATTGGCCATAGCATTGGTGAATACGTCGCGGCTTGTATTGCTGGAGTATTTTCCTTAGAAACCGCTTTATCCTTAGTTGCTGCTAGAGGACAGATGATGCAGCAACTACCCGCTGGTACAATGCTTTCTGTACCCTTATCAGCCAGCCAAATCAAACCCCTGTTAGATCAAGAACTATCCATTGCCGCAATTAACGAACCATCCCGTTGTGTTGTTTCTGGTACTACCGCAGCCATAGAAAAACTAGAAACTCAGTTAACTGCCAAAGGTGTAGAATGTCGTCGTCTCCACACTTCCCATGCTTTCCATTCTCAAATGATGGCCGCAATTCTTGACCCCTTTACACGGCTATTTACACAAGTAACCTTAAATCCTCCCAAAATACCTTATGTATCCAATTTAACTGGAACTTGGATCACAACAGAACAGGCCACAGACCCAAATTATTATTCTCAACATCTGCGTCAAACTGTCCTTTTTGCCCAAGGACTAGAAAATTTCTTCCTAGAACCAGAACAAATCCTTTTAGAAGTTGGTCCTGGTAGAGTTTTGAGTTCCTTCGCTAAAAAACACCCACGAAAACCCGTATCACAACAGGTATTCACATCAATTCGTCATCCCCAGGAAAATCAATCAGATGTAGGGTTTTTGTTAACTACCCTTGGTAATCTTTGGTTAGCTGGAGTGAACATAGATTGGTCTAATTTTTACTCTCAAGAAGAACGTTATCGAGTACCTTTACCTACTTATCCTTTTGAACGTCAGCGTTACTGGATTTCTCCACCAGAAAATTTAAACTTAAAGAATGAAACTTCAGTTTCTCTAGTCAAAAATCCAGATATTAAAAATTGGTTTTATATTCCTTCTTGGAAACGTCTTCCTTTATCTCCAAATCAATTAGCAACATCAGTAAATCAGGTTTTGTTATTTATAGATGAATGTGGTTTAGGAACAGAACTAAAACAACAACTGCAAGCACAAAATAAACAGACAATTTATGTCAAAGTTGGTGTAGCTTTTACTAAACAAAAAGAGGGAATATATACTCTTAATCCTCAAAATCCAGAAGATTATATAGCCTTAATTAAAGAACTGCAAAACCTCAATTTTATCCCTGATAAAGTTATCCATTTATGGAATTTAACAACTGAGACTTTAAATCAGGAATTAGATACAGCTTTAATAGCAACAGCCCAATATTTAGGATTTTACAGTTTACTATTTTTTGTCCAAGCTTGTGGAAAACAAGTTTTTCTCCATGACTGTGAAATTTTATCAATTGCTAACAATATACATGAAGTGACAGGATCAGAAATCCTCTATCCTGAAAAATCCACAATTTTAGGAACTGTCCAAACAATTCCCCAAGAATACCCCAATTTTAACTGTCGTTTGATTGATATCATTATTCCTGAAGAAAAACAGCAAATTATCAAACAATTAATTGCCGAAATTACCACCAAATCAGCAGAAAAAAATATTGCTTATCGGGGACAACATCGTTGGGTGCAAACCTTTGCATCATTCCCCTTAGAACTTCCCACAACCAATCACAAATTGAAGAAAAATGGCGTATATTTCATTACAGGTGGTTTGAGTTATTTGGGCTTTATCTTAGCAAAACATTTAGCTAAAACTGTCAAAGCTAAATTAATTTTAACAGGACGTTCTGCTGTGATTGAAAAAGCAAATTGGCAGCAATGGCTGGCTACTCATGACGCAGAAGATAGCATCAGTAACCAAATTCGTAAAGTTCAAGAATTAGAAGCATTAGGGGCTGAAGTTATGGTAATTAGTGCTGATGTTGCTAATTTACAACAAATGGAAACAGCCATTAAGCAAGCAGAACAACAATTTGGGAAAATTAATGGTGTGATTCATGCCGCGGGTGCAGGTGCTATTTGGGGACAATCAATTAATGTAATTGAAAATATTACCAAAACCGAATGTGAAAATCAATTTACAGCTAAAGTATACGGCACATTAGTATTAGCTAAAATCCTCAAAAATAAAGAACTTGATTTTTGTATGTTGACATCTTCTTTATCTGCAATCTTAGGAGGATTAGGATTTGTAGCTTATGCAGCAGTGAATACTTTTATGGATACATTTGTTTATAGTTATAACAAAACAACAAATCATCCTTGGATTAGTGTAGATTGGGATGGTTGGAAAAGCAATCAACAAGTCATCATTAATAATCAAGGTTTTGGGGAAGAAATATCAGAATTAGAAATTACAGCGGAGGAAGGAGTTACAGCATTTCAACATATTTTAGCAGATCATCAATGTCATCAGTTAATTGTCTCCACTGTTGATTTAGAACCAAGAATTAATTTTTGGGTAAAGCGAGGTTTAGCAAAAAATCAAAATCTGCAAGCTGCAAATCGAAAAATATCAGCAAGTTCAAATTATATAGCACCGAGAAATGAAACCGAAGCCAAAATTGCTAATATCTTTGAATTTCTACTTGGTGTTAATCAAGTAAGTATCCATGATAGCTTTTTAGAATTAGGAGGTGATTCATTAACAGGAACTCAACTTTTATCTAAACTTAAACAAACCTTTGCCATGAATTTACCAATTAGCACTGTATTTGAGTCTCCTACTGTAGCGCAACTAGCAGAACTTATTGACAGCAAACAGGAATCAGGGCAAGATGATATGGACAAAATTAATGATATTTTGAATATGATGGAATTACTTTCAGACGATGAAATAAATGCTCTAGCTGAATAATCTAAATACCTTTTGTAAAAACGTTTATCTTTTGATAATTACTAAACATCTATGAAGAATCAAATAGTAGAAAATAATCAACCAGACAGTCCAACATCAACAAATAATGATGGACTATCTATCAATACAATAATCACAGCAATTATTGTTTTACTTCCTCTTGTCGGTACAGTAATTGGAATGGGAATTCTGTTTTATTCTGGTATTAGTTCATTAGAATTGGGATTGTTAGTTAGTCTGTGTATTTTAACAGTAATTGGTGTTGAAGTAGGGTTTCACCGACATTTTTCACATCATTCCTTTCAAACTACAACTCCAATTCGAGCTATCTTAACTATTTTCGGTTTAATGGCTGCTCAAGGTGGTCTAGTATATTGGGTAATTGAGCATCCACGTCATCATAAATATAGTGATGTATCTGGTGATCCTCATACCCCTAATTTACATGGAATCGGCTTTAAAAATCAACTTCGTGGCTTATATCATGCTCATATTGGTTGGATTTTTGAAGTTTTAAAGTCTGGAGATACAGATTCTTCACTCTTAGTTAAAGACTTGCTTAAAGATCCTGTAATTTTTAGAATTGACCAACTACAACTAACTTGGGTAGTGTTAGGACTGCTAATACCTGCTATTTTAGAAGGGGTAATTACATCGTCTTGGATAGGAGCTTTTAAAGGATTTATATGGGGAGGACTTGTGCGGATTTTTCTAGTCCAACATTTCATTTGGAGTACAAATTCAATCTGTCACGTTTATGGAAGTCGTCCTTTTAAAACCAATGGATTTAGCACTAATAATGTATGGTTAGCTATCCCTACTTTTGGTCAATCGTGGCATAACAATCATCATACTTTTCCCAATTCCGCAATTACTGGACTAGAATGGTGGCAAATTGATTTAGGTAAATGGTTAATTTGGATACTAGAAAAAACAGGTTTAGTTTGGGATGTCAAAAGACCTACAGCAAATATGATAGCTGCGAGAAAATTACAAACCTAAAGTTTTATAATTGAGGATAGAGGAAATACATAATTGTAGTTTTCTCTATCCTATCCTGGAAATGATATAAATTAACTTTATTGGGATCATAGAGGATAATAAATAGTGGCTCAATCACAGCAAGATATAGCTAAAAAACTGGCAAGTCTTCCTCCAGAAAAGCGGAATATTTTAATTAAATTACTCAAAAAACAAGGAATAGATCCTTCTAAATTACCTATCATTCCTACCAACAGAGAATTAAACCCAATTCCTTTATCTTGGGGACAGGAAAGATTATGGTTTTTAGATCAGTTTGAAGAAAATAGTGCTACCTATAATCTATTACTAGGAGTAACAATTACTGGCAAATTAGAAATTAATGATTTGCAGAAAGCTTTAAATATGATTATCCAACGTCATGAAGTATTAAGGACTAATTTTCAAGAAATTAATGGAACTGTAGTACAGATAATTAAACCATCAGGAAATTGGCCTTTAATTATCGAAAATTGCCAAGAATCAGAAATTGCTATATATATTCACAAAGAACAGCAAAAACCTTTTAATTTAGCTACAGATTCTTTAGTCCGGGGGACTTTATTAAAAGTATCAAATTCTCAATTTATCTTATTAGTAACTAGACACCATATCGTTTGGGATGGTTGGTCTACAGGTGTATTTTTACAGGAATTATCTACTATTTATCAAGCTTATAGTCAAGGTAAGAATCCTAATTTAGCACCTTTATCTATTCAATATGCAGACTTTTCTCAATGGCAAAGACAATGGTTAACCGGGACAATATTAGAACAACAACTTAATTATTGGCAGGAACAATTAAAAAATGCACCATCACTATTACAATTACCAACAGATAAACCTAGACCATCAGTAATGACTTTTAATGGTAAAAGTCAAGAATTAATTATTAATCAAGAAATAAGCAAAAAACTACAATTATTAAGTAGGGAAACAGGAACAACCCTATTTATGACATTATTGGCTATATTTGCCACATTATTATATCGCTATAGTCATCAAGAAGATATCTTAATAGGTTCACCTATTGCTAACCGTAACCGCGAGGAAATAGAACCATTAATAGGATGTTTTGTAAATACATTAGTATTAAGAGCCAATTTTTCAGAAAATCTCAATTTTACAGAATTACTAAATCAAATTAAGGAAACAACTTTAGCCGCTTATAATCATCAAGATATCCCTTTTGAACAAATTGTAGATGCAGTAAAAGTAGAACGTTCTTTGAGTCATTATCCTCTATTTCAGGTAATGTTTATTTTACAAAATACACCAAATGAATCTTTGGAATTACCTGATGTTACCCTAACACCTTTAACACTTGGCAAGGAAACTACAAATTTTGATTTAACATTAGATATAGAACCAACTGAAAAAGGTTTAGTCGCAACTTGGGAATATAATAGTGATTTATTCGCAGATGTGACAATTACGAGAATGCTATGTCATTTTGAAAATATTTTAACAGCAATTCTTGCCAATCCTCAACTACAAATTAATCATATTTCTTTATTGACAGAAGCAGAGAGAAATCAGATATTATTTGACTGGAATAATACTCAAATTGAATACCCGCAAGAGAAATGTATTCATCAACTATTTGAAAAGCAAGTAGAAAAAACTCCAGAAGCAGTTGCAGTAATCTATGGAAATCAACAACTAACCTACAGAGAACTAAACGAAAAAGCCAACCAACTAGCCAACTACTTAAAAACATTAGGAGTAAAAGTAGAAACATTAGTAGGAATTTGTGTAGAACGTTCCTTAGAAATGGTAATTGGACTATTAGGAATATTAAAAGCAGGAGGAGCTTATGTACCAATAGATCCTAATTATCCAGCAGAAAGAATAGCATATATGCTATCAGATGCCAACGTACAAATATTAATCAGTCAAAAATCATTATTATCATCCTTATCAGCACATCAAACAAAAATAATTAGTTTAGATCAAGATTGGGAAATAATTAATCAACAAAATTCAGAAAATCCAGATAGTGAAATAAAACCAAAAAACCTAGCATATATAATATATACATCAGGTTCAACAGGAAAACCCAAAGGAGTGCAAATAGAACATCAAGGAGTAGTGAACTTTTTAACTACCATGAGTCAGCAACCAGGGATAACAGAAAAAGATACATTAAACGCAGTTACAACAATCTGTTTTGATATAGCAGGATTAGAAATATATTTACCATTAATAGTCGGAGCAAAAGTCATAATAGTAAGTAGAGAAATAGCGACAGACGGAAATAGATTATTAAAGCAAATGCAAGAGTCAGGAGTCACAGTTATGCAAGCGACTCCAGCGACATGGCAAATGTTATTAAGTGCAGGATTATCAACAGAGAAACTAAAGATAAAAGTGTTGTGTGGAGGAGAAGCATTAACAACAGAACTAGCCAATCAACTATTAGGAACAGGAGCAGAATTATGGAATGTATATGGACCCACAGAAACCACAATTTGGTCAACAGTTTCACAAGTTGAGAAAATAAATGATTCAGTATCAGAGGGGATAATCCCCATTGGTTATCCGATTGGGAATACACAAATATATATTTTAGATAGTGATTTACAACCTGTACCGATTGGGGTAGCGGGAGAATTGCATATTGGTGGTGCTGGTTTAGCGAGGGGTTATTTAAAGCGACCGGAGTTAACAGCAGAGAAATTTATTGAGAATCCATTTAATAGCAACAATAAATTATATAAGACTGGGGATTTAGCGCGTTATTTAGCCAATGGTCAGATTGAATATTTAGGAAGAATTGATAATCAGGTAAAGGTGCGGGGTTTTAGAATTGAGTTGGGAGAAATTGAAGCGGTAATTAATGCTTATCCCGACGTAAATCAAGGGGTGGTGATATCCCGTGTAGATAGTCCAGGCAATCAACGATTGGTGGCTTATTTGGTGACGAAAGATGGTTTTGATTTGCCACAGTTACGCGATTTATTGAAGTTGCAATTGCCTGATTATATGATACCTGCGACTTTTGTGGTTTTGGATTCTTTACCTCTGACTCCTAATGGGAAGATTGATAAAAAGGCTTTACCTGCACCGGAAATTGATTTAAGTAAAGAAAAAGAATTTGTTCCTCCCCAAACTCCTACGGAGGAAATGATAGCTAATATCTTCGCAACTGTTTTAAATGTGCAATTAGTCGGTATTCATGATAACTTCTTTGAACTGGGTGGTCATTCCTTACTGGCAACTCAAGTGATTTCTCGTTTGCGAAAAGCCTTTGAGATAGAAATTCCCTTGAAAGAATTGTTTGCTGCTCCTACTGTAGCTCAATTAAGCGATCGCATTGAGTCACTCAGAAATAATCATAGTTTATCCTTAGCTCAACAGCTACAAGCTGTTCCTACTACTCAATTAGATAACCGGGAGATTATCGAAATATGAAAACTATAGAAGAATTTTTATCCAAATTAGCAAATCTAGATGTTAAACTTTGCCTTGAAGGTGAACGTTTACTTTGTGATGCACCTCAAGGCGTTTTAACTCCCGATATCCGCACTCAATTAGCTGCCATAAAACCGGAAATTATTAGCTTTCTTAAACAAGTTAATCTTCAGAAAGATTTTTATCTCCAACCTATTCTTCCTGCTCCCAGAACTGGGGATTTACCTTTATCTTTTGCTCAAGAAAGACTTTGGTTTTTAGATCAATTAGAAGGTCAAAATTCTACTTACAATATCCCTGGAATGTTAAAAATTACGGGGAATCTGCAAATTTCTGCACTTGAGCAAGCATTGAAAGAAATAGTCAATCGTCATGAAGTGCTGCGGACAAATTTTAAAGCTGTCAATGGTACACCCATACAGGTAATTGATGATAAAAAAACTTTTACATTAACCATAGAAGATTGGCAGCATCTCAATAAAACAGAAGCTGATATTCAACTATTTTCACAACAAGAAACAGAAAAAACATTTGATTTAACTACAGATACTCTTTTAAGAGCCACTCTTTTACAAGTATCTAATCATGAATTTATATTGTTGGCAACTATGCACCATATCATCTCTGATGGTTGGTCAATAGGAGTATTTGTTGAAGAATTATCTCACCTTTATCAAAGTTATATTCAGGGTAAAAATTCTTCTTTACCTAAATTACCAATTCAATATGCAGACTTTGCAATATGGCAAAGACAACGGTTGAGTGGAGAAATTTTAGAAACTCAAATAAACTACTGGAAACAGCAATTAGCAAATGCACCTGCTTTGTTACAATTACCCACCGATAGACCTAGACCTGCGGTAATGACAAATGCCGGCAAAAGCCACAGATTTACTATTAATTCCGAATTAACTCAGCAATTGCAAAAACTCAGTAGGGAAAACGAAACAACCCTATTTATGACATTACTGGCAGGATTTTCTACATTATTATATCGTTATAGTTATCAAGAAGATATTCTCATCGGTTCACCAATAGCTAACAGAAATAGAGGGGAAATAGAATCCTTAATTGGTTGTTTTGTAAATACATTAGTATTAAGAACAAAATTTGATAATAATCCTAGTTTTCAAGAATTACTAAATCAGATAAAAGAAATAACATTATCGGCATACTCTCATCAAGATGTACCTTTTGAGCAAGTGGTAGAAGTTCTTAAACCAGAACGTTCTTTAAGTCATTCTCCTTTATTTCAGGTGCTATTTATTTTACAGAATGCACCAATGGAAAATTTAAAATTACCTGGAGTAAATATAAAAATATTCTCATCAGATATAGTTAGAGCTAAGTTTGATTTAACTTTATCAATGATGGAAACTGAGAAAGGATTAATAGCATCTTATGATTATAACAGCGACTTATTTGATGAAAGAACAATCATAGGAATGGCAGAACATTTCCAAAACATATTAACAGCTATAGTTAAAAATCCTCAAATACAAGTAAATAAAATTCCCTTATTAACAGCCACAGAAAAACAGCAATTATTAATAGACTGGAATAATACTCAAGTTGAATATCCCCAAGATAAATGTATTCATCAGTTGTTTGAAGACCAAGTAATTAAAACCCCTAATGCTGTTGCAGTAGTATTTGAAAATCAACAACTAACTTATCAAGAACTAAATCAAAAAGCCAACCAACTAGCAAATTACCTAAAAACATTAGGAGTAAAAGCAGAAACATTAATAGGAATTTGTGTAGAACGTTCCCTAGAAATGGTAATTGGATTATTGGGAATATTAAAAGCAGGGGGAGCTTATGTACCAATAGATCCCAACTATCCAGCAGAAAGAATAGCATATATGCTATCAGATGCCAAAGTACAAATATTACTCAGTCAAACAACATTATTATCATCCTTATCAGCAAATCAAACAAAAATAATTAGTTTAGATCAAGATTGGGAAATAATTAATCAACAAAGTTTAAAAAATCTAGATAGTGAAATAAAACCAAAAAACCTAGCTTATGTAATATATACATCAGGTTCAACAGGAAAACCCAAAGGAGTGCAAATAGAGCATCAAGGAGTAGTGAACTTTTTAACTACCATGAGTCAGCAACCAGGGATAACAGAAAAAGACACATTAAATGCAGTTACAACAATCTGTTTTGATATAGCAGGATTAGAAATATATTTACCATTAATAGTTGGTGCAAAAGTCATAGTAGTAAGTAGAGAAATAGCGACAGACGGAAATAGATTATTAAAGCAAATGCAAGAGTCAGGAGTCACAGTAATGCAAGCAACTCCAGCGACATGGCAAATGTTATTAAGTGCAGGATTATCAACAGAGAAACTAAAGATAAAAGTGTTGTGTGGAGGAGAAGCATTAACAACAGAACTAGCCAATCAACTATTAGGAACAGGAGCAGAATTATGGAATGTATATGGACCTACAGAAACCACAATTTGGTCAATGGTGAAGCAAGTTGAAAAAATAGATGATGTAGCAATAATACCCATAGGAAAACCCATAGCCAATACAGAACTTTACATTTTAGATAGTTATTTAAAACCAGTACCCATAGGAGTATCTGGAGAATTGCATATAGGAGGAGATGGGTTAGCGAGAGGATATTTAAACCGTCCAGAGTTAACAGCAGAAAGATTTATTAATAGTCCATTTAATCCTGAACAAAAAATATATAAAACTGGAGATTTAGCTAGGTATTTATCAGATGGTAATATAGAATATTTAGGCAGAATAGATCATCAAGTGAAAATACGTGGGTTTAGAATAGAATTAGGAGAAATAGAAGCAGTAATTAATGATTATATCCAAATAAATCAATCAGTAGCAATTGCTAAAGCAGATAAATTAGGCAATCAAAATCTCGTAGCTTATTTATTAGTAAAAGATGGTTTTGAATTACAGGAATTAAGAAACTTCCTGAAATCTCAATTACCAGATTATATGATTCCTAGTGGTTTTGTAATCTTAGAATCATTTCCCCTTACTCCCAACGGTAAAATTGACAGAAAAGCCTTACCTGAACCTGAATTTACGAGAGAAAATTTACAACAAAGCTATCAAGCACCTCGTACAGCATCAGAAGTAATATTATGTGAAATATTCTCAGAACTATTAAATATTAATCCCGTAGGAGTCCAGGATAACTTCTTTGATTTAGGTGGACATTCATTATTAGCTGTGCGGTTAATGGCTTTAATTCAAGATAGATTTAAAATTAATTTACCTTTAGCAATTTTATTCCAATCTCCCACAGTAGAACAATTAGCATTATTAGTGGATGATCCTAATTTTAATGTTTCTAGTCCTACATTAATTCCTATTCAAAGCAAAGGCAATAAGCTACCTTTATTCTTTGTTCCTGGTGCTGGTGGTAACGTGATTTATTTAAATAGTTTAGCCCAGTTTATCGGTACAGAAAGGCCATTTTATGGATTACAACCAAATGGTTTAGATGGACAAGGAAAATTAGATGAATCTGTAGAAGCAATGGCTTTTACCTATATTCAATCTATGAAACAGGTACAATCTGAAGGTCCTTATTTTATTGCCGGTCATTCCTTTGGGGGTTGGATAGCTTATGAAATAGGTAGACAATTGCTCCAGAAAGGGGAGAAAGTTGGTTTGATATTTGAGGTAGATACACTTGCACCTAAACCTAAAAAATATCATATTCCTAAACACATGGAAGAGTGGCAATGGTTAGAAATGACTCTTAATCAAGCGGAAGGATTATATGGAAAAGAGATAGGAGTAAAGGGTGAAGAGTTACAGCAACTTAATTCTGAAGATGAGCAATATGCTTATGCTTTAGATAAACTGATTAAGGCTGGTATTTTACCCCCAGGAAGTTTGGTGAGGCAGCTACGGGGGATTATCAAAGTCTACAAGGCCAATAATGAAATAGAATATGTTGTGAAGGAAGATGAAGGAGATAAATTACCGATAGTATTATTTCGTTCTCAAGGGGGATTTACAGAAGAGGTTTCAGCGGTAAAAGAAGAGTGGTTTGCACGGGAAGATTGGGGTTGGCAAGAGTACGCAAGTATACCATTAGCGGTGGAATGGATACCAGGAGATCATCACACAATGATGGCTGTTCCTCATGTCGAAATCCTTGCCCAAAAATTTCGCCAATATCTGGATTAGTAAAATGTTGCTGTGCTTGAGAATTGAAAATTTCGCCTTGATTGATCATCTGGAATTGGATTTTGGATCTGGTTTGAATGTGTTGACGGGGGAAACCGGCGCAGGAAAGTCAATTATTTTGGATGCGATTGATGCGGTTTTGGGTGGTAAAGTTTCTAGTCGGGTGATTCGGACTGGCACAAATAGAGCGATCGTAGAAGCGACTTTTAGCGTCACTCCACCTCTAGCCGCTTGGTTAAGTGAGCAGGAAATTGATTTAACTGATGATAATGTGGTGATAATTAGTCGAGAAATTACTACTACTACCAGTAATATCCGCAGTAGATCACGGGTGAATGGGGTGCTGGTAAATCGTCAGTTAATGGGAGGATTGCGGGACAGTTTAGTAGAAATTACGGCACAAGGGCAAACTGTACAGGTGGGACAATCAGCCCAAGTTCGAGATTGGTTAGATTTGTATGGTGGTGATTCTGCTTGGCAAAAACGGCAAAATGTGGCTGCTGCTTATGGTGTGTACCAACAAGCCCGGCAAGCACTAGAAAAACGCCGGATATCGGAACGGGAACGACTGCAACAATTGGATTTACTCACCTATCAAGTGCAAGAATTGGGTGCAGCAAATCTTGATGATCCCCAAGAACTGGAACAATTAAATCAAGAACGGGAACGCCTCAATCATGTTGTTGATTTACAACAAATGAGTTACAAAGTTTATCAGGCTTTGTATCAAGATGAGCAGGAAAGTCGGACTGCTGCTGATTTATTGGCAGATGGTGAGATGACATTAACTCACATGGTGGAGTATGATTCTCAACTACAATCTTTATTAGAATTGGTGCGGGATGCGATCGCCGCAGTCATGGAAGTGGGTAGACAAATTAATGCTTATGGAGAAGCTTTGGAAGCTGATCCTCAACGGTTGGAAGAAGTGGATGAACGGATACGGGAATTAAAACAAATTTGTCGTAAATATGGCCCAACTCTGACGGAAGCGATCGCCTATTATGAAGTTATTCAAGGTGAATTAGCTGCATTAAATGATAGTGAACAAGCTATAGAAACTTTAGAACAACAAGAACAATTATATTTACAAGAACTCCTGCAAGTTAGTCAAAAATTAACCCAATTACGTCGGCAAACTGCGGCTCATTTAGAATCTCGTTTATTAGCCCAACTCAAGCCTTTAGCCATGGATAAGGTGAAATTTCAAGTGGAAATTATGCCAATTGCTCCCACAGCTACAGGTGCAGATAAAATTACTTTTATGTTTAGTCCTAACCCCGGAGAACCTATTCAACCATTAACAGAAATTGCTTCTGGTGGGGAAATGAGCCGATTTTTACTAGCATTAAAAGCTTGTTTTAATCAAGGGAATGAAGTAGGAACAATGGTATTTGATGAAATTGATGTGGGTGTTTCTGGTCGAGTTGCCCAAGCGATCGCGGAAAAATTGCACCAACTCAGTCAAGGACATCAAGTATTATGTGTAACCCATCAGCCTCTAGTTGCAGCTATGGCAGATCGTCATTTTCGAGTTGATAAATTAGTGATTAATAAACCTAGAAATAGTCATGATGAACAGCGGACAGTTGTCAGGGTGACAAGTTTAGATAATTTAACTACCCGTCGAGAGGAATTGGCACAGTTAGCCGGTGGGAAATCTGCAAATGAAGCGATCGCTTTTGCCGAATCTTTATTATTACAAGCTGCTAATCATCGAGAAACTACACAACCACAATAAGTTAATACAGGTTGATTACCTTTCCTGTTGCAAATAATACAACAAAAGCATTAAGATTAAACTAGCCATACACCTTTTTATCCTTAGTTTAAATCCCTGTTCCCTGTTCCCTTGCCCCAACGACAATTTTTAACACACACCTATTTATATGAATACAATTTTGATCATTGAAGATGAGCCTCAAATACGAGAAAACATTCAGGAAATTCTCGACCTTCAGGGGTTTGCCACAATCACCGCAGAAGATGGATTGGAAGGGTTACAAATGGCTGAACGCCATCAACCAGATATCATTATTTGCGATTTGATGATGCCACGATTAGATGGATATGGAGTGATTAAAGCATTGCGTCAACAGCCATTGACTGCGGACATTCCCTTGGTTTTTCTTACTGCTAAAGCAGAACATCGTGATTTGCGTCAAGCAATGGAACTGGGTGCAAATGACTATTTAACCAAGCCGTTTGAACCCAATGAACTCATTCGGGTAATTTCGGTTCAACTAGAAAAACGCCAAATAGTTGCTCAACGCTACAGTGGACAGATTAAACAGATGGAAGATCAGATCAATTATCTGACTCGTCATGATAGCTTGACTGGTTTACCCAATCAATTTTTCTTAGAAGAGTATTTCAATCAAACTCGTCTTCAAGTCTACAATCAAAGTCAATTTTTACCCCTATTATTGATTGATATAGAAATTCTCTACCGGACTAAATTATTCTTTGAACCAAGTTTGAAGAACTTGTTAATTAAAACTGTAGGGGAACGATTAAATCAGTTAAATTCCCAAGATCAGATTATTGACTTAATTGCTTACTTAAAAACCGACCAACTAGCATTGCTATTAAAGCCAGTTCAAGACAGTAAAATCGCTGCTAATATTGCTTTACAAATTTTAGAAAATTTATCACAACCATTAATTATCAATAATCAGGAAATCTCTATTCAAGCTAAAATTGGTATTGCTTGTTATCCCAATGATGCGCTGCAATTAGGAGAACTATTGACTCATGCAGAAGTTACTCTAGAGCATTATAAACAAGAAAATAAAACTTACTATTATTTCTACAATCAAGAAATACTAGATATTGTTTTTAGAAAAGTAATTTTAGAAACTGACTTTTGGCAGGCGCTGGAAAGGAATGAATTTCAGCTTTATTATCAACCTCAAATGAATATTCAGACAAAAAAGGTTGTCGGTATAGAAGCATTAATTCGTTGGCAACATCCAGAATATGGAATGATTTCTCCCGCAGAATTTATTCCTATGGCTGAAGAATCAGGCTTTATTATTCCTTTGGGAGAATGGGTTGTAAAAACAGCTTGTTCACAAGTAAAAAAATTACAATTAGAAGGCTTTGGTAATTTAAATGTGGCTGTTAATATATCAGCTTATCAGTTTAGACAAGAAAATTTTCTTCAACGTATTCATGATATCATTATTGAAGCAAATTTCAATCCAGAACTATTAGAGTTAGAACTGACTGAAACTGTATTTATTCAAGATATTGAAGTAGTAAAAAGCCAAATAGAAGAGTTGAGGAATTATGGCATTAAATTATCAATTGATGATTTTGGTACAGGATATTCATCTTTTAAATATTTACAAGAATTATCTTTTAGCCACTTGAAAATAGATCGTTATTTCATTAGCAATATTGACAAGTTGGAAAATAAGCAATCAATTGTTAAAAGTATAATTCAGTTGGCAGATAGTTTGAAGATCAATATTATTGCCGAAGGAGTAGAAACAAATGAAGAGTTAAATTGGCTCAAACAAAATCATTGTTCTATGATTCAAGGATATTTTATCAGTCGTCCTTTAACAATAGAAGACTTGAAGACATTTTTACTAGCCAATCATTAAAACATCAGAACCCCATTTATCTATCAATCAAGGAAACAAGGAAAATAACATGAAAACTATTTTAATTATTGAAGATGAAACTCAAATTAGAAATAATATCCGAGAAATATTGCACCTATCAGACTTTGATACACTCGTTGCTGAAAATGGGTTACAGGGTTTGGAATTAGCTAAAAATAAACATCCTGATTTGATTATTTGTGATTTAATGATGCCTGAATTAGATGGTTATGGTGTATTAACTCAATTGCGTCAGAATAGTTCTACAGCAACAATGCCTTTAATTTTCTTAACTGCTAAATCAGAGTGGTCAGATGTACGCCGAGGCATGGAACTTGGTGCTGATGATTACCTAACTAAGCCTTTTCAACCTCATGAATTACTACAAGCAATTACTGCTAGACTTGATAAAAAATCTATAGCTGACCAACAAATTCAACAAAAATTAAATGATTTAAGCAGTGCTATAAGTCACTCACTTCCCCATGAAATTAATACTCCTCTCAATCACATTATCGGATTATCAAATTTATTGATTCAAGAGCAGGGAATGCTTGCTAATGAGGAAAATTTAGAAATGCTAAATTTAATTCATCAAGCAGGTTTAAGAATACATAAGCTGACTCTTAATTTCCTGATGTATGCAGATATGGAATTAATATCATCTGATCCTGCAAAAATTGCAGCAATTCGCAATAATGGAGTCAAAAGTTTTGTCAAATCAGATATTGAAAATGTAGCTGTAAAAATTGCCCAAGAGTCCAATAGATTAGCAGATTTAAGTATAGAAATATCTGATGCAATGGTCAAAATTTCTCCAGCCAAATTGAGTAAAATTGCTGAAGAAATAATTGATAATGCTTTTAAATTTTCCCAGCCAAATACACCCATAAAAATCATTGGTCATAGCATTGAAAATACCTTTCATTTGTATATAATTGATTACGGTAGAGGTATGACTCACGAGGAAATTGCTAATGTTGGGGCCTATGTCCAATTTGGGCGTAAAATTTATGAACAACGGGGTTCTGGTTTAGGACTATTAATTGCTAAAAGGTTGGTGGAACTCCACGGAGGAGAATTTTCAATTGAAAGTATATATGGGAAACAAACAATTATTAGGATTGTTCTTCTCCAGTAAATTAAGTAGGTTGGCGTTAAAAATTGTCGTTATGACAAGACAAGGGAACAGAGAGCGGCGCGGTCTTGGGGTCTCCCCAAGTGGAGCGACTGCGGAGGAACAGGAAGAAGAGAGTTTTGGGCGATTTTACGGCTCTTCACATACCTTTAAATTTTTCTGTTCACCTACTTATCTAATTTATAAAGGGATGTTTTGAAAAGGAATACTAACTGTAAATGTTGTTACTTTTCCTAATTGGCTATCTAAACTAATTTTACCTTTGTGCAAATCCACACATTTTTTAACTATGGATAATCCTAAGCCTGTTCCCGAAATATTACCAACATTTGAGCCTCTGTGAAAAGATGCAAATAAATTAACTTGATCTGCTTCAGGAATGCCGATGCCATTGTCACTAATTTTAAATATCAGTTGATTATTTTCTTGAGTCAAACTCAAATTAACTAAATAAGAATCAGGAGAATACTTAATAGCATTAGTAAGTAGATTGGTAAGAATTTGCCGTAACAGTTTTTTGTCGCCTTGAATAATTAGAGAATTGTCAATAATTTCTGCGCCTAAATCTACCGAGAAATTAATTTTATGTTGGGTACTTTTAGCTTCTATTTCCTCTTTGAGATGATCACAGAAAGCGATGATATCTAATGCTTCTAAATTTAATTCTATGATCTCAGCTTCAGTACGATTAATCATCAATACATCATCAAGGATTTGGGTTATATGCGTGATAGTGTTTTGGATTGTTTGTAGATGTTCCTGTTTTCTTTCTGGGGTGAGGCGATCGCTAAAATTTTGCAAAATCCCTGATGATGAGGAAATAATAGCTAACGGTGTACGAAACTCATGGGATGCCATGGTAATAAAGCGTGATTTTAATTGGTTTAATTCCTTTTCTTTTTCTAGAGATGCTTTTAATTCTGCTGTCCGTTCAGCAACTCTATTTTCCAATTTCTCAGTCAGTTCCATAAGTTGTTGGTTCTGAATTTCCAAAGCTTTGCTCAACTGGCTTAATTGCAAATGTGTTCTTATACGAGCAAATAGTTCTTCTTCTTGAAATGGCTTGGTGATATAGTCTACAGCACCTAAATTTAAACCTCTGACTTTATCAACAGTATCTATTAAAGCCGTCATAAAAATTATTGGAATTGACTGAGTGAGAGGATCGGCTTTCAATTGCTGACAAACTTCAAAGCCACTAATATCAGGCAACATAATATCTAGAAGGATTAAATCAGGAATACTGAGATGGACTTGCTTGATGACATTTAAACCCTCTACTTCAATGCGAACGTTGTAACCTCTGGCACTTAAAGCATGATCAAGAATTTCTAAATTGGTGGGATTGTCATCAACTATTAAAATCGTGGCGCACTCAGGTAAATTTTCCAACATCTTTAACTCATTCTTTAATTGGATACTATTGTTTCTGTTGATTGTTCATTTATGGCTTCTTGCAGAAACTCACGAACTTTAACAATTTTATAACCACGCAGCATTAGAGCAATTTTATCTACAAAGTGGCGGTATTTTTCACTTTTTTGAACTAGCACTTCTAGCTCTTGCTGCATTGCTTTAATTTGTCCTTGCATGGCATATTCTAATAATGTACTTAAATCAGAGGCTGGAGGAACAAGTATTTCTGTATTTATATTGTCCTCTGATGATTTAGCATTGATTGTTTCTGACTCTGTATACATCCAATCCAGATGGAGATATTGAGCTAATATACGATAAAGTTCTTCTGCTTGTACTGGTTTAGGTAAGAAATCTTGTCCACCGACTGACAAGCTGGCTTGACGATCAGCATCCAATACACTAGCAGAGGAAATAATCACAATGGTGTTTTGCAATTCGGCTAATTGACGTAATTGGATCAGCATTTCCCACCCATCCATAATTGGCATTTTCAGATCAGAAATGATCAGATCAGGAGGATTTGCTAATGCCTTTTCTAAAGCTTCTTCCCCATTTTTTGCTTCTATAATGATAAAACCCAAGGGAGTAAGCAAACTCATAAGTACAGAGCGATTTTCCCAGCGATCATCAACTACTAAAATTTGCTTACGCTGTCCAGAATATCCGACAATTCGCCCCAGGTTTGTGATAGTGTTAGCTTTAGCCCAATCATCTGCTAAAGGACACTGGAGTTCAAATTCAAATATACTCCCAATTCCCAATTGACTGCGAACTTGCAGACTACTACCCATCATTTCTACAAAATTTTGACTGATAGCTAAACCTAAACCAGTTCCTTCTGCTTGTCGTTTTGATGTTCCTACTTGTTCAAAGGGCAGAAAAATTTTTTCTAGTTGATCTGAATTCATCCCAATACCTGTATCTTCAATTTGAAAGTGGAGTTTGACGGTAGATACAGAATTTGTAGATGATGTAAATGATTCTGTTATATTTTCACTAAGAATAACTCTAAAAATGATTTTTCCTCTATCTGTAAACTTGATGGCATTACCTAAAAGATTGAGTAAAATTTGTCTAACCCGCTTTTCATCAACAATGACTCCTGATGGTAGATTTTCTGGTGTTTGGTAAATAAAATCGAGACTTTTTTGCTCGGCTTTGATCTGTGCAACTGCTACTACCCCTTGTAATAAAGATGGTAAATAACAAGGTGCGGGGTAAAGTGCCATTTTTCGAGCTTCAATTTTGGCAAGATCGAGGACATCATTAATCAAGGTAAGTAAGTGAGCGCCACATTCATAAATTACCCCAACTCCCCGTTGTTGTTCTGAACTTAGTGCTGTGCGGGTGAGGATTTGAGCATAGCCTAAAATGCCATTTAGAGGTGTACGTAATTCGTGGCTCATGTTGGCAAGAAACTCGCTTTTAGCTTGATTTGCCGTATCTGCTACTTCCTTGGCTACTTCTAATTGCTGGGTATATTCTTGCTGTTCTTGTAGCAGTTGTTTAACTCGTTGAATCAGTTGGTTTAAAGATATAGCTAGTATGCCGGTTTCATCGTTGATATCTGTTGGTAATTGCAGATCAAAATTTGATTCGCGGGTGACTTGTTGAGCTATGTTTGTGACAGATTGAATGGGTCGGGCGATCGCTCGACTGATGTAGAATGCCAAAATAATAGCGATCGCAATTGATAGTCCTAGCCCAATAATAATAATTTGGGTGCGTAATTGTTCGGCTTTGAGAAGAGCTAATTCTGCTGCACCTTGTCTTTCTACTGATTGTTCATAAAAACTTCTTAACTGATCTGGAAATTCGATAAAAGGAACAAATTCGGGACTTTTGACTATTGCAACTACTAGCTTTTCTGCTTGTGCTGCTCCCTCTGGAGTCGTTGTCAGTGGCTGAATTTCTTGAGTAAATTCTCGTGCTTTTTCTGCAAATTTACTAACAGTTAATTCATACTTTTCTAGTAAAGGTTGTAACCCCTCTAGAGTTACTGGTTTCCCTGATTTATTGTGATTATGAAGCAGCAATCGGATTTTTTCCACCCGATTAATTAATTTGCTACTTTCGCGTTTAAAGGCTTCGGGATTTTGTAAATATGGTGAAAGTTGTTTGGCTGGCCGATTGTACAAAACATCAACCTGCAATGTACTCAGCAGGTTACGCTCTTTTGAAGCTATTTGACTGGCTTGTAAAGCTTTCTGTTGATAATAGTTACCTACAGTTAGTCCAATGATAGTTCCCCCTAGTGCTATTCCTAGAGATACTGCATACCCATAAATAATTTTGTTTTTAATACTCATAAGACCTCACGGTATGGGGGAAACTCAGTGCTGCTACTAGCTCTAGCCATAAGTCATTTTTTAGTATTTACACTGATACTCTACTTACTTGATTACCCTTATAATTAGATACAGTAAGCAATTATTAACGCAAAACTACTTGTATCTATGGTAGGTTGACAAAGAAACCCAAATCTGTGCTTTTTACTATAGCATTTGTATATACACATACCCACCAGAAAACGTTGAATTTAAGATTTATAAACTGGCAAAAAGTAGTAAATATTTCTATTACTTTCATTAATGAAAAAATTCCCGGTCATAAATGACCTAAAGTGCAACCATTAGAAAAATTGCAAATTAGTATTTGCATAATAAATAATCCCTAAATAAAACCCCGATCAAATATTTAGAAATAATGACAAGTTATGTCTATAAAAAAAATTTCTGTATCAGATATAGAGTCAACTATTCTCAATTCTCCTTTAACACTTTCTGCTGACACTCCAGTAATTGAAGCCGTGCGGTTAATGAGTCAAGTTCGAGAAACTTGTCATATCACCTTAGCATTGGTACAATCAGATGTTAATTTGTTAAATTATTCAGAACAAGCCAGTTGTATTCTGATAGTTGAAAACGAAAAATTAATTGGTATTTTTACAGAAAGGGATATTGTCAGATGTACAGCATTGGGTTTGAATTTAGACAACACCAGTCTGGCAGAAGTAATGATTAAAAATCCAATAACTATTAAAAAATCACAATTTACTAATATTTTTGTAGCTTTGAATTTGTTTCGTCAATACAAAATTCGCCATTTAACAGTTGTTGATGATCAGAATCATATTATAGGTTTGATCACACCTACAACAGTGCGTCAATTACTGCAAGCGGCTGATTTACTAAAAATACGTACTATTGGTGAAGTCATGACTTCTGAAGTCATCCAAGCACCACCAACAATATCTGTATTAGAATTAGCACAATTAATGGCAAAGTATTCTGTTAGTTGTGTAGTAATTACAGAATCAAATTCCCAAGCTCAACCTATAGGCATTGTCACAGAACGAGATATTGTGCAAATGCAGGCTTTGGAACTAAATATTATCGAAATAGAGGCTCATATTGTGATGAGTGCGCCTTTGTTTTATATGCGTCCTCAGCAGTCATTGTGGGAAGCTCATCAACAGATGCAGCAGCGGCATATCAGACGTTTAGTAGTCGTAGACGAGTCTAATAAACTACTAGGAATTGTCACCCAAACCAGCATACTTTATTCTCTTGATCCAGTGGAGATGTATGAAACTATTAATTTTTTACAGAATAAGGTTTGTCAATTAGAATCAGAAAAAGTCGAGATTCTGCATAAGCAAAATACAGAACTAGAGATCCAAGTTCAGGAAAGGACTACAGAATTAAGACAACAAGTAAATTCAGGTAAACTTCTAGCTACCCTCTCTCAAAAAATTCGGCAATCCCTTGATCTAGAGTTGATTCTACACACTACTGTTTCAGGAATTCAGGAATATCTACAAACAGAACGAGTCATAATTTACCAGTTTGAAACAATATCATCAGGGAAAATTATTGCTGAGTCCCTATTACCAGGAATAAAATCTCTTCTAGATACTAATAGTGAAGATTCATGTTTTGGAGAGCGTTGTTTAGAACCCTATATTAATTACCAAATTCTAAAGATTGATGATATTTATACTTGCAATCTTAACGAAAACTATATTCAGTCTCTAGAACAATTACAAATTCGTGCCAGTCTGATTGTACCGATTGTCCATAATAGTCAGCATTGGGGTTTATTGTGCGCTCATCAATCCTTCCAACCCCGATATTGGGACACATTAGAAATTGAATTATTAGAAAAATTATCTGCCCAAATTGCGATCGCTATTCAACAATCCCAACTTTATCAAGAAACACAAAAAGAACTACTAGAACGTCAGCAAGCAGAAATAAATCTGCAAAAACTCAATGAAGAATTAGAAACCCGTGTAGCTGAACGTACTGCCCAATTACAGCAAATTAATCAGGATTTATTACTAGAAATTCTAGAGCGTAAACACATTGAAAAAAAAATACAAAAACAGTTAACAGCTATTGAATCTACTATTGATGGTATCGCCATTGTTAAAGATGATAAATATCTCTATTTAAACAAAGCCCATACTGAAATGTTTGGATATGATACAGCCACAGAATTAATCGGTAAACCTTGGCAAGAAATCTATACTCCAGAAGAAATAGCCCGTTTTGAATGCGAGGTTTTTCCGATTTTAAGTCAAGCAGGATACTGGCAAGGAGAAGCAACAGCAAAGCGACGTGATGGCAGTCTTTTTAGTGCAGAAATATCACTAACCTTAACTAAAGATAGTGAATTAATTTATGTTTGTCGAGATACTACTGAAAATAAACAAGCAGAAAAAAAACTCCAAAGATTACTTTTGGAATTGTCAGACTTCAAATATGCTTTAGATCAATCTGCGATTGTTGCTATTACAGACTCCGATGGCAAAATTACTTATGCCAATGATAAATTCTGTGAAATTTCCCAATATTCGAGAGCAGAACTCATTGGTAACACCCATAAAATAGTTAGTTCTGGTTATCACTCCCAAGAATTTTTTCAACACCTTTGGGCAACTATTACTAAAGGCGAAGTTTGGCGGGGAGAACTTAAAAATCGGTCTAAAAATGGAACTGAATATTGGGTAGATACAACTATCATTCCTTTCTTAGATATTCATGGACAGCCTTGGCAATATTTAGCTATTCGTAATAATATTACTAATCGCAAACAAACACAATCTGATCTTCAACAAAGTGAACAAAAGTTCCGTGAACTGGCAGAAAATCTGCAACAAGTTTTCTGGATAACTGATCTAGAACAATCTCAAATGCTCTATATAAGTCCTGCTTACGAAGAAATTTGGGGTCGGACTTGTAAAAGTCTTTATGAAAATCCCAAATCTTTTATAGATGCTATATATGCTGATGATAGACAAAAATTTCTGACAGCTATGCAAAATAAAAAACAAGGGTTTGATGTCGAATATCGTATTATTCGACCTGATGGTTCAATGCGTTGGATTCGTGATCAAGCTTTCCCCCTCAAGTATAAAACTGGAGAAGTTTATCGAGTAGTTGGTATTGCTGAAGATATTACAAATAGCAAAGAAACCACAGTTGCCCTTGAGCAAAGTCAAAATTTTCTCCGTCAGGTTATTGATACTAATCCTAATCTTATTTTTGTCAAAGATTGGGAAGGACGATATGTTTTAGTTAATCAAGCTTTAGCAGATATTTATGGAACAACCGTTGAAAATTTTATTGGTAAAACTGACGCAGATTTTAATCCTAATTTAAATGAGGTGGCATACTTCAAATTAATCAATCAGCAAGTAATGACGACATTACAACCTTATACCATACCTGAAAGAATGATCATCAGTGCAACTGGGGAAACTCGCTATTTCCAAATTATCAAATCTCCTTTGATAGCTGCTGACGGTAAAGCCTATCAACTTCTCGGAGTATCAACTGATATTACCGAACGTAAGCGAGCCGAACAGGAAATTCAGAAAGCATTGGAAAAAGAAAAAGAACTCGGTGAACTCAAATCACGTTTTGTATCTATGACTTCCCATGAGTTCCGCACCCCTTTAGCTGTAATTTCTTCTTCAGCCGGAATTTTGAAAGATTTTGGCCACAAACTCGA
This sequence comes from Anabaena sp. UHCC 0204, assembly GCF_009711975.1. GTDB lineage: Bacteria > Cyanobacteriota > Cyanobacteriia > Cyanobacteriales > Nostocaceae > Dolichospermum. The sequence goes on from NZ_VIKW01000017.1 coordinate 53,064, forward strand.
CGAAGCGCGAAAAACAAAACATTTAGATTGCATTCAAACTTATGTCAAACACACAACACAACTATTAGATGATATTTTATTAATTAATAAAGCAGAACATGGTAAATTAGCTTTTGAACCGGCTCTTCTCGATTTAATTCCTTTTTGCCAGCAACTAACTGAAGAAATACAATTGAGCGCCCCAAATCACACTATTCTTTTTTCTAGTAATCCTCCAACTGGTGTAAGTGGGAAGATGGATAAAAAGCTAATCCGGCAAATTTTAATCAATTTGCTTTCTAATGCTATTAAATACTCACCCCAGACTTCTACAATCAACTTCAACTTGAATATTATAGAGTCAAATGTAATTTTCAGTATTCATGATCAAGGTATTGGTATTCCCGAAGCAGACATATCTCAACTGTTTGAATCTTTTCACCGCGCTCAAAATGTCGGTAATATTGCTGGTACAGGCTTAGGGTTATCAATTGTTTCCAAATGTATTGATTTACATCATGGCTCAATCGTTGTCAATAGCGAAGTAGGCAAGGGAACAACCTTTACTGTGAAAATGCCCTTATAACTTTCCTTAATTGGGGAACTAAAGCTTTTAAAGCATTTCCCCGATGACTAATTGATTTTTTTAAATCTGTTGTCATTTGGGCAAAAGTCAATTGTTTTTCTGGTACATAAAAAACTGGATCATAACCAAAACCACCATCCCCAACAGGTGCGAATAAAATTTCACCCTGACAAATACCCTCAGATTGAATGACTATTTCTCCTTGGGGATTTGCAACAGCGATCGCACACATAAACTTAGCCTGGCGATTTTCCTGATCACCTAATTCTCTTAATAACCTAGCAATCCTTTCTGCATCACTATTCCCATAACGAGCAGAATACACTCCTGGCGCACCATTGAGGGCATCTACGGCTAAACCAGAATCATCAGCGATCGCCCAATTCCCTGTAACTTTGGCAATTTCAGAAGCTTTTAAACAAGCATTTTCTGCAAAAGTTTCTCCTGTTTCTTCCACATCCAAATCTTCCGGTTTTAAAGTTAATTCCCAACCAGAATCAGCTAAATAAGCTTGCATTTCCCGTAACTTACCGGGGTTTCCTGTCGCTACTACGAGTATTCTATTCATTATTTATATTATGTACGATGTAAAATTAACTGGTTGACGCAAATAATATTTTTTAACTTGTAGTCCCAATTGTAATTTATTTTATAGTTTTCTGTCAATACAACAAAAATAATTGTACAATTTAGATAGAATTGTTTCAAGATAGCGCAACCATGGAACAACTAATCATTAAGGTCGCTGATAAAGAAAAAGCACAGATGCTATTATCAATTATTTCTGCTTTGGATTTTGTTAACTCTGTAGAAGTAATAGAAGATAAGACCATTATATCTGATGATGAGGAAGATTTTTTCTCTTTAGCAGGACTCTGGGAAAATAGAAATATTTCTACTGAGTCAATTCGTCAAGAAGCATGGATAAGAGAAGTTAAATGATTTTATGTGACACAAATATTCTCATAGAATTCTATAAAAACAATTCTCAAATTATCTCTGAGCTTCGTTTGATTGGACTAAATCAATTAGCGATTAGTACAATTACTCAAGCTGAATTATATTATGGTGCTATTAATAATGTGGAATTGAAGAAAATTAAAAAACATTTGAAATTACTTCATATTTTTCCTGTTGATATTACGGTATCTAATCAATTCATTGAATTAATGGAAACTTATTCACTCAGTCATAAACTCAGTATTCCTGATGCCTTAATTGCCTCAACCGCATTAGTTCATAAAATTGATTTATATACTTTAAATGTTAAAGATTTTCGCTTTATTGTCGGGTTAAATTTACATTAGCAATGGGCAATAAGTAATAGTTTTACCAATTACCCATTAATGCTTAATTTGATTCTGCCCAAGTTTTCGCCCAGGCTAGAGTTTTGTGAACTTCTTCTAGGGTTGCGGCTTCACAATAAAGACGTAAAACTGGTTCAGTTCCGCTAAATCTAATCATTAACCAACTTTGATCAGCCAGACGGAATTTATAACCATCAATTGTTTGACAACCGATGACTTTTTTACCTGCAATTTCTGTCAAAGGTTGGGATTGCAACTGTTGTAATAATCGCCCTCTGACTTCCATATTTGCTAAAGGTAAATCAATGCGATCATAGCTTGATGAAAAACCAGTTTGTTGTTGTAAATAGCGATAATATTCACCTAAATCCAAACCTGATTCCACCACCGCTTCCAATACATACAACGCCGATAATAAAGCATCACGTTCGGGAATATGGCTACCATAACCAATTCCACCGGATTCTTCACCACCTAGCAATACTTGTGTATCTAACATTCGGTCAGCAATATATTTATAACCTACAGGTGTTTCATGGATAGAAAGGTTATGTAGTGCGGCTACACGGGGCATTAAGTCCGAACCGCTGACAGTTTTAACAATTTCGCCCTGAAAGTTGCGCCGCAGGGTGAGATGGTCAATTAAGATGGGAATTAAAATTTGGGAACTGAGGAAATTAGCATCTTGATCTACTGCGGCAATGCGATCGCAATCTCCATCAAATACTAAACCCACTGTTAAACCTGTTTTATTGGTTTCCCGGTGAGTTTTCATGACTGTAAATAGTCGTGAAAGGTACTTTGGTAAAGGTTCAGGCGCACCACCTTCAAATAGAGGATCGCGATCGCTATTAATTTCCTTAACTTGTTCTCCTAATAGTCGTGCTACTCCTCCAGCCGCCGCCCCGTGCATAACATCCACAAATAATGTTAATTGTCCCGAAGCGATCGCTTTCTTAATTTTGTCAATATCAACTTTAGCTGCTAATGCTTGACAATAACTCGGCCAGGGATCAAAGGTATTTTCCTCGCCTGGTATTGCGGCTGGTGCAACTTTCTCTGACAATAAGGCTTCTATCTCTTGTGTAACTTCCTGTGGAACTGAACCACCAAAAGCACTTTTAACTTTTAATCCTAAATATGTACCAGGATTATGGCTGGCTGTCACAACTAGCGCCCCTAAAGCTTGGCGTTCTTTAGCTGCCCAACTAAAAGCCGGAGTTGGCGCAAAACAGTCGCTAAACAAGACATCAAAACCAACTGCGGTGACGGCATTAGCCACAACACGGGCAAACTCTTCCGCCATAAATCGGCGATCGTAACCGACAATAATTGTCCGGCTACCCACTTCAGAAAAGTAAGTATTATGTAAAACTTTGGCTGCTACAGTTGCGACTAAGGCTAGGCGTTCAAAGGTAAACTCCTCACCTATGAGACCCCGCCAGCCATCTGTACCAAACTTGATTGGATTAGTTACAACTGGCATAAAAATATCCTAAATTTCTAATTGAAAATTCTAGCATTTATCATAGGGGATTTGTCAGTTGTCAGTTGTCAGTTGTCAGTTGTCAGTTGTCAGTTGTCAATTGTCAATTGTCAATTGTCAATTGTCAATTGTCAATTCTTGAACTGCCCCCTAGCTTAAAAGTGCGATCGCCATTGGTAAAATTCGATGTTCCTGTACTTGAATTCTCGCGTGTAGTGTTTCTGATGTATCATCTGGTAGCACGGGAACAGCGGCTTGCATTAAAATTTCTCCACTATCAACTTCTAAAGAAACAAAATGCACACTACAACCAGTAATTTTTACTCCAGCAGCTAAAGCCTGTTCTACAGCCCGTACTCCCTTAAAACTCGGTAATAAACTAGGATGGATATTAATCATGCGATTGGGAAAAGCGTCAATTAACACTTGTGTAACTAATCGCATCCATCCCGCCATAATTACGAATTCCACATCATACTGCTTTAATGTTTCGGCAACTTTACCATCAAACTTTTCCCGACTTTTACAGTCACGATGATTTAATAATACAGCTTTTACACCCCATTTTTCAGCCCTAGTTGCTGCCTTCGCCTCCGGATTATTGTAAATTAAAACTTGAATTTGGGCGTTAATTTTCCCATCTGCGATCGCTTGAGCAATCACTTCAAAATTACTCCCATTTCCAGAAGCCATTATTCCCAATTTCACAGGCTTATTTGCGGAAACTTGGTGATGATCAATATCAGGAGAAATGAGACTAGCCGTAGTATTTTTTGGGGAATCATGAATCATAAATAATGATTATTTTAACAAACTTGAACCTACTGGACATTGAACTTCCTGAGCAGCTTTTGTAGGAATTTTGGGAATGGCTGGGGGTTTAGTGGCAGGTTTAACTGTTACACAAATAGCCGTATTTGGCAATATTTCACTGTTGTTTTTTTTGATAAATACAATTCCTGTATAGCTTTTCAAATCAGGCTTTTTAGCAGTAGCTGTTTGCACAACACGCTGATTATTTTTACCTTGAGGAATAATGCGATAACGGTAATTCTCAGTTTCCGACTCAATGCCAATTTTTAGTTCTTGAATAGTGTTGGCAAACTTATTCAACTCTATAAAATAAGCCTGTTGGGCGCGATTCATTGATTTGATAATTATTTCAGCTTCAGCTTCTGGATTATTAGCTGGTTTTTCCATATTCGGATCAATTACTTCAACATTTTCTGGTAATGTTGTATTATCAGAAACCTTTGTAAACAGAGATACATCTGGAGAAAACTGATTAGGTCTAGGTTGTCCAGGATCAGTATCCTTTAGTTGTAGCCGCATTTTACCATCAGTAGTAAAATCAAAAATAGTTAAAACTGGTTTAGGATTATCAGGGAGAATAATATCCAAATACATTGGGTTTGGTGTCGAGTTAATCCGATACTCTAATGGGTAAGCAGCCGATTTTTCAGCAATCCCCATAATCAAAAATAGCTTACCATCAGCAGTGAAGAGAAAATTGATATCTAGACCTAAAGAATCCTTATTTTCCCATCGTCCCAGCAGTTTTTTCAGAATAGCGTCTTCTGAAGAATTAGCTGGTTGGGATACAGTAGGTGTTGGTGCTGTGGTCGGTTGAGCTAGTACATTTGTATGAAATGTCAATGGTAAAGCCACTAATAAGCTGTAAGTTAGGAATTTACTAGCATTTTTGAGTTTGTCAAAGTCAAGAACAAGATACGGCATTTAAGGATATTCCCATGTATTAATAGAATTTTATTTCAATATGGTGCTAATGCTATTTCTCAGTCCTATTAAATAACATAATCATGACAACACCTCGTCCTTCTCAGATGAAACTGCTAGACAATGATACTGCTGCGGCTTGGATTTTTCTCACCCCAGCCCTGATTTTGTTAGGTTTATTTATAATTTGGCCGATTATCTATTTGTTTTACCTTAGTTTCACTGCTGGTAGTTTCACTTCTAGCGGTACTTATTGGGTAGGCATTAAAAATTACAAGCGATTGTTATTCAATGCGGATTTTTGGCAAGTTATTTTTAATACGGTTTATTTCACGATCGCTACCCTCATTCCCAGTTTAGTAATTCCACTAGGGCTAGCTGTATTATTAAATCGTGCCATCCCCATGCGAGGAATTTTACGCAGTGCCTATTTTCTCCCCTCAATTATCTCCCTTGTGGCTGCTGGCTTAGGTTTTCGCTGGTTATTTCAAGATACAGGACCAATCAATGGACTTTTATCTATGTATGGTATTGGTACAATTTCTTGGTTATCAAATACCTTTTGGGCAATGCCAGTAATTATTTTATTTAGTATTTGGAAACAAATCGGCTTTAATATGGTAGTTTTTTTAGCCGGATTACAAGCAATTCCCCTGAGTCGCTATGAAGCTGCGGAATTAGATGGGGCTAATGACTGGCAACAATTTTGGCATATTACCCTACCAGGACTCAGACCAACGGTAATATTTGCGACCATTACTACAGCAATATTTACATTACGTAGTTTTGAACCTGTTTATGTCATGACTGGTGGTGGACCATTAAATTCTACCAATTTGTTGGTTTACTATACATATCAAGAAGCATTTGGGCAATTTGATTTTGGTTATGCCGCAGCAGTAGCAACGGTACTTTTAGGAGTGACATTATTATTAGTCTATTGGCAATTAAGAACATGGGGAAATGATTAATTAGGGATAGGAGTCACCGAGTCAAAAAACTGATTCATGGCGTTGCTGAATTAGGGTATGAAATTCAAAAATCAATTATTTCAAACTCTTACTCTCTGTGACTCTGCGTCTCTGCGTGAAACAAAATCATACTCTTAATCAGCAACACCGATTCATTAAAACTCCCTGCGTAAAAAGATGAGAATAGCAAATGCTAACAACATAAAACTATAAAGTAAACCATAACCAGCATTAGTAAATAATGTGATTGTGTCAGGTAATGCTTGTAAACCATAAACAGCATCATTTTTCAAATCTAATCTAGATAAATCTGGTAATAACAGATATAACCCTTGAGTGATGCGTTCCATACCTGGGTTTTCACTTAAGCGACCTAATGCCACTAAATCTTGAGTAATAGTCCCCATTAAATAGACTGCAAATGTTAAAGCTGTGGCGATAAGGGAACTGGTAAAAACGCCTAGTGTGATGGCTACAGCCGTAATTAAACATAATTGAAAGAATATGAATAGTGCAGCCAGAAAAATACTAGTAACTGGATAGGATACCTGACCAATTTGCAAAAATCCGACATAGATTATTGTCATTGTGGAAATTAAGACAGCGATAACGGCTGATAGTCCTAAGTATTTACTGACAATAAATTCACTGCGGCTGATGGGTTTGGCAATTAATACTAAGATGGTGCGTTTTTCGATTTCTTTGTTAACCAATCCCGTACCGATAAATATAGCCACAATCAAACCAATGACATTCATGGCTGCTAAACCAAAGTCTAAAAAGATTTTATCAGCAGTAGTGGTGGCAAATTCAGGAATTGCGCGGAAAGCAATAGCCAGAAGGATTGCATAAAAACCAATAATGTAGAGGATGCGATCGCGGATCACTTCCTTAAACACATTCTTGGCCATGACAACAGTTCTAATTACATTCATAGTAGTTATTAATGTTTAATTTTCCCTTATTGTTGTGCTGGTGGAGAACCGACGATAAATGTACTTGTGCGATCGCAAGCAACTTTAGCTACTGTGGTTTTATTCTCTGTTTGTTGACTAGGATTAGATGGTTGAATCAGACAAGATTTTCTCCAGTAATATCCTTGAGCATCTGCACTTGGTCCACCCCAAATAGTTAAAATGTCCAGTCTATATCCAGATTTGATATTCACTACACGGGGTTCAACTCGCCATAGTAGTTTTTCTTTAGATTTATTCAGGTTACTTTCAATGGTTCTTCTACCTAAGTTACCTAGTTGTTGATCAGCTTCTAGTAACCATTTTTCGACTTCTGACCAAGGTCTATTGCCAATTTGTTGATTAACTAATGGTTGAATTTTATTTAAAATCAAATCACCATTTTTGGGCTGAGGTGTTGGTGGTTCTAATCTAATCACAAAGGCACTTTTTTCAAAGTTGTCTGCACGTAAACTAGGATATTCTTTCAACCATTTATCTATCACAAAGTAAAACTGAATCCAACAACTAATCAGCATACACCAACCTAACAAAACTACAACTTTTTGACGGTCTTGTAATTTAGGAAGTTTGGCTTTTGCGGATGTTCCTCCTGTTCCTTCAAAAAAGTTAGGTAGGGCGGTGACTATGGCGGCTATTGTCGGCCAAATAACTATGGTATTAGATGTTAATACATTCTCTTGATGGCCAAAGGCAAAAACACTGACTAAAAAGCCAGTGATGATAGCCCCTATGGGCATAAAAGTTCCCGGAAATCTTAAAGGATCATCGGTAGTATACCAAGCTGTTCCTGCTACTAAAAATAGCCAACCACAAAAAGCAATAGTATCTTTTATGTAACCGACGGCAAAATATGATATTCCCCAAGAAAAAAGACTCAAGTAAATAAATGTCTGCCATGAATATGCTTTTGGTGGCGTGAAAAGTTTCTGCACTCCAGCAAATAAACCTTGAATAAATTTAAATATGCCTAATACATCTTTGAATAATGAATCCATTTGATTACCTCTAATTTATGTTGAGATGATTGTTCATGTCTTTCATCTATTTTTACCGAGAGCGAATTAAGATGATCAAGGTTATAGCACTATAACTGAGTGAATTTGCTATTAATGTAGCAGTTATGAGATTAGTATTTTGCAATTTAGCTATATTCATATAGCTTGTTCTTTGTTGTGAGGAAGCGAGTTCTATTTCTTTGGCTTTTCCTGCCTCATCCATGAAAATTATCAGGAGCTTAATCAGGAGAAATTTAACTAAAAAAGTCGCTAGAAAAATAGTAAAGGATAATAGGACTATCATTGTCCCAATGCTAGGATCTTTGAGCTTATTGAAAAATATGTAATTAATCAATTCTGATTTCATAGCAATAGAGAACATTGGCTCAGTTACAAAAAACACAATCCAGCCAATTACACAAGAAAAAACATTCATGGAAATAGCATAAAAAATGCTAGTTTTTTTATCAAACTTTAGGGACTTATTCAGGACGTAAGCTTCTATGGGAATGGCAGTCAGTAAGAATAATATGCCAAAAAATATTGCACCAAGGGGTAAAATTATGGGTAGTGTTAATTCTTCAGACATAGTTATGAAAACAACGAGATTTTGTAATTTATAATTTATGGGAAATTGCTGACTCCTGTAGAGATGTTCTGGAGGAATGTCTCTACTGACTTATTTTTGATTTTTTTTACTTAGTTGTCCAGATTATAACTGAAAGAATACGGATAGTAGGCAATTATCTCATTGTTATGGCATTTATGATCTGGGTATGCCAAGAGATTTTGATTAAGATTATTAATACATCTATCAAACTTTGATACGTAGGAATGAAGATAAAACCCCACACCCTAGACCATAGTTTCGATAAGATAAGGAATTGCCACTTTATAGCTTTTCAAAAGATGACAAGGAACGGCATCGGTATTCGCACAGCGCAAGTGCGTTCTGAGCGGCTTACAGGTCAAATTCACGTATATGATGGCATTGGGAAAGGTAAGTCCCAAGCGGCTTTAGGGGTGGTTTTGCGCTCGATTGGTTTGGGAATAAATACACCGAGTGATTCTAACCGCGTCTTACTATTGCGGTTTTTGAAAGGTCCAGAACGTGATTATGATGAGGATGGTGCGATCGCAGCTTTACAGCGTGGTTTTCCCCATTTAATCGATCAGGTTCGCACAGGAAGAGCGGAGTTTTTTGGCCATGATGAGATTACACTTTTTGATAGAACTGAAGCTGCACGGGGTTGGGATGTAGCTAAGGGGGCGATCGCATCAGGGTTATACTCGGTTGTAGTCCTAGATGAAATTAACCCGGTTTTAGATTTGGGTTTGCTACCTGTGGATGAGGTGGTAAAAACCTTAAAATCTAAACTCCAGGAATTGGAAATTATCGCTACTGGACGCGCTGCACCGCAACAGTTACTAGATATTGCGGATTTGCATTCGGAAATGAAACCCCATCATCATCCAACAGCCGCAGAACTATTAATTGAAGGGATTGAAATTTATACTGGTGCGGGTAAAGGTAAATCTACCAGTGCCTTGGGTAAAGCCCTGCAGGCCATTGGTAGAGGTATTAATCATCCTGGATCTACCCGTGTATTAATTATGCAGTGGTTGAAAGGTGGTAGTGGTTATACTGAGGATGCAGCGATCGCAGCTTTACAACAATCCTATCCTGAAGTAGTAGATCATCAACGTTGTGGACGTGATGCCATTGTTTGGCGTAATTCTCGACAAGACTTAGACTATATAGAAGCGCAGAGAGGTTGGGAAATTGCCAAAACAGCGATCGCCTCTGGTGTGTATAAAACCATCATTCTCGATGAACTCAATCCCACTGTGGATTTAGAATTATTGCCTGTAGATCCTATTGTGCAAGCTTTGCTACGTAAACCCAGAGACACAGAAATCATTATTACTGGTCGCTGTCAAAACCAACCAGCATATTTTGATTTAGCCAGTATTCACTCGGAGGTTTACTGTCATAAACACTACGCAAATCAAGGAGTAGAACTGAAGCGAGGAGTAGATTTTTAACCGTAGGGGCGCAGGGTCTGCGCCCTCCATTGTATTTCCACTGTTAAAAAACGATAGTTCAACACAAGTTCTCTATTTAAATCAGAGAATTTTATCTTATTTGTTTCAAAATGAGCATTGCTGGGTCAACTGGTGTACCATTACGACGGACTTCAAAATGGAGATGGGGACCTGTGGATAAACCTGTAGAACCGACAGCAGCGATCGCTTGTCCTTTTTGTACGGTTTGTCCTTCACTCACATATAGTTCGCTGCTGTGTCCATAGAGGGTGGTGAGTCCCTGGCTGTGACTAATAATGACGGCTTTTCCATAACCACCATACCAACCGGAAAAAATCACTGTTCCTGAATCTGCGGCGCGAATTGGACTACCATGACTGGCGGCGAAATCCAAACCTGCGTGAAAGCGCCGATAGCCGAGAATAGGGTGGACTCGCCAACCAAAAGGGCTGCTAGTGGGTGCGTTGCTGGGAAGTGCAAAGATCCCTGTTCCGGGAATAATCACATTTTTACTAGCTGTTTTGGCTCTGGCTGCTTCTAAGGCTTGTTGTTCGGCAATTTTTTGTTGAATTAAAAGGGTGAGACTTTGAGAGTCTTGTTCTAGTTGATTTTGGGCGGCTTCTAAGGCCAAGCGATCGCTATTTAATCGTTGAACTAATTCTGTTTGTGATTGTGTTTGAGTTTGATAATCTGCTTTTTGAGCTAGTAATTGTTCTCTGATTAAAGCAATTTGATTTTTTTGTCCTTCTACTTCTGTTCTTTGTTTAATTAATAAGTTTGCTTGTTGAGATAGTTTTCCTAAAATTTGCTGATCTGCTTGATAAACTAATTTTAGGTGATAACGACGACTAATAAAATCGCTAATATTTTGACTTTGTAATAAAACCGCCCAACCTTGAGAAGTTGGGGAACGCTGAAGAAACCGCAACCTTGTTACTGTAGCTATTTGGCGATTTTCATAATCCAGTTGAGCGATCGCTAAATCACTTTCTAACTGTTGAAGAATTTGGGTAGCTTGTTGTAATTTGGTTTCACTATCTTGAATATAATTATTAGTAGTTTGGAGATTTTCGTTCAAACCACCAAGATGTTTTTGCGCTTCGTTTTGTAAATTGGTTAAGCGATTTTGTTCTTGAATAACATTTTGACGTTGTTGCTGAACTTGTTGTTGTTGTTGTTTAAGAGTATTAATAGAATTTGCTGATACTGGTAACAATATGACAACAATCCAGAAAATGCAGCCACATATCAGGAATAACCACCACCATCTAATTTTTGAGAAAAATGCCATGCCGTTTTCATTTCCTTAAATTGAGTAGGGGCGAAGCATTCGGGCGACAAATTCTCGGTTTTTCCCAAGTTTATTTTCCGAATGCTTCGCCCTTACACCAAATGCTTCGCCCCTACTGTATATAATTTATTGACAATATCAAAAAAGGGCGTTGCTGATTAACGGTATGAATTTTAGTCTCACGCAAAGGCGCAAAGACGCAAAGGTAAGAGTTTTAAAGGTTCAATTTAGGAATTTCATACCTCAATATGGCTATCGCCACGCAGGCTATCAGCAACGCCCAAAAAAGAAGTCGGGGATCTGATTGATTATCCTAAATTTGTAGATTTCCAACTTGCTAAATCAGCCAAAGAGCGATCGCGGTAACGACCATATTTTTCCGGTTTACTCTTAATTCTCACACCCAAATCTGGGACAATACCAAAATTAGGAGCCATGGGTTGAAAATGCTTAGGTGCAGCGGATCTGATAAACTCAAATAAAGCCCCCATCATCGTTGTGATGGGTAAAATTAGTGGTTCTTTTCCTAATGCTAACCTGGCTGCATTTGTTCCCGCTAACCAACCTCCCGCAGATGCAGCAGTATAACCTTCTGTTCCTATTAATTGTCCCGCAGCCAATAAAGTTGGACGTTCTTTAAATTGCAAACTTGCAGACATTAATTGTGGTGCATTTAAAAAAGTATTGCGGTGCATGACTCCTAATCTGACAAACTCAGCTTTTTCCAAACCAGGTATCATTTGAAAAACTCGTTTTTGTTCACCCCAACGCAAATTAGTTTGAAATCCGACCATATTCCAAAGTTGACCAGCTTTATCTTCTTGTCGCAATTGAATTACCGCATAATTACGTTCTCCATTGCGAGGATCAGATAAACCCACTGGTTTGAGAGGACCATAGCGCATGGTATCTTCCCCTCTGCGTGCCATTTCTTCAATTGGTAAACAAGCTTCAAAAAATTTTGCTGTTTCCTTTTCAAAGTCTTTTAATTCTGTTTGTTCTGCTTGACAAAGTGCTTCTCGAAATTCTAAATACTGCTCTTTATTCATGGGACAATTCAGATAAGCTGCTTCACCTTTGTCATAACGGGAAGCCATAAAAGCAATATCTTTATTAATAGAATCACCCACAATAATTGGACTAGCAGCATCAAAAAAATTGAGATATTCCATCCCCGTAAATCGCTGTAAATCTGCGGCTAAATCGGGACTGGTTAAAGGTCCAGAAGCTAAAACAACGATACCTTCAGGAATTGCGGTAACTTCCCCGCGACGAAAATCAATTAAAGGATGATTTGCTAAAGTTTGGGTTAAATCTTCCCCAAATTGTCCCCTATCTACCGCTAAAGCCCCACCAGCGGGGACTGCGTGTTCATCTGCTTTGGAGATGACAATAGAGCCGAGTTGGCGTAATTCTTCGTGTAATAATCCGGCTGCGCGATCGCTTGCCATTGCCCCAAAGGAGTTACTACATACCAATTCTGCCAAATTTTCGGTATGATGGGCAGGGCTGAACCTTTTGGGGCGCATCTCATGGAGAATTACAGGAACGCCTGCTTGAGCTATTTGCCACGCTGCTTCTGTTCCTGCGAGTCCACCTCCAATTACTTGTATCGGTGCTTGTGTCATAGTGATTTTTTTATTTTTGCTTTGGTTAAATAATGATAACAAGAATATACTGATGATGATGGGTAATTTATATTTACCAATTGCCAATTACCAATATGAATAACGAATTTTACCATCGGGGATTAGAAAAAGCTCAACAAAAAAATTATGCAGGTGCTATAGAGGATTTTAACGCTGCTATTCAGGAAAATCCTAACTTTAGCAAGGCATATATCCAACGAGGTTTAGCATATTATGATTCTGGGGCAATTCTCCAAGCTGTTGATGATTATAGCAAGGCGATAAAATTGGATGAATTGAGTGTAGAAGCTTTTTATTGTCGAGCTTTAGCTAGGTTAACATTAAAAAACCTGCCGGGGACTTTAGATGATGTAGAAAAAGTAATTCGTCTTAATCCTCTTTATGCGGCTGCTTATGATTTACGGGGAATGGTGCGACGGAAACAAGGATATATTCAAGAGGCGATCGCTAATTTTAAAAAAGCAGCCGAATTATATTTAGAACAGAAAGATAAAGACAAATGTTATAGCTGTTTGGAAAAAATTAAACAACTACAATCACCAGAGAAATCAATTCAGCCAGTAACTAAGTCTGCTCCTGAATCTATAATTTCTACTAATCAATATTTTCAACAATTATTAGCAAAGGCAGAACAAGGAGAAACCAGCGCCGCAATTGCTGATTTGAATTGGGTATTAAAGGCTGATCCCAATGATGCCCAAGCTTATTGTTGTCGTGGTGTGGTGCAGTGTAAACTTGGTAATTATCATGAAGCGATCGCCGATTTTAATCATGCACTACAACTAAATTTTCAAGATGGGATTGTTTATCGTAACCGAGGAAAAGCCCGTTCCCAAATTGGTGATTATCAAGGAGCATTGTCTGATTTAAACCAAGCATTACAAAAACAACCTGAAGATCCCTTAGTTTATGTTGCTAGAGGGAATATTTATCGCAGTATGAGTGATTATCTCAAAGCAATTCAAGACTATAGTCAAGCACTGCAACTCAATCCTAATTATGCTCCAGCTTACTATCATCGTGGTCTTGTTTATACATTGTTAGAAGAAATTCAAAATGCTATATCCGATTATCAAAAAGCAGTTAGTATTTACTGCGAACAAGAAGATTGGGAAAATTATCAACAGGTATTAAATAGTTTACAAAAAATTCAAACTTCCAATCCCGAAATCAAAAATCAGAAATATCAAATTTTACGACAGCGGCTTTTGCGTTTAGTGGGAGGACAACAGGAAATAGCAAACCGTTTAATTCAGCAACAGGAATATAATTATCCGGGAATGTCAGATGATTGGTATTTGCAAAAGGTAATTGATCAGTTAGAGCGCGATCGCCAGTGATAAAATTTGATTATTTAACCCAAAACTTCAAATTCTGGAAATTTATGAATTTTCATGATACCACAGCAGAGATTTATGATATAAATAGTAAAATACGGTATTCCTACCTAAAAACCGTAGATTATTTGTAGAAGGATAATATAAGTGGGTATAGTAGTTGAAAACGTCTCCAAACACTTTGGTAGTTTCCAAGCAGTTGATCAAGTAAATCTGGAAATTCAGAGTGGTTCGCTAGTAGCTTTACTTGGTCCATCTGGATCTGGTAAATCCACCCTATTGCGGTTAATATCTGGTTTGGAAATGCCAGATAGTGGTAAGATAATTCTGACTGGTAAAGATGCCACCTATCAAAGTGTGCAAGAAAGAAATATTGGCTTTGTTTTTCAGCACTATGCCCTATTTAAACATTTAACTGTCCGCCAAAATATCTCCTTTGGCTTAGAAATTCGCAAAGCCCCCAAAAAGAAAATTCAAGGGAAAGTAGAACAGTTATTAGAATTAGTGCAATTAAGTGGATTAGGCGATCGCTATCCTTCACAACTTTCCGGTGGACAAAGACAACGGGTAGCATTAGCTAGAGCTTTAGCTGTAGAACCCAATGTCTTATTATTAGATGAACCTTTCGGCGCACTTGATGCCAAAGTTCGCAAAGATTTACGAGCCTGGTTACGTCGTCTTCATGATGAGGTTCATGTTACCACAGTTTTCGTTACCCATGATCAAGAAGAAGCAATGGAAGTTGCTGATGAAATCGTGGTAATGAATAAAGGCAAAGTTGAACAGGTAGGAACACCCGCAAATATTTATGATCATCCTGCATCAGCCTTTGTGATGAGTTTTATCGGTCCGGTGAATGTATTACCAAGTTCTGCGAAAATTTTTCAAAGTAGCGGTTTTGAATCAACAAATCCAGAAACATTTTTGCGTCCCCAAGATATCATCATTGAAACAGTTAGTAATGGGACAACAGCACAAGCTACAGTTAGCAGAATCATTCATTTAGGCTGGGAAATTCAAGTTGAATTAACCTTAGATGACGGACAAATGATTAAAGCCCATTTAACAAGGGAACAGTTTGATGAATTAAAATTAGCACCCCAAGAAAAGGTTTACGTTAAGCCTAAAGATGCTAAATCTTTTCCCCTTTATTATTCAATTTAGGGAACAGGCAATGGACAATTGACAATGGACAATGGACAATTGACAATGGACAATGGACAATTGACAATTGACAATTGACAATTGACAATTCTGAATTACCAATTATCAATTATCAATTATCAATTAAATTAGAGATTTTGCTTTTTCAGCTTCTTTTCCCAATCCCACCAACTGATAGCTGAGATCCCACATCCGCTTGCCTTTTTCATCATCTCGTGCTTGGGGAGAAACCTTTTGTCCAAAAGATGTCCGTCCTTCTTTTTGACGATTTCCCCAACTCCAATAAATACCTGATTGTTTGTATTCAGGATCAGCAACTACCATAGCAACGCGCTGTCCAGATAATTCCTCAGTGACAAATCCCCCAGTAATATACTTTTGGAAAAGAGGGAAAATTTTCTGAAACAGCGGATAGTGATTGCGGAATAACGCCGTTGTCGCTACACAACCAGGATAGAGAGAACTGAAGGTAATGCCGGTTGATTCATGAAAACGATTATGTAGTTCGCGCATGGTGAGAACGTTACACACCTTGCTATCTTTGTAAGCTTTGACTGGTTCAAATTGCTTACCGTCAATCATGCAAATTGGATCTTGGAAACCGGCGGCAAAACCTTCAAAATTACCCAAATCTGGACGAGGAGGAATTTTTCCACCCAATTCATCTGGGTTGTGAGTCACAGTTCCCAAAATTACCAATCTCTTATCAGCAGCAGGTGACTTTTGCAAATCTGCCAACATCAAGTTACACAGTAAAAAATGTCCGAGGTGATTTGTGGTGACAGTTAATTCATATCCTTCGGGAGAAAATAAAGGTTCTTTAATTAAAGGCATATAAATGGCAGCGTTGCAAAGCAAGGCTTCCAAGGATTTGCCAGTGGCTCTAAAATTGTTAACAAACTGTCTAACGCTTTCTAACGAGCCTAAATCAATGTGCATCAGTGTGTAGCTATTTTTAGGCATTCCCACACTTTGAGCCGCTTTTTCGGCTTTAATTAAATCCCGACAAGCCATAATGACGTGCCAGTTTCCTTTATCAGCGATCGCCTTTGCTGCTTGCAAACCAACTCCTGAAGACGCACCAGTGATGATTACTGTTGACTGACGATTTTGTTCCATCTGTTTAGACTCCTTTGATTATACGTTGATTAAAAATCAGTTTATATGATCTTGATGATCTCATACTTTTGAAACTTCTATAGTAATCCTAAATTAGTCGTGAACAAAATATAATCAATTATGGATCATGGCAATCAATGAACATATTTTCAAAACCTAAATGTGGGGATTTAGCATTGCTAAACCCCTAATTCTCTACTTTCTCTGTACTATTGTTAGGCAAATTTAGCTAATAATTCCTCACGAGATGATTGTAGAAGTAAAGGAGTAAATTCTTCTCTGGACATGGCAATTAGAGGATTGATTATTCTTGTTAATTCTGCATCAATTTGACCAAAACGCACTTGTAGGATACTTTCAATCATAGCACGTCTTTCTCTTTCTACACCTGCCTTGAGTCCTTCTTGTCGTCCTTCCTGAAGTCCTACATGAATTCCTTCCTGAAGTCCTTCTTGTCGTCCCTCTTGTCGTCCTTCTTGTCGTCCTTCTTGAAGTCCTTGTTTTTTCAGTTCTTCTAATTGTTGCTGATAAATTTCCGATAATTTCATAATCAACTCCTGATCATCTTTATCAATATCTTGTTCTTGACGCTGACGAGCCGATAATACAGCAATTAGGTTATGTACTAATTGTATAATATCCGCAAAAAAAGGACTATCATTAGCCAGTGCTTCTAATTCTTCTACTGCTTGTCTTTGTACTTTTCCTTTTCCTAGAACCCTCAAAAACAATGTTTCTGGTGTACTAGAAAGTTGATGAATCGCAATAATTACTGTTTTGAATCCTTCTCCAAAAAAATAAATTCCTTTTCCCCAGTTGTCTTCATCCGCAGTACCATTAAAACTTGCTAGAAGTTCCACTGATGCTGTAGGAGTAAAAATCCACAGACGAGGTAATTCTGCTTCATTTATACGGGTATTATTGCGGTTAGATTGCCGTTCTAGATCAGCATGGATGTCAAATAATTTACCCATACAACTGCGAATTTCACTTTTGCTAACGGCATTGCGAAATGGTTCAAATATAGCATAATTTGTCGCCATTTGCCCTAGTAATCCGAGTGTTTCTAGGCTTGGTGTTGGTTGGGATGAGGGGATAAATAAAACGTCTATTTGTCTAACTTCTGCGGTGATATCTTTGCTGGTTTCTACTTGCCCGTAAGGTGTTAATAGTTCAGTTAGATATTGCTTGGCGAATTGGTCATGTATAAAGCGAGTCATTTAATTTGATTTTGACTAATACAGAAATGTTAATCTAACATTTTTTGAACACATGAAAAAAAGTAATAATATAGGGGTTTATGCCGTAAACCCCTACGAGGAAAAAACTAAGCAATTTTGGGTTTTTGTAAATGCCAATTAGTTGATTGTTCATAGGCATAAGCTATTTGGAAAAGTTGTTCTTCTCCTAAAACCTTACCAACTATTTGTAGTCCAATTGGTAAACCTTTACTATCAAAACCACAAGGTAAACTAATACCAGGTAAACCAGCTAAATTAGCAGGAATAGTCATTAAATCATTTAAATACATACTCAAAGGATCAGTGGTTTTTTCTCCAGCTTGAAATGCGGTTGTAGGTGCAGTTGGAGAAATTAAAACATCTACTGTTTCAAAAGCTTTTTCAAAGTCTTGTTTAATTAAAGTACGGACTTTTTGCGCTTTCAAATAATAGGCATCATAATAACCAGCTGAAAGAGCATAAGTACCAATCATAATCCGGCGTTTGACTTCCGCTCCAAAACCTTGAGAACGAGTCCGGGTGTACATTGATAAAAGATTATCGGCATCTGGAGAACGCAAACCATATTTAACGCCATCATAACGCGCTAAATTAGCTGATGCTTCCGAAGGAGCGATAATATAGTAAGTTGGTAAACCATAGCGGAAACTGGGACAAGAAATAGGATGAATTTCTGCACCTAATTCTTGAAGTTGTTCAATGGCTTTGGTGACAGCGGCTTCTACTTCTGGATCTAAACCTTCACCAAAGGTTTCTGTAATTACACCAATTCTCAATTTTTTGCCAACTTTGAGATCCGGTTTTAAACTAGCAGCATAGTTAGGAATGGCAACTTTGAGACTGGTGGAATCTTGTGGATCATAGCCAGCGATCGCACTCAACAATATAGCCGCATCTTCTACACTGCGTCCAAATGGTCCAATTTGGTCTAAAGAGGAAGCATAAGCCACTAAACCATAACGGGAAACTAACCCATAAGTTGGTTTCATCCCTACGACACCGCAGAAGGAAGCCGGTTGACGAATTGAACCCCCTGTATCCGAACCCAGGGAAACCACACATTCATCGGCTGCTACGGCTGCTGCTGAACCACCGGAAGAACCACCAGGAACACGGGATAAATCCCAAGGATTAGCGGTAACTTGATAAGCGGAGTTTTCTGTAGAACTCCCCATTGCAAACTCATCTAAGTTGGTTTTACCTACCATTACACCCCCAGCATCAGCTAGTTTTTGGGTAACGGTGGATTCGTAAGGTGGCACGAAATTTTCTAAAATCCGGGAAGCGCAGGTTGTGACAATCCCCTTCGTACACAAATTGTCCTTAATCCCGATAGGAATCCCCGCTAAGATGCCAATTTCTTCTCCCGCAGCAATTTTTGCATCCACAGCTTGAGCTTGTTTTAAGGCTTGTTCTGTCGTGACAGTGAGGAAACTGTGCAGTTTTGGTTCTAACTCTTGAATCCGATTTAATGCTTCTTGGGTAATTTCAACGGCAGAACGTTCTTTACTGATTATCTGTTCGTGCAACTCGCGGATGGATGCCATAATTGTTCTCTTTAAGGAATCAAGTCATTGATTTTAGCATTTCCAGGACTGGGGATTGGGGAATTTTCGTCTGAAGTTACAGCAGATTTTTTTCTCACGCAGAGGCGCTCCAGACGCAAAGAGAGTTTTGAGAGTTTAGATTATTGATGGCAAAATCTGGGTACAAAGAGATGATACCGAAGATGGTATTACCTATGAATTAGAAGCAGCGGGAATTCCTAAAGATAAGATTGTTTTAGGTTTTCACCCGCAAAATGTTAGGCAACATAAGGGATATGCTGTGATATAAATTTAATCAATGAAATCGGAACAATGAGCAATTGGGGAGAAAATACTTGAGGGTTATTCCGTAATTACAGTATAATAGTTATGTTACCTGAATTGGGTGTTATTGATGCAGCCACTACATTATTTAATATTCCATCCTGACTATGCAAGGAAAAAAACTGAAGTCAAAGGTAAAGCTTTAATTGAACATCAACTTACAGATTGGCAAGGTAATGTTTGGGTAGATGAACCAGATGGAAATGAAGATCCATTTGTATTTTCAGAAAAGTGGCTTTATTCGTACTGTCATGCCACGCAATTACGAAGAAGTCCTGAGTCAAATGATGCCTATATCACAGAAGGATCATATATATTTTTCTGTAGTGGAGATGCTGCCCATAAAAGAACTATTCAACTAGACACAGTTTTTGTTGTAGATCATGCTGCCAAGTGGCCAGATAAGCAACAAGGAATACCTAAAGAGTTTAAACAGGATTACCAAAATAATAAATCTAGCCTATGGGAAAGACATTTTAAATACCCTTTTATTGGACAACATACTGGAAAATACACTTATGTAAGTAGGCAATGGTTTGATAGAAAAGATGAGTATTCTTTTTTGCCAATTTTTGATGACGGTGATAGAGTAAAGTTTGATTTAGAGTTACTTACATCCGAGCTTAAATCGAAGATAGAAAATAAAATACGTGGAAAATATCCAGTAATGTTAAGTGAAGAACACAAGACAGAATTACTAAAAATAATATTATCTCTAACGAGTATTCAAGTAGTAGGAAATCTGAAGAGGCAAGATGACAACATTAACATAATAGATTCTTACATCACAGGCTGTGGAGCAAAATCGGTAAGGATGGGAAAGTGTTAGATACAGCTTTGCTCAACTCAATCATGATTTTTGGGTAGCAGTATGATTGCTTCGCTCGCCGTAGAAATAGCTAAATTTCCAGCATTAATTACAAAAAATCGGTAACATAAAGGTATAACTCAAGTTATACCAAGCTATGAAAACAGCAATTTCCATTCCTGACCCTCTTTTTGAAGCTGCTGAACAGTTTGCAAAACATAAAGGTTTATCTCGTAGTCAGCTTTATGCTGTGGCACTTAAAGAATACTTGAGAACTCATCAACCGGATCAAATTACTCAACAATTAGATGCTATATATGCCGATGAAAATAGCAGTATTGATCCATTGTTTGTAAGTCTACAAGCCCATACGATATCTCAATAAAATTGGATGACTTGTAAAATTTAAACAGCGAAAAATTACTACCTTCCTATGAATGATAAAATCCAGACAGAAAAAGACAAGCTACAGGCAAATACTAATATAGAGATAAATCAAGCAACGGAAAAGGAAGAGGTTCTCTGTCCCCATTGTCTACGCACTGCTACAAATGGTATTAAATGTAAAGGTATTTGTGTGGCTGATAATGACTATTAAGATATCAATAAACAAATTTACAAAGAGCTAAATAATATGGTTAAAATAGTTTCTCGTACTTATGTGGGTCAAGCCAATGTTTATGATATTGGTGTGGAAAGTGACCATAATTTTGTGATTAAAAATGGTTTTATTGCTTCTAATTGTTTTAATAAATCTCACTCTACAGCTTACGCTTACGTAACTTATCAAACATCATATTTAAAAGCAAATTACCCATTGGAATATATGGCGGCGTTATTAACCGCTAACAGTGGGGATACTGACAAAGTGCGGAAGTATCTTGATAATTGCTCTAATATGGGTATTGTGATTGATGCACCAGATGTTAATCGCTCTGGTTTAGATTTTACTCCGGTAGATGGGAAGATTTTATTTGGATTTTCGGCGGTGCGGAATGTGGGACAAAATGCGATCGCCTCAATTTTAGAAGCTAGGGAAGAATCAGGAGAATTAGTCCCATTTAAATCTCTGGCGGATTTTTGCGATCGCGTTGATTTACGAGCGATGAATCGGCGAACTATAGAATCACTAATTAACTGTGGAGCGTTTGATAAAATTGAACCTAACCGCAACCAATTAATTCATGATTCAGAATTAGTTTATGAGTGGGCGCAATCTAGAGCTAGAGATAAAGCCAGTGGACAAGGAAACATCTTTGATTTATTAGGAAGTGGATTTGCAGATAACAATAACCAACCCCAAAAGAACGCTTTTGAATCTGCACCGAAAGCTCCTCCTGTCAATGATTTACCACCTCAAGAAAAATTACGGATGGAAAAAGAATTATTAGGATTTTATTTATCAGATCATCCTCTCAAATCTATTAGACAATCATCTTCAGTCCTTGCACCTATTAACCTCGCACAACTAGGAGAACAAAAAGATGATTCCCTACTTTGTGCCGTGGTAATGTTGAATAATGTCAAAAAGGTTGTCACAAAAAAAGGCGACTCTATGGCAATTTTGCAAGTTGAAGATTTATCTGCTGCGTCAGAAGCTGTCGTTTTTCCTAAAACATACGAGCGGATTAGTTCTCTACTAGAAGTTGATGCTAGATTGATTATTTGGGGTAAGGTAGATCGCCGTGATGATCAAACTCAATTTATTCTTGAAGATGCCGAAACTGTAGAAACAGTAAAAATGATTTTAGTGGAACTTAGTCCACAACAAGCCGGGACAATTGAAGAACAACATCGTTTAAATACTATTCTTAAAACACAGGCTGGGGATAAAGATAAATCACGAATACCAGTAATTGGGGTTGTTCAAGCCGGAAATCACCGAGAAATTGTCCGCTTTGGTAGACAGTTTTGGGTACAAGATTCAGGAACAGCAGTACAAGCACTACAAAATGCCAGATTCCCAGCGCATATCAAACAACTAACCAGCGGTTAAACCATAATACATTTCGCACGTAGGGGCGCAGGGCCTGCGCCCTTCCATATTATGTCTGTCCCATATCACGCCTTTCTTGTATATGTATGTAATCGTGAATTAAGAGGGCTTACACCGTAAGCCCCTACGAAATCAACCATATTATGTCTGTCTCATATCACTTCTTTCCCTTATATGTATGTAATCGTGAATTAAGAGGGCTTACACCGTAAGCCCCTACGAAATTAAATTATTGATTTGGTTATGACGTTTGATCCCGAAAAACATCACCGCCGTTCAATTCGGCTTACTGATTACAATTATGCTCAAGCTGGAGCTTATTTTGTGACGATTTGTACTTATCAGAAACAATGCTGGTTTGGTGATGTTAAACAGGGTGAAATACAGCTAAATCAAATTGGCCAAATAGTTGTTCAAGAATGGTTAAAATCATCAGAAATTCGGCAAGAGATTGAATTGGATGAATGGGTTTTAATGCCTAATCATTTACATGGAATTGTTTGGATTAAAGATCAAGATCAAGGGAAGGGAGATGCCTACAGCGAGCGAAGCTATTGCATTCAGGGATTCAACCAAGAGGGTTTACAGTCTCGTTCTTTGGGTTCATTTATTAATGGATTTAAATGCTCTGTGACTCGGCGCGTTAATTTAATTCGTTATGATTCTGATGTTTCTTTTTGGCAACGTAATTATTATGAATCGGTCATTAGGAGTGAAGAGCATTTAAGTAATATTAAACAATATATCTTGAGTAATCCTCAAAACTGGGAGGATGATGAAGAACATCCGCACAATAATTCTGAATGGCAGAAAAAGCTGATTGATGTTCGATTTTAACACACGGCATATTTTAGTAAATAATTGTCCTTACCTAATTATTCGCAAAATTGGATGATTTATCTGTAGATTTAAGAGTTATCATTTTTAGCAGAGATAAATTTAAAAACTTTCATAAACAGAATAAATGTGGTGTATTATCCCAAAGTTTATATTTCAGAACCTAGCTGTCCGATTCATTTAGTTGGCAGAACAGGACAAGAAGTGGAGATATCCATTCATACTCCCAGTCCATATATCTGTGCTAATTGCGAACAGATATTACCAGACTGGAAACAGCAACAGTTTTTATGGGTAGTGATTATCTTGCAGCAATCACAATATCCTTTAGAGGAAATGACTATAGAAACAGAAATAGAAAAAGAAAAGCTGCGAGAAAAATTTATGCGTTTTGGTTGCGATGTGGCATTTAATTTGCGCGATCGCGGATATTTAACAGACCTAATAGATCCCCGTACAGGCTATCCATTACTATCTCATTCTGGTTTAGTTCCCCACGATGATACAGCAGTAGCCCAAGCTTTATTGAAATATCCAGCAATTGAAAATAAATGCCATGTGCTTGTACATCCCCAATGGGGAACGGCTGTTTATCCTAGCGTCATGCTTTCGGAAGCACCTCCAGATATCATCGAGTTAGTTACTAAAGCGATCGCACCAATGCACGGATGGATAGAGGGGTGAAGAGGCAGAGGGGCAGGGGAGCAGATTTTTCCTACTGACAACTGACAACTGACAACTAACAAAATTTGCCAAAATAAATGTGTAGGCTAGAATTACCACGCTTTTACCAAAGCCTAATTAGGTAAATCCAGGATATTTAGTTCACTTAGCAACAAGACAGAGGTAGGGAATATGGATAATAACAACTGGTTGCAGCAGTTAATGATGTTGGGTATTGGGACAACTTCTTTAGTTGCAGACAAACTTAAGCAAGTCAGTGATGAATTGGTAAAAGACGGTAAGCTCAATCCTGATCAAGCTAAAGCAGTAATGGATGATCTTGTAACTCAGTTACAATCTGAACAAGGCAATTGGGACGAACAAATGCAACGACAAATGCGAAATATGATGCAGGATTTGGGAGTTGCGCGTCAGTCGGAAGTAGACGAATTACGAGGGAGAATTGACCGTTTAGAGCGACAAGTCAGGGATTTAGAAAATAAACTGTGGCGCTAAAATGTCATTTCTGATTTAAACTAATTTGTGTTCTGTCAGTAATCTGATTACCAATAATTGAAACAGAGAGGGCTGAATTTGAAAGGAATTTTCCTCAGCGTGGCGTTCATGCTGGTGTGTGTTGGCATTTTAGTATTTACCCAAATTAGCGGGAAACAAGATACTGCAATAGCAACTCAATTAACCCAAACACAACTAGCTACCACGGTCATTCAAGAAAACAATACTCTAATAGCGAGCAATACTATGTCTGAAGCCAATACTGTTACTACCCCCTCTGGACTAAAATATGTGGAACTAGTAGAGGGAACAGGTGATACTCCCAAATCTGGACAAACCGTTGAGGTTCACTACGTCGGTACTTTAGAAGATGGGACTAAATTTGATAGTTCACGCGATCGCGGTCAACCATTTAGCTTTAAAATCGGCATAGGACAAGTAATTAAAGGTTGGGATGAAGGACTAAGCACTATGAAAGTAGGTGGCCGTCGTCAATTAATTATCCCTTCAGAATTAGGTTATGGTGCGCGTGGTGCTGGTGGTGTAATTCCCCCCTACTCTACTTTACTTTTTGACGTGGAATTGTTAGGCGTTAAATAGAAATTGGGAACTGGGGATTGGGAATTAGAAATTGGGAAAATATAGAAGGTTTCAGTGATTGCAGTGGTTGAAAAACATCAATAAAAAAATTAGTTGTCAAAAGAAAACAGATGAATAATGCTACTTATTCTGGTGACTCTTCTCCTTTTAGCTTTGATTTTTTCGCCCCTCACCCCAGCCAAGATGCTGATTTACTCCAACAGCTATCTTTTGTCCCTGGGTTGAAAGAAATCCTCATGTTACGTCAAGTTCATGCTTTAGAACACGCTACTGTGTGGTTGCTGGGGGAAAATAAAAACCTCGATTCACCACTAGAAACAACCTCTAATATGCAATTAGATGATGAATTATTGGGTGGTTTGTCTACTGAACAAGGATTTTTTCTCTATGGTGATGTAAATATTAGTGATTTGCGACGGGCTGTAACATTAGCTCAACATCGTCTTACTACTGGAGAATGGGATTTGGCGGTACATCCCCGTTGTGGCACAAATTTATCTGTAGCTATGTTATTAACGGCTGGATTGGCTGCTAGTGTGCCTTTTATCTTACCATTTCGACCTGTTGAACAACTGATTGGTTTAGGTTTAGCAGCCACAGCAGCGGCGGAAATTGCTCCGGATTTAGGGATGCTCACTCAACGTTATATTACAACTTCTATTCCTTTTAATTTGGCTGTTGATAATATTACTATTACTCGTGATTTTTGGGGCAGAGAAAGTCATTTTGTTAAGGTATGTTGGGAAGAATAAGAATCAGGAGTTAATGAACCACGAAGGAACGAAGGACACGAAGGAAGAAGGAAGAAGGAAGAAAATTAATAACTGTAAAAAGTAGATATTTAGTATTATGAGAAAACTTTATTTTTTAGTTCCTGGAACAAATGGTAAGTTTGCTTGTGGTGGTCTTTGGGCGGAGTTGAAAACTGTTGATTTAGCTCAACAAATTTGTGATGCTGTGGTGGTTACTTATCGTCAACGAGAATCAGATAAGTTGTTTTTAGATGATTTATTAAAGGACAAAAAACTAGATGATGTGATTTTTGTCATTAGTTGGGGTTTTGATGTTGGTAAATTGGCGGCTAAGTTACAACATTACAATGTGATTTATCATGCTCATAGTGCAGGTTATCAGATTAATTTACCAGCGAATATTCCTATTATTACGGTTAGCAGAAATACTCTAGGTTATTGGGGACAACAATCACCAAATTCTCTAATTTATTATTTACCAAATCAAATTAGTGATGGATTTACTAATTTACATCAAAATCGAGATATTGATGTTTTGGTTCAGATGCGGAAATCTTCGGAATATTTAATTAAATCATTAATTCCAGCTTTAGAAAAAAAATGCAAGGTATTAGTTGTTGATAGTTATGTGGAAGATTTACCAGCTTTATTTAATCGCACTAAAGTTTATCTTTACGATTCTGGAGAATATTGGAAGTTACAAGGAGTTAGTGAAGGATTTGGTTTACAACCAATGGAAGCTTTAGCTTGTGGTTGTCAAGTTTTTTCTAGTGTGAATGGGGGATTATCTGATTATTTAGATCCGGGTTTTAATTGTTATAAAATTGCTGGATATGCTTTGGAATTTGACGTAGAACGGATTTTAAAAGTTTTAGAATCTTCAGGATCACTAACTTTATCAGAAACTGTGTTAGCAGAGTATAGAACTGAGAATATTATTCACCGCTTACAAGTAATTTTAGCAGATATCAATGATTTCTTTGACCATAAAAATAATTATTCGGCTAAAATTCCAGATTTTACAAAAATCCGGTTAGCAAAATTATTTACACAGAGAATCTTTGCTAAAATTAAGAAGAAATATTTACAGGGTAATTAGGTAATTTTAATGAATAGAAGATTATTGGTAACTGGAGGGGCTGGGTTTATTGGTGCGAATTTTGTCCATCATTGGTGTCAGACTTATCCAAATGATCGTTTAGTGGTATTGGATGCTCTTACCTATGCTGGAAATCGTCATAATTTAGCCTCGGTTGCAGAAAGAGAGAATTTTCGATTTGTCCAGGGGGATATATGCGATCGCTCTTTGGTTGATAATTTACTTTTAACAGAAAATATAGATACTATAGCTCATTTTGCTGCGGAATCTCATGTTGATCGCTCAATTACTGGACCTGCTGCATTTGTCCAAACTAATGTAGTGGGAACTTTTACTCTTTTAGAAGCTTTTCGTCAGCGTTGGGAAGCAAAATCACAACCTAGTAATTATCTATTTCTTCATGTTTCTACAGATGAAGTTTATGGTAGTCTCACTCCAGATGCACCAGCATTTTCGGAAACTACAGCATATAGCCCTAATAGTCCCTATTCAGCCTCGAAAGCTGGGAGTGATCATTTAGTTCGGGCTTATTATCATACTTATAACTTACCGACAATTATCACCAATTGCTCAAATAATTATGGTGCTTTTCAATTTCCCGAAAAGCTAATTCCTTTGATGTGTATTAATATTTTAACTGGTAAAGAATTACCTGTTTATGGTGATGGTAAAAATGTTAGAGATTGGCTGTATGTAGGTGATCACTGTCGGGCTTTAGATGTGGTAATCCATCAAGGAAAACCAGGTGAAAATTATAATATTGGTGGGAATAACGAAGTTGAAAATATCAGCCTCGTCCAAAATTTATGTCAAATTATGAATGAATTAGCATCAGATTTACCAGTATCTCCAGCGGAAAAATTAATTACTTTTGTGAAGGATAGACCTGGACATGATCGAAGATATGCAATTAATGCTAATAAGCTGAAAACCGAATTAGGTTGGACTCCATCTGTGACAATTACTGAAGGTTTACGTTTAACTGTGGAATGGTATCTTAGTAATCGTGATTGGTGGAAACCTTTGTTATAGAAGTAGTGAAGAAGGAAGAAGGCGGAATAATCTCGAATTTTGAAAAGTGCTTAACCCCCATTTTCACGAAGACAGGTTTTTAATTATATCAATACCTACTTCCTACAAGTTATTAATGATGAATGGGAAATTTGGATTGGAGTAAATTCCGCACAGCTACTTCTAAATCGCTTTCTTTAAGTAAAGATTCTCCCATAATCACTGTTTGAACACCAGCATCAGCAAGTAAAGATAAATCATCAGAAGTTTCTATTCCCGATTCACTAGTAACTATAATTCCTAACTTTTGTAGTTGCGATCGCCTAGCTATTAATAATTGCTGAGTGATATTAATATTGATGTCAATATCACTTAAACTCTGGTTATTAATGGAAACTATGCGGACATCTTCTAATTCCAGCACTCTATCCAAATCAGTTAAGTTATTAACTTGGATGATAGCATTCATTCCTAAGTAGTGAATCACTCTTAGAAAGTTTTGTAATTCTTTATCTGTAAGAATAGCAGCAATTAATAATATTGCGTCTGCACCAGCCGAACGTGCTAAATAAATTTGGCAAGGATCAATGATAAAATCTTTGCAAAGTAGAGGTAATGCTACCCGATATCTAATCGCCCGCAAATGATCAAAACCACCTTGAAAAAACTTTTGATCAGTAACAACAGATAAACAAGATGCACCTCCACGTTTATAGGCTTGAGCAATAGCAACTGGTTCAAAATCTGGTCTAATTACTTTTTGATAAAGTGATGTTTTTCTCACTTCGGCAATTAAACTAGGTTTATAAATACTCTGTTGCAAAGCTGTGAAAAAATCCCGTACAGTAGGAGCAGCGGTTAACTGACGTTGCAAAGAAGCCCAAGACATATCTTGTTGCATTTGAGCAACTTCTAGTTTTTTTTGCCACACAATTTCTTTGAGCATTGCTTGCATTTGAGGATTATAAATTGTAATTGGGTAAATCATAAAATCTGCATAATTCAAAGTTTGTAGTGTTAGCGCAGCGTCTCGTAGAGAGGACTTTAGTCCTAATCTAAGGGCTGTTCGCGTAGCGTTCCCGCAGGGTAGCCCTTACTACCAAATCATCTCCATATTTTTACATTACTTAATCTACTTTGATTTATTCTCCTCTACTTACTTAATGGTGATGAATTATTATTTAAGAAGTTTCATCTTTCTGGTTTTAGACGAAAATTTCAACATATTCATCTTCAAAAACGCACCCATTTTGATTTGACATCAAACCTGTCAACTTTTTTTACATTTGGCTGATTTTCCTGAGCATTACCAAGTAAGCAGTTAGTTTTCAGCAATCTGATATAAGTACGATATGGAATATAGTCTATTGGGTTATAACCAGAAAATTGTAAAACTAACACACAAGCCCAAGAGTATTTTCCTGAGATAATCGCTTTGATTATTTGTTCTATTTGTTCAGCTTTAATTTTTTTATTAATGGATGCACTATACCCTGTAAGATTTTGACTCATGATTTGTATCCCTATTTCTCAGCTAAAAATTATTTAATGATTTTTCTGATTCAGTCATCAAAAAAGGCTTCTTTTTAAAGACTACCTAAAGTTATCCATCCAATACATGAATTATTTTTTGATTGATTTGATGATTTTTTCGCTCTTATTATTTTTACATTCTATTAACTGTCAGCACCTCTATTTTTTAAGTGCCTATTTATCGCCAAGAATTATATAGTATATCTATGAATATTTAGGTTAATTTTCTTGTGTAATCCGGTTGTTAGTGATTTTGTTGAGATTGGTGATTGGTAGTAGATAATCCGTAAAATTATCATCCCTCTACTACTTTTTATTAACTTTTATCTATTCCTTATTCCCTGACTTTATTATTTAGAGCTTATTTTTGATAGTTATACATAAATTTTTCTAATGATTTATCTTCCCTAAGATGGATGTTAAATAATTATGGGTTAATTTTAGGAAAAAATATCTTCCTCCTGACAGATGACTGTCTATATTCTTTCGTAGTTCAATCCAAATAAGAGGAAATATAGTGGAATTAGATAAATAATTCATAATTTACCTATTTATCAAGTTTCACAACCCAAAAATCTCTACAAATATTAATTGACAATATCGCTATTTTATGGTTTGGCATTCAAATTTCAGGGTGAGTAAATTAGCAGACAATCAAAATAATAATTATTGTTGTCATGCAACTAAATGAAAAGGTTTTACTTTTTATTGTTAAAATCAAATTTATTCAAACTTAAATATGAAGCTACCAAGGATTAATTCTTGATGGGGATCATATCAATTATCAAGATTTTATTAGGTATTTTCTCTAATTTTGTGTTTCCTATTACTCAAGTTATATCTAGATTGATGAGTTCCTCGGTACAAGTTTTAGTTATGGTTGAAAACTCTAAAATTTAGTGATTGGAATAACTATGTACGCAGCATCAAAAAAAATTATCGTCATTGATAATGACGTTGTTAACCGCAATCTTATTTGTGATTATCTTCAGGCTGAGGGCTATCATACTTTATGTGCAGAAAATGGTATTATTGGACTACAATTAACGAAAAAATACTTACCTGATTTGGTAATTTGCGATCTGGTGATGCCAGATATAGATGGTTATACTATATTGAGTAATCTGCGAGAAGATCCTTTAACAGCCATTATTCCTTTCATCTTTTTAACTGCTATTAATACAAAAACATCTTTGCGAAAAGCCATGGAATTGGGTGCAGATGATTATTTAACTAAACCTGCAACAAGGGATGAGTTATTGCGAGCGATCGCTATTAGATTACAAAAACAAGCTCTTTTTAGATATTGGTATACTACTAATTCCCCTCAATTCTCAGAATTACCGAATATAACAGTAAATCCTCAGTCAATTTTTCCTAGTTTTCCCAATCTAAAAAAGGTGTTTGATTATATTGAAGCTCATTATCAAGAAGGAATTACCTCTTCTGATGTTGCGGAAGCTGTGGGTTATTCTCCTGCATATCTAACTAGGGTTTGCTGAAAAAGTTATCTGTGAGGGGAGGGAACAGGGAACAGGGAACAGGGAACAGTTTCAACTATCTGGATATCCTCAATTTCCCATATCCGACAAGGAAAAATGCAACTGTTTTGAGACACCATAAGCTAAAACCTTGCACTTGCTTGTTCTTGAAATCCGCGAAACCCCTATTAATAGACGGTTACAGCTTTATTCAGCAAGCCCTAACTAACCAAGTTGCTAAACAAACAGGAGAACCAATTAATGTTTGGATTGTCAAAAGACGGATGGTAGCTGCCCTTCCTTTACTGAAAAATACTAATCAGACAATTGAGGAAATTGCCGCCAATTTGGGTTATCAAAATGCTTGTCATTTTTCCCGACAATTTCGCCAACATCATGGTTTATCTCCCACAAATTGGCGGAAAAAACATCAGGTAACTTCAGATTCAACAACGACAAAGTTGCAATTTATTAAAAATCGCTCACCATTAGTAAAACCTGTAGCTGTAGGGAGAACTTAAAAGTTAAAAACCTCTTACCTATTAGCTAAAATTAACTACTTTTCGGATTACTTAATTGCTGGATCACAAGTTGTACTGCTAAGGCTAATAAACCTAAAGCAACTAGCCCAAATATTCCCATTCCCAAAGCTACTACACCTACTACTAAAGTACGTACAGCCGAACCAATATTTACTACCATTTGGTTATCGGAATGGATGGGTTTCTTCGCAAAAGTTGTGGCAATTGAGATCATGAGAGAATAGGCAGCAAATGCAAATCCTCCTGACATTACTGCCCCAGTTATACAGCGTAAGGGCGTGGGTGATGTTTGATTAGAATCATTGGCTGATAGCGTTTCTTTTGGTTCGTTCATAACATTTAAAAATGAAGTATGGGGCGACTATAAGTCACTACTATACAAGCAAAGTCCACACTTCGTGGACTAATAAAAAAATCAGAAATTTATTAACCCACGGAGGTGGGTTTTGTCTGTGTAGCCGTGACTTCTAGTCGCCTTTTGTTTCTTTTTTTGGTAATTAGGCTATTTTAATCCCATGTTTAATTGTTCGTGTTACAAACAATTCTAAATCTTGATCAGGAATAGCTTCTCGTATCTGCTGCTTGACTATTTCTGCTTGAGCTTGAGATTCAATAATGGCAAATACCGAAGGACCAGAACCTGACATCATTGTTCCTAAAACCCCTGTTTGCCTGGCAAATAATTCCCGCAGTTGCAATACTTGGGGATAAGCTGGTAAGACAACTTTCTCTAAATCATTATGTAGTTCTTGGGCAATTTTTTCGGTATTTTGATTTAAGATAGCTTTGACCATTTCTTCCGAATGAAATGCCTTGGCACGAGCCGCAAAACCTTCTGTATCTTGAATATAGTTAATTCCAAATTGTTGCCGATAAGTTTTGTATGCCCAAGGTGTAGAAACTTCCAAACTACGATATTTGGCTAATACTATGTGTAAATTATCCAAACTTTGTAAAGGTGCAAGTTGTTCACCTCTACCAGTAGCGATCGCTGTTCCCCCAGCAATACAAAATGGTACATCTGAACCGAGACTCGCACCTAATTCTTCTAATTCTAACTGAGTTAATCCCAAATCCCAAAGTAAATCCATTCCCATTAATACCGCTGCGGCATTGGTAGAACCTCCTGCTAACCCAGCAGAAACAGGAATATTTTTTTTCACGGTAATATCAACACCGCCAAAATTACTATACGCTTTGGGAAATTCCTTCGCCATTAATTCCGCAGCTTTATAAACTAAATTAGTTTGATCTGTGGGTACTTGGGGATGATTGCAATAGACGCGGATATTTCCTGTGCTGGCAGGGTGGATATCAATTTGGTCAGATAAATCTATACTTTGGAGTATCATCGCTAACTCATGATAACCGTCAGGACGAGTACCGATAATTTCCAAATACAGATTGATTTTGGCAGGTGCAATTAAACTATAGGAACGCATAACGGTTATTTAGTAAGCAAGAGTAAAGAAAACTATTCCTCATTCCCGATCATATTTACCAATGATACCCATTGGTTAACACCGAGGTCTTCGGCACGGACTTGGGGATTTATTTCTAATTGTTCCAGTATTTGAGTCAAGCGATCGCGATCGATGACCGATTGCAAATTATTTCTTAACATTTTTCGTTTTGCCCCAAATCCCAATTTAACTAAAGTTTCTAACCTTTTAGGATCATTAGCCGGAATTTCTATTTCTTTAGGACGCAATCGCACGACAGCCGAATCTACCTTTGGTGGTGGTTGAAATGCAGCCGCGGGAACTGTACAAATAAAATCACAATCTGCTAAATATTGTACTCGTACCGATAATGCCCCAAAACTTCGAGAACCTGGTTTAGCATATAATCTTTCTGCTACTTCCTTCTGTACCAACAAAACAATCGCCTCAAAAGGTTCTGGATTGGGATGAGAAATAGTCCCAAGTAACTTTTCAATAATGGGTCCTGTAATATTATAAGGAATATTCGCAACAACTTTATTCTGTTTTTGGAAATTAGGAAATGCTGTTAACTGGGATGGTAGATCAAGAGTGAGAAAATCCCCTTGTAGCAGTAAGAAATTTTCTTTTTCACCGATTTGTTTCACAAGTAACTTACACAAATCCCTGTCAATTTCCACAGCGAGTAAAGATTTTACCAGTGGTAATAACCGACGAGTGAGAATTCCTGTACCGGGTCCAATTTCTAAAACTTTATCAGTTTCTTGACAATTAGCCGCTTGGACAATGGAGTTAAGAGCTTTATCACTTTTTAACCAATGTTGAGCAAACTGTTTACGGGGTTGAATCATGTTATTGCAATTAAAATTATACCTTTTGTCAAATTAACGTATTTTATTTATAAAATTTATGGTAAATCTTCTATCCAACACAAATAACTAAACAGTTTATCGTTAGACAGCGAATTATAAAATCTTTCATCAGCCGTTGCCATTTTACAATCGTTGTTTACCGCTAAAGCTAAATATACACAATCATAAACAGCCTGTTGAACTCTTACAGCAATTTCCAAAGCAATGGGCATTAAAGGAGAAGATAAACAAATTTGTAAAGGTAATCCTAAAAGTGATTCTAAATCATTTTGAGCATCATCTAAAGTCATTTCTCCCCGACGTACACGCTTCCATAAAATATTCCCAATTTCTGGAAAAAAGAAATCAGGAACTAATAATTCATAATTTGGTTTATTTAAACGTAATGCTGCTTCTGAATGGATTTCTGGTAGTACCCATTTAATTCCTACATTCGCATCTACTACAAACTTAGTCAACGGTTTCTATCCTCACGTAAAAGTTCAACACTGTCACTAAAAGTTTTATCTAAATGACGCTGACGTGCAGTATCTACTTTCGCCCAAGCTTGTGCTTTAGCAGATTCTTGATTTACTAATTCAGCCTGGACAAAATTTTCTAGAATTATATTGACTTCATCTTCTAAACTGCGGTTATGTCTTTGAGCTAAACCCTGTAATTTTTCTAATACAGCAGGATTAATATTTCCTAGTATAACCTGTGTTGTCATATTACCTCATTATTTCTACAGAGCAAGACATTGTGAGCTACTAATTATTGATAATAATAGCATCAAATTTTAACGCCAACCTATTTATACAAAAACATCAGGTAATTCGCCATTAAAAAACCCAGCTACTAATTAAAGTTCATCATATCCCCAAATTCTTCCATCATTCTCTCCATTAATTCTTCCATCATCTCCTCTTGCATAGAACGGAGACTTTGTGGACCTGCGAGAAATTCTTTGATACTGATCTTTTTATCCTTAAAATCCTTGACAAAATCACGAATTTCAACCACAATCTTAGTTTGAGATTCTATGGTTTCTATCATCATTTCAACAGCATCAATCCCTTGTTTAGCCGCTTTTTTATAATCTGCAACCATCGTTCCTTCGGGAGTATTTTTAGCTAAACGCAGTTCCCGTTTCAAGTTCTCATATTGAGTTTTGAGAATTTCATTTTGTTGTTCTATATTTTTACATCTGCGGGTTAAATCATCTTCACTATTATTATCAATTGATTCACCTACTTCATACTTCCGTTCAATTTCTAACAGTCTCGCTAAATCTCCTTCTTGGTAAGCTTTATTAATCTCCTTCATAATTTCTGTATGAGACATTTGCGTTTCATTATCTTTAACCTTATCAGGGTGAAAGATTTCCGCTAACCGCAAAAACGTCTGTCGAATTTTTCTGGACTCATCTGTTCTCCCTACAGCAGGAGATTCTGAATCTCTTTCTGATTCCCAACAATGACGGCTTTGATGATTATTTTGGGGATCATGATCTTCAAATAGTTCATCTAATTCATCATCATCATCATCTTCTTCTTCAATAGCTTTGTAACTAATAATTCCCCCCATTTGCAAACTTCTGTATAGGGATGCTATATTTTTTTGAGTTTGTTTTCCCAACTTTCTTGTAGTTAAAACTTCTGTAAACAAAGCATGAATTTCTGCATCTAATTCTGCCATTGTTCTCATATTTGGACTGACTCGATGAAATACTTCTGTCGCTAAAGAACGCATCTTTTCAACAAAATTATTGAGTTCTGTCCGCTTTTTTTTAATTTGCTTTAATAGAGATTGGTGTTCTTTCTCTAAACCCTCTAACTGAAGATGTAAGTCAGAAAGAGCTAAGGGAGTTACTGTATTTTGGGATGCTGTTTTTGTTTTGCGTGCCATAGCAGATGCAAGTAAGCTCAAAGTTGATAAAGGAACACAAATGCTAAATTTTTTAGGTATAACCCTAGATAGTATTTAGTGCTGACAGAAAGTAGTAATAAATATTATATTTGAGTATTTGTATTTATACAAGATTTTTAATTAAATTAAGTTGATGATTAAAACAAAATTCGGGAATTCCGCATTTTTGATATTTGGCATTTTGTTGATAGTATTTTAATTTTGAAAAAAGCTCAGTATTTGTAGAGTGCATTAGGCAAAGTTTAGGGTTGGTTATGCGATCGCTCTAAGCGTAACCCTACGCGCCCAAAAATCAAATATTTGTCCTCTAATCGCTATTTTTTTTGATGTTAACAATAGATATATCATTATACAAAAAACTTTTACAGTAATATTTTTTACTAAGTGAATGATCAGCCAAATAGACATTTGTTAGACTTAACCACCAATTACAAGAGTCTTCGTATCTGAGTCTGAGTTTTCCGGTAATCGGGATATTTATATAAATAGGGAATTTTGCCCAAAAGCGTGCATTTTGTGTAAAGTAGATGCAGGTAAACGGCAAAATATCATATTCACCTAGCAAAAATTGGCTAAAATCTATTTGGTAGGTGTTAATTTAACTAGGGTAGTGTTACTAAATTACTAAACATTCAATTATTGTCAATTTACCTACAAAATCCCCAATTTTAATCTTTAGAGGTATCAATGGAGTTTAATAATTTTAACAAAAAAACAAACGAGTATAAAGAACTTAAAGAAAAACCTCATTGGCAAGCTCCAGCTACTAAAGGCAGTATCAAAGCGAAAGAACCCCAACCAGCCAATCATACTACACTGAGGGATGATGATAATCGTGGTAGAGTAGCAATTTTTATTGATGGGTTAAATCTATTTCAGGCTGCATTGCAACTAGGAATTGAGATTGACTATGTAAAATTGCTTTGTCGTTTAACTAAAACTTCGCGGTTATTGCGTGCCTTTTTTTATACTGGCATGGATAGTGGTAACGAAAAGCAACAGGGATTTCTTTTATGGATGCGTCGAAATGGTTATCGTGTAGTTACTAAAGATATGAGTGTCGTTGTAGATAATTACAAAAAACCAAATCTCAATGTAGAAATTGCTGTTGATATGATTACTTTAGCACCCTATTACGATACGGCTATTTTAGTCAGTGGAGATAGTGATTTATCCTATGCTGTCAGTGCTGTTAGCGGTATGGGAGCTAGAGTAGAAGTAATTGGT
Organism: Anabaena sp. UHCC 0204; assembly: GCF_009711975.1. Classification (GTDB taxonomy): domain Bacteria; phylum Cyanobacteriota; class Cyanobacteriia; order Cyanobacteriales; family Nostocaceae; genus Dolichospermum. Next base: position 90,107 of record NZ_VIKW01000017.1, read on the forward strand.
TTGCAAACAACTGCTAATGATATTGAAGCACAGCGACGGAATCACTTGATTGATGTAGCTGATGAATTTGTAGATTTCGACAGTATTAAACAGCACATTCAAAAAGACTCTTATATCGGCTATAGTTATCGAAATTCTTCTAACTACCAGCTTTAAATTTTCAGTATATTTTTTGATTGTCATCCCAAATATACAGTATTTGCGAATTCTGTTTTCTGGTTTTTTGACATTTATTACCCTAACCTCAAATTAAAATAATTTGAGAGTATTAAATGCTGCATTTTATTTGGCATTTTTTAAATATCTATGCTATACCCGTGTAGGAATAGCTAATTAACATTAATAAGTATAATCCCTATCCTCTTAAATTTAGTTTTAAATCAAGTATAATTGCTGATTAATGTATTTTTAGTATTCACTTAAAATGTATCTTCAATAGATATATTTCCTAAAAATCATATCATTAAAGGAGTAGGTACTGTGGATCAAATTCAGTTCACTTTGGTGATTAGCTATTTGCTGATGAGTGTATATTTTTTTACTAATTGGTTAACTTTTTCTCTCCGTCACCCGACATCTTCCCCAGAGGAGAAATTTTTATCCCTCATTATGGTTATCATAACTACAATCTTTTGGCCTGTAATTATTGTTATTTCTTGTTTAGAAATATTTAAAAAAGGCAAGTTAGAATTTAGTGCGGTAGTTCCTGTACTTTTAGCAATTTGCGCTTTTAGTATTTCCTATTATTTAAGTTCTGTACATGAACATTGGCTGTGTTATTATGACTTGTTTTGTAATTATTCTTCGTAATTAGGGAGTTTTCTAGACTCTATTTTTATATCTCGATTTCATATATCCAAACTTTAATCATCTTCGTATTCTGCCCAAGAGTTAGCAGTTTCGGATACAGCAATTTTAAGTTTTATATCATTGGATAAACGTTTTTTAGTTTCATCATAAATATATTTAGCAATCATCTCTGCTGTTGTTTCATATTCAGGAGGTAAAACTTCATTTAAAATACAATGATCTAATCCTCCTTGAGTTACATCTTTTTTTGCCCAACGTAAACTTCTAAAATCAGCAACCATAACTGGGTGAGGACAGTATTCTGAAGAATGCAAAGTTGATGATTGCGCTTCAATTCTGACTTTATAAGTGTGTCCGTGCATTCTTCCACAAGGACCATTATAGTCTTTGATATAGTGGGCGCTATCAAATGTAAATTCCGTTGTTAGTTTCCATTTTGGCATCTTGATACACTCTTTGGTAATTGGTAATTGGTAATTGGTGATTGGTGATTGGGAATTGGGAATTGGTAATTGGTGATTGGTGATTGGTGATTGGGAATTGGGAATTGGGAATTGGTGATTGGTGATTGGTGATTGGGAATTGGGAATTGGGAATTGGGAATTGGGAATTGGGAAGATGAATTTTTTTCTGGTGTATGACTTTTGTAATTTAACTTAAATTTGTGCTGATGTTAACCAAATCTTTGCTCATTGGATATGTCTTAGTTGGAAGATTATGAAGATCAGATAAATCAAACACAGTATATCTATCGAGTTATAGATATATAATAGGATTCCAGATGCTTAAAGCTATTGCTGTTGCTTACCTGTTACTGATTTTTGGCGATTTTCTTTCTACCTTCTTCTATCATGTCCCTGAACACATCTTTGGTAGTTTACACCTGACAACTCACCACTCCAGGAAAAAGAGTTTTCGCCACTATGCCATTTTAACATTTAATCTCCAGGTACTTTTAGATGGGATTTTAGGAGCATTACCATATTTTCTGTTAGGAGTCTGGTTATGGGCTTTTTCCCCTATGGGTGTAATTTGTGGTTTGTTATTTGGTCAGTTTCATGTGTGGTGGAGACACATAGTTTCTTTGGGTTGGCAAACACCACAAGCTGTGACGTTTTTGTGTAAGTTATTATTTATTACTACGCCAGAACAACACTGGGTACATCATCAAAAAACTAACTTGGGTTTTGGTGATATTTTTACGTTTTTTGACCAACCTGCGAAAATTTGGATGGCTTGGTTACGTTTACTGAGGATCAATTGGCGTTATTATACAGAAAAGCATATTTCTGGATAAACTAGATTTTGATGAGAATTAGTGACTTGAAATCTTGATTGTGTCAAAAGTATGGTTAATTATGGATGTCGCTATTAAAACCATACACGTTTAACAATCAATGGTTAATTCTAGTCTTGTTGTCACTTTCTATGTGAATCCTGTTACGGGAAATGATGCTAATACCGGTTCTCGTACCAATCCATTCAAAAGTATTACCCATGCCCTTAAACAGGCGAAAACATCAACGATTATTCAGTTAGCCAGTGGGACCTATAGTCAGGCTAATGCAGAGGTATTTCCCTTAGTTATTCCGCCAGGGGTGTTATTAGTAGGGAATGAGGCGAATAAAGGTCAGGAAATGATTATTTCTGGAAGTGGGGAATATCAAAGCCCTAGTTTCGGAGTCCAAAATATTAGCCTGTTGTTACTAGGTGATGCGAGTCTTTTAGGTGTGACTGTGATTAATACCACAGCAAAAGGTACTGGTGTTTGGATTGAGTCGTCAGTACCAACGATCGCTAATAGTACCTTTAAGAATTGTGCCAGAGAAGGGGTATTTGCGACTGGCAATGCGAAACCGGGGATTGTGGATAATTTATTTATTAATAATAAAGTAAGTGGGTTAGTTATAGCCAGGAATAGCAAAGGGGAAGTGCTGCGGAATCTCTTTCAAAACAATGCGTTAGGGATAGCGATTAGTGACTTTGCAGCCCCTTTGTTAGCAAATAATAAACTTTTGGCCAATGGGACAGCGATCGCTCTTTCCCGTGATGCTAGACCAGTATTACGACGGAATCTGATTGCTAGTAATACCCAAGGTGGTCTATTGGTAAATGGTAATGCTGTTCCTGATTTGGGAAGTCCCCAAGATCCGGCTGACAACATTTTTCGAGAACAGGGCAAATTCGACTTACAGAATGTCACAAATCAAAAAATCATGTCTGTTGGTAATCAGTTAAGTCCGCCACAGGTCATTGGCTTGATAGACTTTCTAGCTGCTACCAATGACACTCCTAGTCAAATAGGAGTTAGCACCAGGTTTGCTGATTTAGAAGGACATTGGGCGGCGGCTTTTGTCGAAGCCTTAGTTAATAAAGATTTTATTAGCGGTTTTCCTGATGGGACTTTTCAACCATCCACACCCATTACCCGCGCCCAGTATGCGGCTTTAATGACCAAGACATTTCGACTTCCTGGAAGTAATCAACTAAATAGATTCAAAGATGTCAAATCAGACTTTTGGGCGGCTCAAGCTATAGCCAGCACTGCGGATAAAGGCTTTTTGATGGGCTTTCCCGATGGGACATTTCGACCGGGAAATAATTTAACCAAAATTCAAGCCCTAGTCTCAATAGTTAACGGTTTGAAGCTGACTGGTGGTAATCCTAATGTCTTAATGATCTACCGCGATCGCGCTCAAATTCCCAGTTATGCTACCAATGCCGTGACAGTGGCTACGCAAAAACTCTTAGTAGTTAATTATCCCCAACCAGATCAATTAGAACCACTACGAGAAATTACCCGTGCGGAAGTAGCAGTCCTGATTTATCAGGTATTAGTCGCCACTGGTCAAGAAAATCCTCTTCCCTCTCCCTACATTGTCAAACCAGAGACAGAGATTCCCTCTTTTTCTGATATTGTCGGACATTGGGCAGAAGCATTTATCCGTGCCTTAGTTAGTATGAACTTAACACAAGGTTTTGCTGATGGGACATACCAACCGGATCAACCTATGACCCGCGCCCAATACACAGCTTTAATCGCTGCTGCTTTTAATCCCCCAGCCAAACGCCCGTCCCCAGAATTTACAGATATACCCAAGGATTTTTGGGCAGCTAAAGCTATTGAAATAGCCGCCAGGGGTGGTTTTGTAGGCGGATTTAGCGATCGCACCTTCCGTCCTAGCCAAAATGTCCAAAGGTTACAAGTGATAGTCTCCTTGGTTAACGGACTCGGACTCCCTCCCACTGACCAAAAAACCTTAACCTATATTGACCAAAATAAAATTCCTGAATACGCCCAATCAGCAGTCACCATCGCTACCCAGCAAAAAATTATTGTTAATTATCCTGACCCCAAACTACTTGCACCCACCCGCGAAGCTACACGCGCCGAAGTTGCGGCCATGGTCTATCAGGCATTAGTAGCCAGTCAACGTACAAAAGTTATTAACTCACCATATATTGTTTTGCAGATCAGCAATTGACAAGTAGAATGGAAAACACTGCCTATCAAATTTGCCGCTGGTGCAAAAAAACACTCATGTAGCTAAAAATACGTTAGGCTAGATGCGATGGGTGAAATATTGATACCTATTGCCTGGAACTTAAAGCCCATGTTAACAACACCCCCAAAACCTCCTGCCGACTTAGCAGCTAAGTTATTAACTCACTATAGTTTTGATCTCAATGGGTATAATCCTAGTGAGTTAGTTAACCTCTGGCAAGTAGAATATCCACTCAATTGGCTGCCCTTAGCAGTCATCGAAGCTTTGTATCAAGGTCGTTATAAGGCTATATCCGTACAGCAAATCTTGACTTTTTGGCGACGAAGAGGAGAGACAACATATCATTTCAATATGGAATTTGAACGGATGATTTGTAGCAAATTTCCGGAACGTCTCACGTCCCTCTCTTTACCAGTTTTACCATCTGCTAAACAGGAAATCAGGACGGAAGAACATAAAAGTCCTCAATTATTACCTGCTCCCGTTAGTTATAAATACCAAATAAATAATAATTTACCGCCAACAGCAGAGAAATGGAATTCTCAGCAGAAAAATCCAGTCTCTACTCTTCCTGATTCTCCATTAACAGCAGATATAAACCCAAAAGCCATTATTCAGCACAATTCACCCGAACCAGCAGAACAGTTAATGCTACCAGCAACAGCCAATCATCCCCCCATTGGTCAGTTTATGCCCCAAATGAGCGATCGCACCGAATCCTTCACCTCCAAACTCAAAGCTCTCACTAGTGAAAACTTAGAATTTGTCTTTTAAAAAATCAGCAAGATTCGTAGGGGCGCAGGGCCTGCGCCCATTCAGGATTCTGAGAGTGTCAATCAACAGGTTCAATCACTGCTCTTAAACCTCTGTTATTGAAAGTGTTCACGACTGCATTAGCATTATCTTGACTACCAAAAACTCCTACTTGCATGACCCTGCGATTTTGCCAAACCGTAGAAAAAGCATCACTAGCTAGAGAACTGACTAAATTTTGTTGTTGCTGATTGGCAACTAGCACCAGCACCCGGTAACGGACATTTTGCCCAGTAGCTGTAGAACCTTGGGAGACCAAATTCAGACTATTTCTCCTAGATGCTGCTTGAGGAGCGACAAATTCAATAGCACCTGAGTCAAGTTGCGTATAATTAAACTGAGGTAAATCAGCTTGATTATTTGGTAATTGTGGCGATTGATTGGGATTAGAAATAGTTCTAATCAGAGGTGTTAAAGTTCTTTGAGGGGAAGGATTTTGGGCTGTAGCTGCGGTGATACCTTGCAGATCCACTTTACCGTTAATGCGACTACTAACTAGATTGTTCCCAGCCGCAGAAAACAGCAACTTAGCAGCTTTAGCATTGATATCATAACGACGATTATTCCGAAATATATTTCTCCCAGGATCATAACTACTACCTAAATCTGGTTTACCTTGAGCAATCACCACCAGACCATCTTCCCTATTGCCTTGAATAACATTATTCCTGAATAGTGGTGTAGCATTCGCTTGGATAATAACACCTGATCTATTGTTCTGAATTTGGTTAGCTACTACAACCGGAGACGCATTTTGGGCGATATTAATCCCAAAACCAGTTTCTTGAAAGATATTTTCCCTGATTTCCGGGCGAGCATTCCCAGAAATAGTGATGCCATTTGCACCATTCCGCACAAAATGATTTTTGTTAATACTAGGTGTACCCTCACCAGTTACAGAAATTCCATCTTGGGTACTACTCGTAAATGTATTGTCCCGAACTACAATATTACTGGATTCAATCCATAACCCATAACCACGACTATTGGAGTTAGTAACAGTTACACCACTTAAACTAGTTTGGTTAGCACTAACAATAGCGACATTTTGCCCACCGAAACTGCGGCTGAGGTATTCACCACCACCATTAATGATCACGGTTTTACCTTTATTGCTGATATCTCCTTGAATCGCCACACCTGGTTTTAAAATTAGCGGAAATACTTCTCCAGTTTTGGCGTTATATGTACCGGAAGAGAGGATAATTACAGTATTAGACTGTGATGCTTCCAAAGCTTGGGTAATTGTCTGCCAAGGTGCGCTTTCACTACCATCGCCTGTTGTGTCATTTCCCATACTTGGGTTGACAAACAATTGGTTAACCTGAGAAATTGATTTCTCACCTGGAAGAATTTGTTCTCCTCCTCTAGAAACTTGAGCAAAAACACTATTGATGTTTGTCGTTAAGAAGGTTGTACTTGTCACTCCTACAGCAACGGTTAAACTCAAGATTGAGAAACTCAGGGTGTTCACAGACTTTTGGGGAACTATCATTGTTTATAAAACTCCTGTAAAACATATAGCAGAAACGTTCATAATCTTTTTGTGTCTTATTTTTATCAGGACTGTATTGCAACTGCTACATAGCAACTGTTATACAATAAATTTTTATACTATTTAAGAGTAGTATGTTGATGATGTTACTCATCTCTTGACAAATTGACCATAATTAGTTAGCAAATATTTAACAATTACAATATGAACCAGGCTGGCTATTACGATCAAGGCACTAAAAATGGGGTTGTTGTAATGGTTTCAGCCCATAGTCACACACAGCAAACTATTTATCGTATTTTAGATGCCAATTTAGATCGCGCTCGTGAGGGGTTGCGAATTATTGAAGAATGGTGTCGGTTTGGTTTAAATGATTCCCAATTGTCAGGTATATGTAAACACTTACGCCAAGAGTTGGGTACTTTGCATACGGCTGAATTACGAGCAGCACGAGATACACCTGGAGATATAGGGACTAATTTAACTCATCCCCAAGAGGAACAACGGGCTGATATTACATCTCTATTACAGGCTAATTTTTGCCGTGTGCAAGAAGCTTTGCGGGTATTAGAAGAATATGGCAAGCTTTATCAAGGGAATATGGGGACAGCTTGTAAACAAATGCGTTATCAGGTTTACACCCTAGAAAGTAATTTGCTGGGTTATCAGCGTCATCAGTTATTATGGCGATCGCATTTATATCTGGTAACTTCTCCCGTTGATAACTTGTTCGCAGTTGTGGAAGCGTCTCTTCAAGGTGGATTAACTCTGTTACAGTATCGGGAAAAAACCGCTGATGATTCAGTGCGTTTAGAACGGGCTATACAATTACGGCAGTTATGTCACAAATACGGCGCTTTATTCATTATTAATGATCGAGTGGATTTAGCTTTGGCTGTGGATGCTGATGGTGTACATTTGGGACAACAGGATATGCCCATTGCTATAGCGCGTCAATTACTGGGAAATCAGCGCATTATCGGTCGCTCTACCACAAATCCTCAAGAAATGCAAGGGGCAATTGCCGAAGGTGCAGATTATATTGGTGTAGGTCCTGTATATGAAACACCGACAAAAGTAGGTAAAGCCGCAGCGGGTTTAGAATATGTGAAATATGTATCCCAAAATTGTCAACTTCCCTGGTTTGCGATTGGGGGTATAGATATGAATAATCTCAATGATGTGATGAATGCAGGAGCGCAACGGGTGGCTGTAGTGCGATCGCTCATCGAATCAGATCAACCTACTCTAGCAACTCAGTATTTTCTCTCGCAACTGCACCGAATTAAATAAATCAGGAATGCTAACAGTAATTATGGTGGGTTAGTGTTACCCACCATGCTGTGTTTTTCAATATTGTGATTTTGCCAAAGCTTTATTCCTGGTTATTCTGGTTGTTATCAGAGGATTTTTCTTTGATCTTTTTTATCACCCAAAATAGAACAGCATCAGAAAATTTCTCAATTGCCCAAGTGATTAAAACTGTTAAAAGAAGAGTAGAGATATCCATTAGAACTTCCCGCTATTGTTTTTTTGCTTGATTACTTATATAAAATCAAATAAAAAATAGAGAAAAAAGATCCAGTAAATAGAATTTACTAGAATTTAATAGAAATCTTGCTCATTATGATTGATGATGTTATTTTGGAAATATCAATTAAACTCCAATAAATAAACTCACCCATAACCGCCTCAGAATGAATTCTGAGTCTAATAACAAAAGTCGTCTAAAGACGACTAACTAAAAATTAATAGTCCGTTTTAACGGACTTGGGCTATTAGACTGGGAATTCATTCCCAGGCGGGTTATGAGGCTAATTGAAAATACTAAACTCACCATATATAATTAATGGGCAAAGTGCAATTTATGATGTCCCCAGAAGAAACAACATTAAAACAACAATTTCTGCTAGAGATGTCCAGAAAATTTGAATTTACTGGAGATACACAACAAATATTTATAGTTAGGTTTGACCCGAAGAACTATAGTATTGATGATGATGAGCAACTTGCTAAGAAAATTACTTTTAAAAATGAAATTGTCAATAGAACTCAAAAGATTAAAGATGAACTAAAAAATAATATTTACCCTATTCTTCAACAAAACAAATGCGTTATAGAATCAAAAAAAGGTAGACCACAAAAAGGAAATGAGCCTTGGAAACAGGCTTATAAATGGCTTTGGGAACAGAAATATCGTGAATGGCTTGCACAACAACAAACCCAAAATAATCAACCTGAACCCCAACCCGAAACCCTACAAATCAACTGGCGCGAAATATGCCAGAAAATGCTACAAAAACAGCAAGATCAACAACGATTAAGACGACAAATCACAGAATTAAAACACGAAATAGAAATCTTCGTCCAATTAGGCTTAATTCAACCCAAACCCGCACGACGTAAAGAAGAAACACCCTTTCCCGATGCGGCTGAGGGTATGCGACAATATGAATTAAAAACAGAAGAAATTACCAAACAATACGAATATCAGCAATTTATTGATGAAGTCATAGGCCAGCAAACCAAAAATTTAGCCATTATTGGAGAACCAGGGGCAGGAAAAACCACTTGGTTAAGCAAAATTGCCGAATATTTAGCCGATAATCCTGATTATCCTAGCCCTATTTTTATTAGTCTCAGTCGGTTAGAAAATAGAACCCTAAAAGACTATTTACTGCATACTTGGCTAGAAGAGGCTTTAGAGTTTATCCCCTCCCAAATTACCGTTACACCGGCTTTAGTGGCAGATTTACAACAACAGTTTAAAAATCAGCGAGTGTGGTTGCTGTTGGATGGGGTGGATGAGATGAAAACTACCGGAAACTCACCTTTATCCCAACTCAATAGCCAATTAGAAGGATGGGTAACTTGGACTAGGGTAATTCTCACCTGTCGTCTCAATGTTTGGCAACCTAACCCCATAGCTAATTTTGACTACTATCGCACTCTGGCTTTTAGTGATGTCCAGGTGAGAGATTTTATTCAGCAGTGGTATGAAAAGGCGGAAAAACCGGAGTTAGGGAAACAGTTACAGCAAAAGTTAACCGCACCCCAACACAGCCGCATTTTTGATTTAGTCAAAAACCCTTTGCGGTTGGCAATGTTGTGTCAGAGTTGGTATTTTTTGCAAGGGGAATTACCGGAAACCAAAGCGAATTTGTATCAGCGTTTTGTGGATGCAACTTATGAATGGAAAAAAGGGGAATTTGGCACTACAGCAGCGCACAGACAACAGTTAAATCAGGCTTTGGGAAATTTGGCTTTGAGGATGATTGATGAAAAAATCAGTCTCAAGGAGTCTGTGATTAAAGATGTCATAAATTTAGAGGAGTTTGAGTTAGCAGAAAGGTTAGGTTGGTTAAATTGGGTTTATCGTGACCAAAAAACTGATGAAAGGGTTTATGCTTTCTTTCACCTGAGTTTTGCAGAATATTTTGCAGCTTGTGTAATTGATGATTGGGATTATTTTTTACCTAAAAATCATGTTGAGAAACCTGTTGAGGGTAAGAAATATCGCATTTTTGAGAATGAATGGAATGAAGTATTTTTATTGTGGATGGGGAGAGAGGATATTGATAAGGAAGAGTTTCTTCAAGGATTAGTAGATTTTGAGACAGGTTGTGGTAAGGGGGATTTTTATAATTATCAAGCTTATTTCAAAGCAGGTATAGCTCTCAACGAATTTCAAGATTGTTCTTTGGCAGATAAAATTGTAGATGACATTATAATGGCGACATTTGGTAGTTTTGATGTTGATTCACAACAACCCTTTATCTATTTTCCAGTTATATCAACTCATGCTTGGCAAGTTTTACAACAAATAGAAAATAAACGAGTTATTGAACATTGTATTTCTATTCTTCATAGTCAAAAAATCAACAAAAGATTGAACTTAACCGTAAACAATGTAGCGTCGTTATTGAATATTAGGAAAGAAAGAATAATAAAGAAAGATAATGTTATACAAGCCTTATGTTACTCTTTAATTCAAAATACTTGTGATTATAATTCGAGATTTAATATTGCTTATCTTTTAGGAGATATGGCCGTAGGATATCAACAAGCAATATCAGCGTTGACAAATATACTTAACAATATGAATGGGATCTTTAAAGATTATAATAAAGAGTGGTTTTGTGAAATTGCTATTGCTTTGTCAAAAATAGATCCGGGTAATTCAATTCTTATTTCTGCTTGTCTATCTATTCTTAATTCAACTAGATACCTAGATACACAGCACAGGATAATTCAGGTATTAGGTGAAATAGGAGTAGGAAATGATCAAGTAATATCAGTTTTAATATCTTGGTTTTCTTTCCTTTCTGATCCTAAATATCCAAGCATTCAGCATCCAATGTCATTTTATGATCCTCTTCGTAGCTTAGAAAATATAGCGGTAGGGAATAATTATGCAATATCAGCTTTAATCTCTATAGCTATTGATAGTGAAGTGGAAAATTGGAATAAGAATCATTACCTTTTGATGCTTTTAGAAAAAATTATTTTAGAAAAAGAACAGTTATTATCAGCTTATTTATCAATAATTAAAAATACTAAATCTCAAAATATTGGTATTAGAGCAGCTTCAAGTTTAGCAACTATAGCATTAGGAAATGAAGAAGTAATCTCAGATTTAATCTCCACATTTTATTCTGTAAATAATGAACTTACTCATGAACTTATTATTTATAGTTTAGGTATGATAGCATTCAAAAATGAGCAAGCAATAGAAGCAGCAATTTCTCTCCTTAATTCTACTAATAAAGATACTCTCAAAAATGTTATTCATAGTTTAGGTAGAATAGCATTAGGAAATGAAAAAGTAATATCAACTTTAATGTCATTTGCTTGTTCTAATAAAGATGAACATATTGTAAGTAATTGTGGTTACAGTATAGCTAAGATAGCTATAGGAAATCAAAAAACAATCTCATATTTAATATCTATACTTAAATCTAGTACAAATAAAACTCTCAAGCAAAGTATTATCAACAGTTTATACTCAGTAGCAGTAGGGAATGAAGAAGTAATATCAGCTTTAATATCTATGTTCTACTGTGTTGAAGATGAAGATATTTGTTACGTAATTGCTAACACTCTGACTAATATAGTAAATGATGACAAGGGAATATCAGCTACAATTTCTATCCTTAATTCTTTACTAGATTCTAGTAAAAATGAAGTTATACTTCTTCCTTGTTTGTTGCTTTTGTGGTCTGAAAAAATAGAATTAGTTAATGAAAAGACAATATCAGTTTTAATTTCCACATTTTCTTCCGTTAAATACGAAAATATCAAACATTGGATTTATAATGCCATTGAACAGTTAGGTAAAATAACAGCAAATAATAAAGAAGTAATATCAGCTTTACTGTTCATACTTAATAGTTATACTGAGGATATGTATATCTATTGTCAAGCATCTAGAATTTTAAGTAATATCGCAAAAGGAAATAAAGATGTAATATTAGCTTTTGAGAACATACTCGTTCACAGCAAAAATGAAGAAATTATTGTACAGATTTGTCACTGTCTACATATTATAGACCCAGGAAATCAAGAAATTAAATACAAGTTACTATCTCTGCTTTATTCTAGTAACAATACAAGAATTTCAATATTAAGGTATAATATTAATTTAAGCAATGAAGAATTTATTACATTTTTCTTTTATGTATTAAGTAAAATAGAAAAATGGAGTGATCCAGATTACGACAGGGAAAGAATGAAAAATATAGCATTAGGTAATAATCAGTTAGTATCAAATTTGATATTTCTGATTAATAAAAATAAAGATATAATAATTAATCCTTATGAAATAGACAAAGATAAAACTTATATGTATTTTGAATCTTTAAAAGCAATCTTAAAAACAAAAGATAACTACTTAGTAACAGTTTCAAACTTGAATAAAAATCTAAACGAGGAAACATATAAAAACAATCCCCAAATGTATCGTATGACTTTTGAAACTCTCTACTACTGTGCCAAAAACCTCACCTATCCCCAATTCTACCAAGCATGGCACGCCACCAACACCCTTAACCAACTCGAACAACAATACACCGATATTTATACCCAATTAAAGCAACTGCAACCCACCTCCACCACCTATCCCATCCCCCTCAATGCCGCCAACCTGGAAGGGAAAACCGCAGAAAAAGCCATAGCCAAAGGTATATTAATCAAAATTTATAGCGAAATCTTTCCCAAACAAAAAGCCGATAACATAGAAGATATATTTGACTTAGAAAACGAACTCCAACCCCTGAGAAAACATCTAAAAACAGATAAAATCGCCCTCATTTTCTGTGATATTAATCCTCACCCAGAATTAATTAAATTCTGTCAGCAATTACAGAATGACTGGTTAAAAATCGCCTTGATTACCGATACACCAATAGCATCTCCCTTGAGTGGTTTTCTACCTCCACAGGATAATTTATTAGGAGTGGTTCAAACTTGGTTAGAGGAATTGGAGTAATACTATTCTACAAAACTAAAATAGGAATCTTCAGAACAACTATAACCAACTGTTTATTGTCCAAAAAATAGAAATTTGTCTCATGTCTATACTCCTCCTTACTATATCGTGTTACCATTATTAATAAATAACCTTGGGAGTTTGACAGATGAATAATCTTAATGTCATCACTTGACCCGAACAACTATATCAAGAACTACAAAAATTAGCTGAATCTGAAAATGATTCCATAGAATCTCAAGTTGTGACACTATTACAGAAAGCCTTACAGGAAAAACAACAGCAAACAGAAACACAACGTCGTCAAAATGTCCTAAAAGTCCTAGAGGAAAGCCGCAATCGTCGGCGCTTAAATCCTGCCGATTTTGGATTACCAGATAGTACAGAAATGATTAGAGAAGATCGGGATAGATAAGATATAATTGTTTTTGAGGATCACTCATCTGAAAAAATGAACTTCCAACCATGAAAATAAAAGTCATTATTCACAAAGAAGAAACAGGTTATTGGGCAGAAGTTCCTGCTATTCCTGGTTGTGCTACCCAAGGAGATACTTTTGAAGAATTACTACAAAATATATATGAAGCCGTTGAAGGTTGTTTACTCGTTGATATTGATTCATTTTTATAAGGTATTTTTCAAAATTGAATTTTAATCTGTGAAATCCTTTAATCCGTCTAATCCGTGATTCTGACTGTGACTGTACCTCATAAACCTTAAATCTGCTATATTTTTATAACTCTTAAATTCAAAATTTCTATTTATGTCTAATCAAATTAGTCTCCAAGTCAATGGAGAAACCCGCAATTGTGTATCCCCAACTGCTTTACCTGAATTACTCCAACAGTTGGGTTTTAATCTTCGCTTAATAGCAGTAGAATATAACGGTGAAATATTACATCGTCAATTTTGGACAGAAACTCAAATCAAAAATGGCGATCGCTTGGAAGTAGTAACTATAGTTGGTGGTGGTTAATTCAATAAACAAGAATAACAAGATTCAGGACTATATAACCAACGATGATAATTTTTGCGTTTAGCTAATTCCTTACCTTGACGGCCAAGTTTTTCCCGCAGTTGTGAATCTTGACACAAACGATTAAAAGTTTGCAAAACCTCATAACCAGAATCCTGATTTACCAACAGGCCATTTTCTTCATGATGAACCGCATCTAAAACACTACCTAAGCGAGAAGCAATGACAGGTTTACCAAAATAACCGGCTTCTAAATAAACTAAACCAAAATTATCTATGGTGTAATCTTGATGATTATCTGAACTCAACATAGCAAAAATATCACAAGCAGCATAATAACCAGCTAAATCCCTTTCTGGTACATAACCCGCAAAATGTACCCGTTTATCTACTCGCAATCTTTGGGTTTGGGATTTTAGCTGGTTTTCATAAGATCCTTCACCGCAAATAATACAATGAACATCTACACCAAAATTTAGCAATACGGGAATATTATCTATTACCCGATCAAAGTTTTTATATTTAACCAAATTACCAACAGAAAGAATAACTATCGCTGTTTCTGGAATATTGTAAGTTTGACGAATACGATTACGTAAATCATCAATATGACTCAAACTAGTAGGATTACCAAATCTTTCTGGCCTGACTACCGGATTAATCACATGAGTTGGTGTATCTAAACGAAAAGTATTTCTTAAAGAATTGCGAGTATAAGAACTATGACAAACAATACCCTCAGCACGTTGCAGAGTTAATTTTAATAGCCATTTCCATAAAGGATTATTAGCTGTACGAACTAAATCATTACCATGTAAATAGATAAAAAAGCGAATTGGTAAAATATAACTGAGTATCAACAACGCGGGAAAATCATAACCGTGACACCATTCAATGTAGCGGTAATGATAGCGAAAATATAATTTAATAGCTAGTAAAAAAGAACAAATAATATTAAACCAAGATTGCAGAATATTTCCTAACCAATTATCAGCAAAAGAACGAAAATACAGCCAGCGATAAACAGGAAACTGCTGGGATTTATCAAATTTTTTATCTCCAGCACAACCACCAGCTAAGACAATTACTCGCTCAGGATCTTGCAAACAACGATTATAAACATACTCACCAATTACGGCATCCTGTGGACGAAATATCCGAGAAATGACTAGGATATCTGGATAAGCTGTTTTATCTCTAACTTGTGACCCTAGCTGTGATATATTTTCCATAATTAAGCTTGATAAATTAGCTAAAACTTAGCGCCATCTTTGGGAATTTAAGTCATTATTTACTATTGAAAATTTAACAACAAAGGCAAAATCAACCTGGTTTTAAAATAGAATCAAAGCAAAACTCAAAAAACATTTATTTTCTCTGCCAGATAAACGCTAGAAAAGTAACAACCTAAATTTACAATAGAAACTAGCAGTAATTTCTGATTATAAATAATTGTTTTGTCAACTTACTAACTATAGGTACTTAGAATTTGCTGAGTGCTAGAGAAGAATATTAACTAAGAGTGGGATAAGTCACTAATTTGGTATTTCTGATATTTTTTACTTTTGGAAACTTGATAAATCTATTAAATCCCCAATTTTCATGTTGCAATCTATCAAAATTTCACCTGATAATTAAAATGTAGGAGCAAGAGAATTGACAATATATTGCAGTGCAAGAAAATGAAATAGAAGGTTGAAATCCAAACATAGCTAACGCCACGTTGAGCTATCAACTAACACTCATGTTTTTACTCCTGACTCGGTAACTCCTAAATTTTGCTGTATATGATGTAACGTCTGACTAGCAAAACTAAAAACTATCAACCTAACATAACTGTCAATTATTCACCCAATTACCAGTGAAATTTATTGTTTAAGTTGCCTGTGTTTATCAATTCTAGATCATTTATCTGCATAATCCAAGATAGCTATGATTTATAACTTGTACTCCCAAGAGATTACTCAGAAACTACTCGGAAATTGTTATATCTAACTATTCCTTTTAGAATACCGTAAATATTCTTTGTTTTTGTGCCAAATCGCCATAAAATATCTAGCAATTTGGTAATCTAGATCATAGACTTTCCTACCAAATAATGATTTGATAACACCCATTATTTTGACCTTTTGTTACTTACATTATTGTCATTATTCGTTAGAGTATCAATCATAACGTTTAGCCAACGTTAAAATTGAGTACCTCTAAATGGTAATCATGGATATATTTATCACAATGCCACCTATTCCTAGAGTGGAAAGGTAATCAGTATAAAATTGTTAATTGTCACTGCATTTACGTCACTTATTAAAAAGTCAAACCCCCTAAGATATAGGTGCTAAATATTCTGCCTCTATCCGGAAAAAATTAGTTGATAGTAAAATTAATCATCAAAAATAAATCTTGTATCATTTACAACTATCTTGTTTCTCTGCTACGCCAGTAATTATTAGTAATAATCTACACAGTTAAAAATAAGTCCAGAAAGAGGTACGGTTATCAATCCAAGAAATCCCTCCCTATTTTCTGCCTAACCAAAACAAGACGCGGTAGATTAGAAATAGTGCGATACACTGCACCACTCCTCTCAGCAGGAGAAGTAATCATAAAAATACAGTTTTCGCAATAAATGTCTTATGGGTAAAAAACTACACAGATTCTTCAAGCCTCTATTCAAAACCGCCTTCATTCTTAGCTTAGTGCTAACTTTAGCCTTTAGTCATGCTGATAATGCCTTAGCAGCCCGTAGTGGTGGACGCATTGGTGGTGGTTCTTTTAGAATGCCTTCTAGCCGTACCTACTCACCACGTAGCAATATGCCTGGTAGAGGTGGTTACTATGCTGCTCCCTATGGCGGTGGTTTTGGATTTCCGTTTCTTTTACCCTTATGGGGTTTTGGTGGCGGTTTTGGCGGTTTGTTTGGGATTTTAATCTTTTTTGCAATGGCTAATTTTTTAGTCCAAACTTTTCGTCGTGTTACCAGTGGAGAAACTGAAGAAGCAAACTATAGCAGCAATCCTTCTGTTTCTGTTACCCGCTTACAAGTTGGTTTGTTAGCCCAAGCCAGAAATTTACAAACCGAACTTAATCAAATTGCTGAAGCTGCTGATACCAATACTCCAGCGGGAAGAAGCGAAGTTTTGCAAGAAGCGAGTTTAGCTTTATTACGCCACCCTGAATACTGGGTATATGCAGGTGGTGGAACTCAACAAGCAAAATTAAATTCCGCCGAATCCCAATTCAATCGTCTATCTTTAGCGGAACGGAGTAAGTTTAGTGAAGAAACTCTCTCTAATGTCAATAATCAACTCAAGGCTGTTCTGAGTAAAGAAGCCTTACCTGGTGAATTAGATAATCCTACTCGTTTGATTAGCGAAGGTCCAGGAGAATATATTATTGTCACCTTATTAGCGGCGACTTTGGGTAAATGTGAAATTCCCGCTATTAATAGTGCTGATGATTTACGTCAAGCTTTACGTCAAATTGGTAGTCTTTCTGGTGAACAACTTTTAGCAATTGAAGTATTGTGGACTCCCCAAGCGGAAGGGGATACGCTGACATCTGATGATTTGTTTGCTGAATATCCTGATTTGAAATTGGTTTAATTGGGGATTTTTCCAAAACCTCATTAGAGACGTTCCATGGAACGTCTCTATATTATTTTTCGGCGTTGCTGAATTAGGGTATGAAATTCAAAAATCAATGATTTCAAACTCTTACTCTCTGTAGACTCTGCGCCTCTGCGTGAAACAAAATCATACTCTTAATCAGCAACGCCTATTTTTCAAGATGTTTGGATCGGATTTTTTACTTGTTATTTAGGAAACTGTCGTTCTCGCACTTCCACAGCATAATCTTGTACAGCTTTGGTAATTGTTTCTCGTAAGTTTGTATAAACTTTGGCGAATGGTGGTTGTTTTTCCGAAAGTCCAAGAATATCAGAAGTGACTAATACTTGACCATCGCAGCTAGAACCTGCACCGATGCCGATGGTAGGAATACGGATTTTTTGAGTAATTTGCAGTGCTAGTTTTGCGGGAATATGTTCTAATACTATAGCAAAAACACCAGCTTGTTCGAGAGCGATCGCTTCATTAAAAATCCTCTCTCCTTCTTCCTGGGTTTTTCCCTGTTGTCGCAATCCTAATTGATGGATTGACTGGGGTGTTAAACCAACATGACCCATAACCGGAATTCCAGACTGGACTAAGCGGCTAATAGTTTCTACCATGGCGGGATAACCACCTTCTAACTTTACCGCTTGCGCCCCCGTTTCCTTGAGAACTCTGCCGGCGGAGTGCATGGCTTGGGAAATGCTTTCTTGATAAGTCAAAAATGGTAAATCAACCACCACCAAAGCATTTTTAACACCACGACGCACAGCTTTAGCATGGTGGATCATTTCGTCCAAAGTTATTGGTAACGTAGTTTCATAACCAAGGACAACTGCAAGAGAATCACCAACTAGGATTAAGTCTACACCAGCTAGATCTAAAAGTTGAGCGATCGCATAATCCCAAGCAGTTAACGCAACAATCGCCCGTCCTTGTTGTTTCCATTGAGTTAATTGTTGGGTTGTAACTGGCATAAATAATTGATAATTGATAATTGATAATTGTCAATTGTCAATTGTCAATTGTCAATTATTCCCTATTTTACATACCGACCAAAACCAAAATGAGGCCGGGCTTGACCGACTGAAGGCATTAACCAAGCTAAACCTTCCGTTGTTCCCACCCATAATTTATTGCCAATATCCGGTGCAAGGGTCAAAACACGACTGGAAGGAAGTCCGGCCACTTGGTCTAAAACTGCTCCTGTATATGGGTTTAATCGCAGCAAACCATTGGTAGTACCCACCCACACACTGCCATCTTTGGCAAACCTAACTGATGTAACGTTGCGTCCGCGCAGTGGAGTCACTGACCGCAATACAATACCATTTTTTGGGTTAATTACTAACAATTGATTTGGCATTCCGGCCCAAATTAATCCTTCTGGACTAATTGCTAAAGTCTGTACAGTTCCCCCTGGTAAATCTTGGATTCTTTTCATCAGCAAAGCACTGGCTGTATTCACCATTACCAGTCCTTCCAATGTCCCCGCCCACAGTTGACCATTAGCATCTAAAGTCATGGCATTAACACTAACACCAGGCATATTTTGAACTGTGGTCATAATTAAGCCTTGGTCAGGACTAACCAGGGTTAACCCAGCATCAGTTCCTACCCACAAGTAACCCCGCTTATCAAGTAACAGTGATAATACTCGTTTGGAGGGTAATAATAAGTTTTGGGCTGTAATTTGACTGGTTTGGGGGTCTACTCTGGTTAAACCTTCATTGTTTCCTACCCACAAACGCCCTACTTTATCTTGTGCTAAAGCATTAATAGTAATATTTGGTAAACTGACGCGGGAAATAACCTTACCTGTATTGGGGTCAATCCGTGATAATCCCCGCCACGAACCCACCCAAAGATTACCTGTAAAATCTCCTAGTAAGTTACTAATCCGATAATCCACCTCCATTTTACCTTCTTCTAACTCTCTTTCATTCGGTAAGGGTTGGACTCGTTCCGGTGGTGGTGCGGCTGGATAAGTAGGAGTAGAACTTTGATTCTGACTGGGATTTTTGTCTGTTTGGGCTGTAGCTGGTGTTACCATGCTTGGTAAAGTTATTAAACCCAGCAAGGCGGACATTATCAATAAGTTAGTATGCTTGTGAAATAAAGTCACGGTTATATTCCTTTTGATAGAAGTATCCAATTATTGACTTAAAGTAACCTAAAAAGTTTTTGACATAGATAGGAAAATCCTAGTTTAGGAATTTGCACCCAAATATAATACCAGCGATCGCAAATTTGTACGTATCTAGTCTAGTATGTCAATTTATCTCAGTATTTATTTATATAAGTAGAATAGACTGAATAATTCAAAGTTTGTAGTGAGGACTTTAGTCCTCATTTAAGGGCTGAAGCCCTTACTACCAAATTATCTCAATATTTTTACATTACTTAATCTACTTACGTAATTTACTATCTTCCTGGATAACTCAACATTTAGCCTCAATTTGTTGCTTTAACCAATCACGAAAACTAGCATGATAAAGATTATAATTAATCTCTTCTCCAATTTTTTCTAAATGTAAAAATTCTCGCCATTTATCTAAAATTACCTTGATGTCATATTCATCTTCATCTAATCTTTCTGCTATCCTTTCTAAGGAAAGAGATTGTTCTTGAATGAAGATATTTAACACTTGTAAAGCCATTGTTTGCTGTTCACTAGTTGTTAAATTCATTTTGTTTAAATGATTTTGATAATAAAGTTGTAAATTCTCAGGATAGATATTGTTATTAATAGCTGTCAAAATTTCGCTAACATACATAAAGTTAACTTCATCATTATCAATTGGTGTTAATAATTGATGATTAATATTTTGAGAAAGTAAATGATTAATATATTCCTGAATATCAGCGCGATTTTGTTCTGTGTAATTTGCTAAAGCTAAAAATTGAGATGGAGTTTCAATTAATAAACCTGATTTATCTGACAGAAATGGACGACGAGTAAGGATAAAATAAACCTTTTCTGGTAAATAGCGAGGTAAATAGAATAAATTTGACCCGCGTGGTTGATTATTAATATCAATTCTGTCACAACCATCAATAGTAATAATTAACCGTTGTTCAGGATGTAATTTATCGCTAATTTGTTGCAGTAATAAAGATAAAAAACTACTATTATCAATAGTAGAATCTGTTAAATCATCAATTATATTTTCACTACCTTGATTTTGGGTAATTTCTATTAATTGAGTGGAGATATTTGTCAGAAATTCCTCAACGTAATTTTTACCAGGAATTTCCACATTGTAATAAACAATTCCCGTATTTTGGCTAACATAATGGGCAATAATAGCACTTTTACCAATACCAGGTTCACCGATAATAGTAAAATAACCCCGGTCATATTGATGGAGAAAGCTATTGATAGCAGAAAAGACAAATTCACGACCGACAAAGTTATGATTTTTAGCGGTGATGATTTGCTGAAATTCTGGGGGATATCCTCTGAGATTTGTAAGATTTGTGTTATTAAACATTAAGTTACCTTTATTTCATATTATGAAAAATTCAAATTTTATCCTTTCTAATTTCTTCAATATCTTGCCAAAATTCTGCTCTTGTTACATTTTTTAGAGACTCTTGGCGTTCTTTTGTATAATCACCAGAACCCCAACCCATTTCTTGTAAAAAGCGTATTGTGTCAATTTGTCCTAACTCTTTAACTAAGGCTTGATAACCTTTTGTACGTAATTCAATCAGTGTCATTTTCATCATCTCCAGTTAATAGAAAACTATTCATTAACCAATTTACAGGATTTTCTAATTGAACTTGTAATATATTACGATATTTAATTGCTTTTTTAAGTAATCTATCATCCGTTGTTAATAATACATCTATTTTAGCATATTCAGCACAAGCGACATGAAAAGAATCATAAAGACTAAATCCTAGTTGTTCTAATTCTTGGGAACGTTGATCTATTTCCTCATTTAAAATTATTTCATAATCAACTAGCTTTAATAGTTCTCTAATTTCTTTTAATTTATCAAGATTAGTCATTTTTCTTAACTCTGCTTGGATAGCTTCGCTACTGACTAATTTATATTTTCCTGATTTAATCAGCTTGAAAATTTTAATAACTGCTTCACCTTCTAAACGATTTCTATCATAACTCCAATCATCAAAAGGGCGATTTAAGCAACAAACATCAAGATAAATAAAATAAGATTTGCTCATTGTATATTCCCTCCCTCCAAGCGCAGGAAATGCACCCGTCCTGATGTGTCTCCAGCGACAACTGTTAATCCATCTGGGGAAACTGCACAGCAATACATAGAACTTTCAGCAATAAAAGTAGAGAGTTCCTTTCCTGTGTCCAAATCCCACACCTTCAGGGTTTCGTCATCTGAACCAGAAACCGCTTTTTTGCCATCGGGGGTAATTGCTACTGCTAGTACCGAGTAGTTATGACCTATCAGGGTAGAGAGTTCCTTTCCTGTGTCCAAATCCCACACCTTCAGGGTGTTGTCATAAGAACCAGAAACGGCTTTTTTGCCATCGGGGGTAATTGCTACTGCTCGTACCGAGTAGTTATGACCTGTCAGGGTACGCAATAGATTTCCCCCTGGAGTGGTTAAGCTGGCTGTAAGGGGACGCAATCGGGGAATTTCACTTTTACTTGCTGCGGCATCTGCTAATATTTTCTGAATATCTGAATTTTCAAAACTCTGCAATCTTCCCCATAATTGACTCACTAATTGATGTCGGTCTTGATTCACTACATGGGCTGATAATTCTAAGGTTTGTTGAATTAATTTGAGTGTTTTGATTTGTTCTGTTGCTAGTTTTTCATCATCTGCTAAATTATCCAATATTTCAATATCTTCAATTAGAAGATAATCCCTAATTAGGGCTTCTACTCCAAATTTATCATGATTAATTTTTAAATAAATAAAATCAAAATCCATGACAGTTTGATAATATTTTTCTGTGTTTCCTGCTTTTAATTGTTGTTCTGGAAATTGTCCTAAAAACAAGCTTTTAAATTCTGCTGGTTTTGATGCTAATTTAGTTGCGATATTTCCCATTGATTTGTTTATCTCCTTTAGATATTTAACTCAAGTTGCTATAGTCATCCTATTTGAGTTATGAACTTTTTT
>NZ_VIKW01000018.1 GCF_009711975.1 Anabaena sp. UHCC 0204
AAGAGAAAATCTCCAAAATGTTTTATAAGTACGGATTTTATGCGTATATAAATGGCAAATTTTGCCTCTTACAGAAAGTTAACCAGATTGTCAACCTAGTTTACAATTTTTTACGCTCTCTATCATAATAGGTCAAAATCTCTAATTTTTCCAGTGGACTAGGAAGAAAATTTTATTTGGGTAGTCAAGAAGTAGAAAAACCAGGACTTACGCACAAGTCACGAAAGAACAAACCACGAAGGAAGGACAGGAAGAGAAGAGGGTTTCAGAGATATTTTGCGTAAATCCTAGAATCATAAGCAGAAAATTCTTAACAACTGACAACTGACAACTGACAACTGACTAATGACGCTAGAATGGGTCGTACAGTGAAAATTGATTAATTCTAAATGTTTACCATCGACTTAAGCATCAAAAATACTGCTTTCCCCATATCAGTACAACGTAAGTCTACTGAGGATGCCGAAGCTGTCTATCAGTTAATTTTGGCGGCAATGCGCTCTGGAAATCCTGATATTGTGGAACTCAAGTGCGAAGGCAAAACAGAGAAAAAAATTGCTGTTCGTGCTAGTGAAATTTCGGGAGTCCAGATTATCCAAAAAGATAGTGCAGCGACTAGCAGTGGTACAAGACCTGGCTTTGCTGCTTTCACTGCTGCTGAGTAACCAAAGGTGTAAACATGACATCAATAGGCATCGAAGTTAATAATTTAAACTTCTTTTGGCCTAATGGAGAGCAAGTCATCAAAGCTTGCTCTCTTAAAGTACCTAAAGGTGAATTTTGGATGCTTTTGGGAACAAATGGGAGTGGTAAATCAACTCTGCTCAGATTAATAGCCGGATTATTAACTCCTCAATCTGGGGAAGTGATGGTTCTACCCCCTGTTGGCTTTGTGTTCCAAAATCCTGATCATCAGCTAGTGATGCCAACAGTTGGTGCTGATGTGGCTTTTGGATTAGTATCTGAAAAGTTACAACCTACTGTCACGAAAGCTAGAGTTGAAGAAGCTTTAGGGGCGGTAAATTTGCTGTCTTTACAGCGACGGCCTATTTATGCTCTTTCTGGTGGACAAAAACAGCGGGTAGCAATTGCTGGAGCGATCGCTCGTCACTGTGATGTCTTACTATTAGATGAACCTACGGCTTTACTAGATCCAGATAGTCAACTCGATTTAGTGGCTAGTGTTCGTAATCTAGTCAAAAGTCGTGGACTTACAGCTT
The DNA here is from genome assembly GCF_009711975.1 of Anabaena sp. UHCC 0204. GTDB lineage: Bacteria > Cyanobacteriota > Cyanobacteriia > Cyanobacteriales > Nostocaceae > Dolichospermum. The sequence continues at coordinate 1,221 of NZ_VIKW01000018.1, forward strand.
TGTGGGTGACTCATCGTCTTGATGAGTTAAATTACTGTGATGGTGCTTTTTTATTGGAAAAAGGCACTCTAGTTGATTCCGGTGAAGCGGAACGTCTCAAACAGCGATTAATGCAGGTAAATCATTAAGATAGGTTGCTTGCCTCTTCATAAATACCATCAATTACCAGATGCCAGCATACAGCCTGTTGTTGTATGTCTCCATCTGGTTTTTTAATAAATTGAAATATGAGATTTTGCAGACGGGAAAAATTTTTTTTTAGAGAAAACAACTTTCACAAGCCTTATTTTTAGAAGCGTTTTCGGAATTATGACTTCTATCTAAGGGTCTATTTTTGACGCACAGAAGCATTTTTTATTTTTTGTAACATGGGGTTACAAGCAATGCTTCATTTACTATAAGTCTTATGAATGATTTTTGTTAACTCTAGATAATTGTGATTAAAAACCATGCCCCGTTCCATAGTCCCAGCCGTGCTATTAGTAGACGGCTACAATATTATAGGCGCTTGGCCTTGCTTGATAAAAACCCGTGATCATGCCGGACTTGAGGCCGCACGGGGTGAGTTAGTGGAAGCAATGACTAATTATAGTGCTTTCCAAGGTTATGAAACCCAAGTTGTGTTTGATGCTCAATATCAAAACACTCCCAGTAACAAAGAAACTATTACAGAATTTTTAACAGTACATTATACGGATTTTGGGCAGACCGCAGACACATATATAGAAAAAACCTGTGCGTCTCTTCGTCAGCATATAGCCCAAGCGGTAATTTCTCGCATGATTGTCGCCACTTCAGATCGGGCGCAGCAATTAATGGTCCAGGGGTATGGTGCTGAATGGTTGTCAGCGCATCAATTATGTGGTGAAGTGGAAACTACTGTTTGTCGAATGCGCCATCGGTATCAGTCAAAGAAACAACCTAAAAGTAGATTTTTGGCTAATGCTATTGACGCTAAGGCCAGAGAACGGTTAGCAGAATTACGCATGGGATTATAAATTTTATAATTTAGAAATCTCTGAATGTCGCTGCTGGAAAGGGTTTGGGTTGTTAAAAGTTAGAGGCTTCAGCAGCAACAAAAAAAAAGTTCAAAAAATTTGCAAAAACCCCTTGCATTTATCTGAATTTCGGTTTAATATAGTAAACGTTGAGAGCATTCCTCAGTAGCTCAGTGGTAGAGCGATCGACTGTTAATCGATTGGTCGCTGGTTCGAATCCGGCCTGGGGAGTTAAAAGAATAAACTGCATAACACGGAGTAAAAGATATTTTACTCCGGTTTTTGCTTTAATTTTTATCCCATTACGTATCTTGATACAAATGGGGTACATTTTTTCATAAATTAATTTATAGACATAACTAGGCACTAATGCGAATATTTGGGTCATTAATGAGATTCAATTTCTTTCACCATATCTACATTGACTGTTTTACCAAATGTATAGATTTTGAGCTTTTCTAGTTCGGTGAATATCAGTCGTGTATGATTGCCTGTGTAATCAATCAATACTGTGTAGGCATCGGTGGTGAGTGTTACACCTACTTCGTCAGCTAAAGTCCGAAGCTTGCTGTATTAATGCTTGGGTTTGCCATTGGGGAATGAGAGGAAATTCTTTTACCTGTGCGTATTCCAGCAGTAGTTTGACTGATTTATTTCTCGCGTCAGGTTTGTGAGTGTTGGTGATAAGGACGGTATTTGTTGAGGGAATTTTGGGGAGAATGGACTCCAACTGCAACAAAATTTCTTTTGAACAAACTCCCAGTAATGTGCTGTTGGGCAAATGTACTAATCTTCCTCCACTCCCAACTGGTGGTGTCATGATATCGGATAATGCTTGAGGAATGGTTTCTTTAGATTCTGGGGGGTATTCTGTATAGTTAAAGTTTGCCCATTGTTGATCTAGAGTGTGGGTTTTTAGTTGTTTGATGGTGCAAGTTAGAAAGAATTCGTTTTCACCAAAGTATAAGTATGTTGGCATAGTAGTACGGCAATGCAATTGTCGTACATGAGCGTTAGCTCTAAAACTACTATCGCAAAACCTGAAACAACCAAATATCGTTCCTACACATGATTGGCAGAATTATTGCTATTTTAAGTGAATTCGGCTAATATCTGATTGTTATAAAAATCCCAAATCCTTAATGAAAAAACACCTTAATCATAGAGCTTATTAAAGTCAAATCATCGAAAATATTTACCTATTGTATTGGTTCACTAATTGATGAACCAAAAAATTTTAACGACGAAATATTGAAGCAATACAAAAACAGTTGTTTAAATGAAGGAATTTTTTATGTACTCTGACATCATCAAAGCCAGCCGCAACGAAGTTTTACGATTGATTGACAAACAAAGTGAAATGTTGCATTTATTACTTGGCATACCTAATTTATTACCGAAAGCTAGTGGGGATAAGCAACAGGGAATAGACAGCCAAACAGTGAAAAATTGGCAGAATGTTCTTGGTAATGAGAAGAAAAAAGTTGAGAACCTAGAAATGGTTCTTGCGGTTGTGGGGATAATTAAGGCAGGTAAGTCAACAACAATAAATGCAATTGTTGGATATGAAATCTTGCCTAATCGCAATCAACCTATGACAACTTTGCCAACTTTAATACGTCATTACAAAGGCAAAAAAGATCCTGTTCTTACCTTCGTAAAACGTCAGCCTGTTGAGGAAATGGTTAATCAGATTAAAGAGAAGCTCTGGAAGTTAAAGCAAGATGACAAATTAAATAAGGTCAATTTGAGTAACGAAAAAAATGGTCAAGATTTGATTAATAACATTCTAAATAATAGTTATGGATATTTCAAAAACGAAAAAGATGATCAAGTTTTTATCAATAACCTTATAAATAATAGTTATGGATATTTTAAAGAGCGTTACGAAGGACAGAAGCAAATATTTGAATTTTTACAAAAGCTAAATGATTTAGTAAGGTTGGCTCAAGACCCATACATCAATGTTGAATTTCCTATCGAAAAGTATGAGAACCTAAATGATTTACCATTTATTGAGGTTGAGTTCATTCATCTTGGAAATTTGCAAGAAGCTGATAGAGGAACTATTTCCTTATTGGACACCCCAGGACCTAATGAATACGGTCAGGGAGATAAGCTACGTAAGATTTTGGATGTCCAAATAGCTAGAGCATCGGCAATATTAATGATTGTAGACTATAACAATCTCAAAAGTGAAGCCGAAGGACAAATCCGTGATCGATTAGAAATACAATCTGGACTAATTTCAGATCGTCTTTTCACGATTGTGAACAAATTTGACCAGTACAATAATAACAGTATGAATGAAAATGAGGTTAAGCAATATGTTGCAGACACTCTCTTTCAAGGTAATATTTCTCAAGCAAGAGTGTATCCAGCATCTGCCCGTAATGGATATCTTGCCAATCGCGCACAACAGGAAATTGATAAAAATGGCAAGTTGCCTAATGACGATGAAAATGGTTGGGTTGATGATTTCGGTAGGATAGCGTTTGGAGATTTTTGGGATGTTCTCAAACACCAGAAAAATGCAGAATTAATTAAAACAATGATCCCAAAAGTGTGGGAAAACAGTATGTTTCAGACACCACTGAACGAAGCAATTGTTAAGGCATCTGGGACAGCTGCTTTAGTAAGTATGCAATCTGCGACAGCAAAGATGTTGGATTTAGGTAATCGCTTAGAGAATTTTCTGGAAGTTAGTCGTGGTACTTTAACAAAAACTGTACAAGAAATTCGTGAAGTAGTTAATGAATTAGAGAAGGATGTTAAAAAAGTTGAACAGGCTGAAAAGCAAGCAGAAGAAGAGCTTTTGCAGCAGCTAAACTATTTTTTACATTTTACTCAAACTTTATACGATAATACTAAGAAAGAACTTGGTGAAATTCTAAAAAATTTCTTTAAGTATGGAAAACTCCAAGAAGAAGTCAAATACCTTCAAAAAAAAGAAGAAATAGCAACATCGAATACATCAATCTTAGAAAAAATATACTTTGGACCTTCGTTTTTTATTGCTAATATTGTTGTTAATTTGTTGAAAAATGATTTTAAAAGTTTATTTTCTACAAATGATTTTCCAACTTTATTTTCATATGTATTTTCACAAGATGAATATAGACTTAGACGGCGTACAAATTTTGAGTTTGATCCTAATAATCCCAGAATTACATTTGAATCGAAAAAAGAAGCAGAAGATTTTATAGAAAAAATAAATCGAGAAATTAACTTATTTACAAATGATGCTGAACAGAAGATTGAAAGTGTTATGAAAGTTTTATCTAAAGAATTAGAACAGAAAATTCATGAGGTCTTAGTGAGAAATGTTGGAAAAATTCTAGATGAGGCAAAGCAGAAGTTAAAGGATGATGGTTTTTCAGTGAATTTCCTTGTTCCAGAACCCGACACAGAAAATAATAGAATTGATTTTAGTTCTTTGGTGTTAGGAAGTATTGAAAATATACCTAACAAAACAGTAAGTTCTCAACTTTCTAAAAAAGGCGGGTTGCAGGGAAAATTGAGCCGTGGTGTAAGCACAGCAATTAAGTGGGGAACACTCTGGTTATTGCAACCTAACTGGGGATATGAAACAGTAACAATTGAAAATACTGAAACTTTGTATGTTGTGGATATAGAAAAACTTGAAGAAAGTGTGCTGGAAAATTTGGGTAATACAGTATTTAATTTGGATTCTAAAAATAATAAATTTTTTGAATCAGATATGAAACCGATAATTTATAATTATTTTGATGACTTGAAGAATTATTTAAAAGAGTTCCGAGATACTATGATAGAAAGTATAAATAACCATCGTTTAGATGAAAAAGCTACACAAGAATTAATGCAGCAAATTATTGATTTGAAAAAAAATGTAATTTCTCATAATAAGGATGTAGAAGGTATTGAAGAAGGTCTAAAGGAACTAAAATAATGAATGAATATTTCCAAATCACGATAGATAATAATGTAATTGTAGATAAACTAATACGGAATCATTCCCAACTTAGTGAAAAGGCAATTGTTGATTACATTAATGGTTTAGAGATCATTAACGACCACATTAATGTAAATCAATGGATCATGAACAGTGACTCGTTCCTGAATAAAATACTTGATTCTATCACAGGGAGAAGTCAACAACGCCAACTCATAATTAACAAAAATATTGCAACTTCTTTGGAGGTAATTTCTGTTTGGCTTCAAGAACTAGATTATTATCGAATTGACAATGACATAGTGATAACTCGTCTTACCGATAAGCTTCGTGAAACTCGTGAAGGTGTAATGCGTTTAAACGGAAGAGTTATTGAAATTGATAATCGTCTTGGACAACTAAATCTTGAGTTTATTAATTTAAAAAATGAACTTAATCAGGTAAAGGCAAAAAACCACGTAGATTTAGTGTTTGCTAAATGGAATGGAGAACTATGGCTCAATTATCCCCCTCTTGTGAGTTTGTATTTAGCAATTGATGAACTATTTTGGGGAGATTTTGGCATATACTGTCGTAATTCTGCCGATTCCAGAAAAGTGAATGACCTGATAGAATATTTATGCAACAAAGTGTTAAAAATGATAAAAGATGAAATAGGCATAAACCAGCATAAACCATTGCTTCTATCTGAATTATTAAGCCCTATTTGTAAATTATCAGATGAAGAACGTGAAATGCTTTCATATCTTTGTGATTGGTCAGATTTCAAGACTGCGCCAGTTACTTGGTCTATTTACAGTTATGCGTCTGATCACAAACCTCCTCATGTAAATAAGGAGATTCCTATAGTTTTACATTCCAAGCGACTTTTTTATCGCCTAATAGATGAGCAGAATGAGAGAGTAAAATTTTAATGATAACCACTAAAAAAGAAAATTTAAATATAACCACTGAAAAGGAGCGAGTCGGCTTAGTTTTGTCTGGTGGTGGTTCTAGAGGTGCTTATCATATTGGAGTGATCCAATGTTTAGCTGAACACAATATTAAAATTGATGTTATTTCTGGTGCAAGTATTGGCGCGTTAAATGGTGCATTTATAGCAGCAGAAAACAATCTCACAATTGCAGCTAAACGCCTTCAAGAAATTTGGAATCTTCTCGCCGAAGATAGTCCCAGCAAACTGAAAATAGATGTTACCACTTTCCTAGTTTTAAAGCTCCTGAGTGAGATTATGGGAAAATTGGGTGGTGAACTATTGAAAGAAGTTATTAATTCATTGAACTTGCCTTCAGAGAAACTTGGTCTTCTTGAACAAGAGTATATTAATAAATTATTAACAAATAATAATATTAATGTTGAAAAACTAAAAGCAGGTTTACCTTTATATGTATCTGTGTACAGAACTCAAGGTGCTTTGAATGATATAAAGTCTGTGATTCTGGCCGCAATGAATCTGAAAAATACACCATTCTCAGAGTTTCTTCATATCCAATCGCTAGAACAAACAAAGCAGCGTGATATAATCCTTGCTTCAGCAGCACTTCCCCTCATATTTGAGTCAAAACATGGTTTTGCTGACGGAGGTATGGGTAGCTTTATAGATTCTCAAGGTAATACACCCGCATATCCTCTTGTTCATAAGGAGTCTTGTTCTCACATCATTGTTACTCATTTAGATAATGGCAGTCTTTGGGATCGCTATAAATACAACGCCTCAAAAGCAATTCTTTTAGAAATTCGTCCAAAAGAATCAATGAATCGGGAGGGATGGAAGGATTTAATTAACTTTAATGCCAACAGTATTCAGTCTTGGATTGACCAAGGCTATGAAGATACTGAGAGATGCTTAAAGAAAGTAAGCGATGCAATTATACTGCGTCGTATGGCTCAAAAGACAAAAACAATGAAAGAAGAAGCTTTAAAAAGACTAGATGAGGATAATTTCCACATTGATTAATCATACTAAAATGAAATCAGTAGTGTGCGATCGCCCCTCAAATCCCATAGACGATCGCCTCCTCAATTACCATAACCCCCCACTCAAAACAGACTCAACTGCTTCCCCACATTACCTTGAGGCTCAACAACCGAAAGTAACTCATCTCGTTTTTTAGCCATCAACTCCAAATAATACCCACTGGAATAGGCTTCAGAATTAGTCAATCCCAAAATTCCTTGATAAAACGTCACAACATCCCCAGTATTACCCAGAACCAGCAAAGCCTTTTCACCCTTCTTAATTTTCCGAGTAACCTGTAACTGTTCCACAGGAAAATCACCAGAACGAATAACCTTTGTTAATTCTTGGTAATATTGTTCTGCCTGAGCCTTTGACAGAAGATATTGTGTCAAGTAGTTCAAAGGAAACTCCTTTTCCAGACGAGAACGGTCTCTTTTTCGCCATGAACCCTTAGTAGTAATTTTACCATCTTCATGCCAGATAATATAATTCTTAGCTCCTCTAGAGGGAACAAACATCGCTTGAGCATAGAATATTACAGAATATTACAAAATATTTCGTAATTGCTCAAAGCATGATTCTATTTCCTCCCATGTTGGATAATCGCCATAGCATAAACTTTTGCATTGTTGGCTATATTCCTTTGCAATTAATTGTCGTAAGTCTCCTGTTGGAAAAATTGCTATAATCTTTGAAAAACTCAAATTTTCAGGTGGTTGATAATTATTAAAATGTTGTTGTCCAATGTTAAAATAATCATCTTCTGGATGTTTGTAAAGTTTCACTTAGCTTGCCACTCACTCCTTGGCATAGCAAAGATTCCTGAGATTACCAAAATCAAAACGAGATACGGGGTTTAATCCTTTCTTGATTTTTACTAAGATATCTCGACTCTTTCCTAGCTCTTGCCCGATTGCTCCTAGCATATATTAAAAACCCAAAACCCTGATTCTGTAATGTTGGGGAATAATAAGCTCTAAAAAAAGCTGCTCTCTTTTGGGGAAATCATCACGCGATCGCCAGCTTCCGCCAATGCAGTCAAAGAAATCCAGACTTCAAAAATCTGTATTTTTATCCCAAAAGGCTTTCATGTTTTCAGCTTGTTGTACTACTCGTTGACTAATGCGATCGCACGCTAATTCACAAAGTTCAAAAATTATGGGGTCAGCAATTTCATAATAAGCACTAGTCCCTTTGGGTTGTCGAGATAAAATCCCCGCCTGAGTTAACACCTTCAGATGCTTTGACAAATTTGCTTGTCCTAATCCAGTCGCTTCTGCAATCTCCATAACATTCATTGAACCTAATTTGAGACAGATCAAAATCTGTAACCTACTTCCTTCTGATAGCACCTTGAAATAGTCAGCCATAGCTGCGATAATAGCTGGATCAGCCTTAAACGGCTTTGTTTTTGGCATAGGGCAACTCAATTATCAGCACAGAAATTTATCACCGATTAGCATTATAACTAAATATCAGTTAATTAGGAAGGAACAAAAGACGTTCATAAATGATTGAGGATTGCTATATTTTCCTATTTTTAATGATAAAAATATGTTATATTAATAATGTAGTGCTAATTTTTAGGCGGTGCTAAATTAAAAGATGAATTATGTTTCGCACCCTCATACAAAGGTGCAAAATTGTCAAGTTTCAAGTTTTGAATTTGCCAATTTTATATTCCAATTCATCAATGCCAGATTATTAGCTAATTTTGACAACTTAGCCTCATTCCACTTTATGAGCAGGAGACTAAAAATAAAGTGCAGTGAATTTTAAATTTTGTTAGTCTAGCTCTTCCAAAACGAGCGAGAGGCATTTTAAAGTATTTATGAATGTAGAAGAAATTATTAAACGCTATTCTGCTGGAGAAAGGAATTTTCAGCGCGTCAATCTCCAAGACGCAGAGTTAACAAACGCAAATTTAGAAGGTATAGATTTTAGCCATGCAGATTTGCGTCAGACACGATTAGGTAAAACTAACTTCAGTCAAGCTTGCTTGCGAGAAGCAAATTTAAGTGAAGCTATTCTCTGGGGAATAGATTTAAGCGCCGCTGATTTATATAGAGCTATTCTGCGAGAAGCAGATTTAACAGGGGCAAAATTAATTCAAACTAGACTAGATGAAACAAATTTAATCAAAGCTAGTTTATGTGGTGCGAATTTGCATGGTGCAAAACTATCTAATTCTTTGCTCATTAAAGTAGATTTACGTCCTAGCTCCAACCAACGTACAGATTTAGGATATGCAGTTTTGAATGGTGCAGATTTGAGTTACGGTGATTTAAGAGCAGCTTCATTACACCATGCTAACTTAGATGGTGCAAAGTTATGTAGAGCTAATTTAGGTCAGATTTTGCAATGGGGAGATTTAGCAACTGATTTAACGGGAGCTAGTTTAAAAGGTGCTGATTTAAGTTATGCAAATCTCAGTCATGCAATATTACGAAACGCGAATTTAGCAGGAGCAGATTTAACTGGAGCAATTCTCACAGATACGGATTTAGCAGGAGCGATCATGCCTGATGGGACAATATATAGATAGGGGTTGCTGATAGCGTAAGCGTGGCGTTAGCTATAAAAGTCTTTTGGTTAAGGCTAGAAGTCAGGAGTCAGGAGTCAGGAGTCGTAGGGGCGTTCGCGAAGCGTGCTGGAAGCATCAGCATTCGGACGATTAATTATCGGTTTTTTCCCAGTAGGGGCGAAGCATTCGGACGATAATCTATCGGTTTTTCCCAAGTTTATTTTCCGAATGCTTCGCCCTTACACCAAATGCTTCGCCCTTACACCGAATGCTGATGCTTCCATCTCCCGTCAGAGATACGCCCGTACAGGAGTTAGGAGGAAGAATTAGAAACGGCAGGGTAGTTCACCGAACTGTTCCCCGAAAAGCCTCAGTATCAATGGGTTTGATGAAATAAAGCAGCAATAAATTTCCAAAAATGGACAGGAATAAAGGAAGTTTACGGAAAAGTTTCACCAATTTTGGTTGAGAACTGCGGGAAATTTCCGCTATTTTTAAATTGTAATCTGAGCAGTTTTTTAGACGTGGGAAAAACTGGGGATGTTCAGTATTTAACATCACGGGAAAAGCTCGCCCTGCGGTTTCATTAGTGTTGCGAACTACTTGCTGATCAAATTCTGTGGGTTCAAGTCCCAGTAAGTGGTAAAAACTACCCCGTTCGTGAACTGTTAATGTATGGGTAGCAAATACTGATAACAGGAAAAACCGACTCCATAACCTTGATTGCCAATTATTCCAGAGTTTAGGTTGAGAACGTAACAAAGCTTTGAATATATCCCCATGTCGGTTTTCGTCCTGACACCAACTCTCAAATTTACGAAAAATGGGATAAAACTGATGCTCTGGATGTTTTTGTAAATGATGGTAAATAATAATATAACGCCAATAACCAATTTTTTCAGATAGGTAGACGCTGTAAAGAACCCATTCAATGGGGAAAAATGTATAAGTGCGAGTTTTTGTTACCTCTCCCAAGTCTAAGGAAAGTTTAAAATCACCCATGGCTTTGTTGAGAAATCCGGCATGACGGGCTTCATCACGCGCCATTAGTTGAAATATTTCCGCTAATAAAGGATTACGTTGTTTTACCTTCCGAGATAGTTCTTTAAATAGCAAAAAACCAGAAAACTCGGACATACAAGAGCGTTCCAAATACTCAATAAAGGCACGGCGTGCTTCACCGTCAATGTGTTCCCAAGATTGATCAAATTCATCATCTCGGACGAAATGATGGCGATTATAGTCAGCTTGCATTTCTGCCAACAAGGACTTTAACTCATTTTCTTGGGCGGAGAGATCCATGTTCGCCGCGGTTTCAAAGTCTGTGGTATAAAACCGGGGTGTGAGTACGGTTTCTTTGGTTGGGGCTTTAATTCCTAGTTTCGTTTCTGATTGGGGTAGGGTATTAACCATGATTCCTCTAGTGATTTGTTAAATACTTACATAGCTATCAAGTTATGATAACTATAGTTCTTTGCCTAGATTCTGTAATCGAACTTTTACAATCCTTAAACAAAGTTGAGTTAAGTTAAGACTGGTAATTGGTGATGGGTGATGGGTAATGGGTAAGGGGTGATAAAATCTAGGACTTAAATCCTGTAAATCCTGATTCTGGCGTTATTCATAATCTGTGAGTCTTGATTTGATTAAGTTTTGTAAATATATTAATATCTTTTTGGCTTAATAGCTATATAGTCATTAATCGAAGTAACTGCTCTTACGAAGAGATTAAGAGGTATTTAGCATGAGTCGTCATTCAGAGAATTATCTGCAAGAATCCACAAGTCAAACAATTTTGCTCACTTCTCCAGCTAATGCAGTCAATATGCCACCTGTAGATTCTTGCCAACGAGCAAAGCAGTTGATGCAGAATATACAGGATGAAATTTGCGCTGGATTGGAACAACTGGATGGAGAAGCGCGTTTTCAGGAAGACCTCTGGGAAAGAGCCGAAGGTGGTCAAGGACGCACCCGTGTAATTCGAGAAGGGCGGATATTTGAACAAGGTGGTGTTAATTTTTCGGAAGTTTGGGGAGATAGCTTACCTGCGGCAATTTTGACTCAACGCCCAGAAGCGGCTGGACATGATTTCTATGTGGCGGGAACTTCGATGGTGCTACATCCTCGTCATCCATATATACCAACGGTACACCTTAACTATCGCTACTTTGAGGCTGGTCCAATTTGGTGGTTTGGTGGTGGGGCTGATTTAACGCCATATTACCCTTTTGCTGAAGATGCTGTTCATTTTCACCAAACTTTAAAAGATGCTTGTGATGCTTCTCATCCAGAATATTATCCAGTTTTCAAACGCTGGTGTGATGAATATTTTTACCTAAAACATCGTCAGGAACAAAGAGGTATCGGCGGGATCTTTTTTGATTATCAGGATGCTAGTGGCAAACTGTATTTAGGTTCTCAACCAGATAGTCCAGCAGCACTCTACAGTCAGCAAGTGGGGACAGTATCTCGTAGCTGGGAAGATATATTTGCATTTGTGCAACGCTGCGGGCAGGCATTTTTACCAGCTTATTTGCCGATCGCAGAACAACGACAAAAAATAGAATATAGCGATCGCCAGCGTCAATTTCAATTATACCGCCGGGGTCGTTATGTCGAGTTTAATCTGGTATATGACCGGGGAACAGTGTTTGGACTACAAACTAATGGCCGGACGGAATCTATTTTAATGTCTCTACCACCTCTAACGCGCTGGGAATATGGTTATCAACCAGAGCCAGGAAGCCCCGAAGCAAAACTCACAGAAGTCTTCCTTCAGCCTCAAGATTGGGTCAATTGTCATTAGTCAGTTGTCCGTTGTCAGTTGCAAAAGAATATTTTTCCCCTGCCCCCTGCTCCCCTGCTCCCCTGCCCCCCTGCTCCCCTGCCCCCCTGCTCCCCTGCCCCCCTGCTCCCTGCTCCCTGCTCCCTGCCTCTTCTCTGTTACCTAATTATTTATGACTTTGAATTTTCCATCAAATTTACCAGATAACCATCAACCTCTGCGTCTTCATTGGATATCTGTAGTATTTTTCGGTACTGTTCATGCGCTCGCATTACTAGCTCCCTGGTGTTTTTCCTGGGCTGCTGTGGGTGTAACTGTATTTCTGCATTGGCTGTTTGGCAGCATTGGAGTCTGTTTAGGTTATCATCGGTTACTGAGTCATCGTAGTTTTAAAGTTCCTAAGTGGTTAGAATATGCGATCGCTATTTTAGGTGCATTATCTATCCAAGGTGGTCCCATATTTTGGGTAGCTGGACATCGTTTACATCATGCTTACACCGAAGATGAAGACAAAGATCCCTATTCTGCCCGTAAAGGTTTTTGGTGGAGTCATATCCTCTGGATTTTCTATCCTCGGTCTGAATTTTTCGATTATGAGTTATATCAGCGATTTGCTCCTGATTTAGCGCGAGATCCTTTTTACGTCTGGCTTAATCGCTATTTTCTGCTACTGCAAGTTCCCGTTGCCTTGTTACTGTATGCCCTGGGAGGCTGGTCATTTGTGATTTATGGCGTGGTTTTGAGGTCTGTGTTGCTCTGGCATACTACCTGGTTCATAAATTCAGTTACACATATGTGGGGATACCGCACCTTTGACAGCGATGATAATTCTCGTAATCTCTGGTGGGCAGCTATTCTCACCTATGGGGAAGGCTGGCATAACAATCACCATGCCTATCCTCATGTGGCCAGGTGTGGCTGGCGCTGGTGGGAAATTGACCTGACTTGGTGGGCAATTACGGTATTAAAAACCATGGGTTTAGCGACCAATATCAACCTACCACCCGCTCAAGCTATGAAAGCAGGAGATTAACTATGAAATACTACCGTTAACATAGGTAGAAACGCCAATAAAAAAATATGCCAGGATTGTAATTGAGCTTCTAAAGTTGATGTTGGGGGTGTTAATAAAGCCTCTATTCTCTGTTCCAAGCGATCGCCAGCACCCAAAGCAGCACAGCAAATATCTGATGTCATCGGGTTATTACTCACGACTAACAACAAGGATTCTGCCAATACTAAGGGATCTACTTGGGAAGCGGCGTAATTATCAGCCCGTAATTCTCTCAAGACTAACAATTCTTGCCATAAAGGTTCTGTATTAGGCAACCAAGCCGTACAGAAACGCATCCAACCTAACAAAAAGAACCAGAACGTATCCCTATATTGATAATGCCCTTGTTCGTGAGCTAAAACACTTTCTAGGTGTTGTGGAGAAAGGGTTTGCAGTAATCCTTGACTGACTACTAATTCAGGTTGCCAGAAACCTATTTGACCGGCAAATAAAGCCTTAGTTTGGAGAAGTCGGGCTTGTTTAGCACCTAAATGTATTTGCGGACATTCACGGGCGGATTTGATAGATTTCCAGCCTCCAAAAGCCAGTTTGATACCTAAGATGTTAAAACAGCCTAGAAAAATTAATGCTAGGAGATAGCTTAGAGAGTCGGTATATATTCCGCCCATTTTCCCCTGAGTACCCATACAGACTATCGAAGTTGCTGTCATGAAAATGAGTAAAGGGGGAAAAAGGAATAAAAATAGCGTTTTTTGCCATCGTAAACGCCAATTACCTTCGGGTATACTGCCAGAGTATCGTAACCAGCAAGCAACGGTTACAGCGGTGACAATCATGAGTAAGTGCATAAATTTTTCTCCCAGTTGCTTGGTGAGTGAAGCATAATTTTATTTTTCTCCTCTGGCTTCCCGTGCAGCTTGAATGCGTTTAGCGATCGCTTCGATTTGGTCACTAGCAGCTTGATCTAAACTATCAGCAAAAGCAGCAACGACATCAGGATTTCCTACTGCTAAAAATCGCTGTAATTGATCATGGGCTTTAATCACTTCTGCTTGTTGCTTGGTTAGTAATGGCCGCCAATAGAATGCTTTACCCTGTTTATCGCAAGCTAACCAACCTTTTTCTGTCAAACGACGCAAAACAGTGGTGACGGAAGTGTAAGCCAATTCGCGGTTAGGATCAGCCAGAATGCGATCGTGTACATCTTTAACTGTTGCTGAATTCAGTTCCCAGACGATGTTGAGGATTTCTGCTTCTAAGGGACCAACAGATAGCTGTTTGGGACGGTAATCAGGTAAAGGGGCCATGTTGATATTTTTGGCAGTAATATTCTTTTATATTTTTACATTTTTTATCTCACGCAGAGCCGCAAAGACGCAAAGGAAAATCCTTGAGTCTTGATTTAGACTAAGTTCACCTCACTCTAACAACGCTATTAGATCATCTCCAGTTTTTTCTATCTTTGCGATTAGAAGAAGCAATACCAAGCCTAAAACCCTGATAAATAGGCTGTTTATAATTTTTTAGTATTTATGTATTGATAAAGAGATATATTTTAGTATAAACAGTTGGTGACATCAAGTGGGTAGAATATTACCGCAGTCTTATGAAGTAGGTGTAGCCAGCACGTGAAGATATTTGTATATCACACTCCCGAATTGACCCCAACTGATGCAGTTCCAGAATGTGCGATCGCTGTTGATGTTCTGCGAGCAACTAGTACAATGGCCACAGTTTTAGCCGCTGGAGGCGAAGCTGTCCAAGTTTTCAGCGATTTAAATCAACTGATAGAAGTTAGTGAACAATGGCCTCCTGAAAAACGATTAAGGGCTGGAGAACGGGGAGGTGGTAAAGTAGCTGGTTTTGATTTAGGTAACTCTCCTTTAGACTGCACAGCAGAATTAGTTGCTGGACGACGGTTATTTATTAGTACAACTAATGGTACTCGCGCCTTACAAAGGATTCAGAATGCACCAATTGTCCTTGCAGCCGCTTTGATTAATCGAGCAGCCGTAGTCAAATTTCTCCTAGAAAAACAACCGGAAACTGTCTGGATTGTTGGTTCTGGTTGGGAAGGTAGTTATTCTTTAGAAGATACAGTATGTGCAGGAGCGATCGCTCATAGTATTTGGAAACAAACTAATTGTTCTCTAGCAGAAATTAGTGGTAATGATGAAGTGATTAATGCGATCGCTCTTTATTCCCAATGGCAAAATGACTTATTAGGACTACTTCATCAAGCTAGTCATGGTCAACGATTGTTACGTTTAGAATGTTTAGAAGACCTCAAATATTGTTCTCAAACCGATATTTTAGATATTTTACCAATTCAGCAAGAACCAGGAGTATTAAAAAGTCAAAATAAGTAACCCAAAAATTCTTTTTTCTAAAAAATTAATCGTCTGAATCAGGATTGACAAGATTTGAGGATTTGCAGGATTTAATTGTCTATATTTTTTATCATCCTGTACATCCTTTAATCCTAGACATCCTGATTCAAACATTTATTACCGAATACTTGTCAAAGACGTACCTAACCAACCCGCAAATTTCTCTTGCTGAGAGAGATCAGGATTTTGGACTGGTACTAACTGATAATGATTGGGAATAGGTGCAGCTAAGGTGACACAATAAGTCCGGAGTTCATCTTGATGGAAAACAGTAATTTGGATAGAATCATTTGGTTGATAATCCTTCAATCTTTCATTTAACTGATTTCCCACCTTAATTCCATCAATAGCTAGTAACTCATTTCCCGCATCAATTCCCGCTTTTTGTGCAGGTGAACCTAATTCTACAAATTTAATTATTTCCCTACCATTTTCAGTATTTGTCCTCACACCCAAATAAGGTTCTTCTCGTTTATCTTCAACTAATTGCAAACCAAAAGGTTGCAAATACTGATTAAATGGTAAATCGTCCAATCCATAAAGATAGCGTTGAAAGAAATCTCCTAAATCCATACCAGCTACAGATGCAATCACTCCTTCTAACTGTTCAGGAGTATAACCAATTTCTGCTTTTCCAAATTCCTCCCACATTTGCCGCATCACATCATCTAAAGATCGTTGATTTTCATGATGTACACGAATTAATAAATCTAACAAAAGTGACACCATTTCTCCTTTTAAATAATAGGAGATTTGGGAATTACCACTATTAGCATCTGGACGATAAAGTTTAATCCAAGCATCAAAACTTGATTCTGATAAAGGTTGTACTTTTCGTCCTGGAGTGTTTAAATATCTAGTAATTTCCTTACTCAAATAGTTTAAATATGCCTTGGTATTATAAATACCTGCCCGTAAAGGAATTACTAAATCATAATAACTGGTTACTCCCTCACAAAACCATAAAGATGGTGTATAGTTTTCCTGATCATAATCAAACACTTCCAAACCTTGAGGACGAATTCTTTTAACATTCCATAGATGAAAGAATTCATGGGCAACTAATTGTAAAAACGGTTCATATTTATCTTGATTCCGAAAACCAAACCGTTGATAAATTAAAGAACAAGAATTTTTATGTTCTAAACCGCCAAAAGCTTGCTGAAGTAAATGCAGAAAAAATACATATCTGTCATAAGGCAAACCACCAAACATTTTTGCCTCTACTTCAATGATTTTTTCAAAATCTGCAATCATTTCTTGTACTTGAAAATTGCCTCTTCCCCAAATTGCTAATTCATGAGGTTTACCCAAAACTGCAAATTTGTATAATTGATGATCACCAATTTCAAAAGGACTATCAACTAAAGTATCAAAATCGGCTGCTAAAAAAGAATTAGTTGCCTCTGTAATTGTTGATAAACTTGTAGTAATTTGCCACTTTTCATTAGGAGGAATTATCGTTACTTGAATTGGTAAATGATCATAATTAGGGATTCTGAAAAATAACGCTGCACCATTAAAATAACCATGAGTAGGATCTAAATGATTTGTTCTAACTGTTAATTCATTAGCGAATATACGGTAAGTAATCGTAACTTCTGAAACATCACCTTTTTCTACTTGCCAATGGTTTTTACTAATTTTTCGCCAAGATAAAGATTCATTGTCACCAAAAGCAGCAAAATCTTGTAAATTTTTCTCATATTCCCTCACCAAATACGATCCAGGTGTCCACACTGGCATTTTTAAATCGAGAATTGAATTTGGGTAGTTAACAATTTTTAAAGTTATTTCAAATAAATGGGTTTCTGGTTGAGACATTCCCACTAAATAATGAATTTGTGGAGAGATATCTAGAATTTGATTGTGAAGATTAGACGCTGTTGCTTGAGTCATTTTGCTTGTTGAGTTTTGAGTTATTAATCTATAGTTAACAATTCATCGTCAATCGTCAAGTATGGGAATAAAAGTTTATGATTACTTTTTAATGAGTATAATAACTAGGGATCTGGGAAAAGTATAAGATTTGGGAATAAAACCCGATTCCGAAAAAACTATTGGTTTCAAAGTAAACACGGTTTATATATCTGAAAAAAAATTGTAGAAACGTTCTATAAAACATCTCTACAAGAGTTATGGAAAACTTTTGAATGAAACAATTATCAATTGTCAATTGATAAAAGGAATATTATTTACCTGTACTAGGTTTGAGTGACAACAACATTTCCATTTGAGTTATTGATTTATTAGGGCTAGTGACAGTCACACCAAGTCCACGAATGGAAGCGAGGATAGCAGTAGCCTCTGAAGGTAAAGGTTGACTTTGAGCGGCTAAACGCTCAATTATGGTAGCGGTTTTGTCCATATCTAAATAAAAATAACCACTATTGGGAGTTTGCAAAGAACTGGTTACAGTTTTAAAGGTATCAGTTTGATCAAGTGCTTGACCTTTACGATCTGCTAATGTTTCGGCAATAGGTCCGCCAATAGCCAGAAATACAGTATCATCATCTAGCCAACCATGAGCCAGAAGAGCGCCTTGTTGGGGAATTTGCCATTCTGTTACATTTTTACCACCAATTGTTCTTTGAGCAACATTGAGAGATTGTTGTTTAGCCAGATTATCGAGTTTAGTAAAGGTAGCTTCGGCAGTTTGGCGATCGCTCGTATCCAATACTAATGCACCTCCAAACCCGACATTGGCTAATAAACCTTGATTAGATTGAATCGCACCAAAACCAAATTCTCCATTCATCCATCCGAAAATATCTTTATCTAAATCTAATTGGAAATTTTTTAATTGACTCCGAGCTTGTTGAAGTCCTTGATTTAATTCTGGATAATCTTTTGATTGTTCAACTAGAGTTTGCCACGTTTTACTAATCCCTTTGCCACTTGCTAACGCAAATGTTTCACCAGGAAATTGTCCGACTATTTTTGCGGGTGTGGTTTCATATTGAAATTTATTCAGTTGAGGATCTAAATTAACCACAGCTTTTAATCTCAATCCAGCGTCATCTACTCCTACAGCGGCAACAAGTGATTTCACTTGTTTAATTTGTGCCATAGTTTGTGGGGGCAATTGTCTCGTTTGAGAATTTAAAGCTGTTAATTGTTGTACCATATTGGCATAATCAGGTACATAAATTTGAGCTAGACTATTCTTAACATCTACACTTTTGTTGAGAATATCACTTGCCCCTTCTTTCGTAGCAAAGGAAGGTTCACCTTTATAGGTATCAATAGCTTTTTCTACAGCTTGTTTATTTGATGTTAAAAGCAAGTGGTCATTATTCAAAACTGTTGTATATGTAGGCTGACCTTGACCTTTAGTTTCAATAATTTTTTGCCCTTTGTAGTCTGATTCTTGAGTTTTGACATTTTTTTGCTCTTTCAACTTATTGGCAAAATTTAGAGCAGCCAGTTTATCCTTAATACCTACTACCAAGAGTATATTTGGTTCTTCCGATGAGCGTAAATTAGCCTGGGATACTTTTTTCGCTTCTGGTGGTAGTACCGCAATCATCACACCACCAACCCAAGGTTTAATATCTGCTTCGTAAGAAATTTTACTATCACTCAATATTTCTTGGTTGAAATCTTTTAACCCTTTTGTCAATAATTGCTGTGCTTGAGGTGTACCAAACTGCTGCAACTTATTCCAGGATTCAGGATTAGTATCAATGTAAGTTGCCATTAATGCAGTTGCGGGTACTAACTTAGCACTACCTAAAGGGCTAGAACTTTCTGTACCGCCTTTGAGGTACATATAAGCTGCTATACCTCCCGCTAAGATTACAGTAGTACCAATTACGGGAATTAAAAACGATGATTTCTTTTCAGACATTAGTAGAACATCCTTATTTAAGTAAAATTTGTAACAACTTTTATGAAATATTCACTGCCTGGTGCGGGAATTTATCTAAATAGATTCTGACTTATTAATCCTTTTTTGATCATTATTCTTTGCTAATTTAACGGTATTTGCTGATAAAATTTAGTGTTTCGGCTCACCAAGTTAATTCACAATTGGCTCTAAATAATACTTCACTATGGTCAGGAATGAATCCGCAAATCATGTTTCATTTGTCAACATCGCTGCTTGAAAGGAAAAAAAAGCCAAAAAATTCTTCTTTCTCAATCCTTACTCTGGCAGTGCGAGGTAATTGTCAATTGTTTAAACCTAAATCCTTACGAAAACAATAGTCAATTTGTCACCTCCAAGCTATTCTAATAAATATATGAAAAATTGGTAGTATTTGTACTCAATAACAATTGATCACGGATCAAGCTCGATTTGATCCGAGGCAGCCAGGAGTGCATAGACTATAAGGTTTTGAGTGTAGCAGAATATCTGTCAATCTGTGGACTTAATAGCGCCGACGCTACTAGGAGCAAACAGTAAGAAAATGTCAGACTGCGCTACACTTCATCAGAGAGATTGTTAGCATTTTTTGTATCAGTGCAAAATATAAGCTGACATCAGGGTATGCAGATGTGGAAGATGGGTAGATTACATCAAATCCTCCAACCTGTAGAGACGTTCCGGTGTAACGTCTCTAGTCAACAGTCATTTGGACTGGGGATATGCACCTGATAATGCTATTTATTATGACTTACATCCCATTAGACGTTTCAGGATTAGAAGGCTAGAAATTATCAATGTCGCAGTCTTATTTTGATATCGAAAAAACCGCACACAAACGGTTTGAGTTACCAGGGGCAAAACCACACTATAACCCTGATCGACCTGGACAGGTAGAGCATATTTTTCTGGATTTGAGTTTGGATATTCCCAATCAAAGTTGCTACGGATCGTGTAGCATTCGCCTATTGCCAGTCCGTAATGGGATTGATAGGTTAACTTTGGATGCGGTAAATCTCAAGATTAAGTCTGTCCAGGTAGACGAAGTTGAGCAGAAGTTTGAATATGATGGCGAAAAACTGTGTATTCAACTGTCTCAACCGACAGAAATCGGTCATCGTTTGTTAATTGCGATCGCCTATGCAGCCGAAAAACCCCAACGGGGGATTTACTTTATTCAACCAGACAAACATTACCCCCACAAGCCTACCCAAATCTGGACTCAAGGTGAAGACGAAGATTCTCGCTTTTGGTTTCCTTGTTTCGACTACCCTGGACAATTATCAACTTCAGAAATTCGCGTCCGTGTTCCTAACCCTTTGGTGGCTATCTCCAATGGTGAACTAATTGACACTATACAGGAAGAAAAATACAAAACTTACCATTGGTCACAACAACAAGTTCATCCTACCTATTTGATGACGTTAGCTGTTGGTGACTTTGCGGAAATTCGGGATGAGTGGCAGGGTAAAGCTGTTACCTATTACGTCGAAAAAGGGCGAGAAGCCGATGCTCAACGCAGCATGGGCAAAACTCCCCAAATGATCGAATTTTTGAGCCAAAAGTATGGTTATGCTTACGCTTTCCCCAAATATGCCCAAGTTTGTGTAGATGATTTTATTTTTGGAGGAATGGAAAATACTTCCACAACTCTATTAACTGACCGCTGTTTATTAGATGCACGTGCAGTATTAGATAATCGCAATACTGAAAGTTTAGTTGTTCATGAACTAGCACACCAATGGTTTGGGGATTTGGTGGTGATTAAACATTGGTCTCATGCTTGGATTAAGGAAGGTATGGCTTCTTATTCTGAGGTGATGTGGACAGAACATGAATATGGCGACCAAGAAGCCGCATATTATCGGTTGTCGGAAGCGCGGAGTTATCTCAATGAAGATAGCAGTCGTTACCGCAGACCAATGGTAACTCATGTTTACCGGGAAGCGATCGAACTTTATGACCGCCATATTTATGAAAAAGGATCTTGTGTTTATCACATGATTCGGGCAGAATTGGGCGATGAATTATTTTGGCAAGCTATCCAAACATTTGTTCAAGATCACGCTCATCAAACTGTCGAAACCATAGACTTATTAAGGGCTATTGAAAAAGCCACAGGACGCAATCTGGCTTTCCTGTTTGATCAATATGTCTATCGTGGTGGACATCCTGATTTTAAGGTAGCTTATTCCTGGGATGGAGATGCAAATTTAGCGAAGGTGACTGTTACCCAAACCCAAGCTAAAGCCGAAAGTAAGGATTTATTTAATCTCAGAATTCCCATTGGTTTTGGATATAAAGAAAATCCACAACTAACAACTTTTACAGTCCGGGTACATGAAAAGGAACAAAGTTTTTACTTTCCTTTAACACAAAAGCCTGATTTTATTAGTTTTGATGTTGGTAATAATTACTTAAAAACTGTCATTTTAGAATACCCAATTTCTGAATTAAAGGCACAATTAGAATTTGATCCTCATCCCATTTCTCGTATTTATGCAGCGGAAGCTTTAGCCAAAAAAGGCGGATTAGAAGCTACTTTAGCCCTATCCTCAGCTTTGAAAAATGATCCTTTTTGGGGTGTGCGAGTCGAAGTTGCTAAAGAACTAGCAGAAATTCAATTAGATCAAGCTTTCGATGGTTTAGTGGCTGGTTTAGATGATCCTAGTCCCTTTGTGCGGAAGGCAGTCATTAATTCTCTATCAAAAATTAAAACTCATACTAGCTATAAAGCTGTCAAGGGTTTTGTGCAGAATGGGGATGAAAGCTACTATGTAGAAGCTGCTGCTTGTCGGACTATTGCAGCGATCGCAGCGGCGCATTTAGAAGATAAACCCCATGAAGATAAGGTAATCAAGTTACTCAAATCTGTGCTAGAAGAACGGGCAGGTTGGAATGAAGTTGTCCGGAGTGGGGCTGTAGCTGGTTTAGCTGAATTCAAATCTTCGGAAGCGGCTTTAAATTTACTACTGGAATACACAAAAATTGGTATACCGCAACCATTACGCCTTGCAGCTATTCGCGCTGTCGGGAAAATTTCCAGAGGTCAAACTCCCGCTAATATTGAACGGATTTTAGATCGATTAGCGGAAATCGCCAGAGAGACTTTCTTTTTAACCCAGGTAGCAGTTTTGACAGCCTTGGGACAAATGGAAACCCCAAAAGCCATTAGTATTTTGCAATCTTTAGCCAATCAAACCGCAGATGGCCGTGTCCGTCGCTATGCGGAGGAAGAAGTCGCTAAAGTGCAAAAAAATATCGGTACAGACAAAACCCTACGTCATTTGCGTGAGGAACTAGATCAACTTAAACAGCAAAATCAGGAGTTGAAAAGTCGGTTGGAAAATCTGGAAGCGAAATCCAAGTAAGTTAAAAAGGTGGTTAAAAACCACATCTACACAGGCAAAACCCACCTCCGTGGGTTTCAATCTGTGAATTGTATTCACCTCATGAGATTATCTAGGGAATGTCATTTTTATGCCAGTGATTACCATTCGGGAACAACAGCAAACAGCAATAGGATTTGCAGCCAGTCTCAGTTTTGGCGATGGTGAATATGACATTACCATTACTGACCCCTTTACTCCCCAGGAAGAACACGAATTAGAATGGTATTTTGAAGAGTGGCTGGTTTTTCCCATGACTGGGACAGTCAAAGCTGAAAGGGCAAAAAACAGCGTTAAAACCTACGGTGAAAAGCTGTTTGACCAAGTTTTTCAAGATCGGAAAGCATACAGCAAATATCAACAACTTAAAAATAATCTCGGTCAAGTACAAATAGAAATAATTAGTAAAACGCCGGAATTTCAGGCATTACATTGGGAAGCATTGCAAGACCCAGATTTTCCCCGACCTTTAGCTGTAGATTGTGTAATGCTGCGAAAAAGCGTTAACTCTGCTGTTGGGGCTGTAAATTTGCAACCTTCCCCAGTTATTAATTTGCTGGTAGTGGTAGCGCGTCCTGATGAAGAAAAGGATGTGGGTTATCGGACAATTTCCCGTCCTATGTTGGAGTTGATCAAAAATGGTCAATTGCGGGTAA
Source organism: Anabaena sp. UHCC 0204 (assembly GCF_009711975.1). Taxonomy (GTDB): domain Bacteria; phylum Cyanobacteriota; class Cyanobacteriia; order Cyanobacteriales; family Nostocaceae; genus Dolichospermum. The sequence continues at coordinate 24,740 of NZ_VIKW01000018.1, forward strand.
AGGTGGAGTTGCTGCGTCCAGGCACATATCAAGCATTATCTCAGCATTTGGAAGCCAAAGGCGCGAATTTTTATCACATCATTCATTTGGATATGCACGGGGCGTTATTGACTCATGAACAGGTGCAGAAACCCGGTGCAGTTAATCGTTATTTATTCAAAGGACGCTATGGACGGGATGACTTGCAGCCTTTTGAGGGTATGAAGGCGTTTTTGGCGTTTGAGGGAGAGAGTCAGGGAAAGCTTGATTTGGTAGAAGCATCGGAATTAGCCGCTTTGCTGACTGGTAAGGGTATTCCTGTATGTATTCTCAATGCGTGTCAGTCAGGTAAACAGGTGAAATCACCTCTCCCTCAAAATAATCTAAATAATGTAGAGACGTTACATGGAACGTCTCTACAAAACACAGAAAAAGAGGTCAGAGAAACCAGTTTAGGAAGTCGGTTGATGAGTGCGGGAATGCAGATGGTGGTAGCAATGGGTTATTCTGTCACCGTGACTGCGGCTAAGTTGATGATGGAACATTTGTATAAACATTTGTTTGCAAATAAACCCATCACGGAAGCAATTAGATTAAGTCGGCGAGAATTGTTTAATGATAAGGAACGCAAAGCCTATTTTAATAAATTGATTAAATTAGAAGATTGGTTATTACCTGTGGTTTATTATAACCAGTCGGTGAATTTTAATTTACGTCAGTTTACACCAGAAGAAAAAGAGAAATATTTTGAAACTGTTGCTAGTGAATATCGGTTTACTTTACCGACTTATGGCTTTGTCGGGCGAGATTTGGAAATTCTCAAAATTGAGAAGGCGTTGTTAAAACACAATATTTTGCTGTTGCAGGGTATGGGAGGAACAGGAAAAACAACTCTGTTAAATTATCTGCGGGAATGGTGGCAGAAAACCGACTTTGTTAAAAATGCCTTTTATTTTGGTTATGATGAAAAAGCCTGGACACTCGAACAAATTTTATTTTTCATTGGGCAGGAATTATATAAAAATGAGAAGGATAAACTTAAATTAGCTGAGTTTCAGGCAATGAATCTGATAGCGCAACAAGGGGAATTAATCACTAAATTTAAATCCGAAAAATACGCTGTGATTTTAGATAATTTAGAATCTATTACAGGACAACAATTAGCAATTCAAAATACATTACCAGAACTAGAACAGAATCAAATCCGCGATTTTATTGGGCGGTTGGTTGGTGGTAAAACTTTAGTAGTTTTTGGTTCTCGCAGTCAAGAAGAATGGTTACAGCAACAAACTTTTAAATTCAATCTTTATGAATTGCAAGGATTAGATCAAGAAGCGCGGACGGAGTTAGCGGAGAAGATTTTAGAAACAAATATACCTCCACACAAAATTGAGAAAATTCGCCAAGATGGGGATTTTCAGAAGTTAATGAAATTGTTAGCTGGTTATCCCTTAGCAATGGAAGTTGTGTTAGCAAATTTGCAAAAGCAAACACCACAGGAAATTTTACAGGGTTTGCAAGCAGCGGATGTAAATTTAGATGTTGCTAGTGAGGATAAGACTAAGAGTATTTTAAAATGTGTGGAATATTCTCACAGTAATTTATCACCAGAAGCGCAAAAATTACTGATTTGTTTAGCTCCTTTTAGTGGGTTTATACTTCGTGATGGTATTGATAATTATATCAATGAATTGCAGAAATTAGAGCTTTTTCAGAATTATCGGCTTGATAAACTTGATGATGCTATTCAAGAGGCAATTAACTGGGGTTTATTATCCCCAATGGAGACAGGTTCACCTCTATTAACAATTCAGCCTGTATTTCCCTACTTTTTGAAAACTAAATTAGCAACGGTTGATACTGCAACTTGTGAAGCTTTGCAAGAGGGATTTAAAACCCATTATTTAGGTTTAGCTGGTTCTTATGATGAGTTAATGGAATCTAAAGATGCCCAAGAGCGACAATTGGGGATATTTTTCTGTAGTTTAGAATATGAGAATTTATATAATGGGTTACAAATTTGTTTGGATAAGCAAGAAGATATTAGTATATACTTATGTTTAGATAAGTATTTTGAATTAAGTCAAGATAATCTTAGTAACCTAAAATTAGCAACAACAATTTGTCAGCATTTAGATAATTATTCAACTACATTTATTAAGGGTGATTTAGGTTATCAAATTCCATTTGCAATTCAACGATTGGGTAATTGTCAACTGTCATTACAGCAGTGCGAGCAAGCCAGACAATCCTACGAAAAGGCCTTGAAACTTTATGATGCATTACAGTATGAAGACAAAAAACAAAAACAACTTTGGAAGGCAGATGTATACCATAATTTAGGAGTAGTTGCTCAAGGAATACGCAGATTTAAGGAGACAAAACTTTATTATCAACAAGCTTTAGCTATCAAAATTGAATATGGGAATAGAGATGAACAAGCTGCTACATACTACCAATTGGGACGAGTCACCCAAGAATTGCGGGAGTTTAAAGAAGCACAAAACTATTATCAACAGGCTTTGGATCTCTATATCGAATTTGATGACCCGTATGAACAAGCAAGGGCATACGGACAATTGGGTAATATAGCCCAAGAAACACGAAAATTTACAGAGGCTTTGTATTACTATCAACAGGCTTTGGATATCAAAATTAGATATCAGGATCGCTACTCACAAGCTGTGACTTATCATAATTTGGGAAATGTAGCCCAGGAGTTAGGCGAATATGCCCAAGCACGGGATTATTATCAACAAGCTTTAGCTATCAAAATCGAATTTGGTGATCGCTATTCTCAAGCTGGAACATACCACCAGTTGGGAATAGTAGCCCAACAAATGCGGGAATATGCCCAAGCACGGGACTTTTATCAACAAGCTTTAGCTATATTTATCGAATCTGATGATCGCTTTTCTCAAGCTAGAACTTACCACCAGTTGGGAACAGTAACCAAAGAAATGCGGGAATATGCCCAAGCACGGGACTTTTATCAACAAGCCTTAGCTATCAAAACCGAATTTGGAGATCGCTATTCTCAAGCCTCAACTTACCAGAATTTAGGCCTACTTGCAGAAGCACAGGAGGATTATACAGAAGCGAGGGTGAATTTACAAAAAGCCTTAGAGATATATGTTGAATATAAAGATGAATATAGGGCGAATATTGCGAGGGAGATTTTAGAGAGATTACCGAAATGATTAGAAATTAATAACTTTTTAAAGCACTTCCCATTCATCTCTGTTGATTTGAGCTTGTTTTAATATCTTTGCTAGTAAGCTTTTGCTAATATCTCCTTCATGGGGATTAGGAATTATTAATCTCACCTCATCTCTAACCATAAATTGATGTCTTGTCCCTGAATATGGACCCTCAAAACCAAGTTGTTTCAGGTAATAAATTAAATCCCGGCGACTAATAGCCCCAAAGCTTGGCATCAAGCTACATCCTTTTTCAAAGAAAGGTAAATACCATCTAATTCAGGTATCTTATGTCCTAACTGCAATCCTAAAACAATCCATTCTTCCAAAGATTGTTTTAATTCTTCCCGACAATTTTCCAGTGTAGGTGCATTGGCATATAAACCTTGTAATTCAGGGACTTCAGCGTAAAAAGTACCATCATCTAAAAGTTCATATTTGGCTCGGTTTAAGGCTGCTTGAATGTACTCTGTTATCATTTTTTTGTCTAATGTTCACTCTGGTAATCCAAATTTTTAGCTCAAGTCTAGCTCTCTGATGACATTGTAAGCTGAAAATTAAAATCCTATATATTTGTGTAATAGACTATTCCAGGACGGGGAAACCCCGCCCCTACATCATAAATTATTTGGCTGGGGGTAAAGTTCCACCACTAGCAACCGGCGGTTCTGTGTAATCGCAAAAGATATTTACCCCTATTTTCAGGATATACAAAACTATAACAGTAGCGATCGCTGGATCAAGAGGTAAACCACTAGATGAGGCTAAACCCACTAAAGAAACTATTGCACCTGTGAGTAGAGGAGAACTACCGGGATTTTTCGTATATTCCTTGATTTGACCACGAAATCCGTCATCACCGCAAAGCTCATTTCGCAAAGTTTTCAGGGTGATATCCCACAGAGATTTACCTTCCACCATCATGGCTTGACCATTTTTTTCTTGCCATAAATCTTGAAAAGCCATTTCCATGTCGCCATTATGCCTTTCTAAATGAGCCATTGCTTCCAAGCCGGGGGTATAATCGGGCATTAATTCCCGCATAGCTTGGATTTCACTGCTGGTTACTTGCATAGCTGATTGAGATTGTTTACTGAGTGGTGTCAAAATTAACTACATTATGGAAAGGCATTAGTCATTAAAAAAAGATAAAATACCCCAGATATAACCAAAAAGTTTGTACTTTTATAAAGTATAATTAAGAAATAGATAAATAAATCTAGCTAAATAGGCTTAGTTCGTCACCTATTGCTCCTAGATGTGGTTAAAGTTTCTTTACTAGAGCAAAAACTACCATTTTCCTGTGTTAACTACTAAGTTAGCATTCAGGATGACGGTGAATGTATCAATTTCCCAGTTGGAGAGGCAAATAAAGGCGTGGGTCAGTATCAACCTGCTGAATTAAAGCAGTATAATCCAGAGGCGATCGCTCGTTACTTTCGTTACCGTCCCTGGTTAGCCTGGGGACGATTACTGAGAATCTTATGGTCTTTTGCAGGATTTATACTTAGTCTCAAATGGGACGAATGGCAAGATCAGGTGGAGGAAAATCAAGGGAAACGCGCTACCGAGTTGCGAACCCTTCTCACCCGTCTGGGTCCGACATTTATCAAAGTTGGTCAAGCCCTTTCGACTCGTCCCGACTTAATCCGCAAAGATTTTTTAGAAGAACTGATCAAGCTACAAGACCAGTTACCACCTTTTGATAATGGTCTGGCATACCAGATTATTGAAACAGAGCTAGATCGCTCAATTAGCGAAGTTTTTCGGGAACTTTCCCCTCAACCCGTAGCAGCGGCTAGTTTGGGTCAAGTCTACCGGGGACGGTTACTGAGTGGTGAAGAAGTGGCTGTGAAGGTACAACGCCCCAACTTACGCCCTTTACTGACAAAAGACTTGTATCTCATGCGTTGGGCTGCCAGTTGGCTTGCTCCTTGGCTACCGCTGAATCTTGGTCACGATTTAACTTTAATTGTTGATGAGTTTGGCACAAAGTTATTTGAGGAAATTGATTACATCAATGAAGGCCGCAATGCGGAAAAATTTGCCCATAATTTCCGTAATGATCCTCAAGTAAAAATTCCTAGTATTTATTGGCTTTATACCAGTAATCATGTTTTAACACTGGAATGGATTAACGGCTTTAAACTCACAGATACTCAAAATATCCAAGCGGTAGGTCTCAACCCAGAGGACATTATTCAAATTGGTGTCACTACAGGTTTGCAACAACTATTAGAGCATGGTTTTTTCCATGCCGATCCTCATCCTGGCAATTTGTTCGCTATGCCCGATGGTCGCATGGCTTACATTGACTTTGGCATGATGGATCAGTTGGAAGAAACAACTAAGGAAAGTTTAGTTGATGCTTTAGTGCATTTGGTCAATAAGGATTACACCGATTTAGCTGAAGATTTTGTCAAATTGGGCTTTTTAACAGCAAATACTAATATTGCTCCTATTGTGCCGGCTTTAGAAGCTGTACTAGGAAACGCTATTGGTAAAAATGTCAAGGACTTTAACTTCAAAACCATTACTGATGAGTTTTCGGAATTGATGTATGAATATCCTTTCCGTGTACCGGCGAAGTTTGCTTTAATTATTCGTTCTTTGGTGACACAAGAAGGTATTGCTCTCAGTCTCAACCCCAATTTCAAAATTGTGGAAGTGGGTTATCCCTATATCGCCCGGCGGTTATTAACTGGCGAATCTCCAGCATTGCGGCGGCGGTTATTGAATGTATTGTTTAAAGATGGTAAATTCCAGTGGCAAAGGTTAGAAAACCTCATTACCATTGCTCGGACTGATAGCCAATTTGATGTTTTACCAACAGCAAAAATGGGTTTGGAATTCATCCTTTCAGAAGAAGGTAAATTTCTCCGTCGTCAGTTGGTATTAGCTCTCACTGAAGATGACCGTTTACACACAGAAGAAGTCCAACGTCTATGGGATTTAGTCAAGGATGATTTACCACCAAATCGCTTACTAAATGTTGCAATTAGCCTATTAACCGAGTTCTCAAAAGAAGGTGTAGCTGCTATTTTGCCTAAATAATCCCTCTGCTAATAAAAACGAATTTTAATAACACTCAGGAGTTTTAATGTACTATTACCCTCTGCAACCGCCTTACTTTTTACTATTAGTTGGTTTTCTCACTGCTTTAACTTCTGGCATAGCTTTATCTGGAACATTAAAAGTAATTGTCCAGCAATGGCCAAAGGATAAGTCTACTGAAGAGAAAACAAATACCCGTTCTTTTTATAAACAATTATTAGTACCATTCTTTGGGATTACTGCTGGTGTTTGTTTATTTCTCTCTTGTGGTTTAGAGATATTTGGTTTTCCCTCTGGTTTAGCTGTAGGTGTGGGTTTACCAATGAGTCTGCTAACTTGTGTATTTGTTTGGTGGCAGTTAGGAGGTTTGTTAGATTATGTTAAAACCCAAGGAATGCAATCTTTAGATTTAGATTCTTGGTCTTAGATATAAAATCAATATGTAGAGATTTTTTAAGAAACGTCTCTACATTCAAACTCTATATTTGGCTTTTTACCTATTTCATCAAAATAGCTAAGTAGGTAGGTGGGAAAACTTATAACTATGTCATTGCGAGTGGAACGCAGCAATCCCAGGAGTTTTGGATAATTTACAGTTCGTTACATAGTTGGGTTGATTAGCATCTACCTACTTAATCACTTCTTTTTTATTTGCCGGATTTGGTTTTTGACATTATCAACAGTTTCTTGCAACTGACTTTTTTTTACAGGTGCGGGAATAGTAGCAGGTGGTAAACTAGGATGCAAATTCCGATAATATTCCCAAATTTCCCAATATGGACAACCTGGTTGAATTTTAATTCCTGCCCAATGAATGTATTGTAGAGGTTGATTGACTGTTGGATCAAATAAGGTATTACCTTGAATTTGAAAATGTGGTGTTCCTCCCCAATTTCCTGGTCCTTTACCTTCCCTACGGACGATGTTAAAACGCCGGGGAATACGCTTTAGTAGCATATAGTTGATAATTGGTTGATCTGAGGTTTTTTCAGAAAAATCAAAGTATTCTGGATGGGATGCACATTCGGTAAATGTTTCATACAAGTCATTTTCGGAAATTAAGTTTTTCTTAGAACCCCAAAAACCACCGTTGAAAATTTCTTTAACTTCATTATTTGTAAATACTTTATTTTCTAGGACTTGGGAGCTAAAAACGTTTTTAATTCCCCCTAAATGTTGATAATCACAACAGATAAAGTCAGTATTTGCTAAATAATTAAGATTATCAATTATTTTTTCAAAGACAACAATATCAGTATCAATATACAAAAATTCATCAAATTCTCCAAACCAGCAAGCTTGTTTACGAAATTGATTAGGACGAGCAAAAAATTTACCCCCAAAGGTTTCGTATAATCTTTGGGAAAGACGATCAATAAAATCTAAGTCTTCGTAAACTTTTACGCCATAATTTTCCCCCAGAATATCAGCAATAGCGTGATAATTGTCATCATAAGGAATCATGACAACTGGTGTTTCAGTATCATGTAATCGAATGCTATTCAGGAGAGCGATCGCTTGATCTGTCACCTTATCATTAGCAATAATATAAATTCCCCTAGTCATGAATTAATCCTCTACTTTTTATTTAATCCTAATTTTCTGATAATTCGTGTTCCTAAACTGGGAGGAGCATCATAAGCCTTTGGTTTAGTTGTAAATTTTGGTCGTTGTTCTGGTTCGTGCAAATAACGATAGTGCAAGAAAAGATCCCGGTAAGGAAAATCAATATTTTCTCCAGCGCAAACTTGATTAAATATTTTTGAGGATAAGCCAATGTAATGTAAATAAGTTAGTCTATTACCTTGATCATAAATGAGATTATCTTTAATCTGAAAATGGGGAGAGGTTATACAACATCCTGTTTTTTCTTGATGAGATAGATGAGTGGCAAAATTATAATTGGAAATACCTGAACGCATTACTAGATAGTTGAGAATTGTTTGATCAGGAGCCATGTCATAGAGAAGTTCTGCTTCTCCTTGTCGTAATTTTTCTAGTAATGAAATACGCATTGGTTCAGGAAATATATCTTTTTTAGAACCATAAAATCCTGAGCAAAATATTTCTGTTTGTAGTTGTTCAGATGTAAATAACTCTGTTAATTTAACTGATTCTATATCGTAAACATGAGATAAATCGGTGTATTGAAAATCATATACTACCCAATCATTTTGCTCTAGCTTTGCAAAAATCTGATCTAGAGGACTGATTAATAAAGTATCAGCATCCATATAAACAAAACGATCAAATGGTCCATCGAAGGCACAATAGCGCCGATGAGTGCCAATTCGGTGATATTTATCTTTACCTATAGATTGCCAATGTTTATGGGCTGTAGGATGGGCATCCCAAATATCCTTAACAAATTCATCCCATTTATCAATTGAATTTTGGCGATCGTAAAGTTGTACATGAGGACGTTTAGCAATTTCCGTAGTAATTTGCGCTGTATTCCCATCATAAGGATAGATACATACAGGCATTTTTTGACCATAAATTGCCTCTATACTATTGAGCAGGGCAATAAGTTGGTCATAAACTTTGTCATTGGCAAGGGTACAGATACCATCCATATATAATTCCAAACAATGTAAATTTATAAATTTAAACCTAAGAAAATTTGGCGACAAATTCTGATAGCCAGTTAAGTAAATTCAGTTTATGTAAGATGATTTGTCTAGCTTCGGCGATCGCCTCTTTAGCATCGTGCCAAGCATCGGGACTAGAAGTTACTTCTTGAATGTAAGCAATGCCTTTTTCGTCCAAACTAGGTAATCTCAAAAAACTACCAGGAGGTAATAACTTATCTGCTGCTGAACCACCATAGTAAATAGGTAAACACCAAGCTAATAGACTATCCCAAAGTTTCTCGCTGACATACCAATCATTATCAGCATAATTTTCTATAGCCAGATTGTAATAATACGGCGACATTCCATGACATTTGCCTCCTAATTCTCCTGCATCTTTTGACCATGATGGTAAATTTCTCCCATAAAAATCAATTTCCAAATTACTATTTTGTAAGGATTGTAAAAAATTTAATCTTTTTTGATGGTTTTCAGTTCTATTAATACCGGAAGTAATCCAACTACAAGTTTTCACTTTTTTAAATGGTGGCATTTCATCTAATTCTCGAAAGGAGTTAGAAAGATACCAAATTGCGGGCATATAATCGGGTATGGGCGCAAAATCATCAGGTCCAGAAATATAACCACAATAATTATCAGCTTGCTGGTAGTTATATTTATTGATTTCTACAATTTCTGATAACGGTGGTTCTCGTAATAAATAAATAATTCTTTCTTTACTAATTCCACGCAGGAGAGAATTAATATTGAGTTCTGTTTTTTTTGGCTGGTTTCGTAAGCGATCTAATAAAGATTGTGGAGATGGGGGTTTAGGAAAATCAAATTGGTACATTAGTAAAAAATCTGGTTTTTTTGCTAATGCTTGCATTTGGATATTTTCCCAAATTCCAAATTCATTTGGAGTTTGTTGCCATAGCCAATCTCCTCTTTTATTAAGATTGTCATAGCTACTAATCATGCCGATTGTTTTCATATTTCTTTGACTCATATTTTTATTGATGTTATAGATTTGGTAGGGGTATTTTTTTTATTTAATACTTTCTTCCAGTTTTTCTAAATTTCTCAGAAGATAGATAGCAGCTTCATAAGCTTCTGTAAGAACTTGATTTTGTGATTGGGGATTTTCTATCATATTATTTTCGAGGATACGTATATTAGTAAATACGGGATTTAAGCAGGTACGAAATTCTTCAAAAATACTATTAAAGTTGTGGTAGGGAGATGTAATGGTGCTACGATTTTGCTCTGCAAATGTAACTAGTCCTTCTTTTATTTGTTTGTTGATAACATCATCAAAAACATCAATAGTGTTGAGAATTCTCCATACTGATTTATAGGATTCTTGTAATAATTCTTGACGCTCTTGATAATCGTCTACTAAATCATCAAGTAATAACTGTATTAACCCAAGCATTGAATTAAGTTGTGTGCGGATTTCGTAAGATATCCTGAGTAAGCTTTGATTCCGTTTTATGGAGATATCCGGTTTATTTGCAAATTGCATTGAGTAGAGATTGGAGTAATAACCACCTTTTTGCAGAAGTTCATCATGAGTTCCTACTTCTACTACACGACCTTGATCTAAAACAGCAATTTGATCGGCTTTGCGGACGGTAGAAAGTCGGTGAGCAATCACTAAGGTGGTACGATCTCGACTGAGTTCATCCAGTGCAGCTTGTACTAACCGTTCGGAAACTGTATCTAAAGCACTGGTAGCTTCATCTAAAATGAGGATTTCGGGGTTTTGGAGGAGGGCGCGAGCGATCGCTAATCTTTGTCTTTGTCCTCCTGATAACATGACACCGCGATCGCCTATGATTGTCTCGAATCCTTCAGGTAATTTACTAATAAATTCATAGGCATTAGCGCGTTTTGCTGCTGTCATAATATCCTCGTCACTAGCATCTATTCTGGCATAGGCAATATTACTTCGTACTGAATCATTAAAAAGAAACGTATCTTGACTAACAATCCCCATAGATTTACGGACTGATTTCAGATCAAACTCCCGTAAATCTCTACCATCTAGTGTAATACAACCAGATGTAGGATCATAAAACCTTGGTAGTAAATATGCTATAGTGGATTTACCTGCACCTGAACCACCTACTAAAGCTAGAGTAGTGCCTTTGGGTAAATATAAATCTACATCCTGAAGAACTGGATTTTTATGATTAGGATAGGAAAAAGAGAGATTATTAAAATGTATTCCTTTTTTTAATTTTTCATATAAAATAGTGCCGGTTTTCATAAACGGCTTGTTACCGTATAGTAAAAAATCAGCGACAATATCCACACTAGAAGATGTATTCGCAAAACTACTGCGGAGAGAATTTAATTGAGAAATAAATGGTAGCAATCTCAACAATAATATTAAATATGTAATTAAAATTGTTGAGAACGAAGAGATTTGATTGGCAAATAATGTGCGTCCTATCACTACAATCAGCATTAAAGAAATAATGCCCGTTACCTCACTAATCGGCGCAATTGCTTGAGAATTAACTTGAGATTTAAAATCTGCTTCTTCTCGATCACGAATTAGTTTTGTTAATCGGTTATATTCTCTATCTTCATTCCCAGTTGCCTTAACTAAACGAATTCCATTTAATATTTCCATTAACGCAATAGAATAAGCTTTAGATATTTCTGAAAGCTGTTTACCCAAATTTTTTGATTGGTAAATTGCGTACTGATTTATTAAAGTTACAAAGGACAATAAAATTGTAGCTGCAATAGTTAGTTCCCAGGAAATTGATAATAATAAAGCAACAAAAACTAAAATTGTAATGACGATGATAATCAATTTCATGAAATTGCCTATAGCCGTAGCTGCACGACTAATTTCTCCACCCAGACTATTGATCAAATCACCAACTTTCGTTTTAGCGTAATAGTCTATGTCAACTTCAAGTAATATTTTTAATCCAGCTTCTCGCATATCAGATGTCAAAGTCCGACTTAAAGAACTAGACACCAATGCACTCACATAATTAGCAACATTTTTTAAAAGTATTGTTAATATAATTGATCCAGTCATTATCCATAGGCGGTAATTCTCTGGAATAGAATCAAAAGGAGTAATAAATGCTTTAATAATTGGTGGAGCGCCTGTTAAATCAACAGGCTGTCCCACGATTTTCAGGATAATAGGAACGATGAGTGCCGTACTCACCCCATTAAATAAAGCCCCTGAAAATCCCAATAAGATGGTAAAAAATATCCTGAACGGATAAGGTTTAGCAAATCTTAGTATTAGTAACTTGCTGTTAGACATTGGCTGTTTTGATTAGAATTTACTAAGTGTTAATGTTCATAAATTAGGTTGTCTTAACTATAAGCGGGAAATGACACCAGCCAGGGTAGATGCCATAGTTTCTAAGCTATATTTTTCTACACATATTTCTCTTGCTTTTCTACCCCGCGCTTCTGCTTGCTGCAAATCTGCAAATATAAGTTGAATTTGTTCGGCAATTTGCTCAGGACAACCAGGATCAACTAGATAGCCAGTTTCTCCTAAAATATCAGGAATATCTCCTACCCTTGTTGATAAAACAGGTTTAGCCATGGCCATTCCATCTGTCAATTTGAGGGGAAATTGAGCGCGAGCAATTATACTATCTCGTTGCGGAACAACTACTACATGAGCGGCTGTGACAATTTCCGGCATAACTTCTACAGGACACTTGGGTAGCTTAATAATCCAACGTCCCCATTTTTGGATTAGTTGATTATCGTAATCATCATAAGGACTGCCACCAACGATTACTAATCTTAAATCTTCCTGATTTAATATATCTAAAGCTGTTAAAACATCTTCAACTCCTTTATGAGGTCTTGGTGCGCCAGGAAACATGAGGATTCGATAGTTTTCCAGCCCATAACGCTTTCTGCTAACTTCAGCATTATATTTACCTGGATCAAACATAACAGTATCTTTACCATTAGGCAAATAAGCACCACCAAATCGGTCTTGAAGAAATTGAGTATCTATTGTAACTCCATTAGCACGATTTACTAAACTTTCCATCCACTGGATATAAAGTGGATGATCAGGAAATTTCAATGCACCATTTTGTTTAAAAATATCTCGATAAAGTTGTTTGATACCAGGATTATACTTCCATTCAAATCCTCCATACCAACTAAGTTCCCAGTCATCCATATCTAATAGTAAAGGACGTGAACCGGTGAATTTCTTGAGGAGAGAAACACCAAAACTCGTTGGCTTTGGTTTAACTGCATAAATAATATCACCATCTATTTTTTGCAAAAGCTGCTTGGCAGATCCGAAAAACTCAGGATAGTTTTTACCTGGAATTGAAACAACGGGTATTCCTCGTGGCGGGTTAGCATATAGTTCTTGTCCAAATAAAAATCCTATTACCTCTACTTCATAAGATATTTTTTGAAGTGTTTGAGCTAATAAAAATGCTCTAACGCTTCCACCACCAGATAAATCACTAACAACTATTGAGATTTTCATAGTTCTTAAAACAAATGTTCAATAAATGGCAGCATGGAAATAATAGCGGCTAGAACTTTATTATTAATAATTGATAAATCTTTTTTAATTTGCTCTATTTTAGTGCCTTGTTTTCTATGACCCTTGCCCGTATAGTGGATAATATAGCTTTGAAAAGGATGATCTTTAGCGAATACTTGAAGATGATGTTTGGAAACTAAATTAGAAATTTGGTATTTTTCAAAATAAGGAACATCAAAACCCATCTTGAGATTGTTGATTACTACAAAATTTGCTCCTATCTTTTCCGCATAAGCTCGTAAAAATGGGTGAGTAATTTCACCGCGGCGATTTGCAGCATCTCCAACACACAATGTAACTACAGCTTTCATGTATTTTCCTCACTTAATTGAGAAGTTCTATAACTTTTTGATAGAATTGCTGATTTGCATCTCTACATTCTGCTAAGGCATCTGGATACCTACGTGCTTCCTGTAGTTTATCCTGCCAATCATTTGGATTAAGGGGATCACAAAAAGGAACTTTATACTTCAAAGTATAAAATTTAGTCGAAAATGGAAAAGCCAAAACTTTTTTATTTAATAAAATTCCCCAGTACATCCCATGATAGGTATTAGTTAAAATTGTATCAGCTTCGCCTAAAAATTTGATGATTTTACTAAAACTAACTTGAAAATCATCTGGGCTAAATAAGTTAAACAGTTGATTGATTTTTGTAGGTTTATAATTAACTTGGTGATTTTCCATTACTGGAAAATTGAGTTCATTCATGGGAAGTTTCCAGTTTGAATTGCCATGTTTATAAATTGCAAATTCATGTTTTACGTTATATTTTTTATCAAAAAGCTTACTCATACAACTTACACAAGGAACATAGTTAAAGCCTTGGTTATAATCTCTAATTCCATGCAAGTCGAATTTATCCATATATTGAGGATATTTTAACTCTCTATCTACATTTTCATAACCATTATGTCCTATTCCCCAAGATATTAATTTTCCCTTCCTATTATCAGCTATATAATTTAATTTTTCGGTAAAGAAATCTCTGGCGATTAATCCACCTCCACCGATAATAATATTATTTTTCAAGATTTCTGGGTTGTTCACAGTCATAATGTCAATTGCTTGTGTTTCTTTAGGAAATTTAAAGTAACGCAGGGGAGAAGACATTATATCTCCAACATTATTATCTCTTCTATGAATATTAAGTAGCATGAGTTAAAGCTCCTAATTGTTACAAATTAGTTTAAAAGTTTTTGGAATTCGAGAGAAAAATGTTCCCAACTCAAATTTTCAACAGTCTTTCTGATATCTGTTTTAACTTTGTATGCTTGTTCAATTAGTTCACATATTGTCTCAACAGAACTATTGATATCAAACGTAAATCCATTTTCACCGTGAATAATCAAATCAGGAGCAAATCCAGTTTTGCTCGCTACAGGAACTACATTACACATCATCGCTTCTACTAATGGAATTGGTCCTCCTTCTAACTTGGCCGTGGAAACAAAGATGTCCATTTGAGCATAATATTTAGGATAATCAGCATATGGAGCTTCAATATAAGAAAAATTAGGTAATGCTTTCATTTCTGCAAATTTTTCGTATTTTTCCCATCCTTTGCCCAGCAGAATAAAATTTCTTGCAGGCATCATTTGAATAATATTAAAAATTCTTTCAGGTTCTTTTCGATAATAAAAGGCTGTACAGAAACCTACCGAACCATTTGAGCGTTCATGGGGAAGAAAAATTTTTGGATCAGCAGAACCTAAAATATAGGTAACTTTCTCTGATTTTAATCCTTGTGAAATTAGTAGGTTCGAGAATTGGGAACACATACATATCACTTTAGTTGCTCTATTCATCGCATAAATTAGTTCTTCATTACTAATTTCCAAATCTGTACGGGGATGTGTGTGAAATACAAGTGTTTTACTTCCCCAAATATGAGGATTTAGTTTTAAGCAAACTGGTAAAAAAGAGTAATGTGCAAAAAAGTAAGCTTTAGATGGTGGTAAAGACAATTCCGAATAATGGAAGCAATACTTACCAGGAAAGTAAGTTGCGATTTCTCTACATATAGCTTCAAGTATCCAACCCTTTGCTAAATCTAAGACGACAAATACTAAGTCATACTCTTCTACTATCTTTTCTGGGTGCGACCGAATCTTCCATTTCTCTGTCAAAAATTTTAAGTAAGAAAGTCCATAAGGTATGATGTGAACGGGTCTAGAAAATGTTTTTTCTATCTGATCCTTAATTTTTTTGAGTTGATTTTTAATATTGATAGGAATCATGTAATTTTGTTAGAGATATTTTACAATTTATTTAAATAAATTAATCCAAGGATTATTCATTGAGGTAAACTAAGTATATTTTTGACGGATTTTATTTTTCCTGATACAAAAGATATGAGCTTTTTTGAGCGTGGACCCCGATATTTTTCATAGAGTAGAAAATTGGGTGTAATTGATCTTAAGGCATTTAATATTTTTATGGAAGCTGCGTTAGTTGTTTTGATTTTTTTATCGAATAAATAAACTGGTGTAGGAACTATTTCTATTAATCTATTAAATAAATCTTGATCTTTTTCTCTGATGGCTTCTTCGAGTAAGTATTCAATACCAATTTGACAATTTTGATTTAGTTCTGGATATGTTTGAGCTATATTTTCATAGAAAATTGTATAGTAGTTTTTCATGTAATTCCAATTATTAGTTCTGTTTGATTTGTGCTTGGTATAGTAAGCACCAACCATAGGAGTATAAATGAAATTTGCACCCAATTTTAGAATATCTACTGCAAAATATCTATCACCTAATGCTTTGAGATGTTCAGGAAACTTTGTTTTATTCAAGATGCTTCTGTTCATAAGCATAGCTTGCTGAAGACAAGGATGAGGTGAATCAGCGAGGAAGTCAGGTATGAGTAAACGTTGAATTAGTTGATCTTTATTCAGTGAACCGATAATATTTTCCTGAGTGTTAACAATATTTTCTTGAGCATCTATAAATACTCGTTCATAATTTGAGTAAAAAACTATATTTTCGCTATTGCTGTTATTGATTTGCTCTAAATGACTTAACTGAAATTTAATTTTGTCTTCATGAATCCAATCATCAGAATCTAGACATTGAATCCATTCTCCTTGAGCCTGTTGAACACCGAAATTTCGAGATGATGGTAGTCCACTATTTTCTTTAAAGAAGTATTTAACTCGCTTATCTATAGTGATCAAATTTTCAGCTATCTGACGAGTATTGTCGGTAGAACCATCATCTACAATCAGGCATTCCAAATCAGTAAAGGTTTGTGACAATACACTTTTGACTGAACGTTCTAGGTAGTGACCTTGATTAAAGCAATTTACAATAATTGATACAAGTGGAGTCATCTTTCAATAATTCCTGCTAGTAAGTAAAAATTTTATTGATTACGATTGATAACTCCCCACGGCTAGAAGCTGGGGGATTTCTAATTGGCTATTTTTAAAATACCAAAGTACAGAACAAAAGTAAATAAAATTACTAATGCTTCGTGCGTATTCATGGCTAGTTGTTTTTGTATTTTCTGACCACAGGTACAGCATTATACTACCATAATTTATAAAAACTTACAGATAACATCAACAAAATACAAGTAATATTGGCGTTGCTGAATTAAGGAATATATGGGATAGGATCATTGATAAATACTAATCATATCTTTATTTGTGGGGTAAAAAAAGCTAATGCAAGTAATCCGTCTACCGGTGCTTTCCGATAACTATATCTTTTTACTGCACGATCGCCAACAGAATATCGCTGCTGTAGTTGATCCAGCCGAAGCGCAACCAGTTTTAGAGGAACTTAGAAAACTGAAGGTTGATTTAGTGGCTATTTTTAATACCCATCATCATGGTGATCATGTGGGTGGTAATACAGAGTTGATGAAAGTATTTCCCGAAGTAACAGTTTATGGCGGTGCGGAAGATCGGGGCAGAATTCCGGGACAACAGGTATTTTTACAGGAGGGCGATCGCGTCCACTTCGGAAATCGCACGGCGGAGGTTTTCTTCGTTCCTGGACATACCCGCGCTCATATTGCTTACTATTTCCCTCCAGAAAGCCCAGGAGAGCCGGGAGAATTGTTCTGTGGTGATACATTGTTTGCGGGGGGTTGCGGTCGTTTATTTGAAGGCACACCAGGGCAAATGCTAGATTCATTAAGTAAACTGCGGGCTTTACCTGATCATACTCGCGTTTGGTGCGCCCATGAATACACTTTAAGCAATTTGCGTTTTGCTGTGACTGTAGATGCTGACAATGTGGATTTACAAAAACGCTATCAAGAAGTTCAAGCTCAACGTCAGGCTAATAAACCAACAGTTCCATCAATTCTGGGAGTCGAAAAACTCACAAATCCTTTTTTGCGTTGGGAAAGTCCATCCCTACAAAGAACAGCAAAGAGTGATGATAGAGTCCAAACCTTTGCGCGGATTCGGGGAATGAAGGATAAGTTTTAATATTTCTGGCATTTGGTATTGCGATCGCCCCCCAAATTTCGCTAAAATCTTGAGGTTGTGGGTATGTTCAAAGTCGCTGAGGATCAAGCTACAATTTTGTGAGCCACCCTGATGACACCCAAATAACTAAGATTTTACAAAGAAAAGCGAAAAACAATGGCGAAACGTGTGCAATTAGTTTTAACAAAAGATGTCAGCAAGCTGGGAAAACTCGGCGACTTAGTAGAAGTAGCTCCCGGTTATGCTCGTAACTATCTGATTCCCCAGAGTTTAGCCGCTCGTGCTACACCTGGTCTTCTCAAACAAGTAGAACGCAAGCGTGAACAAGAACGTTTAAGACAATTAGAACTCAAACAACAAGCAACTGAGCAAAAAGCAGCTTTAGAAAAAGTTGGTAACTTAAAAATTGCCAAGCAAGTTGGTGAAAACGAAGCTATTTTCGGTACTGTTACTACCCAAGACGTGGCAGATGCTATTCAAGCAGCAGCTAATCTAGAAATAGATCGTCGTGGTATTACCATTCCCGATATTAGTCAATTGGGTACTTACAAAGCTGAAATCAAACTCCATTCTGAAGTAACAGCAGAAATTAACATTGAAGTCGTCTCCAACTAATGGTGACTTAATTAATCACCACAGATATATCATCTGTGGTCATCAGTGTTTTTTATCGGTTTTGGATAATTCAGATATAAATCCAAAAGCGCCAAATTTTTAAATTTTATGGCTGAAGAACTAAGTTTTCAAGGTGATGGTAGTAATCGTTTACCACCCCAAAACATTGAAGCAGAAGAAGCGATTTTGGGGGGTATTTTACTAGATCCAGAGGCAATTGGTCGAGTGAGCGATCGCCTAGTTCCCGAAGCTTTTTATATTAGCGCCCATACAACTATCTATCAAGCTGCACTGCGTCTGCATACCCAGCAAAAACCTACAGACCTACTTTCTATTACCAGTTGGTTAACAGACAATGATCAGTTAACACGAATTGGTGGCAGAAATAAACTAGCAACATTAGTAGATCGCACAGTTTCAGCAGTAAATATTGATGCCCTCGCAGGGTTAGTGATGGAAAAATACCTGCGCCGGCAATTAATCAAAGCAGGTAATGAAATTGTCCATCTTGGTTATGAAACAGAAACAGAATTACCAATAGTTCTAGATCAAGCCGAACAAAAAGTTTTCAATGTCACCCAAGAAAAAACCCAAACAGGATTAGTTCATATTGGTAATACTTTAATTAATACATTTCAAGATATTGAAACTCGTCATCAAGGCATCGCATTACCAGGAATACCTTGTGGTTTTTATGATTTAGATGCTATGACTAGCGGTTTTCAGCGTTCTGATTTAATCATCGTCGCTGGTAGGCCGTCAATGGGGAAATGTCTCAGCTATGATTCAGAAATCGTCTTAGCAGATGGACAAATTGCCACAATTGAAGAATTATATCAGCAACGACAAGGTTCACTATTAACCTTAAATGACGATTGGAAATTTACCTTTACCCAACCATCTGCATTTGTAAATGATGGTATTAAACCAGTTTTTCGAGTGACAACTCGCTTAGGTCGGACAATTGAAACCACAATTACTCACCCGTTTTTAACTATTAAAGGTTGGGAAAGATTAGAAAATCTGCAAGTTGGTAATAAAATTGCAATTCCTCGTAAAATATATGTGTTTGGAACAGAAACCATCCGCGAGTGTGAAGTCAAATTATTAGCTTATTTAATTGGTGATGGTGGTTTAACTAACACCACTCCCAGATTTACAAACAGTAACCCATTATTGCAAGCAGATTTTTCCCAAGCAGTGACTGAATTTGGTGGTTTGTCAGTAAGATGGGAAGATTCCCAAGGTCAACGTACACCATCATTATGTGTTCGAGGAGATTGGGAATTTATTGCTACTCAAAGACAGCTTTTTGCCGAAAATCTCAAAATTGCTATTAGTTCTCATTCATTATCTGCTAAAAAATTGAGCGATGAAATAGGAGTCACTCCATCTTTACTTTGTATGTGGCAAAAAGGAGAGTGTGTACCCAATTATGACACTTTTCAGCTATTGTGTAAAACACTGGGAATTGAGTTAGAAGAATTTGCACCTCATGGATTTGCTAGTATTAGTAAATCTAGTAAAAATGCGTTGACGATTTGGTTAGAAAAATTAGGTTTATGGGGTAAAAATGCTCATGCTAAAACCATTCCACCAATTATCTTTAAATTAGAAAAATCACAATTATCCTTATTTCTAAATCGTCTCTTTGCAACTGATGGTTGGGCTACTTTACTTAATAGTGGTCAATCACAATTAGGTTATGGCACAGTCAGTGAAAAACTAGCAAGACAAATTCAACATCTGTTATTAAGATTTGGCATTATTGCTGCCTTGAAAAAACGGGCTATAAAATATAATAATACCCGTAGACCAGCATGGCAACTAGATATTACTGATGCCTTATCTATTAAGAACTTCATTGCAGAAATTGGCATTTTTAGCAAAGAAGCAGCATTAGAAAAAGTCAAAGCAGCACTATGTCAAAAGAGATATCAAACCAATCGTGACTTGATACCTGTAGAAATTTGGGAACAGATAGCAACAGCTAAAGGTAGAGAAACTTGGAGTAGTTTAGCTCATAGGGCTGGAATTAAAAGCTATACAAATATCCATGTCGGTAAACGGGCATTAACACGGGAAAGATTATTTATTTTAGCGACGGCTTTAGAGAATTTACCACTTCAGCAATTAGCAACAAGTGATATATATTGGGATGAAATTATTTCTATTGAATCAGTAGGTAACAAACAAGTTTATGATTTGACAATTCCCGAAACACACAACTTTGTAGCTAATGATATTTGTGTTCACAATACTGCATTTTGCTTGAACCTCGCGCATAATATTGCTTCCGGTTATCAATTACCAGTTGCTGTTTTTAGTTTAGAAATGTCCAAAGAACAGCTAGTACAAAGACTATTAGCTAGTGAAGCCGGAATCGAAAGCAGTTATTTAAGAAGTGGACGCATTAGTCAAACCCAGTGGGAACCTTTAAGTCGTGCTATTGATAAACTATCAGAAACTCCAATGTTTATTGATGATACGGCAAATATTACAGTCACACAAATGCGAAGTCAAGCGCGACGACTGCAAGCCGAAAACACTGCAAGTTTGGGATTAATAGTCATTGATTACTTGCAATTAATGGAAGGTGCAGGTGACAATCGGGTACAAGAATTATCGAGAATTACCCGTTCTTTAAAAGGTTTAGCGAGAGAATTATCTGTACCCATCATTGCTTTATCACAGTTAAGTCGAGGTGTAGAAGCAAGAACTAATAAACGTCCTATGTTATCTGATTTGAGAGAATCGGGTTGTTTAGCTGGCGATAGCCTAGTTACATTGGCGGATACCGGGTTACAAGTACCAATTAAAGAATTAGTAGGTAAATCCGATTTTGCAGTTTGGGGACTGAACGAAAACACAATGAAACTAGAAAGGGCAATTGTTAGCAATGCCTTTTCTACAGGTATCAAATCCGTATTTACTTTAAAAACTCGATTAGGAAGAAAAATCAGGGCAACGGGTAATCACAAATTCCTAACAATTCACGGGTGGAAAAGGCTTGATGAATTAAGTTCTAAACAACATATTTGCTTACCACGATGTTTCCCTAGCTCTGGCGAACAAACTATGGCTTATGCCGAAGTTGCGTTATGTGGTTCTACACTTTATAAGGCACATTTAAGTCGAGAAAGAGCATTAAAAGTTGCCAATATTGTTAAATCAAGTGAGCTACTCGAACTTGCAAAAAGTGATGTGTATTGGGATGAAATTGTTTCAATTATACCTGATAGAGAAGAAGAGGTATTTGATTTAACAGTTGATAAATTTCATAACTTTGTTGCCAATAATATCATTGTTCACAATTCAATTGAACAAGATGCGGATATAGTGATGATGTTATACCGTGATGAATATTATTCACCTGATACTCCAGACAGAGGAATTGCCGAAGTCATAATAGCTAAACATCGGAATGGACCAACGGGTACTGTGAAACTCTTATTTGATCCACAATTTACAAAATTTAAAAATCTCGCTAAACAAAATAGTTGGTAATATGTCAAAAAAGAATTATTTGAGCTTGATATTAATATTTATTAGTATCCAAATTGGTAGCATCCA
The DNA here is from genome assembly GCF_009711975.1 of Anabaena sp. UHCC 0204. Taxonomy (GTDB): domain Bacteria; phylum Cyanobacteriota; class Cyanobacteriia; order Cyanobacteriales; family Nostocaceae; genus Dolichospermum. The sequence continues at coordinate 46,748 of NZ_VIKW01000018.1, forward strand.
ACAAATAACTAAAGCACAAACCTCAGTTCCACAAATTACCCCGACAAAATCAATTTGTCCGGCTCAATTATCATCAGCAATTGATACCATTATTAATCGTCCTCAATTTAGTCGAGTGCGTTGGGGTATTTTAGTTAAACCATTAGCATCAGAAAAAATTCTCTATAGTCAAGATGCTCAAAAATACTTTATTCCCGCTTCTAATATTAAGCTATTTACTACCGCTGCGGCATTAAAAGAATTAGGTGCAGATTTTCGGATTCGTACCTCCATTTATGATGAAGGTAATGGTGTTTTGCGTGTCGCAGGTAGGGGAGATCCTAGTTTCAAAAATGCTCAATTAAAAATATTATCCAAGCAACTATATCAACAAGGAATTAGGCAAATTAATCAGCTAATTGCTGATGATAGTTATTTTCAAGGTGAAATGGTTAATTCTAGTTGGCAATGGGAAGATATACAAGCTTATTATGGCGCACCTGTTAACAGTTTAATTTTAAATGAAAATGCTGCTATCTTAACTTTTTTACCCCAAAATATCGGACAACCATTACAACTAAAATGGGCTGAACCTACAGAAAAATATTGGTGGAAAATTGAGAATGATAGTATTACTACTCAAGCCAATGAACCTAGTTTTGTAGAAGTTAATCGTGATTTAAAAGGACAGACTTTAAGAATAAAAGGACAATTACCAATAAATTCCCAACCAAATATTACTGCTTTAGCTATATTTGATCCAGTTGCCAATTTTTTAAGACAATTTCGCCATAATTTAGCTAGAGAGGGAATTACTGTTAAAGGGACTTTACGTAGTGATTTTAGTAGAAATACAAAGGAAATAGCCACAGTAAAATCTCCACCTTTATCTGAATTATTAATCGAGACAAATGTGAATAGTAATAATTTGTATGCTGAGGCTTTACTGAGAAGTTTAGCTATTAAAAAAACCAGAGTAAAAAATCAAAATACGGCAGATGTTGGATTGCAAGTTGTCAGAGAAAGTTTAACTCAATTAGGAGTTGAACCAGCAGGTTATATCATTGTAGATGGTTCTGGTTTATCTCGGAAAAACTTAACGACTCCAGCCGCATTGGTACAACTTTTACAGGGAATAGCTAAATCTTCTCAAGCAGAAGTTTTTCGTGATTCTTTACCTATTGCAGGTATTAGAGGTACTCTAAGAAATCGGTTTCGGAATACTTCTGCTGAGGGAATTGTTCAAGGAAAAACAGGGACTATGGGAGGAATTTCTGTTTTGTCTGGATATGTGAATGCACCTAATTATGAACCGTTAGCTTTTAGTATTATGGTGAATCAATCGGAACAACCTGGTAGCGTTATGAGAACAGCAATAGATGAAATTGTGGTTTTATTAGCGCAGTTAAAGCGATGTTAAATTATTCCTGAGCAAGAATATACCGATTTTTTTGAAGAGGGTGTTTGAAAAGTATCAGAATTAATCAAAGTTATTGATATAAAGGAATTTGAATTAAAAATTCTGTTCCTTTGCCTATTTCTGATTCACATTTGAGGATTCCTGAATGTTTATTAACAATAATTTCATAACTAATAGATAATCCTAAACCTGTTCCTTTTCCGATTGGTTTAGTAGTAAAAAATGGGTCAAATAACTTACTTTTTATATCGTCTGTAATTCCTAGTCCGTTATCAATAATTCGGATTTCTACTTGATTGTTATTTGTAAGTTCAGTATGAATTATAATTTGACTAGGATGATTCTGAATTTCTGCTAAAGAACGCTGATTATTATAACTTTCCAGAGAATCAATAGCATTATTAATAATATTCATAAATACTTGATTTAGTTGTCCTGCATAGCATTGAACCAAGGGTAAATTACCATAATTTTTAATAACTTTAATTTCTGGATGTTCTGATTTGGCTTTTAGACGATTTTGTAAAATTAATAATGTACTATTAATACCTTCATGAATATCAACTTCTTTCATATCTGCTTCATCTAATCGGGAGAAAGTGCGTAAAGATAAAACTATTTCTCGAATCCGATTAGATCCTATTTGCATGGAATTAATAACTTTTGGTAAATCTTCTAAAATAAATTCTAGATCAATTTCCTCAATTTTATCCTGAATTTTATCCCTGGGATTTGGGAACTCTTCATTATATAAACTGATTAAATCTAGTAGTTCATGAGCATATTCGCTGAGATGTATAATATTTCCAGAAATGAAATTTACAGGATTATTAATTTCGTGGGCGATACCGGCTACAAGTTGGCCTAAGCTAGACATTTTCTCTGTTTGAATTAATTGAGCTTGGGTACTTTTAAGTTTTCCTAAAGCGTCTTTTAGTGCTATTTCTATTTGTTTACGTTCATGAATTTCTAACTCTAAGCGTTGGTTAATTTCTGTTAATTCATTATTTTTAACTAGGGTTTCTCGGAATTCAGTTAGCTTCATAGCCATGTAATTAAATGCCACAGCTAATTTTTCTACTTCATCACCTGTGACAATATCTAAACGATATTCAAGATTACCAGCCGCAATTTCTTCTGTTCCCATTTGTAATTGTTTTAGAGATTTAATAACTGGTCGCCAAACAAAGTTAAATGTAACTGTAAATAGAATCAGAATGACACCAATGATTTCAAGGGTAATAATTGCTTGTATTTGATATATATTATCTAATTCAGCTTTCATTAATAATCTTTTTTGATATGCACGCTCAATTACCTTTTTTAGCATGACATTAATATCTTTATTATAGGAATTAATAGCTAGAAAATATTCCTGATATTCATCTATACTCATCCTATTTTTTTCATTGATAACTAACTGATCTGCTATCTTGGTGAAAGAAATATGCCGGCTACGAATCAAATAAATTTCTGGATCATCTGGCATAAAAACTGCTAATTTATCCAGGGAATTGAGAAACTGATTTTGCAGATTAGCTATTTCTGATGGTTGGTGCTTAAATAAAACTTTATCTTTGAGTAAACTTATTTCCGACTGTAAAGCATTTTCGGTTTCTAAAGCAGCTTTAATGGTGTCCATAGTGAGATTACTTTTTTCTTGGACAGCATTTTTAATTCGCTGAACAACAACAGCATTACCAATGAGAATACCTGTAACAATTCCTAATAATAAAATTGCACTAGTGAAAAACTTTTTAGATATATTCATTTTGATCGGCTAGAAATTAAGTTGATCATGACTTACGCAAAATCATGAAGAAACGTATCCCTTACGGGAGTCGATAGCTTGCGTGGCGACGCAGGAGCCATAGACATACCGCAGAGGACGCAGAGGACAGGTCGAAATAAGAGTTTCAGAGAGTTATTGCGTAAGTCATATTGATATCCTTGCGAATTTTATGAATTGCTTCATAAATGGTTGACTGTTGTCATATTTTATAAGTATAAGGAAATTAAGCAATACTGCCGCGTTTTCTAGCTTCTTTGTTGGAAATACCGACATTTTTGATCCCAGCTTTAATCATTTGTCGTTCTAAAAGGGCAAAGAACCGAGTTCTATCACCACCTCTAACTACAGCTTGATTATGGGCTTCGGCGATCGCTACAGGATAACCATATCCTTTTTGTACCTGTGCCAACATTAATCCTAGTGCTTGATCAAACATGGTGGAATTTTCCACAACCCAAGCAGGAACTTCAATGCGAGCAATTTCTGTACCTACGTGGACGTAACAAAAATAAATAATTTGGTCTTCATATAATTCTAAAATCCGCGCATTACTACGCCATAGGGGTCCGCGTTGTCCGGGTTGGAGTTGGGTTGTCCATAGGGTTGTATCTCGCAAAGTATCAAATTTTTTACAAGGTACGTATTCCAGTTGATTGGGACAATAGGTGACACAATCGGGGACAGGATGGGGACAAGCTAAAAAGCGTAAAAAGTTGGTGGCTTCGATGTTTCGAGAGGCGCTAAGATAACCCATGATGGGGATTTGGGCTGCCCGCATTTGTTTCCAAGATTCTAAAACAGGGGGTAAGATGAGATCGCGGGCATCCATCGGTAACTGATCTAAAAACCAGTATATTAACGAACCATCTGTCATTGCTAAGGTTGGTGCTGCTGTTTTTGCACTACAAGCCAGTTCTGCTAAGATTGTAGCCTCAGAAGCAGTACGGCGATAACTCATCCATTCTTCCGTTCTAATTCCCCACTGACGCGATATATATAAATCTTCGGGGCGATAAAATACCTCCGGTAAACTATCGAGAACAGGGTGAAGATTTTGACCATAGTGTAAAACAACTCTACCAATATTTAGTAAGTAACAATACGCAATTTCGTGATGATTGGGGGCAATTTGTGACCCATCGGTAGAAATGACAGTATGAACTTTGGGGGGAACAGGGATAGTAATGCAGGTTTCTAGGGGTTCAATGGGTGTAGCATTAGCAAAGAGAATGCGATCGCGCCATGTTTCTTGACGTTTAACTAATTCTTCTTGACACTCAAAAGCCTTGGTTAAATGTTGTTGTGCTAACTCCAACCGCTGATGACTTGCAGTCACTTCTGAAGTTAAATGTTGACTGAAACCTTGCATTTGTTTCGATATTTTTGTTAAATCCAGCATCTTAGTTGAGTGTATTTGTGTGAATGGATATAAATGGTATATAATTAATAACTGTATTCTAATAATTGGAAAAATAGTCTAATGAAAGGATGCACATTAACAATCATCATTTTCATATTAGGAACTATATTACATAGTCCGAGAGTGAATGCGAACAATTTAACCAATATTTCTGACTTAAAAACAAAATCATCACTGTTAGCACAAACTACTCTTCAAGATGCTGTAGTATATTTCCATCGAGGACTTAATCGCCATACATCAGGAGATATGAAAGGGGCGATTGAAGAATATAGTGAAGCCTTACGTTTACATCCTAACTTTGCTGAAGTTTACTATAAACGTGGTTTATCCCGCAATCAATTGGGAGACTTAAAAGGAGCTATTGCTGATTATAGCCAAGCCATAAGTATTAATTCTAGCTATGCTGGTATTTACAATCATCGAGGACTTGCTCGCTATGATTTAGGAGATACTAAAGGGGCAATTGAAGATTTCAATCAAGCATTAATTCTTAATCCTAAATTTCCTGAAGCTTACCAAAATAGAGGTATGATTCGCAATAGTTTAGGTAATAAACAAGTAGCAATTACCGATTTAAAGACAGCAGCTAACTTATTTCAGCAACAAAAAAGAATTACTAATTATCAAGAAGTTATTGATCTAATTAAAAAGATAGATCGTAAGTAATTGAGATTAATGATTAGATCCCCGACTTCTCAAGAAGTCGAGGATATTAGTATTCTGAATGCAATTATAACCAATTGGAAAAATCGTGAGCAAAATGAGAAAGTGATATTAGCTGAATGCGTGAATCATTTTTTCCTGCTTCCCTTTCTGGTTGAGTATTGTAACCCCAATCTGCTAAGAAAAGTTTGACATGATTTAAGTCTGATTGCTGTTGAACTAATTGCAATGTTTTGAGCCTATCTTCTACAAACCATAAACTTACAGGTTGGGTATTTGCTTTCTCAATTAATTCGCGCAAAGTTTCATATTTTGGGCGTTTTACTTCCTTGCCAAAAATTGTTTCTGAAGGTAAATCAACTCCTTCTTGCTTTAACAATTGCTTGACAAATCGCCCTTCTTTAGTGGTGACAATATATAATTGAACTGCACTTGCTAGAGTTATTTTGAGTCTTTCTATGACACCAGGATAAAACCTATGCAAACTGAGCCAACCATCTAAATCTGTCTTAATCCATTCATCCCGCAGATGATCCAATTTTGTAGAAACTGCTTTTGCTTCTAGGTGATCTGCTGCTAAAATTTGGGGAGTGATAGTTGTCCATGATTGCAGAATTTGATCATCAGAAAAACCCTCAATTAAGGCTGTAATTAAAACAGGCATTTCCCACCCGGTTTCAATTACAGGACGTAAACGATAGAATCTCAAAGCTAAATCATCTGGTGGTGTGTCGTTAGCTGGCGACCAAATTTGACAGTAGGTACGCCACGCTACCTCAAAATATTCAATTAGTCCATCACAAACTACTCCATCAAAGTCTAAAGCCAAAATCGTGGGACTATTTGCTGTCATTGTTTAGAGGGTAAAAACTGCTTTTGTCAGTTTACCGCACCTTTGTCTATGGATATGTAGCGATTATTAAATTTAGCATTGATTCTTTTATTTCCTATTCACACTAGATATCAAAATCCCATGTCGAGGACTAAACAACAAAGCCAACGTAAATAAACCCGAAACTACTAACACAATCGCCGGACCAGAAGGTAAATTATAAAAATAGCTGAGATACATTCCGCTAATACTAGAAATTACCCCAATTACTGCCCCTAAAATCATCACTTCATGTAACCGTTTTACTAATAAATAAGCAGTTGCACCGGGAGTAATTAAAAGTGATAATACTAAAATTACTCCTACAGCTTTCATGCTGGCAACAATTGTCAAAGAAATCAATAACATTAAGCCAAAATTTAAGCGATTAACTGGTAAACCAGCAGCTTGTGCGCCTAAAGGATCAAATGTGTAAAATAACAGTTCTTTGTATAATAAGAAAATTACGATTAAAACAATAGCTGCAATAATAGCTGTATCTCTCACTTCGTCGGCTGTTACACCTAAAATGTTACCAAAAAGAAAGTGATTCAAATCAATTTTATTATCTTTTTGAATGACTGTAATTAAGGTGACACCAAGGGCAAAAAAGGCGGAAAAAACTATTCCCATGGCTGCATCTTCTTTGATGGGGGAACGTGTTTTAATAAAGGCGATCGCCATTGTACTCAATATACCAGCAATAAACGCCCCGACAAAGATATTAGCACCAATCATGAAGGCGATCGCTAATCCTGGTAATACTGAATGACTAATAGCATCTCCCAGCAATGCTAGGCGTTGTACCATCAAATAACTACCAACTATGGCACACAATAAACCTACTAATATGGCGATGATTAAGGAACGTTGCATGAAGCCATATTGCAACGGTTCTATTAGTGCTTGAAGCATAGAGGAAAATGAACCACGAAGGAGCGAAGGACACGAAGGAAGAAGGAAGAGAAGATATGATTATGCCGCGTCGGAAAAGTACATGACTTTCCCGCTATAAGCGTTATTTAAGTTTTCTTCTGTTAGGACTTGTTGGCGTGAACCTGTGGCGATTAATTCGCAGTTGAGTAAGATTAAATCATCAAAATGGCTGATTGATTCGCCTAAGTCATGATTAACTACTAAGACGATTTTATTGGCTTTTGCTAGTTCTTGAAAGACTTCAAAAATGATAGTTTGGGTTTTTTGATCTATACCGACGAAGGGTTCATCAAAACAGAAAATTTCCGCTTCTTGAGTTAAAGCCCTGGCTAAAAATACTCGTTGTTGTTGTCCTCCTGAAAGTTCACCAATGGGACGATTTTTTAATTCTTCTATTCCCACTCTTGCTAATGCTTGTTTAGCAATTTGGCGGCTAACTGTGGAGAAACTACGTAACCAGCCTGTTTTTTTGACACGCCCCATCATCACTACATCCCACACGGTAGCAGGGTAATTCCAGTCAATTTGGCTACGTTGTGGTACATAGGCAACTTTTTCTAGTTGCTGCATTAAGGGCTGACTTTTGTATAAAACTTGACCACTACTCATGGGAACTAATCCCAAAATGGCTTTCATTAATGTACTTTTACCTGCGCCATTTGGTCCAAAAATCCCCGTTAGTCTTCCTGGTTTAATAATGCAGTTAACGTCTCTTAACGCTTCTTGGGTGCGGTAATGTACACCTACATGAGAGATGTTAATCGCTGTTGAGGAATTCATATCAATGGTTTTGATAGCTTGTGTAGGTATATCTCTGGTAGACAGGCTAAATTTTTGATAAAAAGAGACGTTTTGCATAACCATAGTTAAAATACTTATTTTTGAGTTTACTATAAAAATGAGAGAAATATGAAAAAATATATAATTAGGAGTAATAATTTAGATAAATGAAACTAATACTTAATGCCATAAGTCTGGGAATGTTGTTATCTTTGTCCTTAATGGGTTGTACTCCCGATTCTGAAACTCAGGAAAATACTCAGCCGCAGGTTGTAGCAACTAGTACCATAATTGCTAATTTAGCTGAAGAGGTGGGAGGAGAAGAAGTACAAATTACGGGAATTCTCAAACCTGGTACAGATCCTCATGTTTATGAACCTGTACCCGCAGATAGTCGAGTTTTGGAACAAGCTAACTTGATTTTGTATAACGGTTACAATTTAGAACCGGGAATTATTAAGTTAATGAATGCGGCTGGAGGGAAAGCAAAAAAGGTGGCTGTGGGGGAAGTTGTTAAATCTTTAAAGTTAGATAAAGGTAAAGGGCAAATTGTCCCAGATCCTCATGTTTGGGGAAGTGCGGAAAATGCCATATCTATGGTGAAAGCAATTCGAGATAGTTTAATTGAGTTGTCACCAGAAGATCAAGATAAATTTACCGAAAATGCAGAAAATCTAATTGATGAATTACAACAATTACATATTTGGATTAATCAACAAATTCAAACCATTCCCCCAGATAAGCGGAAACTCATTACTACCCATGATGCTTTTCAATATTATGGAAATGCTTATAAGATAGAAATTGCGGGAACTTTAATTGGGATTAGTACAGAAGAACAACCCAGCGCCCAAACAGTGAAAAAGTTAGTTGAATCTATTAAAAAAATAGGTGTTCCTGCCATATTTGCAGAAACGACAATTAACCCAGCTTTAATGAAAACAGTCGCCGAAGAAGCAGGAGTAAAATTAGCACCAACTTCACTTTTTTCTGATTCTATTGGGGCAAAAGGTAGTAATGGCGATACTTATATAAAGATGATGGCAGCAAATACCCGCGCTATTGTTGAAGCCTTGGGAGGAAAATATACGCCGTTTCAATTAAATAGTAAAAAATAAGGTGATTGGTGATTGGTAATTGGTAAAACTCTTACCTGTCACCTGTCACCTGTCACCTGTTACCTGTCACCTATTCCCTAACAAACTTGTTCACGAGTTGCTTCTGTGTCTATAGGTTTAATCAGAAAAATTCTGAACATATTCCAAAAAATCATTAAGATTAAAGGAATTTTTTGGAAAAATTTCACAATTCCCCAATCATTGATTTGATTGAGATCAATTATTTTCTGATTATACAATGCACATTGTTCTAAATACCAGAAGAAGTAGGGATGATTGGTATCTAAAATAATTGGAAATGCTTTGGCTGCGGTTTTGTTGGTTTCTTCAACTACCTGAGTATTGTATTTGCGGGGATGAATCCCTAATATTTCATAGAAATTCCCTCTTTCAAATACTGTCATGGTGTGAGTAGCAAAAACAGTTAAAAGGAAAAAGCGCACCCATAACCGAGATTTCCAATTATTCCATAATTGGGGTTGAGAACGTAACAATGCTTTGAAAAAATCACCGTGTCTATTTTCATCTTGACACCAGCTTTCAAACTTCCGAAATAAAGGATAAAACTGGTATTCTGGGTTTTTTTCCATGTGACGATATACTAAAATATAACGCCAATAACCGATTTTTTCCGATAGATAAACTGTGTAAATAACCCACTCGATTGGGAAAAATGTATAGGTACGATTTTTAGTTAGATAACTCAAGTCAAGGGAAAGGTTAAAATCTGCCATTGACTTATTGAGAAATCCCGCATGACGGGCTTCGTCTCGCGCTAAATAACCAAATGCTTCTGATAGTAAAGGGTTACTATCCTTGAGACGACGAGATAATTCTTTAAACAGTAAAAACCCGGAGAATTCCGAAGTACAAGAACGTTCTAAAAAGTCAATAAAAGCAAGTCGTTTTTCACCAACAATGTGATCCCAACCTTGCTTAAATTCATCATCTCGCACAAAGTGATGACGATTATAATCAGCCTTGAGTTCGTCAATTACAGCCCTTAATTCCGGTTCATACCCAGAAATATCCATTTTTGCCACTGTATCAAAGTCAGTGGTATAAAAACGGGGTGTTAATAATGTTTCTTGAACAGGTGCTTTTACACCTGATTTCCCTAACTCAACTGGGGGTTTATCCAACGACTTAACCATAAGTAGTCCCTTTGCCATTGTCTGCCTTAAAATTATATAAGCATAAATATTTGTTATTAGTCATCAGTTAAATTATTGAAACTAATTATTACAAAATCACTGAATTATCTGATAATTTCGCATAGTTTAAATACCTATTTACTAAACAAATGTATTTATGAAACCATAAATAAATATGAATACCTTTATAGTTATACAAGGAATAATAGTTAAATAATTTTAGAAGCAGTAAAAAGAGCCGAAATATGTATCGGTAGGAATTTGTGCTGGAGAAATTATGCTTCAAAATTTATGCACCTAGAATAGCATTTTTTCCTGATTATATCGGCTGTGAACTGATAAACGAGTCGGTAAATGTTGGGAAATCTAATACGTAAACAAGAAGGAAGCAACAATGAGTAATAATTTGGCAATGAAACTGCGTGTAGGAACGCAACAAGCACATATAGATTCAGAAAATATCGGCTTCATGAAATGTTTTGTGCAAGGAGTTGTAGATAGAGATTGTTTTATTCAGTTGTTGAGGAATTTGTATTTTGTTTACAGTGAACTAGAAACAGCAATTGAGAAACATAAACAGCATCCTGTCATTAGTTTGATTTATTTTCCCGAACTAAATCGCCAATCTTCCCTAGAACAAGATATGTTATTTTATTATGGGAATCAATGGCACAAGCGCATTACACCTTCACCTGCTGCTCAAGCTTATATTGCGCGTATTCAACAAATTTCTGCTCATGAACCTGCACTATTGTTAGCTCATTCCTATACCCGTTATTTGGGTGATCTTTCTGGTGGACAAATGCTCCAAAAAATTGCTCAGTCAGCCTTAAAACTTTCTGGATATGAAGGAACTTCATTTTACAATTTTCAGCAAATTCCAGACAAGCAGGCTTTTAAAGAAAAGTATCGTCAAGCATTAGACAAACTTCCAGTTGATGATACAACTGCTGACAAAATTGTGGCAGAAGCTAACAATGCTTTCAAATTAAATATGCAGATACTCAAAGAATTGGAAGTTATTTTAATAGAAGCTCTTGGTAGAGCTACTTACAATGATTTAACTTGAGTCTCTGCATTATTTACAAACATATAATTCATCACCCAATTGATTTTGGCAATGATGAATTATATAGCAATCTTCAACAACACATAAACATCTATTTCTTATTCTCTGTGTTCTCTGTGACTCTGTGGTTCGTAAAAAAAATAATGCTAACTACAAACAAATAGGATAAATATATTCTATTTGCTAAATCCTAAATTACAACATTAACTTGGGAAAATTAATTGTAATTCTTCCCAAATCATAAGGGCGAAGCATTCAGATTGAAAGTTAATAGTTTTAGTCATAGTTTATCGCCAGAATGCTTTGCCCCTACAAGGAAATATACTCACATCTATTGGAGGCTTTAATGGTTTTTCTATTACCTGGTGTTAAGTTTGACTTGGATCTAATTCAAAAGTATGATACTCGCGCTCCCAGATACACCAGCTACCCCCCAGCAACAGAATTAAGTGAAACTTTCACCGCCAGAGATTTCCAAACAGCTATTACTGCTTCTAATCAACGAGAAACTCCCCTATCCTTGTATTTCCATATTCCTTTTTGCCAAAGTGCTTGTTATTTTTGTGGTTGCAATACGGTAATTACTAATAACAAGAATATGGCTAAACCATATCTGGAACATTTAGAGCAAGAAATCAAAAATACCTCGTCTTTAATTGACAAGAATAGAAAGGTACTCCAAATTCATTGGGGTGGAGGTACTCCAAATTATTTGGAACTTGATCAAGTAGAATTTCTCTGGAAAAATATTACCCGTCATTTCCAAATTGCTTCAGATGCGGAAGTATCTATTGAAATTAATCCTCGTTATGTAAATAGAGATTATATCTTATTTTTGAGAGATATTGGCTTTAATCGGATTAGTTTTGGTATTCAAGATTTTAACCCAGAAGTACAAAAAGCGGTGAATCGCATTCAACCAGAATCATTACTTTTTGATGTCATGGGTTGGATTAAGGAAGCTGAGTTTGATAGTGTCAATGTAGACTTAATTTATGGTTTACCTTATCAAACTCTAGAAACTTTTCGGGAAACATTACACAAGACAATGGCATTAGATGCTGATAGAATTGTCGTCTTTAATTTTGCTTATGTACCTTGGATCAAACCTGTCCAAAAAATGATTCCCCAAACAGCATTACCAGGAGCAGAAGAAAAGTTAGATATTCTCAAAATGACAATTGAGGAATTAACTAATAACGAGTATTTGTTTATTGGGATGGATCATTTTGCTAAAAATAACAATGAATTAGCGATCGCTCAACGTCATGGCACACTAAAACGCAATTTCCAAGGTTATACTACCCATGCAGAAACGGAATTGTTTGGTTTTGGTGCTACATCTATTAGTATGTTAGACGATGCCTATGCTCAAAATTACAAGGAATTAAAGGATTATTACAAAGCGGTAGCCGCAGGTGTTATTCCTACTAGTAAAGGTATTCAACTAACTCAGGATGATATTATTAGAAGAGACGTAATTATGTCAATTATGTCTCACTTCCGTCTCAATAAATCAGAGATTGAGCATAAATATCACATTGATTTTAATGAATATTTCTGTTATGAACTAAATCAGTTACAACCTCTAGAAGATGATGGATTAGTGAATGTATTTGCTGATGAAATCCACATTACTGATATTGGTAGATTGTTAGTCAGAAATATTGCCGTTCTTTTCGATACTCATACAAGAAGTAGAGAGACAAAATTCTCTCGCGCTATCTAAGGAAAAGGGGTTATGTAGTTGCGCTAAAGCGATAAATGCAACTACATACCTTTTGATTTATATATTTATGTCATTTGGTAGAAATAAAAAAAATTTAGCCTTGATAAATTTGATACGAGTCATATTTTTGAGGCAATGTAATGATGAATATTATTGCTTGGATAATTTTAGGACTAATAGCTGGTGCGATCGCTAAAGCTATCTATCCTGGTTCTCAAGGTGGGGGTATGTTATCAACCATGATATTAGGTATTGTTGGTGCTTTTATCGGTGGTACTTTATTTACTCTCATCCGCACAGGAACTCTCCAATTTACAACCGCAACTTTAAGTATTCCTGGGTTAATAGTGGCAATTATCGGCGCAGTTATCGCTATTTATCTATGGGGATTATTCCAAAGAAGTAGTCGAGCCTAACCTCAAATTTAGCAAATTAGACTGGATATAAGTTGTTTCTTAGCATTGCTAGTTAAAGGAGCTAAAATTGTGTTTTTTCATAAAAAAGAATCAATTCATGTAGTGAAAGTTGATCAACCAAATCCCCGTTTTGCTCAGTTACTTCTAGAACAATTTGGTGGTGCAACTGGTGAACTTTCAGCCGCTTTGCAATATTGGGTACAATCTTTTCATGTTGAAAATCCTGGTATTCGGGATATGCTCCAAGATATTGCTATTGAGGAATTTGGCCATTTAGAAATGGTTGGTAAACTCATTGAAATCCACACTAAAAATACAGATCAAACAGAAGCCTATAAAAGTACCTTATTTGCTCTTCGCGGCATTGGTCCCCATTTTCTTGATAGTCAAGGAAATGCTTGGACTGCAAATTATTTAAATGAAGGTGGTGATGTTGTCCGCGATTTACGTGCTAATATTGCCGCTGAAGGTGGTGCTAGACAAACTTATGAAGAGTTGATTAAACTAGCCACAGATGAGGGAACTAAACAGACTTTGGTACATCTGTTAACGCGAGAAGTTTCTCATACTCAGATGTTTATGAAAGCTTTGGATTCTCTGGGTAAGTTAACTGATCCTATGTTTGGGAATATCCAACCAGATGAAACCGTCGCTCTTTACTATAATTTATCAACTGATGGAGACGGTGCAGATCAACGCGGTCCTTGGAATTCTGAACCAACATTTCAATATATCTCTAATCCTTTGGAGAAGGTAATGAGTGCTAAATAAAAACTTTATTGTCTGAATCAGGATTTACAGGATTTGAAGATTAGCAAGATTTTTTAATTATCAAAATTGTCTGAATCAGGATTTACAGGATTTGAAGATTACCAAGATTTTTGAAATTATCAAAAATCATGAATCTTGAAAATCCTTTAATCTAGAGTATCCTGATTCAGATATTTTTATTTTTCTAAAGACTTCGCTATTACCCCTAACTGTAAACTTGGTGGAAAGTTACCTTCTTCCTTAATGCGTTTGATTTCCAATGAAGTAATTGGCAAATTTAACTTTTGTGCTAACGCTTGTACAATATCTCCTCTATCAATGATACCAGCCACAGCATCAGCGGGAGAAAGAACAGTAATTTGAGGTATTTGTTCCTGTTCTAATTTATTAATTACCTCTGCTAAAGAAGTAGATTCGGTAACAGTAGGAATTGTATTCAGGGGATGAACAATGCTTTGTAAAGTTTGGTTTTCCCATTCACTTCTTTGGGTTGTTCGTAAATCATTAATAGCAACTAAACCCCGATAACGACCGTCAGCAGCCGCAAAATAAACTTGCGGTGTAGTAGTTTCTAAAAGATATAAATCAGCGAATTCTCGCAATGTTTGATTAGCATTAACTACGCGAAAATTACGAGTCATCCCATCGCTGGCTACTAGCTTCAGCAAAGTTTCTTGTAATGTGGTTACACGGTCATAACTGTTAGCATTGCGAACTGCAAACCAGCCGATCAACACAATCCATAAACCTGTGATAAATTCTCTGGTAAAGAAATCAATCGCAAATCCCAAAGCGATCGCTGCATAACCTAAAATTTGTCCAGCTTTGGCTGCCATGTGTACTGCTTGAAAGCGATCGCCTGTCACTTTCCATAATGCAGCTTTTAATACTTGTCCCCCATCCAGTGGTAAACCAGGAATCAAGTTAAACAACGCCACAACTAAGTTAATTCTCGCTAAATCTCCCGTCATTGAACTGAGAGGGGTACTATCAGGCAGCAAACTTGAACCTAGACGCAGTAAGAAAAACAGACCAACACTCACCGCAGGACCGGCGATCGCTACCTGAAAAGCTTGACCAGGTGTTTTCGATTCTTCCTCTATGGCTGCAATTCCCCCAAACAAAAATAAAGTGATAGAATTCACCTTAATTCCTTGGGATTGAGCCACTAAGCTATGTCCTAACTCATGCAACAGCACCGAAGCAAATAACAATAGTGCCATTACCAAACCCGCACTCCAACCCACAATAGAACCCCATTGTTGGTAAGCAAACCCAAAATTCAGAGTTGTTAACCCCAAAATTACAAACCATAAGGGGTCTAAAAATAACGGGATGCCAAATAAAGTACCTATTTTCCAATTTGTTTGCATTATTTTAGATATTCCAGAAATTCTTTTATAAGTGAGAAATGATAGGTATAACTCTAGGATAACAATTTAAAAAATTTGATCACAAGAAAGTCGCAGGTCCCTGACCTCTCTAAGAAGTCGGGGATCTAAATGCCTTTACCAAAAAAAGCGATAGGCAAATTAATCACCTATCGCTGTTGATAAAAAAAGAATATTAATCCAATTTACAACCGACCAATATTAGTCAGTCCTAAAACAATGCCGATACCAATCACATGACCAAACGCCATTGCTGCAATGAATCCTGGCACACTGATAGGTAATACAGGCATCGGTGGTCCGACTTTAGTAGATTTCAAGGCAAAAGTTAGTAAAAGTACAACTACGCTACTGACGCTGATAATGATGCCTACTGTAGGACTCCACACCGGTGTTACAGGAACAGATGCTGCGGCTAATAAGATTGATGACATCAAGGTGTGTTCTCCTGAATGAAAAAATGAATATAATCTTACAGAATTATAAAATTACCCTGGACAAAGCAAAAGTTTTTAACTTGAATTAAGATACTTTTGTGATTATTTGTAACTTTTCAGATATAAATGCGGGTTAAAATTTGCGGCATTACTCAACCACAGCAGTCTTTAGCCATAGCTTCTCTTGGTGCAACTGCACTAGGATTTATATGTGTCCCGACTTCTCCTCGCTATGTGACTATAGCTCAAATTCAGGACGCGATCGCTGCCCTGGCTGAAGGCAACGCTCCTCTTCCTCAAAATATTGACAAAATCGGTGTTTTTGCTAACACTACTATTTCTAAAATTAGCCAAATAGTTAAAGAGTCTGGTTTAACCGGTGTTCAGTTACATGGAGATGAAACACCGGAATTTTGCCATCAATTGCGTCAATCTCTACCCCAAGTAGAAATAATCAAGGCTTTTCGAGTCCGCAGTTTAGAGCATCTACAAACTACCACTAATTACACTGATTATGTAGATACCCTATTATTAGATGCCTACCATCCTCAACAACTAGGAGGAACAGGGCAAACCTTAGATTGGCAAGTATTAAATCAGGAATTTTGCCCTAGTCTTCCTTGGTTATTAGCTGGTGGACTAACCCCAGATAATATTTTAACTGCGTTGAGTCAGATCAACCCCAATGGGATTGATTTATCCAGTGGGGTAGAAAAATCTCCTGGTAACAAAGATTTAGACAAAGTAGCTCTATTATTTCAAAAGTTAGGGAATAGGTGATTTGTCAGTTGTCAGTTGTCAGTTGTCAGTTGTCAGTTGTCAGTTGTCAGTCGTCAGTTGTCAGTTGTCAGTTGTTAAGAAGTTTTCCTGCTCCCTGCTCCCTGCTCCCTGCTCCCCTGCTCCCTGTTCCCTATTCTTCAAAAGAATGACGCTTGGTGACGAATCAAATTGAAGAATTCCTCACGGGTTTTATGTTCTTCTTGGAATATACCTACCATCGAACTGGTGACTGTCCAAGCACCTGGTTTTTGAACTCCCCGCATAACCATGCACATATGACTTGCTTCCATGACAACAGCAACGCCTTTAGGTTCAAGAACTGTTTGCAGTGCTTCGGCAATTTGTCGAGTTAGTCTTTCTTGTACTTGCAATCTACGAGAATACATTTCTACAATTCTTGCTAGTTTACTTAATCCCACAACTTTTTGATTGGGAATATAAGCAACGTGCGCTCTGCCCATGAATGGCAGCATATGATGTTCACACAAGCTAAAGAAGTTAATATCTCTAACTAACACCATCTCATCATGCCCTTCATCAAATATCGCACCATTGATGAGGTCTTCTAGAGATTGATTGTAGCCACTGGTGAGGAATTTCATGGCTTTGGCTACACGCTTGGGTGTTTTCAGGAGTCCTTCTCTTTCGGGATCTTCTCCTACTCCTACTATGATCTTTCGCACGGCTTCCATCATCTCATCCATTATTTCCTCAGAGGGTGGATTTAATTCTGGCTCTCGGCCATCATGAGTATTGCGGTCTGGGCGGACAGTGATAGCTTCTACTAAGTCGGGAATTAGGGGTGATTGAGCGCGATTAGAACCGTTAGAACCAGCGATAGTCATGATTGAATTTTGGTAATTTGGTAATTAGTAATCGGTCAGTTGTCAGTGGTAATTAGTCATTCACTCAAGATAAATGACGAAATCACCCATTAGAGAACACCAGCATTGGACATTAGGGTTAATTCTGCAATTACTGCTTGTTGTGGTAGTAAGACAGTGTGCAGAATTGTTGCGGCCACAATTTCTGGAGTTAACATTTGAGAACGGTCAAAATTAGCCTGGACTGTTGGAGTATCCCAAATTTCTGTATTCACAGAACCAGGACAGATTGTAGTAACGCGAATACCATTGGCACGTTCTTCTTGTGCGAGGGTTTGGGACAGGGAAAGGAGTCCTGCTTTGCTGACACAGTATGCTCCCCAACCCGGAAAAGCTTGTTTGGCTGCTATAGAAGCAATGTTAATAATTGTGCCTTGGCCTTGTTGGCGCATTCCTGGCAAAATGCCCATCATGCACTGAAATACACTGGTGAGGTTCAAGTTAATTACTTGCTGCCAATCTTCTAGGGGTGTTTCACTCAGATTGCCTGTATATCCAATACCAGCGTTATTAATGAGAATGTTTATGTTGCTAAATTCATCAGCGATCGCTTGAATTTTTGTTTTGACTTGGGCAACTTCCGCTAAATCTACACAGAAGGCTGTAGCTTCAACTCCATACTCCTGTGCTGCTTTGGCTACTGACTCTAATTTATCCTGAGAACGGCTGACCAAGGCCACATCTATTCCAGCTTTTGCAAATGCTAAAGCTGTTGCTTTACCAATTCCACTACTAGCCCCAGTAATTAGGGCGCGTCTTTTTTGCTCAACACTCATAATATTTTCCAACTTTTTGGCAGTGCTGTGAGCCAACAGCTACTCATAAATTAAATATTTATGAACTCAAAGTTAATTTTTGCTACAAATCAGGGTACTTGTTTGGCAAATGTATGTAATGTCATGTAGTAGTTCTCGTTTATAGGGAATATACTTTATTTTCCTCTAAACTCTTTCCTAACTTTCCCTCACCCGCTATAAGGGCAGGTAAGAGAAGTAGGTTTTATGGTGTTTAACTTTCTTTCGTTGACAAATACAAATGCCTAAGCTCGTGAAAATTGTTAAAAATCTTTAAGCAGCACTCAGAAATTATAGCACTGCTGTTATGCGATACATTATCTTGGCGCATTTCTAGTGAGCAAGTTCAGTAAAAACACCGATATTGCGGAATTTATCATAACGAAGTTGACGGCGTTCGCCGGGGGTGAGACGGTTAAGTTCGTCTAAGTTTTCTACCAAGGTTTGTTTAAGATTGGTAGCCGCTGTTAAGGGGTCAGAATGAGCGCCGCCCAGGGGTTCAGAGATGATTTGGTCAATTATGCCCAAGTTTTTGAGATCATGAGAGATAATTTTCAAAGCTACGGCTGCTTGGGGGGATTTACTGGCATCTTTCCACAAAATCGCGGCGCAGGCTTCGGGGGTAGCGACTGTATAAACTGAGTGTTCAAACATCAATAGGCGATCGCCTACGCCAATACCCAAAGCCCCACCAGAACCACCTTCACCAATGACTGTACAAATAATAGGTACGTCAAAGCAGAACATTTCCCGTAAATTATAGGCGATCGCTTCTCCTTGTCCCTGGTGTTCGGCTTCTATGCCTGCCCAAGCTCCGGGAGTATCAATAAATGTCAAAATTGGCATACTGAATTTATTGGCGTGTTCCATCAGCCGCAGGGCTTTCCTGTAGCCCCCAGGAGCAGCCATACCAAAGTTACGAGCAACGTTATCTTTGGTATCCCGGCCTTTTTGATGTCCTAACATCATCACTGGTTGTCCACCCAAACGGCCGACACCACCAACTAAAGCGGGATCATCTCCGCCACAGCGATCGCCATGTAACTCCATCCATTCATCACTAATAGATTGAATATAATCTAAAGTGCTAGGGCGACGGGGATGACGGGCTACTTGCAGTCGTTGAGATGGTGTGAGACTACTAAAAATCTCTTGCTTTAATTGCATCGCCCGCGTTTCCAATTGGCGAATTTGCCCAGAAACATCAACGCCATTTTCTTCAGCTAGTTGGCGAATTTGCTCAATCCGGGTAGCCATTTCTGCTAAAGGCTTTTCAAAATCTAACAGTAGCGGTTTGCGCTCAGTGCTTGCCATAATTATATTAGTTGTCAGTTGTTAGTTGTCAGTTGTCAATTGTCAGTTGTCAATTGTCTTTTCTTTGCCACTGACCAATGACTAATGACTAATGACTAAACTAGCAATGGTCTAAAACCGTGTTTTATGGACACTTGACCAATTTGCTCCATTTTGTCTACGGTAATCTGATTACGTCCCCAAGAAAAGTTTGTATATAACTTCTCAAATTCCAGGAGCATTGATTCAGCAAAACAAGCAAATAATTGACGGGCTGGGACATCCATATTGACAATTTTCATGATTTTCCAGTCAATATCTAGGGAATGTTCCACAATGCCACCGTTTAATACATACACCCCTGGATGCTGAATTTTTGTCCCTAAGTTTTTAGGATAACCACCATCAATCAATAAACAGGGTTGTTTTAATGTTGTGGGGTCAATTTCTACACCTTTGGGCATACTCGCCACCCACACGACAATATCTGCTTGTGGTAATGCTTCCTGCAATCCCATAATTTTACCGCGTCCTAGTTCTGCTTGCAGTTCTTGGAGACGTTCTTGATTTCTGGCAATTAATAGTAATTCTTGGACATCTGTTTTTTTATCTAGCCATCTTGTGACTGCACTACCAATATCTCCTGTTGCACCACATACAGCTACAGTTGCTTTCGACAATTCAATCCCTAATTGTTTCGAGGCTTCTTCTACTTGCCGACAAATAATGTAGGCTGTATGAGTATTACCTGTAGTGAAGCGTTCAAAATCTAGGTTAATATTGCGAACTTGTCTAAACTGCTCTAAATTAAAGTTCTCAAAAATAATTGAAGAAAACCCACCCAAGGCGGTAATATCAATGCCATGCTTTTGAGCATGAGCCATAGCATTCAATATTTTGCGAGTTGCAGCTTTAATGCGACGGTTTGCCAGCATTTCCGGCAAAAAGCAAGATTCTACATATTTGCCTTCTATTTTCTGTCCAGTAATACTGGTGACAGTAATGTGATCAACTATTTGCGGCGGGGCGCTACACCAAAAGTCTAGCCCTTGATCGGCATATTCTGGGTATCCCAATTCTTGCGCTACTGATTGAGCGTGTTCCAAACTTGTCAGATGTCCAATTAAACCAAACATGGAGTGATATATTAGGCGTGGGCTGTCGTGCAAAATGGTGGAATTAGTAGGCAGTAGCAGCTTTGGATTTTAGATTTTAAAAGCAGTGGTTTTGTTTTGAATCATATTACTGCTCCTGAATCTTTAACCATACTTAACTATGTCCACTGGGGATCACAGATGATATCTAAGTTTTAAAAATACTACGTCTGATGACATAATTCGTAATATTTTCTGTGCTTCTCTAGGTTCGCGGAGGGTTTTTTTACTTAGGCTCGGCTAAGGTTATTGGTAATTAAACTCTGTCACCTATTAACCTGGGGTAACTCAAGTTGTCACCCCAATAGATTTATTAAGCGGCTACAAGTCCATAGGCAGAAAGACGCATGATATCACGAGTAGTAAAGCCAATGTTACTTAAAGCTTCACCGTATTGAATCATAAAGTCTTCTACTAAGGCATCCTTTTCCATTGCTAAAACTTTGGCATCATCTGCTACTTGGTTCAGCATTTTCCAAACAAGGGGTAAGTTTTTGCGGTTTGCTTCTTCTAATTCAACTTTGGATTCTGTAAAGTTTTCTTGCAACCACACTTCACCGAAGTTAAGATGACTGTATTCTTCTTTTACTACTCCTTCTGTGATTTTACGGGCAAAATCATCAGCTACGGGAATATAGATGTTATAAGCAGCGATCGCAAAACATTCAATAATTAAAGATTGAATCAACAGACAAGTTACGACTTTACCTTCTTGGGCTGCGGTTTGGAAATTGTCGTGCAATCCTAAGAAGAACTCTTTCGCAAACTGCAAATCTGGAGTCACTTTTAGGTTTCGTCCACAGGCTTCAAATCCTTTTTTATGGCGACTTTCCATTTTTGAGAGGCGAATTAGCTCATCTGCATTTGCTGGTAACAATTTCGCCAAGGTAATGTAATTTTCGTAAGCTTCTTGTTCTCCTTCAATGACAATGGCATTGATGCGGCTATAAGCATCTTTATATACTTCGCTTTGAAAATCAAGTTCTTCAATGTGGTCTACAACCTGCTGCATAGTCTGTTTACTCCTAAGCGGTGAATCATTTGATACAAAAACTTAAATCACCCAATAAATTTGGGGTAATGATCATTGTGATTTAATTTAACTTAACAAGAAACTATAGTGATTAAATTAGTTTTTACTGATGGTACTACTACCAGAAAAACAAATGTATGGAGTCATAGCCAATGTCCAAGCTAAAATGGAATCTAAAAAATGCCAATTTGTTGAGCCTGTTAGTGCTACTAATCGGGGCTTTTGTCGTTTTAGTACCGCTAATTGTGGTTTTTCTGACCTCCTTTGGGGGTGAGGGAACAACACCAGGGATTTCGCAAAATAATTGGACTTTAGCCAATTACCGGAATGCGTGGGAACAGGGAAAGTTTTTACTGGCTTATGCTAATTCTACCTTAGTAGCGATCGCAGTTACGGCTTTTCAAATTTTCACTTCGGCTTTAGCTGGTTACGCCCTAGCACGGTTAAAATTTCGGGGTAGACAAGCGTTGCTGTTGGTAGTATTGGCAACTTTGGTAATTCCCTTTCAGTTATTGGTAATTCCCATCTTTTTGGTGCTGAAGTCGGGACATCTGATTAATACATACTGGGCGCTAATTTTACCAACTGCTGTTAACGGCTTTGGGATTTTTCTGTTACGTCAATATTTCCAGACAATTCCCGTAGAATTGGAGGAAGCAGCCGCTATTGATGGTGCAAACCGATTACAAATTTTATGGCGCATCATGTTACCTTTAGCACGACCCGCTTTAGTAACACTATTTCTCTTCACTTTCATTGGTGAATGGAATGATTTATTTAAACCGTTGGTATTTACAACCAGACCAGAATTAAGAACGGTGCAGTTAGCTTTGGCAGAATTTCAAGAGCAGTTTACTAATAATTGGCCGTTGATGATGGCAGCAGTGACAATTGCTACTGTACCTGTAATGGTGTTATTTTTAATTGGTCAGCGGCAGTTTATTCAAGGTATTGCGGCGACAGGCATCAAGAATTAGTCATTGGTTAGTTGTTAATATTGATGAGAATAAAGTGATTTTTGCCAAAATAATATTAAGTCTATGATTTCACTACTCAGAAATTGTATGCAAATCAAATAAGTATTCTTTTTGCATCTAGGCGAGAACTGTAAAGACTGTAAGTTAAGCCACTCCAGCCACAGAGATAAAAAGACTAAACTCAGATTTCGTTATTAATAGAAAAATGCAGAAGCTGGGTTTGGTTTTAATTATTGTCTCATTTTTGCCCTGGTTAGCGATCGCTCTAATTGTACCATTTTTACCAATTTCGGTAGCTCAGAAAGCACTCTTAGTACCAGCTTTATTAGTTTTCGCTGAAGTTATATTTTGGTTGGGTGCATTGCTGGTGGGAAAAGAAGTAGTACAGAAGTATAGACGTTATTTTAATCTCCGTTATTGGAAGATCAGATTAAAAAAATTTAGGCGGACAAAAAGAAAGAGTTAATCTAGTTTACGGTGGGTTATGCGATCGCTCTGAGCGTAGCTATGGACGCAAGAGCTTTACGCATACTAGATATCTTTATTGCTCCGCCTTTTATATTATCAAACTTGATCAGGATCAACATATAGTTACAAAAGATTGTAAAATTGTTGACGTTCAATTTGCATTTCTGCGTCAATGAAAACATTCTCAGAACTTCATCAGGCATTTCTTGCTAAACAGTCTCGGTTTGCTACTTATAAAGTAAATGGGCTGAATATTATTGCCCTATCCAATGTTTATCATCCAGATATAGAATCAAGCTCTTTATTTCTTTTGAAGCCGATTGTGCAAAGATATCAAAATCTTAAAACGAAGAAAAAACGGCTTTTAGATATAGGTTGTGGTACAGGTGTTGTCGGATTATCTTTGAGTAAATATGTAGAAGATTTATATCTATCTGATGTAGGAAAAAATGCTGTATTGTGCGCTCGAATTAATTCATTTATTAATTTCAAAAGTGCTAAAATATATCAATCGGATTTATTTACTTCCTTGCCTGATCTTCTATTTGATGTAATTACTTTTAATTTACCTTTGTTACATCAAAATATTGAAAGTACAGTAGAATTGGCAACTAATGATCCAAACGGTCAAATTTTTATCAAGTTTGTGGAACAGTTATCTCTGTATCTAGAACCTCAAGGGGAAGTATTTTTTACATACTCTAGTCTAGGCGATTTGGAACTGATCAAAAAAATTCCTGAATGCTTTGATGTGGAAAAAGTAGCAATTGAAAGAGATGAAGAAACCGGCATTGAAAGGTATGTTTTTAAATTGATTATGAATTAGATTAGTTACTAGAAGAATCTTATTTGATATCAGGAGTACATTCATTTATGGCAGGCTATAAACTTCAGGAAACAGAAATTATCAAAGCTTTAGTTAATTTACCTGGTTGGACAGTTAAAGAAGGAAAACTCCATAAAGAGTACAAATTTACTTCCTTTTCTGAAGCAATGGGTTGGATGGTAAATGTTGGTATCCAAGCTGAGGCTATGGGGCATCACCCTGAATGGTTCAATGTTTATAATTTGGTAAGTGTGACGCTGATTACTTACGATTTAGGTCATGTAATCAGCAACTTAGATATAGAATTAGCGAAAAAAATGGAGGCAGTATTTAATAGGTAATTAGGGATTGGGAATTGGGGATTAATTTTTCCTTCTTCCCTGTCATACTAATTAATTTGTTTCTTGAATTTGTAAGCGGATAGTATGTTCTACTGCGCCACTTAATTGTAGTTCCATGATTTCTCCCCCTAGTGGTTCTATGCAGGTGAGGAGCGATCGCAAATTGGGTGTACTCGCACCAGTATCTACATATAGCCTATCCGCTAAATTACTAATTTTTTTCCAAGTCATATACAACTTGGCAATGGTTTGTTCAATTTGGGAGGCTTGATTTACCAAGTCAGCCGCAATACTTAAACAACCGACTCGTTGAGCTTCTTCTAAAGCAGTTTCAATATCTACATCTTCCGCTGTTAAGGCTTGGACTTGGGCGGCAGATTTGAGATATTTGGCTAATTGACGGGCTTCTGAGGTGGCTTGTTTGACAGTATCAACGTCAGGATTGGCAGCTATGTCTCTTTGTAATGCCTTTTGATGGGATTCAGGCAGTTTTTCCATTTCTTTAACCAGAGGGGCAATGTAGCGCGGTGGCAGGCTGTTATCTGCGGCTTTTTCCCTCACTTCTTCTGGTAATAAATCTGAGGACATGGCAGTCCATTCATCCGTAAGTTGACGGACTTCTCTGCGGGTAATGCGATCGCCTTTTTGTGCAGCTTCGCTTACCATCTGTTGCACTTCCGGTGCAGCTTTGGCGGTTTCCACAAACGCCCGTTTACTAAAATTATTAACAGTATCTGGATCTAGTTTGCCATCTTCAATGAGGGTATCGGCACTATTGGCTAATTGAATCCAACTGTAAGCTTGAGTTTTACTAATTTCTCGTTCTTTGAGCCATTTAAGAAAACCAGTCCCACGCCCATCTCCGCCCTTTTTCTCTCGGTCACGAACTGCGCGTAAAATGCGTCCTCGCCAAATTTCCGTTTGCAAATCAAAGCGATCGCATACCTGCCATGCTACATCTAGTTGTAGTAAAAAATCAGACTCAGGAATTTGTTCATCTTCTGGATCAGGGAGTTCAAAGTCTAAATCTGCTGGCTGTTGGAGTGCAGCAGCAATGTCATTCATGGAGTCGGTATCTTGCACGATGGATAGCTGGTTGGGGTATGCGATTTGTGCTTATTTTCACACAAATTGTGTCTTGAAAATTGGTGAATAAAGCAGGTAAGTATTGTACTGCAAAAATTAAATTTTAGGTGACTGGGAAAATGAGAAAATGGAGTTGTCAATTGTCAGTGGTCAGTTGTCAGTGGTAAATATTATTCCCCTGTCCTCATATTCCCTGTCAGTAACCCAGCCCTAAAGGGACTGGGCTTGCAAGAGTAATCAAGTAAGCCGTACTGACCAGACCACCCTGAGTTTACTCTCACGGTAGCCGTTATTTGAGTCATGACACCCTGTGGATGCGTAGCCCCTTCGGGGTTCAGCAGTCGCTCATGGGGGAAACCCCCAAGACCGCGCTGCTTCACTAGTCCCCTGCTCTGTCGCTTGTGATTAAACAGTTCTAAGGTCACTGGAACAGTGTTGCAAGCCTAACAAGCTCTGATAACTGGTCAAAGCTAACATTACCCCAGAAATGGGAGGCACATCGTGTGCAATACATTATGCGTACAGAGTTGGGAAATTTGAATCGGTAATTGTCCCGTTGAAAGTACATCACAAAAGTACCCCAAATTGATCAACTCCAAGGCGGTAATAAAGAAATATTTAAGGCGGTTAAAACCGTGGTCAGTGAGCTTGTCGAACTGCTCGTGTCGTTTTCCTCTCAGCACTAAAGTGACTGAGTTTCCCACTTACCGCAAGGTCTTATGAAACAAACTGCGAAAATCCTAGATGGTAAGGCATTAGCCGAGAAAATTCAGAGAGAACTCCAGGAGACGATCGCTAAATTACAAGGTAAAATTGGGCGATCGCCTGGTTTAGCAGTCTTGATGGTTGGCGATAACCCTGCATCTGCCGCTTATGTTCGCAACAAAGAAAAATCCTGTGCCAAAGTGGGAATTACTTCTTTTGGTAAACATTTTCCCGCTCAAACCAGCCAAACTGAACTAGAAGAAGTCATTGCTGAACTAAATGCAGATGAAAGAGTAGATGGAATTTTGGTACAGCTACCCTTACCCAAGCATTTAGATGCCGTCAGTCTACTACATCAAATTGCACCAGATAAAGACGCTGATGGACTTCACCCAGTCAATTTAGGGCGATTGGTGCGAGGTGAGACAGGTTTACGCAGTTGTACGCCGGCTGGTGTCATGAGATTATTAGCAGAATATAAAATTCCATTACAAGGCAAAAAAGCCGTAGTAGTAGGACGTAGTATCTTAGTGGGTAAGCCCATGGCTTTGATGCTATTAGAGGCTAATGCTACAGTCACAATTGCTCATTCCAAATCCCAGGATTTACCAACCATTACCCAAGATGCTGATATTCTTATCGCCGCAGCAGGTATTCCCGGTATGATTACTGTGGATATGGTGAAACCAGGCGCAGTTGTGGTAGATGTGGGAATAAATCGTGTCACAGATAGCAGTGGCAAAAGTCGTTTAGTCGGTGACATTCAGTTTGAAGCGATCGCTAATGTGGCAGAATATATTACCCCTGTTCCCGGTGGTATTGGTCCGATGACAGTTGCTATGTTATTGCAAAATACTGTTTCTAGCTATTTGCAAACAACCGGTAATTGACAAATAATTTCTTATTAATATTCATGATTACTCACCAAAAGCGTGAGTTTTTCATCCCCAAAGCCCCGTAAAATTGGCACACATAATCACAAGTAACCAAAAAGTTCAGGAATTGAAGCATGGTAGCAACGGATAAAAGATTTGAAACCCCCAAAAAATCAGAGTCAGCTAAGTTTAACCTCGCTACTTATCTGCAAGAACGACAACCGCTTTGTGAACAAGCCTTGGATAATTCTATTCCCGTCGTTTATCCAGAAAAAATCTATGAAGCAATGCGCTACTCTCTCTTAGCTGGAGGTAAGCGGTTACGTCCCATTCTCTGTCTTGCTACTGCGGAAATGATTGGTGGCACAATTGAAATGGCCATGCCTACAGCTTGTGCTATGGAAATGATCCATACCATGTCACTTATTCATGATGATTTACCCGCCATGGATAATGACGATTACCGTCGCGGTAAATTAACAAATCACAAAGTCTATGGCGAAGATATTGCTATTTTGGCAGGAGATGGGTTATTAGCTTTAGCCTTTGAATATGTAGCCGCTCAAACACCTGAAAATATTCCCAGAGATAGAGTTTTACAAGTAATTATTCGCCTCGGCAAAGCAGTGGGCGCGGCTGGTTTAGTCGGTGGTCAAGTGGTAGATTTAGAATCGGAAGGTAAATCAGATATTTCCCTAGAAACCTTGAATTTTATCCATAACCATAAAACCGCAGCCTTGTTAGAAGCTGCCGTGGTTTGTGGGGGAATTATTGCCGGCGCATCTGCTGAAGATGTGCAAAAATTAACTCGTTATTCTCAAAATATTGGTCTAGCCTTCCAAATTATTGATGATATTCTAGATATCACTGCTACCCAAGAACAGCTAGGTAAAACTGCTGGTAAAGACCTCGCAGCGAAAAAAGTCACCTATCCCAGTCTATGGGGAATTGAAGAATCACGTATCAAAGCTCAACAACTAGTTACTGAAGCCTGTGCAGAATTAGAACCTTATGGGGAAAAAGCCGCTCCTCTCCAAGCTCTAGCTCACTTTATTACCAGCCGCAATCACTAAGTCCAATTTTAATTTTGGAATTTTGGCTCGTACTTACGTTTTTCCTCCACACAACTACTGCTCACAATTACTAACTTCCCCAAAATACCATGCAGGACATAGGCGAAATTATCAACAACAGGGTGCTGCTGGTTGCGCTTGTAGCTTGTTTTGTGGCTCAAGGATTAAAGCTTATCGTTGAGTTAGTAAAACATCGCAAATTAAATGTGCGTGTTTTAGTCACCACTGGAGGTATGCCCAGCGCCCATTCAGCCCTAGTAACAGCCCTAGCAGACGGTGTTGGCCAAACTTTAGGTTGGGCATCTCCAGAGTTTGCCCTGGCTACTGTTTTTGCTATTATTGTTATGTATGATGCAGCCGGTGTCCGTCAAGCTGCCGGTAAACAAGCACGCATACTCAATCAAATGATTGATGAATTATTTCATGAAAAACCGGATTTTTTCCAAGACCGTCTCAAGGAATTACTAGGACACACACCAGTTCAAGTTATTGCTGGTTCGGTTTTAGGTATAGCTATCTCTTGGTTAGCTAGGGCTGCATATTCAGTTAATTGACAATTGACAACTAACTTTTAACGGACGGTTGATCGTAGTAAAACTACTTTACGACCATCTGCTAAGATAGCAACAAACCCATTTTCGCTGAGTTTTTTTAATGTGTTATATGCCTCTTGTTGATTGGTAGTATAAACAGCCAGCAAGTAAGGCCGTTGTCCATAAGACACTAAACCTACATTACCCCCTACAGCTTGCTGGAGACTACTAACCATTTCTGTCCGATTAAAATAATCCACCAGAATTGCATAACCTTCCCCTAATATTTTGGGGTTATAGCTAATTGTTGGTGGTGCTATTTGAGGTGGTATTTGTGGTGTTTGTCCTGTCGCACGAGTCGTGATAATGGCAGATAAACCAACTATATTCTGAATATATCTAGCCCAGCGATTAGCATCATCAATCTTTTTAAACCCACCAATTCGCGTTACTGTTTGGTTGGTGTATTTGCAAGTAACTGATTTTAGTTCAGTTGGTAAGGCGCTACGCAACTGCTTTTGGTTTTCAGTTGTTGGACTAATTACTAATAATAGATATTCTCCCGCATTTGGTGGTTGACAATTAGGAAGATTTTGTTGAGCAATAACAGGATGAATTGTGCTAAATAAAGGAGCAACTGTTAATAATAAAACACTTGATAAAGTTTGTATTTTTTGCATAAATTGTATATTTGGTAATTGGTAATTCTTATCTAATCCCCTAATTCCCCTTTTCCCCTATGAAGAAACTGCGCTCAGAGATGCCAATGGATTAGGTATGGTATCGGAAGGCGCTGAAAATTCACCAGTAATAACATACTCTAACCGCAGTTTTAGCCAAGTAATAAATTGGGGATTAGTA
The DNA here is from genome assembly GCF_009711975.1 of Anabaena sp. UHCC 0204. GTDB lineage: Bacteria > Cyanobacteriota > Cyanobacteriia > Cyanobacteriales > Nostocaceae > Dolichospermum. The sequence continues at coordinate 76,380 of NZ_VIKW01000018.1, forward strand.
GAAATAATAGCTGCTGCTGGTTGGGGGCATTTCTTTTTAATAGCTGCCATTTTCGGCGTTTCTAAAAATGCGGGTTGCTTAATTAACCAAAAATCAATTTCTTTTTCTTGTTCGTGGTAGTTACGAGTGCGTTCTTTGAGAACTTCTTCTATCGGTTCTTCTTCCAGGAGGAAGTGTTGACTGGCCAAAATGTAATAGTATGTTTGCATTGTCTGTGTTTGCTGACTAATTCATAACTTTAGGGTACAGTGTTAAGGCTGTACCCTGATCAATTAACTTTTCTTGAATCCCTTAAACCAAGAGCCAAAGGGACAACTACTGCCCTTATTTTCACTATTTTCTAGTTTGCCACCTGCTGTCAGATTTTCTAAGAACAGGGCATTATCAAAATAGTGTTCTAAGGAAACTACTTTTAAATCATCGGTAACTTGAGCTACACTCATACCGATAATTTCTACTGTTTTCCCTGTTGGTGCATAACCTTTGTATGTACCCTGAAAGTGTCCCCAGTGTCGCCATTTAAATGTAACATTGGGAGGACCCGAATAAACTGCCAATACTTCCCAGGGGAATCCTTGGGGAAAGGTACTATGAAAGATATCATGGGATGATTCAAAACTTTCTTCTGAAGCTTTGTAATGTTCAGAATCAGCCATAAATAAATTATAAGTACCTTTAGCTCCTAAATCGGCAGCGGTATATTCTTGACCACCATTGCTACTTACCCGGAATTTGTCATTAACGATAGATAACCACTGTTGGGGGTTAATTTTCCATGAGGCTTCCATTTCAAGGGTTCTTACCAGGTTTTCGACGATCGCTTCCAGTGTACCGTCCAGATGATTGTGGATGCTCTCTTTGGCTAGGTTTTCCCGTGAACGGCTATAGTCAGGAGGTTTTTGAGAGCGCCATTGAGCATCAGTGCTGGCTGCGATTACTTGATCTCGGTCTTGTACCCATAAGGGTAGGTTGTTAGACTGTTGAGAAGTCATAGTAGTTTGAAGTTTCCAAATTTGACTTTTGAGGATTTCGCAGCTAACACCCCTCTGGAAGAAATTAAAAATTGGGAATTAAAAATTAAAAAAACAGAACATCTTTTTAATTTTTAATTGTTTAATTTTTAATGGGAACGCAGTGACATGGCTTCTTTCATTTCTCGGACTGCTCTTTCTATACCTACTAAAGCTGCCCGACTAATTATAGTATGACCAATGTTGAGTTCTTCCATACCTGGAAGGGCAGCTATGGGGTAAACGTTCCAGTATGTGAGTCCATGACCGGCATTCACACGCAAACCAGCTTTAATCGCTTTTTCACAGCCTTGGGCTAATAAAGCTAGTTCTTTTTGGCGAGTTGTTTCATCCTTGGCTTCTGCATATTGTCCTGTATGCAGTTCGATGAATTTCGCTTTGATCTTGACAGATGCCTCAATTTGTGGTGGTTCGGCATCAATAAACAAACTCACGGGAATGCCAGCATTTTGCAATTGATCAACTATTTTTCCTATTCTAGCAATTTGTCCGACAATATTTAAACCACCTTCTGTAGTAATTTCTTCCCGTTTTTCAGGAACTAAGGTGACGTAATCGGGTTTGATGTCTAGGGCTATGGCTAACATTTCTTCGGTGGCTGCCATTTCTAAATTGAGATGGGTTCTCACTGTTTGCCGTAATAGACGCACATCTCGATCTTGAATATGTCTTCTATCTTCGCGCAAATGGGCAGTAATTCCGTCTGCACCTGCGAGTTCTGCTAATATAGCTGCTGCTATGGGATCTGGTTCTACTGTCCGCCGTGCTTGACGAATAGTAGCGATATGGTCAATATTAACACCGAGTGTAGGCACGTCTGGTTTCTCCTGTTGTACTGTTTTCAGATGTTGATTTTAGCGGAAATTAAAAAGACAAAATAAGTATAAATTGCCATAAAAATTATAGATACAGCAGATTGTAGATAGATGAGGTTCACCAACACAATATTAACTACACTTTTTCAGTGAATTCCCTGATTATTTAGTTTCTTAATTTGCGTAAAAATAAAGTATTATCTTAACGTCACACTTACATCCATACGAAAAACCTCAAATATCATTCATATCTAGAAGCTGATTTTCGAGTTACTTGCAAGTATTGTAGCCAAAATAGTTAGAGCTACGCGGCTATATGAAGTAAAAAGTCTAAGCAGGCTTTACTTTTTACTATATCCATGTTTCCATTTCCTGATAATCTTCAGATAATTTCTTTTTCGAGTTATCCAGAATTGTAATATTTGAGACAGGCATCAATGATTTATATCCTTGCTCAAGCAGCATCACCATCGCCAACTACTGATACTGTATCCGCAGCGTTATTAGTTACACCAAATGCGGTGCAGATAGGTGCATTTTTGTCCACATTAGGTTTATGTGCGGGAGTTTCTTTTTTACTTTATATAGGATTATTCTATATCCTGCGATCGCTAGTTCGTAAATGGGAAAAGGATACATTACTACTAATTCTTGGTATTTCCCAAACTCCTCTAACTATCATTTTTATCCTTACCAGTCTTAAATTTTCTCTCCTCCATTTAAATAGTGCTGGAGTCTTCATAGACTGGATTCAAAGGGGGCTTACGGCTTTTCTGATAGGAGCTTTTACTTATTGGTTTACCCAGCTATTTAATGAAGCAGCAGTATCCTCTTTGAAAGCCTATGCGAGGAAAACAGAGGCTGTTTGGGATGATGTTTTAATCCCACTTCTACAAAATTTCATCCCTGTAATTACATATATTATTGGCATCTCTCTATTTTTCACTACACTGGGTGTAGATTTAACAGGAATAGGATTAGCATTAGGTAGTATCACAGTAGTTTTGGGATTAGCTGTCAAAGATATCCTCAGTAACTTCTTTAGTGGTTTAGTTCTATTAGTTGATACACCCTTTAAGTTTGGAGATGTGATCACTACTTCTGATGGTTCATTAGCAATTATCAAACAAATTGGCATTCGGGTGACAAAGTTGTATTTAATTGAACAACATTGTGAACTTTATATGCCTAATGCGGCTTTAGGAAATCAAAGTATTACTAACCTCAGTCGTCCGACTACTCACTATGCTTATACAATTAAAGTAGCAGTAAGAATTGATGCTGATTCAGTTGTAGCTACAAATATTCTCAAAGAAATTGTTGCTGGACATCCCGATACTTTAGCTAATTTTGATGAGAAAATAAAATCATTAGATAGCTTCTATGGTTTGAAAGAAGCTGAGGAAGATAAGCTTTCTAAAAAAGATGCAGGACGTAAACGTATCTCACTGGAGAAAGAAGTAAATCTTCAGTTAAAGAAAATCCACACTGCTTTTGAGGAGTTAATTGCAGAAATTAAACTTCTGGAAAAGGGTGGATTAGATACACAAGAACTGAGAAGTCTTCAAAAAAACTATATAGAGGTATTAAATTTAGTAGGAATGGTTATTCTTACTGAACGCAAGGGTAAAAGACAACGTTCCTGGCTAGAAGAAGAACAAGTATCAATTGGTAAACAAAACCTCATTAGCTTAGTGAGATTTTGGTATGAAACCTGGTTACAAGATCCAGATTTAGTAGCGGAAGACAGCACTATTTTGCCAGATGAATGGGAACAAAAAATTGAAGTCTTAAAAATTAAACTGAATAAATTATTTCAGAAAATTTCTAATCCAGGAGTTGATGAAACTAGGTTAGATGACTACGCAGCAAAATTGTTAGATTGGTTAGAAACTAACTTTAAAGAGTCATCTACTGCTTGGAAAGAACCACAAATTCAAATTACGGATATCCAAGGTTCTTCTATGCAATTTTCTGTGAGGTTCTACATTGATAATATTCAATTAGAACATTGGCGACGTGGGGAAAGAGTAAAAAATGAAGTGCGTCGAGAAATGATTCGGCGCTTGAGACTGGCTCATATCTACACTGGTTAAATAGTCCCAAGGTTAGTAGTCAGGAGTTAGATTTTTGTTTTGAGAACTAATTCCCTGACTACTAACTCAAGGTTAAAGATTTTTACAAAAGTCCGGGTAGATTATAATGTAGAGATTGAGGGCTTGATCAAAAAGGTGATAATCACTCATGACTACCGACAACAATCTAGCCATTGTGGAAGTGGAATGGGAACCCCATGACCCACCTACAGATTTAATATTTGATGATGGTGAACCCTTGGAATCAAATCGTCACCGTATTGCCATGAATGTCCTGATTCGGTCATTGCAGCAGCTTTGGTCTGACCGCAATGATTATTTTACTGGCGGCAATATGTTTATTTACTACAGTAGTACCCAGATTCGCAATCGTGATTTTCGTGGTCCTGATTTTTTTGCTGTTCTCAATGTTGATGGTAATAAATCTAGGCAAGGTTGGGTAGTTTGGGAAGAAAATGGTCGCTATCCTGATGTGATTGTGGAATTAATGTCACCGTCTACAGCAGGAATAGACAAAGGTATTAAGAAAGACCTTTATGAACAGACTTTCCGCACCTCAGATTATTTTGTTTATAACCCATTTGATCCTAATTCTTTACAAGGATGGCATTTAGATGATAACCAACAGTATCAACTGTTAACTCCCAATGAAAATGGTTGGCTTTGGTGTAGACGTTTGGGTTTATGGTTGGGAACTTGGGAAGGAACTATAGATAGGGAAACTGCGATTTGGGTAAGGTTTTATGATGTTGCTGGGAATATAGTTTTGTTACCAGAGGAAGCAGCTAAATTACGGGAGGAAGAAGCTAAATTACGAGAGGAAGCAGCTAAATTACGAGAGGAAGCAGCTAAATTACGAGAGGAAGAAGCTCAGGCAAAAACGGCTAAATTGGCTGCTAGATTAAGAGAATTGGGTGAAGATCCAGATATGTTTTGATATATTTTCTGGAGAATAAATCTAGGTTGGGTTGACATTAAAAAACCCAACATCAAACTTTTTTTAACTTGAAGCACTGGTGTAAAACCGTAATGCAAAGCGCCAAAATCGTGTGGAAATGAAAAACAATAATATAGCCAAAAATACTGTGCCTATTAACCAAGTAAATTGAATTTGACCTAATATTATTTGGGCAGGAACTGTGGTTAAAAAAACAACTGGTACTATGAAGGTAAAGAAAAGGCGGTAAGTAGCTGGGTAGGCGCTAATTGGATATCGGCCAGCTTCTAAAAATCCCTTTAATACTTCTGTCAGATTATATATTTTTACAAACCAAATGCTAGTTGCTCCTAATATGAACCAGAGGCTGTAAAGAATAACTAAACCACAAGCTAAAGGAAGGATACCAAGTAAATATTTGTCAATTCCTAAGCCGAGTTTTTTACCAGCATAGCCAATAATAAGTAACCCAAAGATTAAATCTGGTATTCCCCAAAGAGAAAGGGTATGGATAGATAACCAAAACTGACTACGAATAGGTTTTAATAATACAAAGTCTAAAGTCCCTTCCTGGACATGACGCACAATTCGGTTTAAGTTAGGAGCGAGAAATGTTGCTGAAAAGCCTTGTAGTAAGGTGAAAATTCCTAATATGATTAGGGCTGCGTCCCATGACCAACCTGTAAAGGTGTAACCTGTGCGGTAAAAAAGGAACAAACTGAAAAGACTACCTACCAAATTACCTAAACTACTAACAGCAGCAATGATAAAATTGATACGATATTCCATTTCGGATGCGATCGCTGCACTCCAAAACAATCTTAGCACTTTTAAATATCTTTGCATTTTCCCTCTGTTAACCAATACCTACACAATAAAATAAATTTATCCAAACTTAATATAATTTTTTATTTTTATAAATTTAGGAAGGTTAAGATGTTGGATGCAACATTACCTATAATTATTCATGTAATTAAAAAAGTAACCCTCCATAAATCATAATGAAATCTGCAACTTAAAGTTTATTCTTTAAGTTAGACTATTTTGAATGTATCACTTAAACCAAATTCACCGCAATATATGGCTAAACTTTCTAACGAATTACAACGCTATTTTTTTGATGAAGAAAGACCGGAAAAGGTAAATTTAGCAGATATTTTGTTATTAGCTCAAGAAAGAATTTTTGGGTTTTTGTTGGTGATTTTGTCCCTACCTTCAGCTTTACCAGTTCCTGCACCTGGTTACTCTGTTCCTTTTGGTATTCTAATTTTTATTCTGGCTGCACAGTTAATTGCAGGTGCAAAAACCCCTTGGCTACCTCAAAAGATGCTTAATCATCCTCTGCAACTATCTACGGTTCGGGGATTTTTGAAAGCGGGACTACCTTGGTTGCGAAGAATTGAAGCGATCGCTCGTCCGCGTCTATCTTATATTTGTACCACATTACCAGGTAGAATTACTATTGGTTGTGCGATCGCTCTCATGGCCATTTCGATGATGATTCCTATCCCTGGGACTAACACTTTACCAGCAATGGGTGTTTTTGTTACTGCTTTTGGGTTATCAGAAGATGATGGTGCTATCAGTTTAGGTGGTTTAGTTTTGTGTCTCATGGGAGCAATTTTAACTACCTCTATTCTATTTGCTTTGATGTGGGGTGGTTCTAGTCTTTTGGATATGATCAAAACTTGGTTAGGAAGGTAATTTTATTACTTCCAATTACCAAATGAAACCAAAAGCTGGTAGCGTCAAACAAAGGAAAATATTTTTGTGGATGTTACGACTTGAAAACACGTTCTAATTATTGGCAACTTTTACCCTATATCCGCACCCAGTGGGAAACTATCACTAAGGGTTTTGTGGGGATTTTGGGATATGTACTGGCAACTTTAACCCTGATTAATGTCGCGGGTAAGTTGGCAGTTCCTTTTGGAGATGGTAATGTATTAGCGATCGCTCAATTAACGGGAATTAGTGCTTTAGTATTTCTTGTCAGAGGCTTTTTTCAATCTGTGCAAGATTTATATATGGCCAGGGCAGCTTTAAGGATAGCTTTTTATCTCCGTCAACAGGTTTATACACATTTACAAAAACTCAACCTCAGCTATTTTGAAACTGCTAAAGCTGGGGATTTATCTTATCGTCTTACGGAAGATGTTGATCGGGTTGGGGAAGTTATTAATAAGCTGTTTCATGATTTTGCTCCCTGTGTTTTGCAGCTAATTGCTATTCCCATTTACATGATTTATTTGAATTGGCAACTTACCTTAGCGACGGTAATTGTTGCTCCAATTATGGGAATTTTAATTGGTTGGTTTGGGGAAAGATTACGTAAATATTCTCTCAAAAGTCAAAGTCGTATTTCTGATTTATCTGCTATTTTAACGGAAGTTTTCAGCGGGATTCGGTTAATCCAAGCTTTTGCAGCCGAAAAATATGAAATTGATAGATTTAGTCATGAAGCAGAACGCAGTTTTAAAGCTAAATACTCAACAGAAAGATTAAAGGCTATTCAAATTCCCATTGTGGGTTTTTTAGAAGCTGTGAGTGCCTTATCTTTGCTGATGGTTGGAACTTGGCAAATATCTCAACGCAATTTAACGGTAGGTGAATTTTTTAGTTATTTAACAGCAGCAGCTTTGTTAATTGATCCTATTGGTCATACTACCAATAACTATAATGAATTTAAACAAGGTGAGGCATCGGTTGACCGAGTTTTTGAGTTATTAGCAATTCAACCAACGGTATTAGAAAAAACGAATGCTATTAACCTGCCGGCTGTTAATGGCAAAGTTGAATATTGCAATATCACTTTTGCCTATAAATCAGGAGAACCTGTATTAAATAATATTAGTTTATTAGTAATGCCAGGTCAAGCGATCGCTCTAGTTGGTGCTTCTGGGGCTGGTAAAACTACTTTTGTAAATCTCTTACCTCGATTCTATGATCCTGAAGTTGGGGACATTTTCATAGATGGTGTAAATATCCGAGATGTGACTTTAAATAGTTTAAGAAAACAAATTGGTATTGTTCCTCAAGAAACAATTATGTTTTCAGGAACTATTGCCCAAAATATCGCTTTTGGACAAAAGAATTTTGATATTGAAGCAGTGGAAGCAGCGGCAAAAATTGCCAATGCTCATCAATTTATTCAGCAATTACCAGAAGGTTATCATACTTGGGTCGGTGAGCGGGGTGTGAATTTATCAGGGGGACAAAGACAACGAATTGCGATCGCTCGTGCAGTCCTTCTTAACCCACAAATTTTGATACTTGATGAAGCAACATCGGCGTTAGATTCAGAATCAGAAGCTTTGGTACAAGAGGCTTTAGAGAGATTGATGGAAAAACGCACGGTGTTAATTATTGCCCATAGATTATCAACAGTGCGGAAGTGCGATCGCATTTTGGTTTTGGAAAAAGGGCAAATTGTCGAATCAGGAAATCATGAGGAATTATTAGGTTTAGAGGGGAGATATGCACGGTATTATGCTCAACAGTTTTCTTGACAATTTTTTGATGTTGGGCTGTTAAGCAACTATATTCTGGTAGTTAAGTTACAGTGGTAGTAAAGTTGATTAATGGGAGTACACCTCAAAGATGTCTAATAAACTATATGATAGCGATTTGCAATTATGGATTGAGCAAACAATTCAACAATTACAAAATCGTGAATTTACATCCCTGGATATTGAGAATTTAATTGAGGAGTTAGTTGATTTGGGTAAGTCAGAGAAGAATACACTCAAAAGTAATCTGAAAATATTATTAGCTCACTTACTCAAATTAAAAATTCAGCATGATGTACCCGATACCATGAAAACAAGTTGGTATAGTTCTGTTGTGGAACATCGTCAACGGGTTTTAGATAATCTTGAAGATACTCCATCTCTAAAAAGTTTTTTAATAGAAGCAGTAGAAAAAGCCTATCCTGATGGGCGTAAATTGGCAATTAAGGAGGGTAAATTGGCTAAATTTGGGGTTAGTGTACCGCAAGAGAGTGAATATCCTATAATTTGTCCTTTTGAGATAGAGGAAATTCTAGATGAGGATTTTTATGGGGTATAAAAGCGATATTTTTTGCTATACCTTGATGAAGGATAATTCATGAATTACTTCTACTTTGATTCTGTTTTGAAAAATTCCTGTAACTAAAAACGAAATTTCATATTTTAAATAGAATAAATAAACAAAAAACAGTCGCTGAGAACCGACTTTAGCTATTAGACAGGAAATTTATTTCCTGGATTTTTTATAGAATCAAACGATTTAACTTCATTATTTTACCAAATTAATTCACTACCAATGACAAGAAAAATCTTAACTGGAATCAGTTCTACAGCCTATGAACACCCTTTTGATCGTAAAGCGTTGGCTTCTTTACAAAATATGCCTGGTGTCTCCCCTTTACTTAAAAAAGTAAACGAATATGGTATTGATCGTTTGCTGAGATTACAAAGTCTTGGTAGTGAAATTAGAGTCACACCCCGAAATTTCCCCCAATTATATCAACCATTTTTAGAAGCTTGCCAAGTTCTTGATATTGCTACTGTTCCTGAATTGTATTTATTTCGAGGTACAGGACATATTAAAACCTATATTATTGGCGTAGAAAAAACCATTGTGAGGATTAATCTTGATGGGATGGAATGGTTGAATTATGATGAGTTGTTGTTTATTTTTGGATACGAAATTGCTCGGATTAAAAGTCAGCATATCATTTATCATCAAATGTCAATTGTCATGCCAGCATTAAAAATGTGGTTAAGTAGTACCACTCTAGGAATAGGCGGATTGGTAGCTGGTGGTGTAGAATTGGCATTATATAATTGGGTGATGATGGCAAAGTTTACAGCAGATCGGGCTGGTTTATTAACTTGTCAGGATGTGAATGTCGCCACTACTGCACTAATGAAACTGGCAGGTTTACCGGAAGAGTATTTAACTACTGATGTGATCGAAGATTTCTTAATTCAATCCCGCGAGTTTGCAGCTAATAGTTTTGATAGTCTTGATCAAGTTACAAAAATATTAAGTTATTCAGAATCTAGTCTTTCTTGGTTGGTGATGCGGACTGGTGAATTATTAAAATGGGTTGATTCTGGAGAATATGAACATTTAATTCAAGCAGAGAATCTCAAACCACCGGAAACGGAAGAAAAAGAAGGATGGAATTTTTTGACCTCTTGGTGATGAAAATAAAAGCTAATACGATTGCCTCTAATACTTTGCTATGAGGCAATCGTAATTTTAAGTTTTGCCTAATTTTTCCACAGGGCAATACCACCTAATAACCCGGTGATATTGGGAATTAATTTCACATTTAACGGCAAATTCATATTTATTCGCACTGCTTCCCCACCACCGATATAAAGACAATCACAGTTAAATAATTGTTGCAAAGAAGCGATCGCTTTTTGTAACCGCTTATTCCATTTTTTCTGTCCAATCTTTTCTAAGGTAGCCCGTCCTAACTGTTCTTCATAGCTTTCTCCTTTGCGAAACCGATGATGTCCCATTTCCATGTTAGGAACTAATTTCCCATCTACAAATAAGGCTGAACCAAATCCTGTACCCAAGGTAATTACCAGTTCTACACCTTTACCAGCGATCGCTCCTAATCCCTGCATATCTGCATCATTAATCACTTTGACTGGTTTGTTTAACTGTTCAGAAAGTGTTGTTGCTAAATCAAATCCAATCCAATTAGAATGGAGGTTGACAGCAGTTTCTGTGACTCCACTACGCACTACACCAGGAAAACCAACTGATACCCGATGATATTCACCTTGAGCGGCTGCTAAGACGACAATAGTATTAATTACTACTTCTGGTGTCGCGGGTTGGGGTGTTTCTAATCTGCCTCTTTCGGTTAAAGGTTTGCCCGTAATATCTAACACCATTGCTTTGACACCACTACCGCCAATATCTACAGACAGGGTACGAATAGATCCGTTATCTTCTAACATTAATTTTTCTCTTTTGCTGCAACTTCTTTGGTTATTATGCGTTGTTAAATTACTATTAGCAGGATATGTTTTAATAGTTTTTATATTACTCAAGTTGCTTGTTATTAATGCTGCTGACTTTTATTATATGTAGGTATGTTATACAGGATAATTTTTAGTTGTGACACATTTTATCTCATCTAACTAGCAATTTAACTTTTCAATGTATATTCAGTCGCTAAAAAGACTTAGCATGAGTTATTATACCTGTACTACATTTAAAAATCTTACCTATTGCCTTCAATTCTTAGTTTCTGTATTGGATATGAATAAAAGAGGTAAAATTGCTAAAATCATTAGACTTTAAAAGTTTTTTATCAGTATGATAGAAGAAATTGACTAGATACTTCAATAATTATGTTAATAAGATTTACAGTAGAAAATTTCTTATCCTTTAACCAAAGGATAGACTTTAATATGATTGCTTCAGATGATCCGCATCATAGTCATCATGTAGTTGCAGGTGATTCTCAGGAGTCAATAAGATTATTGAGAACATCTATTATTTATGGTGCTAATGCTTCTGGCAAATCTAACTTAATTAAAGCCATGAAATTCGCCAGAGATTTTATTGTAGATGGTGTTGAAAAAAATAAAAACATAAATATAAATAATTTTAAACTCGATAAAACTTGTTATACAAAACCATCTAGGTTTGAGTTTGAGTTTAGAATGAATGATAAACAGTATGCTTATGGTTTTGTAGTTGATAAACATAAAATTCATGAAGAATGGTTATTTGAAATTGGTATAAATACAGAAATTTCGATTTATGAAAGAAGGGCAAAAGATTTTGATTTCCATAATTTTAATCACGAGGTTTTTTTGAATATTTCTGAAGATGAAAAAAATAGGATTCGCTATGAAGCAATAGGTACAAGAGAAAATTTATTGTTTTTGACTAATTCACAAGAACGTGAAATCAAACAAATAGAATCTATATATGAATGGTTTAATGATGTTTTAACAATTATTTTTCCTAATTCTAAACCTCTTCTACCTTTTTTCAGTCAATCAGTTCAAAATTCTTTGAGCAAGTTTTTAGAATCATTAGATTTAGGAATTAAAAAACTTAGTATTGCCACAATTGATTTAGATGAATATCAACAAATACCCACAGAAATCAAAGAAGATATCAAAAAGAATTTTCCTGATGAAGAAGGAGAAGTAAATGCAATATTTATACCTAGCTTGCAATGTATTATCTCTCAAGCAAAAGACGAAACTGATAAATTAACAGTTCTCAATTTATCACCAGTAAGATTTGATAAAGAAAATAGTGAAGTTAAGTTTGAAATATCAGAAGAATCAGATGGGACACAAAGGCTAATAGATTTATTTCCCATGCTGATACATTTAGCGCGTGGAAATGCTGTTTATGTAATAGATGAAATTGAAAGAAGTTTACATTCTTTACTGATGAAGAAACTATTTGATTATTTTTTAAATAATCCTGAAAACCGAAATTTAAACAGTCAGTTAATTGCTACTACTCATGAAGTTTATTTACTAGATATCAAAGATATTTTTAGAAAAGATGAAATCTGGTTTGTAGAAAAAGATAAATATGGACAATCTATACTTTATTCTTTAGCTAATACAGACGTTGACAATTTAGATTTAGCTGTTGGATATCTTAATGGAAGATTTGGAGCAATACCTTTTATTAAAGATTTAAAATTAATGGGATGGAGAGAGAAAAAATAACATGGGAAGACAAAGAAATACAGATTATCAAGGTAGATCAAGTTATATTGCTGGTAAGTGCGGTGAAGATGGAAAATGGAAGCTATATATAATAGCTGCGGAAGGAGATAAAACTGAATATCAATATTTTAATGCCTTAACAACTAAATATGAAGAGGATTTTCGGATTGGTAATATTCATGTAGAGTATATAGATAGAGAAGAAGAAAATGCTTGTAACTCAGATCCTCGGTATGTATATCAAACTTTACTTCAATTTTCACAAGAATTAGAGAAAAAGTATAATCTTACAGAATATGATGAATTATGGATTATCATAGATACTGACGATTATAATAACCGAAAGCAAACTATTTCTGATATAGCAAAAAAGTGTTATGAAAATCCTATATATAAATTATGTATTAGTAATCCCTGTTTTGAAATCTGGTTAATTCTCCACTTTTTTGATTTAGAAACAAATTTACAAAATGCAGGAATTTTAGAAATTACTGAATTTATTAGTTTAAAAAATTATATTCAAAATCAATATATCAAAAAAAGGCCAGGAATTTGTAAAAAAATATGGAATATGATTCACCAAAGTAAGAAACAACCATCTTTTACAAAAATTATTGAATATATACCAGAAGCAATTTCTAGATCAAAAATGCTTGATGAGTTGAATATAAATGATCCAGATTATCCAGAACATAAAATTGGTACTGAAGTTTATAAGTTAGTGGATAAACTGATAAAACTTTCTATAAATTTAGAAATTTAAGGAATTGCTATAGTAGCTATTAAGCGTTAGTTATTGGAGGAGGTGCGTAGTTTTCACATTACTGAAACTAACAGAAGTAGGTTATAGTACATTCGGTAGATAAGCGATCGCTTGATTCTAGAATAATTTTTTGATTAGCACCAATTTTATCTAAATTTGTTAATGTAAGAATAGTGTAAATATTGCTAATGTTAGCGTGCTTTTCTATTAAAACTATTATTTGAGCAAAAATTATGACAACCTTTAACTCTAATAGCCTGCGTTCTTACAGTCAAGAAGATGTACAGCAAATTCTCCACTTAGCGATCGCTCGTCAAGTTGATGATAATGATCAAGAATTTTCTTATCAACAGATATTGGAAATTGCCACAGAGTTACAAATATCACCCGCTACTCTGCAACAAGCGGAACGGGATTGGTTAGTGAAACAAAGTGAAGTGGAACAGCGGAAAGCTTTTAATCTTTATCGTCAAAGTAAATTTAAAAAACGTTTAGGAAATTACGCAATTATTAATATTTTTTTCCTAGCGATGGATTCCATTAGTGGCGGTCTTTCTTGGTCACTTTACATCTTACTCGCTTGCGGACTAGCCATATGTTTAGATATTTGGAATACTTTTCAAACGAAAGGTGAAGATTACGAAATTGCTTTTCAAAACTGGAATCGTAAACATCAAATCAAAAAAACAATTAATACAGTTTTAAATAAATGGTTTAAGGTCTTTAGTCCTTAAACCTAAGAAAAGTCAGAAAGAAAAGAAAAAACTCATGTTTAAAAACATCTTTTTTTGACTAAGCTTTAAACTAGTGCAAACCAGTGTTTCTTATCTGTTCCCTGTTCCCTTGTATTTTTAGCTACTAGAACCAGAAGTGGCTAATTCTGCTAAACGTTCTTGTTGATCTTGGGATATACAAGATTGGATCACCGTTTCTAGATCACCTTCAAGAACAGGGTTTAGAGTATAGTTTTGACTTAACCGGTGGTCAGTTACGCGACTATCTTTATAATTGTAAGTGCGAATTTTTTCGGAACGAGAACCTGTCCCAACTTGCGATCGCCTCATCGAAGTCACAGCTTCCTGTTGTTCTCGCAACTTCATTTCATACAACTTAGCCCGGAGAATTTGCATCGCCCGTTCTTTATTCTGCAACTGGCTCCGCTCTTCTGTACAGAAAATCCGAATACCAGTAGGTTTGTGGAACAAATCAGCGGCTGTTTCCACCTTATTCACGTTTTGTCCACCCGCACCACCAGAACGCGCTGTACTCATTTCTATATCTTTCGGGTCAATATGAATTTCCACATCATCCACCTCTGGCATAATTGCTATAGTAGCCGTAGAAGTGTGAACCCTTCCCCCAGATTCCGTTGCTGGTACGCGCTGTACACGATGTACACCAGATTCAAACTTCAGCTTACTGTAAACACTATCACCTTGAATTTCTAGAATTACTTCTTTGAACCCGCCCATTTCCCCTAATGACTCGCTGACTAGCTTCACTTTCCAACCTTGGACATCAGCGTAACGAGAATACATCCGTAGCAAATCCCCAGCCCAGATACTGGCTTCATCGCCACCAGTACCAGCGCGAATTTCCAACATAATGTTTTTATCATCGTTGGGGTCACGAGGAAGCAGCAATACCTTTAACCGACTTTCCAAATATTCCAGCTTTTCTTCGAGTTCGCTAACTTCCAATGCTGCCATTTGATGCAACTCTAGATCGCTATTCGACTCTTTGAGTACCTGACGCGCCCCGATTAATTCCTCCTGGGCTGTTTTCCAAGTTTCATAGGTATTAACTACCTCTTCCAAAGAAGAACGAGACTTGGCAATTTTTTGATACTCATCAGGATTACTAGCAGTATCAGGATCAGCTAACCGCCGTGTTAATTCATGAAAAGTTTGTTCAACAGATTTAAGTTTCTCCAGTAAGTATGATTCTGCCATGATGACTAAAAATGCTCCTTCAAAATAACAAGTTGGCTCAAGCATTAAATGACAAGCGACCCAGCACTAAGCAGGGTCGTCTATGGCTTACGCCATGTACTCACTTCAACAGCTACAGCCAACCAGCTACTTTTGATTCTCTTCGCCAGTTTGAGTGCTGGACATACCATATTTGCGGAGGAAGCGTTCCACACGACCCTCAGTATCAATCATTTTCTGAGTACCAGTGTAAAAGGGGTGATTTCCAGACCAAACATCTACGTGAAGTTCGGGCTTAGTAGCACCAATGGTCATAATAACTTGACCATTACAGTACACTTTAGCGTCTGGATACCATTTGGGATGAATATCAGGTTTAGCCATTGTTTTTTTGTGGGGAATCTATTTTATAAATTATAACTGGGACTAAAAGCTAGGATTAATAGGTGGCAGGTGACAGATGACAAATAGAATCTTCATTTTTGACTCCTGACTCCTGACTCCTATCTTAGCGTTTCGAGTATTGAGGAGCTTTGCGGGCTTTGTGCAAACCGTATTTCTTCCGTTCTTTAGCTCGTGGGTCACGAGTTAAATAGCCTTCAGTTTTCAGCGGTGAACGGTTATCTGGGTCAAGTTGACACAAAGCGCGGGCAACTCCTAGACGAATAGAATCGGCTTGTCCAGTTAAGCCACCACCTTCGGCTTTCACCAAGATGTCATATTCGCTTTCTAAGCCTAATGTTTCTAAAGGTGCTTTAATAGCTCCTAAGTAGTTAGGATTGAATTGGAAGTATAAGTCTCCATCTTTGCCGTTAACAGTCATTTTCCCTTCACCGGGAACTAGACGAACTCTGGCAACTGAGCATTTACGGCGACCAGTACCCCAGTAAACGGCACGACCGCTAGTAATTTCTGCTACCTGCATTAATTTTCTCCAGGAATTGTATTAATTGTGATTTCTTTGGGTTGTTGTGCTGCATGAGGATGGGTTGGTCCTGCATACACTTTCAGTTTTGTAAATAACTGTTTACCGAGACTATTCTTAGGTAACATACCTTTGATAGCGTGTTCAATAATTCTTTCTGGTAATCGCTGTTGTAACTTAGCGAAGGTTTCTGTTTTCATCCCACCAGGACGACCAGAATGGCGACGGTAAAGTTTTTGTGTCCGCTTTTTACCTGTAACTGCCACTTTCTCAGCATTGATAATAATGACAAAATCCCCAGTATCTAAATGGGGAGTATATTCAGCTTTTTTTTTGCCTCGGAGAATCATGGCGACTTCGGTAGCAAGACGACCCAGACGTTTGTCTGTAGCGTCTACTAAGTACCAATCGCGCTCAAGAGTTGCTTGAGGGGGAAGGTAGGTTTTAGTCATTGTTTTTGTCCTTTGTCAGTCCCTTATGAGAATTCAAAATTTAAGCCGGTAGCATCATGATCTTAATCACATCAATCATGAAAATCATCGTTCAGTTGTTATTATTTATGACCCATAATTAAGTATGGTTGGGTGTCATACCAAATTTTTGGCGGTAGAGGAAAATCGTCATAGCCGACTCTCAACAAGCATAACCCGTGAGCAGGTGCAGAATATTTCACTTCTTCCCGGCGTTCTTGTTGCCAGATGTCGGTGAAGTTATCTAGCGACCGTTCTCCAGAACCAACTTGTACTACCATGCCTATTAATAGTCGCACCATGCCGTATAAAAATCCATTTGCCTGAATTTCAATATGGATGAATGATCCACTGCGATGACATTCTACTGCTTGCACTTCTACCCAAGAATGCGATCGCGCTGAACCAGCGCGATGAAAAGCAGATAAATGGTGTTTACCCACTAAAGGTTTCAAGGCAGATGCAATTAAGGTTTCATCCAAGGGTGCGTAATAATAATGCCAACTAAAAGGTTTCACGAACAAGTTTGGTAAATCTTCAGTGTAGATTGTGTAGCGATATCGTCGGTAAATTGCGCTAAACCGCGCGTGCCAACTTTCAGTTACACCTACTGAAGCCCTGATCAACACATCCGGGGGCAAATAGCCATTGAGAACTTTTGCCCACCTGTGAGCAGGAATTAAACTTGTAGATTGAAAATGAGCTACCTGAGCAGCAGCATGAACTCCTGAATCAGTTCTACCTGCTCCATGGAGTGTCACATGATACCCTAGAACAGTGGCTATAGCTGTTTCTATCTCTTCTTGAACAGTGCGCTGTCCTTTTTGTCTTTGCCAGCCATGAAAATGAGTACCTAAATACTGAATGACTAAGGCTACTCGCTGAGTGGATTTCTGCTGGCTGCTTTCTAACATACTTGTTTAGTCAGTGGTCAGTAGTTAGTGGTCAGTTTTCAGTGGTTATTCTCCCCTGTTCCCTGTTCCCTCTTCCCAATGACTTTAAACTAGTTCGATAATAGCCATCTCAGCTTTATCACCCCGACGGGGTACAGTATGCAGAATGCGTGTGTAACCACCTTGACGGTTAGCATATCGAGTAGGAGCTTGCTCGAATAGTGCATGAACTAGAGTTTTGTCGTAGATATAACCTAGTGCTTGACGACGTGCTGATAAAGAGCCGTCTTTGGCTAGGGTAATCATTTTATCTACTTTACTGCGGACAACTTTAGCTCTGATTAAAGTTGTAGTAATTCGACCATGACGTACCAATTCTGTTGTCAAGGCTCTGAGGAGAGCGCGACGTTGGTCGGCTGGTTTACTAAGTTGTTTGACTCGGCAACGATGACGCATAACAAGGCACTAATGAATTATTAATGGTTTTGCTTTAGCTACTTTTAGAGCTTCTCTCTTGAGGTAAGGTAATACCTAGACGACGCTGTAAAGCTTCTACTACTTCTTCGGCTGACTTTTGACCAAAGTTTTTTATTTCTAAAAGGTCTTCTTGGGTGTAATCCAATAAGTCTGCTACGGAGTTTACTTGTGCGCGTTTGAGACAATTATAAGCTCTTACAGACAACTGTAACTCTTCAATTGGAATTTGAGCGGTGGGATCATCGGGGATATCTGAACCTGTATCCGTTGGTTCAAGGGAGATATCTTTTAATGGGTTGAATAAATCTACCAAAATTCCCGCTGCTGATGATAGTGCCTCTTGAGGAGAGATACTGCCATTTGTCCATACTTCCAACAGTAGTCGGTCTTTTAAAGAGCCATCGCCACGGGCTTCTTCTACACTATAATTGACTTTCCGCACTGGCATAAACACTGAGTCAATTTGGAGAAAATCCAAAGATGTGGCTTCTTCTCTGCCTCGTTCTACAGTGCGGTAGCCTTTGCCTCTCTCTATCCGAAATTCCATTTCCAGTTTTCCACCTTCAGCGATGGTGGCGATATACTGGGTCGGATCAATCACTTCGACTTCACTGGGTAAATCAAAATGAGCTACAGTAACTGTTGCCGGTCCGTTAACGAGTAACCGACCAATTTGGGGTTGAGAAGAATAGCTCTTGAGAATGACATCCTTCATTCGCATCAGGATTTCCAGTACGTCTTCCCGCACGCCTGGAACTGTGGCAAACTCATGACTAACACCAGCAATTCTGACTGCTGTAACTGATGTTCCTTCTAAATTAGAAAGTAAAACCCGCCGCAACGCGTTACCAACAGTTGTTCCTTGACCACGCTCTAGGGGTTCGAGAACAAACTTGCTATAATAGCTCCGACTTTCTTCAGCATTAGACTCTACACATTCAATTTGAAACTGCGCCACGGAGTAGCCTCCCTTGTTAAGGTGCTGCTAGAAGACAAATTAATTGCCTCTCGAATTTTCTTGTTTGAATGCTCTGAAGTTTCTATTGAGGTTGAACTTAAGAGTTAACAAATAGTTAATCAATTTGAAGACCTCAATTTAGCCGACAGGCATTGTATTTTGGTTTTGACAAAGTATGGCTTGCGCCAAGTTGTGATATTAACAGCTTTTCTGAGGGGAAAAACTGGCAAGCTATTCACTAGCCTATATAGCCGAACTCATTTACCCCATGCGTCTAAACTTGACAGGTATTCGCCTGGGGCAACAGTTCAAATGTACAAGCCACAGGCGGCGTTGCTAATCATTTTCCAAAGCTGTATTTTTTCAGCTTAGGGTGCGTTATGCTACGGTAATACACTGTTTAACAGGTTTTTTTAAACTCGACGGCGCTTGGGTGGACGGCAACCGTTGTGAGGAATTGGGGTAATATCCCGAATGAGTGTAATTTCCAGTCCTGCACCTTGGAGGGCGCGAATTGCAGTTTCTCTACCTGCACCTGGTCCACTTACCATAACTTCGATTTGCCGCATTCCTTGATCTGTGGCTCGTCTAGCTGCGCTTTCGGCAGCGGTTTGTGCGGCAAAGGGAGTTCCCTTTTTTGCGCCTTTAAATCCACTAGAACCAGCGCTTGCCCAGGAGATGACATCTCCATTTTGATCGGTAATTGTGACAATGCTATTGTTGAAAGTAGACTGAATGTAGGCAACCCCGTTGGGGACGTTCCGTTTCTGCTTTTTGCTCCCGGATTTTTTAGTTGGTTGTCTGGCCATCTTTGTTTAGTGAATTTAAGGGACAACTTGCTGCTATAGACAAGTTTAAAAAAATTATTTCCCAGGGGCTTTCTTCTTACCAGCCACTGTCTGTCTTCTACCACGTCTAGTTCTGGCGTTGGTGCGGGTTCTTTGTCCACGGACTGGTAAGCCCATCCGGTGTCTACGACCTCTGTAACAGCCAATATCAACTAAACGTTTAATATTTAGTCCTTCTAAGCGGCGCAAATCCCCTTCAACTTGATAGTTGCTTTCGATTTCTCCTCTGAGGGATGCTACATCAGCATCAGATAGGTCTTTTACGCGGGTATCTGGATTTACACCAGTAGCTGCGAGAATTTTATGTGACCTAGTTAAGCCAATTCCGTAAATATATGTCAGACCAATTTCAACACGCTTATCGCGTGGAAGGTCTACTCCGGCAATCCGTGCCACAATGAATCTCTCCCTATTGTTTTCGTAATTGCATTTCGCCAATCGTGATTGTGTAACGTGGCGTTATTAGCAGATGATTGTCGTGTTTTTATTTTGATAGAGTAGTATCTATCCTTGGCGTTGTTTGTGTTTAGGATTTTCACAAATCACCATGACGCGTCCACGACGTTTGATAACGCTGCACTTTTCACAAATTTTCTTGACCGAGGCTCTGACTTTCATGCCTTTTAAAATTGACTCCAAATAGTAAATTATAGCATTTCTAGAAGAAATATTTCAGTTATGTAACTAGAAAAAGACCATTAAGATTGATTTATGGTAGTATTTTCCACATAGATTTATTTCTTCCGGAGTCTGTAGGTGATTCTACCTTTGGTTAAGTCGTAAGGTGTCAATTCAACTTTGACGCGATCGCCAGGTAAAATCTTGATGTAATTACGGCGAATTTTCCCGGAAATGTGTGCTAAAACATTAAAGCCGTTATCTAAGTCAACACGAAACATTGCATTAGGCAATGACTCGGTGACAGTCCCTTCCATTTCAATCAAATCTTGTTTAGACAAGTTTTTTCCTCAACTCAACAATCTCCTATTGTCCTTGTACACTTTCATGAGCCTAAAGAACATATTTGGAGAAATATATCAACAGTTTTTAATATATCTTAGCTAAAATTGACTCGCGCCTGGCTTGGAAAATAGGGGATAGGTAATAAGCAGTGTTTGCCTAAATAAACCGTTGCCCCTGTTTCTAAGCAGCTATGATATTTTTCAAGGCAGTAGAGACTTCTTCTTGGGACTGATTACCGTTGATTGTCAGGAGTTTTTGGCGATCGCTGTAATAGTTAATTAAAGGTGCAGTTTCATCGCGGTAAACTTCTAAGCGCCGACGAATCACTTCTTCAGTATCATCTTTTCGTCCACGTCCTAGTAACCTGGTAATGACAGTTTCATCTGGGGCATCCAGATTGACTACTTTTTCATCACCCTCTCCTAGACTTTTGAGTAATTCTGCCAGAAACTCTGCTTGTGTAACTTTACGAGGAAAGCCGTCTAAAATCCAACCTGTTTTAGCATCTGGTTGTTTCAGGCGCTCTTCCACCATATCTTCTACTAATTTGTCTGGGACTAATTCACCCTGATCCATAAAACCTTGGGCTTGCATTCCCAAATTTGTTTGGTCTTGAATGGCTTGGCGTAAAATGTCACCTGTAGAAATATGGGGAATCTGTAAAAATTCAGCCAAAGTTTTAGCCTGAGTTCCTTTCCCTGCTCCTGGTGGTCCCAAGAAGATTAATCGCGTCACTATTGTTTCACCATTCCTTCATATCGCTGAGAGATAACGTAAGTTTGGATCTGTTTAGCCGTATCAATTGCCACGCCAACTAAAATTAACAAAGATGTTGCACCCAGCCCCTTAAAGGTGGGAACTTTTAACGCACTTTCTACGGCTGTGGGAATAATTGCCACTAAGCCTAAAAAGATTGCGCCTAAAAAAGTGAGTCTGTTAGTTACGCGTTCAATATACTCACTGGTAGCTTTTCCGGGACGAATACCGGGAATACTCGAACCCATTTTTTTCAAGTTCTGAGCTACGTCTACTGGGTTGAGAATCAACGAGGAATAGAAATAGCTGAAGAAAACAATGGAAGTTAAGTAAACTAGGGCATATACCCAAGGAGCAGAACCGCCGGGACTCAAATAGGTGTTAACAATATTTGCTAATTCTGGATTTTTGGTGAAATTGGCGACTAAAAGTGGCAAACTCAGGATTGCTGCTGCAAAAATAATCGGCATTACCCCGCCAGAATTGAGACGTAGAGGTAAATAACTCCGTTGTTCTGCTAAAACTCTTCTGCCTACTTGCCGACGAGCAGAAATAATGGGGATGCGGCGCATTCCTTCCTGTACAAACACAATACCTACGATTGTGGCCAGAAAAACTAGAATCAGGACGATGACACGACCGACGATTTCCCGACCGCCGACTTGTACTAAGTCAATGGTATCGCCTAGAGCCTTAGGTAGGGATGCGACAATGTTGACGAAAATCAACAAAGATGCACCATTACCTATACCCCGTTCTGTAATGAGTTCTGATGCCCACATGACAAACATTGAACCAGCGGTCAGAGCGATCGCTGTCTCTGCTACGAATATTGGTCCTGGGTTAAGGGCAAATTGTTGGAGGAATAATGCTGAAAAAGCCACACTTTGAATAATTGCCCAGCATACAGTCACATATCGGGTAATTTGTGAGATTTTCCGCCGACCTGCTTCCCCTTCATTTTTCTGTAAATTTTCTAAAGATGGCAGAGCAGCCGTGAGCAATTGGATAATAATGGAGGCATTAATAAAGGGCAAAATCCCCAAGGCAAAGACACCCAAAGTAGAGAGTCCTCGCCCAGAGAATATATCCAACAAACCGAATATGGAATTGTTACCCGATATAGCTTCAGCAAACTTAGGTCTATCAATTCCTGGGACAGGCAAAAATATACCCAGGCGCACCAAAATCAAAATACCGACAGTTACAAGCAGCCTACCTCTAAGACCGGCTGCTTGCGCCATCTGCATAAAAGTTTCTTGAGCCGTTGGGGCTTTGTCTCGACTGATCATAGAGTTTTACCTTTGAAGTATGAACTATGAAGCATGAGGTGTGAAGAATATGAAGTGTGAAGCATGAAATGTGAAGTCTTAAATTTTTCATCTTTTATCCTTCATCCTTCATCCTTCATCTTTCATGCAGCTACGGTTTTACGCCATGCTACGCTATCACAACTCCCACCAGCAGCCTCAATTTTAATCCGTGCTTGTCCTGAAAAAGCCGCCGCTTTTACTTGCAGAGGAACATTTAATTCCCCATTACCCAAAATTTTCAATGGACCCTTGACAGCGGTGATAATACCTGCATCTTGTAAAGATGCCAAAGTTACTTCTGAATTAGCAGGTAAGTTAGCTAACTTCTCTACATTAATCGTAGTGTAAGTTTTACGGTTAATGAGAGGGAAGCCTTTGAGTTTAGGTATCCGGCGGTACAATGGCTGCTGACCACCTTCAAAACCGGGACGGGTTCCACTACCAGAACGGGATTTCTGACCACGCATCCCTAGACCAGCGCTCGCGCCTTGTCCAGCGGAAATACCTCTACCTACGCGCTTACGGCGCTTTTTAGAGCCTTTTTGAGGCTTAACATCGTTCAGTCTCATGATGTAATTAGTAAGTTTTTACACTAATACTTGCCAATAAATACTCTATTTAGATGGTATAGAGTTTTTCAATGGCGATACCGCGATCTTCAGCAACTTCACTTAATGTCCGCAGTGTAGATAGGGCATTTACTGCTGCTCTGGCGTTGTTCAAAGGGTTATTTGAACCTAGTTGTTTAGCAAGAATGTTGCGTATTCCTGCCAACTCCAATACTGTGCGGACAGCACCCCCGGCAATTACCCCTGTACCTGGTGCAGCTGGACGCATCATCACTTTAGCGCCACCACCGATACCATCAATGGGGTGAGGGATAGAATTGGATTTAGTGATAGGGATGTCAATAAGATGTTTTTTACCATC
The DNA here is from genome assembly GCF_009711975.1 of Anabaena sp. UHCC 0204. Classification (GTDB taxonomy): domain Bacteria; phylum Cyanobacteriota; class Cyanobacteriia; order Cyanobacteriales; family Nostocaceae; genus Dolichospermum. Next base: position 100,201 of record NZ_VIKW01000018.1, read on the forward strand.
AGCGACACCTTTTTTAACTGCACCAATTACATCTGAAGCTTTACCAACTCCCACTCCAACTTGTCCACGCTCATTACCAACGACGACAATGGCACGGAAGCTAAGTTTTTTACCACCTTTGACGACTTTGCTCACCCGGCGGATTTGGATAACTCGCTCTTGCCAAGTGGTTTCTTCTTTTTTTGTACGGCTTGCTTTACGACGACCGGTTACCATAATCAATGCTCTCTTTTAGTTGTCAGTTGTCAGCTGTCAGTTGTCAGTTGTCAGTAGAAGACAGACTATTGACTACTGACTAACTTAGAAATCTAGACCAGCCTCCCGTGCCGCCTCAGCTAATGCTTTGATGCGACCATGATAGAGGTTGCCACCACGATCAAAAACGACTTTAGTGATACCTTTTTCTAGTGCGCGTACAGCCACTAATTTACCAACTTGCACTGATGCTTCACAGTTAGCACCAGAAACTATGTTAGTTTTCAATTCTGGTTCTACGGTTGATGCAGCTACTATTGTTTCCTGTTTGGTGTCATCAATCACTTGAGCATAAATATGTTCATTGGATCGAAATATAGCCAAGCGGGGACGTTCTGAGGAACCGTTAACTTTGCCACGAACACGCCGATGGCGACGCTGTTTTGATTCTCTACGTGTAAGTTTCATGTTTACTTCTTGCCACCCTTACCAGTCTTACCAGCTTTCCGTCTGACCACTTCACCGGCATAACGAATGCCTTTACCTTTGTAAGGTTCGGGTGGACGAACTGCACGAACTTTAGCTGCTGTGTTACCGACAATTTCCTTGTCATAACCACTAACTATGACATTAGTGGTACCTTCTACTGCAAATTGAATTCCTTCTGGTGGTTCAATTTGTACTTGATGGCTGTAACCCATGTTCAAAACTAGGTTGCGTCCTTGAACTTGGGCGCGATAACCAACCCCTTGAATTTCCAAACGACGTTGAAAACCAAGGGATACTCCCTCCACCATGTTGGCCACCAAGGTGCGGCTCAAACCGTGCATTTGTCTGGAGGTGCGAGTTTCATCACGACGAGTAACTAGCAATGTTTCTCCTTCTTGGGAGACTATGACATTGTTAGGTAGTTGACGGGAAAGTTCTCCTTTTGGGCCTTTCACGACTACTTTGACACCATCAATCGCCACTTGTACTTTGGCGGGAATAGTAATTGGACGTTTACCAATACGAGACATGATTTTTTGTTGTTTGTCAGTTGTTGTTTGTCAGTTGTCAGTTGTCAGTTGTTTTACCACTGACCAATGACTAATGACCAATGACGATTACCAAACGTGGCAAAGCACTTCACCACCTAGATTTTGACGGCGTGCTTCGCGGTCAGTCATAATCCCACTGGATGTAGAAATAATAGCGATACCGATACCGCCTAGCACTCTTGGTAATTCTTTTCTGTTAGAGTAAACACGTAAACCTGGTTTACTCACTCGCTTTAAGGCAGTAATTAAGGGTTGGCGGTTTTTACCTTTGTATTTCAGGGAAATAACTAGGTTACGCTGTACTCCTTCTCCTGCTTCTTCAACTTCGGCAATAAAGCCTTCTTCCCGCAGTACCTTAGCAATACTACGAGTCATCTTTGTAGCTGGTACTTTCGTAGTTTGATGCCTTGCCATAGTGGCATTGCGGATGCGCGTCAGCATATCTGCAATTGTGTCGTTAGCCGCCATCGTTCCCTCTTTAGATGAACTTATTGATCGCGAAAGGGCATTCCCATTTCCTTAAGTAAGGCGCGGCCCTCTTCGTCGTTTTTTGCCGTGGTGATGATGGAAATATCTAAACCACGGACTTGGTCAATGCTGTCGTATTCGACTTCTGGAAAAATTAGCTGTTCGCGCACACCCAAAGTGTAGTTACCACGTCCATCAAAGCTTTTGGGGCTGATACCGCGAAAGTCTCTGATTCTGGGTAGTGTGAGGTTGATCAGACGATCTAAGAAGGCGTACATCCGTTCGCCTCTGAGTGTCACCATGATCCCTACAGGCATTCCTTGACGAATTTTAAAGCCAGCGATCGCTTTTTTTGCCCGTGTTACCACAGGTTTTTGTCCAGTAATCAGGGCAATTTCGCTTATAGATGCCTCTAGTGATTTAGCGTTTTGAGCAGCTTCTCCCAAACCTCTGTTTATAGTTATCTTAATCACCTTCGGCACTTGATGCACGTTGGTGTATTCAAACTGAGTAATCAATTTGGGAGTAATTGTCTCTTGATATACAGTTTTGAGTCGTGTTTTCGCCATAGTGTTTGTCCTTATATCCCCTGGGCTTTGTCAGGGTCTCTTCGCTGCAATTCAAAGTTTCAAATTAAAAAGTTCAAGTTTTAATTCTTAATTTTTTAATTGCTGAGAATTTCGCCTGTTTTTTTGAGCATTCTGACTTTCTTACCTTCGGAGGTGAAAGTGTAGCAGACACGACTAGCAACGTTTTGTTTAGTGGAATAGAGCATCACATTGGAGCTATGAATTGGGTACTCCTGAGTGACTATTTGCCCTGATTCTCCCTCTTGTTGGGGTTTAACGTGCTTGGTTTTAATGTTGACACCTTTGACAAGGACTTTACTCACTTGTGGTAGTGCTTTAATCACTTCACCAACTTTACCTTTGTCTTTGCCAGCGATAATTTGCACAGTATCACCGGTTTTGACGTGCATTTTATGAAAAACTTTAGGTTGTGGCCGCTTTGCCATTACAGCACCTCCGGAGCCAGAGAAACAATTTTAGTAAAGTTTTTATCGCGCAGTTCTCGAGCTACAGGTCCAAATACCCGTGTTCCTCTAGGATTACCATCTTTGTTGATGATAACTGCGGCATTATCGTCAAAGCGGATGCACATACCACTATCACGATTAATTGCTTTACGTGTACGAACAATTACTGCTTCCACAACGTCTGACTTTTTTACAGCCATGTTGGGTGAAGATTCTTTGACAACGGCGATAATTTTATCACCTACGCCACCATAACGGCGGTTACCTGCGCCTAATACGCGGATGCACATTATTTTTTTAGCACCGCTATTATCTGCGACATTCAGATAAGATTGGGGTTGAATCACGACTGGTCTCTCTTTTGAGGTCGTTGTAGCTGTTAGTACAACGGTTTACGTTCTAGCTTTGGTGTTCAGGATTTCTGTAACTTGCCAACGCTTGGTTTTGCTGAGGGGTCTAGTTTCTTGAATCCGCACGCGATCGCCTGTTTTGCAGGTATTTTCTTCGTCGTGAACTTTATAGCGGCGGGTTTGAACTACGATTTTGCCGTACTTGGGGTGAGGAGCGCGGTTTTCTATGGCTACTACCACAGTTTTTTGCATTTTATCGCTCACTACCAAGCCAACTCGTTCTTTGACTGCCATAATCTCCTACTTTTGCTCTTGCTCTGAAATACTTGCTGCCCGTTTGCGTTCTCCTTCTACTGTTAGTAATTGGGAGAGACGATGGCGTGCGTGTTTAAACTGGTGAGGCTTTTCTAGTTGTCTGGTGGCTTTTTGCAAGCGCAACTGGAATAATTGTCTTTTAACAGCGACAATTTCCTCAGCCAATCTTTCGTCATTTAATTCTCTAGCTTCCGCAATCTTGGGAAGAGGCATAACCTACTCCTGCTCCTGTGGTTGAGAGCGCACAATAAATTTGGTCTTAATTGGCAACTTAGTGTCAGCCAATCGCATAGCTTCGCGGGCGATTTCTTCGGAAACGCCGGCAATTTCAAACATGATCCGGCCTGGTTTGACGACGGCTACCCAAAACTCGGGATTACCCTTACCAGAACCCATCCGGGTTTCAGCAGGACGCATGGTGATTGGTTTATCAGGGAAAATCCGAATCCAGATTTTGCCACCCCGACGAATATAACGAGTCATGGCTCGACGGGAAGCCTCGATTTGCCTTGAGGTAATCCAAGATGGTTCTTGGGCTTGGAGTCCGAAATCTCCAAAGTTAAGGGTACTACCACGGCTGGCAAGACCTTCCATGCGTCCGCGTTGTTGTTTGCGGAATTTAGTTCTTCTAGGACTTAACATGATTTGTCAGTTGTCAGTTGTCAGTTGTCAGTTGTCGGTTGTCAGTTGTCAGCTTGTTTTGCCACTGACTCTTGACCATTGACTAGGCTTCATTGGAACGGTCTTCAAACTGCTGACGGCGACGTTGTTGTTGACGGCGACGGGGTTCGCGGTCACGATCACCACGTTCACGGTCACGTTCTCTAGCTGGTTGGGCGGGAGCTTCTTCCTGACCAGGAATAATTTCTCCTTTAAATACCCAAACTTTGATGCCGAGAATTCCGTAAATCGTTTTAGCTGTGCAGTATGAGTAGTCAATATCAGCACGTAAGGTGTGGAGAGGAACTCTACCTTCACGAGTCCACTCAGTCCGGGCAATTTCTGCACCGTTGAGCCGACCACTGACTTGCACTTTGATGCCTTGTACACCTGCTCTTTGGGCCCGTTGAATGGCTTGACGGACAACTCGACGGAAGGAAACACGACGCTCTAATTGTTGAGCAATATACTCGGCAATTAGGTAAGCATCAGCATCAACTCGTTGGACTTCAACAACGTTAATGCGAATTTGGCGATTACCACCTAAAGCGTCTTGGAGTCCAGTCCGCAATGATTCAATACCTTGACCACCACGACCTACGACCACACCCGGTCTTGCTGTCCGTACTTCTAGGTCGATTTGATCAGCTTTGCGCTCAATTCTTACTTCGGAAATACCGGCGTTATTTTGAGCGTATCTACCTAGTTTTTGTTCAATGTATTGACGGAGTTTATGGTCTTCTTGTAGAAGTTCTGGATAACGGTCAGGTTCTGCAAACCAACGGGATTGGTGTTCTTGAGTTATACCCAATCGAAACCCGACTGGATGAATTTTCTGTCCCACAAATGCTTCCTCTAAAATTTCTTACTGTACGCAATTTTGTTGTCTATGTATGGCTGTTTACTTAGCAGTAGCGCCGGCAGAAACAGCAACAGTGATATGACACGTTGGCTTGCGAATTTGGTAAGCTCGACCTTGCGCTCTGGGTTGAAACCGTTTCAGCACTGGTCCTTGGTCAGCATAAGCTTGACTAATCACCAGATTGCCCCGCTCTAACCCAGCATTATGCTCTGCATTAGCTGCGGCGCTTCTGAGAACCTTTAATACTGGTTCACAGGCACGATAGGGCATAAATTCGAGAATGATTAGTGCTTCTCGGTATGAACGTCCCCGAATTTGATCAAGTACGCGGCGCACTTTATAGGGAGAAATGCGTATATAACGGGCGATCGCCTTAACTTCAGTAGTATCAGTTGCCATAATTTACTCCATTTTTGTCAGTTGTCTGTTGTCAGTTGTCCGTTGTCAGTTGCAAGAGGACTAATGACCACTGACTACTGACTAATGACTATCTCCCTGATTTTTTGTCACTTTTGCCATGACCTCTGTAGGTACGTGTAGGAGCAAATTCTCCTAACTTATGTCCTACCATTTGTTCATTGACAAATACGGGAACGTGTTGCCGTCCATTATGAACAGCGATCGTATGACCTACCATCAAGGGTAAAATTGTCGAAGCTCTCGACCAAGTTTTTACCACTTGTTTTTCGTCTTTTGCGTTCAGCTTCTCAATTTTCGTGAGGAGATGATCAGCAACAAAAGGACCTTTTTTTAAAGAACGACCCATAATTCAATTTTGGATTTTGGATTTTGAATTTTGAATTTCTAATTTTGGATTTCTTCAGTTGTCTTCATTAGGCTTCAAAAACTTTGAATGCTTAAAAATAAATCCAATCTCAAATCCAAAAATTAAAATTCTCTAGGATTGACGACCACCACGACCGCGTTTAGAAGATTTGCGGCGACGACGAAGAATTAACTTAGTGCTTGCTTTCTTGCGCTTCCGGGTCTTAGCCCCTAAAGTTGGTTTACCCCAAGGTGTTACAGGACCGGCTCTACCGATAGGCGCTCTACCCTCACCACCACCATGTGGGTGATCGACAGGGTTCATGACACTACCTCTAACCTTAGGACGACGGCCTTTCCAGCGATTTCGTCCAGCTTTACCAGCACTTAGGTTTCTTGCGTCTGTATTGCCGACTTGACCAATGGTGGCATAGCAATCACGCCGAATCAAGCGAACTTCACCAGAAGGTAATTTGAGTGTGACATAATTGCCTTCTTTAGCGACAACTTGCGCTGTTGCTCCGGCTGCACGCACGATTTGACCACCTTTACCTGGAGTCATTTCGACGTTGTGAACACTACTACCCAAAGGAATATTCGACAAAGGTAAAGCATTACCATCTTCGATAGGAGACTCAGGTCCAGCAATTACCTTTGTGCCTACAGTCATGCCATTTGGTTGCAGGATGTAACGCTTTTCGCCATCTTCATACAACAATAAAGCAATCCGCGCATTCCGGTTAGGATCGTATTCAATGGCTGTAACTGTAGCAGGTATATTCCGCTTATCTCTTTTAAAGTCAATAATGCGGTAAAGTTGTTTGTGTCCGCCACCCCGGCGACGGCTGGTTATCCGCCCTTGATTGTTCCGACCTTTGGGACGATGAACTGATTCAGTTAATGATTTTTCTGGTTCAGTTTTCGTAATTTCGGCAAAGTCGGAAATGATAACTTGGCGAGTACTGGGGGTATAAGGGCGATAAGAACGAGTACCCATAGTTCAATTTTGGATTTTGGATTTTGGATTTTGGAGCCAGAATTTTTTGATTTTAATTTCCGATTTTTAATTGTTACTTGGCATTGTTTTTATTAGCCCAATCTAAAATCTAAAATCTAAAATCTAAAATCTCTAGACTTCTGGGAATAGAACTTTTCTAATTTTTTCTTCATCCCCAGGGGCAACGGTAACAATAGCTCGCTTATATTGGGGTTTATATCCAATAAATCTACCTACACGCTTTTGTTTACGTGGGGGATTAGCAGTATTGATTTTGACGATTTTAACTGCAAATAAATCTTCAATTGCAGCTTTAATTTGTGGCTTAGTGGCTTTAGGAGTTACTTCAAAGGTGTATTTGTTTTGCTCCATCAGCATGGTCGCTTTTTCGGTGAGAATAGGGCGACGCACTAAATCAGGTAGGTCACGGGGGGCAACATTAGGCACTGTAGACCTCCTGAATTTTCTCTAAGGTTGATGATGTGACGATAATTTTGTCAGCATGGAGCAAGTCGTAAACATTCAACTGGTCAGCGGCAATCAGTTTTAAGTTTTCGATGTTACGGGCTGATAAAAGCACGTTTTCTGCTATTTCTGACAAGATTAATAGTGTTTTTTGTTCTGGTTGAGCGCCCCATCTAGCTAATGCTGCTACGAGTTCCTTGGTTTTAGGACGCTGTAGTTCAGAGCTAAATTCTTCAACCACTATTAAATCGTCAGCGCGACCAATGAAAGCTGTCCGCAGTGCTAAACGGCGTTCTTTGCGGTTCATCTTCACGTTGAAATCTCTGGGTTTTGGTCCAAAGATGACACCACCACCACGCCATAGTGGTGAACGAATAGAACCAGCCCGGGCGCGACCTGTACCTTTTTGTCGCCAAGGCTTACGACCACCACCTCGAACTTCGGCACGAGTTTTCGTGCTGGCAGTTCCCTGGCGAGAATTGGTCATTTGTCTGACGAGGGCGCGGTGTACAATATGCGCTGCTGTCTTTTCTTTGGCAACTCTTAAGTCGAAGCTTGTTTCTCCGACTTGCTCTCCTTGCCAATTTTTAACTACACTCTCTACCATCTTTGTGTCCTTTGTCAGTTGTCAGTTGTCAGTTGTCAGTTGTCAGTTGTCGGCATCTTTGCCACTGAACTAATGACTAATGACCAACGACTATTTTCTACCAACTTTTTTTGCAGGGACGACATTCACTAAAGCACCTGGTTTACCAGGAATAGCTCCTTTAATGAGGATCAAGTTGCGTTCTGCATCTACTCTTACTACTGTCAGTTTGCGAATAGTGACGCGAGTACCACCTAAACGTCCTGCCATCCTTTTACCGGGATAAACACGACCTGGGGTTGTACCAGCACCAATAGAACCGGGCGCTCTGTGGTTTTTAGAACCATGAGACATGGGACCGCGACCAAAATTATTACGCTTCTGGTTGCCGGCAAAACCGCGACCGATACTTGTACCAATTACATCTACTATTTCACCAGCACTAAAAATATCTGCTTTAATTTCTTGACCTAAAGCATAATCACCAGTGCTATCGGTGCGATATTCATTCAGATGACGGACTGCGGGAGCGGATGATTTAGCCAAATGACCCAACAATGGTCTGTTCAATGCCTTGGGTTTGACTTCACCATAACCAATTTGAATGGCAGCGTAACCGTCGGTCTGTTTTGTTTTAACTTGTGTAACAGTGCATGGACCGGCTTGGATGACTGTGACAGGAATAGAGATTCCTGTTTCATCGAAGATTTGGGTCATGCCCAGCTTGGTGCCGAGAATACCTACAGACACAGTTACTGGTTCTCCTTTCTAATTGCTGACCTGGAAGTTGGATTGGTGACAAGTTTTATTACTATCGCTTGAGGTTAAACTATAACCTCTAAAATTTGGACTGGCGTTAGACAGTGCAAATTCTTGGCGACGCAACAATTTTTGTCACTTCTGCTCTTAGTGAATTTGTTTATTTTCACTTACTTAACCACAATAACAGGAATAATTGCCTACTCTTCTAGAGAAGGTATTACTTCTGTAATCGGATGCAATGCTAGATTGCTTTGCGCGTTGTGCAGCAATGCTTTCGTCCAAGCAGTTGCTCTGGCACTCTTTGGTGTATTAGGACTTAAGTGGTTATTTCCGCTCAGTATCCCTTTCTTGAGACTGAATATAATGCTATAAAACCAACATTATTGCTCAGGAACTACACCTTTATCATACCTTAAACAATTGTTTGAGGTTCCGCGTGACATACACCACACACTCCCTTGCCGGTGAAGGTGGGTTTCTCAGTGATTCTTGTTTGAAGACATTAACTGAGATTGCACACCGTGTGTCCCACGGCTTTTCAATTAATCAGAGTAAGTGCTACTAAATTTCAAACTAGTATTTGTTCCTATGGAACATTCCGCGAACGGACTTGCTTAAAATTATTTTTAGTATACGCTGATTTGTTCGTTTCCTCTATGCCTTCTTCTCTTTTCCATGGTATTGGTTAGAGGACTGTCGTTACCTTACTAGTATTCATCTCATCGTTTCCCTTGTGGGTCAGTGAAATAATTCTACTTGTGAGCTAATTTTCTGTGAGGGGCTAAGGGAGTGAACTGATATTAGAGCATTAGATATGGCTGTAGCTCTTGGTTTGACCTGAAAGTTTTTTAGTTTAGCAGTCTCTTGTCTGGATGAGCTAGTTTATCCTTTAGGGAAACTAACTAGAAACTCAGATGCTAGGACTAACTAGAAACTCTAAACAAGATAGCTATCTAATTATACTATTCGGTCACAATCTAATAATATAAATCATTCATGAATTTTTGTCTAGTATTTTTTTGCTATGTGATGGGGAATAGATGATTATGCCTATATTCCAGCCTTGAATTCTCAAGAGGGCTAAAAATATGCAACTTCATTTAACTTAATCTACCACCATAAGAGTGAATAATGAAAAATATAGGGTGGGCTACACCCGAATTTAAGCTTGTGGACAAGAAGGAGTTGACTCCCTTGGTGGAAACAAGAAGCAGACCTTCTAGAATGTGTTCTAGTGGAATGATTAACTTTGAATAGTTTAATCAGGTTTTGTATAGCAGTGAATAATAGACACATCTAAGTGGGATAGGAGAAAAATCTATGGCACTAATTACCACTGGTAACGGTTTCATCCGCAATCTAGAAAAATTTGGCGCGTTGGGTGTTTATGTTCCTCTGGAGGGGGGTTATGAAGGTCGGTATCTCCGCCGCTTAAGGGCGGCTGGCTATATTGGTCTTCATATTACTGCTAGGGGATTAGGTGATGTAGCTGCATATCTAACGCAAGTTCATGGTGTTAGACCACCGCATTTGGGTAAAAAAAGCACTGGTAGCGGTGCGGCTGTGGGTGAGGTGTATTACTTACCGCCAATGATCAGTTCTCATTTGGAACAGTTACCCCCTAAATCAAAAGGGTTGGTGTTGTGGATTATTGAGGGACATATTCTTTCTGATCAGGAAGTTGAGTATTTAATGAATTTGCCCAAATTAGAACCACGGGTGAAGGTGGTAATTGAGAGAGGTGGCGATCGCACTTTCCGCTGGAAACCTCTGGAAAAGACACTGTTAGCTAGTTAAGAAGATTGTCAGGGTGGGTCAACCCCGCCCCTGCGGTTCAATTATTATGGGATATGCTAAGTAGGTAGGCGTTAAAAATTGTCGTTGGGGGAATGTAACAGGGAACAGGAAGAGGGTTTTGGGCGATTTTACTTTTCTTTACACATTTTGGTTATCTCACGTCCACCTACTTAATTTAATTTTTTACAATCAATAAGTTATTTGGAAAATTTGATTAAATATTTGATTTTTTCATTGAGAAACCGAATCCAAGATCCAAAACGTGTTTTATATTTAGCCGTATCCAGTGATATTCATGAGCGATTTTTTATTACCTCATTTATTCAAGAACTTGTTACTCAAAACCAACTTCTGTTGCTGATTTATAATATTGATATGGAGGTGATTGAAAAATGGCTACCATTGATGAATACCGACAACATATAAAAAATCTACTAACTGCACGGGCTAAATTGGTTTGGGATAAACGGATTCAAGCAGAAACTATTTTTGATACTGAAGACGACCACTATCAACTTGTATATGTTGGTTGGTTCGATTCTAAGCGTATTTATGGTACTGTTCTGCATTTGGATATCATTGATGGTAAAATTTGGGTGCAACAGGATGGTACAGAAATTGGTATTGCGAATGAATTAGTTGAACTTGGTGTTCCTAAAGAAGATATTGTTTTAGGTTTTAATCCGCCCAAATTGCGACATTACACTGATTTTGCTGTGGGATAAATAAGAAAAGCCCAGATGAATGACATCATCCCTCATACTAATAAATGGGAATTTGACTGAAAATAACGGACAATTATCCTCAAGACTCGGCATACTGAAGAAGGGAAAAAATAAACCAATCCCTTCCTACTTTGGCATGAAGGTAATAAAGCGAAAATGAGACGTAAATCTTCTAATACTAGACCGGCTAATACCCCTAAACCCTCTATTTTCCAATCTCCGATGTTTAACTTCGCCACCATTGCCCTTTTAGGAGGGGTGCTGATTTTGGGAATTGGGATTGGGATTGCGTTTAGTTCTACAACCACATTGAGTACATCGAATGTGGCTTCCCGTGAGTTCATTGACACTAGAGCGCCAAATCCTGAAATTTGTGTGCAGTATGGAGCTAGTGCAATGGTAATGGATGCTAGATTGTTTGTAACGCTTAACCCATTTAACGTCTATGTCGCCCAGCCGAATATCCGTCCTGGATGTGTAATCCGTCAAAATAACTGGGCAATTTTGGAAAATAAAAGATTGGTGACATCAGATCAGGTGCGGGAATGTAAGAATCGTCTGAATACGTTTGGCTTTACTGGGGATTTAAACAGTGAAAAACCAGATATTAGATGTATTTATCAAAATGAATCCGCTCAAAATTTCTTTTTATCTCAACCAGGGGCTGTGGGAAATCCACAAGAGACGGAAAGATTTTAATTTTTTCAATTTCATAGTCCAATCCAGCAACAGCCTAAAATTTTTGTATGGGTAGAGGTTGTCCAAATTCAATAATGGGAATTTCGTTCAAGTTGTTTCCTGAAGGGGTGGGAAGCATGGCGGAGGGAAGGGGTGAATTATTGATAGGTGAGGAATTTTGAGAATTTAGGGGTGGTACAGTAATTAAGGGTTGTTGGGAGCTATTTGTGAGGTTTGTGGATGGGGGGAGATTTGTGGAGGGTTTGAGCAAGAGACTGTTGGCGGGGGAAGAGGAATTGCCGGGTTTGGAAGAAGTGGTATTATAGGAAATACGGGGCTTGAATACCCAGCGCGTGGGTTTTTGTCGAGAAATGGGTTGAAGTTGTACTTGGTTTGGTTGTAACTGAGTTTCTTGTGCGAGGTCAAGAACTATACGGGTGACATTTTCGTTAAATTGGGAGACGCGAATTCTCTGAATTGCGCCTTTGTAGTTTTTTTGAGTCAGGACTTTGCCCAGTTTAGTATTAGGTAAATCGAGGACAAGACGTGGTGGTTGGGCAAGATAGAAATACTGGGGTGTTGTGGTAGCGGAGAGGTTAATTTCTAGTTGCTGTGCTTGGGGGTTGAATTGCCAATTATTCAGTTGTGCTAATGGTTGGGCAAAACCGATGCTAGGGGTGAGAGTAATGAAGCTAAATAAGCTGACTCCGATAGATGGAAGAATTTGATTGGTGATAGTTTTCATGATTCAATGGCTTTTGGATTTGGGTAATATGCTGGTTTGATTAAGTATAGTATTTTGCTCTCCAATTGGTAGGAGAA